>CAWERH010000053.1:0-84602 GCA_963811315.1 uncultured delta proteobacterium
CATTATGGTGGTCGTGCCAGGTCCAATTGGGCGTGAGGATGAGATCGCCCTCCTCCATGTAAAATTTTTCGCCGGCCACGGCGGTATAAGCGCCCTTCCCTTGCACGACAAAGCGGATCGCCGCCATATTGTGGCGGTGTGCGCGCGCCACCTCACCGGGGTTGACGATGGAAAAAGTCACTTGCAAAGAATGGGAAGTCGACTTGAGCGGCAGATGCGGGCTGACAAGCCGGATCGCGCGCCGCTCCGCTTGCTCGATGCCAATAGTCTCGCTCGCCTTGAGCAGCCCATCGAGAAGCGGCTTCCACTTCCACAAGTAAGGCGCCTCGGCGCTGTGCGACGGTACGCGCGTGCGCCAAAATCCCGAGAGTTGGTTGGCTTCCAATTGGCTGTCGAGTTCCTCGATCTTCATCCCGTGCCCCGGCAACCGCTAAGACGCTTTAGACATGGCATGCGCCATGCCGCCGAAATACGCGCGGTGCAAATCCATCGACTCTTTGGCAGTATGCAAAACGTCATCTTCGCGGCCCGGCTGGACGTATTTTTCTAAAACGTCGATGAACATGTCGGAGTGTTTTACGTCAGCCTTACTGTGCGCGGTAAAATTAGGCATCTGGCTGTCATTGAAATTCAGATCGCGCTTCCAGATCTTGTAGAGGCGCGTGCAATTGCCGCCGCCGATATCGCCGAGCAAGCGGTCGTCGTTGGTCCACTCCGCAATGGTCGACGCCGCGATCGCCTCCTGCCAAGGACGATTGCGCGCCAGCCAGAACCACGCGTAAATGGCCGCCTTGGTCGTCGGCAACGGTTGCGCATTCAATACATCGTCGACGCTTAATCCCAGTTCTTTGCCCTGGCGAAAAATCAGGTCAAGATGGCCAGCTTTTGAGTGTTCGTCCTCGACCAACTCTTCATGCTCATGCTCCATAATGCGTTGCTTGACCTCGAACTCATTGCAATTCGCCGCCACTTGCGGCCAGAAATTGCGCCGTTGACGGACGTACAACCCCAGCTGCAATAAATAAATTCGCGCCCGCTCGAGCGTCATCGGGATCGAATAGAAATGCTCCATTTCGGGAGACAGAAAGAGATCCCGCACACAATCACCCAACTTTTGACGCCATTCCTGTGGTTTCATTGACCGACCTCCTAAATCTTCACTTTACAAAAGATAGAATTGAGCCCTGTTAGCGCTTCACTGCGGCGCCGTACGAAGAGAAATCTACTCAGCACATTTTTAGCACTAGCTGATCCGCCGAACGCTTGTCAAGCAGGCGCAAACAGAGCACCCATCGCAAGATAAAACCTCACAAACTCAGAGTCATCCACATAACTTTGGATGGCACAGGATCGCGATTCGCCACGTTTGCGGCGGGCAACGCCCAATACTATTTTGCTTGGATTAGGTGGAAGATCTCTGGAGCCGGCGGATTTCAGATTCGATTTCCGAGACGGCCTGCGGGCAGTGCTGCTGCAATGAGCTCAGGATCGCGGCCATGCCGGCCTCATCGCAAAACATCGCGACTTGCTTTGGCATGTTAATAAACCCCTTCAACTCGATGCCGGATTTTACCAATTTATGTACCACCGATTCCGCCGGGGTGCCCGCCAGCAGCGCATCCCGCCACTCAGTCTTCATTCTTAATTAAGTTACTCATGGCGGGTACCCCTATCATAACATCTTGAAAAACCCAAATGAAATTAATTGAGGCGCCGATTCGCGGGCAGTCGTAGGCTGGTTAATACTTTTCGTTTAGGGCTACCGGACCTGACTCGTGCGAGCCCTTGCGGGCGTCGTTATTGTCGCAGACTCAATAGATTCTTTTCCTGCAACGATTTGATGACGGCTTGAACATAGTTTTTAATCGCGGCTTTCACATCCTCCGGTTCCTGCGTTTTGACCGTGCCGGTCCAGACGATCTCATTCTTAGCCACATCGTAAAGGGTGGTCTCCGAAGTATATTCATTATAGCGATAGACGCTCGGCGCGCCGCCCGGCAGGGACCAGGAGGCGCCGACATGGGAACCAAAGACGCCAAACCACGGCCCCGGATAGTAACCGGATCCGTATTGGGTTTTTTGTTCCACCGCGATCGACCGCGCAAAGATTGCCGCATCCGCGCCAGCTTTCTCCGCTGCCTGTTTTAGTTTTGCCTCATCAATTTTATCCTCGTCGGATACGTAACCATAGCTGGGCACGGCTGCGATGCCGGCGGAACCCAATTGGGTAACAAACTCATCCTCGAAATTGCGACGTATACTGGGCTCACCACTTAGACCGCCGATTAGAACACGCTTGAACGTAGCCGACCCATAGGATGGGTTGCGCCATTCGCTAACGATCGGATTGGTCGTCGAGCAGCCGGCCCAGGCCAATGCAACAATGATGATTCCAAGAACACGCGCGGATTTTGCTCTGATTGTCATCGAATTTCTCACCTCATGGAGCGACTAATTATAGCACCCGGCGCTGCCATTGCTACTCGCGGGTTTCGTCGTGGCGATAGAAATCTTAATGGGAATAGCTGTATTTTTCCCGGCAGTCGATTTTCAACAGACCGCAGAAAAAATCACGAACTTCGGGAGCCTTCATGAATGGATCGTATTCATAGTGTGGCCCGTAACTCGCCCAGATCTCGGTGCCCGGCTCGATATCTTTCAACCCGACAAAAATAAAATAGGGATGCTGGCAGACTTGCTTGATCGCCGCGTTCTGAAAATGCGTTTCGATGCCGTTGATTTTGCTCGGTGCAAAATTGATTCGGCTCACGTGGGCGCCATATTCTTTGCTGTCCAAGTATTTGTAGGGACGGGTTTTTGCCCATGCGCACTCCGGGATCGAAGCGATGTAATGATTATCGAGGGAGCGATCGTTTTCCGCTACCAATCGCCCGCCCAACTCGCCAATCACATCCCCCTTTTTGATTTTTACAGCCGCGAAAAGACCGTTGCCCGCGTTGGGGATGGTCGATTTTTTGATCAGAGTACGTTTGTCGTAGGCTTTATTGATTTTCAGGATACGCTCGTCCTGCTGCGGTCCACCGGCAGAAAGAATCGTAAAACTGCTCGACACAAAAATAGCGCAAAGATAGATAACCAAACCGCTCCGCAATCTGTTCATAGACTTCCCGACGGTTGACCACCGCTACTCCTTTCTTAATTGCATCTTTCTGACACGACTAACCAGCCATGCTCGAACTCAAGATTTCTTTGTTTTGGGCGCTTCTGCTTCGAGACGCTTACCGATCTGTTCCCCTTTGGGCAACTGCTGGTATTTTAAAGTAACCCGTCTATCCATGGCCGCGTATTTTTTTGCCCAGTCGATTTGACTCATCGAACAATCCTCCATCAGTTTGGTCTCAACACTACACTCATCCCTAATTTTTGGCATGCCCTGATCCGACAGCGCACAACGATGCAGCGATGATCTCAAGGATCGAAAACGTAATGTTCCGCGCAATCGATTTTTGCCAGCGTGCAGAAAAAATCCCGCACCTCCGGCGCGTACATGAATTTATCGTAATCATAGTGCGGACCGTAACTCGCCCAGATCTCAGCGCCAGGCTGGATATCGCTAGTGGCGACGAAAACAAAATAAGGGTACTCGCAGAGTTGGTGGATCGCGGCGTTTTGAAAATGGGTTTCGATGCCATTGATCTTGCTTGGGGCAAAATTAATTCGGCTGACGTGGCCGCCGAAATCTTTGCTATCGAGAAATTTGTACGGTTGGGTTTCGTCCCATGCGCATTCGGGAATAGACGCCAAATAGTAATTGCCTCCGGGATATTCCTCGGCCTTCAACAACCTGCCGCCCAACTCTCCAATCACTTGCCCTTTTTGAATTTCAACGGCGGCAAACAGCCCGTTGCCTGCACTCGGGATCGCCGAAGCCTTTATCACCGTGCGTTTGTCCAAGTCCTTATTGATCTTGAGCACTGGAACGAGTTTTACCGGGCTCTCATCGGCCCTCAGTTCCGCGCCGAAGAAGAGACAAAGTACCGCGGAAATTGTGACGACAAGGGGCCTTTGATGCTTCATGCTCTATGCTGCGTGTAGTTTCGATAAGATCGAGTGTTTCCCACATTAGCAATCACGCGCTAAATCCGTTGTCAAATAACCTGCGTGAACCATGGTGATCGGTCTGCGAAAGCGGGGTGGCGTACCGTCAACAGACGAAATCGCCACCATGGGTCAACCGACTGGTCGAATCCGACTCTCCTTGTACAAAATTGTCAAGCAGTGCCCAATATTACCCCTTTGGAGACACGCGGACGAATTCACGAACTACCATCGAGACAAGACAACTCTGCGTCGCGACACAAGAATAGAGCCATTGGTAGCTTAGAGATGACATAGGCATCGCACTTGCTTCCAATATTCATGTCGCGGAACATCGATCACCTCGCATCGCGTATTCCGCAACATTCTCCAACCCGGTTAGGAGCACGAGCGATGATAGAAACGGAACAGTTGACTGATGCCGAAAGAAAGATGTGGGCCTACGTACTGCTTCAAGCCCTCACCGACTTGAGTGGCCGTGATCCCTTCGCGCGATCCGCCCGGCTCTGGTTTTCTTCCCGAGACGATTCCATTGGCAGTCTAATCTGGATTTGTAATCACTTATCCTTGGAGCCGGACGCCGTCCGCCAACGCGTGCTAAGGGGCACCGGTCGAAAGCTCCGCGAATCGATCGGCAACCTCGCCGAAGCCACGACCCAAGCCGCCTAAAGAACTACGCGTACGCGCAGCGCCACCATTGCTGGTGGAATCTGCGAAGTAGCCGGCAATGCGTGCCTTCGTCAACGCATCTTTAGCAGCAAGATGCGCAATCACATTCTTGGTGGCCGATCGGTCTCGAAAACGGCTAGATTCCCCCGCCTTTCTTGGAGAACCGGCAGCGTCAAGGGAAAACTCTGACTCCGCTTGGCGGCTCAGATACCCCCGCAATCGTTAATGCGGTATCAGAGTTTGCGAAAGGAATCGCCGATGGGCGGATGGGTACGATGACCTCGTCAAATCCGACCTAGTAAACCTCGACATCTCTGGCTCAAGAGGACGCCCTCGAAGACTCCGCGAATTTACCCGCACCAAACATCATCGCCGCCGAGATGACGGAAAATCTTCAGGCGGCTTTGGAACAGTTCAGCGAGATTGCTGGGGATCTGATCACGGCGGAATCCCACACCGACAAAACACAAGGCGGGTAACCTACAGCAGCTCGCACACGTAACCTGCGAAGTTAGCGCCTCTTCGGTTTCTTAGGCTTCTTGTCCTGGGAATTAGATATGGGCTGCCACTGCTGCCCAATTAAAGTTGCCAGGACTCTGGCGAGTGGAAACTTGTGGCCGACGGATTGGATAATATTCTGCAGTTCATTTTCGCTGCAGGTAAAGGCACGTTTTTCATCGCCCTCGGGAACGGCGCGATCGAGCGCGTTGTGGCCGGTTGAGTGCCTCTCGAGGCATTCTTTCAAAAGCCGATAATCTTCGATCGGCAAGACAAAATGATAGTCGCGAACCCCGTGAGCCATTCTACCATCGAGTTAATAGGAAGCCAGAAGAATATCAAGCTGTCGTGCAAACTCTCGGCCTACACGCCTGCGGATAAACTGGGTCGAGGGGAGACGCCGGAGATAACTCGATCGCCATCTTGATGGTTTGCAATATCACCGAGCGTAAGGCACAGGAAAAGATCCGTCGCAGGAGCGAAGACTTGGAGCAACAGAATCTCCGCATGCAGGAAACCAATCGGCCGAAAAGCGAGTTTCTCGCCAACATGTCCCACGAGCTGCGCACGCCTTTGAATGCCGTCACCGGCTTCTGGAAGTGCTCATTGACGAAAAAGTCGGGGCGGTGAATCCCTCAAAGAGAGTTACTGACAGACATCTGGACGAGCGGCCAATGCCGTGAAATTTATTCCCGATCACGGCGTCGTTACGCTTACGCGTCACTCGACGGCGGGGAACGAATCAAGTTGCAGCTAAGAGACACTAACATCGGCATTAAAAAGACCGACTTGCGTCGGCTATTCCACGAATTTGAGCAGCTCGATTCCGGCCTAGCCCGACACGATGCGCCCACACTAAACCAAGGATAAGATGAAATAATCTATGCCCGCCCTATCTGATACAGAAAAAGCCAACAAGGAGATGGCAATTTTACAGCCATTGATCGCCCACGACCTGCGCTTGCCACTCAACAGTCCCTGTACTTCGTCTTACTTTGTGGTTTCCCGCGTCCGACCAGGGAAACCCTGGGTGGGATGCTCAAATCAGCATTTATTAAATTCACCCGACTCGGTATATTTTGGTTTTTTACTTTGGCCGCGGCTTTGTCCTACTCACCAAAGTAAGGCAACGGATATTTGCAATGCGTCAATTACCGATCGGTATAGTTAACTTTTAACTATCCATACTTCACTGACAGTAAAATCATCGATTCTCGCCCGATTCGCATGTAGTTTTCACAAATGAACAATTCGTACGTTTTTGTTGTACACGTAGGAACCGACAGTCCGCTTAGAAAGAAGAAAAAGCCTTAGATTCAAGCACGGCTGCTTTGGCCTTGCATTTGCCCATGCCTCGGCGAATAATGCAGCGAGTACACACCGCTGATCGATCGCCGCAGTCTAGCTTTACAGAAAACCATTTTTTGCCGGGTGGAGGAGAATCAAATGCCGATGCTAGATCAGCGCGAACAAGTCGAATGTGCGCCTTGGGGTTTGGTCTTGGCAGCGGGAGACGGCAGAAGAATGGAGGGTTATATCCGCGAAGTTACCGGCAAGCTTTTACCAAAGCAGTATGTCAACTTTACCGGTAAACACTCGATGCTCGAACATACTTTCCGACGCACCGAAAAACTGATCCCAGCCGAACGCATTCTAACCATCGTCGGACGTCATCATCTGGACCATAGCGAAGTCCAGCGCCAGCTTTCGAGCCGACCGGCGCGCACGATCATCGTTCAGCCCGACAACAAAGACACTTGTCCGGGGATCTTGCTGCCGCTGATGCATCTCCACAAGCATGCCCCCGACGCGATCGTCGCGGTATTTCCATCGGATCATTTTATTCTGGAAGAAGACCGCTTCATGGAACACGTCGCGCTTGCCGCTCAAGCAGTGACCCACGACCCGTCCCGCATCGTCCTGCTCGCCATGGAAGCGCAATATCCCGAAGTGGAGTACGGTTACATCGTTCCCCGCGAGGAGCATGGCCCCCGCAATGCCTGGGGCCTGCGCAGCGCCGCGAGATTTGTCGAGAAACCCGATGTGGCAACCGCCCAACAGCTGGTCGACGGCGGCGGGCTGTGGAATACCATGACCATGGTATTCCATGTTGGGACGGTGCTGAAACTTCTACGGCGTTTTTGTTCGGCAACGTATCGACGATTCGGTCGCATCTATGACGCCATCGGCACCCCCGATGAAGCAAAAACAACTCAGGAAGTCTATCGCAATCTGAAGCCCGTGAATTTTTCCAAAGGATTTCTTGAAATCGTTGCGGCCAGCAAACCCGAGAGGATCGCAATCCTGCCCGTGTTGCACGTCTTCTGGAGCGATTGGGGCTCGGCACGGCGGCTCTTACAGGTTCGTGAGCAATTGGCTGATTCGATGAAAAAACATCAGCGCGCTCAGGCTCAAACCCTCGGCGCCGGCGAAGTCGGCATCGCGATACGTGAAGCTTTTTTGCCTAAGCAATCTTCACTCCTTAGCGGCAGACTCAATAGAATATGACCCTTGCGATTTCACATCGCACCATGTCGGATGGCCGGTGCTTTGCGGATCCTTATCGAAACTCCATGATTTCCCACCTTGCTGGATGAGGTAACGATCTACAGCAAATAGAGGTCGGCGCGACTGCTGTTGATTCAGGCATTACGATTCAGCCAAACTTAGCGCCGCTCTTCGAATCGTCCTATCTGTATTGCAAGACGGCTGATATCAAAGAGGCGCACGACATCGATGTCCAATGGGAAGTGCTGCACGGCGAGCCCGCCGACGCGATCTGTCGCTATCTCAGCGGCGCGTCCGAAACATATGTTGGCGATAACGACATGGGCGTGGCGGGATAGCGCAGGTCGCGCTCGGCAGCGTCGCCGCGGCCTGCGTGCGCCAGGTCGGCGTGCCGCTCCTGCTCTACTCGCCGCTGACACCGCCCCGCGGCAATGAATCACGAACGGCCTGGCTCTGCTTTCGCCGTCGCTCAAGATGCGCTGATCACGCCGCGCGCTTCCGCCTGCCGTGGCGGCTGGCCGGCTTCTCTTCATCCCTAGACTTGCCGATGGATTCGCGCAGACCGCGGCGTACATATGCGGGATCGAGACCCAAAAGCTCGCAGACATTCCTGAATGCGAAAATCCAATTGTCGCTATCGTCCAGGATCCACCGTTCAGCTGCGTGGAATCGCTCTTTGCCCTCTGGTTCGCGAGCGCGCCGATATTTACGACACTCATGGATTGCGTCTTCCAGAATCGCCGCGAGCAGCGCCCTTTCCGGTTCGAGGTGCTCACTCCGGTGATACGTACTCAAATATTGCTGCGCCATCGAAGTGTCGCCACTCATGAGCGTGAAAATATTCTCCGCCATTGTGTCTACTCCTTCCTGCGCCGAACTTCGTAACTGTATTGCTATAAAATAACGCAACCGAAGTGCCACTTCTAGACACATCGCTGACGGTCGCTCTTCTCACTGCAAGGATTCCTCCCGGAGTTCCACGACGGCGTGCGCAGGGGAGGCAATCCGAAAGTTAAGAGTGATGGAGAAAACGTGATGCAAATAGCCGGCTAGCGGTTCCACTGGGCCGAACCGCCTCATCGTCCGTAGCGTTGCTAACCTGGCATCAAGCTATTAACCGCGAAGAGTAAGCCGGGAATCCGTCAGACAAAATTCCCATCGCGCATGTTATAAACTTTCTTAAAGTGCTCCACGGCTTTGGGATCGTGGCTCGCCATAATCACCGTCTTGCCGTATTTCTCGGCCAAAGAGAGAAACAGCGACGTGATCGTCTCGGTGTTGCCGCTATCGAGATTTCCGGTCGGCTCGTCGGCGAGAATCAGCGATGGATCGTTGGCCAACGCCAGCGCCACGGCGACCCGCTGTTGCTCGCCGCCGCTCAACTCCTCGGGCCGTTTGCCTCCTTTGGCGCCGAGCCCCACCATCTCGAGCAATCCTGCGATGCGCCGTTTGCGCTCGCCGCCATCGACGCCCGCGATCACCATGGGAAGATCGAGATTTTGCGTCGCCGTCAAGGTCGGAATCAAATTGAAAAACTGAAAGACGAATCCCACTCTGTGCAAGCCGGTATTTTTCCAACTCGCGCTCGGCGAGCGCGGATAGTTTCTGATCGCCCACCAGAATGTCGCCGCCGGTGGCATGATCGACCCCGCCGAGAATATTGAGCAGCGTCGTCTTGCCGCAACCCGAGGGTCCCATCAGCGCCACAGCTTCTCCCGGACCGATTTCCCAGTCGACGCCCTTCAACGCCCGCACCTGCTCGGCCGAAGTCTCATACGACTTGGTCAGCTTGGCAACTTTCACATTCACGCCGCGATTCTTGAAAAATCCGTTGTCGCTCATCGATATCCTCCGAATCAGACTGGTTGGAGTGATGGAGTGTTGGAGTATGGAGATTGCGTTTCGTCAATCCTCGATCATTCCATTACTCCATACTTCATTCCTCTAGCCCTCCATCATGCTCGTGCGCGCGGAACGGCGAAACACCCAAAGACTGAAGAGCAACGCGATCGAGACCACGACAGCCAACAGCCCGAGGCTGATCCAGACCGTCCAGTCGGAAATCACCAGATGCGTCGGCAGTAAATGAACGACCGACTTGAGCTCGCGCAGGCTCCAAATCAGATTGGTCAAGCCGAACCCCGCCGCCCGCGCAACGAGCAAGCCGACGACCAGACCGAGCAGGGCCGGCGCGAGCAAGCTCGACGCGAAAAAGCGAAAGAGTAATATCGGCGAGACGCCGCGCACGCTGAGCAGTCCCAAGGTTCGCCGGTCTTCGAAATAGTTGGTCAGCGCGATCGCGAGAATCGCGATCAGCGCCAGCAGCATGCCGCCGATCAGATAGATGCGCATGTTCTCCAGCGCCAGAAAGATGAACATATCGCCACCGACTTTTTTGAGCTCGCGCGCAAGCTCGCGCACTTCCAACGGCCGCGCCTTGAGCGTTTGCGTCAGCGACTTCACGATGGCGCCGGGTTCGCCGCCCGGTTTCACGCGCACGAGCAACAGGATACGCGGAATCAAGACCTTGAGGTTCGCCATTCGTTCGTTGTCCATCGCTCCGGCGAGATACGCGTCGGTGCTCGACAAGTAGTTCAGATAGTCGATGCGCGCCGAGACATAACTCTGACGGTCGGAAATGCTGCGCGGCGGCATGCCGGGAAGAAAGCCGACGATGCCGCTAGCGGGAATCAGCACCGGTTTTTTGTTCAAATCGGCGCCCAAGTAGACACCGGCTCTCCCGCGCTCAAGTTCCAAAACGCCGCCACCGGCGGCGAGGCGACCACGGTCCGACCCTTCAGTTCACCGATGACGTCACTGAACTTTCCGGTAACGCCGAGCTTCTCTTCGAAAATGGCGTTTTTCAAATAACGCTGCGGGTCGTCGATCAAATACAGCGGCACGCCGCTGAGGCCGTATCCCGGGAAGAAAAAGCCCGGCAGGATCGCTTCGAACAAATAGTCCACCGCAGTAACATCGGCATGATGGAATTCACTCAGGCGCTTTTTCAATTCGGTGCGGATCGCCTCGATTTGGCCGCCGAGTCCCAACTCCAATTGCTCGCGGCTTGACTAGATCGCTGGCGTTGATCGAGACATGCAGTTCGCTGCCGACCTGCACGGTCGCGCCGCGCAGCGCTTTGTCTTCGAACGACTTCGAAGCGATGCTCGGATACAGGCTGACGCTCGCCATCAAGCCGACGATCAAAAGAAAACTCGAGATCCGATGCGGTTTGAGCGACATATGTTGGAGCGACAAGCGTGCGCAATTTGCCGCCGACAATATAGGTAACGGCGCTGAGCAGGCCGCTGATCAGCCGCCGCTGCGCGACCAGTAACGCAACCAAGCCGTAGACGAACAGCGGCAAGGTGACGAAATCCAGGGCACGATCGAACATGGAAACGACCTGAACGAACACCGTCCAGGTCGTCGCTGTCTTCCTCGGTCAAGGTCAGATGAGACGCACAGATTGAAATCGATGATCCAAGCGACGATCTTGCAGCCGCCGATCACCAGCGCGAGCCATTCCAACACACCAAAGCGCGTGCGCGCCTGAGTCGCTTCCGACACGGCGACGCGGCGCGACGCCTCCAGCGGCGAGATCGTCGTCGCATAGCGCACCAGCTTTCGGCTGATCAGCAGCACCAAAACCAAGCCGACGACTAAAAACAGCAACATCACCAATGGACCCTGGACGCGCGATAGAGTTCGCCAGGACAGCATGCCGCCTTCGTAAATGTACAAGGGAATCAGCGTGCCGAGGGTCAAGCCGATGACGCCGCCGATCAACCCGCCGAGGCCGATGGAAATTAACAGGCTCTGGCCGAGCAGCTTGCCCGGCACGCCGCGCAGGCGCATGAGGCCGAGCTTGCGCCGCTCGTTGAGAATCAACAGCGAAGACAGATTCGACGCCAGCATCCAGGCGATGGCGAGCAGCGGAATCGCGATCAGCAGCGTCGCCAGACCGATCAGGCGGGAAATCTCCGCCATGCGCTTGAGCAGAACCAAAATCGCGTTATCGACGAAGATCGTCGGCCCCATAGATTTGGATTGTTTGCTCCACCTCGGCGTGAAGCTTTTCCAAATTTGCCAGCGACCCGGCGATATCCCAACCGGAGATCAAGGCTTTACGATCGATCCGAGCGAGATGGACAACTTCCGGCAAATATTCGCCGGCCGTCACGTGAATATCGGTTTGATCACCGAGCGCGCCGCGCGACAACTCATCGAAGCGCTTGAGCAGCTCGAAGCTATGCGGCACGACGAGGATCACGCCGATATACGGCACAAAAGAAATCGAGCCGATCTCGTCCATGAAATAGCGGTTCACCTCCGAGCGCTCCAGGCGAACAATGCCGCGCAGCGGCATGTCGAAGACTCCGGCGCTGGTTTTTTTGTGCTCGGAATAAACTCGCACGGTAAAGCGTCGCGCTCCCTGGAGAGCCAAGAACGCCTTGCCCATGTGCTGCTCCGGGCCGACCAGCGCGAGAAAAGCGCCGTCGGCTTTGGCCGCGCGAGGGCCGCGCCTCGGGTGGCAGGAGCGAGGTATCCGTCGCCGCCAGGATCGAAACCCACGGCGACGCCAGCGGCTTGCCGTCGACCATGAGGATCGCTTCGGGCGGCGGCTTGGAGCGCAAGAAACTCAAGCTCTCGACGCGCTGAATCCCGGCGATTTTCTTGAGCTCCGGCGTGACTTCGGCGGAAATCGAAAAATCGGTGGTTTGATAAAGCGCGATATCCCACGACAGGCGGGAAAGTTGATCCTCGATGTAAAGTTTCAACGCGTAGTGCGACGCCAAATTGATCGCCGCCAGCAAACCGGCGACCAGAAGCGTGACAGTACCGAAGGCGAAAAAGGCCCGTTTGCCGAGAATCAGTGCGAGTCGGACGCGGAGATGGTTCACGTTGCAATTTTGGATGTTAGGCTTTGGATTTTAGACCGGTCCATCGATCGGCAATGCAAAACCGAAGATCGCTTTTCCTTTCTCACGGCAATTTGCAGTTTATCGTTTGGCTTTCGGCGCCGGATAAAAATACTCGAACGTGCCGGCGTCGATCTTGCGCATCACTTCGCTGAAGGTTTTCCACGGATCCTTGGCATAGTCCTGATATTTTCCCGGCGCATTGATGCCGGGCAAGTACGGCGCCCAGTCATCGCTCAGAACTTCGTCGGGATTGCCATAGCGCGACGCCAGCGCGCGAATTTCCGGGCTCTTCAGCGCGTTGACTTCGCCTTTGTCGATCAAAGTCATCCAGCTGTTTTTGGTGCCGCGTACGCGCACCCGATAAGTCGGCAGCGTATTGTGAATATGCCACCAGTGATCGTTGGGCAAAGCATTTTGCTTGGCGAAATCCATCCATTCCTTGGATTCCGTCGCTTTGTCCGGTCCGTGATCGAGACGAAGTCCGAAACCCCAATGAATCACACCGGCGTTGTTGCGTTCGGAACCATTGGTTCCTTCCATATTCTCGTCCGGCCGCCTAAAGAATTTCGGATTGGTGCCCATGCCCGCTTCATAGATCCACCAGTAACCGGGCTGGTCGTGGAACGGATAAGTCAGCTCGTTGATCTTGGGATATTTGAGAAACTCGCGCCACAGCTCGCCGTACGTGCCGCCGCCTTTGACTTCCCTTACGTAGCCGTCCTTTACGTGCACTTCGATGCGCGGATAGGAGCCGGTGTGATTGCTGGTGCCGGCGAAGACGCCGTTCACTTTGACCAGAAAACGCGGGTTATATTTTTTCGTGAATGCTGGATAGTCGACCGAAGAGTATGGGAAACGGCCCGTCGCCTGGTGGGGGAACATGAACAGGTGCCCCTGCTGATAGGCGCCTTCCGCCCACGCTTGCGCCTGCTTCTCCTCGAGCTCGAACGAAAAATTCGTTCCTTCGGGGTCATTCACTTCGACGCGATCTGTCCAAGACAGCGGCTCGACGACGCGTTCTTCCGCCAAGCGCCAGATGTCGCCAGGAAAAGTGGCGGCTTTGTTCATCAGCTCGTAGCGATTATCGAAAATAAAATTACCGAAAAATTTGTTGCCATGGGGCTCGATCGACTTACGCGTCACGGTGCGGCCGCCGCGCCGCCAGAAAATCGCGTTCACTTCTTTATGCTGATCGAGATATTTGACGATCGCATCGGCGACGCTTTTGCCGCCGAAGCGCCGCCCTAAATCGATGAGTTCCTGCGAGCTATCGTCCTCGCGCTGAAATACCGCCTTGTAAAGATCCGGCCGGCGCTCCTTCAGCCACTTCTTGGGAACTTCGGCGTCGCCGAAACGCTGCAAAATCCAGGCGCGCATTTCCATGTAACCCTTGCTCCGACGTGAACCAGCGGTTGGCCTTCACCGCCTTCATCGCTTCTTCCTTGCTCACGCCGAGGAGCTGATGTTCGGGAACGATCTGCATTTTCACGCCGCGCTCTTCATAGGCGCGCTTGATCGCTTGCAGGATCATATCTTCAGCCGTCGGCTCGGTGAAGATCGCGACGGTCTGACCTTTCTCGACCAATCCAAGTGGGGTTCTGCCGCCGGTCTGGCGCACCGCCGCCCGCGCAAAAGGCATCACATCTTCGATGGATTTCGGCGGCCTCACGTAGGAGGGAAAGCGCGGCGCGGGATATTTGCCTTTCTCCTGCGCGTCGCTCAAACCGATCAGCGTTAACAGCAGCGTAAGCGTTATCCAGACAATTCGCGCGGTCTTCATGATGATTCCTCATATGAACTTTTGAACCTTTGAACATTGAACCTTGAACGCGCAGCTATTTCTTTTTCGGATAGAAATACTCGTACGTCCCCGCATTGACCTTCTTCATCACTTCGGTAAAAGTCTTCCACGGATCCTTGGCGTATTCTTCGTACTTGCCCGGCGCGGTGATGCCGGGGATATGCGGAACCCAATCTTCGGCGAGCACCTCGCTCGGCTCGCCGTAGCGCGATGCCAGGGCGCGAATCTCCGGGCTCCTGTAAGCCGCGACCTCACCTTTGTCGATGATCGTGATCCAGCTATTCTTCGTGCCGCGCACCCGCCCTCGATAAGTCACCAGCATGTTGTGAATGTGCCACCAGTGATCCTTCGGCAGGCCGTTTTGTTTGGGGAAATCGATCCAGGCTTTTGATTCTTCCGGCTTGTCGGGATCGTGCACCACGCTGCCGCCGAAACCCCAATGGATCACGCCGGCATTATTGCGCTCAGAAGTGTTATTGCCTTCCATATTTTCGTCGGGCCGTTTGAAAAATTTTGGATTGGTGCCGAGGCCCGCTTCGTAGAACCACCAGTAGCCGGGCTTTTCTTGGTACGGATAAGTCGCCTCGTTGATCTTGGGATATTTATAAAACTCGCGCCACAGCTCGCCGTAAAGCCCGCCGCCTTTGATCTCCGTAACGTAGCCGTCTTTGACGTGCACTTCGATGCGCGGATAGGAGCCGGTGTGATTGCCGGTGCCGGCGAAAACCCCGTTAACTTTGGTTTGCAGCGGCGCGTTCCATTTCTTTTGAATCGCCGGATAGTCGACGACGGAATAAGGGAAACGTCCCGTGGCCTGATACGGCGACATGAACAAATGGCCCTGATTGTACGCTCCCGAGGCCCAAGTCTTGGCTTCCTCTTCAGTCAACTCGAAGGACATGTTCGTGCCTTCGGGATCGGAAGCTTCGACCCGATCGAGCCAAGCGAGCGACTCGAGCACGCGTTCTTCGGCGAGCCGCCAAACGTCGCCGGGAAACGTCGAGGCTTTGTTCATCAGCTCGTAGCGGTTGTCGAAAATATAGTTGCCGTAAAATTTCGCGCTGTGCTGCTTGAGCAGGCGCGCCGTGCGCGGCCGGCCGCCGCGGCGCCAAAAGACCGCTTTGATGTCGGCATGCTGATCCAAATATTTGATCATCGCTCGGCGACGTTCGGCGCCGCCGAACTGTTTGGCCAGCTCGCGCTGCTTCTGCGGCACCTCGTCGCCCTTGGTGTAAACCGCGTTGTAGAGATCGGGGCGGCGTTCTTTGAGCCACTTTTTCGGCACCTCCGGATCGACGAACAGATCGTCCATCCAGCGGCGCACTTCCATGTAACCCTGCTCGGAAGTAAACCAGCGCATGGCTTTGAATCGCCTTCAGCGCCTCGTCTTTGTTGACGCCCAACAGCTCGTGCTCGCCGACGATGGAAGTCTTGACGCCGCGTTCTTCGTAGGCGCGCTTGATCGCCTGCATCACCAGCGGATCGGCGCCGACTTCGGTGACGATCAGCGCCTGCCGGCCTTTTTCCACCAATCCCAACGGCGTTCGTCCGCCGGTCTGGCGCACCGCCGCGCGCGCGAAAGGCATGATGTCGTCGATCGATTTCGGCGGTTTCAAATACGAAGGAAATCGCGGCGCCGGATACTTCTTACTCTCCGCCGCACGGAGAAACTGACCAGCGACTAACGACGAGAGCGCGAACACGATCACGAACACGAAGATCCGTCGCATCATCTCGGCTCCTCTCAACCTTGAACTTTTGAACCTTTGAACCTTGAACGCACCAGGTGTTATGGTTTCGCCTTAATCGGCGGATAGAAGCCCTCGTAAGTGCCGTTTTGAATGCGATTGATCACGCCGGAAATCGTTTTCCACGGATCTTTCGCGTAATCCTCGTACTTGCCCGGCGCATTGATGCCGGGCAGGTGCGGCGCCCAATCGTCGCTCAAGACCTCGCGCGGGTCGCCGTAGCGCGACGCCAACGCGCGCACTTCAGGGCTTTTGAACGCCACCAACTCGCCTTTGTCGATGAGCGTGATCCAGCTGCTCTTGGTGCCGCGCACCTTCACGCGATAGGTCGGCAGCAGATTGTGAATATGCCAGCCGTGGTCATCCGGCAGATTTGCCGTCTTGGTAAAATCGCTCCATTCCTTCGGCAGTATCGCTTCCTTGGGCCCGTGCAACATGTTCAAGCCGAACCCCCAATGAATCACGCCGGCATTGTTGCGCTCGGAAATATTGTTGCCGCCCATGTTTTCATCCGGGCGCTTGAAGAATTTTGGATTGGTTCCCAAGCCCGCTTCGTGCAGCCACCAGTAGCCCTTTTGCGGCATAAACGGATATTGCGCTTCGTTGATGTTGGGATATTTCAAGAATTCGCGCCACAGATCGCCGTAGACGCCGCCGCCTTTGACGTCACTCACGACACCGTCTTTCACGGCGACTTCGATGCGCGGATAGGCGCCGTAATGATTGTTGGTGCCGGCGAACACGCCGTTGACTTTGATCAGCACCGGCGCCAGCCAGTGTTTGCTCCACGCCGGATAATCGACTTTCGAATACGGGAAGCCGCGCGTCGCTTGCGTCGGATAGAGATAAAGATGGCCCTGCTGATAAGCGCCTTCCGCCCAGACTTCGGCCTCCTTCTCGGTCAGAGAAAAAGTAAAATTGGTGCCCTCGGGATCGGTCACGTGCACTTGATCGACCCAGGAAAACGATTCGATGACGCGCTCTTCGGCGAGTTTCCAGACGTCGCCGGGAAAAGTCGCCGCCTTGTTCATCAGCTCCCAATGGTTATCGAAGATAAAATTGCCGAGCAGTTTTTCGCCCTGCTTACCCATCGCCTTGCGGGTGTTCGGCCGGCCGCCCCGGCGCCAAAACACTCCTTTGATTTCCGGATGAGCGTCCAAATATTTCTCCAACAAGGCGCCCATATTTCTTTGCGCCAGCTTGCCGAAGATTTCTTTGTGCGCCGGCGTGATCACTTCATCGTCGCGCGCGAACATCGCCTTGTAGATGTCCGGGCGGCGCTCTTTGAGCCATTTCTTCGGCACCTCCGGATCGGCAAAGCGCTGGGTGATCCACGGTTTAATTTCCATGTAACCAAGCTCGGACGTGTACCACTTGTTCGCTTTGACGGCGTTCAACACCTCGTCGCGGTTGAGGCCGGCCAGCTCGTATTCGGGAATGATGCGCGCCTCGACGCCCCGTTCTTTATAAGCGCGCACGATCGCTTGCATCACGGTATCGTCGGCGACGGCCTCGGTGACGAGCCCGATCAGCGCCCCTTTCTCGACCAGGCCCAGCGGCGTGCGCCCGCCGGTTTGACGCACCGCCGCGCGCGCATACGGCATGATGTCATCGATCGATTTCGGCGGTTTCACATAGGAGGGAAATCTCGGCGTGGGATATTTATTGCTCTCCGCCGCGTTGAGTGAGGCGAACAAATCCCAGCAAAAGCACGGCAGCAAAAGAAATCATCGTCGATTTCATGAAAGCCTCCGTCTGATTTGTCGTGCTGTCGACGGCGACAAACAGACAAAATTAATTTTGCCGCGACGGTTGGAAATCTAGTGGCTTCGAAGATGAGTTGTCAAGCGAATTTCACCATTCATTGCAAATCTTCGCTACGGTAAATCGGCGATCGGACCGGCAGGAGCGCACCCATAAGCTGCCTCCTTGACCTGTTCTACGCTCAGAGAGAATCCGCTCGCCTATGCTCGTGAGATTGTCTCGGCGTGACAGAGTCACTTATATTGGCTCAACTTGAATCGTGTCGTTCAATGTTTGGTTTCATGGAGATGTCCTGGTTGCGCCGTCAAGGTTTAATAGATACTGTCACGAGCCATGCCTCATATCCCCACACTGTTGCCGAAGGAAGCCTCTCAAGAGGTCAATGGCGTCTACGATGAATTCAGCCAGAAAATGCGCTTTCCGTCAGCTCCCAATTTCATTATGACCCAGGGCCATTCTGCAACAGTCGCGCGCGGCACATGGGAACTCGTGCGCAACGTGTTGGTCACCGGGCAGATTTCGCGTTGGATCAAGGAAATGATCTTTGCGGCGATTTCGAAAGATCGCAACTGTCACTACTGCGCGGCGGCGCATCTTGCGTGTTGCCGCATGTTGGGGGTAAATCCCGCGCACCTCGATAGTCTCGTGCGCGATGTCACTTCGATTGGCGACCCAAAGCTGCGCGATATGATTCTTTTTGCGGTGAAATGTTCCAAAGATCCGCAGAGTCTTTTCGAAGCCGACTATGAGCAGCTACGCCAACATGGCCTCGGACAGTCCGAGATTGTGGAAATAATTTCGATGTCGGCCTTGGCGGTCTACGCGAACATCATTGCCGACGCTACCGGAATGGACGCCGACGACATGTTTGCCCGGATTTAGTGAAACTCCCGCCGCACATCAGCTCCAGCAACCTCCGTATCGCCGTCGTTCTTGCACAGCAGCATATTGAGGATCTTCATCTCTAGATGGCGCTTTCAAATGCCGCCGCCTGAGGCTGGCAAACCGAATCTTTTTCCTACGAACGGTTGGGCGCAAAGTGCGAAAAAGGGAAGGCCAAGCCCGTCCTTTGAAGATATTAAAGAACTCTTAAAAATAGCCCTTTTTTCTGAAGTAAAAATACAAACCCAGCGAGATCAAGACCATGAACGAGATAACCGCAAAATAACCGTAGCGCCACTCGAGTTCCGGCATAAATTTGAAATTCATGCCATAGATGCCCGCGATGGCGGTGATCACTACGAATATCGTGCCCCACGCGGTGAGCCGCTTCATCGTCATGTTGAGCTGATTCGAGGTGGAAGCGAGATGGACCTCGAGCGCGCTTGAGAGAATATCCCTAAGGCTGTCGAGTTCTTCGGTGATCCGCAGCAAATGATCATAAACGTCACGGAAGTAAACCAGATTTTCCGGGCGAATGAAGGGGAACTCATGGCGCGTAAGCTGGTTGAGAACTTCCCGCTGCGGCCCGACGGCGCGCCGGACGTGTACCAAGGACCGCTTGAACGCCAAGAGACGATTCATGTCTGCCGGTTGCGCGCGCGCCAGCAGCCGATCTTCAAGAGAATCGATCTCGTCTTCAATTTCATCCAGAATGGGAAAATAACTGTCAACGATCAGATCGACGAGGGTATAGAGAAGAAAGTCCGTCCCTCGGTCGAGTGCATTGGCAAGTCTCTCATGGATATGGGAATCCTCGATCAGGCCGGGCAGAGGGCCGTAATGGACGGACACAATCCAGTGGCGGCCCAGCAACAGATCGAGCTCGGAAGGTTCGATCTGCCATTTTTTGCTGTGCATCAAAGGATGAATGGCGATGTAAACGTAATCGTCAAACGGCTCGATTTTTGGCCGCTGGTTTTGATTGACGACGTCCTCGATAGTCAGGTGGTGGATCTTGAAGTTTTCTTGAAGAAAGCGAATCTCCTCCTCGGTCGGCGCATCGAAATGAAACCATAGATTGGCGTCGGTGCGCGGCAGAATATCAGCAACGGCATCTCGACTAACAATCTCAAGACCGTTCCCGGTTGAGCGACGGATGGTTAGCATGGGTCAATGGTTATAGCATGATCGGCAGTTTTCTGCCGAGGCGATTATGCATGGGCCGGCGAAACGTGCTTCGGAGTCTCAATGTCGCCCCATTTCAGACTTGCCAGTCCATTTGCACGATTGCTGGCGATGCGCTGTTTTGCTTTTTGCTTTGCTTAAGCGAGCAGGCTCACTCGAATCCTTTCGACGTTTCCGGAATTCCAGAAAAGTGAAATTCTCATCTGAACGGCCTCGCTGTCCGTAATGGCTTGAACGAGTCTTGACGGCTATCAATCACATTGACAACACGGAGCAAAAATGGCGAACTTACCGTGAAAGGAAGGTGCTGCAATGAAATTTGGAACAACGAAATATCTCGGGATTTGTTTCCTGCTTTTGTTCGCAGCCGGCTGCACAACTTACTACCGCATCAGCGATCAGGCGACGGGAAGAACCTATTACACCACCGATTATGATCTTACGGATAGCGGCGCGGTCGTCTTTGAAGACGCAAAGAGCCTCTCCAAGGTGACGTTGCAGTCCTCGGAGGTCAGCAAAGTCTCGAGAACGGATTTCGAGGTCGGCAGAAAAAAATAAGCCGTCCTCCGGCCCGATCCACCGCCCGTTCGTCAAAAATTGGAACGACCCGAACGTTCGGAACCCGGTTTAGCCTCTACCGTTTTGAATTGACTTGAAACGCAGATCGCCTCGGTGAATTTGAAATACGGCCCGCCGTAAGTGCGGTATACGGTTGTCCATCAAGTTCAAATGCGATCGTCATGACGGACCCCGCCGGTCTGCCGTGGATTTCTTGTCCGGCTTTGCCGTAACGCGCCACGCCGACAATTTTGGAGTTCTTGAAGATGCTCAGATCATGGTTCACCGCCTCCTCGGCGTTGTGGTCGAACCATAAGCACGGGGTAACCTTTTGCACGATGTTTCTCCTTGTAATCCGTTGAATGAGTAAAGGCATGCCATCGATCGCCCAGGTTAGAGTTTCCCGACCAACGCAGCGAGTTGATCGGCGCACTGGCCCCAACCCTCATGAAAGCCTATCTTTTCATGCGCTTCCCGATCGGCAACGCATTCACATCCCGCCGAACATTTATGAACGCGGAGCGGCTGAAGGCTAGGTGGTCGTTAAGAAAGCAAGGCGGGGCCCAGCTCCAACGGGGACCCGACCGTCAAGGCCCAGAGGTTGGCTTTTGCACCGTAGCAGTTAGATTCGGGATTGTAATATTTATTGTGTCAAAGCCCGCGAACTAAAAGTCAGCTAGCGACAACAGGTGACCCCGTACCCGTAGTTTTATCCTTCCCAGCAGCTGACACATTGCTGGCTTCCTTCTTTTTCCTAAAATACTCGCGTTTAGCAGCCCGCGTTGCTTGCCGCTTGCGCCGTTGCAAATTACGTTTAGCATTCTGATTCATGCTAGTGCCTCCCTGCGTTACGTTTCTGAGTTAACTTTAAGGTTCTATCAATACCACTATCGAACAACAAACTCCCAATGTTCAGGCAGGGTCTCGGAGGGAACTTCCACGTTTCCGGATTCCGGGGTATGAAATATTTAATGATAGCTGCCGCGCCGAAAAAAGAGCTTTGATCTCGTCATGGTACCGAGGAAAGAACAAAAAGCTCGTTGACGCGGTCGAGCAGTAAAGAAGAGATCCGCCGGCCAAAGTTGTACGAGGCCGTCAACTTTCTTGAGCAGCCAGCTGATCAAAAATGGCTAGGTCGAAAAAATCGGCGCGGTCAGACTGGGACGGGACGATAGGAAAAAAAGTACGGCGTGAGACTTGGCGGAGCGCCACTCGGGAAAGACAGCAAGCGTGCGCTGCGCTGTAAGAATTCTAGGATAGACAAGCTAAGCCAGCAACCTGCCATAGTGAGAGTAATCGGTAGAGCGTGGCAGATTCGGATTTCGTGGCCGGGCGTTGGACAGCTGGCGCGAACGCGTGAAAAGAACGGCTAGAAAGCGATGGCGGTTTTCTGCTGTTGATCCGCAGATCTCTTGTTCAGCGCCAATTTCGGGGCATATCGGAGCCCAAGTTGGTTCCAGATCGCGGTCTGTAGAACGCTATAATTAATCGGTTTTTCTAAACACAACCGAATGCCGCAAGGTTTCATGTCGTAGAGTTTGGAAATCGGCTGATGCTCTTCCATCGCGATGATCAGAGCGTCGGTCCTCTGAACCGCATGCTGTACAACTGATTGCCACTCCAGCATGTCGAGGTCGGCAAGCAGCACAGCGACACTGCTAACGCTATCGATCAGGGAAATCGCCGCTTTCGGACTGTCCGCCTGAAACACTCGGCAGCCGTCGTAACTCAACAGAGCAGCGAGGGCGGCTCTGGCGAGCGGGTGCTTCTCCGCAACGATCACCGCAAGAGGCAATGGTATAAGGCACGCTTGTGTATCCACGGTAATCATCCGACTCACTTCCATGCTCAACGCAACGGCTATGCCAAGCGACCGGCCGGACTATCGCTGCGCTAAGTACTTGTTATCAGGCGGTTGGATGATGAAAATGCAAAAACAGACGGACACGTTTTTGGCCAAAATTGACGGCTTTGATCACGATCACCGGACCATGGCCGAGAAGAGCGAGGCGATCAATCACCTGGACTTAGCCTTGACTGAATCGCTGGCGCGCCGATTCGCTTGACCGGCAGGAGCGGCTGTTTTGATAGCTAGAGGAGTTGTTTGCGGAGTCAGCCCAGCGGCGCGGATGCCTTCAACGATCCTGGAAACGGCATCAGAACAATGGCGTTTAACATCGCGCAAAAAGTTGTTTTGCTTCCGTCGGCGCGGTTCTGCACCGAGTCGCGCCACCAGGCGCGCTTGACGTTATTCTTCAGCTCCACGCCGAGCGGCCCGTAGTCCCAGCAGGACCCCGTGCCGCCGTAAATCTCGCTCGACTGAAAAATAAAGCCGCGCCGCTTACACAGCGACACGATTTTCTCCATGTCTACCATTAGGAGTTCCTATTCAGAGATAAGTCTCAACACGTTAATGGATGAAATGTACGAGTCAAAGCATATGATGCTGTGACACAATGTTGCGCAATATAACGTTTTCTGCCCCTTTCTCCAGCGGGCCGTCCTTCACTCCAAATTCCGTGAACCATGCTTCCACCTGGAGGTTGTTTGCACAATTGTCGATTCCGCCGATATTCCCATCCTTGTTGAATGATCAAGCGGCACCGATCATCTAAGATTTGTAAGTTTGTAATCCCAAGTTACCTTTTGAAGCATGCGATCAATGTAACGTAAGTTCGAACTTGGACAACCCATAGCTGAGCGGTTCGAGTATTTTCGTGTTTTTAACATAAAGTTACTGGCGGGAGATGCTCTACTGCACGCATGTAGTCTGAATTCGACCGGTGGCTCGACAAGCACGGTTTGAGTTAACATTTTGCGGATGATGAGTTACAAATGGTGCTTTGAGTGGAACAAAGAGAGATCATAACGTTGCACCGTGTCTGGCCATTTATTTATGCTGCGATATTGCTTACCCTTATCGGTTGTCTGAATTTTATCACTGCCGACGATAGACAGTATAAAAGTCTGACGGAGGCTTTCCTCGCAGGGCAATTCGATTTACTTCCGAGACCCGGAGGTAATTGGGCTGACACAGCTCCGTTCGACGGACATTACTATTCAGCGTTGAGTCCCTTACCCGCCGTGATTTTCATCCCCTTGGTATGGGCGGGGATTTTCCATCAAGGAATTGTTACGTTCTTCGGCAGCCTTGTGGTCTTTTTCCAATGTTTTCGATTGGCAAGGATATTTCACTATTCATACGATGAGGGCTGTTGGTTTGCGCTTGCATTTTGTTTTGGCACTTCATTTGTCGGTGTCGCAGCACTCCCGACTAGCAACCATTTAACGCATGTCTTATCCGCTATTCTTCTTTTTCTAGCCATCAATGAATACGAGAGAAAATCTAGACTCTTGTTGATCGGTGGGCTTATCGGCCTCGCTATGGCCACGCGTGTTCCCACCGGGCTCAATATTATTTTTTTTGTTCTCGTCATATGCTTCGGGGTCGGCACATTCCGGAAGAAGGTCATCAGGCTCGTGACGCTGCTGTTGCCATTTTGTGCAATCGCTGGGGTGTTGGCTGCTTATAATTTCGCGCGGTTCGGAAATCCTTTGGAGTCGGGTTACAGTTTCCAGGTGAACGGATTTGGCATCCCTTACTCACTGTGGGATGTACCCGGAAACACACCCGGTCCCGCCATAAGTTTTTCAAACATCCCAAACCATCTGTGGATTTTTTTGGCCGGATTGCCAAGTTTCAGAGGGATCGGTACGAGCATTTTGCTAATATCGCCTTTTCTTGGCTATTTGTTGAGAGTGCCCCGTTGGGACTTGACCAACAAGCTGATTGCAATAAACATCCTGCCTGTCTTGTTGTTGGATCTAGCTTTTAGATCGACCGGCTTCGAACAAATGGGCTACCGTTTTTCCCTTGATTTTTTCCCCTTTTTGTTTTTGTTGTTAATGCGTTCAAGGATAAACCTGACCGGGAAATTTAAAGGACTCATTTTTCTTGCTACAGTCATCGACATGATTCTGACATTTTATCACATGACCACCGTCTTCGATCGTCGCGCGCTTGACATTGTCTCTGGCCCAAATGCGATCAATCGCTAGAAGTCGCAAAATAGATTATGATTGATAGCATCCGATTAAGTAAGGTGGTGTCACATCAGTCACCCGTCATAATTAAACCCCGACGAAAGCAAGACGAAATAGAATATACTAAACAACTTCTTCGCAATTGAAATCTGCCACAGGGTAACCAGCCATCGATATTCAAAAACTCACAATGAAACTGAAAGACAGCGGAGACGGTCTATGGGTGGCTCATGACCGAAGGGACGTCTCTTATCCTCAAGATGGGAATGAATTGTGTCTAGGCATCGAGGATAATTCATTTTGGTTCCGCCATCGTAACAATGTGATCACAAGCTTGGTGAAAGCTTTTTTTCCAAACGGTGCTGTATTCGATGTCGGCGGTGGCAACGGATACGTTGCGATAGCGATGCAACGCGCTGGGATTGAGACGGTCCTTGTCGAACCGGGAGCGCGGGGATCTCGCAACGCTAAAGCACGCGGTTTAAACGTTGTTATTCAGTCTACGCTTGAGGATTGCGAATTCCGAGATCAAACGATCCCAGCATTCGGCTTGTTTGACGTACTTGAGCACATCGAAACTGATTCACAATTTCTGAAGAGTCTTTACGGTCAATTGTTGCCAAATGGCTATTTGTACGTGACGGTGCCGGCCTATAACTTCCTCTGGTCGATTGATGATGACTCCGCCCAACACTACCGCCGATATACGGTACGCAAACTGACACAGAGATTAGAATCGACCGGCTTTACGGTGAGATATTGCAGCTATTTCTTCTGTGTGCTCATGCCTGCCGTATTTATTTTTCGAACCATACCTAGCCGGTTTCGGTTCCGTCGTTCCAACGACTTTTCTTCAATAAAACAGGAACATGCGGAGCGCGCTGGAATCGCGGGGGTTGTTTTGGAACAAGCTCTTGCGTACGAATTGCACCGAATCGAAAAGAAAAAAAGTTTACCGACGGGCAGCAGTTGCGTCGCCGTAGCACAAAAAGTGCGCTAGCGTTTCTGGACTGTTCCCGTGACCGAGAATGGATAGTCAGCTTGTCTGACGGCTATCGCAGTTCAGCGGCCGATTGCCGCCGTTACCAAAACTCTTCACCGGCGCCGCTGGTAAACCCGATACTTGGGGTACGTTTTTATCAATTGAAAATCACCGGCATTCAAATAAGAGTCGTAGAGATCCCAATAGTTGCTTTGGAATCCGGCAACCAGATAGTCCGGATTGGCTGCCATCGGATCGTAGTCGATCCGCAATTTTTGGCCAAGTATCCGATACCGCAGGAGTTCCACGGCCATTTGGTCGGGCGGGTAATGGTAGCGGCGATTTAATAAAAAAAATAATTCACTTTCGTAAGTCTCAATCAAAGCGTCAGGGGCGGTCTCATTATTGAGAAACCGAATCACGTCCTTAATCTGGTCATCGGCGTAAATTGTATGGACCATGTAGATAGCTTTGATGGTTGCAGCAAATGATGTGACAACCAGAATTACACTCGCCAGCGCTGCCAGTTTCTCTAGGCTAAACCGAAATGTCTTTAATGCCGACCCTGCTCGTTCGATAGTCCACGCCAAGTTAAACTGATTAGTCCAATCCGATAGCATCACCGCAACAAAAATACTTCCAAGAAATGCCGCAGGAAACATATACCGCGGCCAGCCGATAGACAGGGTAACGTACCAGCCAAACCAGCTCCCAGCCAAAACAAAAAAAGAAAAGCGAACTTGATCCGAGTGGCTCTGAAACTGGTTTCGATTTTTCCAGAAATTCCAAAGCGCCCAGGACAGTCCTAAGAGCGTCGGCACACCGAACTCCAATGTTAAGGACAAAACATAGAGGCGAATTATTGGAACTAACATTAAAGCCATCAAGGGGGTTAATCCCGACACGGAAACGGAGGGCGAGATTTGCTCCATTAGATATTGCAGAAAACAGATAGACGTCACCGAACCAACTAAACCGGCTGCAAACAATTTTGCGCTTTTCATCTGCCGTCGGAAGATCGCCATTACTAGCGGCAAAACCAGAGCTGCGACGAAAAATGGCCGGGCTTGGATTCTTAATAAGAGCGCGAGTGACCAACAGCAAATAGCGCTCGGCATAAGCAACCAAACGCGTTTTTCGGCGGACATGAAGCAGAGATAGCCTGCGAGCAAAAATAACAGCGCCGGCATTTCACCCACCACCTGGCGACCCGCGTATAGTGGATTAATTTCGACTTTGCTTGCCAAACAGACAGCCGCAGCCAGAGTCGCGATTCCAATTGAACGATTATAAAAACGACGCGCCAGTTCGTAGAGAAGTGCAAGTCCTGATAGGGTGAAGAGTACCGCGACCAATCGGGCCTGAAATACACCAACACCAAAAAGCCAAAAGCTTAGAGCGCAGTACCGGTAACTGGGAAAGCAAATTCCAGCCCTCTCGGTATCGGTTCTCCGCTCAATAACCGACCATAATGTCCAAGGTCAACCCAATTGCGAGCAACAGATAAAGTCCAGCCTTCGTCCCACCAAACCGGGGGAACACGATCGAGGCGAACCGTCAAAGCCACAACTATCAGTACGCATAGCAACCACGAGCATACATCTATGCAGCTTATTCATAAATGAGTTTTTACTCTAATAGAACTGAAACACACACACCAGAGAAGTGCTTAAAAGAATGATTAACTCAGGACGACGATTCCGCACGGATACCCAACGCAACCGCATGCACAGCCGGAGATCCCCTGCGCACCTTGGGCCATCGTGGAACTCTCCGAGTCTCGCACCATCGATTATGGAACCCTAAAGAATTTTGAAATCTCGTCAACAACTAACTCCACCTCACTCTCGTGCATTTCGTAATACATCGGCAGACGAAGAACCGTTCGCTGACGGTTTCCGTCACCGGCAACATTCCCGCACGATAACCCATTGCTGTTCCCATCGGTGATGTGTGGAGTGGAACGTAGTGAAATAATGCCAGAATGCCCTGTGTCTTAAGATGCTCTATTAGCCTGGTTCTTTCATCAAAAGAATTGAGGACGATATAGAACATGTGATAGTTCGACTCGCAGTCAGGCGGAATGATTGGGAGGGTAAACAAACCCTGCGTCTCTAACGGCCGTAGGCGCTCTTCGTAAAGCCGAAAAATTTTCTGCCGCTTTCTTGTGATTACGTCCATGTTTTCCAGCTGGGCGTATAAAAAAGCTGCCAAGATATCCGATGGCAGTAGCGAAGATCCGATATCTACCCAGGTATATTTATCCACTTCGCCACGAAAAAAGCGGCTGCGATTTGTGCCCTTTTCACGGATAATTTCCGCTCTTTCCACGAGTTCCTGCCGATTTAAAACAATTGCTCCACCCTCACCGCAAATAAAATTCTTTGTTTCGTGAAAGCTATAGGCACCCATATCGCCTATCGTCCCAAGATATCGCCCCTTGTACTTTGCGTTGACGCCTTGAGCGGCGTCTTCGACGACGATCAATCGATGCTTTTGCGCGATTTTAGAAATAGTATCCATTTCACATCCAACCCCGGCGTAGTGGACGACTGCGATTGCGCGAGTTTTTGGCGTGATGGCTGCCTCGATAAGGTTCTCGTCAATGTTCAGCGTGTCTCTGCGGCAGTCAACAAACACTGGACGAGCACCTCGCAAAAGAAATGCGTTAGCGGTAGAAGAAAACGTGAAAGACGGCAAGATAATTTCATCTCCAACTTTTACGTCCGCCAAAATTGCGGCAAGATCCAAGGCTGCGGTACACGATGTAGTGAGCAATATCTCGCGAGCACCAAAAGCAGCCTTCATGAGATCTTGAGCGTTCTTCGTATACATACCGTCGCCGCTCGTTTTAAGCTGCAAGACGGATTGCGCAATGTAGTAGAGTTCTTTACCGACAATGAAAGGCTTATTGAACGGAATACGATAGCTCACAACATGTCTCGTCTATCTAATTTGTTGGGCTCGTTCCCAAGGTTTCGCCATCAGATTTCAAGCCTTGCCAAATATATTTCGGCGAGTCAGGCCCCACCATAAAAAGTAGATCCAAAATCGACACTTGTGGGTCATACGGTGGATACAACTGCGGGTACACAGGATAATCATAAACCATGTACTCTATCGAAATTCCCGCGTTAGTGAATTTCCTCTCGTCAAGATAACTTTTTGCAGCGGGACCACTAATATAGTGAGTTGCTCCTAACCGTCCGAGAATCTCCAAAAGACGATTAGTTTTTGTTCCGACAGCATTCAAGGACGAGGAACGAACAAACTTAGTTCCCGAAATGCCCAAAACCCCGGCTATCAGAATCGTCAGCTGAACAGTGAGATCTGCTAACTTATCGTACCGTTCTTCGTAAATTTGTTTCAACGTCGATGCATAAACTTCAAAAAAAGGAGATTTACCATAGGCCTGCTCAATCGTATTCCAGTGCTTACTTGACCAGTTACGCGTCCAATCAATATAAATTTCATTTATTGGAGTATGATTCTTCAGCGCGCCTTTCTTTATGACTGGGATCGTTAGCCAAATCGGACCGTTCCCGGTCTTAATCCGGTTCCGATTACGCCAGCCGTGCTTGTCATACTGAACATCATCGTAAAAAACGAAAACATCAGCTTTACGGATTTGATGGAAGTAACCTCGCCAGGGAATATAGTTGGGTTGGTTAATTACACATTTCATAAATTTGAAGTCGCCGCCGATATGTCACGCCGACTTGTCAATGATGATTCAGACATTATCAATCAACTCGAGCGATAGTTGCTCGAATTCGTTGCGCAGCAAGCCCATATAGTAAGCGTCGCTTCGATCGACCATTAATTAGAAATTCGTCACGCAAAACTCCTTCGACTTTAAAAGCAAGCTTTGTATACGTCTTCAAAGCCGCTTGGTTATTCACATCAACCGTAAGCCAGACCTTATGCAGATCATATTTTTTGAAACCATCGACCAAGGCGTGGTAGATTCCAGTGAGCCCAACGCCTGCCCCTCTTACGGATGGGTCTCCGACGTATACCGAGAGGCGAGATGTTTTTAAGTACGTATCCATTTTGTCTAGCACGGCATTTCCAACGTGAGATTGGTTGAGCAGTAAGGCGTAAGCGCTGATCAATGGGTCATCGAGGGACCGTTGGATCCATTTTTTAGTGTATTCAAGAGTCGGGTTACGGCGAAGGCCGATAGCCATGGCAATCGCAGGATCGCAGACCCATCGGTACATCCTTTCCGCGTGCTCGGGTCGTAACTTGGCGTATACCAACATCCGATCGAAGTTTTAACATCTGGCGGCCTCAGCTGCGTCGCGGTCAACAAGAGGTCTTTACATTCGCTTTGTCACTTACTACCGAGTAGCGACGAACCCCATATATTTAAATAATTGGCGCGTAAGCGGAAGTCCCCTAATTAGCGTTTCTGCAAACACCTCGGCCATAGCAACTTGCTCAGCTCGCGGCCGGCGCGAATCGTTCACCAAGTCAGCTTGCCCTAAAAACCAATAATAGAAAATTTCTACGTCCTTAAATCCCGCAGCAACTAATTGCTCGGTGAGCCTTTCATGTGCGAATCCACCTAAAAAAGCCTTGCCGTATTCCGCTTGATTAAAAGTATCCTTGTCGACGCGAAACCTCTCTTGAATTTCGCTGTCTTTTTCGACAACCGAATCGAGTTCCCTTTTCACAACAGAATCATATTGCTCCGTTGGGATTGAGATCGCTGATTGCCCTCCAAAAATAAAAATTTGGCTCAAGGTCCGCGTAAAATTTACCACCGGGACACAATGCCTTTGCGGCATTTCGAAGCGTCGGTTCAATGTCGTACAAGTGGTGCAAAAAAGAATAAGCCGTCACTACGTCATATGAACCTTCTGTTATAGAGAAAGAGCCGGTATCGGCGAGGTGCAAACGAATAACCGCATCCCCCGATCGATCCACTCGTTTAAGCATCGCTTCAGTGACGTCAACGCCGTCGATCTCTTTCACATATTTCTTTGCGATGTTGATGATAAAGCCGGTTCCACAGCCGAGGTCTAGAAGACGGCGGGCGTTTGTCGCGTTAGAAATCTTCTTTAATTGTCGATCTACGTGAGCAACGTTCTCCGGCCTAAAATGGGGTTCCGTCTCGTTGTAAGAGGAAGCTAAAACCGTGTGCAGTGTCTGGTTAGCACTGATTACTTTTTTATAGTGCGAATCGTCATTTTCTACCATGCTCACTCCACGACTTGTCGATATTTTCTTAAATGAGGAGGTGCATAATATTCTTCGTAATTCGCCGGAACCTCGCAAAAAAATCCAAGCTTCTGAAGGGTCCTATGAGGTGTTCCAGATAACTCCATGTGACTCATCGCCCGAGGAATATCGAGCCTTTGCTTCATAAACGAGCGACACATATTGATCGTCAGCGCATGCCTCCATTGGTCAGTGTCGTTCTGTCCGCCAGCGTGCCAAAGTCGCGCGTTAAAGAAAAAAACGGTGCCGGCCTTCGCTACGAGCCTTTTTGCCTCACGGGAAAACTCCTCCTCTGTCGGCTCTCGCAAGGTTAAGTGCGATTTTGGCAAATACCACGTCGCACCGTTCTGCTCAGTGAAATCATCCAACAAAATGGTCGCTCCTAAATTCGTGATGTATCCTGGAATAAACCTCGGACAATCCACATGAATCCGTCCGGAATAGTTCGTTCCTTGTGGTGGCATTGAGGACGACGTATAGGCGTAAATGATACAACCTTCGCCAAGAATCCATTCGAACGGTTCTATGAGGCTATCCAATTCCAAGACCCGAATCAGTTCGCCTGGGTATAACGAACACAGCAGGACCATGCCGGAATCAATCTTTGCACCCGTTCGTTTCTGATATTCGGCTTCTTTAGCTATCGCGACTTCAAGGTCTCTTTTGAGGAGTTGAAGCATTTCTGATGGAACGACGTGTGGTAATATCGCAAAGCCATCTGACGCAATCTGCTGTGAGAATTCTTCCCTCGTCATAACTATTACCTCGTGTAGCAGAACCCTTGTCCCCTTCATCAACCAATTTTCACGTCGCGTGGACTACAGTTAATGTTGACGAACGACTTGATGACACATCTCGGTCTTCCCTGAACTTCTTGAAGAACGCGACCTAGATACAGACCGATAAGCCCCATGAACAATAAATTGGTTCCACCCAGAATCACGATCACGGCAATAGTTGATGTGTAGCCCCCTAGTAGGTTAGCAAACACGATCCTCCGCACTAATAACCCAAGGGTCAGGAGGCACCCGATAAGCGTGATTATTGTTCCAAGTAATGCCGCAAATCGTAGCGGTAGATCGGAAAACCCAAGGATAGATTCGCCTGCCATTCTCAGGCGTTTCCTGAAAGTGTAGCTGGATTTACCGACCAATCTTTCGATCATGACGGATCGATACCCAAGAATGACGAAATCCGAGCCAGTGCTCGAGTCCAGGGATATAGGGTGTCTTTTCGTTAAGAGAATTATAAGCGTCTATGAACTCGCCGATTCATGATTCGAAGCGCGGCAGCATTAGTCGGCGTTGTAGCTCCCGTAAGCCAATTAAGGGTGTGATTGAACACGACCGAGGTCACTCGCTCCGTCCATTTATCATTTCTTTCTTTACGGAGCCCAATCACGATATCACAGCTTCCTGATTCGATTTCTTTGAGCAACAAATGTATCTGATCGGGAGGATCTTGCATGTCAACGTTCATCATGCCGACAAAGCGCCCAGCCGCAAAGCGATATCCGCAGGAAACCGCAAGATGTTGCCCGAAGTTCCGGCTCAATTCGATGACTTTTACAAAACTATACCTTGTAGCCGTTATCTCCAATTGTTGCTGTGATTCATCAGAGCTGCCATCGTTAACAAAGATAACCTCAACATCATTGGTGATATCGGAGATGTCTAACAATCTTTTCATTTCGCCATTTATCGCTTCGCAGAATGACTCGACCAAATAACCATCGTTATAAATTGGTACTACGAATGAATATTTGAAGTTATTTATGACCTGCGACATGACTATTCTTCTGGCATTACAAAGGTTAGTTAGTTAGCCTAATGATAATTCATCAGGAGAGTTCCCAGCAACCGTTTGTTTAATAGTAAGCTCTATATTTTGGGCCTGCTTCGCGGATCTTAAAGATTCTCTCGATGCCCATTATTGTAGACGTGCGGCTGTAAAACTAGGTGAATTGAGCAACTCCAACTACCTAACACCCTTGCGAGCAACGATGATATAAGAATTACAAGTCAGTTCATCGGCGCTATAGTTGGACAATTCAGCTAAGATTTCGGGTGTAAGAAACTCAGCACCTTCACGAAAGGGGCAATAATGTTTCACAATATCGAATCGTTCGGCGAATGATCGCAAATACTGATCGCGACGCCACTTATTGAGGGGCACCGTGAACGGGAGCTTGCGCCGTCGAAGATGATCCCAAGCGTCGACGCCGCGGGGCATCTTTCTGAGAGGAAATTGAGTGAAAGTTATATTGTGACCTCCCGAAGGACAGCTAAATAAATGAATCAACACCCAGGCCAAGCCGCGTGGCCGGAGAACTCTTTCCATTTCTGAGATAACTGCGGGCACATCGAGAAAATGCTCGAACGCAGCGACAGATGTTATCAAATCAAAACTCTCATTTTTGAACGGCAGTCGCGCGACATCTCCGCATACCAACGTACGCGTACCAGAGCTGCTCTGAATCGATGATCTTCGATTATAGAGATACCGCGCAACAACGTATAAGAAATTTTTCGTCGAATTTCTCGGCTGATTTGCCAGATCAAGGCCGTACACGCGGTAACCGCCGTGTTTGAGAATCGTGAATTGGGGGCGCAATCGGCCGTTTCCAAGATCGAGGATTTCAGGCGATTGAGCGTGCTCGAGATATTTCCTTGTATCCTCACTCCTGAATTCGGCAAACCTGGCCTCATAGCCAGAACGAATACCGATCAACAGCTGCCAAAAATAGACTGGATATTCGAGCAATGAAGGTATCATCGATGACTAGGCATGAGCGGCAAAGGATGTCGGTTTTGTTTGTTAAGTTTCCCTCAAAAAAACTATTTTCTAGGGTGATGTATTGTAAATCAGCAAGGAAATAGCCGCCACTATTATTTGGCATAGTCTAATTCCTTCTGGCAGTTGGCAGAAATGAAGAATCTCAGGTTAGTTGAACAAGTTTACGAAATGGAGGCAGTGCTACAGCCCCAGCACATCCTGCATGCCGTAGAGCCCCGGCTTGCGCTTAGCGAGCCACTGGGCGGCACGGAGGGCGCCGTGGGCGAAGGTGTCGCGACTGTGAGCACGATGGATGAACTCGAGACGTTCGCCGATGCCGCCGAAGATCACCGTGTGCTCGCCGACAATGTCGCCGGCGCGGACAGAGAGCAGGGCGATCTCTTTTTTGCTGCGTGCGCCGACGATGCCTTTGCGGCCATGGATGCCGACCTTGTCGAGATCGCGGCCCAGCGCATCCGCGATGGAGCGCCCAAGAGCTAACGCAGTCCCGCTGGGCGCGTCTTTCTTGAATCGATGGTGTGATTCGATAATTTCAACGTCGTAATCGTCGCCAAGCATCTTGGCCGCTGTGCTCAACAATGAAACAAGAACATTTATGCCTAGGCTGGTGTTCGCTGATAACAACGTCGGTGTCCGTCGCGATAATCGTTTGATTTCGGCATGCTGCTTCTGATTGAAGCCGGTGGTGGCAATGACAATTGGTGTGCGCTGTTTTGCCGCGCTGCGAAGAAAGCCCAATGAGGCTTCCGGATTGGTGAAATCGACAATCACCGTATTGGGCGTCAGAAGGGCATCGATCTTGTCCGTAACTGCGACTCCTAGATGACCTGCGGCGGATATCTCGCCGGCGTCTTTGCCCAAACGCGCGCTGCCGGGCCGATCGACCGCAGCAGCAATTCTGACATCCGCTGATTGCTGCGCGGCGCGAACAACGGCGCCACCCATCCGGCCGCCGATGCCACAGACGATAACTCCGAGCGCCATGAAATTTTAAAGAAGACTGAAATCGCGCATAGCCTGCTTGAGTTTGCTGAGACTGCCTTCGGCCATCGGCGTGAGCGGCAGACGGAGATCGCCGCTGCACTTACCCATCAATGAGAGCGCGGTTTTCACCGGGATTGGATTGGTTTCGATGAACAGGCTGCGAATCAGCGGCATAAGCTTGAACTGAAGTTCACGGCCCTTCTCCCAGTTCCCCTTCAGGCAGGCGTCCGCCAGTTGCGCGGTTTCCTTCGGCGCCACATTGGCGACCGTCGAGATTACGCCTTTACCGCCCAAAGCCATAAGCGAAAAAATCAGGGAATCTTCGCCGGAGTAAACCGCCAGCCGGTCACCGCATAAACGAATCACGTCGATCGCTTGATCGACCGAACCGGTCGCTTCTTTTACACCCGCGATATTCTTAATCTCTGCCAGGCGCGCCAAGGTTTCCGGTTCGATCTTCGAGCCGGTGCGGCCAGGAATATTGTAGATGATCAGCGGAATGCCGACCTCAGAGGCGACTTTTTTGTAGTGCTGATAGATGCCTTCTTGGGTTGGCCGATTGTAATACGGCGAAATCATCAGCGCGCCGTCAGCGCCGGACTTTTCCGCCTCCCGCGTCAGGCGGACTGCTTCGTCGGTGGAGTTGGAACCGGTGCCGGCAATCACCGGCACCCGTTTGTTGACCGTCTTGATCACCGCTTTGATGACATCGTCGTGTTCTTGATGGCTCAGCGTCGCCGACTCGCCGGTCGTGCCGCAGGGCACGATACCATTGGTGCCGCTTTGCAAATGAAACTCGACCAACGCCTCAAGGCTCGGCCAATCGATTTGACCGTTCTTGAACGGCGTCACCAGCGCGACCATCGAACCTGTAAACATTATTTGCTCCTTTTAAGAATTGCCCCAGCCTCACTATTTCCCAATAAGCGCCCCAAGGTGCTTGTTAAATCTCTCGTCGAAACTTGACCAGAGTCTCACCGAAAGCGGTCGAAAAATTCTTTTCGCGATTATTAACCTTCCCAAAAAGCCGAAAGTACTCTACCATCGCTTCAACTCCTTTCTCGCTCGATTAAAACGTCCACCGCAATTAATGCCTGCCCGTACGTGCCTGCACGCCCTAGAGTCCGCGACCAGGTAATCCAGTCGGCGTTCCTTGCCAGTTGACTTAAGCGCGGAAAAGTTTGATACGACCTCGCAGTGGCAATGAGATCTAAAATGCGTTGGCGGCTCTTTATAAAATTCTCCGCACCAAATTTATCTGCAACGCTATATCCAATCCACTCGGCAAAGCCTTCACGGAGCCACTGATCGGCGCTGCTGGGCCGCCCATTCGATCAGCTCTCTTTCTGCGCTGTGAGTTAATTCGTGAGCTAAGAGTTTAACCCATTCATGCCAGAGGGTATTTCGTTACACGCGAATCATTCACGAGTACTTTCCGATAATTTCCAACCGCAGCGGAACTGACCGCTAACCGCCGCGCGGTATCGACAAATTCCGCTTCCGGAGGTAGCTTTGCCGCCCGATCCAAGTCGTTGTTGCAGTCGTTCACGATCCAGTACCGCCTCCGCGACTACACCCAACTCATAGGAAACCTGCGACTGGTATACCGTTACCGATACATTGACGACAGGCAACTTAAAACCGTGAGACATCACGGATGCAATGGCCGCCATAGTCTGTGTATAGTCTTTATTACCGTAGTGCGGAGGAGCAACATCATCAGAAGATGATGAAATCGTGAACACCTGAGGAGCGGTCGAACACCCCGGGAGTATCGTGCTCCATTCAAAAATACACAAGACAAAGTAGAAGAAGCGCATTTCAATAGGACGCATCGATCTACTCCGTTTGACTTGCGTTGGCCAGTAAATGCCGATTAAACAACGACGGTGCCGTGAAACACTTCTTCCGCCCCACCCGTCATATACACGCGATTGTTATCGCGCCATTCAATCAAAAGATCGCCGCCCTTGAGATGCGTCGTGACTTTGCGTTCGGTACGCCCCGTCATCACGCCGGCCACACCCACCGCACTCGCGCCGGTGCCGCAGGCCCAGGTCTCGCCCGCGCCGCGCTCCCAGACCCGCATGTTCACTTCTTTCGGGCTGATGACCTTGATGAATTCGGTGTTCACGCGCTTGGGGAAAAACGGATGGTGCTCGAAGCGCGGGCCGATTTTTTCGAGATCGAGGGAATCGACGTCATCCAAATAAAGCACGCAATGGGGATTGCCCATGGAGACGCACGTGACTTCATAAGTCTTGCCATCGACGATTAATGGACGATTCTTGATCTCGCCGTCGGCATCCACGGGAATCTTTCGTCCTTCGAGAATCGGCTCGCCCATGTCGACTTCGACCAGATCACCGACGATCCTGGGGCGAATAATGCCCGCCAGCGTTTCGACTTCGAGCTCGCGTTTCTGCGTGATCCCGTGGTCATAGACGTATTTGGCGAAACAGCGAATGCCGTTGCCGCACATCTCCACCTGACTGCCGTCGGCGTTGTAAATCTCCATCTTGAAATCAGCGACTTTGGATGGATGCACCGTCAAAAGCTGATCGGCGCCAATACCGAAGCGCCGGTCGCATAGCTTCTTGGCGATCGATTGCAGATTATCGATGTTCTTCTTTAGACAATCGAGGAAGACAAAATCGTTGCCCGCCCCGTGCATCTTGGTAAATTCCAGTTCCATAGCCTTGAACTTTTGAACGTTGAACCTTTGAACCGCATTATTGCAGCGACGCCGGTATCATCTCGCCATTAATCAAATCATCCAAGCTCTCCCGCTTGCGAACAATATAGTATTGATCCCCATCGACTAACACTTCGGGCGGTTTGGGATGGGAATTATAGTTCGACGCCATGGTGAACCCATAGGCGCCGGCGCTCATCACCGCGAGTAAATCGCCCCTCTGCGGCCGCGCGATCTCGCGATCCTTCGCGAAAAAGTCGCCGCTCTCGCAAATCGGCCCGACCACGTCGGCGACGATCGTGTCGGCTTTGGTTTCAACCACCGGTTGAATCGCCTGATACGAGCCGTACAGCGCCGGCCGGATCAAATCGTTCATGCCGCCGTCGACGATGACAAACTTTTTTGTCTCGGTCTCTTTCAAATATTGAACTTCGGTCAACAGAACTCCGGCGTTGCCGACGATCACCCGCCCGGGCTCAAGGATCAGTGTGATATCCAAACCTTCGAGTCCTTGGATAATGGCTTTGGCATATTCTTCCGGTAGAGGCGGCGTCTCGTCATGATATTGAATACCAAGACCGCCGCCGAGATCGAGATAACGAATCTGTGCCCCTTCTTTTTTCATCTCTCCGGCGAGCACACGGTCCAAATATTCGCGCACCTTGGCCAGCGCGTCGACGAACGGCGTCAAGGTGGTGAGCTGGGAGCCGATATGGCAGTCGACGCCGACGACGTCGATGTTTTGAAGAGAAAGGGCTTTTTTATAGGTCTCTAAAGATTTCTTGATGTCGACGCCGAACTTGGCTTTTTTCATGCCGGTGGAAATATAGGGATGAGTCTGCGGGTCGACGTCGGGATTGACACGCAAGCTGATCGGCGCCTTCTTGCCGATGCCGGAGGCGATCTCGTTCAGCACGGATAGTTCGTGCTCGGACTCGACGTTGAACATCAAAATCCCCGACTTGAGCGCGTATTCAATTTCTTCCTTTTTCTTGCCGACGCCGGAAAAAACAATCTTCTTCGGATCGGCGCCCACTTTGAGGGCGCGAAAAAGTTCGCCGCCCGAAACGATGTCAAAACCGCTGCCCTCCTTGGCGAAGGCGCGGAGCAGCGCGAGATTGGAGTTCGCTTTCACGGAAAAACACACAATATGCCGCGCCTTGGCGAAGGCCTGATCGAAAACCTTGTAATGACGTTTGAGCGTCGCCAGACTATAAACATACGCCGGTGTGCCGACTTCTTGGGCAATCCGTTTGAGCGGGACCTGTTCCGCGAACATTTCACCGTTGCGATATTCAAAATGATTCATCAGTTACCTCGGGCGATTTCCACTTCATTGGACGGCGCGCTCAACGAGCCGTCCAGCAGCTGGGATGAGACGCGATAACGGTAGATTGAGTTCGGCCGAACTTCCTGATCGTCGAAGCGATATTGTTTCTGCTTGGCGAACTTCTCCCGGTCCTCGACATAGACCGTGGTCAGCTGGCGGTACGGCACCGGACAATCCGGGCAGCTCTGCGAGACTTCTTTGCGAAAGATGACGAAGCTCGACAAGTCTTTCAATTCCTTGCCGTCGACATACTCGTTCGGTCGGCTCCACGTGAGGATCACACTGCCCGGCCCGGGACGGGCCGTCAGATTCGTAATCGTTTTCGGCGCCACCAACTCGGGCGCGCGCGGATCGCCTTTTTTGCCGCAGGAAGAGCCAAAGATCAACACCACGATCACCGCCGAGAATAATCGCTTCATCTAAGCCCTCAACTCCTTTAAACGGCGCGCTACGTTGGCGCGCGCCGTGCCGCCCACGGCGCGCCGCCGGTCGACCACCGCATCGGCTGAAAGATATTTGTAAACACTCTTCTCGATCTTGCTGGAAAATTCTTTGAGTTCCGCCAACGTCAACTCTTCTATGCGTTTGCCGCGAGTCAAGCAATATTGTACCACCCGCCCGGCAACCTCATGGGCGGCGCGAAACGGGATGCCGCGCTCGGCTAAATAGTCCGCTAGATCGGTGGCGTTCATGAAACCATCCTGGGCGGCGGCGCGCATGCGCTCGCGCTTAACTTTCATCCCCGCGATGATCTCGCCCATAATTTTCACGCTGGCCTTGACCGTGTCGGCGGTGTCGAAGAGCGGAACCTTGTCCTCCTGCATGTCGCGATTATAGGCGAGCGGCAGTCCTTTCATGATCGTCAGCAACGCCTGCAGGTGGCCGAAGACGCGGCCGGTCTTGCCGCGAATCAGTTCCGGCACGTCGGGATTTTTCTTCTGCGGCATCATCGAGCTGCCGGTGCAGTAACCGTCGGGCAATTCAATGAAGCCGAACTCCTGGCTCGACCACAGTACCAACTCGTCGGCGAGACGGCTTAAATGGACGAATAAGATCGCCGACGTAGCTAGGAACTCCAGCAGAAAATCGCGGTCGCTCACCGCGTCGAGGCTATTCTTCGAAATGCTGTGGAAAGCCCAACAGCTTGGCCACGTAGAGGCGATCGATCGGAAACGTCGTGCCGGCGAGTGCGCCTGATCCCAAAGGGAGCACGTTGACCCGCTCCAGACATCCACTGAAGCGTTCCCGATCACGCTGAAACATATCGTAGTAGGCCAGTAGATGATGCGAAAGCAGCACCGGTTGGGCGCGCTGCAAGTGCGTGTAGCCGGGCATAATGACGTCGAGATAATTCTTCGCCGCGCGCGTCAGCTCGCGCTGCAAGGTGCCGAGACCTTCGATGACCACATTCACTTCATCGCGCAGGTACAGCCGCATGTCCAAAGCAACTTGATCGTTACGGCTTCGCGCCGTGTGCAATTTGCCACCCGCAGGACCAATCATCTCGGTCAAGCGCCGTTCGATGTTCATGTGGATGTCTTCGTCAGCAGGAGAAAAAGCAAACTTGCCCGCGTCGATCTCGCGCTGGATTTTTGCCAACCCACGAACGATCTTACGCCCGTCGCTGCGCGGAATGATGCGTTGTTTGGCGAGCATCTTGGCGTGCGCGACACTGCCCATGATATCGTGGCGGTAAAGGCGCGCGTCGACGGCGATGGACGCGGTAAACGCTTCCACCGAATCCGCCGTGCTCGCGCCGAAGCGCCCGCCCCAGAGTTTTTTCTTCGTCGTTCTCACGCTGATTGACCCGCGTCGTGGCCCGAAACAGACCTCTCGTCGTTGCAAGTGAGAGGCGCTTTTAAGTGTTATTTTTCGCGCCGCCTATTGCCGTCAGCTTCGCTTGGCCTTGCGCAAGCGTTGCAGCCGGAGCCTCAAGGCATTGAGGCGAATGAATCCTTCCGCGTCGGATTGCTGGTAGACTTGATCCGCCTCGAAGGTCGCCACGTCGGGATCGTAGAGTGACGTGTCGGACTTCCGACCGGCGACCGTAACGTTGCCCTTGTATAGTTTCAGCCGCACCCGGCCACTGACGTTGACTTGCGCCGCGTCGATCGCTTTCTGCAAAACCTCGCGCTCCGGCGCAAACCAATAGCCATAGTAGATCATTTCCGCATAGCGCGGCATCAGCGAGTCGCGTAGATGCACCACCTCGCGGTCCATGGTGATCGATTCGATGCCGCGGTGCGCCGCGTGGAGGATTGTGCCGCCGGGCGTTTCGTAAACACCGCGGGACTTCATGCCGACGTAACGGTTTTCCACCAGGTCGACCCGGCCGATGCCGTGCTTGGCGCCAGATTCATTGAGGCGCGCCAGCAGGTTGGCCGGTGACAAGGTGCGGCCGTTTAAAGCCACCGGGTCGCCGCGCTTATAATCGACCTCGATGTACTCGGCCCGGTTGGGCGCCTTTTCCACGGGCCGGCACCAGACGAACATATCCCCCGGCGGTTCCTTCCAGGGATCTTCCAGGATGCCGCCTTCGTAACTGATGTGGAACAAATTGCGATCCGTGCTATACGGCTTCGCCTTGGTTACCGGCACGGGAATGCCATGCCGGCGCGCATAATCGATCAAGGTCGAGCGCGAGTTGAGATCCCAAAGCCGCCACGGCGCGATCACTTTGATCCCCGGTTTAAGCGCATAGTAGGTCAACTCGAAACGTACCTGATCATTGCCCTTGCCGGTGGCGCCATGGGAAACCGCGTCGGCTTTTTCTCTGCTGGCGACGTCGATCTGGCCTTTGGCGATCAGCGGCCGGGCAATCGAAGTGCCGAGTAAATAGGATCCCTCGTACACCGCGTTAGCGCGCAACATCGGAAAGACATAGTCCTTGACGAATTGTTCCCGCAGGTCGCCGATCACCACTTTGCTCGCGCCGGTTTGCATGGCTTTGCGCTTGACCGCTTGCAGATCTTCGCCCTGACCCAAGTCGGCGCAAAAGGCGATGACTTCGCAGCCATACTGCTCTTTCAGCCAGCGCAAAATTACCGACGTGTCCAGTCCGCCGGAATATGCCAGTACAACCTTCTTGACGTTCATCGTCTTCGTACGATCCCTCTAACGCTTTCTCGCCATCGATTTCCGCTTGCTTAAACCCCTCGATTCTGGAGCCTTTGGTTCCTGCGGTCCATTGAGGAGCCAAACCATGATCGCCTTTTGCACGTGTAAGCGATTTTCAGCCTGGTCGAAGGCGACGCATTGGGGGCTTTCTAAAACTTCGTGGGTGATCTCCTCGCCTCGGTGCGCCGGCAGACAATGCATGACCACAGCATCCTTCTTGGCCATCGCCACCGTCCGGCTATTCACCTGGTAAGGGCGGAACGCATTCAAGCGCGCTTGCGTTTCCTTCTCCTTGCCCATGCTGGTCCACACGTCAGTGTAAACAGCGTCGGCGTTCGATACTGCTTCTTCGACGGCATGAGTTATTGTGATATCCGCGCCGGCCCTTACGGCTCTTTTCAGAATCGTTTCATCGGGCTCGTAACCCTTCGGGCAGGCCAACGCGAACGAGAATGGCACGATCACCGCTGCCTCCAGCCACGAATGAACCATGTTGTTACCGTCGCCGACAAACGCGATCTTCAAGCCATCGAGATCCCCCTTGTGTTCAATCAGCGTCTGACAGTCCGCCAATACCTGGCAAGGATGAAAGTCATCCGTGAGCGCATTGATCACCGGCACCGATGAATACTCAGCCATCTCCTTGATGATCTTGTGCGCGAAAGTCCGCACCGTGATCAGATCGAACCATCTGTCCAAGTTGCGGGCGCAATCAGCCGGTGTTTCCCGAGTACCCAATCCGACTTCCGCGGGACCAAGATAAATCGCATCTCCTCCCAGTTGCGTCATACCGACCGCGAATGTCGCGCGGGTCCGCAAGCTGGGCTTCTCGAAAACCAGTGCCAAACCTTTTCCGGGCAATAGCCGGTGCGCGATGCCGCGCTTTTGCTTGCGCTTGAGGTCGCCGGCGAGCGCTAATATCGCGGCGAAATCACGGCGGCTCAGGCCGTCGAAGTTTAGTAAATCTCTTTTACCCATCTGCGAAAACTATGGAACCGGTCTATTGGCGGGCGAGAACTTTCTCCAGGATTGCCAGACCGCGGTCGATTTCGTTTTTTTTGATCGTCAACGGCGGCACGAAACGCAGCACTTTGTACGCCGTGCAGTTCATCAGCAACCCCGCTTCCATGCAGCCATCGGCAATTTTGCTTCCTTCGATTTCCAGTTCGACGCCGATGATCAGCCCTTTGCCGCGAATTTCGCGGATGAACGAAAACCGCTTCTTCAGCGCTTCGAGTCCTTTGACAAAGTATTTGCCCATTTGCGCGCAGTTCTTGAGCACGCCCCCCTGCAAAAGCGCGTGCATCACCGCCAAGCCCGCACTGCACGACACTGGATTGCCGCCGAAGGTCGATGCATGGCTGCCCGGCCCGAAGCTGCTCGCGATCTCTTCGCGCGCCAGCATAGCGCCCAGCGGCAACCCCCGCCCAAGGCTTTTGCCAGCGTCATAATATCCGGTTGGATACCGAAGTGCTCATAGCCGAAAAGTTTCCCGGTCCGCCCCATGCCGGTTTGCACTTCATCGAAGATCAATAACACGCCGCGCTGATCGCAGATCTCTCTGAGACCGCGCAAATAGCTTTCGTCCGGGACAATGACGCCGCCCTCTGCTTGAATCGGTTCGACGAGAATCGCCGCGGTCTTTTTCTCGTCGATGGCTCCTTCCACGGCGCCGAGATCGTTGTACGGCACCTGGCGAAACCCGTCCGGCAGCGGATCATAACCGGCGCGCACTTTTTCCTGCCCGGTGGCGGTCAACGTCGCCAGCGTCCGGCCATGAAACGAATTGTGCGTCGAGATGACTTCGTATTTTCCGCCCAGCTTTTCCAAGCCATAGCGGCGCGCCAGCTTGATTGCCGCTTCGTTGGCCTCGGCGCCGCTGTTGCAAAAGAACACCCGATCGGCGAAGGAGTGACGGCACAACTCGCGCGCCAATTCCGCCTGGGGCTGAATGTGATAGAGATTGGAAACATGGAGCAGGCGCTGCGACTGGCTCCGGATCGCCCGCACGATCGCCGGATGGCAATGCCCGAGGCTGTTGACTGCGATGCCGGCTAAAAAATCGAGATACTCCTTGCCGTCAGCGTCCCAAACTTTGACGCCTTTGCCTTTAACCAGCGCAATCGGCGTGCGCGCGTAGGTGCGCGCGACGTATTTGTCGGTCAGCGCCGCGATGTCACGATTCTTCATTACTTCCGTACCACCTCGGTCCCCACCCCTTCCTTGGTAAAGATTTCGAGCAGCACCGCGTGTTTGACCCGCCCGTCGATGATATGGGTTTTCTCGACGCCGCCCTTGAGCGCGTTGATACAGCATTCGACTTTGGGAATCATACCCGAACCAACGATGCCTTCTTGAATCATCTTGCGCGCTTGATTTTCCGTGAGGGTGCTCAAAAACTGGCCCTTTTTGTCTTTGACACCCTCGATATCGGTCATGAGAATCAGCTTCTCGGCGTGCAACGCCTCGGCGACTTCACCCGCTACGAGATCTGCATTGATGTTGTAAGTCTCGCCCTGCTTGCCGGCGCCGACCGGAGCGATTACCGGGATGAATTTGTTCTGGTCCAGCGACTCGATGACCAGCGGATTGATGCCGATGATCTCGCCGACCATACCGATGTCGATGATTTCCGGCGCCTCGCCGTTGGAGGATGCCACGGTAACGTTCATTTTCTTCGCCAGAATGAGACCGCCGTCCTTGCCGCTCAAACCTACGGCCATGCCGCCGTGCTGATTGATCAAGGTGACGATTTCCTTGTTGACTTTGCCGACCAAAACCATTTCGACGATATCCAGAGTTTCCCGGTCGGTGACACGCATGCCGCGCACGTAGCGGCTGGTGATGCCCATCTTGTCGAGCACGGTGTCGATCTGCGGTCCACCACCGTGCACCACCACCGGATTGATGCCGACGTACTTGAGCAGCACGATGTCCTGCGCAAAGCTCGCCTTGAGCTCTTCGTTTTCCATCGCATGGCCGCCGTACTTGATGACGAAGGTCTTGCCGTAGAAGCGCTGAAAGTAAGGCAATGCTTCCATCAACACTTCGGCCTTGCCGATAAAGTTTTCCATGCCCCGGGGTCCTTAGATCAGAGGATATAGCGCGACAAGTCTTCGTTCTTCAAGATGGGCGCGAGCCGCTCCTGGACGTAATTGGCGTCGATCGCCACCTCTTGGCCGCGCATCTCAGGCGCGGCAAAAGAAACGTCGTCGAGCAGGCGCTCCAGAATCGTGTGCAACCGCCGCGCGCCGATATTCTCGGTGCGCTCGTTCACGTCGGAAGCGATCCGGGCGATCTCGTCGATCGCGTCGGCGGCGAAGCGCAATGTGACTCCTTCGGTCTCGAGCAAGGCCTCATACTGTTTGATCAGCGCATTCTTGGGTTCGGTCAAAATGCGCACGAAGTCTTCCTGAGTCAACGAGCTCAGCTCGACGCGAATCGGGAAACGACCTTGAAACTCGGGGATAAGGTCGGAGGGCTTGGCCATATGGAAGGCGCCGGAGGCGATGAAAAGAATGTGATCGGTTTTGACCATGCCGTATTTGGTGTTGACGGTGGAACCTTCGACGATCGGCAGCAAATCGCGCTGCACGCCTTGCCGGGAAACATCGGGACCGCCGGCCGATTCCCGGCCCGCGATCTTGTCGATCTCGTCGAGGAAAACGATGCCGGAGTGCTCAACCCGTCGGATCGCTTCGCCGGTCACTTTGTCCATATCGACCAGCTTGCTCGCTTCTTCCTGGGTCAAAATCTCCAGCGCCTCGGGTATCTTGACGGTCTTTTTCTTGGTTTTCTTGGGCATCAGGTTGGAAAACATTTCTTTCAAATTGAATTCCATCCCCTCCATGCCCTGCGGCGTCAGCACCTCGATCATCGGCATCACCGCCTGCGTCATCTCAATATCGACGAAGCGGTCGTCCATCTTCCCGTCGCGCAGCATTTTCTTGAGCTTGTCGCGCGTCCCTTGCAGTCGGTCGTGATCGATGGCTTCGCCGTCCACAGACTGGGCCGTTGCCGGCAGGAGCAGATCCAAGACCCGCTCTTCAGCGACCTCATGAGCCTTGATTTCAACTTTTTGCTTTTCTTCTTCCTTCACCATGTTAACGGCCAGGTCCGTCAGATCGCGGATGATCGATTCGACGTCGCGACCGACATAGCCGACTTCGGTAAATTTGGAGGCTTCGACTTTGATGAACGGCGCCTGGGCCAGCTTGGCGAGGCGCCGCGAGATCTCGGTCTTACCGACCCCGGTAGGACCGATCATGATAATATTCTTCGGCGCGATTTCTTCGCGCAGGTCTTCAGGCACCAACTGGCGCCGCCAGCGGTTGCGTAACGCGATAGCGACGGCGCGCTTGGCCTCCTTCTGGCCAACGATGTATCGATCGAGTTCGGAAACCACCTCGCGCGGGGTCATGACCGGTGTCGGCGTTGCGCCTGGGTCGGCAGGAACAGCAAGTAGAGTATCGTTCATGGGAAAGTTCACTCCTAACAAGTTCCTCAGGAAATGCAATCTTTTCGCCGCGCCGGAAGGCCCTTCAACGATCCTCAACCAGCCGGCTAGGAGCTTGTTTAATGAAGATTAAGTCTGTCGGCGCCGATCGTCGTCATGCCGTACGGCGAAATTTTAGTTTCGCCGAACGACAAGGACCTCAGGACAGTTCTTCGAACGTGAGTTGCTCGTTGGTGTAGACACAAATGCTCGCCGCAACCCGCATTGACTCTTCGGCGATGGTTCGCGCGTCGAGTTGGGTGTGTTTGACCAAGACCCGGGCCGCGGCCAATGCGTAATTTCCCCCCGAGCCGATGGCGATCACTTCGTCGTCCGGCTCCACCACGTCGCCCGCGCCGGAGATGACTAAAAGATCGTTGGTATCGGCGACGATGAGCAATGCTTCCAAGCGTCGCAGCACCCGATCGGTGCGCCAATCCTTGGCAAGCTCGACCGCGGCTCGCTTTAAGTTTCCGTTGAATTGTTCGAGCTTGGCCTCGAATTTTTCGAATAGTGTAAACGCATCCGCGGTGGCGCCGGCGAAGCCGGCAATGACCTTGTCATGATGAAGCTTGCGCACCTTGCGCGCGCCGCGTTTCATCACGGTCTGGCCGAGGCTCACCTGTCCGTCGCCGACCACCACGACTTTTCCCTGGTGCCGAATTGCTAATATCGTCGTACCTTGAAACATGTATGAATCCTTAGGCGTGAGGCGTGAGGCTTGAGGCAAGAGTAAGAAACCTCCCGAGCGTACTTTCTCCGACCTTACTCATGCCTCTGTGCCTCAAGCCTCACGCCTTCTTACGCTCTTGGATGCGCTTTGTCGTAGACCGCGGTCAGCTGATCCAGATTTAAATGAGTATAACGTTGAGTGGTCGACAGACTCGCATGACCCAACAGTTCTTGAATCACCCGCAGGTCGGCACCGCTGTTGAGCAGATGCGTCGCAAAACTATGGCGCAGGCCGTGCGGTCCCATCTTCAGCGGAATACCGGCGAGCTTCAAATGCTTCTCAACGATGCGCGCGACGCTCCGCGTGGTGATACGCTCGCCGCGGTTGTTGAGAAATACCGCCGTTTCGCCCCTGCAGCTGCAACGCCATTTTTTGCGCTGCTCGGCGGCATAGTCTGTCAGCGCGCCGAGCGCCACTTCTCCGATGGGGACGATGCGTTCTTTGGAACCTTTGCCCACGACGCGAATGATGCCCAGTTGAAAATCGACGTCCACCCAATTGAGACCGACCAACTCGCTCACGCGCACGCCGCAGGAATAGAAAACTTCCAACGCCGCGCGATCGCGCACGTCGAGGCCGTTTATGACCTTGATCCCATCGAGCAGGTGAAAGGTATCGTCCACCGAGAGAAAATTAGGCAGCGGCTTTTCCTGCTTGGGTGACTGGATCAGCAGTAGCGGATCCTTTTCGACGCGTTTGGTGGCGACCAGGTAACGGAAGAAGCCTTTCAGAACGGCAAGCTTGCGGCCGATGGAGCTCTTCTTCCGGTCGCGTGTGAGCGATGCCAAAAAAGCGCGCACGACATGAATATCGACTTTAGTAAAATCTACTTCATCGGCAGCATTACAACAAAGTTTGCGATCATCTAGAAATTGCCGCAATTGCTTGAGATCACTAACATAGTTCCGCAGCGTATGCGGTGAGACGTTGCGCTCGGAGCGGAGATGCTCGGCGTATTGCTGAATCAGATCTTCCATAATCACGGCCACTTCTGGCAAAGGATAACACGACCATGAACAGAACTAAATCCACGTCGAGAGCTGCTAGGAGGCGGTGTAGGACTGTGGTATCCGTGATAAAACGAAATGCTGACACAAGAAAAATTGTTTTTTCAAAATTGCCGCGGCGCACGGTTGAGCGGGGTTTTGCACCATCCTAAGGACAATGCTCAACACGGGTCAGTGGTGCTCTGTCATGGCATGGAGTCGAACAAAAACAGCGAAAAGCTGGTGGATCTCGGTACGGCACTAGCCGAGCGCGGTATTCTGGCGTTGCGCTTTGATTTTGCGTACGTCGGCGAATCCAGCGGCAAGTTCGAAGATCTCACTTACAGCGGCGAAGTCGATGATCTGAAAGCCGCTTACGCTTTGGTTCAATCCCGCCGCCCGGGAAAAACCGCGATTCTCGGTTCGAGCATGGGCGGCACAGTGGCCCTGATGTTCGCCGCTCAAGAACCGCAAGTCGCGGCGCTGGTCACCATTGCCGCGCCGCTCCATCCGGAAAACTTCCCCAAACGGATCCTCACGCCGGCGCAGATCCAAAAGTGGCGCGAGCTGGGCTTCACGACCTACCACGGGCAGCGTTTGAACGCATCGCTGCTCGATGATCTGGAGCAGCTCGATGTCGTCGAATCCGCGCGCCGGATTGGTTGTCCGGTGCTCATCCTCCACGGCGACGCCGATGACGTCGTGCCGGTGGCAGAAGCCTACGAGCTCGCTGCTTGTCTAACCGCGACCAAACGCTTGGAGATTTTCAAGGACACCGATCACCGGCTGTCCGATTCGGCGGTCATGCAGCGCGCGATGGCCGCAGCACTTGCATGGCTCGTCGAGCATGTTAGGTAAGAATTGCCATGGCCACATATCTGACGAGTCTTTGGGGCGCTCCCCTATTACTGTTGATCGTGATCGGCGGCTGCAACCGCGACACGAGCACAGCTCGAGGCGTCGCCGAGGCGTTTGTCGATCATCATTACGTCGCGCATCGATCTGCAAAAAGCCAAAGAGCTAACCGTCAGCGTCGCGCTTAGCAAGATTAATGACGAGCTGCGCCTTACCTCCGGGCAATCCATCGATGCGTCGACCCAAAAACCCCGTGTCAACTACACGTTACTCGAAAAGAAAGAGGGCGATCAAAGAGCTTCGTTTCTGTTCGAAGGCACCATTCACTCGAGTGATAACACTTCTTTCACTCGTAAGTGGCTCGTCACCACCCGCAAAGAGGGAACTGAGTGGAAGGTATCGAACTTCACCGAATCGGACTAAAGCAGAAGAATGGCAGTACACGGCGGAATTCTTAAAGTCTTCACTTCATCCTTCCGCCTTTATCCCTTCTACTTTCCTTAAGCTCCCGCCGGCTGCACGCTGGCCGACGGTGTCGTCGTAATTTCTTTGGGCTTCATCTTGATCTGCAGCGCCAATCCGGCGGCGATCATCGCGATCACGCCGCCTGAAAGAAAAGCGAACTGGTAATCGCCCATCCAAGTCCGGATCGCGCCGGCGGTCGAGGCCATGATGGCCGCGCCAATCTGGTGTGACATAAAAATCCAGCCGTAAACTTTACCGACGTTTTGCCTGCCGAAAGTATCGGCGGTGATCGCCATCGATGGCGGCACCGTGGCAAACCAGTCCAGACCATAGACAATCGCGAAAAAGACCAGGCCGGTGAAGTCGTGCACGAACGGCAAGATCAGCAAAGAACAACCGCGCAGCGCATAAACGAGAGCCAGCCAGCGCTGCGGTTGGACTTTGTCGATCATCCAGCCGGAAAAAATCGTTCCGACCATGTTGAGTCCGCCCATAATGCCGAGCAACGAGGCGGCGGCGATTTGGGGGATGCCGATTTCGATTTCGTGCGGAATCAGATGCGTGCCGATCAGTCCGTTGGCCGTACCGCCGCACACAAAGAAACTCCCGGCGAGCAGCCAAAAAGTCGGATGAGTGATGACCTCTTTCGCAGTGATAGTTGCATTCTTGGACGACATCCCTCGCAGCGACGCCGCGCCGCCCTGAGCCATGGCTTTGGGGTCGCCCGCGCCATAGGGTTCCAAACCGACTTCCGACGGATCGTCGCGCATGAACAAGAAAAATCAGCGGCAGGAGAATCAGCGCGACGACGATCAATGCCATAGACCCCAAGCGCCATCCGGCGTAGGTGATCATCGCCATGAATAGCGGCAGAAAGATAATTTGTCCGGTTGAACTGGCGCTGCCGAGAATACCGAGCGCAAGACCGCGCTTGGCGACAAACCAGCGATTGCCGACGGTGGCGGTCAAAACCGATCCCACGCCTCCCGCGCCAAGGCCGACGATAACGCCCCATACGAGAAAAAACTGCCAGAACTGAGTCATCATCATCGTCCCGCTGACGCCGACGATCAATAACAGACAGGCTGCCCAACATCACTTTGCGCGGCCCGAGGCGATCGATTAACCACCCGCTAATCGGCGCCGCAACGCCGAACAGCAACAGGTTCATGCTGACGGCCGACGCGATCAGCGTCCGGCTCCAGCCAAATTCCGCCTCCAGCGGATGGATCAACACCGACGGCGAAGATCGCACGCCCGCGCTGGTTAAAGTGGTTAAGAAACACAGCGAGATGACGAACCAGCCGTAGTAAAAAGGCAAGGAAATTGGAGGGCGCTTGTGGGTCTGTTCAGCGGTGTCATTTTCCATACTTCATATACTCAACTTTAGAGACAAAAAACAAATCACGCGGATTTGGCGCTTAGACCTACCTGTGATATGACGGCGCGCGATGAAAACTTTTGTTGTCGGCGTGTTAGTCAGCTGGCTCATGACTGTTCGAGTCGGCAGCATCCACGCCGACTATCCTGAGGAAATCCCATTCGTCCCGACACCGATCGAAGTCGTCGATAAAATGCTCGAACTGGCCGAAGTCAAAAAAGGCGACGTGCTCTACGATCTCGGCAGCGGTGACGGCCGGATCGTCATTCGCGCCGCGCAGAAATACGGCATTCATGCGGTCGGGATCGAAATGGACAAACTGCTCCTGGACCAAGCGCGCAAGGAAGCGAAAGCCGCTGGCGTCGCTCATCTGGTAGAATTCCGCGACGAAGATGCGTTAAAAGCCGATATTTCCCCAGCTTCGGTAATCACCCTCTACATGCTGCCGTGGTTTAACGAAAAGATAAAACCCAACTTGCAGAAAATGCTAAAGCCCGGCGCCCGCATCGTCGCCCACGACTTCGGCATCGCAGGATGGGAGCCGGACGTGACGGTGAAATTACCTGGTTACGAGCTCAAACTCGGCGGGTATAAGCACCAGCATACCCTGTATTTGTGGCGAATTAGGAAGGACCGCGACTAGGGTTGCTCAATCGGCGCTGGACATCGTAGCGCTCCAGCGCTGTTTTCCAAATCTGCGCGAGTTAATCCGCTTAAGATTTTTTGACGGAATCTCGACAACTGCCGGTCGCTAAAAACTTCCACACTCAGATTCCCAATTGGCAGTTGATAGCGGTGCCAGCCGTTGGATTGAAGTGCGTTTTTATCTCCAAACAATGGTAGCCCATCGATCTCGCGGCCGAGATTGCACTGCAGCTTAAATAAAGCCTCCCGCGCGGACCAGAGCGAATAAAAAGCCGACGCTCTTTCAGCCTTGGGCTGTGACTTTAGCCAAGAATGTTCACTCGGCTGAAAAGCTATTTTGCTGATGCCGAAGATGTCGCGTCTGGGATCGATGACTTCAATGTCCAACCCGAGAGTCGCCTGCGCGCTAGTCGCGCAAGCCACCCATTCGCGACTGTGCGACAGACTGAAATTTGCGAGTAAAGGTCGCCGGCCAAGAAAGATCAAGCGCGGGGAATTTCCCGGTCTTTCATTTACGTGAATCTCATTAGGGGACAACCCAGTGAGATCCGCAACGGCAATTCTGAGTAGTATTCTCCCGAGAAGAAACTGCCGCTGACGTTCTTGCCTGATAAACCTCGATGATCGCTGTGCTTCGCTTGCGCCCAGCTGTGCTGCGAAAAATGCCAGATCGTCTTCTTGTACCTGGCTTGCGTCCAACAGCCATAGAGTCGCCGACGGCCGAGCGCAATCATTCATCGGCGATCTTGGCGAGATCGCCCCGCAATATCGCATGCGCGGCCGCTCCGGCGTGACACTCGAACTCGGTCGTGCTCGACATTTCTACATTCTTATAATAGCTGACGATATTCACCGCGGCATTGGCGCCTGCTTTCTTAGCGCGCTTTTGAAAGTCCACCAGGGCGGCTAGGAACGCCGCGTTGCACGCTTTCATATCGTCGGTGCGGCGCGTAGTGGGCTTTCCCATGCGGTGTCACACTCCCCAGCTTGGTTATGACCGGCGGGGTTGATTGCTTACCGAAGAAAAATTTTACCGATCCGTCAGGCTTTTCACGAGCGTCGCTAGATTCCAGAGCAGCTTTGATCGGCAATAGATACTTATCGTCACGGGCCTGGCTGGGCCAGACCGCGGCGAGAGATACCGCGAGACCAACGGTGAAACTAATAAACAGTTTCATAGCGGTAGGTCGTTGTTTCGTTCGAAACTTAATTTCGCGAGCCGTTCCAACCGGCTAGCCACGTCGGCGCAATACGGTTTTATCGACTAAAAGAATTACGCCAAGATGACTTCATTACTCAGCGATCTTGACAAATTCGCCCCTCAAAGCGACGCCGGCCATTATCGCCCCAGCGTGACATTCGAACTCGGTCGGACTCGACATGACATTTTTCTGATAATAGCTGACTATATTTACAACCGCATTGGCGCCCAACTGTTTGGCGCGTTTTTCCAGCTGAATCATGGCCGAGAGAAACACCCAATTGCACGCCCTTTCATCGGATTTGCCGACGGCATTGGTCTTTTGATTGGTCATATCCGTGCTCAGCTTGGTGAGAATTTTTGGGGTCTCTTGATTGCCGAAAAAGAATTTAACCGAGCCGTCAAGTTTATCCTTCGCATCTTTAACTGCCAAGGCCGGCTCGATGGGTAGCAGGTATTTTGTATCGCGCGCATGGGCAGGCGAGGTGACACTTAGAGCAACCAACAAGAGAACCGTTGAGCAAGTTATTTTTTTCATTCCACGTTACTCCTTTCTAAAATCGACATTGGAACTATAAACCGAATACTCCGGGCGGGGCAACTTGAAAGCAAACAGCGCCGAGCCTATTCATCGGCGAGCTTGAGTCAAATCACCCTAGCTCGGACGATCTTGAACATTCGCGACCTCCATTCCCCCTCCATCGAGGATAAAGACTTCGGGCCGGATTGTTAAACCCATCGGCGAAAAATCAGCGACGTGTTGATGCCGCCGAAAGCGAAATTGTTCGACATGACATATTCACACTGAAGCTCGCGCCCTTCTCTCACGATGTAATCCAAATCAGCACATTCCGGGTCGACCTGGCTTAGATTGATCGTCGGGGCGAACCAGCCGGCGCGCATCATTTCGATACTCATCCATGCTTCCAATGCCCCACAAGCGCCAAGCGTGTGGCCCATGTAGCTCTTCAACGAACTGATCGGCACGCGGTCGCGAAAAATACTCCGCGTCGCCTGCGATTCGGCGACATCGCCATGTTGAGTGCCCGTGCCGTGAGCGTTCACGTAACCGATTGCCGACGGCGGCAGCTGCGCATCTGCCAACGCTAACTCCATCGCAATTTGCATCGTCGTGGCACTGGGATGGGTCACGTGAGCGCCGTCGCTGTTGGTGCCGAAGCCGACAATTTCGGCATGGACGGTCGCGCCGCGCGCGCGGGCATGTTGCAACTCCTCGAGAATCAGCGTGCCAGCGCCTTCGCCCAGCACAAGGCCATCGCGCTCGGCATCGAACGGACGCGGCGTGGTCTCGGCGGCATCATTGCGCACGCTGGTGGCAAACAAGGTATCGAACACTGCGGCCTCGGTGACGCATAATTCTTCGGCGCCGCCGGCGATCATCGCGACTTGGTGACCGGCACGAATGGTTTCATAGGCGTAACCGATGCCTTGGCTTCCCGAAGTGCAGGCGCTGGAAGTGGTAATGATCCGGCCGGTGATGCCGAGAAAGACACCGAGATTGACCGGCGCGGTGTGGCCCATCATTTTGATATAGGTGGTTGCGTTGATGCCTTTGGTGCTTTTCTCGTCGATCATCTTGCCAAAATCGCAGATCGCTTTCGGCGTACCCGGCCGACGAGCCATAGGCGATGCCGAGATTGCCGCTTTTCAACAGCGGATCATCGATGAGACCGGCATCGACGAGCGCCAGTTCGCTGGCGCGCGTCGCCATCAATGCCACTCGGCCCATGCTCCGGGTTGCTTTGGTCGTGTAACGTTCGGAAAGCGCAAATTTTGCCGCCGGCGCGCCGAGCTGGGTGTTCAAGCCATCGTAGCCGGCCCACTCTTCCATCCTGGTGATGGCATTGCGATAACTTTCCAAACGCGCGCGCACGGCGGGCCAGTCATTGCCGATGGGGCTGATCCCTGCCATGCCGGTTACAACGACGCGTCGGTTCACGCCAACCCTCCGTTCACGGAAATGACTTGGCGCGTGATATACGCGGCGTCTTCTCCCAAGCAGAAAACTTACGGCGGCGGCAACTTCCTCCGGTTTGCCGATTCGGCGCGCGGGAATCAGTTTGAGCGCCTCATCCAAAGGCACACCGCTGATCATCTCGGTCTCGATCAATCCCGGCGCGACACAATTCACGGTGATCTCACGGCTGGCCAGTTCAAGCGCCAGAGCCTTGGTCGCGCCGATGATCCCGGCTTTGGCCGCGCTGTAATTGACTTGGCCGCGGTTGCCGATCAAACCGGCAACCGACGATATGGTGACAATACGGCCCGGGGCTCGACGGCGCACCATGGGCATGATCAGCGGATTGAGCACGTTGTAAAATCCGTCCAGATTGGTTTTCAGCACAGCATCCCAATCCTCACCGCTCATTGCCGGGAAAACATTGTCACGGACGATGCCGGCGTTGCAGACCACGCCATAATAGCAGCCATGCTGCGCGATATCGGCTGCCAAAGTCGCCGCGGCCAGTGCGCGATCGCCGATATCGAATTGCAGCACCCGCGCCTGGCGGCCGAGATCGATGATGGTTTGGGCCACGCCATCAGCTTCGTCCCGGCGGCTGTGGCAGTGCACGACAATATCGTAACCGTCGCGCGCCAGTCGCACAGCGATCGCCTTGCCGATGCCGCGGCTCGAGCCGGTGACCAACACGCTCTGACTCATGCCGAACTGCCCTCAAAGACTGCTTCAGCATCGGCAGGCTGAAAAACCGTGAGCATTGGCCGCGGCCACTTGCCCGTTCTCGTCGTCAATATGACACTCAAAAGACGCCAGACCATTTTCACTTTGAAAGACTCGCTTAGCATAAACTTTCAGCAAGCTACCCACCGCGAACAATGGCTGGCTAGCACTCGTAACGTCGCGTGCCAAGCAAAAATCCGACTTGAATCGGGTCATCGCGCAATTTGGCCGTATATCCTGCATAGGCGCCGATCGCTTGGGCCATGTACTCCAGACCAACCCAAGCGCCGACACCGTCCGCATTACAAAACAGACTGTTTTGGCGAATGCGCACTTCAGCGCATAGACTTTCTTCGTCGGCGGCAATAACCCGGTCAAGCAACACCATCGGACCTGAATGCGGCAGCAAAGATCGAATATCCGGAATACTCATCTCATTCCCGGCCCAATACTAGCGTCGCGTTGGCGCCGCCAAAGGCGAATGAATTGCTCAGTACCCAGCGCAACGAATGGCCTAAACTCGCGCCGGGCTCGGCCACGTTCAATTCCGGCAAGTCGGGGTCGGCTACGCCATCCCAAAGATGCGGCGGGAGCATGCCGGTGGGATTATCATCCTGCATAGCCAGCCAGCACAGTCCAGCCTCGATCGCGCCGGCCGCGCCCAACGCATGTCCGGTAAACGGTTTTGTCGAGCTGACCGAAACCCTATCGCCGAACAGCGCATGAACGACCCGCGCTTCCATTGCGTCGTTTTGAATCGTCGCGGTACCGTGCAGGTTTATGTAATCCACCTGCGCGACGCCAATTCCGGCGCGTGCTAAAGCCCGTTCCATCGCCATTCGCGCACCGACCCCAGCCGGATCGGGAGCCGACATATGATGGCCATCCGAGGACTCGCCCCAGCCGCACAGCGCGACCGCCGCCGGTTGGCAACTCATGAGAAACAGCGCCGCGCCTTCACCGATATTGATGCCATTGCGGTTGCGGCTGAGCGGATTACAGCGCGTCGCGCTGAGCGATTCAAGCGCCGCAAAGCCGGCCAAGGTGAACGCGCATAAGGTATCGACTCCGCCGGCAATAACTGCATCGCAAGCCTTCATCAGAATCAAACGCGCCGCACTGGCCAAGGCCTTGGCGCTCGAGGCACAGGCGCTGGAGTGAGTGAAAGCTGGCCCCGTCGTGCCCAGTGTTTGCGCCAATGCGGCGGCAGGCGAACCCAACTCCTGCTGGCCGTAGTGAAATGACGAGGGCAGTATCCCCGATGATGCGTACTCGCGCAACGCTTTTTCTCCGTCGGCAATCCCCGAGGTGCTGGTGCCGATCACGATACCGACACGATGACTGCCAAATCGTTCAATCGCGCTGGCGACCGCCGGACGTATCTGATTCAAGGCCGCTAGTGCGAGCTGATTGTTGCGGCTGCGCGCGCGCCAGGGCAGGTTAGCAGACAGGCGGCAATGACAATGCCGGATCGATCCGGCCGAGCGGCAGTGGACGCCCTGGTGAATAGAAATCGGTCGGCGCCACGCCGCTCTCCGCCCATTCCAACATGCGCCGCTTGGTCTCTCCGACGTGTGTTTCCCAGCGGGCTGATGATTCCCAGCTGATTGAGATAAATCGTGGTCATGGACCGTTCGCAACCGACTGGATCGTCAGTCGATATTGGTACCGTAGATTCGCCAATTCGATTTTACCGTTCCAACGCGATTCACTATCATAGTCGATTATCATCACGGGTGCCGCGTCCAATAACAGCGTGCGACGCCGGCCGCTTTCTTCAAGAGTCCAGCCGGCCGTTAAGGCTTGCCTGATGGCATCAGCGGGCCACAGCGTGAGTTGCAAATCTTCCAGCACATCTTCGCCGCGCAGCTGCTCCGGCACCAATCGGATGACGCCAGGACTGCAACTGCCGACCGTCATAGTGCAATGTGAGAATCCGTTGGCCGAGCACGAAACCGACCATGTCGAGCCGGTCAGGATCGACTTCGAGAGCGGCGTCAAGCTCATCGATGCGGCCTTCCCGCTCAACCCTGAGATGCTGCTGCAAGCTGATCGATTCGCCCAACGTAGCCGGCGCCAGTTTCAGTCCAAGCCGGGCTGGCTGGGGTTGGCGCACGCAGGCGGCAAACGCCAAAGCGGACAATCCCGTTGCAGCCAGAACCCGGATCATGGCTCGCAACACAGTTCCTCCAGCGCCGCCAAGCGCCGCTTGGTGTCACGCACGTAGGGATTGGTCTGGTCCCAGGCATAGCCGGCGAGAATTGCGGAGATCATGCGCCCGAAGCTCCGCCGGAGGATCGGCGCGAAAAATGATCCTCTGGAAACCGCCGCGATACCACGACTCGACAAAAGCACGGAAGGTATCGACGCCGCGCTTAAGCGGCGCAGCGAATTCGTCGTACCAGTCGACCGTTTCGCCGGCGAATTGACGGCGTAGCGCGGTCACCGCAAGACTGGCCGATTTGAAAGCGATCGTCACACCGGAAGAGAAAATCGGATCGAGAAACTCGCCGGCATTGCCGAGCAGCGCATAGCCTGGTCCGCACAGCGATTTGACATTGGCGGCATAGCCGACGATCTGGCGCGCTGGAGTATCCCATTGCGTGTTGCGTAGTAAACGGCTCAACGACGGATCTTCACCGATCAATGCTTGCAGGCGTTCCGTTTCGCTTCCTTCGTAGCGCGCCAGGAAACTCCTTTCCGCCACCACACCGATCGAAGAGCGGCCGCCGGCGAAAGGAATCAGCCAATACCAAACGTCGTGATTCGAAGGATGGACGGTTACGCGAATCTTGTTGCGATCGAATTCGGACCGCGCGATACGGTCTTCAACATGGGTGAAAATCGATCCGCGCACGGGAAAATTCGACGGCGTTTCCAGTTGCAGCAGTCGCGGCAGAACCCTGCCAAAGCCGCTGGCATCGAGAATAAAGCCCGCTTCGACGAAATATTCATGGTCCTGCGGGTCCTTCACCGTCACGCGCGGTCGGGCGCCGTTCAAATCGACGGCGAGTGACTTCGTGTCGATAGCGAACTTCGGCGCCCATGACGCTCGGCTTCGAGCGCCAACAGATGGTCGAAGCGGGCGCGCTGCAACTTGGTAGGTCGTGCTCCAACCCGATGAGTATTTATCGCTAAAATCGAACTCGGTGTACTGCTCGCCGCGCACAAAAGCCGCGCCATTTTTCAATTGAAATCCCGCTTGTTGCACCGCGCGCAGCATGCCCGCCTGTTCGAGGTATTCCATGCTTTGCGGCAGCAAGCTTTCGCCGATGCTGAAGCGCGGAAACTGTTCGCGCTCGAGCACCAACACCTGCCGGCCCTGTTGCCGCAGCAATGCCGCCGCCAGCGAGCCGGCGGGGCCTGCCCCGATCACCAACACGTCAACGCACAGCGACGCTTTCTCGCCGGTACTCCATAATGATCAAAACCCTCGCGTTGCCTCTTCCTTTTCCACCGGATGGTTGTCGAAACAAGGAACGATCAACCACACCACGGTGGTGCCGATCAGCATGGTCAGTCCGAATGCCTGCAGCGCCGGAGTCTTGCTTAGACTCAGCAGGCCGAAGGAAAGCAACGTGCTCAAAGCGGAAAGCACCACGGCAAGCCAGGCAATGGGATCGCGACGGACGCCATGTTCCTGAAGAAAAATTCCATAATCGACGCCGATGCCGAGCATCAGCATCAGCGCCAACACGTGAAACAACTGCAGACTCTGACCGGCGATGCCCAGGAGAGCGAGCGTGGCAATACTGGCCAGCGCCGTCGGCGCCAGCACGCGCCAGGTGGCGCCACGATAGCGCGGGTACAGTAATCCATACACCGCGATATAAGAGAACGCGACCACCCAACTCATATAGTGCCGATAGTAGCCGAGCACCCATGAGATCGCGTCCACTTTATCCACCCAACGCACGCCATCGAGCCCTGCCGCGGCATCTTCCAAGATCGGCAAGCCGGTTCTGCTTAGGCCTTTCACCGCGACGATGCTGGCGTAACCGGCGTCCACCTTGCCGATCCAAAGATACCGCCACGGCTCGCTGGTGGGAGTTGTCAGAAAATCGTCAGGGCGCAGCGGCAATGCCGATGCCCGGAAACGCTCCCGGGTAGCAGTAATCCATTTATCGTCTTCGCCGATTCGTGCGGCCAAAACTACCAACGGTCCACTGTCGCTTAGAACTTTCTGCTCGATCAGTTGAACCCGTGCGGCCTGCGTGCGCTCAGAAGGCACCCAATTCGACATCGCCTGATAGCCGCTGATGAGACGCTTTTCGATCAGCGGATCGAGCCGCTGCTTGAGCGCTTCCTCGCGCTGCAGCACTGCCTCGGCCGTGGCACCGCGCACCAGATAGAACTGCGCGGGCGTCGGCAGATCCAGCAATTGACTCAGTTTGATTTGATCATCGAGCAGATGTCTTGGGCGGGTTTTGCAGCAACCGGATGTCATCACTGATGCCGAGACGTGAGCAACCAAAAATGGCCAGCGCGGCGAATATCATCGCCACGACGAGCGTCCGTCGATCGCGACCCAGTAACGGCCAGCGCGCCATAGAGCCCGTGTACCAGTCGGCGAGCTGGATTTTTCCCAAAGTGTCTGGGCCGACGAGCAAGGGAAACCAAAAGACCACGGTCAGCCACGCGAATACCAGCCCGAGCGCGGAAAATACCGCGATCTGGCGCAATCCCGGAAAAGGCGTAAGCGCCAGGCCCATATAGCCGACGACAGTCGTAATCAACGCGAGCAGCAGTGCCGGTAGCAAGCGCCGCAACAGTTGCCATGAATCGACCTGCGCATCGGCGCCAACCCGATTGCACAGAAAATAAATCCCATAATCCTGCGCTCCGCCGATGAGACTGGCGCCAAATACCAAGCGTCAACAAATGGAGGCGGTCGAACAACAACCAGCAGACGCGACAGGGCGCCTAGGCAACCGACGGCGACCGACAACATCACCAGCGCGATCGGCTTGAGCGAACGAAATGCCATCCAAATCAAAAGTACGATGCCAAGAATCGAGCCAAAGCCGATGATCGGATAATTCCCAACTCGCTTGTTCGCCGGCGGCGGCGGCATGGACGATCACGCCCGCAGCCAGCACTTCGACTTGGGGCACGATCTTTTGCGCGGCACGGCGGGCCTGCTCTAGCAGCGCCATGGTGGCCTGCTGCGCCGCCAAAGAAAACGCGGGGACGCGCAACGTGATCGGCAACACGACATATTCGCGCTGACCGTCACCGACATAGAGCCGGCCGTCGCGCGGCCGAACCGGGGTTTCCTGCGCGCGCGCTTGCACCCAAGCGCCGAACAAACCAAACGGATCGTCCTGCCAAGCGACTAGGCTTGACGCCGCCAAACGGGCTGTAGAGGTTGGTCAATGCCACGTCGACCCAGTATTCTTTACCTTGATCGCGTAATGCCGCTTCGTCTTGCGCCAGTGAATAAAAGCGCACGATGCCGTTGGAATTGCGCCAATCCATCAGCCAGGGCTTGATCCGTGACGTGTTCGTTCAATTGCATGAGGTCATCGCGAGACTTCAGCACGGCGCGGTAAGCATCCGCGGCGCGCCTCGCCTCCGCCCAATCATCGGCGCCGACGAGCGACAATCAACCGTTGCTGCGCGGCCTCGGCCATGCGCGCGAAAGATTGCTGCAGCACGGGATCCTGTCGTTGCGCCGGCAGCAGCGCGAGAATATCGGTGTCGGGCGCGATCCGCTGCCCCAGCCATAGGTACGCATTGTGCGACACAGCAGGCCGACCACCAATCCCCAAAAACCTGCGAGCAGGTTACGCCGCTTCAAAACAAAGCCGCCTCGTCGGCAGTCATGGCGCCTCACCGGTCTCGATGGCCGTGAACACGATCGTCGTGCGGTCGCCGCTGGCCTCGCTGATGGTGACCTGCTGCACATAGACACCGCCCTCTAAGACGATTGCGCCGATAACTTTGGCCAAACCCGGCTCGCGCGCTTTCAAGGTCACGTTCCAGTGGCCGCTCTCGATACTGCCATCGATTTCGAAGAGTTTTTCAAGTTGGCCCAGATCGCCCGCGAGCAAGGAGAACAACACATTATTGATCATGCCGCACCGTGGGTTCCTTGCTTGGCGTCGAGCCGCAAGCCACACGCTCTCCGCGAATCTGGACGATCTCATCGCGGGTAAGCCGCAAGGTATTGGGAAACGGCTGCAGCGTGCGCCAAAGCACGCCCTTGTCGGCGACGACACAGAAGCGGCCGTTGGAGGTCACTGGCTTTTTCAAACCGACCAGCTGTTTGTTCTGGTCGAAGCGGCCGCACAGCACCTTCGGTTTGGCAAGCATCGACTTGAATTGTCGCCACGGGCGCGGCGCCCAAGAGCGGGCAAGCACGCCATGAGCAAAAGCCCAGATCGCCCGCGCTGTGTCACGATGGCGCTATTCCCAATTTTTCAAACAGCACGGGCGGCGAGACAAAACACATCTCGCGGGTGGCGATCTCCACCGCGACTTGGGTGGTGCTGGCGCGGCTGAGCCGGCGTCCGCTCAGCGCATCGGTGATCAGGTAGGCGATCTTGAGCCGGTTCTCCCACTCGACGATTTCCGCGCGCAGCTTAAGCCGCTGGCCGTAAGACCGCCGGCGCGATGTAACGCAGGTGCATATCGATCACCGGCCAAACATACCCCGAGGCCTTCATCTGCGGCGTAGTTGTAGTCGATGGTATCGAGCAAGACGCCGCGAACGATCTCGAGATATTTGACATAGTGACCGTGCCAAACGACTTCCATCGGATCGAGATCGAAAAACTGCACTTGGGTTTCGGTCTCGGCAAACCAGCGGCTGGATGCGCTTACTCATAAAGCTTCCAAGCCCGATCACGCGGATGCGTTCCAGCAGCAATCGCAGATCCGGCTCGAGGCGCGCGGTCTTCTTCGACCACGGCAATATCGGCGCCGAGCGCGTCGCAGCATTCGTCTGCAGCGCCGGCTGATGGCGCAGACGACGGATTCAAGCGGCAGCGCAGCCAAGCGCCCTGGCGCACGGTGATCAGCAGCGCCGCGGCGACTTGTTCGGTCAGCTCCAAGCACGCGCAGACAATCGCGCGCGGCAATCGTGCCCATGCTGACCTTGTCCTGGTTATGGCACTCGGTGGAGCGCGAAAACACCGAGGCCGGCATGGTCAACTTCAGCGCTTCCGCGCGTCCACGCCGAGGCGCTGATCTGCAACGCCTTGAGACCGTGATTGATCGCGGCGCGCGGCCCGACGACGCCGGACAGGTTGGCCGGCAAGCCATTGTTGTAGCGGCTGTCCACCAGCAGCGCCATCTGCCGGTCGAGCAGATCGGCCAAATTGGCCACGGCATTTTTCATGCTGTCCATGGCGAACGCGATATGGCCGCCGTAGAAGTGGCCGCCGTGCAGAACCCGTTCGCCGGCCGCATCGATGATCGGATTGTCGTTGGCGCTGTTGAGCTCGTTCTCGATCGACTCGCGCAGCCAGGTCAACGCATCGGCCAGCACGCCGATCACGTGGGGCGCGCAGCGGATCGAATAGCGGTCCTGCAGCCGCTTGCCGTTTGCGCGGCGGTTCCTGGCATCGGTAAGTCCGCGCGCAGCCAATGCGGCAACCCGCTGCTGGCCGGCGATGGGGCTTTGACCGAGAACAGCGTCGGCGTCAAAATGGTCGGCATTGCCGTCCAGCGCGAACGAGGCCAATGCCGTTATCCGCGTCACCAAGCCGCGTAAGATATTCGGCGCGGGCGTAGGCCAGACAAGCCAGAGCGGTCATGACCGCCGTGCCGTTCATGATCGCCAAGCCTTCCTTGGGCCGCAGTTTCAGCGGCGCGATACCCGGCGCCGACAAAGCCTGCGCCGCCGGCGCCGCTGCGCCATCGCGCCAGACTTCCCCCTCGCCGCACAGCACGGCGGCAAGATAAGACAACGGCGTGAGATCGCCGCTGGCGCCGACCGAACCTTCGGATGGAATCCGCGGCAGAATATCGCACCGCAGCAAACGCACCAGTTGTTCGAGCAATGCGACAGCTGACGCCGGAGAAACCCTTTGCACAAAGAGGCCAGCCGGGTCGCGATCACGGCGCGGGTTTGCGCGGGATGTGAAATATTCGCCCAAGCCGCAGCCGTGGAAGGTATAAAGATGGCGCGGCAACTCAGCGACCAACTCCGGCTGAACCGTCACCGTGCAGGAATCGCCAAAGCCCGTGGTCACGCCATAGATCGAGCCCTGTTCGCGGAGCAAGCGGTCGAGAAAGTCGGCGCCGCGTGCAATATCAGCGCGAAACTCCGGCGCATCGGACAAACTCGGCGCAAGCCGAGCCCTCGGCGATATCAACGATGTCTTCGATCCGCAGCCGTCCCCGGTCGAAGCAAACAGAGCGCGGCGCGATCTTTGAGTCAGTGGGATACATCGGCTCCATCCAGTTTCGGCAGCTGCCAGAAATCGTAAAAGTTAAACCATTCCAACGGCGCGCGCCGGCAAAAAGATTCTAAGCCGCGCGGCGTAGCCTGTCGACTAGCGCAGCGAGGGCTTCGTCGCGGCCCTGGCGCGGCAGCCGAATCGATTCACGGAACAATTCAAAATGAATTTCCCAGCGTCGTTCAGTATGCAGTGAAAATAAAAGATACACCGGGCATTGAAACAGGTTGGCAAGAATATAGGGCCCGATCGGGAATGGCGCCAAGTCACCGAGAAAATTTGCCAAGGCGACGCGCGGATTGGCCGACACCGGAATGCGATCGCCGGCGATGGCGACAAATTCCCCGTGGGCAACTTTCGCCGCCAGCAAAGCAGCGGCCGCCGGGGTGATCTCAGTCACTTGCATTAGGTTTAGCTGACTCTGAGGATCGAATTGCGCCAGGAGTTGGTTAAATCTCGCGGCATGCTTGGTATGCAGCAGCACCGTGAGCTTGAGCCCGGCCTGACGCCTCGACAGAACCCGGCATAACTCCAAATTACCGAGATGACAACAAATCAAAATACCGCCGCGTTGTGCGGCGATTTGGCCGCGGATAAGATCGAGGCCGTAGAATTTTACCGAATCGGCGTCGAATGAGCCGCTCCACAAAAGCATCTTGTCGAGAATGCTTTCGCCGAACGAGGCGAAATGGCGCAATACGCCGATCATTCCGCAGTCGATTCCGGGAGCACGATTGGACGACGACAACCGCTTTAAGTACGCCTTAGACGCCCGACGGGCCGCCGGTTTGGCGAGCAGGTACCACAGCACCACCGGATAGAGCAGGAGTCGGAACGGCCACCGGCCAAATAATCGCGCGAGCCAATAAAGCAAGCGCATGCCGGTGAGAAAACTGAATTCGTTGATCTGCGCCCAGTGCTCAGCCCGGCTGGCCGCTATCGGTGGGCTCATCGAGCACCCCATTTGCGCGCGACCAACCTCGGTGAACGCACGAGCATGCCAAAGAAAAGCGTCGCGTGCAGGCGCGAGATCAAGAAATTATCGAGCCCGCCGCGAAAATGCGAGATGCCATCGCTGGGATAACTGACCGGCGTCGGCAGATTGATGATTTTCACGCCGGCCCAATGGAGCCGTACCAGCGCTTCGATATCGAAATTCATCCGTTCGCCAAGTTTGTGGGTTCGATCCAACTCGATGAGCGCCGCCAGCGGATAGACGCGGAAACCGCACATCGAGTCTTTAATTTGACGTGATAGCGTATTGATCGATACCCAAATATGGGTCAAGTAGCGCGCCGAAAGCCGGAGTGCCGGCGCCGTCCTATCGTACTCCGGACAACCCACGATCACCGCCTGCGGCTGGGCTGCGGCTTGTTCGACAAAGCGTTGGATATCGGCGACCCGGTGCTGGCCATCGGCGTCGATCTGCACGGCATGACTATAACCGCATTGCGCCGCATGACGAACACCGCTAAGCACGGCGGCGCCTTTGCCGCGATTGTTTGGATGGCGCAGCAAGGTGATTTTTTTGGGCGTGGCGGCCGCCAACGCGTCGAGTACGCTGGCACATGCGGGGCCGCTGCCATCGTCAACCAAAATACAGGGCAATTTTTGCGCGAGAACTCCATCAACGACGGCGCCGATGGCCCTATCGTGGTTGTAGATAGGAATCACCACGCAAGGGTTAAACATGCGTCGCTCCGAATACCACTCGCCCGCTGGCATGCCGGCCAGCCGGCGAGCTGATCCTAAACGCTAAAGATGATTTGCTCGGTTCGTGCATCAGCTCGAGCTTGATTGCCGTTTCGGGCGGAATCACGCGGTGGAATTTGAGTGAGTGGATGGCGCGAAAAACCGGCGGCAAATCAAAGCACTGCCGTCCATAGGCAATAACCCAATCGACTTGCGCCACGCCGGCAAGAATCGGCTGGCCAGGAAAATGGCCGTCAAAATAAAGCAAGTTCCGCGATGCGATGAGTTCAAAGACTGCACGGTCGCCGTCTCTCTCGAGCAGCCGCTCTTGCGGTCTTGTCGGTCGCGCCGCGCCGAGTAACGCGATCAGTTCGGCAAAGGTGGTTTTTCCTTGCGCGTTAACCGGCAACGCATCGAGGTAATACCAGATGCGCGGCAAGCCCACCGGCTCGACAGATTGGCGCAGGCTATCCCGTAAAAACCGATTGAGGGCCAATTTGCCTTGGTCGGCCAATTGAATCGAGCCAATCTCCGAGAGCACGACAAATGCCGCAATTCGTTGGCGCGCGCTGCTCTCGCATGACAACAACGCGGGCATCAGCGACCAAAGGGGAACTTATCAATGCAGTCTCTATCGCCGTCAGAGAAATCCGTTTGCCCTCGATCTTAGCGATCCGGTCGATCCGTCCTTTCAGCAAGAATCGATCTGCGCCCACAGGCTCCACCCTGTCAGCCATGCGAAACCAAGCGTCATTGGGCAAATTGGGTGAGCGGACTTCAAGCACAGCCTCTTGTGCTTCGATGCGCCAGGTGACTCCTGGGAACGGTACCCATGCCTCATCGATTCTTGTGCGCTGTTGGCGCCAGGCTATGCCGCCGGTTTCTGAGCTGCCGTACACTTCGATCGGCACCGAACCGAGCAAACGATTCGCTTCTTGAGCAACCTCGAACGTCAAAGGACCACCGGAGGAAAACACGGCGCGCAGTCGCTGCCGCACCTCGGAGCAGGAGGGATTTTCCGGCAACCGTTGCAAGTGCGCCGGGCTCGACACCAAAACACAATCGCGAGTCGATACTACCGGCATGAGTTCCTCAAAATAGGGGTAACTGCGCGCGTGCAGCGCGCGTCCCGCAACCAATGGCCATAACACACGAAAGAGCAACCCGTAAATATGTTGATGCGATACCGTTGCGACGATCTCCGCGGCGCCAAGCAATTTGCCGACCTGCTTTTCCAGCGTAGCCACCTCATGCGCCATCTGCGCCGAGCTTTTTCGGAATCGCCTGGGCCGCCCCCGTCGTGCCTGAAGTGTACAGCACCAAACCGGGGAAGTCGGATTGCAAATGCTGGAAATTATCCGTGTCCACTTCGTTTGGCGGCAACGCCGGTGTCAGCGGCGAATAGTCCGAGGAGAACTCGCCTAAAAATCCATCGACGCTTTGGCGCAAGGATGCACAGGTAGCCGGCAGACTGTCTCCGGGCAGGTAGACAATTTTTCCGGCCTGCCAAGCACCGAATAACGCGCTGGCGAATTCGATGCTGTCTTCAAGATAGAGCGCGAAAGTTCGCCCATTGCTGCGCCGCAGCAAAGCGCGCCAGGCGCGCACACGCGCGAGGAACTCGGCGAAGCTCATCGGCCTGCCGTCGCGCCAGCCAACCGTTTGGGAAGGCGACCGCGGCGCGTTCAAGAGATCTAACAGATCGAGAGCGTCAACCATGATGCCGTAGCCTAAACCGCCAGCGCACTAGGTATTCACCCGTGAACAGAAGACCCATCAGTAGATAGGCAATAAAACCGTTGTAGAGCGTCCAGAGCGCGGCTGACGCCCACAGCGCGGTAATCAATGCGATGGCGCCATTGATCGCAAAAAAGACACACCAGATTTGAGTGACGCGGCGCGTGTAATACATCGCGGAAACCGGTAATTCCGGCTCACGAAGCCGCGCGAAGCGCTCGACCATGGAAGGCGGTACGATCAGACTATAGATAAATGCGCTCAACAAAGCTGCATTGACGAACACCGGATAGAATTTCAAGGGGAGCAACGCATTAAACCAGATCGCCAAGATCACCAACAGCATCGTGCCGCCCAACCACAAGAGTCCGGTATGGCTCCACTACCAACGTCGGTAGTCGGGTCAATCCGGTAAGCAACAGTAGGCCGGCAAGAAAACGTGGTTCGATTCGCCCTTCGCCGAACCAGATGGCCAATGGATAGACCAGCGTGATAAGGACCGCCAAAACCGTTACCGCCCGGCGCACTGGAGTTACTCCGCGAGCAGCGTTGAGAGCGCATTGACCACGTCTTGAACCGTGCGCACACTCTTGAACACTTCCGGGCGTAGCCTTTTGCCCGTGAGATCTTTAAATTTCACCGCCAGATCCACCGCGTCGATGCTGTCGATATCCAGGTCGGTGTACAGGTTCGCCTCCGGCGTGATTTTGCTCTTATCGAGCTCGAACATCTCGTGCAATATGTTAGCCACCCAGGGATAAATTTCTTCCTTAGACTGTGGAATTGCCGGAGTCATTTTAATTTGCCCTCGTTCTTACGATTGTTCTCGACCATAGTGGCGAGCGCGCGAACGGATGCAAAATGGCGGCGGTTTTCCTCCGAGCTCGCTGACAAAATAATGCCGTAACGTTTCTGGATGGCGACCCCAAGTTCGAGCGCATCGATGGAGTCCAACCCGAGGCCTTCGACAAACAGCGGCGCCGCGGCGTCGATATCGGCCGGCGTGATGTCTTCGAGTTGCAGGACATCGATGATCAGCTGCTTGATCTCGTCTTCAATTGCTTGCACGACCATCGCGCTCATCTTTAAAAAATCCTTGTAGGTAGCCGGTCAATTGGCGCGCAGCGAGAACTTCGCTGCCCGCCGCGGCGAGAAATGGCTGGATGTCGATGTCCTCCATCACGTCAAAGCTGAAGTGCGACGAGCACGCCGGCAGGCGCCACCACTTTTCTCCCTTGATCAGCATAGGTGGCGCGCAGCGAATGCGCACCGGCGTAATGTTGCAGGGTGCGCGCACCGCGATGTTTGCCGCTCCTCTTTTTAGGCTAATCGCCCCATCCGCCGACGTGCGCGTGCCCTCGGGAAAAATGATCAGATTGCCGCTGTCTCGCACCGAGACAACGCAATCTTCGATGAGACGAACACTGTCATCGTCGTTGGCGATATAGCCTGCGGCGCGCACTGTCGCGCGGGTGAAAGGATTACGCCAAAGGCGGGCTTTAACAATGCAGTCGGCTTGCGGGACAAACGCCATGAGAAACACAATATCGATCAATGTAGGATGGTTGGCAAGAATCAGCAGGCCTTGACGGTCCAATCGCTGCAATCCTTTGACTTCGTACTGAAAAACGCCGAACGCGCACATCGATCGGACAATGCCACGGAAAGTGAGCTGAACTAATTTGCGGGCGATCACTTTTCGTCGCTGCCGCTCTCGAATAACCAGATTGAGCACGGGAAAGACAAAAACTCCGCCCACGCCCACCGCCAAAAAACCCAATCCGGTACCGAACACGCGCCAGGACCGGCGAATACCGCTAAGCATCTCGAGACCAATGCCACCGGCGTCCATCGCACGTTCGTCCGAGTAAAGAATCTTTGCGTAGATAGAAGCGCCAGACCTCCAACCCGGGGGACAATCGCTCGTCACTGGAAGCGTCGTTTGTCACCAAGGACGACCAGGAAAGCGAGAGGACGTCGTCGGTCGGCGCATGCATCAACCACGCCCAAGCGAACGGTTGTTCGTGACAATCCTGAAACGCGCCGTATACCGCGGGTAACGGACAGTCGTACACCACCAGCAGTACTCTTGGTTCGCCGTCGGCAATCAGGCCGCAAGCTTCGATCACCGCATGCTCCACACTACTCTGACCTGCGGCGAGCGCGATACTGTTGGTATGGTCGCTGCGCGCAATCGAGAAAAGCCCTGCGGTTGCATTATGGACCGACAAACCGAACGAGGTAGGAGAAAGCGGCACGGCCTTGGCAAGATCCATTAACAGATCGACGGAACGGGTCACCTCGCCATGACGCGAGCAAAATACCGTAGGTACTTCGACCTCCTTTCCCAAGCATTGATAAGCTACTTCGAGAGCCATTTTACCGAGAAAGCCGGCGCGCCGGCGCAGCATCGGCGCCATGAGTTTGACCGGGGGATCATGATCTCCACTAATTGTAAGGTCGCCATTCGCCCACGCCAACCAGTCAGCTTGTGTCTCCACACCCGGTGCCCATGCCGCGGCGGATGCAATTGAAAATTGGATTCCGTGGTCAGTCATGAGGATCCGGTATCGGTAAATGTCTTACCCTCACCATTTCGAGACGCCAAACTTGAGAAAACATTGATATCAATCCGGGACTATAATTTTTACTTCGACGGATCGCCGGTTGCGTACCGTACCAGCGAATCAACTTAAATTCTCCTAGCGTAAATCTAGGTTCTCAGCTGTACTCTTGCTGCTTGTATAGCGACCTACAATCATCGGGTACTCAAAGGCTCCGGATTGAAACTTGAAAGAAGGAGAGGTGTTTTTATTTCCACACCAAGGAATGCTTGGTGCGAAAAGGCCGAATACGATAATTCTGGAAAAATGACGGCAAACACAGTGAAGGCCGCGCTGCTCTCGATTTTCGGATAATGTCTATATAGCAGAAGATGGTGCGGGCGGGAATATTTAACTACCCTACCGAGTGAAAAAATACGCTTAGTACGTGAAACTAGAAATATTACATAAGGATCTCCACTGACGAGCGCTCAATCGAGTTATCTGCGCCGCGCTCGTAGATCACTCGCCGTAATCTCGCACAACCTGGGACGGCCGCACTATCCATGATCCGGTGCATGAACGCCGTGCTGTTTCGCCAATGTCTCTGCCATTGGTTCCGCCGTCGTAATGACCTTCAACCCCAAACGTCGCCGTATATGCTACCGCGGCAGTCGCTTGTGTTCCGGCGCATGTTACTATCTTTAACGGCAAATGAAGCGCAGTAAATACGACACTGCCGAGAATATGAATGAAACCAGGGCTTCTTTGCTGACTAACGGGATAAGAACCTACATCCTGGACTGCTTCTTCGGCAAAGCTGCGGCTTGCCGGAGCCGATAAGCTAAACAGTAAAAGGCTAGCGCCTATAACCCCAAAGAATGACTGTTTCATGAGTATATCCCCTCTTTCATTGTGAATTTGACTCCATCGACAATTCGATGTCAAGGACAACCCAAACAGGTGGTATAGCACCTTGGTCAGACGCCTGTTAAATCGGATCCTTACCATGCCAGTGCTCCTATCTGCCCGCGTTTTGCAGTACCGACAAAAGATTCCGTGTTAGTATAGGATTCGCGCAGAAGTCAATTACCTGATGCATCTTAGAAGTAGTTCTGGGTAATTTTGCGCTGCGCGACTTCGGCTATATGACCGAAAAGAATTTTTAACGGCTCTCACCTTGCCTTAGTTCAACCAAAGATTGGCATCTCGATTTCGGCCAATTTGAGACGATAGGTCAAACGTTCACTCACGGCTTAAATTACGGGAATCAAAGAAACGAAAAAAGTTGTACGTGAGAAACTGCGTTTTTGTCGCGCACCGCTTTAAAATCAACTTACCGCAATTGCTGCATCCCTAAAGGAAAAGCTAACGCCGTAAAGGGCTCTGCCGACAATTACGCCTTCGACACCGGCTTTCTCAAGCGGCCGCAAATTTCGAATGTCGTCCAGAGTCGCAACACCGCCAGAGGCAATAATCGGGATTCTCACTGAGTTAGCGATTTTAAGCGTCTCGCCGATATTCACACCGTGGCTCGTACCGTCTCGGCTGATGTCGGTGTAGATGATGCGCGAGGCGCCGTCTTGCTCGCAGCGTTGGGCGAGTTCAACGGCGTCCATCGAGGTGGTTTCTTTCCAGCCTTTGACGGCAACTTTGCCTTGGCGCGCGTCGATGCCGACGACGATCTTGCCGGGAAACTTTTTAAATAGCACGCGGAGAAAGGCGGCATTGTCGTATGCTGCCGTGCCGATCACGACGCGCGACACGCCGAGGGTGAGAGCCGTCTCCACGGCTTCGATCGATCGTAAGCCGCCCCCCAGTTCAACCGACAATCCGGGTTGCTTGCAGATCGCCTCGACTTCACTCAAATGTACGGGTCGGCCGTCGACGGCGCCATTCAAGTCGACAATGTGAAGAAAGGTCGCGCCTTCCGCGAGCCAATGTTTCGCCGCATCAAGTGGATTTTCGAAATAGACCGTCTCTTTATCCATCTCTCCCTGAAACAGACGCACACAGCGCCCGTCCTTGAGATCGATGGCGGGAATGATCAGCATAAGTTTAGTTCGAGGCCACGAAACGGCCGAAGTTGGCAAGAATGCGCAGGCCGAGCTCTTGGCTCTTTTCCGGATGAAACTGGCAAGCGAACAAGCGACCGGTCGCGATGCTTGAGACAAACGATTGGCCATAGTCGGTCGTTGTGGCGATAATCGCGTTGTCCTGCGGCACGACGTAGAACGAATGGACGAAATAAACGTAATCGCCGGTCGAGATGCCTTCTAGAAACGGCGATTCCTGTTGTTTCGCGATCCGATTCCAGCCCATATGCGGCACTTTGAGATCCTCGGCAGCGTGAAAACCGACCACTTTGCCGCCGAAGAGATCGAGTCCCTGTTGTTTGCCGAACTCTTCGCTCTCCGAAAACAACAATTGGAAGCCGAGGCAAATCCCTAAGAACGGCTTTTCCTGCCGCACGACGTCGCGAATTGGCTCGACGAGACCGAACTTGCCGAGGTTCTCCATGCAGGCGCTGAAGGCGCCGACACCCGGCAGCACCAAGCCGCGCGCGGATTCGATCTGCGCCAAGTCACGGGTGACGATGGCGTCAAAGCCGGCGCGCTCTATTCCCTTCTGCACGCTGCGCAGATTCCCCATCCCATAGTCGATGATCGCAATCATATCCTGTCCTAAACGATTTAACCGGCTTGAACGTTTTGAACGATTGGAACGTATTATTTAGAGACTGCCCTTGGTCGACAGCACACCCTGCACGCGTGGATCGATCTGCGTCGCGAAATCCATAGCGCGGGCGAAGGCTTTGAAACAAGACTCAATGATGTGGTGCGGATTCTCGCCGCGCGGCACATCGATGTGCAGGTTCATGCCGAGCTGATTGGCGAAAGCGGCGAAAAACTCATGCGGCAAATCGGTATCGAAATCACCGACGCGTCCTGGGCGAATTTTCACGTTGTAGGAAAGATAGGGCCGACCGCTCAGATCGACGACCACCTTCGCCAACGTTTCGTCGAGAGGGCAACTCGCTTCGCCAAATCGGCGAATACCGTTCTTGTCGCCCAGCGCGTCTTTGAAGGCTTGACCCAGAGTGAGGCCGACGTCTTCGACAGTGTGATGATAGTCGACTTCGAGATCGCCCTTGGCTTGAATGTCAATGTTAAAAAAGCCGTGCCGGCTGAAGGCATCGAGCATGTGATTGAAGAACGGCATGCCGGTTTCGATCGCGGCTTGGCCGCTGCCGTCGATATCCAGATTGATCGCGATGTCCGTTTCTTTGGTCTTTCGTTTGACCGTTGCCGTGCGTGCCATAAAAACTCCTCGTTATCTGAATCGCGCTTCCACCGAACGCGCGTGATCGTCCAAGCCTTCGAGACGGGCCAAATGGGCAATCTTCGGGGCCAGGGCTTTTAGCGCGCGTTTCTCGGCGTGAATGATGGTCGTCCGTTTAAGAAAATCGTAAGTACCGAGAGGCGAGAAAAAGCGCGCGCTGCCGCCCGTCGGCAGCACATGATTGGGGCCGGCGAAATAGTCGCCCAACGGCGGCGCCGAATACGGACCGAGAAACATCGCTCCGGCATTGCGAATCTGTTTCGCCAGCTTGGCCGGTTGCCGGACAATCAGCTCGATGTGCTCCGGCGCTATCGCATTGGCCAACTCGATCATTTCTTTTTTCCCACGCGCGACAATAATCGCGCCATATTTCTGCAGCGACTTGAGCGTGATCGCATGTCTCATGGTTTGCCGTAACCGATCTTCGACTGCTTTCTGGATCCTTTGCGCCACCGCCATCGAGGTCGTCATGCACAGCGCCGCCGCCAATTCGTCATGTTCCGCTTGCGACAGCATGTCGGCGGCGACATGCACCGGGTCGGCGGAATCGTCGGCTAATAACAATATTTCACTCGGTCCCGCGATCGAGTCGATATTCACTTCGCCGAAGACCAGGCGCTTGGCGGTAGCGACAAAAATATTTCCCGGACCGACGATCTTATCCACTTTTGGAATCGTGCGCGTGCCGAACGCCAGAGCGGCCACGGCCTGGGCGCCGCCGACGCGAAAGATTCGGTCCACCCCGGCGACATGGGCCGCGGCCAGTATGATCGCGCCATCGTTGCCGATCGGCGAGGTCATGATGATCTCCTTGACGCCGGCGACTTTGGCGGGAATCACGTTCATCAAAACAGTTGAAGGATAGGACGCCTTGCCGCCGGGTACATAAACCCCGACCCGTTCCAGCGGTGTGATTCGCTGGCCAAGCAGCATGCCGAGGGGATCGCGATACTGCCAGCTTTTCTGCAATTGGCGGCGATGAAACATCGCGATCCTTTTCGCCGCCAGCCGTAGCGTAGTCAAATCCTTCCGCGGCACCTTGGCCAGTGCGCGCTCGACATCCGACGCTTGCACTTCGATCGTCGCCGGGGTCAAGCGAATGCGATCGAACATCTCCGTGTATTTTAGCAACGCGCGGTCGCCGTGTTTTTGCACGGCGCCGACAATCTCGGTCACGCGACGCTCGACTTCGTCTTCGCGGTTACCGCGCCGCCCAAGAATTTTCTTGAGCAACGGCTTGAAACCGCGATCCGATGTTTTGACTAACCTGACTCTCATCCCCAGAAACCAATCTTGTATTTTCTCACTTTGAACTTTTGAACCCTTGAACCTTGAACAATCCTAACCCTTCACCCGCACAATCTGCGCGCCTAGCAACGACAGTTTCCTTTCGATCTGCTCGTAGCCGCGGTCCAGGTGATAAACCCGCGACACTTCCGTGGTGCCGTTCGCCACGAGACCGGCGAGAATCAATGCCACGCTGGCGCGCAGATCACTCGCCATCACCGGCGCGCCGGAGAGCTCGCTCACGCCGCGCACTACGGCGCGATTGCCCTCGAGTTTGATCTGAGCGCCCATGCGATCCAATTCTTGCGCGTGCATAAAGCGATTTTCGAAAATCGTTTCGGTGATCACGCTGACTCCGTCGGCGACGGCCATCAACACCATCATCTGCGCCTGCAGATCCGTGGGAAATCCCGGGTAAGGTAACGTGGTGACATCGACGCATTGGATCTTGCCGTTGCCCTTCACTCTTAGGCCGGACTCCTCAACCGCAACCGTCACGCCCGCCTCTTTGAGCTTGATCAAAAACGCATCGAGATGTTCCGCGCGCGCGCCGCGCACCAATACATCTCCGCCGGTGAGGGCCGCCGCAATGAGAAAGCTGCCGGCTTCGATGCGGTCAGGAATGATTCTGTGGTTCGCTCCGCGCAATTCCTTTACGCCTTCGATTTGAATAATATCGCTGCCCGCGCCCTTCACATTGGCGCCCATTTCATTGAGCGCATTAGCCAAGTCCTCAATTTCCGGTTCCTTGGCGGCATTCTCGATAAACGTAGTTCCGTCGGCGAGGGTCGCCGCCATCATCAGATTTTCCGTAGCTCCGACGGACGGCAGATCGAGATAAATCTTGGCGCCGTGCAGTTGCGATGCAATCGCCTCGACGTAACCATGGGCCTGCTCGATTTTGGCGCCGAGTGCTTCGAGACCTTTGAGGTGGAGATTGATCGGCCGCGCACCGATCGCGCAACCGCCCGGCGTCGATACCCGCGCCCGGCCAAAACGCGCCACCAAGGGTCCCAGCACGAGGAACGATGCGCGCATGGTTTTCACCAAATCGTAGGATGCCTCGAACTTGCCGATGCGGTCGGCGTGCAAGGTCAGATGATCCGCGCCATCGAGCCAATCACGTTGCTCGACTTTCTCGCCCAACCCCGAAAGCAATTTAAGCGTCGTGCGGATGTCCGCGAGATGGGGCACCGCTTGATAGGTGCACGGCTCATCGGTGAGCAAGGACGAGATCAATATCGGCAAAGCCGCGTTTTTCGGCGCCGCTCACCGTGACTTCGCCGGCCAGTTTCTTACCACCCTGTAGAATGATCGTATCCACCCATCGACTCCGCTTGGTCTAGCTCGCTACGCCCATTGAATTTTTTGCGACGACGACACGGTCTTTGCCAGCATAATCCTGAAATGTTTCTACGTTCGCATAACCGGCGACGACGAAGAGATCCGACACTTGCGCGCTGGCATCCGCGCCGATTTCTACGGCGATGGCGCCGCCAGGGATTAGATAGGATGATCCCTCAGCAGCGAGGCGGCGGTAAAAATCGAGTCCGTCAGCGCCGCCGTCTAAGGCTATCCGTGGTTCCCACCAGCTCACTTCAGGCGCCAAATTCGCGATGTCCGCGCTGCGGATGTAGGGCGGATTCGACACGATCAAGTCGAACCGATCACGCTCTGCGGCAAACGGCCCAAATAGATCAGCACAGATGAAACTGATTCTTTCCGCGACGCCGACGCGCGAGGCGTTTGACCGCGCAATTTCCAAGGCCGCTTGGGAAACATCCGTTGCCCAGAACGCTGCATGCGGCAACTCTTTGGCCAAAGTGATTGCGACTGCACCGCTGCCGGTGCCGATATCGAGGATGCGCAATGGGCATGTGGCAGAGAGGCTCGATTTCAACATTAATGCAATTTCAACTAAGCGTTCGGTGTCGGCGCGCGGGACCAAAACCCGTGAGGTCACTTGGAAATCCAACGACCAAAATTCCTGTCGTCCGGTGATGTAGGCGACCGGCGCATGCGCAAGCCGAAGTTGCAGCAGCTCCTGATAGCGTTCGAGTTGCGCGCGATCCAATAACCGCTCCGCCGACACCAAGATTTGTTCCCGCGTCATGGCCAAAACATGACCGAGTAATACCTCGGCGTCGAGGCGGGCGGTTTCAATGCCGGCACAGTTCAAGCGCTGAACGGCAGACACGAGCGCTTCGCGCAAGCGCAACGGCCCGGCGCAGCTCGGGATGTCCTCGGCAAAACTCTCGGCGGCAAAACCGATCATCCCGTCGCCTTGAGAATTTCTGCCTGATAATGGGTAATCAGCGCATCGATAATTTCGTCGATCTGCCCTTCCATCACCCGGTCAAGCTGATAAATCGTCAAATTGATTCGATGGTCGGTCAACCGTCCCTGGGGGAAATTGTAGGTGCGAATGCGCTCGCTGCGGTCGCCGCTGCCGACCATCAATTTGCGCGTCGCGGCAATTTCGGAGCGCTGCTCTTCTTGTTTCTTTTCGAGCAAGCGCGCGCGCAGGATCTTCATACCCTTGGAACGGTTCTTGTGCTGCGATTTTTCATCTTGGCAAGAGATCACAATGCCCGTCGGAATGTGCGTGATGCGCACCGCGGAGTCCGTCGTATTGACGCTCTGTCCACCCGGTCCCGAAGAGCGAAAAACGTCGATGCGAATCTCCTTTGGATCGATGGCGATGTCGACCTCGTCGGCCTCGGCAAGCACGGCCACCGTGACCGCCGAGGTGTGAATGCGCCCCGATCCCTCGGTCACCGGCACGCGCTGGACTCGGTGCACGCCGCCTTCGAACTTAAGCCGGCTGTAGGCGCCTTGGCCTTCGATGTTCACGATGATTTCTTTATAGCCGCCGAGCCCGGTGGGATTGGAACTCATCAACTCCACGCGCCAGCCGCGCGATTCGGCATAGCGCGAGTACATGCGGTAGAGTTCGGCGGCGAACAACGCTGCTTCGTCGCCGCCGGTTCCGGCGCGAATTTCCACAATCACGCTTTTGGCGTCGTTGGGGTCCTTTGGCAAGATGAGAATTTTTATATGCTCTTCCAAAGCTTCCTTGCGTTGGCGCAACGCGTTCACTTCTTCCTTCGCTAACTCTCGAATACCTTCATCATTTTCGTCCAACAGCACCCTATTTTCGGCGATTTCTTGCTCCACTTTACGCCACTCACGATAACAGACGACGATTTCCTCGAGTTCGGCGCGCTCCTTGGCAAGCTTGGAATACTCCTTTTGCTGGCCCAGGAGCTGGGGATCGGACATCATTTCCTCCAACTCCATATAACGTTTTTCAACGTCCGCAAGTTTATCAAGCATGTGAAGCTCGCTGTGTGAATGGAATGGTCGGCAATAAAAAAAGGGCAAAGGGATTATACTGCCCTTTGCCCTTTCACCTATCGCAAAAGCCTAGTGAATTAAATTCAGCCTCGGTCCTCCGCTGGTTCGGTTTTCAGGCCGTATTTTCTTCTGAATTTCTCGACCCGACCCGCGGAATCAAGGAGTTTTTGCTTACCGGTGAAAAAAGGGTGGCAGTTGGAGCAAATTTCCACGTGGATGTTGCCCACAGTGGAACGGGTTTCGACCACATAACCGCAGGCGCAATTGATCATCGCCGTTTTGTATTCTGGGTGAATTGCTGGCTTCATAAAATTCCTCTCACTCGGCTGTTTTATAACACAATCCTCTCGACGCTTCAATGTGGCCAAGGTCGTTCACCGCATTGGATATCCGAGCGTTCCGCAAAATAGATTGCCAAAGGCGGGGCCTACCCCTAAAATATCGAGAAGCGCGGACGCTCGGCCGCCACCTATCCAGGCACATCACGGGAAAACCCCGCGAACAAAACGGAATCGCCAGACCGAATTCTCGGTTTGTGTTGTCAACACCGCTTTTAGCGGACAATTGGAGGCTAATTGATTATGACTGCGCCAAACACGGTTACTGCATCAACGCCCAACATTATGCCGACACGGCCTTTAAAAGCCGAGACTACCGGCCTTGATTTTGGTTTTCTCGCCGACTTGGTCTTGAAAATCGTCTATGCCGACGCCAACTGCACTACCGAGCGAGCCGCGGAAAAGGCCAAGTTGTCCATGCCCGTCGCCGAGGAACTGTTACAGCATTTATATCGGGAAAAGTTTGTCGAGATCCGCGGCCTAGTCGACTACGGCAATAATCGCTACGGCATGCTTGACCGCGGCTGGCAGCGGGCTCAGCAGCTGCTCGAAATGAATGGCTATATCGGGCCCGCGCCGGTGTCGTTGCCGGCCTACACGGAAATGGTGATCGCGCAAAGCGCAGTGCGCAAACCGATCCAGCCCGAGGCTGTAGGCGCGGCCCTTTCCGGGCTCGTCTTGCCGCGCGGACACAGTGCGAACCCTAGGCCTGGTAGGCGAACTCACGCCGCAGCTTGTTCATGACCGGTCCTTCCGGCAACGGCAAAACCACCATCGCCAGGGCTTTGCATAGTGCCCAATCCGGTGAGATCTGGATTCCCTATTCGCTCGAAGTCGACGGCCAAATCATCCGGGTCTTCGACCTGCACAACCATGAGGTGGTATCGATCGAAGGCGGGCCGAGTTATGACGAGCGCTGGGTTAAAATTAAACGGCCGATCATTATCGTCGGCGGCGAGATGACGATCGAGACGATGGATTTGATCTACAGCCAGAGCGCTAGATTTTACGAAGCGCCGTTTCAAATGAAAGCCAACGGCGGAACACTGCTGATCGACGACTTCGGCCGCCAAAGAGTGGACCCCCATGATCTTTTGAACCGCTGGATTGTACCCCTCGAAGGGCATATCGATTTTCTCACCTTACACACCGGCAAAAAGATCGAGGTGCCCTTTGACCAATTATTGATCTTCGCCACCAATCTCGATCCGAACGACTTAGTCGACGAAGCTTTTTTGCGCCGCATGGGCTACCGGCTCTACGTCAACGCTCCGGACAAAGAAATGTACGGCGCAATCTTTAAGCAATACGTCGAAGCCAACGGTTTTGGCTATAAGCCTAAATTTCTTGACTATGTTTACGGTCTCTATGAATCCGATCACCGCCCGCTCCGCGCCTGCGAGCCGCGCGACTTGATCCAGCACTGTATGGACTTGTGCGATTACGAAAACCGTCCGAAAGTTCTGTCCGAAGAACTTCTTCAACTCGCTTGGCGAAATTACTTTGGCGTTGCGCCGACCGTATTGGGAAGCCAACAAATTTAGCTACCGGAGAATCTGTATTGCGCGTGGTTGACGGTGCTGGAGAGTCAACGCGATCATAGATGAATCGCTCTATCGACTTGAGTTCTGGATTTTTTAGTGGAGCCGAAAACGGTCGAACCCTCGAGCACCTTAATTCCAGTCGAAATCAAGCCTCGCTTGTTCATGACGAGTCGTTTAGCCATACGTTGCCCCTAAATTAAATTTACGCCTATTCGACGGACACGCATGGATCAGGCACTGAGCTGCCTACCAGCCAATGGTACACGGCAACATGGCACCAGCGCCTGTTGACGCCTCGTTTGAACCGCAGACTTGAAACCCATTAGGAGTTGTTCCGGAAGCTTTCGCGGGAAATTGCACGTTTGCGGGAATATGGTCTTGTGATTGCTCCACTAGAGATTACGAAAGACTCCTCACTTGCCATGGCAAACGAATATAGAAGAACGATCAACACAGAGATTTGGCACTTCTGCGCAAATTGTTCTGATTGGCCAACGGAAAATTATATAGCCATGAAAAATTTCCCTCTAACGTATCAGATCTGCAACGACTGCCTTCGTAAGAACGAGTCAGGGGATTGCGAGTGAAAGAATTTTCGATCGTGTAAATCGTTGATATTGGGGGATCAAACCGTCGAACCCTTGACTGCCATCCGAAGACCCGTCGGGACTATCCCCACTCCACCACAATCGAGATTTAAGCTGACAAGGTAAGCCCAGGTTCTGCGCACCCTCTGCCCGCCTGCGGTGCCGTCTAAGGTCATTCCATTTGCCATGATAGCTTCGCAGGTGCCCACGCCCTAACGCACGCACAGACGGTGGCAGAGCAAGTGATCAAACCGGCGCAAGAAGCAATTGATCACATGCGACTGTCGCGTCGGCTCTAAAAAGATTTAGCGGCCGCGTCTGTCATGAATTCCAGCCGCATAGTTCGGACTTTGTGGGGAAATTTACTGACGAAGATGAGAGATTTTCCGACTCAGCTCAATGCGCACGATGAAAGAAATCGGTGAGCTGGACCTGTCACACACGCGTTAGCTAATCGAGCCGTTTCATACCATAGATTCCATCTGTCGAAATGCCTTGAAATGCCGTGTCACTCGGCCCGACGAAAGTTGTTTACTGCAACGCCCGCGCAGACCGGTTAACGCAAGACGTGCGTTCGCCCTCGGAAACTCCCTACAGAAGCGACAGTTGCTCTTCGACCGACGCGATACAGGCAGCTCCGTCGAATCCGGGTTGATAGATTTGCTGCGACACTTCGTAGGCTTCCATGAGCTCTGGAGGAAACGGTTTAAGGAGGGATTGAATTGTCTCGAATGGGTTCGCCGCGCAGTCGAGCCATTTCTCTTCGTCTTCTCTGTGCAGGATTACCGGCATCCGGTTGTGTATCCGACGCATTACTGTGTTGGGCGCTGTTGTTATTATTGTGAAGGATTGCAGAATCTTACCGTCCGGCTGTTTCCAGGTATCCCAAAGACCTGCCAAGGCAAACGGTTCCTCAGATTTGAGGCGCGTAAAAAACGGTATCTTCGGCGGACCTTCGCCCCTGTCCCTCGTAAAAGCCGGTGGTCGGAATAAGGCAACGGCGATTGTTGAGCAAACGGTTGTAGGTGCGACTCTTGAGCAAGTGGTCGTCTCTCGCATTAATCGTACTATACGGCAACTCCATTCCCTCGGCGAAAGAAGGAATTAACGCCCAATACATCAGACGCCCTTCGTTGCCTTGCTCATTGTGGATAATAGCGAGCTTCCCATCGCGATCCGGGACGACGTTATCAGAAGGCTTGAACTCCGGCAGATCGTTGAAAAGTTTCCAGCGGACTTTCACTTCGCGGAACTCAAAACTTGCGCGGACACGGTTGCACATGGCTCGACGAAATTCGCACTGTGCCAACTGATTTTCAAGTCGGCCGATAATCTACCGGGCGGAGGGGAATTAGGAGCAAGTTGTTCGTCGGGGACAACCAAACCTCCTAGTGCTGGCAGGCCGAACTCTTTCCAAAAAGGCTATCGCGTAACTACGGCTCGATAGCCGTCAAGCGCTCGCCTACCTGGATTGCTTAGACTTTTTCCTCGTCGTAATAGCGCTTTGCGATCAGGGTCGTGATCAATTCGCTATGAGCTAGCCGGTTTTGTTTGACTTGCTCATCGAGCAATTCCCGATCGATACAGCGGCGAAAAAGTGCAAATTTTCAACGGCCACCGCAACCGTTCGCTCTGAGCGCTAATCAGTGAGACAACACGGACAATTTACGTCCAGAGGGATTTTGCATGACTTTCAAGAAGTGCCAAATATCTGTTTGTTGCGGATTTTTGGTGGAGCCGATCGGGATCGAACCGACGACCTCTTGAATGCCATTCAAGCGCTCTCCCAACTGAGCTACGGCCCCACGACGGGAAGGAATGAGTAAAAGTAAGAAAGCGCGCTGGAAAAGTCAAACCAAAGCCGAACACGGCCTGCTATGCGCTCGACAAATCCAATCCTCATCACTCTCCGTCGAAGCTATTTACCGCGAACCATTTCTTCGGCATGACGGCGAGTCTGTTCGGTGATCTTGATACCCCCCAACATACGCGCGACTTCAGCAACCCTATCCTTCTCGGACAGCTGATTGACGCGGGTAAAAGTGCGTCCTTTCTCGATTTCTTTTTGCACGACAAAGTGACAGTCCGCCATGGCGGCGATCTGCGGCAAGTGCGTGACGCTGATCACTTGATGGTGCACCGCCACTTGCTTGAGCTTTTTGCCGACGATTTCAGCGAACCGTCCACCCACTCCCGAGTCCACTTCATCGAAGAGCAGCGTCGAGACCACACCCGGGCGTCAGAACCAAAGACTTGAGCGCCAACATCAGCCGGGATAGTTCTCCGCCAGAGGCCACCTTGGCGAGCGCTTTCGCGGGCTCGCCGGGATTCGAGGAAAAATAAAATTCGACTTCGTCCATCCCACGCTCGGTGAGTTTCCTGCCGCCGATGAAAAACGGCGGCTGATCGGCGCGATCTTCGCGAGTCAAAAAGCGGGCCTCGAACGTAGTTTCCAACATCCCCAAGCTTTTGCCCTCGCGTTCCATGTCGCGTTTGAGCTTTTTTGCCGCGCGCTGACGATCGTGCGATAATCTCTCGGCGCTGGTCCAGGCCGCTTGGCGTGCCAGCGCGAAGCTTTTCTCAAGCGCGGCGATTTGCTCTTCACCCCGCTCAAGACTTTCAAGTGACTGCTTAATCTCGCCTTCCAAGACCAAAATCTCCTCGATGCCAGCAGCATTGTACTTACGCTTGAGACGCTGAATCTCCGCAAGCCGGTCTTCCAATTGTTCCAACGCACGCGGATCGAAGTGGGTGCGTTCGGCGTAGCGGCGCAGTTGGGTCGCCGCCTCTTGCAGTTGGGCCAGCGATGCGTCGATTAGCTCCACACTCGGCCGCAAATGCTCGTCGATGTTGGCGAGTTCGCGCAACCGGACTGCAAATTTGGCCAACCGACCCACCAGCGCGGCCTCGCCTTCATAGAGAAGGTCTTCCCCATCGCGGCAGCCTTGATGAAGTTTTTCGGCGTGAGTCAAAATATTCTTGCTTGCGCGCAGCTCATCTTCTTCTCCCGTTCGGAGCCGAGCCGCACTGATCTCCTCGGCCTGGGCTTCGAGCAACGCCCGCTCGCGACGGCGCCTCTCCAATCCTTCTTTCGTCTCCGTGAGTTGGCTCCAAGTGGTGGATAATGCCGTAAAATCTTCTTTCATCGTTGCCGCAGCGGCGTCCAAAGCGCCAAAGGCATCGAGCAAATTCAAATGCGTTTCGGGTTGGAGTAAAATGTGGTGTTCATGTTGGCCGTAGATGTGCACCAAGGAACCGCCCACGTCGGCGAGCACGGCCAGCGGACAAAGGCTGCCATTCAGGTAAACCCGATTCTTGCCGGAGCGATTAAGAATTCTTTTGATGACTAAATCGCCGTTGTTGTCGAAGCCCGCATCGCTAAGCTTTGCCTCGATGGCCGATGGCAAATCCTCAAATAGCGCCTCGACGGTCGCCTCGTCTTCTTGATGGCGGATGATCTCCAAGCTGCCGCGCTCGCCGGCAATTAAGCCGAGCGCATTGAGAATAATCGATTTACCCGCGCCGGTCTCGCCCGTGATGATGTTCAAGCCCGGACCTAACTCCAGCTCCACTGCATCGATCACCGCAAAATTCTTAATACGAAGCTCACGCAGCATCGGCTAATCTTTAGCGCTCACCCCATTTGAGTTTTTCGCGCAGGATTTCATAATAACTGCGCGACGGCAGGCGGATCAACGAGACCGGCATGCCGTAGTCGCGCGCTTCCACCTGATCGCCGTTGTTGAGCCTGACGCCCTGCTGGCCGTCGGGAATCAGAATCACGGTGTCACCGAACGAGCGCAGCGTGACGCGAATTGCGGCGTTGCTCGGCACCACGATAGGCCGGTTTGTCAGGGTATGAGGGCAGAGCGGCGCGAGTACGATTGCGCCAAGGGTCGGTTCAAGGATCGGGCCGGCCGCGGCCAGAGAATAAGCCGTCGACCCCGTCGGGGTCGAGATGATCAAGCCGTCGGCGCGGTAGGTGCAAAGATAGTCGTCGCCGACGTAGGTCTCCAGATCGATGATCCGGCTGCGCGCACCTTTGGTAATCACTGCGTCATTGAGCACGCGGAATCTATGCGACCGGCGCTTCTTCCCCATGACGCGGATCTCCAGAGTCATGCGCTTTTCGACTTCGTAGTCGCCGTCGAGGGTTTTGGTTAAAATTGTTTCGAGCTCGTCGACCGCGACCTCGGTGATAAATCCCAGGCCTCCCATATTGACGCCGAGGATCGGCACCTCGGGCCGCTCCACCAACGGCGCGATATTGAGTAACGTCCCGTCCCCGCCAAGAGAGATAATTAGATCCGCCTTGGCGGCCATCTCCTTTTTACTGCACGATTGCGCGCCGGCATGCGCCAAGCCATTCTCCACGCAAACTTTTTTGCCGCGCTTCTTAAGCCAGGGAATCAGCCAGCGAACCATTTGCGCGGCTTTCGGTTCCTGGTACTTGGCGACAAGCCCAACGGTACCAAACATCAATGAAATTCTCCTGCGTCAGATTATCACGCCGCAGAAAGAAATGTCTACGACAGAT
>CAWERH010000054.1:0-152918 GCA_963811315.1 uncultured delta proteobacterium
GCGCCTTTGAGAATCTTGGCGACATGGCGGGCGGCGTCTTGGCCCTCGACGGCGAAAATGGGTCCGTAGGACATGAGGCCGCCGCTGTCAACGAAATCGGCCCTCGGATAGATCGCCGGCATTCGATGATGTGCCGCCAGGTCCACGATTCGCTTCTGGTGAGTATTCGCCAAGGGGTTGAGCGTGGCGGCGAAACCGGTGCTGCCCGCCTTGATCGCCGCTTTAAAGGCGACCTCGTATTTGTCGGCGCTGCTGACCTCCATCGAGTAGAGTTGCAGCCCCAAATTGCGTCCCGGTAATCGGCTCGCTTCCCACTGCGGCACGGAACCTAGCACCCCAGGATCCCAGAGGATCGCCACACGGGTAATTTTTGGCGCGGCTTCCTTGAGCAGCTCAAGCCGCTTGCCGGATAAGACCGCGGCGACGTTGGTAAACCCGGTGAGGTTAGCGCCGGGCCGGGCGAGACTCTCAACCAATCCGGTAGCCACCGGATCGGTCACGCCAAAAAAAACAATGGGTATGGTCGCGGTCGCCTTTTTAGCCGCCAGTGCGGCAGGCGTTGAGGCCACCACGAGTACGTCAACCTTTGCACGAACAAACTCGGCGGCAAGCTCGGGAAGCCGGTCGAACTTCCCATCGGTATGACGCATTTCGATGCTGACGTTCTTTCCCTCGACGTGGCCGAGCGCGTGTAGCCCTTGGCGAAAAGCATCGAAGCGAGGTAGTTCGCCGGCAGCAGAGGCGGTTGTCAGATACCCGATCCGTGCGATTTTTCCCGGCTGTTGCGCCGACGCAGAATAGCTAAGCGCAAAGAGCCTGGCGCAAAGCGCAAAGTAGAAAACGCTCTTACTGACTACTGACCACTGGCTACTGACAACTTTCATCTAATGACCCTGTCCGCCCGCGCCAGCACGTTCGGCGGAATCGTCAGGCCAATCTGCTTGGCGGTTTTGAGATTGATCACCAGCTCAAACTTCGTCGGCTGCTCGACTGGCAGGTCCGCGGGTTTGGCGCCTTTGAGAATTTTGTCTACGTAGAAAGCTGCACGCCTGAAACTGTCGTTTTCGTCGGATGAATAAGACACAAGGCTACCTGCCTCTACGAAAACACTTCCTTCGGTCATTGATGGTATTTGATTCTGAATGGCAAGTTCCGCAATTTGCTTTCGGTTATCTATGAGCAAGGGATTCCTAAGCGTCATGAGCGCGCTCACCCGACCCTTAGCCGCAGTTTGAAAAGCCTTCTCAAAATCAGGATTCGAACTTCGTACCTCCAGCGATTGAAGTGGTATTTTTAGCGTCTTCCCTACGGCCTCGTATTCCCTAAAGGCGATGCTTGCGACTGTGCTTTCCGCATCGAACAAAACTCCGACCCCCGAAATTGTCGGGACTACCTCCTTGAGCAATTCCAACCTTTTCCCGGCTAACTCTTGGGTGAGTCTAGTCAGCCCCGTAATATTTCCGCCTGGCCGAGCTAAGCTATCGACCAATCCCGTGGCAACAGGATCTTGATTTGTGACAATCACAATGGGAATCGTTTTGGTCGCCTGCTTGGCCGCGAGGATTCCGGAGGCAACTGGAGAGACAATGACATCGACCCTGACGTGCAGCAGTTCGGCGACCAGGCTCGCGGCGCGCTCCGCATTTACCGCAGCGTAGCGATACTCAAGTTGAATGTTTTTTCCTTCAACGTAACCGAGATCTCGCAGGCCTTGTCGAAACGCTTCACGATTTGTATCGGGAGCGTCATGGGTGGGTTCGCGCGTTCCCGTAAGATAGCCGATTCGCGGGATCTTGTTCGGCTGCTGCTGCGCCTCGGCTATCGCACCCAAAGCCGTCATCGTGATGGTTAGAAAAGATTGAAAAAAGTTGTTTCATTGCTACTCCCCCGCCGAAGTGAAGGCCTCATCCCGTTCCGACGGCCGGTCACTAAGAGTGAAGCAGCCCAACCGTGGGATTTTTTTCTGCTGCTGCGCCTTCGCGCACAAACAGAGCACAAAAAACAGTACCCCGAGAGCAAGACAAACACTTTTCGTGCACTTGGATCTTCCAATCGAAAATCCAAAATCTAAAATCGAAAATTGTTTCACTTGATCACCCTATCCGCCCTGTACAGCACCGACTGGGAAATCGACAGGCCAATCTGCTTTGCGGTTTTCAAGTTGATCACCAGCTCGAACTTCGTCGGCGCCTCGACAGGCAACTCTGCCGGTTTGGCGCCCTTGAGAATCTTATCGATATATGTGGCGACCCGACGGTATCTCGCATTGGGGTCTGCACTATAAAATATAAGACCGCCTTGATCGGCCCAGTCTCTGTCCGTGGAGATTGTCGGTAAACCACTCTTAGCTGCTAACTCAGCGACGCGTTTGTGTTGAGCCGAAGTGAAGGCCGGCCCGAGACGCGAGAGGAGGCCGTTAGCCCGTGCTTTGCTGATGGCTCGAAATGCGCCCTCGATATCCGCCGATCCCCGAGCCACCTCGTGCATGAGCTTTACTCCGAGTGATCGCGCGGTAGGCTCAGTGTCTTTTACAAAGAGGGCATTCGCCCGACCTCCCGAGCTTAAGATCACCGCGCGGCTGAGTTTCGGTGCGATCTCCTTGAGCAGTTCTAGATTCTTTCCACCCAACTCTCCCGTAAGGCTCGTCAACCCTGTGACGTTTCCACCAGGACGGGCAAGGCTGGCGACGAGTCCCGTTCCAACAGGATCGGTGCTGCTCGTCATCACAATGGGGATCGTGCTGGTGGCCTTCTTAGACTCCGAACTCGCACCCGATCCGTCTGCGACGATGATGTCAACCTTAAGACGGACCAGCTCGGCTGCGAGATCCGGTACCCGATCGCGCTTGCCGTCCGCAGACCGATATTCAATGGCAATGTTCTGACCTTCTACATACCCGAGATCGCGCAGCCCTTGCAGAAATGCTGGCGAAGGAGCGGAACCCGCTGCAGTGAGATAACCGATCCGCGGGATTTTCGTTGGCTGCTGCGCCTGGGCCATCGCAGCCCACAACCACCACCGCGACGATTAGAAGGATTGAAAAAAGTTTTTTCATCGCTACTCCCCACCGAAGTGCTGAGTGACGAGTCCTGAGTGCTGAGTCTTGAATGCTCGGGACTCGATTCTCAGTCTTCATAACTCAGCACTCGTTACTCAGTACTCAGCACTGTCATCTGATGACCCGATCCGCCCGCGCCAGCACGTTCGGCGGAATCGTCAGGCCGATCTGCTTCGCGGTCTTGAGATTGATCACCAGCTCGAACTTCGTCGGCTGCTCCACCGGCAGATCGGCAGGCTTGGCTCCTTTCAGGATTTTGTCCACGTAAGTGGCGACGCGCCGGTAGCTGTCCGCGAGGTCCGCCCCGTAGGACATGAGCCCGCCGGCATCTACAGCTTCTCTGTTGTCGTACACCGACGGTAACCGGCTCTTTAACGCAAAGCCCGCGATCCGTTTTTCGTTAGCACGCATTAGCGGGCCCGCGGGCACGTAGAGTCCATCCGGGCGCTGCTTGCTCAGCGCAGCGAATACCTTCTCGAAATCGTCCGCAGCTCGTACCTCCCAAGGCTGAACAGTCAACCCCAGCGCACGCGCCGCGACTGGGAGAACCTCTTTCACCTCGACGTACACTGGCCCGGAATGGCCGGATCGTAGAGAACCGCGACACGGGCAAGTTTGGGAACGGCTTCTTTGAGCAGCTCCAGCCGCTTCCCGCCTAGTTCTCTGGTAAGGTTTGTAAGGCCGGTGACGTTGCCGCCGGGACGGGCAAGGCTTTCAACTAGGCCTGCCTCGACAGGATCGGACCCCAGCGCCCACCATAACGATGGGAATCGTCTTGGTCGCATTCTTGGCCGCCCGGATCCAGCGCGTCCCCTCCTGCTACCACGATGATATCAACCTTGAGACGCACCAGCTCGGCCGCAAGCTCAGGGAGCCGATCGAGCTTCCCCTCCGCATATCGGTACTCGATGGCGATGTTCTGTCCTTCTATGTAGCCAAGCTCGCGCAGAGCCAGCCGAATTGCCTCGGCACGGGTGGACTCACTAGCTGGATCGACCGACGATAGATACCCTATCCGCGGGACTTTCTTCGGCTGCTGCGCCTGAGCCATCGCAGCCACAACCACCACCGCGACGATTAGAAGAATTGAAAAAAGTTGTTTCATCGCTACTCCCCACCGAAGTGCTGAGTGACGAGTCCTGAGTGCTGAGTCTTGAATGCTCGGGACTCGATTCTCAGTCTTCATAACTCAGCACTCGTTACTCAGTACTCAGCACTGTCATCTGATGACTCGATCCGCCCGCGCCAGCACATTCGGCGGAATCGTCAGAGCCGATCTGCTTGGCGGCTTTCAGATTGATGATCAGCTCGAACTTCGTCGGCTGCTCGACCGGAAGATCGGCGGGCTTGGCGCCTTTGAGAATCTTGTCGACGTACGTAGCGGCCGCGCGGCGGTACAAGGTCGGTGAATGCTCGGGCCGTAACATCATAAGCGCCTCCAGTCGTTCATATAGTCGCTTTGCGGGCAGATCGCCGGCAGCCGGTTCTTGACGGCGAGTCTCGACAATGTGTCCTTGCTGAGAATTGAGTGACTGGACCGCCAGCACGGATCGCTGCATCAGCCCGCCCTTTGCGCTGCTTCTCGGAATGCAGTCTCGATATCCGTTGGGATCTAGTACGTCTAGGGATTGAAGCTGCAGCCCGAACGCCCCGGCAGCGAGCTCCGTCTCTTTTAACGCTTGTGCGTTGCCCGGGTTTTTGAACTCGCCCAGGACGGCTACGCGTGAGAGTCGTGGGACAATTTCTTTCAAGAGCTCCAGCGTTTTCCCGCCAACTCCGGAGCCATTTGCGAGAGGCCCGTAATGTTCCCGCCCGGTCGCGCCAGGCTGGCAACGAACCCAGTGCCAACAGGATCATTATCGAGCGCCATGACAATGGGAATCGTAGTCGTCGCTTCCTTGGCGGGGCGGGTCGAGGCCGCGCCGGCGGTGACAATAACAGCGACGTTAAGGCGAACCAGCTCTGCCGCGAGGCTAGGCAACCGATCGGATTGTCCCTCGGCGGTGCGCCACTCGATCACGATGTTTTTCCCTTCCACGTACCCAAGTTCGCGTAGCCCCTCTCGGAAAGCTTCATGGCGTTGAAGGATCGGGTTAGCAGCCAAGAATCCGATCCGAGCGATTTTCTTAAGCTGTTGTGCATTGGCGCTCGAAGTTGTTGCCAGAGAACAGTCGCCAGTAGCCAGACCAAGATTTTTCCACTCATGAGTTTCACTCCCGTGTTCTCGCCGACAACTGACCACTGACAACTGTCATCTGATGACTCTATCCGCCCGCGCCAGCACGTTCGGCGGAATCGCCTCATGATTTTAGATTTTGGATACTTCGACTTGGCTCAGCACAGGTTTTCGATCCTTCGGTAAGACTCAGGACAGGTTTTGATTGGGGATCATCGGATAACTCGATCTGCTCTGGCCAATACGTTAGGGGGTATTGTTAATCCGATCTGCTTCGCCGCTTTGAGATTGATCACGAGCTCGAACTTCGTCGGTTGTTCCGCGGTAGCTCCGCTGGCTTCGCGCCTTTTAAAATCTTGTCGACATAAACGGCAACTCGCTTGAAGGCTTCATCGCGGTTCGGCCCATAGCCCATGAGACCACCGACTTCGACATACTCCTTCCAACCGAATATGCTTGGAAATCGATGCTTCGCTGCGAATTCCGCGATCTGATTAACATTCGCTAAAGTACTGCCCTCAGGAAACACAAGGAGTCCATTGGCCTTTTCCCTGGGGATTGTTTCGAAGGCGGCGGCGTAATCAGCCTTCGATCTCACTTGATGGTACTCGAGGGTGATTCCCAAGCCTCTTGCGGCGCTCTGCGTTTCTCTTAACTCGCGTTGTTCACCTGGATGCCCTGGATTTGCAATGACGGCGACCCGAGAGACTCTCGGGTCGGCTTCCTTGAGAAGGTCCAGCCGTTTACCGACAAGTTCGTAGGCTAGAAAAGTTATGCCCGTCAGGTTCCTTCCTGGTCGGGCCAGACTGTCGATAAAGCCTCCCTCGATCGGATCACCGCTCGACGTAAACACGATCGGGATCGTCTTGGTTGCTTGTTGGACAGCGCGCGTTGAAAGTCCGCCGGTTGTTACGATGACATCAACTTTCAATCGCACCAGTTCCGTTGCCTTATCCGCCAGATTCGGCCTGCCCTCGTTCGGTCGTCGATATTCAATGACTATGTTAGTTCCTTCCACATAACCAAGGTCGCGAAGCGCTTGCCGGAATATTTCATGGGCGTGCGAAGGTCCATCGGCCTGTCCGAGAAAGCCAATCGTTCGCGCTTTCGCCCGTTGTTGCGCGTCGAGTGGAGAGGTAACAGCGACGATCAACACGACAACGGCTAGAATTGTAATTTTGCGCATAGCCTCTCCACCAAACTCGCCAGGACCCTTGCCTAACCAAATATGAAATTTTTTATTCAGGCTTCTACTCTGGCTCGACTCTCTTCCGGTACACTTGGAGCCATTGGAGCATTCGGAACTCTTGAAACGGGTTCGCTCCGCTATTTGATCACCTTCTGCGCCCGCGCCAGGACCTGCGGCGGGATGGTGACGCCGAGTTGCTTGGCGGTTTGTAGATTGATCGCCAGTTCGACGCTGTCGACGGTTTCGATTTTCAAGTCTTTCGGTTGGGCGCCGTTGAGAACTCGCTGGACGTACTTGGCCGAGAGCCGGCCGATCTCACGGTAGTTCTGGCCGTAGCTGGCGAGAGCGCCTTGGGCGACCATGGTTTGTTCCTGGAACATCGCCGGGAGCTTTTTCGCTTTGGCGGTGTCGATGATCAGTTGCGACTGACTGCCGACCATGGGGTCCGGCGTGTAGAAAAACGCGTCGGCTTCGCCCTGTTTTGAGCTTTCTGCAGCTCGCTTTTGAGATCGTCGACGGAGCTCACGTGCCGTTCGATGAGCTTGATGCCGAGCCGTTTGGCTTCATCGCGCGCCATGTTCGTGCCCTCGACGGCGACGCGGCTGGTTGGATCGTAGTAGGTGAGGACCCGGCTGGCCTTGGGCAAAATTTCTTTTAAGACTTCCAGCCGTTTTGCCGTGAGGTCGCGCACGAGATAATGAACCCCGGTCAGTCTGCCGCCGGGTTTGGCGAAGCTGTCCACCAGCTTGCCGGTGACCGGGTCGGCTGCCGATGGCAAATACGATGGGGACGTTAGTCGTGGCGGATTTCGCCTTGGTGATGACTGTGCTCGTCAGCGCGTAAATGAGGCTGACGTTGTCTTTTTCGAAAGCCTTGGCGGCTTGCTCCGTGACCGCGGCATCTCCTTTGGTGTCGTTGAGCACGCAGGGTGAACTGTTTGCCTTCCTCCAAGCCCAAGTTCTTTCAGCCCATCGCGCAAGCCGTTAAGGGTCTCGTATTGCGCGCCGCCGGGGAAAAGAACGCCGATGCGATAGGGTTTTGCCGGCTGGGCGGCCGACGCGCAATAGACAACCCCGAGACAAAAGAGGGCGGTGATAAAAAGTGTCTTGGCATTCATAGATTTTAGACAACCTTCCGGCATGGCTGCATCGGCAAATCGAGCAACCGAAAAATTGGGAGCGGGAGAACTGGCGGAGGAACACTGCGGCATACGCTGCCGCGGTTTGCTAGCGCAAGGCGCATACCACCTGCGGTTTTTTCGCCGCGATCAGATTAAACTCATTGTATCTACGGGTAATTTGATGATCCTGAACGTGAATTTAACGGAGTCAGCTCCAGAGAGTAGTCGATTTGCTACCCCCGGTAGCAACCGTGCGACGTTGGCAGATCAGAGGGGGACGGTCGCGGACTGGAGACGGCTATAGCAATTGGCATATCCCGTTCGGCAACCTTTCTCGAAAAGTTTACGTGATCCGCAGAGCTTTGAGCAGCTTCATAAGATGAGTGCGATGTAGGCCAAGCGCCTTCGCCGCTGCGGCGCGGTTCCCTTGGGCGTCGGCGAGGGCGCGGACAATCAGCTCGCGGCGATAACTATTGATGGAGTCGTGGTAGGACGCCTCGTCCGACACCACGGCGGGTTGAGCGCCTACGACTCGGGCGGGCAAATGATGCACGGTCAATTCCGGCCCGTCGGCCAGGACGACGGCGCGCTCGATAACGTTGGCAAGCTCTCGGATATTGCCCGGCCAGTGGTACGCGATCAGTTTGCGGCCCGCATCGTCGGTGATGGTGGAAAAACTCTTTTTGCTTTCGGCGGCAAATCGCTCGAGAAAATAGCTCGCGAGGGCGGGAATATCGTCTTTTCTTTCGCGCAAAGGCGGCAAGGTGAGCTCGATCACGTTCAGACGGTGATAGAGATCTTCACGGAATCTGCCGCACTTCACGGCCGCGTCAAGCTCGTGATTGGTTGCGGCGATGATGCGCAAGTCCACGGCGATGGACGCGTTACTACCGACCCGCTCAAACTCCCGTTCCTGGAGCACGCGCAAGAGCTTTGTTTGCAGGTCGACGGCGAGGTCGCCGATCTCGTCGAGGAACACCGTGCCGCCGTGCGCCAGTTCCAACTTGCCTTTCTTCAACTGGTGCGCCCCGGTGAAGGCGCCTTTCTCGTGACCGAAAAGTTCGCTCTCCAACAAGTCTTTGGCAAGACCGGCGCAGTTGATGGCGACGAAGGGCTTCAATCTCCGCTCGCTCCAACTGTGAATCGACCTGGCGAACAGTTCTTTGCCGGTGCCGCTTTCACCGAGCAGGAGCACGGTGGCTTTGCTCACGGCGGCTTTGCGCGCTTGCGCTACGATCTGCCGCATCGCGTCGCTGTTGCCCGCGATCAAGTGGTGGCGGCCGCCGAGCTCCTCGGCAAAGAATTCAACGTCCGATCTAAGCTTCGCCCGTTCCAGATTTTTCTTGACCACCAAAGCGAGATGCTCGGGATCAAACGGTTTGGTGATGAAATCGTCGGCGCCGGCTTTGATCGCTTCCACGGCGCGCTCAATGCTGCCGTGCGCGGTAATGATCACCACCGGTAGGTCCTTGTTGGTCTTGCGCACGGTGTGCAGGACTTCAAAGCCGTTCATCCGCGGCATCAGATAGTCGAGCAGGACCAAATCGGGAGCGACCTGCTCGATCTCGGACAACGCCTGCGCGCCGTCATCGGCCCGCGCGACGGCGTAACCCAGATCGGTCAGCTCCTGTTCGAGCAGATCTAGATTGAAAGGTTCGTCATCGACGATGAGAATCTTACTCGGCATAATCCTTGGGAGATGCTCTTTGGCGGTCTATTGATCCATCATCAGGCCGCCTTCGGGCGTTTCGGAGGTGCTTGTCGGGTATTGCAGTTGATGGGCGAGCTGGCGCAAAACCTCAAATCCTCAATACCCTTGCTTGTTGGACTGGCACTATAACCGTGCGCCGCCCCTACGCGCAATCTAAAAATTGTCCGCGCCTTGAACAACGTTAATTGATTTTATTCTTGGCAAAGAAATCTCAGCGCCAATTCTTGCGGCGAGCATACCATCTGCGTACAGTTGAACGCTTGTAAGGGAGACTCATCGGTGAACCAAACCTGGCTCGTGACCGTGTTCTTTTTCGCTCTGCTCAGCCTGATTCTTTACGCTGCCTTCCTGATATTGACGCCGTTTCTGACTGCCATTATTTGGGCGGTGATTCTCGCGATTCTCTTCTACCCGCTTTACGCCTGGCTGCTGCATTTACTGCGCGGCAGAGCAACGTTGGCCGCGATCATCGTGATTGTTTGCATCACGTTACTGGTGATCGTGCCCGGATTGGAGTTGGCTTGGTTCTTGTCCGACGAGGCGGTTGCGTTAGTTAAGTCAGTTCGCTCGCTGATGACTGAGGATGGCAAACAAGAATGGCTGGCCAAACCTTGGGTGCAACAACTGATCGGCTGGTGGAACACGATCTCCTTTCGTTTGCTCGACTTCAAAATCAATTGGAAGGAAGGACTGATGCAGGGGGCGCAGAAATCTTCCACCTTTGTGGTTGGCCAGGTAACCGGAGTCGCGCAGAACGTGTTGTTATTCACGGTGAATTTTTTCGTCGCGCTGTTTACCTTGTTTTTTTTGCTGCGCGACGGCCGGGACTTTTTGCGGACATGTCAGCGTCTGCTGCCGATGGACCAGGAGCATCAACAACGGTTGCTCAAAAACATCGTCGACGCCGTTCTCGCCGTTATCCATGGATCGTTCGTCGTCGCCATCGTCCAAGGCTTGCTCGCCGGCTTGGCCTATTGGTTTCTCGGTGTGCCGTTTGCCGTTTTGTGGGGCGTGGTGACCGGGTTTTTTGCGCTTTTGCCGGTCGGCGGTTCCGCGCTGGTTTCCATTCCGGCGTCGATTTACTTGTTTCTGCAGGGAGAAACCGTGCGCGGAATTATCTTGTTGGCGTGGTGTCTCGGTTTTGTCGGCACCATCGACAACGTACTCAAGCCGCTGCTTGATCGGCAACCGCTTGGGATTACCGGTTTTATTTCTTTTTTTTGGCATCCTTGGCGGTCTTGCTCTGTTCGGCGCGATGGGCATTATTCTCGGTCCGGTTTTGTTTGCGCTGTTGCGGGCATTGCTCGATCTCTATCTCGAAGAGTATGCAAGCGCTGAACAAGAGCCCGAAGTAGCGAGATTGGCAACGGCGCATTCCGAATATATACTGGTGTCCGGAACTAAAGTTCTAATACTCTGACGCGAGTCCGACAAGTTCGAACGTCGACGGAAAAGAGGCGCACGGATATAACGACTTCGGATAACGATTGAAAGCGATGAGGAGATTCATGGTGGAAGACTTAACGGTTAAACGCGAGATCGTTCTCGAAGCCGATGCCGAGACTTTGGAGCGGATGCGCAAGGAGGGCCATGCGCGCGGCTTCACGGTTTTTTGTGACGAGGGAGAACGCATCGGCGGCGACAACACGGCGCCGCCGCCGCTGGCTTATTTCGGCTTATCGGTGGGCTTTTGACTGCTCACGCAAATTTCCCGGTACGGGGAGATGCTCAAAACCCATATCGACAAGGCCAGAGTCGTGGTAACGGCGCGCTTTAAAAATGAAGGCTCGGTTTTACGCGAGACGGTGCAGGCGCAGGGTTTGGGAGTCGAAACGCGCTGCGAAATCACCTCTAACGATGCGCCGGACAAAGTTGCCAAGGTGATTCGCAATGCCGAGGCGGGCTGCTACGTGATCCAGACGATTCGCCAACCGACGCCGGTGAAATCTGAATATACGCTCAACGGCGCCGCGTTCGATCCGGATAGCTTTAAGAGAGAAAAATCACTAAATTAAAAAAAGGAGACGGCAAATGGCAGTCGAAAAAGAGTTTTTCAACGTGAAATATAAAGAAGGCGCACTGGATGCGAAAACTGCGCAGCTGATTTTCTTCGCGGTCTCGATCGCCATCGGCCACGAAGATGGCGCCACCCTGCACTTGAAACGGGCGCGGGAATGCGGCGCCAGCGAAGATGAAATCACCGAGGCGATGGTCTACGCGATGCGCCCGGCCGCCGCCAAGGTGCGCAATTTCGCCAAAGCGATTATTGCGAAATAGTTTGGGTCAAAACGTTCAAGATAAGAGAGTAAAACAACAATGAGTGAGTGGACCATCGACGTTAACGAAGCAAATTTCGAAACCGAAGTACTCGATCGTTCCAACCAAGTTCCCGTGGTGATCGACTTTTGGGCGCCGTGGTGCGGGCCGTGCAAAGTGCTCGGTCCGGTCTTGGAAAAATTGGCCGACGAATACGGCGGTGATTTTGTTCTTGCCAAAGTCAACGTCGACGAAAATCAGGGCCTCGCCGGCGCCTTCGGCATCCAGGGCATTCCCGCGGTCAAGCTCTTCAAGGACGGCGAGTTGGCGTCGGAATTCACCGGCGCCTTGCCCGAGCCCGCGGTGCGCGAGTTCTTGGCGAAGTTCTTGCCGAGCGCGGCGGACAAAATGGCAGATGAGGGCGCAGCTCTCGAAGCCGCCGGGAAAACGGCGGAGGCAAAAGCTTACTATCAATCCATTCTCGAGTCCGATCCCAATCATTCCGGCTCGCTGCTCGGGTTGGGACGTTTGGCGATGAACGAAGGCGACAACGACGCCGCGCTGCAATACCTCGACAAAATCTCCATCGTCGACGCCCAACGAAAGGAGGCGGATCGTTTGATCGCTCGGCTGCAACTGCAGAGCCGGCGCAGCGGAAAATTTGACCGCGCTGTACGACAAAGTGAAATCCGATCCGAACAATCTCGCCGCGCGTTTCGAGCTCGCGCACGCTCTGGCGGGCGCGGAGCGCTACGCGGAAGCGCTTGATGAATTTCTCAAAATCGTCAAAACCGACCGTACCTTTCAAGACGACGGCGCGCGCAAAGCGATGATCCAGATCTTCGAAGTGCTCGGCTCCGAGGATCCGCTCACCGACAAGTATCGATCAGATCTGGCGGCGGTGCTGTTTCGCTAGCCGGCTGCTGATCGTGATTCGTGGATTTCACGGCCACGTTGACGCATCGATCACGGTTCGTCGCGCCTCGCCTCTGGATCTTTTTGAGCAGCCTGCAAGAGGCTTTTGTAGCCTGCTAGACTAGTGTCCTGGCTCAGAAATTCGCATAACGATTGTCATTCCGGCAAGCTGGCGTAGCTAGCGCGACCCGGAATCCGGTTCAAACGCATCTCGATACCGGCTTCTGCTGGTATGCAGCTAGCGATGATCGACTTATTCATCGAACTTCCGGGACAGCACACTAGTTCAAACTTTCTCAGGTGATCCGAGGCGGGTTGGAAAACCCGCCCTCCATCGTTTTTGTGATCTTTGCGTTCTTTGTGGTCACATCTTTTCTTCTCCCGAGGCGCATTCTCTCCCTTGCACCGGCGAAAGTTGCGGCGGCGGGGATTTCCATTAAGATTAAATAGTCATGGCGACCGCACCGGATAAAATCGAGCGGGAAATCCAAAAACTCAGCCGAGCGCTTTATCACCAGGCAGCGGAGCATAAGCCGTCCCTCTTTGAAGCGCAGGATCTGCTTGGCCGCATGATCGAGTGGTCGCTCGACGACGACTCGTTGCGCGTGGCGTTGTTTCGTTTCGTCGATGTTTTACCGAGCCTGGAGTCGTCGTCCGACATCGGCCGTCATTTGGAAGAGTACTTCGCGCGGGTCGATCACGCGCTCAGCGGACTGGCGATCCTCGCGCAAGCGTTGCACGCCGGGACCCTCGTGGCGCCCATCGTGCGCCGCAATGTTGTCAAACTGGCGCGCCGCTTTATCGCCGAAGAGAGCGGCAATCATTTAACCGCGGTGCTGTCGAGTTTGCGCAAGGAGCCGGCAGCGTTCACTTTGGACGTGGTTGGGCGAAGCGACGGTCAGCGATGGGGAAGCGGCCGCCATGCAGCAGCGCTATCTCGAGCTATTGCGCCGGCTCGCCAAATTGACCGCGACGTGGCCTTCCTGCGCGCAGATCGACGAATCGACCAACGGCAAAATCCCGCGCGTCAATTTGTCGGTCAAGCTTTCGTCCTTGTGCGCGCGCTTCGATCCGCTCGACCCGAACACCGAAGCGACGGTGCGCGAGCGCCTCAAAGAATTATTGCGCGAGGCGGCCAGACTCGATGCGGCGGTGACCGTCGACATGGAGCAGTACGCTTTCAAAGACCTGACGCTGGCAATCTTTCGCAGTGTCTTGGCGGAGCCGGAGTTTCACGAGCAACCTTACGCGGCGATTGCGCTGCAAGCCTACCTCACGGACTCGCCGGAGGACGTGAGCGAGTTGGTGCGCTGGGCGCGCCGGCAAAATCGGCGCATCGGCGTGCGTCTGGTCAAAGGCGCGTATTGGGACAGCGAGATTGCCTGGGCCAAGCAGAAGAGCTGGCCGATTCCGGTATTTCTCGACAAGGCCGAGACCGATGCCAACTACGAGCGGTTGAGCCGGCTGTTGCTGGAGAGCCACGATGTGATCGATGCCGCTTTCGGCAGTCACAATCTGCGCAGCCTGGCCAACGCCATCGTGACCGCGAAAGAATTCGGTGTGCCAGCGAACGGCTACGAAATCCAGATGCTCTACGGCATGGCCGAACCGGTGCGCCGCGCGATCATTGAGAACGGTCAACGGGTACGCGTCTATTTGCCGGCGGGTGAGTTGCTGCCCGGCATGTCCTATCTGATCCGCCGGCTGATGGAGAATACTTCCAACACTTCATTCCTGCGCCAGACTTATGCCGAGAAACAAAACGTGGAAGCTTTGATCAAAGCGCCGGCGGCGCCGATCAAACGACTCACGCGAACTACCGCACAAGCCGTCGATCATCCAGGTTTTCGCAATGAGCCGCCGATCGATTTTTCCCGGCATGCGAACCGGGTCCGATTCGCTCAAGTGCTCGAAGAAGTTCGCGGCGAATTTAAAAATCGCCGACGGCTATCGGGCAGCGTCAAGCGCCTGGAATCGCTCAATCCCGCCGATCCTGCGGAAGTCGTCGGCTCGGTTCGCGTCGACGGCATCGCCGACGTCGAGCGCGCCATCGAAACGGCGACGCGGTTTTTCCCTCAGTGGCGCGCCACACCGGCAGAGGAACGCGCCGAGATCTTGCGCCGCGCTGCCGAAGTCATGCGCCGGCGGCGCTGGGAACTTGCCGCCTGGGAAGTCTTCGAAGTCGGCAAAGGATGGCGCGAAGCGGATGCCGATGTGGCCGAAGCGATCGATTACTTGGACTATTATGCGCATGAGATGCTGCGGCTCGCAGCGCCGCGTGAGACCCAGGCGTTGCCGAGTGAATCGAACGTTTATTTCTACGAGCCGCGCGGCGTCGCCGCCGTCATAGCGCCGTGGAATTTTCCCCTGGCGATTCTCACCGGCATGACCGCCGCGGCGCTGGTGACGGGCAATTGCGCGCTGATGAAACCGGCCGAACAGTCGCCGGTGATGGCGCTGCACTTGCTCGACATTTTCCGCGAAGCCGGATTGCCCGACGACGCCTGCCAATTGCTCCAAGGCGGCGGCGAACTCGGCGCGCATCTGGTGCGCTCGGCCAAGATTCACTTGATCGCATTTACCGGCTCGCGCGAAGTCGGTTTGGAAATTATGCGCGAAGCTTACACGCACCGCCCGGGCCAGGCGCACGTGAAGCGGGTCGTCTGCGAGATGGGCGGCAAGAACGCGGTCATCGTCGACAACGACGCTGATCTCGACGAAGCGGTGGTGCATATCATCGACTCGGCCTTCGGTTATCAGGGGCAGAAATGTTCGGCTGCGTCGCGCATTATCTTGCTGAGCGATGTTCACGATCGTTTGCTGGCGCGATTGGTCGAGGCTACGCGCAGTCTAAAGATCGGCCCGCCGGAAGATCCGCGCAATGCCATCGGCCCGGTGATCGAAGCCGAAGCGCAACAGCGCATCGCCGAATATATTCAAATCGGCAAGCAAGAAGCCAAGTGCGCGTTGGAAATGGCTGCGCCAGCACAAGGATACTTCGTCGGGCCGGCGATTTTCCGTGACGTCCCGCCGAAAAGCCGGATTGCCCAGGAAGAGATTTTTGGCCCGGTCTTGTCGGTCATCGACGCTAAAAACTTCGATCAAGCGCTGGACATTGCCAACGATTCCTCCTTCGCTCTGACCGGCGGCATTTTCTCGCGGTCGCCGGCGCACATCGAAAAAGCGCGCCGGGAATTTTACGTCGGCAATCTTTATATCAACCGCGGTATCACCGGCGCCGTCGTCGAGCGCCAGCCGTTCGGGGGTTTGAAACTTTCCGGCATCGGCTCCAAAGCCGGCGGTCCTGACTATCTTTTGCAATTTCTCGAACCGCGGACGATCTCAGAAAATACTCTGCGCCATGGTTTTGCGCCGCCTGTAAAATAGGGGTTCAAGCCGTTCAAATCGTTCAAGCCGTTCAAAACGTTCGAGATGATGAAGCCGGATGAATCCGCTGGGCCGATCGCAGGGGCACTAAACTCGGATTACCGTGCGCCGTGGTGGCTGCCGGGCGGGCATCTGCAAACGATTTATGCCCGCGCGCTGGCAAAAAACTACCGCGTCGCTTTTCGTCGCGAACGCTGGGAGACACCCGATCAAGATTTTATCGATCTCGACTGGGTCGGCGAGGAAGCGGCCGACGCCAAACTAGTCGTGCTATTTCACGGCTTGGAAGGTGGCTCGCAAAGTCATTACGCCCGCGCGCTGATGGAAAAAGTTCGCGATCACGGCTGGCGCGGCGTGGTGCCGCACTTTCGCGGCTGCAGCGGCGAGGCCAATCGTCTGGCGCGCTCGTACCATTCGGGTGATTCGCGCGAAATCGACTGGATCTTACGGCGCCTCAAGAGCGAAAACCCGCGACGGGCAATTTGCGTCGTCGGCGTTTCCCTCGGCGGCAATATGCTGTTGAAATGGCTCGGCGAGGAAGGGATGGCAGCGCGATCGATTATTGAGCGCGCGGTTGCGGTTTCGGTGCCGATGGATCTGGCGGCGGCGGCGCGGGCGCTCGACTCTGGTGTCAAAAGACTTTTTTACACGAGCCATTTTCTCAACTTGCTTAGACCGATGGCGCTGGCAAAAATCGCTGCGCACGAACTGGCGATCGATGCGCGCGCGATTCGCGCCAGTCTGACGTTCCGTGAGTTCGACGATCTCTTTACCGCGCCGGTCCATGGTTTCAAAGACGCCGTCGATTACTGGACACGCGCAAGCAGCAAGCCTTGGCTTAAACAAATCGCAGTGCCGACCTTGCTCATCAATGCGCGCAACGATCCGTTCCTACCGGAGAGCGCGTTGCCCAGCGCCGCGGAAGTTTCCGCCGCGGTGACTTTAGAATATCCCAAAGACTGGGGGCCACGTGGGTTTCGTGTCGGGAGAATTTCCGGGAAATCTAAATTGGCTGGCGGAGCGAATTATTGAGTTCTTTTTTCGATAACAATCGGTGGCAGTCCGCTGGTGAGAGTGCGGCGGGCCACCGATGCCTTACGGGCTTCATAGAACGAGGGCCATCTGATATATTGAGAGGCATGAAGCTGGAAGAACTCAAAGGCATCGTTCACTCCGACCCGGAGATCATGGGCGGCACACCGGTCTTTGTTGGTACGCGAGTTCCGCTCCAGAACCTGGTTGATTACCTCGAAGGGGGCGCGTCTATCGAAGATTTCCTTGATGGTTTTCCGACGGTAAAGCGCGAGCAAGCCATCGCCGTTATCGAAGCCGGCAAGCTCGCGGTGCTGGAATCCATCTGAAGGATGCGCATTCTCATCGATGAGTGCTTGAACTGGCGGCTCTCCCGCACGCTGACTGGCCACTACGCTGTTTCTGCACAGAAGATGGGCTGGGCAGGACTCAAAAACGGCGTGCTTCTGAATGAAGCTGAGAAGCAGTTTGACGTATTCATCACCGGCGACCTGAACCTCAACTTTCAGCAAGACGTAACCAAGTACAACATCGCCGTAGTTGTCCTCCACGCCGAGAGCACCCAACTCCATCACACCCTGCCGCTGATACCCAAGGTGCTGACCCTGCTTCCGACGCTGAAGCCCGGCCAAGTCGTTGATGTTTATCGGTGAACCATGAAGCCCGCGAAAGACAAGATGGGGATGGGCACGGCACAAAACGATGCGAGAATGGATGAAGCATGCGCTATGCAAGGATGCGGTGCTTACGTGCGATGTGTCTGAGCATCGCCTCAAACGGGTGACATCGTCAAGCTAGTGGACCATCACGTCGGGCCCGACGGCGCGGAAGGCTATTTTTACGGCGTGAAAACTTCATTGACCGATGAGAAACTCGTGCCGGGTTTCGGTCCGCCGCAGATGACGTAGATCGAGTTGCCGATGACGGCGGCGCCGAGGCCGTGGCGCGCGGTTGGCATCGGCGCCCAGTGTTGCCATCGGTTAGTGGCCGGATCGTAAGATTCCACTTCGCTATGCATTGCGCGGTTGGATTCGCCGCCAAAAATAAAGATTTTGCCGCCGAGCATCGCGGCGGCGATGCCGCTGCGAACGGTCGGCAGCGCCGCGCGCGCCTGCCAACGGTCCGTCTTGGGATCGTATTCTTCGTTCACTCCAATGCTCCGGTCGTGGCTGCCGTTGATTCGGCCGCCGATGGCGTAGAGCTTGCCGTCGATCACGCCGATGGCGTGATGGTCGCGCGGTGTCGGCAGCGCTGCGCGCTTGGTCCAGGTATCGCGGGCTGGATCGTATTCCTCGTTGGCGCTGGTGTTTTTGCCGTTGGCTCCGACGCCGCCGACGGCATAGATTTTTCCATCAATAGTACCGACCGCTAAAGCGCCGCGCGGCGTCGGCATGGGGTTTTTCAAACTCCAGCGATCTGCAGCGGGATCGTATTCGTAGACCGTATTTGCCGAATGGCCACCGGCGAGATAACCGCCGATCAGATAAATTTTGCCGTCGATTGCAGCGGCGCCGGCGTGGTGCAGCGGTTTTGGCAGCGCGGCGCGGCGGCGCCAACTGTCTTTTGTCGGGTCGTATTCCTCGAGCAAGTCGCTGTTTTTGACATAGCCGCCCAGAAGAAAGATTTTGCCGTTGAGCGTTGCCACCGCTACTTCGCTGCGCGGCGCCGGCGTCGACGCGCGGACTTGCCATCGGCCCGGCAGCTCGGCGGACAAGCCTTGGTTCGAGGCGACGGAAAAACCAACTAAGATTAAGATTCCGATCACGCTTGCGCGCATGATCAGGTCTCCAAGGTTAACGCCGGGGGATGCATTAGAATGAAAGGCCGGCAAAGCAGCAAGCGATCGGGGCTAACACGTGCGAAGCTTATGACGGATAGGGATTTTCCAAGGCGTTTTGCTCCATGAGGGCGTGCAAGTCGACCATGGTAAAGGCGCAGTACTTGGGATCGTAGCCGAGCTTCTTGGCGGTTTTACCTTGCTCGATGATGCGCTGAAGAATCAGCCGGTTGAGCGGGCCGTGCCCCATGCGATCTTCGTGTTCGATGAGATCGGCCTCGGCATGGGCGGTGAAATAAATCGCTTGGCGCTTGCTCATGCCATAGTGCGCGACCAGGCCGTCGCCCCACTGCTTGGCCCAGTGACCGAGGGTTTCTTCGTAGGCATGGGTGCCCCAAAGCTCGATTAGCGAGCCGTCTTGAAAAACCCGCCGGCAATAATCGCTGATCGCCCGACCGGGCGCGGAGGCCGGTTGCTCGAAGAGCTCTTCCTTGGTCAAGCCGAGGGCGTTGGCCGTTTCCATTAAAATTAGAATATGGCCGGGCGGCTTGGGCGCGATCAACTCTTCGGCGATCTTATCCGAAAAGGCCGGTAGCAGATCATAGTTCTCGACAAAAAACGGTAGGTGGACGTAGTAGGAAACCGCGTTGAGGGCAACGACTTCGATCGAGAACAGTCCCCAGTCTTTGAAAAACCGGCGCAGGCACGGCATCGGCAACGTGCCGGCGCGCAATTGCGTCATGAAAGCGCCGCGATTGATCTTCTTATCCCAATGTTCGTAGACTTCTTGATAGAGCGTATCGACGTACGCTTTGGCTTGAGAGGATTGCATCATTACTTATCAGTATATCCGGATGCCGACAGTCGAGCTCGATCGAGCTTTTACCGAGAGCTAAATTTATGTATTGTTAAAACCTAAAAGAATGCTGGAGTCAATCATTAGGTTGGACTCTGCGGAGGCGGTTATGGCAGCGCAAAATCCCGAAGAATTTTTGCAAGCATTGGTCAGCACTCGGGAATCGTTCTGGGAAAAGATGAATGCCGAGAGAAAGAGCTATGGCGCGGAAAAGCCCCTAAGCCCGGCGGTCGTGCTGCGCCGGCTGCAGTTCGGCGTGGTGATGGAACGCAAGGCGGCCGAAGTGACCGCTCCCTGGGTCGGGAAAATTCCCGATCTCGATCTCCAGCAGCCCATGTCGGAGTACGTCGTCAACGAACTCAAACACACGTCGATTCTGCGCAAGCGAATCGCCGAATTGAACGGCGACCCGGACGCGTTGTGGAACCAGCCGTTGAAGGAGCTAAAAGAATTGTGGGATTTCCACGCCGCGCTCGGTTCGCTGTGCGAGCTGATCGCCAGCGTGCAGTTCGGCCATGAAGAATTTTTTCCGCGAACTTCCCAGTCGTTTATCGAGCGAGTGACGCCGATCGATCCGCAAACGGCGGCAATTTACCGCGACACGCTGTTGGCCGACGAAGAAGGACATGAATGGATCGCGCCGGAGATTCTCAAACGCTACGCGACCGACGGCGAGATTCAGCAAAAATGTTTGACGGCGCTGCGCCAGGGTTGTGAATTATTCGGCCGGGCGATTCAGAGTTTCAATCAGAGCATGCCCGCTTAAGAGTGGAATATTGGAGTGTTGGAGTAATGGGTTTTAGGCGAATGGCGAAGAGCTAATACTCGGAACTATCGAAGATGGACGGTCGCCAAAAACTCAGTGCTTCGGTTCGATGCGCTTGCCGTAGGTCACTTCGCCCTTGTCGACGCGCAGCGAGAAGCCGCAGTCGGGATTGGTACAAGCCCAGGCTTTGAACATCACCGACGCGCCGTCCTGCCCGTAGTCTGATAGCGGAATCAACAGTCCATTATTGCATTTCTGACATTTCGGCAGCTCCATCTCCACTCCTCCTTTAGCGACGCCGTTCATGAGCAACCTCAGCTGCAGTGAATAAAAGTCTATAGTATCGATATGGGGTAAATCAAGAATGCCTCCCCAAGTTAAACGCGCGATGCGCTGCGGCGGTTTCTACAAGGATAAGGAAGGGAAAAACAAAAAGGGACAACCGTTCGATGCGGCTGCCCCTGAGAAAGCTAAACTAGCGGTTGACGATGCCGTGTTCATCCAATGCCGCATTTCTCCGATCCGCTGCGGGCAACGCAATGATCACAGGCCGTAAAAGTTGCGCGCGTTTTCCTCCAAAAGCTTTCTTCGCACCGGCGTCGGGATATCGTCGCGGTTTTGCAGAAATTGCGCCGTGCCTTCGGTGCGATCGGCATGGGGGTAGTCGGACGAGTAGAGGAACAAATCTTCGCCGACGTCTTCGATGACCCGAGGGAGAAACCGCTCGTTACCCTCGCAACCGAAGAAAATTCGCCCTGATTTGAGATAATCGCTGGGCGGTTTGCTGATGAGATCCTTGGCGCCGTAACGCGGATTGTCGAAGTGATCGTCCATCCGTTCGAGGTGCGCCGGCACCCAGCTGATGCCGCCTTCTAGAAAAGCGAATTTCAGATTTTTGTAACGATCCAACAGGCCCGAACAGAGTACGCTGGTGAGCCCGGCCATGATCGGGAAGATGCCTGCCAGCACGCGGTTGGGAAAGTGGTGCTCGAATAATGTGTCGACAAAGGGGAATTGCAGACTGAAGTGCACGGCGATCGGCATCTTTACCCGGTCCGCTTCGGTGAAGAACACATCGTGATCGGGATGGTCAAGTCGCTTGGCGCCGGCCGTGCCGTTGATCATCACTGCCATCACTCCCATATCATGCAGTCGAGTAATTTCTTTGGCTGCGCCTGCAGGGTCCAACAAGGACACCACGCCCACCGCCTTGAGCCGGTCTCGCGCCTGGTTGCACGCTTCGTTGAGCCAGGTGTTGTAAGCGCGGCAAACGCCGTTGGCCAATACGCCGTCGGGCCAAGCATTGGCGTGCAAAAGAAAACTTGGATAAATGAACTGCAAATCGATGGCTTCCCTGTCCAAGTCATCCAGACGCTCTTTGAGGTTCGTCAGTGTTTGGCTGCCCGGAGACGCGCGCCGCGCCGATTGCAAAGCTTTCCCCGGAGGGGCGGCGGTCCCCGGCGCGCCGGCCCCCTTGATGGTCGGTCGCTTGTAGGAAGTCTGACCGTCAATAACCCAAAAATTATGTCCTTGTTCGTCGCCGAGCAGCCGCGGCCGATAATTGCGCAGCCCGGGCTCCATATATTTGTCAAATATTTCTTCGGTCTCAAAAAAATGTCCGTCACCGTCGATGATCATGATTCAAACCTCTTGTGAAATTTATGTGTGACGATTGCTCGGAGCATATGCCATACACCCCAGAATTCCTGTTTTTCTCTTCCATTGCAAATTTGCCGGTGCAGCGCGAGTTATTTCGACCGTTGCGATACTGCTTCGGGGTTGAGTCCCGTCGGACAAGGATAAGCGCGCAAACTATGCTGGATCTTGTTGCGTGCCATGAGCTCGGCATAGCTTACGCCGACAGCCTTGGTATTGATCACGGGCACCCCAAGCTCGGGTTCAAGCTCTTCGGGCTGCACCACGTAAGGATAGATCTTGCCGCCCAATGGAATGATCGCTTGCGCGCCCTGTTGCACCAGTTCCTTGCCGACCTCCAGCGTGCGCTCGACAACCACGTCGTGGTAGCCGGATAGATCGCCGGTGTCATACAACCCTACGGTGCGAATGCCGCTTACGAACGGCGTCATGCCGTAGGTCTGGACCATCCGCATGGTATGCGGCATGTGGGTTTCCAGCGGCACGATGAGGGCGAAACGGTCGCAGATCGTCGCGGCAAAATGCAACGACGCGCGCAGCAGGCCGATCACGGGAATGCGCACCGCCAAGCGACTGGCTTCGACCCCGGGGTCGAAAGTATTGCTCTGAATCACCGCGTCGAAACCCTGATGCTCCGCTTCCACGGCTTTTTTGACCAGCGCCGGGGTTTCCAGAATATGATGCAAGCCGGAGAGCGCTTTGCGCTCTTCGAGCAGACTCAATACCGCGCCGCCGCCCAGATCTTCAGGATAGGCCAACTCAAAGGTCGTATCGGGTGACGCGTAGCTTTTCAGCAATTGCAAGATATGGGCTTCGAGCTCGGCCGAATGGCGTTGATAAGAGTGGTTTAAGAACATGAAGCGCATGGCGACCTCCTTGTGTGCATCTTAGAGTCTTGGTTCTCGCGTTGGATGAATTCAACTGCCAAAAATCGATCTCAATTGTTTGGCGTATTCGTCCAGCTTCTCCGCCAACGCCGGATTGACGGGAACGATCCGCAGTTCCTTGAGCCGCGCGCTTTGATCGCCGGCGACGTCGCGGCGCGCAACGTGGCGCCCCGGTGTTTGCATGAGTTTTTGTCCATCGCGCGACAGGACGAATTCCAAGAATAGTTTGGCGGCGTTCGGGTGCGGCGCACGAGTCGCCAGACCGATGCCGACCATGATCGCCGGCACGGTGCCCAACGCCGTCCATTCGATCGGTGCGCCGCGCTCTTTCATGCGCTCCACCGATGCCGCTGGAATATTAATGTCGAACGCGCCTTCGCCGGCGGCCACTAGTTGGGCGAGTAATTCATGGCCTTCACGCGGGCTCGGCTGCTGTTTAGCGAGCTCGCGCATATATTTGAGACCCCGCTCCTGGCCGAGGATCTGCAGCATTCCGGCGAACCAATCGGCTTTGGTTCCCTCCATCATCAGCTTGTTTTTCCATTTGGTGTCGAGCAGGTCCTCGTAACTCTTGGGCAATTCGCGCAGCGGCACGAGCTTGCTGTTATACCCGGTGACGTAGGCGTTGTAGTAGGCCGTGGTCCAGAAACCCTCGTCTTTAAATTCCTGCGGAAACGCCGAGTTCGCCTGGGCGAGATAGCGTGCCAGAATGCCCTGGCGGCGCAGCATATACATGCTGAACTCGACGGTTTGAATGACGTCGGCGAAAGGCTTGCCGGCGCGCGCCTCCGTCAACAATCGAGTGAGCAATTTCTCGCTCCCGGTGCGTTGGAGTTTGACTTTGATCGGCGGGTGGCGCTTTTCGAACTCGCCGATCAATGCGTTAGCCTCGCCGAGATTCATGGAAGCGTAATAGACGACTTCACCTTCACGGCGCGCGGCGTCGGCGAGAGTATCGGGTTCGCCGCTGCTGCAAGGGAAGCGGTTAACGCTACCAGCAAGGCGGATAAAATCCACAACTCTATTTTGCGCGAAAATACCAAGGGGACCTCATCATTAGTTTTGCGACAAGGAGGCGACAAAACCGTTTTCCTCTAACTCGCGTATATAGCGATCATCGACAAAGTGTTTCGCGTCGGCGCCTTTTGCTTCTGCGACCTCATGCGCCATAAAATCGAGCAGAACTTGCAGCGAGCTGACCACGGGATACGGAATTTTTGGCATGCCCGGCTGGGTGAGATCGTAGGTTTCTTCGGCGACGGTGCGGTCGGCGATGCCGCTGTATTCTGCCTGGACGCCGACCGTAAAGTTGCGGTCGCTGCGATAGCGATGCATGCCTTCGACGTAGGCCTTGATAAACTTTCGCGTGATCTCGGGATGTGCGGTCGACATAATCGCGCCGCGCCGCGATGCCGCCAAGCGCGTAGTTCAAGCCATACTCGGCGAAGTCGATCAGATATTTGCACCCTTGTCGGTGCGCCTCGATGGATTCCGGCGGCGTGCTCACTACCGCGTCGACTTTGCCGCTCAGTAAAGCTTCGAGCTCGGCCTCGCCGCCTGGGCGCATGGGTTCTTCGTGCAGTCCGCTGATGCCCGCCGCATTCAGCTTCTCAATAATGAATCTAACCAGTGCGTCGTTGAGCCCGCCGTCGCCGACAAAGCCGATTTTTTTGCCGCTGAGTTCGGTCGCGACTCGTGATGCCGGGCCGGCCCTGAATGAATTGCTGGTTGATGCCGCCGGTGAGAAATACCAGGTCGGCTTCGCCCTTGAGATTGGCCCGTAACGGCGCCGGCGCCGCCATGTTGCCGAATTGAATTTCTCCCGACATCAATCCGCGCACCACGCCTTTGGCGCCGCCCATAATGGCGGGACGATCGATGTCCAGGCCATGTTTGTGAAATAGTCCGGCTTTCCAAGTCACCATCATCGGGCCCGCGCCTTGGCCGATGGTGGCAAAACCGGCGTTGACCTTGATCAGATCCGTCATGTTTTTTTCTCCTTAACGGCTGTCCTCGACGCGGATGATTCTCACTCCTATCACGCTTTGGCGCTGACGAGTCAAGTCGATTAGCACTGACAATCTTTAAGAATCTGCCGGTGGCCGAGCGATACGCAAGTATAATCGCAGATCTTCGAATTCTCGTTGACAGCTTTTTTATGCCACGGTATATTTAAAATCCGTGATGCGCTTTCCCGGAGAGCCATTGCGGTTTTTTATTTTTGGGACAAGAAACGTTGACCTTTCTGTTCGCAGGCATCGCACCTCTGAATCCGTGAATCATGAGCGTCGTGGCGATTATTCCGGCGCGTTATGGTTCGACCCGTTTGCCAGGGAAGCCGTTAGCCGAGATCGGCGGCAAGCCGATGATCCAGCATGTTTACGAGAGCGCGTCGAAGGCTCGAGTCCTGGATCGCGTGATGGTGGCAACCGACGATCAACGAATTGTCGACGCGGTGCGCGCCTTCGGCGGCGAAGTGATGCTGACCGCGGCGCATCACGCAAGCGGCACGGACCGTTTGGCGGAAGTGGCGCGCAAGGTCAAGGCGGATTGGTTGGTGAACATACAGGGCGATCTCCCGTTTATTCATGCGGCGACGATCACCCAAGCGGTTGTGCCGCTGCGGCGCAACCGAACGCTACCGATGGGCACCGTGTGCACGGCGATCTTTGACGAAGAAGAATGGCGGAATCCCAACGTCGTCAAGGTTCTCACCGATCGCAACGACTGCGCGATTTATTTTACCCGGGCGCCGATTCCTTACGTGAGAAATGCACGGATCGATCCTACGGGCAAAACCATACGCGCGAGCATCAAGCGGCGGCTTTGGGGTTATCGTCATCTCGGACTTTATGTCTACCGTCGCGATTTCTTGCTTAAGTTTGCCCGGCTCCGGCCCACGCCGCTGGAGCAGATCGAGAGTTTGGAACAGTTGCGCCTGTTGCAAAACGGTTATCGGATCCATGTCGCGCTCGTCGACGAGAAATCGGTGGAAGTCGATACTCCCGCGGACTTGAAAAGGGCAGAGCTGTACCTGAAGCGGCAGCTAAACTGAAAGGAAACCATGGCGACTGTAAAAACTAAATTTATATTTGTTACCGGTGGCGTCGTTTCCTCGCTGGGCAAAGGTTTGGCGGCTTCTTCCATCGGCGCACTGCTGGAAAGCCGGGGTCTCAAAGTCACCATGTTGAAGATGGACCCCTATATCAACGTCGATCCCGGCACCATGAGTCCATTTCAGCACGGTGAAGTTTTCGTCACCGACGACGGCGCCGAGACCGATCTCGATCTCGGCCACTACGAACGCTACATCTCGACCCCGATGGGGCGAAAAAATAATTGCACCACCGGGCAAATCTACGAGACCGTTATCGCCAAAGAGCGGCGCGGTGATTATCTTGGCGGCACTGTCCAGGTCATTCCGCACATCACCGACGAAATCAAACGGCGCATACTCGCCGCCTCGGAAGGTTACGACATCGCCATCGGCGAAGTCGGCGGCACCGTCGGCGACATCGAAGGCTTGCCGTTTCTCGAAGCGGTGCGCCAGATTGCCTGGGACTGGGGCCGGGAAAATGTTCTCTATATTCATCTAACCCTGGTTCCCTACATCACCGGTGCCGATGAGCTCAAAACCAAACCGACCCAGCACAGCGTCAAAGAGCTGACCGGCCTGGGTATCCAACCCGATATCCTGCTGTGTCGAACCGATCGCTACCTCGATAAGAAAATCAAAAACAAGATCGCACATTTCTGTAACATCGCTGAAAACGCCGTCATTACCGCCAAAGACGTGGAATGGATTTACGAAGTGCCGTTGGTCTTTCACGAAGAGGGTCTGGACGAGCGGGTCGTCGAAAAGCTCAATATCTGGACCGGCGCGCCGCATCTGGACCGATGGGAACGAACCGTTCACGTTTTGAAAAATCCCAAGGACTCCATACGGATCGCCGTGGTTGGCAAGTACATGAGTCTCAAGGAGTCCTACAAAAGTTTGCTGGAAGCGCTGGTACACGGTGGTATTGCCAACGAAGCGCGGGTGGAACTCGATTGCATCGAGGCGGAAAAGATCGAGCAGGAGGATGCCGAAGCGGTGCTCAAACATGCAGATGGCATCCTCATTCCCGGCGGGTTCGGCGATCGCGGCAGCGAAGGGAAGATCGCCGCGATCCGCTACGCGCGTGAGAACCAAGTGCCGTTCTTCGGCATTTGTCTCGGCATGCAGATGGCCGTGGTCGAGTTCGCCCGCCATGTGTGCGGTTTGGCAGGAGCCAACTCCAGTGAATTCGATTTGCAGACGCCTCACCCGGTGATTCACTTAATGGCGGAGCAGAAGGCGATCGACACCAAGGGCGGCACCATGCGCTTGGGCGCTTTCCCGTGCGTGCTGCAGAACGAGACCCTCTCCGCCAAACTGTACGGGCGAGAAAAGATTTCCGAACGACATCGCCACCGTTACGAGTTCAATAATAGTTACCGCGCCGAGTTCGGCGCCAAAGGGATGATTTTGAGCGGTCTTTCGCCGGACAGTGAACTGGTCGAGATCATCGAGCTCAAAAATCATCCGTGGTTTCTCGGCTGCCAATTTCACCCGGAGTTCAAGTCGCGACCGATGGATAGTCATCCGCTTTTCCGCGGCTTTATTGAAGCGGCCCTGCAAAATCGCAAGGCGGTCCATGAGGTACCACGGATGAAAGTCGTGCGTACTTAATTGCACGCGTTCCGCATTAACTGATGTCAACCAAGTTGATCAAAGTCGGTAACGTTGAAATCGGCGCCGGCCGGCCGCTCGCGGTCATCGCCGGCCCGTGCGTAATTGAAAGCAAGGACTCGGCGTTGCGCCATGCTGCGGCGCTGAAAGAGCGAGCGGATCGCGTCGGCGTGCCGTATATTTTCAAATCGTCTTACGACAAGGCCAATCGATCGTCGGTTAATTCCTATCGCGGCCCGGGTTTGGCGCAGGGATTAGAAATTCTCGCCGAAGTGAAACGGCAAATCCGCGTGCCGATCCTCACCGATGTGCATGAGATCGATCAGGTCGCGGCCGTCAAGGAGGTCGCCGATATCTTGCAGATTCCGGCTTTTTTGTGCAGGCAAACCGACTTCGTCGTCGCGGTCGCCCAATCAGGCAAGGTTATCAACGTAAAAAAAGGTCAGTTTCTCGCGCCCTGGGATATGCGTAACGTGGTCGAAAAGATTCGTTCGACGGGCAACGAGCAGATTCTGCTGACGGAGCGCGGCGCGTCTTTCGGTTACAATAATTTAGTTTCCGATATGCGCTCGCTGGTGATCATGGGGGAGTTCGGATATCCGGTGGTCTTCGACGCGACGCATAGTTTGCAACTCCCCGGCGGACTCGGCAATGCGTCCGGCGGCGAGCGCAAGTACATTCCCGCGCTGGCGCGTGCCGGTGTCGCCGCGGGCATCGACGCTCTCTTCATGGAAGTGCATGAAGATCCGGATCACGCGTTGAGCGACGGGCCCAACTCTCTGGCGTTGGAGAACTTCGAGGGGCTGCTGCGAAGTGTCAAACAGATCGACGCGCTGGTCAGAGGGTCCGCGCCGCAATGAAGTCTGACGTCATAATCAAGCGCGCCGCTGACGTGCTGCGCATCGAGGCCAACGGCCTGCTCGCGATGATCGATCGGCTCGATCAGAACTTCGTGCGCGCCGTGGAACTGATGGGTGCGTGCCGCGGCAAAATCGTTGTGACCGGTCTGGGCAAATCCGGCGTGATTTGCCAAAAGATCGCCGCCACGCTGGCCAGCACTGGAACGCCGTCTTTTTTTCTCCATTCCGGCGACGCTGTGCATGGCGACCTCGGCATGGTGCGTGAAGACGACTTGATCCTTGCGGTCTCGAATAGCGGCGAGACCGATGAGATTTTAAAGCTGCTGCCACATTTCAAGCTGCACGGCATCAAGCTCCTGGTCATCACCGGCAATCCGAATTCGACGCTGGCAAAAGCCGGCGACGTGGTCCTCGATGTCAGAGTTACAGAGGAGGCTTGCACTTTAGGCCCGGCACCGACCGCCAGCACGACCGCCGCATTGGCCATGGGCGATGCTCTTGCAGTGGTGCTGCTCGAAGAAAAAGGATTTAAGGAAGAAGATTTTGCTTTGCGCCATCCCGGCGGTACTTTAGGCCGCCGGCTTTTGCTGCGGGTTGCGGATTTAATGTACCGTGGCGCGCAGTTGCCGGTGGTCCAACAGAAAACCCTGGTGCGCGATGCGCTCTTCGAGATTACCTCGAAGCGTCTCGGTGTAACCGGTGTGACCGACGCCGAAGGCAAGCTAGTGGGCATTATTACCGACGGCGATTTGCGGCGCGGTCTCGAGCGTAAAGGGCAGATTCTCGAATTGACGGCTGAAGAAATTATGACTCGCGAACCGAAAACCGTGTCTGCCGATACCATGGCAACGGAAGCCATGGCGGTGATGGAACGGTTTCCCATCACTTCGCTATTTGTTCTCGATGCTCGGGATTGCCCCGTCGGTGTGATCCATCTGCACGATCTGGTCAAAGCCGGGATCTAGCTTTCTCGTGAAACGAATTCCTGTTGCAGTCCGGCGCAAGGCCAAGAAGATCAAGCTGCTTTTGCTTGATGTGGATGGCGTGCTCACCGACGGTCGGATTATCATCGACGACCGCGGCGTGGAAACAAAACAATTCAACGTCCGCGATGGGCAGGGAATTTCTTTGCTGTTGCGCTCGGGAGTCGATGTCGGGTTTATGACAGCCCGCTCGTCAAAAGTCGTAAGCCGACGAGCCAAGGAGTTGGGTGTGCGGATTGTCCGTCAAGGCGTGCAAAACAAGCTCGACGCCTATCACGCCATTCGAGCTAATTTGCGACTTAGCGACCATGAGATCGCCTATATGGGCGACGACGTGATCGACCTTGCGGTGCTGCGTCAGGCTGGTTTGGCGATTACCGTGAACGACGGTTGGCACGGTCTGATATCCGCGGTGGATTTTGTTACGACTTCACCAGGTGGAAGCGGCGCTGTCAGAGAGGTTGCCGAAATCTTGTTAGTCGCCCAGGGTAATTGGTCCAGGCTTACCGCTATTTAGCTTAATTCTAGAATTCGCGCGAAGTTTTAGACTTTCAAAGCAAATTTCGTGCCCATTCCTTTACAGGACTACCGAAGAGTGGTACTTTTGCACTTTAGTGCAGAACCATAATGCGTAAAGTGAGACGTGCCATATTGCTCGTAGCGATTTTTCTCTCCCTTGGAGGGGTAGCCTACAAAGTTACCGGGATCGTCCAGAGCATGAAAAAAGAGATCAAGAAGAATCCCCTGGAGGCACTCGATTATCTCCCGGCGTCCCAGCTGCACATGAAAGATTTCCATCGCTCCAAAATCGAAGATGGCCGGAAGGTCTGGGAGCTTTTCGGCGAGGAAGCGCAGTACTTCAAGGAACAGAAGGAAGCCGTGATCAAGAAGCCCAGATTTAACTACTACGACAAAAAGGGCGAAGCGGTAGAAACCTATGGCGACGAAGCCCGCCTGTACATGAACGAAAGTGAACTCGAGAAGCTCGTGCTCCGCGGCGGCATCCAAGTTACATTTCAAGGCTACGTGCTAAAATCGGAAGAAGCGAACTACGTGCCGGCCAAGGACCAGATCGTTTTGCCGACCCGGACCAAGGTGACCGGGGAGGGCTTGGAACTCGAAGGCGCAAGCATGGAGGTTGAGCTGGAAGCAAAAAAAATCCGCTTGTTAAATAACGTGAAAACCAAAATCGAGCCGGACAAACTGGCCAAAAAGAAAAACAAGGCTGCGGCGGCGCCGGGGATTGGCGGCTAAGCAAAAATGGTTCGCTATTTCCCAATCGCCCAACTCATTATCCTAGCGCTAATGGCTGCGGTTCCTGCACTGTCGGTCGCCGCCAGCGAATCCGCTGCCAAGGAAGAATCGAAAAAGAGCAGCAGCGCCTTCGAATTCAACCGTAAAGATCCGATTTACATTTCCGCCGACTGGATGGAAGTCGATCAAAAGCAAAGTACAATTACTTACAAAGGGCGCGTCGTGGCGGTGCAGTCGGAAATGACCATGAGAAGCGAGATCCTCACGGCTTACTATGACACCGAGATGAAGCAGATGAAACAAATCGTCGCCGAGGGAAAGGTCAATGCTACCCAAGGCGCGCGGGTGGCGACAGGTGAAAAGGCCGTATTTGACGACAAAGCGAAAACCGTCACTTTGACCGGCAATCCGGTTATGCGCCAAGGCAACAATCAAGTCAGCGGCGCCAAGGTGATTTACTTTGTCGAGCAAGACAAGGCGACTGTCGATGGCGACGGTAAGATCCGTGTCCAGGCAACGATATTTCCGGATGAGCTGAAAGGTAAAGATGCCGGGGACGCCAAAGAAAAATGAGCGTTCTTAGGGCGGTGTCGGTGGCGAAGTCTTTCACCGGGCGGCGCGTCGTGAATGGAGTGAGCTTAGAAGTCAAAGGCGGTGAAATCGTCGGATTGCTCGGCCCCAACGGCGCCGGCAAGACCACGACATTTCATATGATGGTCGGTTTAATACAGCCGGACGAGGGACAGGTTCTGCTCAACGACGAAGATTTGACCGGCGCGCCGATCTATCAACGGGCGCGCGCCGGCATCAGTTATTTGCCGCAGGAATCATCCGTGTTTCGACGGCTGACGGTGGAGGAAAATTTGCGCGCGATTCTGCAGACTCTTGATTTGAGCGCTGCAGAGCAGCAAGAACGTGCCGATGGATTAATGAAGATGCTCGGCGTGGCGCATCTGGCGACGCATAAGGCCTTTACGCTTTCCGGCGGCGAGCGGCGCCGGGTAGAAATCGCTCGCGCGCTGGTGCTTTCGCCGTTTTTTTTACTGTTGGACGAGCCGTTTACCGGCATCGATCCGATTGCGGTAGCGGAGATCCAAAAAATCGTGCGCCGGCTCATTCACAGCGGCATCGGCATTCTCATCACAGATCACAATGTCAGGGAGACCCTGGGTATCTGCGACCGGGCCTATATCGTCAACGAAGGCACGGTGCTCGACGAAGGTACGCCGCAAACGATTGCAGCGAGCGAGAAAGCGCGTAAATTCTATCTAGGAGAAGGTTTCAAGTTCTAATATGGCTCTCGAAATTCGCCAAGTTCAGAAGCTGGCTCAACAGTTGGTCATGACGCCGCAACTGCAGCAGGCGATCAAACTGCTGCAACTTTCCCGGCTCGAGTTGGAAGAGATGGTGCTCAAAGAGCTCCAGGAAAACCCCGCGCTGGAGGAAGGCGCGAGTGAAGAAACCGAAAGCAACGACCAACCGCGGGTTGAAGCGCCGGGCGAACCAGCCGCGGAGCTGGCCGAGCTGACTGTCAATCGGGAGTTGTCCGCCGTCGATAAGATCGGCACGCTGGACTGGCAGGAGTATTTGGATACTCATTCGAACTCGATGCATGGCTCGCTTACCGCGGAGGCCATGTCGGAGGACGGCGACGCGCCGCCCTCTTGGGAAAATAGCCTGACCAAAAAGACCTCCCTGGAAGATCATTTAATCTGGCAATTGCGGCTCTCCAAAATCACCGAAAAAGAATCGGCCATCGGTCTCTACGTAATCCAAAATCTCAATGAAAACGGCTATCTGACTTTGACGGTGGAGGAGGTTTGCAGCGCCACGGAAACCACTCCAGAAGATGTCGAAGCGATATTGAAACGGATTCAATTCTTCGATCCGGTGGGCGTGGCGGCCCGTGATTTACGCGAGTGTCTGTTGATCCAACTGGAAAATCTGCACCTGAGCGACACACTGGCAGCGCGGATCGTCGCTGACTACCTTAGCTTCCTTGAGTCTAAGCGCTACGAGAAGTTGGCGAAGGATCTCGGCGTGACGATCGACGACATAGCCGACGCCGCTCATCTTATCGCATCCCTTGAGCCCAAACCGTCCCGCGGCTTCGAGCAAGACGAAGTGCGCACCGTGTTGCCGGATGTGTTCGTTGAGAAGATCGATGGCGAATATATTATTTATCTCAACGATGATGGCGTGCCGCGCTTGCGCGTGAGCTCGCTCTATCGCCGCATGGCTGGCCAGGAAGGGGCGGCGGAGGAACAAGCGCGCCAATATTTGCAAGAAAAAGTCCGCGCGGCAACGTGGCTGATAAAAAGCATCCAGCAACGCCAGCAGACTCTGTTTCGCGTGACCCAAAGTATTTTCAAATTTCAGCAGGAGTTTCTCGATCACGGTGTCAGCCGCTTAAAGCCGATGGTGTTGCGCGACGTGGCCGAAGATATCCATATGCATGAGTCGACGGTGAGCCGCGCCACGGCGAATAAATACGTTCACACTCCGCAGGGACTTTTTGAGCTCAAATTCTTTTTCCAGAGCGGCCTCCGAAGCGGCAGCGGCGAAGATGTCGCCAGTGAAAGCGTCAAGGAAAAAATCCGCGGCATTATCGGAGCCGAAGATCCGCGCAAACCCTATAGCGACCAGCACATTGCCGCAATGTTATCGACGGATTCCATCGATATCGCCCGGCGCACGGTCGCTAAATATCGCGAGGCCATGGGCATTCTTCCTTCCTCCAAACGTCGCCAACCATTCCTGCGCCGATAACGTTTTAGAAGATTGTGCGAATTCATGAGCGCGCTTAGCATGTCGGTAATTTTTGAGGCAGCGCCACCGAAGATGGATCGGATCACGAGAATTACGTGAAAAAGGCCAGCGCAATTCGCTGGCTGCTGACAGTTTGACCATTAAATAGTTAAAATAAGATCAATCGAAGAAGGCATACCTGTGAAAATCACCGATTTTCTCACCATCGACACGATTATTCCGGCCCTCAGTCAGAACGAAAAAAATAAGGTGCTGGAAGAGTTGGCAAACTTGCTCTCGGCAAGTCGTCCAATTTTGGACAAGAACAAAGTTCTCGAGGTGTTGTTAGAGCGCGAACGAATCAGCACCACGGCCATCGGCGAAGGCGTGGCGATTCCTCACGGCAAACTGGCCGGCGTAGATCGTGTTTTGGGCGCGTTCGCGCGCAGTCCGGAAGGCGTCGACTTCGCCTCTCTAGACGGCGGGCCGACGCATTTATTCTTTGCGCTGATCGCGCCGGAAAATGCCGCGGCGGACCATCTGAAGGCGCTCGCGCGGATCTCCCGACTGCTCAAAGACGAAGCATTTCGCCGCCGCCTCATGGCCGGGCGATCCGCCGAAGAATTATTTACCATCATTGCCGAAGAGGACGAGAAGTTTTGATTTTGTATGGCGGGCGAGCTCGACATTTTTATCATTACGGGACTTTCAGGTTCGGGAAAAAGTTTTGCGATTCGCGCGCTGGAGGACAATGGCTTTTTCTGCGTCGATAATCTTCCCGCGCCGCTGATTCCCAAATTCATCGATCTCTGTCAAGGCTACAAAGAAGACATCATGCGCATCGCGCTTGGCGTCGACCTGCGCGCCGGTCAGTTTTTGCAAGCGCTGCCGCAAGTGATGGAGGAAATAAAGGCGGCCGGGCATCGGGTGCAAATATTATTTTTCGATGCTTCAGACGATGTTTTGTTGCGGCGCTTCAGTGAAACCCGCCGCCCCCATCCGCTGGCGGGCCAAGACTCAATTCAAGAGGGCATCTCGCGCGAGAGGAAGGCGCTGGAACCGATTCGCGCATTGGCGGATCGAGTGATCGACACTAGCGATTTCAACGTCCATCAGCTCAAACGAGAAATGGAGCAACAATTTTGCCCGGCGCCGAGCGCTCGTCGCATGGCGCTGTTTTTTACCTCCTTCGGCTATAAATACGGTATCCCTCACGATACCGATATGATTCTAGACGTGAGGTTTTTGCCGAATCCGTACTTCGTCAACGAACTGCGCGATAAGACCGGCTTGGATTCCGAGGTCAGAGAATTCGTCCTGAAAGATCCGGAAACCGGCGCGTTTTTGGATCGTCTGTACGGGCTGCTGGAATTTACTTTGCCGCTTTATGAGCGCGAGGGGAAAAGCAGTTTGACTTTTGCTCTCGGCTGCACCGGCGGCAGGCACCGCTCGGTGGTGCTGGTGGAGGAACTGCAGAAACGATTCGGCGACGGGGATTTTCGTGTTCACGTCAAGCACCGCGATATCGACAAGTAGGCTTATGAGCAAAGTCGTCAAGAAATTCGAAATCAAAAACAAGCTCGGTTTACATGCCCGCGCGGCGGCGCTGCTCGTGCAGACCGTGAACCGATTTTCGGCGCAGGTGACTTTAACGAAAGATGGTCAGAGCGCCGATGGGCGAAGCATTATGGGTGTGCTCACGCTGGCTGCGACTCAGGGCAGCAAGCTCCATGTCGAGGCAAACGGTGAGGAAGCGGAACGCGCGGTGAAGGCCATCGAAAAGTTGATCGACGCCCGCTTCAACGAATCCGAGTAAGGTTGAATACACCCCCCGCATCCGCTATAACCCAGAGATTAAATTTCTACGTTTTAGGCCCGCTGGAGGTAGTGCTCATGGCTGGTAAAGATTTCCTATTTACGTCCGAATCGGTTTCCGAAGGCCATCCCGATAAACTCTGCGATCAGGTATCCGACGCGATTCTCGACGCGCACCTGGCGGGCGATGCCAATAGCCGCGTAGCCTGTGAAAGTCTGGCCAAGACCGGCATGGTTGTCGTCGCTGGCGAAATCACCAGCAAGGTCAAAGTGCCCTACGTCGACATTGTGCGAGAAGTGGTTCGCGATATCGGTTATACCGATTCCTCGATGGGATTCGACGGCAACACCTGCGCGATCCTGACAGCGATCGAACAGCAATCGCCCGATATTTCTCAGGGCGTTACCGAGGGCGAAGGCTTACACAAAGAGCAGGGCGCCGGCGATCAAGGCATGATGTTCGGCTATGCCTGCGATGAAACCCCCGAGCTCATGCCGTTTCCCATTCAAATGGCGCACAGTCTGGTTCATTACCTCGCTAAAGTGCGCAAGGGAGGCGAAGCTCATTTTCTCCGACCGGACAGCAAATCCCAAGTCACCGTCGAATACCGCGACGGCAAACCCGTCAAAGTCAAAAACGTCGTCATCTCGACCCAGCACAGCGCCGACGTGGAATATAGCAAATTGCGCGAAACCATTATCGAGGGCGTAATTAAAGCGGTTATTCCCGCCGACTATCTGGACAAGGACACGATCTTCCATGTCAATCCGACCGGACGCTTCGTCGTCGGCGGACCGCAGGGCGATTGCGGGCTCACGGGGCGAAAAATCATCGTCGATACTTACGGCGGTATGGGGCGCCATGGCGGCGGCGCGTTCTCGGGAAAAGATCCGTCCAAGGTCGACCGCAGCGCTGCTTATATGGCGCGCTACGTTGCCAAGAATATCGTCGCGGCAGAGTTGGCCAACCGGTGTGAAGTTCAACTCGCTTACGTCATCGGCGTAGCTCAGCCGGTATCCGTTTTGGTCGATACGTTCGGCACCGGCGTGATTTCTGAGGAGAAGATCGCCAAGATCGTCCAAGAGAGCTTCGATCTGAGCCCTAAAGGGATCATCCAGGCGCTCGATCTCAAAAGGCCGATCTATCGCGCCACGGCAGCGTACGGCCACTTCGGCCGCGCGCCGGAGGAAGGACTTTTCACCTGGGAACGCACCGATCGCGCGGCGGATCTAAAAAAGGCCGGGGCAAAAGCTTAACGCAAAAGAGGGAAGGGAAGGATGCAGGCATAATGGCAGGAAAGAAGTACGACGTTAAAGATCTGCGCTTGGCCGATGGTGGGCGCAAACGGATTCTCTGGGCCGGGCAGGATATGCCGGTGTTGCAACGCGTCAAAGAGCGCTTTCAAAAGGAAAAACCACTTCGGGGCATGCGCTTTTCCGCCTGTCTTCATGTCACCGCTGAAACCGCGAACCTAGTGCAGGCATTGAAAGCCGGCGGTGCCGATGTTTTGCTCTGTGCTTCCAATCCGTTGTCGACTCAAGACGATGTGGCGGCATCGCTGGTGAAGCACGACCACATTGCCACCTACGCGATCAAGGGCGAGGACAACAAGAGTTACTATCGCCACCTGCGGGCGGCACTCGATCACAAGCCGGTCATTACGATGGACGACGGCGCCGATCTCGTCTCCTTGTTGCACACCGATTACGTGCATTTAGCTTCCAGTCTAGTGGCCAGCATGGAAGAAACCACCACGGGCGTCATCCGGCTGCGCGCACTCGAACGGGACGGCGCGTTGAAAATCCCGGTGATCTCGGTAAACGACGCGGCGACAAAGCATCTTATTCGACAATCGCTACGGCACGGGCCAATCCACCATCGACGGCGTGATTCGCGCCACCGACATGCTGATCGCCGGTAAACGCATTGTCGTCGCCGGCTACGGTTGGTGCGGCAAAGGCGTGGCCGCTCGCGCCCGCGGCATGGGTGCCAAGGTTATCGTTACCGAAGTCGATGCTGTGCGCGCCTTGGAAGCGGCGATGGACGGTTTCGAAGTGGCGACGATGAAAGAGGCGGCGAAGATCGGCGATCTGTTCATTACTTTAACCGGCGATATGCATGTCATCGCCGAGGATCATCTGAAGGCCATGAAGGATGGCGCGGTGATCTGTAACTCGGGTCATTTCGATATCGAAATCGATCTTAAAGCGCTCAAAAAGCTCTCAACGAAGGTCGAGAAAAACGTCCGCAATTTCGTCGACGCCTACGTATTTCCCGGCGGCAAGAGAATCTATTTGCTCGGCGAAGGCAGGCTGGTCAATCTCGCCGCTGCCGAAGGCCATCCCGCGTCCGTCATGGATATGAGCTTCGCTACTCAGGCGCTGGCCGCGGAGTGGGCGGTTAAAAATCAGAAAACGCTGACGCCGAAGGTCTACGACGTGCCAACCGATGTCGAGGACTGGGTGGCCAAGCTCAAGCTCAGTTCCATGGGTATTCGCATCGATAGCTTGACCAAAGAACAAGAGCACTATCTCTCCTCTTGGGCGCACGGCACCTAAACCAAGAACCACGAAATTCGCGACAAAGGCTTCGGAAGTTTTAACGCTTCCGAAGCCTTTTTATTTTTGTGCGCTCGGCAGGGCGCAGACCTGGGAGGTGAAAGCGACGTGAACGTGGGCGCGCCCATTTCGGAACAATGAAACTGAGCATAGCAAAACGGAAAAGAGGTCTGGGCCATCAGTGTTCGATCGAGTTGACACCGACTCGCGCCCTTTGTTACGGTCGCAGCCGATCAAGTCTGATCAATGCGTTTATAACCAGCAATTTTGCACAAATCAGATTATCTCGAAAGAAACTTCTCCTAAAAAAGAAAAGGCGGTACTTATGCGTTACGGTTGGCGGGCACGGCTGGGTCACATCGCTCCGGCGATCCTCGATACCTCCGGCGAGGAAATGCGCAAACTCTTGCCTGATGGGGTTCTCCACGTCGGTCTCACCATTAGCGAACCGATTCAAACTCTAGGCACCGAGCAGGCCGCTTCCGCCTTTGCGCGCATGGTCGATGCCGGCAAGAAGTTGGCGGCGGAAAAAGTCGATGTTTTGATTTGCGGCGGCGCGCCGGTGGCCTTGTCGAAAGGGCCGTCCGGAGACGCTGAACTGGCGGAGCTGCTGCGGCGCGAAACGCAATTGCCGGTCGTTACCGCCAACGGCTCAGTGGTCGATGCATTGCGTTTGCTCGGCGCGCGCTCGGTGCTGGCGGTCAGTCCATTCATCGAAGCGCGCAATCAAGAGATCCGCGCATTTCTCGAAGCGAGCGGTTTTACCGTCCCGGCAACCAAAGGCCTGGGCTTGGTGAAGAATATCGATTTTGCCAGCCAATCGCCTGAAGCGGCTTTCCAACTGGCGCGCGGTTTGGCGCGCGACTATCCGGAAGCCGATGCGATTTATATCGCCTGTCCGCGCTGGCCGTCAGTCGACATCATCGCGCCGCTTGAGGCCGACACGGGCAAATTGGTCGTGGCTGCGCCCGCGGCAATGGTTTGGGGCGCGCTCAGAAGCTTGCAGATCATGGACTGTCGCGCCGGCTTTGGCCGGCTGATGGAAAGTCTGCGCTGCGGCGGTCCATCGCCGGCGCGCGACTGAGATCGCATCCATGGGATTGGAACGCACCTTTTCACGACGACTTGATGGAGCTTCGCCGCCTATGGCGCTCAGCAGATTTCTAAAAGCCATTGCCGGCATAACTATTTTTAGTAGCTTGGTTGGGGCATCCGCCTTAGCACAGACAACCGATCGGTTTCGGGTTTCTTACGGCGGCTATAACGAAACCGCGGCGCCGATGTGGGTCGGGATCGAAAAGGGAATTTTCAAGAAGTACGGCATCGACGCTTCGATGATTCAAGTCCGCAGCGGCGCGCTCAGCGTGGCGGCGCTCATCGCCAAGGAAGTCGACGCCGTTTGGCCGGCGCAGTCGACCATCCTTAGCACGGTGCAGGGCGGCATCAAGCTGGTTTGCATCGCCAGCCCGATCAATAAAATTCCGCGACTGTTGGTCGTGCGCAAGGAAATCACCAGCGTCGACGAACTGCGCGGCCGGGTTGTCGGTGTCCAGAGCATCGGCGGCGGGTTCTGGTTGCAGACGATGATTATTTTCGATTCCTTGGGCATCGACCCGGATAAATTCGGACTCAAGTTCAGAATCATCGGCGACGGTCCGGTGATCGCCCAAGCGCTGAGCACCGGCAATATCGATGTCGCGGCGATGACCTATTCCTTAAGCGAAGCACCGCTCAAGGCGGGGTTTCGATCGCTCGTCGATGCGGCAGACCTGAAAACGCCGTACCAAGGACCGAACGTATGCGCATTGAAAGAAGTGATCGCTGCCCGTCAAGAATTTTTCCAGCGATTAATCAAAGGGCTGGCCGAAGCGACCGGGTTTATTCTCGACAGCGGCAACAAGCCGGATGTCGTCAAAATACTCATGAGAAATCTGCGGCTGACCAAACTTGAAGAGGGCGAATCGTCGTACAACGTACTGCGTGTCATGACGACCTTGGATATGGCGCCCAACCCTGCGGCCTTCAAAGTCGTCCAGCGTATCGTCGCGCGGGTGAATCCTAAAATTGCCCAGGTGGATCTCGATCAAATCCTCGACACGAGTTACGTGCGTGTGCTTGAATCAAGCGGCTTTATGACAGAGCTGCGCAAAAAAATCAGATAGTCAATGTTTCGGCCCACCGCCGTCGAGTGCCGCAAAACCTAATCGCGCTTGAATAAATCCAAGGTCTCCGGAGCGAACAACTCGCTGACCGCGAATCGTCGGCCGGTCAACCCTTGCTCATGGGAGTAGAGGGTCGCGGCTTCCAAGGTCGGCAAGTTTTTCTTTATCCCGTAGGGATAGACATCTTTGCCCAAAATCGTTTGGGCATATTCCAAGTCCAAATTGACCCAAGGCAACGAAGACAAACCTTCCTCGTAAGCTTCGAACGCCAGCTCTTTGGCGGACTCAAATCCTTCGGCGAGACGGGCGGCGATCGACGGCTCTTGCTCATAGATCGCGCGCCGGAGCACCACCATGTGCATGATGGGAAAGATTTTTGTCGCGCGGTAGTAGTCCGCTTCGACGCTACGGCAATCGGCAAACAATCGCCGGATGTCTGGACTGCCTTGAAGAAATGCGCGGGGTGGTGAAGTGACGGCGACGGCGTCGAGTGCTCCCTGTTCCAGCAAACTGTCGAGAGTTTGATCCTTGGGGATATTATCGATGCGAATATCCGGCGGAATCTCGATGGCGACGTGCTCGGAGCGGCGGCGGAACCAGTGGATGTCCTGGGGCGCAACGCCATACTGATGCTGCAACAGGCCGCGCACAAACAGCAACGCGGTCATCGAATAATCGGCGATGCCGACTTTTTTCCCCTTGAGATCTTCGGGTTGCCGGATGCCGGACCGGGTGTTGATCCAAATGAACGAATGACGAAATACCCGAGACGGAAACACCGGAATGGCAACGAAACGCCGGTCGCCTTTGCCGAGAGCGATCATGTAATTTGACAATGACATTTCCGAGGCGTCGAACTCTTCGTCGTGCAGCATGCGCAAAAAAATTTGCGACGGCGGCGAAATGTTGACGAACTTGAGATCGAACCCCTCCACTTTAACTCTGCCGTCAGCCAGGGCGCGCACGTGATCGTAGTCCTGGCAGCCGATTGTAATTGTTCGTTGTGGCCATGGGTTTCTCCAAAGTTTGTGCTCGGATTCAGCGTGAGAATTTAGGCGAAACCTTAGCGAGAAGTCAACGAGCAAAAAAAGGATGAAGGCGGAAGGATAAAGGATGAAAACCACCGGAGAGGACTTTCAGCTACGATCTTGGGTCTTCCTTCATCCCTCTGCCTTTATCCTTCATCCTTTCAAAGTTGTGGACAGGCTGTGCCGAATGCGCTAAGTGAAATTTCGAGTTGAGTCGATCATGAGACTGCGATCCATATTTACCGTGGCCATTCTGTTGTTGAGCGCAACCGTCTTGCCGGCGGCGGACAAGGTCCGCGTCAGCGGCGGCGGAATTACGCCTTTGCACGCGATAATCTGGGTCGCCCATCACGAGGGTCTATTCAAGAAATACGGGCTGGAAGTGGAATATCTGACGATGAATAGCGGCACTCTCGGAGTGCAAACTTTACTATCGAACGAGAGCCAATTCCTTTTTTCCACCGGGGCGCTGGCGGTCACTGCCGACGTGCAAGGCGCAGACATCGCGATGATTGCCGGCGGCTTTAATCTGTTCGCTTTCAAGGTGGTATCCCGTCCTGAAATCAAGACCTTTCAGGATCTCAAGGGAAAACGAATTTCCATCAGCCAGTTCGGCTCGGCCACCGATTTCGCGGTGCAGGCAAGCTTGGAAAAATTTGCCCTCGATCCCAAACAGGTGACGGTGATCCAGCTGGGTGCTACCTCCAATCGTCTCACCTCCTTGACCACCGGCTCCACCGAAGCGTCGTTTTTTACCGAGCCGATCGCGACCCTGGCGATCAGCAAATACAAGATGAATCTGTTGCTCGACATGGCGGATGCCGGGATGGCCTATCCGCAAAGTTGTCTGATGATCAAGCGCAGCTATCTCGAAGCGAACCGCGACAAAGCGATGAATTTCGTCAAGGCGATGATCGAAGGCCTGTTTCTGGCTCAGAGAGACAAGGCCATGACCGTGCGCACGATCAAAAAATACATCCGCACGGACGACGAAATGTATGGCATCGGCTACGATTATTTTCTCGGCAATCACTCTGACGGTTTGCTGAACATGCCCGACCGCAAAGGCGTCGAGCTGGTGATCAACCAGCTCGCCAAAACCAACCCCAAAGCCAAGGGCCAGACGCCCGAATCGCTGCGCGTGTTCGAGCCGAGCATCCTCGATGAACTCAAGAAGAGTGGTTTTATCGACAAGGCCAGGCGTTAGACGGAAAGAAAAGTTTCGGAGTACGGGAGTGATGGAGCGATCGGGAGAACAAGTTGATTTGCCGGCGCGATACTCGCGCTGCCGCTCATGGCCGCGTGCAACACCGTGAATACCAGCAACGGTCTTCGGACTACCGATCATCGGGTGCCGCACATCTCGACCGTGCCGGCGAATAGAGGCGAGCCGGTGCAAATCTTTGTGCGCGAGAAAATTGCCGCGGCCGAAGACCCGACGCCGCGGCCGGTGGTGTTGATGGTGCACGGCGGGATATCGCCTTCGACGCTGGCGTTCGATGTCGACCATGAGACTTATAGCTGGATGGCTTATTTGGCCCGGGCGGGCTTCGACGTCTTTGCCATGGATATGACGGGATACGGCAGATCCGCCCATCCAAAGATGGACGACCCTTGCAATGTCGGATCGGCCCAACAGAAAAACCTGATCCCGAAAACTCTCAAGGAACCGTGCAAGCCGTCCTATCCGTATCAATTGGTGAGCCGCCAGAGCGAGCACGACGAGCTTGATCGGGTCATCGAATACATTCGCAAGCTGCGCGGCGTTGCCAAGGTCAATCTGCTCGGTTGGTCGGGCGGCGGCTACCGGACCGGAACTTACACCAGTCAGCGGCCGGAAAAAGTCGAAAAGTTGGTTATCTATGCTTCGTCCAACTATTCGCGCAAAAACTCCAGCGCGCCGCCTGCCACGCTGCCGCAGCCGGGTTTTCCGATTACGATTCAAAGCCGCGAGCTGGCGGAGAAGCAGCGCTGGTTTCCCTTCGCCAAATGCAGCGACCAGATCGAACCCGGCATGCCGGATCGCATTTGGGAGTTGAGCAAGCAGCACGATCCGCTCGGCATGACCTGGGGTCCCGGTGTCATGCGCGCGCCGACGCGCACCTATTGGGGCTGGAATGCTGAAGAAGCGCAGCGGATCAAGATACCCACGTTGGTAATGCTCGGCGAGTTCGACGAGCTGAACGCGTCGAACAAAGAGCTTTATGAAGATCTCGGCGCCGAAAACAAAGTTTTCCTGAGCATCCCTTGCGGCTCGCACTTTCTCCTGTGGGAGAAGAATCACGACGCCCTTCATGAAGCGTCGCGCCAATGGCTGGCGAATGGCACGTTCAACGGCGCTCAACGCGGCGAGTTTCGGCTGAAGCGGGACGACTAGAAAGGCTAAAGGCGAAAGGCGGAAGGATGAAGGAAAGACCGGCAATAGTCGATTAGAGATCGAACCGTTGCCCCGTCCAGGACCATCGATGAACGACGAAGAGTTGCCATCCTATTATCCTTACGTTCCTCTACCGGACCGCAAGCCGCTGCGGTTTCCCAACGGCGCGCAGCTGGCGTTGATTCTCACGATCAATATCGAGTACTGGGAAAAATCCCGTCCCGGGCAGAAGGAGCCGCTGTTTACCGGCGGACCGATGACGATTCCGCACGGATTGCCCGGCGACGTGCTCGACACGGCGAACTGGACTTGGCGCGAGTACGGCCAGCGTGTCGGCGTGTGGCGCATGATCGAGATGTTCGACAAGGTCGGCGTCAAGCCGTCATGCACGATCAACGGTATGACGATGACCGAGCGGCGCCGCGTCGTCGACGCCTGCAACGAGCGCGGCTGGGAGCTGGTGCCGCACAACTGGGCGCAGAACGATCTTCTCGCTTTTTACGCCCACAAACCGGAAGAGGAGCGCGCCGTGATTCGGCGTACGCTCGACGCCTACGAAAAAGTCGTCGGCCGGCCGGCCAAAGCGTGGCTCTCCTCGGCAATCCGCGGCACGGTTCACACACCGGCGTTTTTGAAAGAGTTCGGATTGGTCGCCTACTGCGATTATTTAAACGACGACCAGCCTTATCTGATTCACACCAGCCACGGGCCGATTGTCTGCGTTCCCTATTCGAACGACATCAACGACTTCAATCTATTCGCCCGCGGCGGTATGTCGGCCGCCGCCGGGCTGGAAACGCTGAAGATTTGTTTCGATCAGCTCTATGCCGAGGGCGCGGATAGCGGGCGCATCATGAACGTGGGATTGCATCCGCACGTGATCGGACAGGCCCATCGCATCGGCGCGCTGCGCGAGTTTGCCGAGTATGCGAAATCCCATGCCAAAGTTTGGTTTCCCAGCCGGGAGGAGATTGCGGATTGGTATTTGCAAATCCATGAGACGCATATTCCTAATTCGCGCGACAGATGAGCCATGAGTGTGAGGGAAAGCCAAGAAGCCGCGTTCAGATTTCCAATCTTTACTTCGTTCAGGATGACAACGCCAACCGTGGCACTCCGAGCCAGCGGCAAGTCCCTGTAAACCTCGCATCCCAAAGGAGCACAACGATGCAAACCGAGCGTTACGATTATTCGCCGATCATTCGCCGCAAGCCGTTCAAATGGCCGAACGACGCGCGCGTCGCTTTGATGATTGCGCCGAACATCGAATTCTTTCACATCGACAAAGTCATTCCCGGCGCGCCGAATTCGCTATTGCCGGATGTGACCGGTTATGCGCTGCGCGACTACGGCTCGCGTATCGGCGTGTTTCGCATGATGGAAGTGTTGGATAAGCACGGCGATCCGCGCCACCGTGCTGCTCAACGCCGACGTGTGCGCGCATCATCCGGCGATTATCGAAGAAGGCAATAAACGAAAATGGGAATGGCTCGGCCACGGGGTCACCAATAATATCCGGATGACGCAATATCCGGCGGAGGAAGAGCGGGCGGTGATTCGCCAGGTCCGCGATACGATCGCCGCGGCGACCGGCAAGGCGCCGCGCGGCTGGCTCGGTCCCGGCGGCGGCGATCAAAGCCCGAACACGTTGGATCATTTAGCCGCGGAGGGGTTCGATTACGTTTGCGATTGGGGCTTCGACGATCAGCCGCACGCGATGCGGGTCAAATCGGGGAAGATGATCGCGATTCCCTACCAGCAGGGCCTCAACGACATTCGCGTGATCTTCCAGGGCGGCCATACGCCGAAGGATTGGCTGCAAATGGTTTGCGATCAGTTCGATCAACTGTACGCCGAGGGCGCGACTCAGGGGCGGGTTATGACGATCCCGCTCGCATCCGTTCGTCATCGGTTTGGCGTTTCGGGTAAAATATCTCGACCAAGGCGCTCGAATACATCTGCGCGCACGACGGCGTTTGGCAGGCGACCGGAGCTGAGATCGCCGACCATTACTATGCCAACTACTACGAAAAGCCGTGATTCGGGGGATGATCATGAAGATCAATTCGCCGATAGGTTTTGTCGGTTTGCTGCTGTGCTTGGCTGTTTCTTCGGCGCATAGCGCGGACCGCGTCGTGATCGGCAACGTTTCGCGCACGGTGGAGCAACTGCCGAACTACGCCGCGACCGATAAGGGATTCTTCGCTCAGGAAGGAATTCAAGGCGACGTGGTCTTGATCGGCTCGACCGACACGCTGATCCAGGCGCTGATCGCCGGTCAGGTCAACGTGGCGATCGTCGATCCATCGGCGGCGATCAACGCGGTGGAGCGGGGCGCTTCGCTCAAGATCATCGGCGGCACGGTGCCTATTGCCGCGTACACGTTGGTCACCTGTCCCAAGTACAAGTCGATCAAGGATCTCAAGGGCACGACGATCGGCACGGTCAGTCTGGTGTCCGGCAGCACGATCTTCTTGCGCGAAATGCTCAAGGCGGAAGGACTTGGAGCTCAATCGCGACTATACGATTATTCAGAACGGTCCGACGGGACAGCGGCTTGCCAGTCTCAAAAACTTGCAGCACCTCGGCGACGATGATTCTTGGCGGCGATCTGCCGCGCTCGCGAGAGCTGGGATTTCTGGAAATCGCAAAATTGTCCGACTACATTCCCAATCTGCAGTTTCATAGCTTGATCGTCGACAGCCGCTGGGCCGAAGCGAACAGCCAACTGACCGTGCGCTATCTCAAAGCGATGGTGCGCGCGATGCAGTGGGCGCACGCCAATCGCGAACAAGCGGCCGAGCTGGTCAGCAAACGCACGGGCATTCCGCTCAAATCGACGCGTTCCACCGTCGACGAATATTTATCTCAGGGCATCATCAGTCGCGACGGGTCCGTCAACCGCGAGGGTTTTCAGCGATTGATCGATTTGATGGGCGAACGCTTGTTCAAAAGCAAGCCCTATCCTGCGCCGGAAAAATATCTCGACATGAGTTACCTCCGTCGAGCGCAGCAAGAGTTGGGCATGGGAGCCGGCCGGTAGATGAGGAATTCGACCGGATCTTGCCGGCGAGAGACATTCGGTCGAAGTAAGATTATCCCGTCCGCTATCTCGTCGCCGCGGCCCTGATTTGGGCGTAATCGGTCCAGCCTTGCAAGACTTTGAGTATGCCGTCTTGAACCAGCGTGGTCATTTCCTGGGCGCGCGCGACTTTAAACATCTCCGATACCGTGGCCCGAGTGTTAATTAGTTTTTTTATTTCGTCGGTGATGAGCAAGAGCTCATGCAAGCCGAAGCGGCCCTTGTAGCCGGTCTCGCGGCAGGAGGGACAGCCCTTGCTGCGATTAAGCCGGAAGCTATCGTCGTAAGGGATTTTCAAATGGGCAAAGGCTTCTTCGCCAAAGCCATGAGCGAGCGCGTCGTATTCGTCCTTGGCAGGATGGTAGGACTCTCGACATTCTAGGCATAAGGTTCGCGCCAGCCGTTGCGCCAATACGCCGAGTAACGAGTCTGCGAAATTGAACGGATCGATGCCCATTTCAAGCAGGCGGCTGACTGTCTCGACGGCGCTATTGGTATGGAGCGTGCTTAAGACGAGATGGCCGGTGAGCGAGGCGTCGATCGCCACCTCCGCGGTTTCATGGTCGCGAATTTCGCCGACCATGATGACATCGGGGTCGGCGCGTAAGAAGGCGCGCATCGCGGCGGCAAAACTGAAGCCGATTTTGGCATTGACTTGAACCTGGCGCAGGCCGGGCTGGGTTATCTCCACGGGATCTTCCGCGGTCCAGATCTTACGGGCGGGGGTATTGATCGCCCCGAGCGCGGAATGGAGCGTCGTGGTTTTTCCGGAACCCGTCGGCCCGACGCAAAGGATCAAGCCGTAGGGTTTATCGAGCAGGCTGCGGAATTCGCGCAAATTGCGCGGCATCATTTTCAATTGATCCAGAGGAATCGGCTCCTCGGCGGCGAGAATTCGCATGACCATATCTTCATTGCCTGCGCCGGCCGTGGGGATCGTCGCCACGCGCAATTCGATCCACCGATCGCCGATCTGGAACTTGATCTTGCCGTCCTGCGGCTTGCGCCGCTCTGCAATGTCCATTCCCGCCATGATTTTCAATCGGGATACGAGCGCGCGCCGATAGGCAGCCGGCACGAGTAAATAGTCAAAGCAGCGGCCATCGACACGAAACCGTATTCGGGTCTCACGCTCGCTCCCTTGCGGTTCGATATGAATGTCGGAAACCCGTTGGTTGCAGGCGTCGACGATCAATTGGTTTACCAGGCGCACGATGGCGCTGTTATTTTCGTTGATGAGTTGTTCGACGCTCGTTTCCGACGCGTCTTCTTCCAAGACATCGAGCTGGCCGAGGATCATCGAAACGGACTCGCGGATGGCCGACCCAGGCAGATTTGTGCCGACGGCATTGACGTATTGGAGAATATCTTCGCGCAAACCGACGAAGCATTTGATTTTTTTACCCGGGTGGAGGCGCCTGATGTCCCTGAGTCGGTCGTGCGAATGAGGATCGTCGATCATCACATCGACGGTCTTGTCGGTGACCCGCAGAGGGATCCAGTAGTTTGTTTTTAGATAATTCGGATTGATGCCGTTCACGCATTCCGGTGCGATCAGAAATTTTTCGTCATATTCGACAAACGGGCACTGATAGTATGCGCTCAGCGCTGCGCCGAGTTCGTGCTTCGTCAGATGCTTCTTTTTCATCAAGAGGGTTTCGACGGATGATTTTTCGCGCTCGGCCTGGTTCACGATGGCGTCAAGTTCCTGCTGTTGCAAACGGCCGTAAAGGATTAGCGCCGCAAATTTGCCGCCCGTCCGCTTCGCAGGGGAGTCGACCTGCTGCGACTGCTTGTACAAGACGCGAATCAGGGCTGACTCATCGACCAGTCCTTTTTCAAGCAGCAGCTCACCGAGCTTCTTTTTCGGGTGATGGCTCTTTTGATAATCCAGCGCTTCCTGCAGCTGATCCGTCTGAAGCAGTCCCAGGTGCACCAAAAGGTCGCCGATGTGAATGTGGCGGCGATGCTTCACCAGAACCCCGGTCAGATCAGACGAAGAGATGAAACCGAGCGCCACGCAGACCTTGCCGAGCGGCACTGACGGGTAGTCCTGCTTTTGCGCCTCGATACTCAGAACCAATTGCTCGCGGCTGAGCAGACCTTCGCGGGCGAGGATGTTCGCCAATCCTTTCGGCGCCGGCCGACTGCGTATTTAAGGATACCATTTGCGGACTTTTCTCCCTTTCGGTGAAATTAGGTCAGACCGGTCTACTTACAAGCGCATTCGCCGAAAATCGTCCGCACCATTGTCATTAAAATGTTAAACATTCCTGTTCGGTGCATGCATTGGTGCCGCAATAACGCCAAATCACTCCATAGGATACCCTATGCAGGTAGACTCGATCATAAGCATACGCAAGGATCGTGCATGGCGACGAGAAGGGCGGGCAGTTTTCGATTGACCCCAGGGCTGGCCTGAAAGTATGTTTTGGATCGCGGCGAGTCCGCGAGCCGAGGCGCGAAACATGTCAAAGAGGATCATTCAATGCCGGTGTTCACGATCGGTGCGGCAATTTGTCTTGAGGCGGCTAGGACGAAGCGCTATCAAAAAATGGAAAGGTTGCGAGCAACCGATGCTTTCACTAGTTAAAAGAGTTTGGGCGGGGTCGCTGATTGTTTTGCTGTTTGCGCCGCCGTGGTCGCAAGGTGCCGAGGCGCCGCTGCGCAAATTGCGCGTGGCGATCACGTCGCTGTCCGGTTCCATGGCGGTACCGTGGCTCGCGCGCGAAGCCGGCATTTTTAAAAAACATGGTCTGGAGGTCGAGGTGATCGCGACCCCCAGCGGCGTCGAAGGGATGAATGCGCTTGATCGCCGGCGAGGTCACTTTTCTCCAGATCGCCGGTGCGACCACGGCGAGCGCGGCCGTCGGCGGCGCTGATGTCGTCGTTATCGGCACGACGATCGGCACGTTAGTGCTGAATCTGATGGTTCGGCCGGAAATCGAAAGAGCCCGAGCAGTTGCGCGGCAAATCGATCGGCATCAGCGCGCTTCGGCACGACCATCGATACCGGCGCGCGCATCGCGCTCCGTCACTTCGGCCTAGTAGCGGAAAAGGATGTATCGATCATTCAGATCGGCGGCATGGAATCCATCGTGCCGGCGATGTCGGGCAATCGAATCCAGGGCGGCATTCTCTCTTATCCCGCCATCGGGCGGGCGAAGCAGCTCGGGTTTCGCGAGCTGCTCGACATCTCGGCTTTGAACATGCCTTATGCGTCGACCGGTATCACGACCCGCGGCGAGGTGATTCGCAAAGAGCCGGATCTGGTGCGCAAATATATGTCGGCGCAAGTCGAGGCGATCGCGCGCATGAAGCGCGATCGGCCTTTTACGATCAGCGTCATGAGCAAGTTCTTGCGCACCAACGATCAAGAACAACTCTCTGAAGCCTACGATATCTACGCCAACAAATATTTGGCGCGGGTGCCGCTGCCGACCATCGAAGCGATGCGAGCGGTGCTCGAGGAATTGGAACTGAGAAATCCCAAGGCAAAAGGGCAAGACCCGAGGAGATTTTTTGATGACCGCTTCGTCCGCGAGCTGCAAAGTAGCGGCTTCATCGATGCGCTCTATCGTTAAGTTTTGGTCACGGTCGAGTAATTTGCGCGCCGCGCTGCTCGGCGTCGCGCTGCTGTTTGCGTTGGCAATACCGGTTGCGGCGCAAGAAGGGCGGCGGCTCAGAGCCGGCTACGCGTCGCTTTCCGGCAATATCACGCCGCTGTGGGCCGCGCGGGAAGCGGGTATTTTCAAGAAAAACGGATTGGACATCGACCTCATCGCCTTTCCGGCGGGCACGGAAGGTATGGCGGCGATGATCGCCGGCGAGATCGAGTTCCTTGCCATCGCCGGCAGCACCACGGCAAGCGCGGCCATCGGCGGGGCCGAAGTCTTTACTATGGCATTGATCAACGATCGTTTGCTGACGAGCCTCGTGGTGGGCCCGGCGATTCAAAAGCCGGAAGATCTCAGGGGCAAGTCCATCGGCATCAGCCGGTTCGGTACTTCGATCGACACCGCGGCGCGGATCGCGATTCAACATTACGGCATGGAACCGATTAAAGACGTATCCCTGGTCCAGGTCGGCGCGGTTTCGTCAGCCGTTGCGTCGTTGCGCGGCGGCCGCATCCAGGCGGCGATTCTTTCGTATCCGACGATCATTCATGCCCGGCGCGAGGGATTTCGCGAGATGTTGGATATCGCTTCGCTCGGCACGCCGTACGCCGCCAACGGCATCACCTTACGGCGTAGCTTCATGCAGCAGAAGCGCGAAGTCACCCTGAGCTATCTTAAATCGATTCTCGAGGCCATCGCGCGGGTCAAGAAAGACAAGCCCTTCGCCGTCGAGGTCATGGGAAAATATCTGCGCACCAAGGACAAGGAACTGCTCGATCAAACTTATGACTTTGCCATTACCAAATACCTGAAGGAGCGTCCCTACCCGACGGCCGAAGCGTTTCGTTCGGTGATCGACGAGCTTGCCCAGGTAAATCCTAAAGCCAAAGGTCAGGACCCGCGGCGATTCTACGACGACAGCCTGCTTCAGGAGCTCGACAAAAGCGGCTTTATCAACGCACTCTATCGCTAGCTGCCTGGCTCGGAAATTGGTTGAATAAGTCATTGTCCCATTGCAACACCTTATACAAACAGTGTTGCACTTGGTCTGTGAATTTAGGGCATCCAGATGTCGTTGAAATTCCTGGATTCCGGGTCGCGCTAGCTTCGCCAGCTTGCCCGGAATGACGGTTGAGTTAGGTTACGAACTTCTGAGACAGCACACTATCTGCCCCCGGAAAAATTGAATCGACAAAATTCGAATTTCTAAATGAGCAACGCTGCCGCCGATTTTGCCGACTCCCCGGCGAGTAACGGTTGGATCGGCGCGCCTTTTTTAACTCGCGGCGGAAACTGGTGTACGTAACAAGTAAAACAGACCGGCCGTTGACCGGCGACGAGAAATTCAATCAGCTGAGAATGGTCACCAGGAAAACATTTCGCTCAGCGAAACGCCGGCATGACTTCCTTGGCGAAAAGCCGCATGGATTTGATAACTTCGGAATGCGGAATGCCGCCGAAATTGAAAGTCGTGGTTAGGGTGTCGAAATAGTAATGCTTCATGGCGTTGCGAATATTCTGGATACACTCTTCCGGGTTGCCGTAATTGTTGCGGCCGGTGTCGAGCATCATCTGCCAATCGTAGGCCGCCGGCGCGGCGGTGAGTGAACGCCGGCCGATGCGCGAGATCTCGTCGTAGCGAGTCACCGCACGGGTGGCAATCTCTCGAGCGCGCGAAGAATTTTCATGGACGTGGGTGCGCACGTGAAACTGGCAATGACGATCCTTCGAGTCGATTCCTTGATCCTCGATGGCCTTCTTCCATGCCTCGACGCCCGGTCGTACCTTTTCCGGTGGGTGCGGATGGCCCACCGTCATGATGTGAAAACCGTGGCGTCCCGCCCAAGCTAGAGTTTGTTCAGATGTCCCGGCAACCCAAATTGGCGGATGAGGTTTTTGCACCGGTCTTGGATAAAGCGTGAGCTCGTCGAATTGCCAGAATTGGCCGCGATGGCTGAACCGCTCGTTGGTCCAGGCTTTCAATACGATCTCAAATGCTTCGTCGAGGCGCTGGCGATCATTGTCACGGGTTACCCCGAAGACTTTGTAGTCCATTTCGGTATTGCCCGAGCCGATGCCGAATTCCAACCGTCCGCCCGAAATCGCATCGACCATGGCGTAGTCTTCGGCGCTATGGAGGGGATGGCGCAGCGGTAGAATCGCGATGCACGGACCGAGATGGATTTTAGACGTTCGTGCCGCCGCCGCCGAAAGCAGCACCGCGGGATTGGCTACCAGTCCTCCATAACCGAGAAAGTGGTGTTCATTGAACATGAAACATTCCCAACCGAGTTCTTCCGCCAACTCGACCTGCTCGAGAATTTGCCGGTAGTAGACATCGTAAGACGGGTCGACGTCGGGAAAATAAGTGGTCAAAACATTGATGAAGAAGCGCATGGTTGAGGTGGCTCCCATTCGGTAGTGCTCGGTGACGCGCCCGTCCAAGCTCGAAGCGTCGGCGCTCGCGATTTCATTCTGCGAATATTGGCGGTTCCGCCGTTGCTCTCAGATTAGTTGACGCCGCAAGCCGCTGTCAAATCAATGCAGAGGCCGCAGGAAAAACTGCGTTCGATTTGCCTCTGATATTGACAATTATTATTAGTTGCAATATATTTGCAATTGTAAAGAGTAGTCGAAAAGGAGATAGCAAGGATGACTGGATTAGGAGCAACGGTTTCCAATTACGCATCGAGCGGAGAACTTGTCGAAAGCTTATTCCAACCCGATACCCTCCTGCCGGCGCAGTACCATGACGGTTTTAAAAGACAATCTTTGGAACCGGAACGAGAGCTGATCCTGGCAGTGTTGGAGGACGCGGTCGTTTGTTTTCAAAAATATTTCAGGTCAACGCGAGAGAAGGAAAAACGAGTCTTCGAGGATACCGAGGCGTGGTTTGTTAGCGATGATCGCGAGTGGATTTTTTCTTTTATCAACATTTGCGACCTGCTTGGATTGGATCCCGACTATGTGCGTAAAGGTCTTTGGCGCTGGCGAGACGCCGCGATCGCGGGCCGAGGCGTGATCAATACAAACACGGCGACGGAAACTACTGACAACAAAAATGGAGAGATGATTTATGGCCGACAAACCGAAGACCCTAACGAGCGCCGCCGGCATACCGGTGGGCGACAACCAAAACGCGCTGACCGCCGGAGAGCGCGGTCCGCTGCTGATTCAAGACTGGCAGCTGTTCGAAAAGCACGCGCATTTTAACCGCGAGCGCAATCGAGCACATGTCACGCCAAAGGACGGCGGCATTCGGCACGCTCACGGCTGCCATCGATCGCTGCACTTCTACAAGGCTGATCCAGCCTACGGTGAGGGCGTGGCCAAAGGACTGGATTTGCCTCTTCCGAAAATGTCATAGTAGCACGACATCAACACGCGGGGCGTTTGTCATCCTAGCGCCCCGCGTGTCGTAGGAATAAGTGAAAAATCATCAGGAACACAATCAGGTCAAGTTGGACCTTTTAGAGTCGATCTCGCGCGAGCGCAATCTGCCGGTTACGATCCAGCGTCGGGTGGTTCTCAATGCGCTGCTTGACCGGGACGATCATCCGACCGTGGATCAGCTTTTCGAGGACGTCAAAGTGCGCATGCCGGGGGTATCGCGCACGACGATCTATCGGGCGCTGGAAACACTCGTGGAGTTGGGCTTGGCGCGGCGCACCAATCACTTTGAAGCGTCGGCTCGATTCGACGGCAACACCGATCATCATCACCACTTGGTCTGCCGGCGCTGTAACCACGTCGAGGACATCGATCACCCCAGTCTGAAGAAATTCACGCCGCCCAATCTCGGCAACACCGCCTTCCAAGTTTTGGACTATTCCATCCATCTCGAAGGCCTGTGCGCCGAGTGTCAAAAGCGCGGTTCGAAATCGGCGCCGAAGAAACAAACTGCCAAGCGCCCGCGCGCGCTTTCCCGTTGACCGCGCTCGGCACGCGGCAACTATTACCCCCAGTAGAATCTAGAACCGCACCAAGGTACGCTTACGCCGGTCCGTTGCGGACAACTCATGAATCCGGAGTCGCGATTGTTGCGGCGATTTGCCATGCAATCACCCGTTCACTTTTGCCTTTGAGCAGCAATTCGCGCCGCGTCGCGTGCGGAAAATCGTCCGCCACGCGGTCGTAGGTCTGCTGCGAAATCAGAATTTCTCCGGACAACGCCTCGCTTTCAAGGCGCGCGGCGACGTTGACGGTATCTCCCAGAACTGTGTAGTCGGTCACGTCGCTGCCGCCGACGTTGCCGACAAATGCTTCTCCCGTGGTAATTCCGACGCCCACTGTGAGCGTATCTTCTTGGGGAAAATTCGCCGATCGCGCGGCGTAATTTCCAACGCGGTCGTCACGGCGCGGCGCGCATGATCGTTATGCATTCAACGGCGGCCCGAAGAACGCCATCACTTGATCGCCAACCATTTTGTCCAAGGTGCCGTCCTGGCGGAAGATCGCTTTGGAGGCACCTCATAAAAGCGGTTGAGGTGCGCGGCGATGGCGTGGGGATTGGTTTTTTCGGCAAGCGCGGTATATCCGCGAATGTCGACGAACAGAACCGAAAGCGCATGGAGCTCCCCGCCCGGAGGAGCCAGCTCGTATCAAAGCGTGCAAAGATTCGGGATTTTTTCGCGACGGACGAATCTGCAGCAACTTAAACGGGACAGCGCAAATCCCCAAGAAAGGAATCAAGCATTCCTTGCAGCGTTTGTGCGACGGCAGCTTGCGGTAAAAGCGCCGGGCGATGCGAGTCGTTCCCAGCCGTTGTCTGATCGCGATGAGAAATTGCTTCATGCTTCTTCATCCCCAAAAAGCTAAAAATACAGGCTCGCGTCCAATTGCGCGCGGGCGCCGGGCGCGTACCGCGAGAACAGCCATTTCATCGCAGTGTTGACGAGCGCTGCCAGGATAAAAATAAACAGCAGCAACGAATACATGTCGGCGATACGGAACTGCCCATAGTATTCGACGATCAAAAAGCCCAGCCCGGCGTTGGCGATCTTGGTCTCGGCGAGCAGCGCGCCAGTGACAGCCGCGCCCATGCCGATCCTTATGCCGGTGAAAATTTGCCCGGCGATGGCGGGCAGATAGATACGCGTGGCGATCTGAAAAGCGCTGGCGCCGACCATGCGCGCCACGTCGACGTAGACTTTCTTGACTTCGCGCATGCCGGCAATCGTGAGCAGCGCGATGGGAAAGAACGCGGCGATCGCCCCAACCGCCAGTTTGGAACGAACGTCGATCCCGAGAAACAAAATGAAAATCGGGAAAATGACGATCTTCGGCACGACGGCGGCGTAAAGGATCAATGGCTCGGCGACCTGATACCAGTTTTGCCGGCTGCCGAACAGAATGCCGAGCGGGATGCCGGTTGCCGCGGCGAAGATCAGCGCGCCGCCGACTTCGTAGAGGCTGGCTTTGAGATGGGGCAAAATAAGCGGCGTGGTGACATAGGTCCAGAGCGATTGCAGCACGCTGAGCACGGACGGAAAAAGCTCGGGAAACAAGAGGCCGGTTCTGCCGATCGATTCCCACACCCCGATCATCAGCAGCACGGTCAATAGCTGGACGCTGACAGGCGTTTGCAGATAGCTTGCCGTGGTTCTTTGAGTCGCGGTCTTCACGGATGGCTACCTCCGGATCCAGCTCTCGGCACGATTGATCGCGTAGAGAAACAGTATCGAAAGAAAGATCGTGCCGAATAGGCCGGCGTAAACTTCTTCCACCTCGAATTTAAATGCCGCGTCGGATAGCCACATGCCGACGCCGCCGACCTGGGCGACGTACTCCAGGCCGAGCACCGATTTGAGAATGTAAGTCAGCGCCAAGCGAAAGCCGCTGAAGATCGTCGGCGCCACGGCCGGGAGCAGGATGTGGCGAAAGACCTGGCGGCGCGTGAGGTTCATGCTCGCGCCGACTTGGAGCAAGATCGGATTGACATTTTGAAAGGCGCCTTTGGTGTTGATGATGATCGGGATCGTACCCAAGATCGATGAAAGCGCGATGACCGCGGCGCTGGTGCGGCCGAAGGTGACAAGGAAGAGCGGGTACGCAAGAATTACCGGCGAAGAAAACAGCGCGGCCAGCGGCATCTCGTAGCTGGTTCCGGCGAGTTTGTAACGCCAGAGCAGAAAGCCGGCGAAGACGCCGAACAAAGTCGCGATTGCGAGGCAGGCGCCGATTTCGAAAAGCGTGATGCCGGTCAACCACAGGGCGTTGCCTTCCACCAGTTGCGTCCACAGCACGGTCACGGCGCGCGTCGGCGCGGCGAGAAAGAACGTGCTGATCCAACCCGCGCGCACCGACGTTTCGACCATGACCAGGACGCCGAAGATAATACCGAAACGCCAGGCTGAGAGTTTTGCAGCTTCGGACGTATGAACCTCCGTTCAAGCCGTTCAAAACGTTCAAGTCGTTCAAGCCGTCAGAAGATACCTCCGACGCCGAGTGTTACGGCAAGTAACTCAGATCGATCAGGCTGCTCATCTCGGCTTTGGTGAGCGGCTGGGTGAGGAACTTGTTCCGCAGTCCGTCGTCGATGGTCGCTTGAATGCCGCGGATCGGTTTCAGAGTCATGGCCGCGCGGTTGTAGTAGTCCCAAGTTTTGAGCACGGCGGCCTCCGGGTATTTCATTTCAGCGCGGCGTATCCAGATTTTCGCCGTCTCCTCTTTATGCTCGAACATGTAGTCGAGCGCGCGCTGTTGCGCTTTGAAGAAACCGCGCACCGCGTCCGGATTCTTGGCGGCGAACTCGTTATTGAGAAAATGCACGCGCGGCGTGATCTCTTTCATCGCGTTGATTTCATCGCCCTTGACGACGACGCGGAGCTCGCCCTTTTCCACCAGGTCGAGTTGAAACGGCGCCACCGACCAGCCGGCGTCGGCCTGCCCGGTGCGCACCGCGGTATAGACTTCCGGTATGCCGCCGAGTGAGACCGGTTCGGCGGGTTTTAGACCTTTGGCTTTGATCTGATCGGCGATTGCAAGCACCGCCATATGACTCGAGGAGCCCGGCCGGCTGTACGCGACTTTCTTGCCGGCGAGATCCTCGAGTTTGCGCATCGGGGTATTGCCCTGCACGTACCAGAAAGCGTCCATACCGGTGATCTCGGCGGCGGCGATTTTTATCGGCGCCTTCTTCACAATTGCGGCGATCACCGCCAGCGTGCCCGTGCCGAGACCGATCTGGGCGTCGCCGGAAACCACCGCCTGGACGTTTTCGCCGCCGCCGCGGGTGAACACCGCGTCGACGTCGAGGTTATTTTCCCGGTAAAACCCCTTCTCCTGAGCGATGTAGACCGGCAGCGCCACCGTGAAAAGTATCCGGTGCGGCACGACCACGATGATCTTCGTGCGCGCCGCGGCCGCCCAGGAGGAAGCAGCGAGACTGCATAGGACGAATACGACGACAAAGCTCAATGGGACATAGGTTCTCACGTCCACGATTTGTTTCTTCATCAGATACGCCTCCCTTACTCTCTTTGCTCCGATTGTTTGAAGCTCTTGATGGATTCTTCTCTGAGCGACCCCCAGACTTGCGCCACCAGTCGGCCGAAACGGTCCGATGCGATGATGGACGAATCGCGCGGATGGGGTAGATCGACGCCAACGATCGATTTCACCCGGCCGGGCCGCGCCGTCATTACCATGACGCGGTCGGAAAGTTGCACCGATTCATTGATGTTGTGGGTGACGAGAATGATTGTCTGCTTGAGTTGATCGCGGATGCGCAGCAGTTCCTCGCCGAGAATGATGCGGGTCTGCTCGTCCAGAGCGCCGAAGGGCTCGTCCATGAGCAAGATCTTCGGTTCGAGCACCAGCGCGCGGGCGATGGCGACGCGCTGCTTCATGCCGCCGGATAAGTCCGAAGGATAGCGTTCTTCGAAGCCGGACAACCCGACCAGGCGAATCATTTCGCGCGCCTTCGCTCTTCGTTCGTTTTGCGCCACCCCGCGCATCTCCAGGCCGAATTCGACGTTCCCTAAAGTTGTCCGCCACGGAAACGTCGATTCTTCCTGGAACACCATGCCGATCCACGGATGCGGGCCGGTGACTCTTTCCGTGCCGACGTACAATTCGCCATCGCTCGCCGGCAGCAAACCGCCGATGATTCTCAAAAGTGTAGACTTACCGCAACCAGAAGGCCCGATGATGGAGAAAAGTTCGCCCGCTTGCACTTCGAGCGAGATGTCGCTCACCGCCGTCACTTGTTCGAGGCCGTTGTCCGGACTGCCGAATACTTTGTTCACATTGTGGAGCGTAAGAATCGTCATTGATTGCTTTAGCCGGCCATGAGAAAGGTGGCCTAAAATAGGCGGAATCAGAAGGAGCGTCAAGGAGATTGTAGCCGGCGCGGTTGTCGTTGGGATCGCGTCAGAATCGTTGTCGTCGATCGGCAAATTATTTCGAAGGGCCGAATATCAGGCAAGAATTCGCAACAAAAGTGTTTAATTGGAGTGGATTGGCGCTTCACCCAATATCCGAGCATCTGCAGACATTCGTCTAAGCAGTTAACAGGAATTTTATCGGGAGCCTCTTAAAGCGACATCCCCGCCGGGATATGATGGCGGCGTGAAAATCCTGATCGAGATTACGCCTGAACATTACGACGGGCTTTTGGAAACATGTGAGGAATCGTCGCCGGAATACGCGATCTTGAAAAACGGTATCGTCGCGCGCCCTCAAGAAGACGGCCTCGACCGACGCAAGGTCGTGATCTGGTGCGAGGTAAATCAGGCGGCGAGACTCCTCGCCGCAGCCGAGAGGTTCGACCCCGTAGTCGCCGCCAAGATCGCAAAGGAAATCGAGCTCGCGCGCGAACTCTAACCCGATTCACCGCCTGATGCTGGAATTAGTCTGCCGGCGGCGCGATCAATCGCGCCCTTGCAAATAGGCGCAATCCGGAAGGGCGCACCTGCGTGTGCGCCTTCGCGACCGGGCCGACACGCAGGTCGGCCCCTACGGTTTCGACCATTCGAAAAGTTGCGGTTCAATTTCAACCACCAATGTTCAGCATTTTACCGGCATCGTTCAATCGCAGCTCACCGTCCGCAACGTCGCCGAAACAATATGTCCGGGTCTGTGTGTGGTTTTGCACGAGTTGTGGTCACGTCCTCGGAACGCCTACGGCGTGTTCTCTGGCTCGTGCTTGACCAGACTACGCGACTTAAGTAGCAAACGAAAAGCATCCGGGGAGTCACAACTGCCGGGGCAGAGGTTTCAGCGCGCTTTAGCGGCGGCGTTCGCTGCGGTAAACTTGAAGCCATGGAAAAAGCGTATCAGTTGATCGAATCCGAAAACGGCGTGCCGATCAAAGCCTGGACGAAGGGCGTTGCCATCGAGGCGGTGGCGGAGAAGCAGTTGCGCAATGTGGCGCGACTGCCTTTTATTTACAAATGGGTGGCGGCGATGCCGGATGTGCATTGGGGGATCGGGGCGACGGTGGGGAGCGTGATTCCGACCAAGGGCGCGATCATTCCGGCGGCGGTGGGCGTCGATATCGGCTGCGGCATGATGGCGGTGCAGACGACGCTGAGCGCGAATCAGTTGCCGGATAACTTGCGCGGGATACGGACGGCGATCGAAAAGGCCATTCCGCATGGGCGGACCGACAACGGCGGGAGAAAAGACAAGGGCGGATGGCGCGAGCTGCCGAAACGGCAGATCGGCGTGTGGCGCCAACTCCAGGTCGGTTATAAAACGATCATCGACAAATATCCCAAGCTCAATCGCGGCAACGACGTGAACCATCTCGGCACGCTGGGAACGGGCAATCATTTTATCGAGGTCTGCCTGGACGAGGAAGACCAGGTTTGGTTCATGCTGCACAGCGGCTCGCGCGGCGTGGGCAATCGTATCGGCATGTTCTTCATCGAGATGGCGAAGAACGACATGCGCCAGCACATCAAGAACCTGCCCGACAAAGATCTGGCATACTTCGAAGAAGGCAGTGAGCATTTCGAAGATTATTTCGACGCGGTGAGCTGGGCTCAGGAGTTCGCGCTGTACAATCGCAAGCTGATGATGGAGCAGTTGGTCGACGCGGTGTCTGAATCCCGCGAAGTGCCGCCGTTTTCCCTGACCGAGACTGCGGTCAATTGTCATCACAACTACGTCGCCCGGGAAGAACACTACGGTTCAACGGTGTTTGTCACGCGCAAGGGCGCGGTGCGCGCACGCGCGGGCGATCTGGGCATTATCCCCGGCAGTATGGGCGCGCGCTCTTACATCGTGCGCGGGCTGGGCAATCCGGAGAGTTTTTTCAGTTGCAGCCACGGCGCCGGCCGCGCCATGTCGCGCGGCGAGGCCAAGCGGCGCTTCACGTTAGCGGACCATGCCAAAGCGACGGCCGGTGTCGAGTGCCGCAAGGATGCGGATGTGATCGACGAAACGCCGATGGCCTACAAGCCGATCGAAGACGTGATGAATGCGCAGAGAGATTTAGTGGAGATCGTGCATACACTGCGCCAGGTGGTGTGCGTGAAAGGATGACCAAAAAGGCGTGAGGCTTGAGGCAACAGGCGGTAGGCAACAGTAAGAAAAACAAATCCTTTTTTTATCCTTTATACTTTCGCCTTTATCCTTTTCTCAGTTTTCCAGCCCCGGATTTGCCATGAAGATCGACGCGGCGAGTTTTTGCCGCGTCTTCGGGTGGCGCAGCGTCCGCTTTAAAACGAAGTCGAACAGTAGCGGGTTGTGATCGTAGATCTCGTTGAGCGATTGGCGCTCGCCGGCGGTGATAAAGTCTTCGCTTGCGAGGGAGCGGGTGCGGATCAACGCGTTGATTGCCGGTAGCGGATAGTCGCTGCCGTTGACCAGGCGAGGGTGCAAGTCTTGGCGGGTGAGAAGTTTCGCAAGGGGGCCGGGCATGCGGTTGAACTGGGTCATCGCGGAAATTTCGCCGAAAAGAAGTCCGCGGTATTTTACCTCGTCCATCAGGCGTAAAAATAAATCGAAACAATCGGCGGATTTTCCGCCACCGTGGTCGACATCGTCGCAGGTGCCGAGGCTCGCGCTGTGGGCCATGATGACACGAATCCCAGATCGAGCGGACGGCGCAGCAGCAAAGGGTTGCCGAGCCGCTGGTCTTCCTCGGCTTCCACCGCCTGCTCCTCGCCGGTGTGAGATAATAGGATCATCCGGTATTTTTTCATCATAAAATAGAACGGATCAATGGTGGGATTTGCCGGGTCCATGCCCATGGCGTTGGGCAGCCACTTGACATATCTGACTCCCGCCTTCGCCCACGTTTCCAGCTCCTGCAACGCGTCGGCGCGATAGGGATGGACGGAAATCGCCGGCGTGAAAATGTCGGGATATTTATTCGCAAGCTCGACCACGTAGCGGTTGGGCACGTACATGTTGGTCTTGCCGAGATCGACGGCGCCGTCGGCGTGGTAATATTTATCGAAGGCGAGGATGCGGTATTTTCCGTGGTATTTCAGGGCGCGGATGAGGCGCGCCAGCCGTTCGACATACTCGCGATCGGCATCGTCGATGTGCTTGATGCCCGAGGCGCTGGCATAGACCTGAAATTTCAAGCGTTCGAGATTCAAGCCGTGACGCATGCGTGGATTGACGAAAGCGTCGGCGACGCTCGTGCCGACCGCGAGCACATGGACATGATGATCGACTAGTCGGGCAGGATCGATATCCTGGTAGGCGCGGTCGATCAATTCGCGGGTTGCCTGCGAGGCGTTCCGTTCCAAATCTTCCGGCGGGTTTGAGAACGCGCCGCCGATCTGATCGATCAAACAGCCGGACAGCAACAAAAGGCCCAATAAACCGGTGAGAATGAGTTTGACCTTGAGTTGTTTTCGATCGCGGTTTTGGTCGTCATGCATCGGCCCGTTTTTCAATCGGCGGTGAATACTTTGGCTCAAAGGTACAGACGCTACGTTATTCTCAATTCACCTAAGAATATACGCCGACTTGACAGGCTTCGGCGCGGTTTGTATTGAAATGATCACGATCGCGTCGTTTCAAGCTAAGGGAGGAATCTATGGACCTGCAAGAACTCAGTCAATGGATGAAGGAGCGAAACCTGAAAGGCCATTGGGAACACTCGGAATGGTCGCAGACGGTGAAGCCGTTTTTGTGGAAGGGCGACGAGATCATGCAGGCGCTCAATTGGTCCGGCGAGTTGATAACCACGGGCGAAGCCGGCCGGCGCACGATTCAGATGCGCAATCCGGGATTGGCCGCCGGGATGACCAACACGGTGCATATATCCGTGCAACTGGTGAAGCCGGGCGAAGTCGCCGCGGCGCATCGGCACACGGCTGCGGCGATCCGTTTCATCGTCAAGGGCACGCCGAACGCGTACACGATCGTGGAAGGCGAGCGCTTTCCGATGTTCGAGGGGGATTTTATCACGACGCCGAACTGGACTTGGCACGACCATTTCAACGGCTCGAACGAACCGGTGATGTGGCTCGATGGCCTGGATGTTCGTCTGGTGACGCATTTTGGCGCGATGATCCAGGAAAATTTCAAACAGGAGCAGCAGCCGATCGAACGGCCGGATAATTTTGGCGCGAAAGTTTTCGGCCACGCGCGTCCAACCTGGATCAAAAATAGTTTTCAAGCGCCGCCGTACCGGTATCCTTGGGAGGAAACCAATGCGAGCCTGCAGGCGCTCAAGGAAAGTGCCGGCGATCCATACGATGGGATAATTTTGGAATACGCCAACCCGGTCGATGGCGGCCACACGCTGCCCACCTGTTCCTGCTCCATCCAGCTGCTGCGGCCGAGCGAGAAAACCAAGACTCATCGGCACACCAGCACGACGGTGTACTATGCGTTTCGCGGCCACGGAATGACCAAGGTCTCGGCCAACGAGTTCAACTGGCAGCAGGGCGATATCTTTGTCGTGCCTTCGTGGCAGTGGCACTCGCATGAGAATGCTGCCAGTGACGACGCGATACTATTCTCGATCAACGACCGGCCGTCCACCGAAGCGTTGGGCCTCTATCGGGAAGAAGCAGGAGTAACAATTCGTGCTCGTGAAGCGTGATCGTGTCCGATTCAACGCCCACGAGCCACGAACACGAATCACGATGGCGCTCGCTACTGAATTTTATAGCCTAGTTCCTTGGCGACTTCTTTGGCCAGACGATCGTCGGCGATGTCACTGAAGGCCGGTTTTTTGTCGACGAAACGGCCCTGGGCCTGGATCGACTTGACCAGATTATCCATGCCGACGCGGGTCGGAACGCCGTCGGCGCTCAATGTTTTCATGAAGACATCATAAGTTCCCGCGGCGCTTTCCCGGTCCATTTTTAAAAGCCGCATCATGAGGTCGACGCTTCTTGTCTTTGGATTTGCGCATCGCATCTTTGGCCGATTGCATGGCGCGGATCACTCGCTTTAACTTCGTCCGGTTTGCCTTTGATGTCCTTGTCGAGAACAGTCAAGCCGCCGCCCGGCATCTCGACCAGCGAGCCGATATCGAGAATGATCGGAAAGCCTTTCTTGGTCGCCAGAAACAACGCCGGTGGATTGAGCGACACGGCGTCGAGAAAACCGCTTTCGAGCGAGCGCACCATCTCGGTCGGCGGCAGCGCGAGAATATTAAAATCCTTCGGTGACATGCCGAGTTTTTCCAGCGCAATGACCAAGCGAGACATGATTGGTCGCGCCCAGGCTGCCGGTCACGCCGATTTTTTTGCCTTTGAGATCTTGCACGGTTTTGAACTTCGGATTCGCGACCAACGAATAGGACACGCGGTCTGAAGAAACCCACACCGCGCGGAACGGCATGCCGCTCAAGCTCGCGCTGACGACGCCCGGCCCGACGCCGGCGAAGTAATCGATCTCGCCGGAGATCATCGCCGGCACGGTGAGCGCCGGCGACATGAGAATAATTTCGGCGTCGAGACCCTGCTCATGAAAGATTTTCCAATCGCGCGCCGCGATGAGCGGTAGCGAGGTTACGCTCATGGCGGAGTTGGCGATGCGAATCTTTTTCTTTGTTTCTTGGGCTATTGCGGATGATGAAAAAGTAAAGATGCCCATGAGTAAGCACAACGTCGAAAAAGCGAACTACAGCTGAGTCTATAAATCATGGTCTCCTCTTATGCTCACCAAGAGTGATTTCTAAAACATCCTCTCCCTTGACGGGAGAGGAATGAGGTGAGGCGTGCTCATCAATGCCCCCTCATCGCTAACCTTCTCCCGCAAGGACGAGAAGGGACATTCCGAGCGCAACTGTTCAAACAAGCAAAATTATTGCGAAGTAGAATTAACTTTTGAGGTGATCCGAAAGCCGCGCCGCGTTTTCTCCGGCGAGAATGCCCGTGACCACGGCTTGCATCAAGCCGCCGGTGTAGCCGCCGCGATAGCCGCCCATGAGGCCGCCGATGGCGTCGCCGGCGGCATAGAGGCCGGCGATCGGCTGCTCATTTTCGTCGAGTGCCGCAGCCTGGCCGTTGACCAAGATTCCGCCCATGGTGAAGGTAATGCCTGATACCACGCGCAAGCCGTAGTACGGCGCGCTTAACGCTTTCGGCTTGCCTGTCCGGGGTACGGCGAGCGATTGCGCGGTGTTCGCTTCGACCGCATGGTTGTAGTCTTTCAAGGTCGCTGCCAATCGCGCTTCTTCGACACCGATCTTTCTTGCCAGTCCTTCGATCGTCGGGTCGGAAAAAATCTCGCCGTCGTTATCGGCCAGCCAAGGGTTGGGCGCCGGCGTTTTCACCGAATTCGAAAACGCATCGTCTTTCGCGGCTTCCCAACTTTGCTGGTCGAAGATCAACACAGCGCCCGTCACGTCGTCGCTTCGCGCCAGCTCATTGGCGACGGCGACGTCGCCGCGTCCTTCGTCGACAAAACGCTTGCCGTCACGATCGATCAGAATCCCTTCGTCGACGAACGAATCGAGTCTCGGGTAGGGCCAGAAGCGGTCGTCGATCAGCGCTTTGCGCGAGATCAGATGGCCGTAGAAATATTTCAAATTGACGGCCTTGGCGCCGATTGCGAGCGCCATGCGCAAGCCGTCGCCGGTGTCTTGTTTGGAGCCGCGCAGTTTGCACTCATCGGCGTGCGGGCCGATGTATTTTTTTACCAATTCTTTGTTGGCGCTGAAGCCGCCGGTGGCGAGCATAGTGGCGCGGCAACGAAATTCGATGTCTTCACCGGATTTGTCGCCGATGACGCCCGCAAACGCGACCATTCTCAACGATCAATCGCTGCGCCTTCGATGCCGTTCAAGTAGCGTCCACCGAGCCGCTCGAAGCGTTCTTTCAGCTTGGCGAGGGCGCGCGTGCCGACGTCTTTTTTGTAAACCGGTGCAAGCGAGACTTCGCCGGACTGATCGAGCCAGACTCGCCCGGACGGACCTTCGTCGACTTTGACGCCGCTGCTGATCAACCAGTCGACGGCACGGTTACAGGTCTCCGACCACGATTTGACCAAGGCGGGATAGCGCGACACCCTCCGCCATGACAAAATCGTAAAGCTCGCGTGGATCCGTCCGCGGGCTTTTGCCGCCGGCGCGCAAACTGCCCGACGCCATCAGGATATTGCCGTCGCCCAGAGGCGCCGTCGCTTTTATCGATCAGAAGAACTTTTGCGCCTTGCTCGCTGGCGCGCACGGCCGCGGTAAAGCCGGCGAGGCCGGCGCCGACGATCAAGACATCTGAAGATATAGTTTCCATTGGGTTAGATTTCCATTCCTGTCATCTTGAGCCAGAGGCGAAAGATCTACTTCTGTGTGACGAACGGCTTGAGAGAATCAGCAAATGCCAAAACAGATTCTTCGTCGCTGCGCTCCTCAGAATGACATTTGTAGTCAGGTGGGACCGTTTAACGCCAGTAATTCGCGTATTGATTCGATCACGGTAATTTGTATCCCAACTCTTTCGCCACTTCCGTCGCCAAGCGATCGTCGGCGATGTCGTTGAAGGCGACTTTGCGGTCGGTGAAACGTCCTTGCGCCTGGAGCGAGCGGACCAAATTGTCGATGCCTGCCCGGTTGGGAATGCCGGTCGGATTCAATGTGGTCTGGAACGCATCGTAGGTGTCCGATGCGGCTTCTTTGTCCATTTTCAGAAGGCGACCGATCAGTTCGACGGTCTTGGGTTTGGATTTGCGCACTTCATCTTTCGCGAGCTGCAGCGCGTGGATCACACGCTTTACTTCGGCGGGCCTGGATTGGATGGTTTTACTCAGCGTCGTCAGACCGCCGCCGGGCATCTCGACCATCGCGCCCACGTCCATGATTTTGTAATAGCCCTTTTTTACCGCGCCAAATGTCACTGGCGGCGACAAGAGCGCGGCGTCGACAAAGCCGGATTCGAACGAGTAATAAACCTGCAGCTGCTGTCCCGGTATGCCGATTATCGTGTAATCTTTCGGGTTCGCTCCCGACTTCTCCAACGCGATCATCAACGCCACGTGGTTGGTGCCGCCCACGCCTCCCGAGAGGGCGATTTTCTTGCCTTTCAGTGACTCAAGAGTTTTGTACTGCGGCGGGGCCAGCAGCCAATAAGAGATCCGGTCCGAGGAAAACCAGATCGCCCGCGATGGCAGGCCGCTGAGCGTCGCAGCCACGGACGCCGGCCCGACGCCGGCAACATAGTCGATATCACCCTGGGCCAAGGCGGCTGCCGCAATCGATGGGCTCATGACGATCAATTCGACGTCCAATCCGTTGGCGCTGAATACATTCCAGTCCTTAGCCGCGAGAAGCGGCAGTGCGGTGATGGTAAAGCCGGCGTTGGAGATGCGAACTTTGGCGCGTTTGTCTTGACTTGCGGCGTGGCGCGAGCGCAACGATAGCGCCAGTGCGGTCAGCGCTTGGCCGACTATCACCAAAATCAAATGTCGGTGAAACGTCCGCTTCATCAATGCTCCTTAGGCGGTCACGGTAAGTTCGCAGAGAGATCCTTCACTTTGTTCAGGATGACAGTCAAAGGTCTGTCATTCTGAGCCGTCAAGGCGAAGAATCTTGACCGAATCAGGCTGTCTCGTCGCATTTTCCGGACGTCCGACAGCGAACGCCGCTGAGTCAAATTGCTTACGGAATCTTGTATCCCAGTTCCTTGGCCACTTCGGTTGCGAGCCGATCGTCGGCAATTTCTTCGAACGCAACTTTGCGCCCGACATGACGGCCCTGCGCCTGGACGGATTTCACCAGTATGTCCATGCCGACGCGAGTCGGAATGCCGGTCGGGCTGAGGGTGGTGAGAAATTGATCGTAGGTTTCGTTCGCGGCTTCTTTATCCATCTTGAGCAGCTTGACGATCAGATCGAGGGTTTTCGGCTTGGATTTTCTGATTTCGTCCTTGGCTTGTTGCAGCGAACGGATGACGCGTTTGGTTTCGGCGGGCCGCTCTTGGATGGTCTTAGCCAGTGCGGTAAGGCCGCCGCCGGGCATGTCGACCATGCCGCCGACATCCAAGACTTTGTAGAAGCCTTTTTTCTGCGCGCCGAGAGTCACCGGCGGCGACAGCAGCGCGGCGTCGACGTAGCCCGATTCCAAGGAAATGAGCTGTTGGATTTGTTGTCCGGCGATCGAGACCAAGACAAAATCTTTGGGATTCACGCCGAGTTTTTCCAGCGCCAAGAGAAAAGCGACATGAACCGTGCCGCCCAGACCCGTGATGGCAATTTTCTTCGACTTCAAATTCTCGAGAGTCTTGAACTGGGGTTTCGCCATCAGCCAGTAGGAAATGCGGTCGGAGGAAAACCAGATGGCGCGCGTCGCGAAACCGGTCATGGTGGCATTGACGGATGCCGGGCCGACGCCAGCCTGAAAATCGATGTCGCCTTGAGTGAGGGCCGCCGGCACCAAGGAAGACTGCATGAGGATGACTTCCATATCCAAACCGTTGGCGCTGAATAGGCCCCAGTCCTTGGCCGCGAGAAGCGGCAGCGCCGTGATGGTAAAACCGGCGTTGGAGATTCTCAATTTGACACGGCGCTCTTGGGCAAAGCCGTTCGAGACCAGTAACAAGAGGACAGACAGAATGATTGTCAACTCGATAAATTTCTTTCGATTCGCCATTATTTTTCCTCGTTCTTATAAGACTGCCAACGATCGCTCACAGCGCGCGCGGGCCGATGCCCGAACGGTGGGCGACAAACCAGTAGAGTGCGATGATCGGCACTAAAATGCAAAGCATGACCGTCGTCAATGCCGCCGCCTGGCCGAAGCCGCCGTTGAGCCAGATGCTCCAAACAACCACGGGCAACGTGGTGTTTTCAGCGCGGGAGAGCAAGACCGCCAGTGTGAGCTCGCGATAGGTGAGCAGCGCGATCCACAGCCAGCCATAGAGAATCGGCGGAGTCAAGATTGGCACGAGAATGCGCCGCACGACATTCCAGGTGCTGCCGCCGCTAACGTAGGCGGCCTCCTCGAGCTCGTGATGGATCTGAATCAGCGAACTGTTCATCATGCGCGTGCCGTAGCTCAGGCGCACGATGATGTAGAGCAGGAGTAAGAGCCAGATCGTCCCGTACAGCGGAATGAACCCGCGCAGAACGAAGAGCGCGAGCAGGACCGCGCCGATGGCGAAGATGATGTTGGGCACGGCGTGGGGTAAGAAGGCAAAGAAGTCGAACAGAAATCGTCCGCGAATGCGCGAGCGCAGCACGACCCAGGCGAAGATCAGGCTGACGATGACCGTGATCGTCGGCGTCAGCAGCATCAGGATCGAGGTGTTGCCGGCGCCGCGCAGGACCAGCTCCCAAGGCAGGCCCAGGTAGTTTTGCAGCGAGGTGCGTGCCAAGGCTTCCACGGAAGGCATCTCGAAATATCTTAGCAACGACGCCCACAGGAGCATCGCCAGCGGTATCACCTTGCTGAGAAATAAATAAATACCGACGAACAGCCAGGCTAGAAGCGCCCGGTTGCCAAGCTTAACGATCTTCGGCTGATAGGCTTTGCCGGTGATCACTTCATATTGGTGACTGCGCTTTTGTACCTGTGCGTACCACCAGCCGAGAACCGCGGCGAGAACGATGCCGATGATGCTGAAGGTCGCACTCAAGCCGTAGCGCGGCAGACCTTCCTGCGGGCTGACCATCAGGTACATGTAAGTGCTGAAAGTAAAAATGCGGTTGGACCAGCCGATGATCGCCGGCACGTCGAAGGCCGAAAGTCCGACGGTAAAAATATAGATTCCCGCCGCGAGGATGCCCGGCCAGATGAGCGGAACCGTTACGCTCCAGATGATTCTCGCAGTACTCGCGCCGCTGGCTTCCGCGGCTTCTTCGAGCTTGGGATCCATGGCGCGAAAGGCGCTAGCCGTCATGATGAACGCCACCGGCGTTAGATTAAGCCCCTGCACCCAACCCATGCCGGTGATCGTCGTGATGCTGAGCGGCGCGTCGGCAAAGCCAAACATATCCTGCAAAAATTGGTTGACGACACCGATGCGCGGGTGAAGCAAGAACAGCCATCCCATCGCCACGGCGAAGCCGGGTATGAGCAAGCCGACGGTCATTAGCGTCAGCAAGATAGTTTTTCCCGGAAAGTCGGTGCGCTCGACCAACCATGCGGCCGGCAGGCCGAACAAGAACGATACCGCAAGCGCAATGAGCGAGAAGCCGGCGGTGTTCCAGAGGACTTTATAAGTAAATGGTTCGGTGAAAACTCTTGACGTAGTTGTTGAAGGAATAGTGAGTAACTGGATCGAGCAAGGAGCCTTCGAAAAAACTCAGCCAGAAAACCACCACCAGAGGAGCGAGAATCAATAGACTAAAAAACGACGCTACCCCGACCATCAACCAGGCCCAGGGATCGGCTTGACCCAGCCGCCGCGAGATGATTCCCGGAAAAAAACTATACACGCGGGTCGAATCAGACAAACTCATGGCCGATATCAGCTTCGGAGAATTCGATGAGTTCTTTCGGTGTCATTTCGAGACGGAGCAGAGCACGGGATCTTTTTCCGTCTCACTACGGCTGCGAGACTGCATCGCAATCGCAAGCCTCGCATGAATCGCGCATTTCCTGATTGCTTACGAAGACGAGATCCTTCGGCTATCGCCTCAGGATGACATTGCGACACAGGCTCTGTGGCAAGACGAGACCGCTCGTAGGGGCTCGAGATGATAACTCTTGGCACATAGAAAGATCACTTCCTTTAGTGGAAATCCTTGCTTCATTCGGGATGACCGCACTTTGCGCGGTCATTTCTGGGTCACGATTTTGACCATTTCTTCGGAAATTTTTTCGATGTCGGAATTGTTGGCTACCCATTCCAGTGTCGGCACAAAAAATTTCACGCCCTGCTTTTCAAGCCGTCTGACCTTTTGTCCCAATTGCGACTCGGGAAACATGTAGAGATCGGAAAAGTCGCTTTCCCAGAGCAGTTTTTGCGCTTCCTTGGTGAGCAAAAACGTCGTAAATAATTTCGCCGCATTCGGATGCTCCGCGTTCTTGGGAATGTTTAGATAAAAATGGCGGATCATCGCGCCGTCGGACGGTATGACGTGCTCCAGCGGCGCGCCCTGAGCTTGCAACTCAAAGGTGCGCGCCCCGTTGCAATCCATCACCAGCGCAAGAAACTCGCCTGTGACAACGCGGTCCATCTCGTTGCAACGAATCAGGCCGGATACTTGCTTGGAAAACTGCTTGACGTAATCCAGCGCCGCTTCCCGTCCCCAAAGTTCTTTTGCGGCGAGCAGGTTCAAGCCGGTGACGTAGGGGGTGGAGGCGAGCTTGCCTTTCCAAAAGGGCTTCAAGAAATCTTTGAGCGTCTTGGGCGTTTCGTTTTTCGGCACGCGGTTTTTGTTGTAGGGCGCGCCCGGCAATCCTGAAAACACTCTCAGACTCTGGCTGTCGCCTTCGACCATTGCAGCAGTGATCCGCCCGGGCATGAGTTTCGGCCATTCGACTTCGAGAAAAATTTTCCGCTTAACTAGGGGCACGAGGTAGCTTTCCGCGCCGATGTAAACGTCACTCGCCGCCGGTTGGCCGGCAGCAAGTTCAGTGGCGATCTGACTCCCCATCGCCGGCATCGACGCTCCGGGAGTGAAGCCGATCTTGACGTTGCTGCCGAACATTTTGTTCATCAGTTGCTCGTACAGCGCCATGCGTTTGGTGCCGCCCAAAGTGCCTTCGCCCCAGCTTAGTTTGAGCTTGCCTTCCTTGTTGGCTTCCTGGATCACGGTCGAAAGCGCGGGAGACCACTGGGTCTGGGCGGCGTTGACCGGTGATGAGATAGGTCCCGATAGGACGAATAAGACAAAATAAAGTGCGATTGACGGTCTCATGTTCATCTCCTCACGCTCGGAATAACCGCGCTTCTCGGGAAGAAAGATCCCTCGCGTTGTTCGGGATGACATCGCTTTGCGATGTCATTTCTGCGTCATGATTTTTACCATCTCTTCGGAAATCGCATCGATCTCCGGATTGGCGGCGACCCAATCGACCGTGGGCACGAAAAATTTTGCGCCTTGTTTTTCCGCTCGTCTCACCCTTTGGCCGATTTGTGACTCGGGGAAATAGATACATGTCCGAGAAATCGCTGTCCCAGAGCTGCTTCTGCGCCTCTTTGGTCAGCATGAAAGTGGTGAAAAGCTTGGCGCTGTTCGGATGTTCGGCGTTCTTCGGAACCGTCAGCATGCGATGGCGCGAGCATCGCGCCATCGACAGGGATAACGTGTTCCACGGGAGAACCGTGAGCTTGGGCCTCAAAAGTCTGCGAGCCGGAACAATCCATGACAAAGGCGAGAAACTCGCCGGATGCCACCCGCTCGATCTCGTTACAGCGTATCAGGCCGACGACTTGCTTCGACAATTGCCGGACGTATTCAAGCGCCGCTTCTTTGCCCCACATCTCCTTGGCCGCGAGGATGTTCAAGCTCGTGACGTAAGGGGTAGAAGCTATTTTCCCTTTCCATTGGGGCTTAAGCATGTCCTTGAGCGATTTAGGAGCCTCGTTGTTGGGCGTTCGCCGCGTATTGTAGGGGATGCCGGGCAATCCTGTATAAACTCTCAAGCTCGTGCGCCCGCCTTCGACCATCGCGTTGGTGATCCGGCCCGGCAGCAATCCGGGCCAATCGACCTCGTGAAACAGTTTGTGTTTTACCAGCGGCGCGAGATAGCTGTCGGCGCCGATGTAGACATCCGACGCCGCGGATTGGCCGGCGGCATATTCAGCCGCGATTTGGCTGCCCATCTGCGGCATCGCTGGTCCGGGAGTGAAGCTGATTTTGATATTCGTGCCAAACATCTTGTTGATCATCGTCTCGAACTTCGCGGCGCCTTTGGTGCCGCCCAAGGTTCCCTCGCCCCACATGAGTTTGAGCTTGCCTTCCTTGTTTGCGCCTTGAATCACGGTAGAAAGGGACGGCGACCATTGCGCCGCGCGGATTGGTTCGGCAACCGTCAAGAGCGTTGCAATCAGCAGATTGATCAACCGGCCGATATTCATAGTGCCTCCGAGAAAACCATTGTGGTCTATACCTAACCACTTTCGCCGGTGTCAAGGTGTAATTGACGCCGTCGTGCTTGACAACATTTTGGTTCCTTGAAAGGATCGCAAAATTACCGCAAGGAAAAACGCGATCCAATGAATCAAGTCACCGCGCCGAAAGCCTCCGAAAAGCCGCAGATCGATCCGATCACTCTGGAAGTAATCCGTCATGGGATCATTTCCATCTGCGATCAAATCGACGCGAATATGACGCGCACCGCGTTCAGCCCATATATTTACGAGTACAAAGACTACGCCGTCGGATTCGTCGGCGCGGCCGGCGAGTTGCTGGCGCAATCCACCGGCGGCATGCCGGTGTTCGTCGCCGATTCGGTGGGCATGGCGGTTCGCGACGGTTTGGAAATCTACGGCCGGGAAAATTTGCACAAGGGCGACGTGATCGTCTGCAACCATGCGGCGGTGCAAGGGCAACATCTCAACAACACGGTCATGTACACGCCGGTGTTCGCCGGGCGCGATGGCGACGAGTTGATCGGTTTCTTTGCCGTCAACTGCCATTGGATCGATATCGGCGGATCGGCGATCGGTTCCGTGTCCTATTCCTCCACGGATATCTTCATGGAAGGTTTGCAGCTGCGCTCGATCAAAATCTTGTCCAAGGGCGAGCCCATCGAGGAAGTCTATCGCATCATCGAGAACAACACGCGCTTTCCGCTGGAATTGCTCGGTGACATCGAGGCGCAGCTGGGCGGCTGTCTTTTGGGCCGCGACCTCACCCAGGCGATGGGCAATAAGTATGGCACGAGGGCTTTTCTCGACGCTCTCGATATGATTCTCGACCAGTGCGAAGCCGCGACGCGGGAAAAAATCCGCGCGATTCCGGACGGAGTTTACCGCTACGAAGCCTTTCTCGACAACGACGGCGTGCGCGACGAGAAGATTCCAATCAGAGTCAAAGTGATCGTTGCCGGCGACGAGATCACCGTCGATTTCTCCGAGATGTCGGATCAAGTCAAAGGCTGCATCAACTCCGGGTTCTACGGCGGCGGACGAACCTGCGTGCGGGTCGCGTTCAAGTATTTAATCGCCACCGATGAGCCGGCCAACGAGGGGACTTTCCGGCCGGTAAAAATGATCTTGCCCGAGGGCAAGTTGATCAGCGCCGAGGCGACCGCGGCGATGGGACTCTACAGCATTCCTTTCCCGACCGTCATCGACTGCATTATCAAAGCTTTGGAGCCGGCGTTGCCCGAGCGCGTCACCGGCGCGCATTTCGGAACTTTTTCATCGTTGAGTTTTGCCGGTAAACGGATGGATACCGGCGCGGTCTTCAAAGCCAACGACAGCGGCCACGGCGGCTGGGGCGCCTGCGCGACTCATGACGGCGCGGGGCCGTTTCGCACCATGGCGCATGGTGACACGCGTTTGATTCCGATCGAGCTGCAAGAGTCGATGTATCCGTTTCGCGTCGAAGAGTTCCGATTGCGGCAAGATTCCGGTGGCGCCGGCAAATGGCGCGGCGGCTTGGGATTCGAAAAACAATATGTGCTGCTCGCGCCCGCCGAGCTGTGGGCGAACTTCGACCGCATCGGCTGCCCCCCTTGGGGAGTGCAAGGCGCGAAGGAAGCGAAATCAGGCCAGGTGCTGATCTACCAAGACGGCAACTCGGAGCCCGAGCTGCTCTACAAAACCGAAAACCGTCCTTTGCGCGCCGGCGATCGCGTGCGCATGGCCACCGGCGGCGGTGGCGGCTACGGCGATCCGCGCGAGCGCCCTGTCGAACTAGTCCAGCGCGACGTCGTTCGCGGCTTCGTCTCGCGTTGAATCCGCGCGCGACGACTACGGCGTCGTCATCGATGCCAGCGGCAAAGCGCACCGCGCATGACGTTCAACAGTTCAAGGGTTCAAAAGTTCAACGTCAGAAAATGCCGGAGTATGGAAGCAATCGTTTGAACGGTTGAACCGTTGAACTTTTGAACGGGAGTCATCTTCGATGAGTTACGCCATCGCCGTCGATATCGGCGGCACCTTTACGGATCTGGTCGCGTTCGATCACGCGACGCAAAAAGTTCTTTATTCGAAGAGTCCGACCACCTACGACAATCTCGTCGAGGGGATTCTCGACTGTTTCAACAAAGCCAAGATCAAACCCGCCGAAGCGTCGCTGGTCAATCACGGCACGACGCTGGTGATTAATTCCCTGATCCAACGCAAAGGCGCGAAAACTGCGCTGGTTACCAGCAAAGGTTTCCGTGACATTCTGGAAATCGCCCGCGGCAACCGCCCCGACCCCTTCGATCTCCACTATCAGCGCGACGAGCCCTTGATTCCGCGCGAGCTGCGCCTCGAAGTCGCCGAGCGGATGGACAGCAAAGGCGAAGTGGTCACGCCGCTCGATACGGCGGCTTTGAAAAAGCTCGCCGATGAAATCAAAAAACTTGGCGTCGAGTCAGTGGCGATTTTTTTTATGAATTCTTATATCAACCCGGCCCATGAAGAATCCGCCGCCGAGAAGCTCAAAGAATTTCTGCCGGATACTTATGTTACTTTCAGCACGGATTTGACCCGCGAGTGGTATGAGTACGAGCGTTGCTCGACGGTAGCGGCCAACGCCTACGTCGGGCCGCAGGTGAGCACTTACATTCGGCGACTCGATAACGATCTCAAACGCCAGGGTTTCGGCGGTACGCTGTTCATGATGGGTTCCAACGGCGGCTTGCTATCCACCGACCGCACTTGTCGCCAGCCCATCGGCCTGGTCGAGTCCGGCCCCATCGGCGGTTGCATCGGCGCCAGCGCCTACGCGGAGAAGTTGGGATTTAAGAACGTCGTCGCTTTCGACATGGGCGGGACGACGGCCAAGTGCGCGCTGGTCGAGAACGGCCGCTTCTCGGTGAATTCGCTTTATTACGCCAACGGCTACGTCAAAGGTTTTCCGATCAAGTCGGCCGTGATCGACATCGTCGAAGTCGGTTCGGGCGGCGGTTCGATCGCATGGATCGATTCGCAAAACCGCTTGCACGTCGGCCCGCAAAGCGCGGGCTCGATGCCCGGCCCGGTATGCTATGGCCGCGGCGGCACGGAGCCGACGATTACCGATGCGAATCTAGTTCTTGGACGGCTCAACCCGGGAAATTTTCTCGGCGGCGAAATGCAACTGGACCTGAACGCGGCGAAGCGCGCGGTCGCGGAGCGCATCGCCGCGCCGCTCGGTTATGGCGGTGAGAGCGGCATGATTCAAATGGCCGACGGGATTATTTCCATCGCCGCGGTGATAATGGCCGGCGCGATTCGAAAAATCTCCGTCGAGCACGGCCTCGATCCGCGCGACTTTGTACTTTTCACCTACGGCGGCGGCGGACCGCTGCACTCCAGCGCACTGGCCCATGAACTGTCGATTCCGACCGTCGTGATTCCACCGGAACCGGGTAATTTCTCGGCGATCGGTATGCTTCTGGCCGATGCGCGCATCGATACCTCGAAGACCTTCGTTGGAATTCTCAACGACAAGACCGTGCCGGCGATGGCCGAGATTTATCGGGCGATGGAAAGTGAAGCGTCGGCCTCGCTGGCGACGGAATTCGGCACCGGCGATGTGTTCTTCGAGCATCATGCCGAGATGCGCTACCGCGGCCAGCGACACAACATCAAAGTGCCGGTTTCCGGTTTGAAAGATGTCGAAGAGATTCGCGCGGCCTTCGAGCGCGACTACAAGCGGCGCTACGGCCACGCCGACGCCAAGGCGCCGGCGGAATTTCAAGCGCTGCATCTGTCGGCGTTTGCTCGGTTAAAGCAACCGGACATTGCTCGTTTGCCGCGCGCGGCAGCAAAATCGGAGCCGGCGCAGAAACGCAAAGTCTATATCGGAAGCGCAGGCGGTTGGGTGGACGCTGAAATCTATCACCGGGATGCCTTGGAGCCGGGCTTCAGCGCCGCGGGTCCGGCGGTGATCGAAGAGTACGGTTCGACAACAGTTGTGTGGCCGGGGGATCGATTTGAAGTCGGCGAGCTGAGGGAGATTCGGATTCAGTGTTCCAGCGCGAAGTGAATGCAGGGACGAATTCTGCATGATTTCCTATCCAAAGGGCAGACAGCAGAGGTCTGCTTCTACAGAATCTTGAAATTCAAATGACTTTCGTGAATTCACGCGTCGAAGACACTCCGCTCCAACCTTTGTTGAACCGCATCGCCTGTCAAAATTGATCCGCCATGACTGAGCGTTCGAAAAAATCGAAATCTGCGCTTCCCACGGGTTACGCTCCGCTCTTGGCGGATCTAAAGGCGCGCGTCCGCGCGGCGCAGGTGCGAGCGGTCCTCTCGGTCAATCGCGAGTTGATATTGCTCTATTGGCACATCGGCAGAGAAATTTTGCGCTGTCAGCGCGACGAGGGTTGGGGAGCAAAGGTTGTCGAACGGCTCGCCAAAGATTTGCGGGCGGAGTTTCCGGAGATGCGCGGTTTTTCTCGTGCCAACCTGCTCTCCATGCGGGCATTTGCCGAGGTGTACCCGGACGACGCAATTGTCCAACAGCTTGTTGGACAATTGCCTTGGGGCCATAACATTCTCCTGCTGGCGAAGGTAAAAAATCCCGAACAGCGGCTTTGGTATGCCCGCCAGACTCTGGAACATGGATGGTCGCGAGCGGTGCTCTCGGCCCAGGTCGAAACCGGAGCGCACACGAGGGCGGGCAAGGCGCTTACCAATTTCAAACAAACTCTCCCTCCGCCGCAGTCCGATCTTGCGCAGCAGGCGCTCAAAGATCCTTACGTCTTCGATTTTCTAACGCTGTCAGTCGACGCGCGCGAGCGCGAGTTGGAACAAGGTCTGGTTGATCACGTTCAGAAATTTCTCCTCGAACTGGGAGTGGGATTCGCGTTTGTCGGTCGGCAGGTGCATCTGGAAGTCGGCAAAGAGGACTATTACCTCGATCTGCTCTTCTATCATCTGAAGCTGCGCAGCTACGTGGTCATCGATTTAAAGATGGAACCGTTCAAGCCGGAGTTTGCCGGCAAGATGAACTTTTATCTTTCTGCGGTCGACGACCGCATGCGCGGGCCACAAGACCAGCCGACGATCGGTTTGCTTCTATGCCGGGACAAGAATCGCATCACGGTCGAATACGCTCTGCGCAACATGGCCAAGCCGATTGGCGTGGCGCAGTGGCGCACCCGACTGGTGGAATCGCTGCCAAAGAATTTAAAGGGCGCGCTGCCTTCGGTGGAGGATTTGGAAAAGGAACTCAGCTAATCTGGATCGGTGCTCTAACCAACGGAAAGCAAGAGACGAAACACACGTCAAGTGACACTCAAATGAAGACACTTTCAAAACCCAACCTCGCCGGCGCAGCCGTCGATCCCATCACCCTCGAAGTGATCCGCCACGGCATCGTCTCGATCACCGATCAGATCGACGCGAATATTTCGCGCACGGCCTTCAGTCCGTACATCTACGAGTACAAAGATTTTGCCGTCGGACTCGTCGGCGCGGACGGCGAGTTGATCGCGCAGTGCACCGGCGGCATGCCGGTGTTCGTCGCCGACTCGGTCGGCATGGCGGTGCGCGATGGGCTGGCCGTCTACGGACGCGAGCGTTTGCACCACGGTGACGTGGTCGTATGCAATCACGCGGCGATTCAGGGCCAGCATTTGAACAACACGGTGATGTACACGCCGATTTACGCCGGCGCCAATTTGACTACGCTGATCGGTTTTTTCGCGATCAACGTGCATTGGATCGACATCGGCGGGATCACGCCGCGCTCCAGCGACATTTTCATGGAAGGCTTGCAACTGCGTTCGATCAAGCTCTGGTCGAAAGGCGAGCCGATTCAAGAAGTCTATCGCATCATCGAAAACAACACGCGCTTTCCGATCGAGCTGCTCGGCGACATCGCGGCGCAGCACGCGGGCTGCTTTCTCGGACGGGACCTCACCCAAGCGCTGGCCGACAAGTACGGTGTCGAGACCTTTTTCCGCGCGGTGAAGACCATGCTCGATCAGAGCGAAGCGGCGTCCCGGGCCAAGATTCGCGCGATCCCCGACGGCGAGTATCGCTACGAAACTTTCTTCGATAACGATGGCGAAACCGACGACGCGCTCCCGATCAAGGTGAAAGTGATCGTCGCGGGTGATGAAATGACCATCGACTATTCCGAGATCGCCGAGCAGGTGCGCGGCTGCATCAACTCCGGCTACTACGGCGGCGGGCGGACCACGGCGCGGGTGGCCTTCAAATATTTAGTCGCCCATGACGAACCGGCCAACGAAGGCACCTTTCGGCCGTTAAAATTGATTTTGCCGGCAGGGAAGATTCTGAGCGCTCATCCGACCGCGCCGATGGGCAACTATTCCCAGCCGTTTCCGACGGTGATCGACGCGATCATCAAGGCGTTGGAAAAAGCGCTCCCCGAGCGCGTCACCGGCGCGCACTTCGGTACGTTCTCCGGCGTGCGCTTTCGCGGCAAGCGCGACAACGGCACGCTTTTCGATTGCCACGACAGCGGCCACGGCGGCTGGGGCGCCTGCGCGACCCACGACGGCGCCGGACCGTTTCGCACCATGGCGCACGGCGACACGCGCATCATTCCGGTCGAGCTGCAGGAGTCGATGTATCCCTATCGCCTCGTCGAGTTCAGCCTGCGCGAAGATTCCGCCGGCGCGGGAAAATTTCGCGGCGGTCTGGGCTTTCGCAAGCGTTATCTCATTCTCGGCGCCTGCGATCTTCAGGCGATGTTCGATCGCGTAAAATATCCGCCCTGGGGCGTGCAAGGCGGCAAGGAAGGCAAGTCCGGACAGATTACCGTCGTGAAAAAATCCGGCGAGACGGAAATTATTTACAAGAGCAAAGGCTATCCGCTTGAGCCCGGCGACCAAATCGTCGTCGAAACCGGCGGTGGCGGCGGCTACGGCCCGCCGTCGGAAAGACCGCGCGAATTGGTCGAGCGAGACTTGCGACGCGGCTATGTTTCGCGCGAAGCGGCAGTACGCGATTACGGGATCGGCTGACCTTATACGATTTTTCAGGCTCAGTTCTTTCAGAACGGCTGCGCTGTGGCGCAGCCGTTTTTCTTACTGTTGCCTGTTGCCTCGTGCCTGTTGCCTTCCCTTTACGACTGCACGATTTCCTCGAATGTTGGTTCGGGCATGCCTTTTTTCCAGGTCGAATCGCGGATTTCGAGGCGGTTGCCGCTCGGATCGTGGATGTAAAGCTCTCGTCCGGTAAAATGGCCCTTGGCGCGGTATTCCAATTCGACGACGGGGACGTGCTTTTCTTGGAACGTCTTGCAAGCCGCGACAAATCCTTCCGGACTGACATTGAAAGAGTGGTGCACGCGTTCTTCGACAATCGTGTCGTCCTGCGGTTTTTGCCTCTCGCATAGCAGGATATTGTGATCGCCAATATTGAAACAGGTCATCACTCCGTTGCTCAGTCTTCCCAAGAGCTGGAGTCCAAGCACCCCGCCGTAAAACTCCTCGGATTCTTTTAAGTTATTGACCGGAATCGACCAGTGCGTAACCCCTTCGATTTTGAATGTTCCCATGACGGCCTCCTTTGACAATCGTTTTCTAACACAAGTGCGAATCAATCGTTAGCTTTTTTGATGGGCTGCTAATCAACAGCTTGATTAACGCGATATTCCGCCTTCACGAATCAGCTCATCGAGAATCGTCTCGTCAACTAACTGCGCGGCGCCAATCGGCCTTTCGATTTTCTGCGCGGCGCGGGCAAAGTCGATCAACAGTTGGTAGCCATCCATTCGATGTTTTCCGTCGGTGCTTAATAATTCGAGCAACTGTTTGTAGGCGAGCGCGGCGACTTCTTGATCCATGGCGAATTCGCGCACGATCATCTGCGTCGTGTCGGCCCGGTTCTCGCGGATGTAAGCCATCGCGCGCAGCGTCGCGCGCAGGAACCGTTTCATCATGCCCGGTTGTTTTTTGATCTTGTCGGCATGCACCACGAGCCCGGTGCCGGGAACGTCGACATAGTCGCGGGTGGCGGCGATCCTGGTGAATCCGTCTTTCTCCGCGCGCAAGCTATGCGGCGCGCTGAGCATCGACGCCGCCAGGGTGCCCGACTTCAACGCGGCATAGCGTTCCGGCGTGCCGCCCATGTTGAGAATGATGAAATCGCGCTCCGGTGAGAGGCCGCTTTGGACGATGATTTTTCTAAGCAGGGTGTCGACCAAGCCGCCGGGATTCAGTGACCCGATGGACTGGCCCTTGAGTTGAGCGAGGCTTCGATACTTTGGCTGCGCGTAGAGCGCCTGGTCGACAAAAGAGTTCATGCTCATCACCACGCGCAGCGGCGCGCCGGCGACGAATGCCGTGACCGCCGTCGTGCTGCCGGTGCCGAAGTCGGCGTCGCCGGTGAGGAGCGCTTTGATGTCGATGCCGCCGCGCATGTAGACAACGCTGACGCTCAAGTTTTCTTTCTGATAGAAACCTCTTCTTTGACCGGTTTCCAGGATCGGAAAGTTGGTGATCGATTTACTCGGATAGCTGACGACAACTTTGTCGGGGGCGGTGGTTTGTGCTCGTGCTTCGATCGAGACAAGAAAAGTCAAGAAAACCGCTGGCAGAATCATTGGTCTGAGCATGACCGATCTCCTTCAGTTTCTTAGCCGGCATCACCGATGCTTCGAAATAGTCGACGAGCGCAAGGAAAGTCAATGGTCTTGCTGCATGATGGTTTAGACCGACAGGGCTACTTTTAGGGAATGAAAAAACAAAGAGGGCTGCGGGAAAGTACGCAGCCCTCTTTTTCTTACTATTGCCTGTTGCCTCGTGCCTATTGCCTAATTCTTCCCCTTCGCCTTTCGAATCGCTTCCCACAATTTCGGCGCGGTGTAGGGCATGTCGATGTGATCGATGCCCAACGAGGCGAGGGCGTCCATCACGGCGTTGGCGACGGCCGGCGGCGCGCCGTTGGTGCCGCATTCGCCGACGCCTTTGACGCCCAGCGGATTAAAGGGATTCGGCGTAATCGTCTCGCCGAGAATCATCGGCGGCATGTCGGCGGCGCGCATGACCGCGTAATTCATGAACGTGCCGGTTTGCACCTGGCCGTCTTCGCTGTAGAGCATTTGTTCGCATTGCGCTTCGCCGAGACCTTGAGCGACGCCGCCGTGAATCTGTCCCTTCGACGATCATCGGGTTGATGACCACGCCGCAATCGTCGACGAGAACCAACTTTTCGATGGTCAGCTTGCCGGTGTCGCGATCGATACTGACGGAGGCGACGTGGGTGCCGAAGCCCCAGGCTTCGCGCTTGGGATCGTAGAAAGCGGTTTCTTGCAGGCCGATTTCCATACCCTTGGGAACTCGGCCGCCGTAGGCGGCTGTGGCGATCTGCCGCCAGTTGATCTTCTTGTCGGGAACGCCCTTGACGGCAAAGCCGCCGTCGGCTTGCACCATGTCTTCGGGCGCCGCTTCGACCAGATGCGCCGCGATGCGTTTGCCTTTCTCGATCACCCGCTCGGCGGCGATCGCCAGGGCGCCGCCGCCGACGACGGCGCTGCGGCTGCCGAAGGTGCCGGTGCCTTGCTGGCTCACGTGGGTGTCGCCGTGCAGAACCGTCACGTGATCCATCGTTGTCTTCAGCAGTTCCGCGGCAATTTGCGCCCACGACGTTTCGTGTCCTTGGCCGTGCGAACTCGAACCCGTGAGCACGGTGATTTCGCCGGTGCGCTCCAGCGCGCACACTGCCGCTCTCGAAACCGGCGCCGCCGCTGGGCTCGACGAAGGTGGAAAAGCCGACGCCGACCAACTCGCCGCGCTTGCGCCGGTCATCGCGTTGGCGCAGGAGATTTTCGTAGTCGGACAGCTTGAGCGCTTCGCGCATCGGTTTCTCGAAGTCGCCGGAATCGTACTCGACGCCGGTGCCCGTGGTGTAGGGAAATTGATCCGGCTGAATAAAGTTCTTTCGCCGGATTTCCAATCGGTCCATGCCCAGGACAGCCGCGGCTTTGTCGAGCAAGCGCTCGATGTTCAAGACCGACTCCGGCCGGCCGGCGCCGCGATAGGGGCCGGTGGGGCAAGTGTTGGTGAAAACCGAGACGATCTCGACATGGCAGTCCTGAATCTGATAGCTGCCGCAGGCCATGCCGAGCATGCGCTGCGGCGGTCCGGCGGTGCTGGCATGCAGATAGGCGCCGAGATTGGCGACGACTTTGACTTTCAGGCCGAGAATCTTGCCGTCTTTTCTGAGCGCCATTTCCGACGTCATCGCCTGGTCGCGCCCTTGGATCGTCGTGATGAAATCTTCGCTGCGGGTGGCGACCCATTTGACCGGCTTGCGCAGTTTAAGCGCGAGATAGCAGGCGACGATATCCTCGCGGTAAACCGGTCCCTTGCTGCCGAAGCCGCCGCCGACGTCGGGCGCGATCAGATGAATTTTGTTTTCGGGAAAGCCGAGGGTATTGGCGATCTCGGCGCGGGCGCGATGGGGACCTTGGGTCGAGAGCCACACGGTCAGGTTTTTACCGAAGGGATCGGGACTGACGGCGATGCCGCGCGGTTCCATCGCCAGCGCGACCTGGCGCGGGCTGGCGATGTGCATGGTGAAAACGTGATCCGCCTCGGCAAACGCCTTGTCGACGTTGCCGCCGTTCTTGCTCATGGTGTAGCAGATATTGCTGTCGAGCTCTTCGTGCGCCAGCGGCGCGCCGGGCTTCAGCGCTTCTTCCGCGTTGGAAACGCCGGGCAGCGCTTCGTATTCGACTTCAATCGCATTGGCAGCGTCTTCCGCCTGGGCCCGCGTGCGCGCGACGACTGCGGCGACCGGTACGCCGGCGCAGTGCACCGCGCCGCGCGCGAGCACCGGATGCGGCGGAATCTTCATGTTCGGCAGCACCTGCGAGGGCGCGAGATTGAGCTTTTCGCTCAAGTCGTTGCCGGTGATCACCGCTTCCACTCCCGGCATGGCTTTGGCCTTGCTCGTGTCGATGGAAATAATTTTCGCGTGCGGGTAGGGGCTCCGTTGAAACGCCAGATGGAGCATGCCGGTCAAATTGATATCGTCGACGTAGCAGCCTTTGCCGGTGATCAGCGGCGGATCTTCGACCCGTTTGGGCGACGCGCCGATGAGTCCGTTCGGTGTGTGTTCGGTTGTCATGATGTGACCTCTTAAAAACGTGATCGTGTTCGTGGTTCGTGCTCGTGGATCGGAATTATCAGCCAGAGGCGTTCCGAACACGCGTCACGATCACGAGCACGGTTTTAGCTTTTCGCTCTTTCCACCGCCGCTTCGATGGCCTTACGCGCGTACACGGTCGCCACGTGTTGTTTGTATTCCGTGCTGGAGTACGAATCTTCCACCGGATCGGTTTCCTCTGCGGCTTTTGCGGCCGCCGCGGCGATGATCTGCGTGGTCAGCGGCTTTCCTTGTAACTCTATTTCGGTGGCGATGGCGCGGAGGGGACCGCTGCCGAGCCCGCCGATGGCAATCCGTGCCGACGACGCAGGAGCCCGAAGCTTGTCGGGTGATCAACGCGCCCGCGCTGACGACGACGTAACCCGATGCGGGATGGGGCAGCTTGGCGTAGGCTGTGCCGGTTCCCGCAGATGGAATCGGTACGCGAATTTCCGTGAGGATCTCGTTCGCGTTCAATGCCGTGGTGTAAAAGTCGGTGAAGAAATCATCCACGGCGATGGTTCGGGTACCGGCGGGCGATTGCGCGACGAAGCGAAGCATTGAGCGCGGTCAAAATTACCGGCATATCCGCCGCCGGATCGGCGTGAGCGACGCTGCCGCCAATGGTGCCGCGGTTGCGCACCTGCACATCGCCGATCACCGATGCGGCATCGGACAAGCCCGGCATATGCTTGCGCACGAGGTCCGACGCGCCACGTCGGCATGGACGGTCAGCGCGCCAATGACTAGTTGTCCGCCTTCGGCTTTGATTCCTTGCAATCCCGGCACGGTGCCGAGATCGATCAAAGAGCTGCGGCGACTGAAGGCGCAGCTTCATCGCCGGGATCAAGCTATGACCGCCGGCGAGCAGTTTGCCGTCTTCGCCGTGCTTGGCCATCAACTCCAGCGCTTCCGCCACTGAGCGCGGCGCGACATAGCCGAAACTAGCGGGAAGCATGTCGGCCTCCCATCTCGAAAAGGCTGAGGCCCTTCGGCTAAGCTCAGGACAGGCTTGAGGCGTGAGGCATGAGTCCAGATGAATTGCAGCTTCCAGTTTAGTGATTAGGATCATTCTTTCCTCATTTTCTCGGCGGCCCATTTGACCGATTCGACGATATTGACGTAGCCGGTGCAGCGGCAGATATTGCCTTCGAGCGCGTGTTTGATCTCGTCGTCGGTCGGGTTCGAGTTGGTTTCCAATAAATGCACCGCGGTCATGATCATGCCCGGCGTGCAGTAGCCGCATTGCAGGCCGTGCTTCTCGCGAAATCCTTCTTGCACCGGGTGAAAAGCGTCGCCGTCGGCGAGCCCTTCGATGGTTTTCACCTCGGCGCCGTTGGCTTGCGCTGCGAGAATCGTGCAGGATTTCACCGCGCGTCCGTTCAAATGCACCGTGCAGGCGCCGCACTGGCTGGTGTCGCAGCCGACATGGGTTCCGGTCAGACCTAGATGCTCGCGCAAAAAATAAACCAGCAGCGTTCGCGGTTCGACAACGGCGTCGTGCTTTACGCCATTGACGGTGACAATGATCGGCACCGCTGCATATTCTGCCTCAGCAGTCATGCTCAGAATTCCTCCGATTAATAGTGGCTTGGGTTGATCTCAAACGATCGGTCGCGAGATCGCTGCCCCCGGACTTCGTGTCCGGGAGAATCAGTTTTTACACCGGATTGGAGCAGGTCTCAAGACGCCCGCGCTGGAACTCAACGACTCGGCTTGACAGCCCGCAGCGCCGGCTATAATCAGCCAGTGAAGGCTCGCCGAAGCGAAGGAGACGACCGATGGAAATCAAAGCTCTTATCGATCCGGAAGGCGGTTTGGTCGACCGGCGCATCTTTGCCGACCGGGAGATTTATGAACTGGAGCGTGAGCGTCTGTTCGCGCGCTGCTGGCTTTATCTCGGCCATGAATGCGAGATTCCCAATCCGGGCGATTTTGTCACCCGCTACATGGGCGAAGAACCGGTGATTCTTTGCCGCGATCTGAACGGCAAGCTGCGCGCCCATTTGAATCTTTGCCGCCACCGCGGCAATCGGGTCTGCCGCGCCGACCGCGGCAACACGAAATTGTTCACCTGCTCTTACCACGGCTGGTCCTACACCGGCGACGGCAATCTCGCCCTGGTGCCGATGGTCGATGCCTTCCGCGGCCTCGACCGCGCCAACTGGGGACTCATTCCCGTGGCGCAGATCGACAGCTACAAAGGTCTGATCTTCGCCACCTTCGATGCCAACGCGCCGACATTGACAGATTACCTTGGCGATATGGCGTGGTATCTCGATATTCTTTTTGACCGGCGCGAAGGCGGCACCGAAGTCAGCGGGCCGCACCGCTGGCTGCTCGACGCCAACTGGAAGACCGCCGCGGAAAATTTCGGCGGTGACGGCTACCATATCACTTCAACCCACGGTTCGGCGCGCGAGCTCGGCGTCGACACGACCACGAGCCAAACCCGGCAATGGAACAAAGGTTGCCAAATCGCCTGCGACAATGGCCACACTCTGGTGTCGTGGATCACGCCGCCGGACGGCGGGCCGTGGTTCGCGCAGCCGGACGATCAGTTGGTCGACTACATGAAAGAACATGCGGCTGAAATAGAGAATCGTCTGGGCAGCCTGAGAGCTTGCAAAATCTCGCCTTCGGCGGGCACGGTGTTTCCGAATCTTTCGGTGCATTGGCTGACGCGCACGATCCGCGTCTGGCAACCGCGCGGACCGGATAAGATGGAAGTCTGGAGTTGGGCGGTGGTCGATAAAGCGGCTTCGCCGAAGATCAAAGACGTCATGCGCTTCGTTTCGCAGTACCGCTTCAGTCCCAGCGGCGTGTTCGAGCAGGATGACATGGACAACTGGATCCAGGTCACCGGCGCGGCGAAGAGTCTGATCGGCCGCCGCTATCCGGCCAACTATCAGATGAGCGGCAACGAGCCGCCGATCGACATCGATCTGCCCGGCAAAGTCAAAAGCCGCTTCAGCGACAATAATCAGCTGAGCATGTACATGCATTGGGCGAAGGTGCTTCAGGCGAAAAACTGGAACGAGATCATGAGCGCGCAAAATGGATAGCGCGCTGCGTAATCTCGTAGAGGATTTTTATTATTTCGAAGCGGAGCTTTTGGATAATCGCAAGCTGCGCGAATGGTTCGATTTACTCACGGACGACGTGCGCTACTGGATGCCGATCCGCCATAACCCTTTGGAACGGCCGGAAAGTTTGGCGGAAGAACTCGCCAAACCCGGCGAAGGCTATTATTTCGACGACGACAAGCAGAGCCTCAAAATACGCGTCGAGCGCGTCTACGCCAAAAACGCCTGGGCTGAGATGCCGCCGTCGCGCACGCGCCATTTGATCACCAACGTCCGCATCAAGAAAGTAAACGGCAACGAAGTCGAAGCCCATGCCAATTTCCTCGTCTACCGCACGCGCATGGAAACCGATCAGGATCTGTTTGTCGGCGAGCGGCAAGATGTCCTGCGCCGCGTCGACGACAGTTTCAAGATCGCCAAACGAACGATCATCTTGGATCAGGCGGTTTTGACGGCGAAGAATATCAGTGTGTTCTATCGTAGAAGGATACGCTATCGTGCGAAGCGTCCAGCGACGAAAGATTCACGCATGAACGCGTGAACCGCTGCAGCCGCGTCGCCGTTCCATTCGGTTAAAGGGATTCGATTACGCTGAGCCCGGCGCGTATTTCGTTACCGATCGTAACGCAAGATCGATCTTGCCTATTTGGGAGATCGTCGACGGCCAAATGAAAACAAACAGTGCGGGTGAAGCGATTGCGCGTTGGTGGGTGGAACTGACACGAAAATTCACGACCGTCGAGACGGAGAATTTATCGTCATGCCGAATCATTGCCACGGAATAATTGTCATTCGTGATCGCGGTTGTAGGGGCCGACCTATGTGTCGGCCCTCCGAATATCCGGACGGGCGCACACGCAGGTGCGCCCCTACCTGAAGATCATGCAATGGTTCAAGACGATGACGACAAACGAATATATGCGCGGCGTGAAGGCGTTAAATTGGCCAGCATTTCGAGGGCAATTTGGCAACGCAGTTACTACGAACACGTCATACGCAATGAAGAATCTTTGAACCGCATCCGCCAATATATCGTCGATAATCCGGCGCGGTGGGCATCCGATCGCGAGAATCCAGCGGCAACAGCGGTTGAACTGGATAGGCGCATATTAGGGCGCGATGAATCGCGCCCCTACACGGAAATCATTGTTTTTCGTTCGATTGCAGTGCGTCCAGCGCTTGCTGGACCAATTTTCGCCGCAGTTCTTTTTCCTCGCTTGATCGGCAGCTTGGCATCGCCGGTGACGTGCACGATGCCAGTCCCTAGAACTACGCGATTTGATCCGACCATCTTGGCGATGGGTCGGGCAGAGGTTATTTGCACGACGGGAATGCCGGCTTTCTCCAACTCGGTCGTGATCGCAGCGCCGCTGCGAGTGCTGGTGCCTCACGTGGACGTCAGAATGACGCAGTCCACGCCCTCCAGTTTAATTTTTGCCGCCATCTCTCGGCCAAGGCGGCGCGTATTCGATAATGGATTGGAGCGGCCGCAGGTCGACAGGAACTCGCCATGCAGCTTGCCGATGACGCCGTTCTTTTCCATCTCGCGCAGGGCGTCAAGCGGCACCAAGCGGTCGGGATCTGCTTGCACGAACCTGGTGTCATAGCCGCCGTGGGAAACTTCGTAGTCTTCGGCGCGCAGATCGTCGCTGCCTTCGATGTTGTAAGCGCCCCAGCGCGTTGCCGCTGTGCCTTCGATCCGATCGGGATTGCCCTTTGGAACCAGGCCGCCGTCGGTGATCAGCATCACCCTCGCTTTCGACATGTCTTTAATCGCCGCCGGTACCGGCACCGCCGCGAAGGCAGTGGATACCATTTCGGATTCAAATGGCGCGCCGCTCATTTTTGCAATCAGCATATCCCCCAGCCGAGTCGCCGCGCGTTTCTCGACCAATTGATCACGCAGCCAACCCCGCCGTAAATAACCTTCCTCTGCGGGCGAGCCGATGGGTTCTTTGCCGACGAGTTTCCGACCCAGTGACGCCATCGTGGCAATAACATCGCGCAATTTGGTCACGTTCGTGCCCGAGTCGACGATATACAAAGCGTCGCGGAAGAGATCGACGCCGGGATTCTCTTCGCTCATCGCCGTGACGGCGGGGATGCCGAGTTCGGCCTGTACCGCGCGGCATAGCGCGCCGGCGGCCATGCCGTAGCGGCCGGCGTCGAAGCATGGCCCGGCGATGAAAAGGTCCACGCCGTTACTTCGCAGTTTTTCTAAAACGGCGGCGGTAAGTTCGTCTTGATGTTCGACGGCGTAGTTATCGCCGCAGATAAAAGTCGTGACGACGGTTGCGCCGTCGCCGAGCAACGACGCTAACAGTTTACCCGGGCCGACCGCGCCGTCGCGCACCTCCAATGGCGCCGCAGCATGCTCTTCCGCGCCGATGCCGCCGAAAAATTGATTCAAATAATGTGCGACTCGCATGTGACACTCCTATGGCATAGGCGTGAGGCGCGAGGCATCAGGCGATGAGTATGATTCCGAACTCACGCCTCACGCCTTTCGCCTCATGCCTCTTTAATAAATCATCGCTCTCATTCGCGACGCGCCCTGCTGATTCGTCACGCCGACGATGTTGTTAGCATCGAGCGTCATGGGGCCGTTGAGCAATTCACGAAATTGTCCCGTCGCGGCGATGACTCGATCCAAATGCGGAACTTCCCAATGGGTGCCGTTGCCGCCGTTGTAGACGATCGCGTCGACTTCCGGGACATTGAACAGCAACGCCGATTCGACGCGCCGATCGCGCGACACGTCGGAGACCATCACCGCCGTTCTGTATGCCCATGCCTTCGAGCAGCCGCGCGGTTTCGGAGAGATCCGCGTGGGGCAGGCCGCCGCCGTATTTGGACAGCACGGCGCCGTCCGCTTGTAAGTTCCACTTAACGAGATTGGCGGCGGCGCGGCAATGGCGTTCGCGGTCGAAATTGTCCGACCCTGCGATGGTCGCGACCGTGCCGACAAAATTGATCTCGCGGGCGTGATGGCGTTGATAAAGGTCGAGAACGATCGGGTTATTTTGATAGAAATAGGTTTCCGTGCCGCCGAACCAGGAATGCAGCGACGGCACGATGGCGCCGTCGAGCCATTCATCGGGATGGAGCATGATCGGCAGCATGCCGTCGGTATTGGCGCCGTAGAGGATCGGCTCATCCACCTCGGGCTTGCGCTGGCGTGAAAATATCTGCCCGATATAGGCGACGCGCGGCAGACCTTCGCGGGTCTGGTCGGCGGGACTGACAGGTTCGAAGGTTTGCACAGTTGCCGGAGGATTGTTCAAGGCAATCCGCGCGAGGGCGACGGCGACTTTGATACCGGCGAGGCGATAGATTTTTTCGACCGCTTGACGCGGCAATCCGGGTTTGGTTTGCGGCACCACGATGACGTGGCGCAAAGCAGAGTATTCGCTCGCTGCCGCCGGTGCCCCGCTCATCTCCAATACGCGCCCGGTGGCGCTCCGCGTCAGGTCCGGTGAAATTTCCGCAAGAACTGAAACCGCGGCGCCGGTCAGCACGTGAGTCGTGCCGAGTCCCGCAGTCGTGGCGGGTCCTAAGATCCCGGGGAAATCAATCCCGCAGCCAGGCGCTTTGGCGCGCGGTTCGATGACGTCAAAGATCGGACCGGCGCGGCAGTGTTCACCCGGATGAACGATTTCGAATTCGACGTTGACCATAGAATCGTCGGTGAGAACAATTTCGCGCAGCGCCGCGGCATCGACGACCAAAACGGTACCATCGAGTCGCGCCGGCGCGCCGAAGCGAATCTCACTGATCGGATGACAGGCCAGGGTCAACTGCATGGAACGCTCCCTCGTGTTCAGAGTTGCGACAATCGCAGACTAACTATCAAGACGGTCGGATCATATTCCTCGCAACGGAACGTTGTCAATGAAAGTGCATTGATACAGAGGAACCGAGCTATGCCATGATAATTTTCGACGGTGCTTGCAAAATGTTTTTTAATTAGGTGAAACGGTGATAAATGTCCCTCAGCAGCAAGAGTGGATCGAGTCATGCATCGTTTCTCGCCGAATGCAAATCTTGCCCATTTGATTCCCTGGTTTGAGTGGGAAAACGAAGCGTTTGCCAAGGCGCGCGCGGACAACAAGCCGGTCATGCTTTTCTTGGCGGCGTTCTGGTGCCGCTATTGCCAGCGCATGGACGAGCAAGCGTTCTCGGACCGGGAAAACTTGGCTTTGCTGAACGCCTATTTCGTCGCGCTGCGGGTCGAAGACGCCAAACGGCCCGACATCGACGCGAGGTACAACCTCAATGGTTGGCCGACTGTCGCCTTCTTCACCCCGGCGGGCGAGCTGCTCGCCGCCGCGAATTATCTTCCGACCGAGCAGTTCAAAGAACTGCTGCTCAATGTCTACATCGGTTATCAGGAAAAAAACGGCGACGAGCTGACGGCCAACGTTACGGAGGACAACGAAGCCGTGGCGGCGATTCAGATCAAACCTGAGACGCCCACGGTTGCCGCGCTGAGCGAGATCGCTCGCTCAATTATTAGTCTCGCGGACCGTCAGAACGGCGGATATGGACGGGGACAAAAGTTCATTCATCCCGACGCGAACGATTTCCTGCTTTCCCGTTACGAGTCGACCAAGGATACAATCTACCTCGATCACGTACGGTTGACGCTCGACCGCATGCGCGGCAGTCCGATCTACGACGCCAAAGACGACGGCTATTTTCGCACGACCACCGGCGCCGATTGGACGCAGCCGCACCGTGAAAAACTTTTGGCCGAACATGCCGGTCTGCTGAATAATTGCTTGCGCGTGTTTCGCCTCACGCGGAGAATGGAGTATGCGCGCTCGGCCGAGGAGATCATCGGTTACCTGGACAAAAAGCTCTTCGATCCGTCCAAGCCGGCGTTCTTCGGCTGCGAAGATTTCTTGCGAGTGGAGGGCGAAACGGAGTCAAAGACGGAGGAGTTTTTTACTATCATCGATGACTGCATCTACACCGATGCCAATGCGCTGGCCGTGATCGCGTACCTCAACGCGGCTGAGCTTCTCAAAAATTCCGATTGCCAGACGCGGGCGCTCGCCGTTCTCGATTTTCTCTGGCGCCGCTGCAAGAGCGACGCTGGGTTGCCTCTGTCACTTTTACGATGGAGCACCGCGCGAGCCGGGTCATTTGCGCGATCAGACGCAAGTAGGGTGTGCGCTGATCGAGGCTTATCGCCGCACCGGCGATCGACAATTTCTCGAGCAGCGCGAAGGAACTGGCTGAGTTCATCGTTCGGACGCTTGACCAACCCGGCGGCGGGTTATTACGACCGCGCCACGTGCGACGCCGGGATTTTACGCTCGCGTTTGACATTGATTGAGCAAAACGGCGCCGCTGCATCGTTTTTCTTGCGGCTCGCGGCCGCGACGAACTCGGCAAGATACCAGGACGCGGCGCGCTGGGCGTTAGGGGCTTTCACGACGGATTTCGCGGCGCACGGCATCCACGCCGCGCGCTTTGGCCAAGCCCTCGGTGAGTTTATGAATCGTCATTGAGCTCGCAGAAAGCTCACTGGGTAGGTCCCATTTCCCCGTCAGCCTCTGATCTTCATCTCCGCCGCGAGTATGCGGTTGTCCGGCGTGCCTTTCCAGATCACATTGCGCGCGACGCCGTAGATTTCCGACAGCGTGTAGAGGGGCACGAAGGGGGCGTCTTCCATAATTTGGCGTCCGGCTTGCTGCAAAATGGTCACGCGCTTTTTCTGGTCGGCGGTGCGCTGTTGCTCTTCGATCAGCTTGTCGGCCTCCGGATTGCTGTAGCCGATCCGTTTGGTGATGCCGGTGTGAAAGTATTGATCGTAGAAAGTGTCGGCATCGGACGCGGAGCGGCCGGCGTAGTAAAACGGCAGCTTGCCGCCGTTGACGCCGTCCTTGCCCCAATAGACAGCGTACTCCTGGCCGACCAATTCGAGCTTGATGCCAACTCTGCCCAACTGATCGCGAATCACTTCGCAGACCTCCCGGCCCTTGAGATGACGGTCGGGTGAAAAATAGAACTTGCTCTCGAAGCCGTTGGGATAGCCGGCCTTGGTGAGCAGCTCGCGGGCTTTTTTCGGATCGTACGCATAGCGTTTCATCGCTGGATCGAAACCGGTCATGTTGGACGCCAGCGGGCCATTCAATACTTCACCGTTGCCGGAAAAGATATGCTTTATCATCGTCACGGGATCGATGGCGTGATTGATCGCTTGGCGCACCAGCTTGTTGTCGAAGGGCTTGAAGTTCACGTTCATGGCCATGAAATACATGCGAAAGCCGGGAATCTTTTCGACCCGGACGCGCGGATGTTTGGCGACTCGATCAATTTCTTCGATGGGCAGATTGCTGATTACGTCGGCCTGGCCTGAAAGTAAGCCGGCAACCCGCGCCGCTTCTTCTTTGACACCCTTCAAGATGACTTCTTTGATCTCCGCCTTGGCGCCCCAATAGTCGTCGTTGCGCGCCAAAACCAGATTGCCGCCGCGTTGCCAGCTGACAAACTTGTAAGGCCCGGTGCCGATGGCGTAGTTGTCGGCTTGGTCGCCGTATTTTTCGGCGGCGGCTTTGCTGATGATGTAGCGGGTGTCCAGGCGGTCGAGCAACAGCGAGAGCGGCTGTTTGGTAATGAAAACGACGGTGAAGTCGTCGGGAGTTTCAACTTCCAGCTCCTGGATGTCGTTGCCTTGCATGCTGCGCTTGTCGGTTTTCATGCGCTCGATGGAATAGGCGACATCTTTCGCGGTGAGCGGCGCGCCGTTGTGGAAACGGATGTTGCGCCGGAGTTGAAAGATCCATTTTCGACCCTGGAATTCCCACGAGTCGGCGAGCACGCCGACGTATTTTTGGCGCGTGTAATCCATCACGATCAGCGGCTCGATGATATGGAGCCAGATGCCATTGATGCCGCCGCCGCTGTAGCCGTAGGGATGAAGCGAATCCAGTCCGACGCCTTGAAAAATCACGACGCGCTCCCGCGACGCCGCTCCTGCGGAGCGCGGCAGCAAGTGAGTGCCGACAGCGCTGACGCCGAGAGAAGCACCAAGTTTCATGAATTGACGGCGATTGAAATGTTTTGTGAAACCCATGAGCGACCTCCGTTGGCCGCTTATACGCGTTGGCCATACAGACCGTCAAGGAGAATCAAAGAGGGTGTTGTAGCAACGTGAAAGTGTCAGGGGTTAACGGCAACGTGATTATGTCAGGGTGGAAGGATGACAACCCTGACCATGCAAGACGAGAAACGATTGGACGTAATCCAACGAGTGTATCGAGGCGAGCTGACGTGGTGCAAGCGGCACTGGTGATGGGAGTGAGTGAACGGCAGTGTTACCGGGTCAAAGCACGGGTCGGTAAGGTCGGAGCGAAGGGAGTGGTTCACGGCAATCGGGGACGGCGGTGTAAACGCAAGACTAAGGAGAAGACGGTGCGACGGGTGGTGGAATTAGCCCGAGGGAAATACCAAGGGTTCAACGATCACCATCTGACGAGAAGCTCAAAGAACAAGAACAGATCGAGCTCAGCCGTGAGAAAGTCCGCCGTATCCTTCGAGCTGAAGGGATCGCCTCACCTAGGAAGCGCCGCGGGATCAAACACCGAAGCCGCCGGGAAAGACGGGCCAGTGAAGGGATGATGCTCAGGTCGATGGCTCTCCGCATGACTGGCTCCAAGGCCGGGGGCCGCGGCTGTGTCTGATCGGGGCCATCGACGATGCTACCAACAAGGTGATGGGAGCTTTGTTTACCCAAGCCGAGAGTTCATGGGGTTATTTCAAGCTGTTCTGTGACACCTTTCAGGCAATACGGCTTACCGCAGTCGATCTATAGCGACTGTCATTCGGTATTCTGGACCGACCGGGAAGCGACGATCGATGAGCAGTTGATCAAAGAAGGCCTACCACCGAAGTCGGCCGAGGCTTAGAAGAGCTCGGGGTGACCTTGATTCTAGCCCATTCCCCTCAGGCCAAGGGCAGAATCGAAAGACTGTGGAACACTTTCAAGACCGGCTGGTCAGTGAGCTGCGGCTGGCCAAGGCCAAAACCATGCGAACAAGCGCAACGCGGTCCTCGAACGTTATCTCCCCGTGCACAACCGTAAGTTTCCAAGCCGGCTAAAGCCGAGCCTGCTTGGAGAAAAGTCAGCTCGCTCTGCAGATCGAACGGGCGCTATGTTTCAAACAACAGCGTACCGTGGCAAAGGACAACACGGTGACTTTCGAAGGGACGGTCTTTCAGATCCCCAAGACCTCGCCCTTTCGCTCTCACGCCAACAAGAGAATCGATGTGCATGTGCTTCTCGATGGCGCGGTGGAGTTTTTCTACAAGAATGAGAAAATCGCAACCTTCGATTCAAAAACAACGCACACAATTGGCTTATATCGAACGAACGCCAAGAAGGAGGGGTTCCGCTATGGTCCGCTTTCTACGCTCACCACTCACCCGATGTGTCACCCTGACATTTTTACGTTGCTGTTAACCTGACATATTGACGTTGCTACGACAGGAGAATCAAAGAGGGCGCGATGAATCGCGCCCCTACGTGCAGCGAGAATTAGTGCACGTGCTCGTCGGGAGCCGGCGCGCGGGGTTTTTCCTTTTGTAAGAGCGCGACCTGGGACAATAGGCCGGTGAAGTCTCGCCACGCGTCGCCTTCGGCGGGAAGCCAGCGGGCGCGAATGTAGCCTTGTTTGTCGATGAGAAATTCTACGTGCGGCGTCGAGGTCAGTAAATTCTCGTCGACGAAGGAGCGCGCGAATAGCGTGTAAGTCTCGGCAATTTCCCGGATGCCTTCGTTCACGATCAGACCCGGCAGTTTGTCGGCGACGAAGAGATAGTCGATCAAGTTGGGAACGACGATGACTTCGACGTCCGTGGCTTTGAGTTGAGGTAAGGCGGCGGAGATTTGTTGCAGGCGTTCTTCGGTGTCTTGCACATTGAGTAACACGAGCAAAACAATTCGGTTGCCACGATGGTCTCTTAGGGTTTTCGTAGCGCCGGCATTCGTTCCATAGGTGAAATCAGGCGCGACCAGCCAGGGCTTGTCTTCGATCACCGGCGCCAGATTGCGCGCCCGTTCGCCGCTGGAAAGCGCGCGCATGAAATTGATCAAGTCCCAGCGTTCTTCTTCACTCAGGCTTGCGCCGAAGCCGGGCATTGCCGATGACGGTTTCACGCCGTGGCTCAACCACCAGAAAAGATCGCCGGCAGTGTGCGCATTGGCATGCGCCGCCGTGAGATCGACGGGTTTCGGATTAAAGTCTTGCGCTGACGGCCCATCGCCGTAACCACTTGGACCATGGCAAGCGATGCAGCCGCTGTCTTGATAAAGCGCAATGCCGTTGGCGACGGAGATTGATTGGTAAGTTACGGCAGGTCGTTTGTAGGTTGCCGGATAGGCATCGATCGAAACGATCGTATCGGCGGTGTGAATCGCATAAGCCAACGCGCCAACGGCGATCACCGTCGCGACAATGCGGCGACGCCGCCTCGCCAAAGCGGCGCCGAGCGCGACAACACCGATGGCGGCCCAAATCAGCGCACGGTCGAATTCGGCGCGCGCTTTCGGCGCCTTGTCGAGAACGCTCCAATCCCAGCGGAAAGAAAACGGCCAGTCGGGCTGGACGTGGCGCGCCGGCGGCGTGACACCCAGGTAGCCGACGACGAGCAAGATCGCGATGCCGAACGCGGTTTCGATGATCACGTTGCGCCAAAGCAATTTTAAATGCACCGCAATTTCTTCCGGTCGGTTCGACGATGTTTCGAGGATTCTCGGCTTGAGCCGCAATAAATTCATCGCACCGACCGCGAGCAGGGGCAGCAGGAGGGCGAGCTTGAGCAGCAACAAATGCCCATACGCGGTGCCGAACAAAGGCGCAAAACCGCCGACGAGATTCCACGCATTGTATCCGCCGCTGGCGATGAGCAGCGCAACGCTCGCCATCGCCAGCGCGGAAAAACGCCGCGTGGCGATCCTTGCGCTGGCATACGAATCGACGGCGCTGGTCTGCTGGCTGCGGCGCAGCAGCAACGCGAGCGGCAGCAAACCACCTAACCAGAAGCCAGCCGCCAAAAGATGGAGCGCGTCAGAGGAAACTTGCAGGACGAAGGCTGAGCCGTCGGCGGCGGACGCATGCCCAGCGAAGGCCAGCGCGACTAACAGACTGACGCTGAGAAGGGCGCCGCCAAAGAGAGCCGCTAGTGAAACCGGTGCATCTTGTTGGCGCGATTGCGCGATGAGAAGGAGACCGAGCAGCAGCGCAATAGCCATGCGCGCCAGCCAGACCCGACCGTACTGAGTCTCCGTGGTGAGCGAGAAAATCGCAGCGAAGTTGAAAGCTGTTCCAGTCGAGTCCTCGCTCACGTTGACGGTCTGGATCCAAAGGCCGAGTAAGGCCGATAGAAAAATCACCAGCAAGCAGCAGCGAGCGATCGTGAGCTGTAGCCGGACAAAAGTCTGGTAATTCGTTTTGGCGGAATCCTTGCCGGTCAGTAACGCGGGTCGGGCGATGAGTAAGACGAAACTGAAGGAACCGGCGAGAAGAATCGCAGCTGTTAAATGAATGAAGCGAACGACTGCTGCAAGATCGGTCATTGCTTGACGGTGAAGGGAAACTGATCCTGCACGACGTGGCCGTCGACGGAAAGCACGCGGTATTTGACCACGTATCGGCCGGCCGGGAGGACATTGAGCGCGGCCGTGAGTTGCTTGGCATCGTCAGCGCTGACTTCGACTTTGCCGATTTCTACGATTTTGCCGTCGGCCGCGCTCAAGGTCAGGGATGAGTAGCGGGGTTCCAAACGCTCGTTGAACCAGAGCTGGATTTTTGCCGGGGCATGATAGAGCACGGCGCGCTGGGCGGGCACCGATTTGACCAAATAGGCGTGGGCGAAAAGTGGCGTGGGAGAAAGCAGCAGCAAAAACACAAAAGAAAGTGTCGCAGGCTGCCAAAAAACAGCACCTTCACCCTTCGAGAGCCTCAGGGCGAACGGAATGGAACTTATCACTAAGAATTTTCCGATCATGCTGAGCTGGTCGAAGCATTCCGAAAAGTTTTTAAACAATCTGTTGAGCGCAACATCAGCGCCGATTGCCGTCGAGCGGGTAACCGCGTTTGACCCAGCCCGAGTAGCCCTCGGGCATGACAAAGATATTTCGATAGCCGCGATACTCCAGGAACACGGCGCGGTCGGAGATATCGTAGGTTTTGCAATCGCAGTACAAAATCACTCGACCGGTTTTGGGAATTTCACCGTATCGGTTGGCCATTTCCGCGATCGGAATGGAGCGTGCGCCGGGCAGACGGGTTTGCTGGAATTCTTTGGCCGGGCGCAGGTCGATGAAAGTTAACTTTTCGCCGGCGTCCATCAGTTGCTTCACCCGTTCGGCGGCGAGCATATCGATGGTGTCTTCCACGCCGTGGCCGGCGAATGCAACTGCGGCGTAAAAGACATTGAGCGCGAACAGTGTGGAACCGAGCTTGTGACTAATTTTCCGGCCGCTTTTCATATTTTACCGTCACATTTTTATTATCCGGTGTCCACTCGACGGTGCCTTTGACGCCGGGAGTGTGGCGCATGATCCAAAAGCCGCCGCCGGGATCGGACGAGCTGGCGAAAACCAAACCGTTTTCATGGACGAACACGTCGTCGGCGTGACCGGCATCCGAATTTACTCTGCGAAAAACCGGCGGGACGAAATGACCGACGGATTTCGGCTGATAGGGATCGGAAATGTCGATGGCCCAGAATCCGGAATTTTCCCAGGCGCTGAAGACAATATTCCCTTTGACCATTCGTTCGATGTCATGAATGCCGAACCGCCGCCCCGGCCGATCGGGCGGACAGAAGCGATTCAGCCGGTAGCCGGAAAGTGCCGATCTGCACCGGATTTGGCTCGTGGCGCACATCGATCACGTGCAGGTAGCCGAAAGGACACTGTTTGGCCGAGGTGATCTCGTCGGTGGCGAGAATAACATCGGGCCGCCCGCCGTGCGCCGGCACGACGATGCCGATGCTATGGGTGTTGCCTTCTTCCGGCGGCGACCATTTGATCTGGCTGATCTTAGTCGGCTTTCGCATATCGCTGATATCGAGAATGATCACGCCTTGATCGCGGTAGGCGAGATAGGCGCGATCTTTATAGGTGGTTATATCGTGCAGAGAGACCCAGATCTTCGGCAACCCATCGCGCAAACCGCCGTCGTCGATCCAGTTCTCACCGACTTTTTCTCCGCCCGCGGTATATTGGCCGGGAAACCACCAGCGCGAGACTTCTTTTGGATTGGCCGGGTCGTTGAGATCGACAATCATCAGAATGGCGCCAAAATAACCTTCCTAGCGTGGTCGCGACGAACGCGAACTTGCCCTGCTTCGGGTCCTCGTGCAACCAGAAACCGTGGACACCGCGGTTGGGCGCGACATCGGTTTTGAAGAAGCCGGTTTCACGCGGTTTGGCAGGATCGGAAATATCAAAAAGTCGGATGCCCGACGTCCAGGTCTTGTTGGTCATCCGAGCGCAAGCCTTCTTGATTGACCACGAGCAAATTGCCCGAGAACGTCGATATATTGGCTCTGCACACTGGGATCGTTTTTGACTTGCGAGATCACGCGCGGTTTCGACGGGTCGCTGACATCGACGATGCTGAAGCCTTGATAGTTCGATATGTAAGCATGTTTGCCATCTTTGCTGACGCGAAACTCAGCGGCTTGGTCCCAGCCGTCGAGATCGGTGTAGGAGAGAATCGTGAAATTCTCCATTTCGCCGTAGCTGGGCTGACGCTCCTTGGCGCCGCCGAGTATGTTCGGACTTTGTCCGAAGGCGCGGGAACTGCCGTCGATAATCGACACCAGCAAGAATCCGATGCGCACACTTCGTGAAAAAAACGTTGAGGTCATAGAGCACGTCCTCCTGAAAATTGATGGCTGGAGCGGGGTTGAGTCATGTCGGGCAGATGCTCACATACCGCTGCTTCGTTTATGTGTCAACTAAGAAAGCGGCGCCGGTGGCAATTGGTCTTGCGGCGATTATTAAATCGGCAAATTAGCCAGTGCCTAGCGCCGGCAAAAATGATAGTTTAGCGCGACTTTAGGATACGGGAGGGGAGCCATGTCCTATAAGATACGGACACGCGACGAACATTTTCTCAACGACGGCACGCCAAAGCGGATCTTGGCGCTCGATGGCGGCGGGCTGCGCGGCATTCTCACGTTATCGTATCTCGGAGAAATCGAGTCGGTGCTGCGTGAACGGCATGGCGGCTCGAAAGATTTCCGGTTGCATCACTACTTCGACCTGATCGCCGGAACCTCCACGGGCTCGATTATCGCCGCGGCCTTGGCGCGCGGCATGGCGGTGGCGGATATCATCAAAAAGTATAACGACCTCGGTCAGCGGGTGTTTCAGAAAAGCTGGTTGCGCCAGGGCTACGTCCGGGCGTTTTACGACGAGACCGAGTTGATCAAAGAGCTGAAAGAAGTGTACGGCGCGGATACGACCATGGGCGATGCGTCGTTGCAAACCGGGTTGCTGGTGATCACCAAGCGGCTCGATAGCGGCAGCGCCTGGCCGATCTCGAACAATCCGCGCGGCCGCTATTTCGGCGTGCGGCCGAATCAGAGCGTCGTGCCCAATTCCGAATATCCCTTATGGCAAGTGGTGCGCGCTTCCACGGCGGCGCCGCGCTATTTCGATCCGGAAAGAATCGTGATTGTCCAGGGCAGCGGCGAACAGAAATCCGTGCAAGGCGAGTTCGTCGATGGCGGCGTCAGTCCGTTCAACAATCCGGCGCTTCAAGCCGTTATGTATGCGACTTTCGATGGTTACCGTATCGGTTGGTCAATGGGCGCCGAGAAACTGATGCTGGTTTCAATCGGCACCGGCAGTCGCGACCCGAAAATTACGCCGGCTAATCTAGCGATGGAAAATGCGTTAAAGGCTGTGATTTCGGTGATGGACGACTGCGCCGACCTGATGGAAGTGGTCCTGCAATGGATGTCGAGCAGCCATACCGCTCGGGTGATTGATCGTGAGATGGGTGATCTGCGCCATGACTCGATCGCGCCGGCGCCGTTGATCAATTATCTGCGTTACAACATTGCTCTGAGTAAGGAATCATTGACGCCTCTCGGCGTCGATTTACCGGACGCTAAACTCGAAAGCCTGAGCGCGATGGACGATCCCGCCAACATGCCAACATTGCAAGATATCGGCGCGCGGGCGGCAAAGCAGCAAGTCCGCGGCGAGGATTTTCCGTCGAATTTCGATCTCACGAATTAGGCGGTTCAGTTGGATTAGGAGGCCAGCATTTCGCGGCGTTGTTGAATGCTCAGGCCAAAGCCAAGCCAATGAGGTGCAGATCATGAAAAGCGTTTTTATCGTTCGTCCATTCGGCACAAAAAGCGGCATCAACTTTGATCAGGTCGAAAAAGATCTCATTCGCCCGGCAATGGCGCAGGCCGGCTTGACTGGCGGCACCACCGTCGAATTCATACAGCAAGGCAACATTCGAACCGATATGTTCGAGCAATTGCTCGTCGCCGATCTGGTGATTGCCGACATCTCGATACACAATGCCAATGCATTTTACGAACTAGGCATCCGTCACGCATTGCGCGATAAACGCACGTTTCTTATCAAATCCAAACAAGCCACGCCGGGAGAACGTGATGCCAAGGATACTGACGTGCCGTTCGATCTGAAAACCGACCGTTATCTGGCGTACGATCCAAATCAACTGGGCGGTGCTGTCGGACATTCTTGCTGCGGCGCTCAAACTCACTATGGATTCGCAAAAAGCCGACAGCCCGATTTATCAATTGCTGCCCGCGTTGAAGCCCGCTGATCCGGAGGACGTGCTAGTGGTGCCGCTCGACTTTAGCGAAGAGGTCGAACGCGTCGAAGCGGCGAAAAATTGCGGTGATCTGCAATTGTTGGCCGCCGAAGTCGACGGCTTTGCCTGGCGAGTCGCCGGCTTGCGCATGATCGGCCACGCTCAGTTCCGCCTCAAAGACTGGCCTGGCGCCAAGGTCACTTGGACGGCGGTGCGTGAGTATGACGACATGGACGTGGAAGCCAATACGATGCTGGGGACGATCTTTCAACGCCTCGGCGATTTGGTGAGCTCGGATCAAGCCGTCGAGCGGGCACTTCAGAACAATGAGATTTCCGCGAATGGACGCGCCGAGATTCGCGCGTTGATGGGACGAAACGCCAAGAATAGATGGGAGCAGAGCTGGGCAAATTTGACGACAGTTGACGCGGCGCAAAAGGCGGCTCTTGCCTCGAAGTATTTGGAGAATTCTTTCGAGCTTTGCCGCGCGGGCTTTATCGAAGACCGCAATCATTTTTACTCGGGGCTGAACGCTTTGGCGATGGTGACGATGATGGTTGAGCTGGCTCAACGTCAAGCAACCATCTGGCAAGACAACTTCGACTCTGAAGAAGATGCCAACCAAAGATTGCAGAAGCTCAAGGATTGGCGCAACGATCTCGCGGCCGGCGTCAGGCTGGCGATCGAATCCAAACAGACGGCCTTGCAGCGCACCGATAAAACCGACGTGTGGGTCGACATCAGCACCGCGGATCTGATTTGTTTGACTTCCACGCGACCGAATCGGGTCGCGCAGGCTTACAAGAAGGCGCTCACCGATGCTTCGGATCAGGCCCGCGATGCCGTGCGGCGACAGCTGTTGCTTTATCAGCGTCTCGGGATACTAAAGGAAAATATTCAAGCGGGCCTCGAAAGCATCGCGCCGGTGGCCGTGCAATCAGGAAGCGCCGCCGCGAGTGATTTTGTTTACCGGCCATCGGATCGACGCGCCAGAGCGCACAAGCGCCGCGCTTTCCCGGCCAAAGGAGAAGCAGGCGCGGGCGATGATTTTCGAAGCCGTGGCGCAAGGCGAAGGAGAAAGCCACTGGGCGAATTACTCGGCATTTCCGGCGGCGCGTCCGGCGGCGACATTTTGTTTCACGAAGTCTGCGAGGAGTTAAACATACCGAGCCAAATGTACTTGGTGTTGCCGCAAAAGTGATTACGTCAAGGCTTCGGTGGCCGACAGCGGGCCGGATTGGGTCGAGCGCTTCAATCGGCTCTACGAAAAGCTCAAGCCAAAGATTCTTTCCGATTCGGACCGTTTGCCGCGCTGGCTGCGCGCCAAAAAGGATTACGACATCTGGCAGCGTTCCAATCTCTGGATTCTCCACAACGCGCTTTCTATTTCGCAGGACCATCTAACGCTTGATTGCTCTGTGGAACGGCGCCCAGGGCGACGCTCCGGGCGGGACGGAAGACATGGTAGGCCGGGCGCAAAAGCGCGGCGCGACATTTATTCATCTTGACGCGAGAAAGTTCCTCGATTAGAGATGGCAACCAAGGGTGGCAGCGCCAGCCTTGACGGTAGGCTGAACCATGACAGGCACTCTTTCGAATCGATCCAATTCGGAGAGCTTGAATCGCCTATGGCTGCAGTACCGCTTCAGAAGCGTCCCAATGACTTCTTCGTAAGCTACGGCCACGCGGACAAGGCTCGCGTGGATCCCATCGTCCATTGGCTGCGTCACGAGGTGGGGCTTAAGATGTGGAACGACGCCCTGAGCGGCAACGCTGCGGAACGTACCGTCAAGACACCTGACAGAGGGCATCCAATCGGCCCGCGGTGCGCTTTTCTTTTTTTCGCAGAATTGGTCGGACTCGACGTGGTGCACGGACGAACATGAGTGCGCCCTGACCGAGCGGCGCGAGCAACAAGCCTTACGCCATCGTGGCGGTTCAAATCGATGATCTTGAATTGCCGGAATGGTTCAAGACCGCCAATGTTCTCGATTTTCGTCAATGGGTTCCACGATCCGCTGCTGCGTTGCTTCGCTCCCTGGTACCCAATCCGCCGACTCGGCTCGATAATCGTCAAGATGTCTATTTCGCCGGACCGTGGAGCAAACCGAGCCGCGCCGCCGAGCGTGCGGTGAGACTTACTGCACGAGGTGGGCTGGCGCTTGGTTGGCGACTCGCCCGACCGCTCGCACTTTGCCGATGCGCGCCAGCGCATCGCTTCGATTATCGATACTTCCCGGGCGTTGGTGGCGGTGCTGCCGTTCGATGGATCGAAGCAACCCGAGTGCACCTCGCCGTGGATTATGGATGAGAGTCCAAATTGCCTTCGATCGCGGCCGGCCTTATCTGATGCTGGCCGAGCCCGGGGTACAGGTCCCGCCGAAGCTTGCGACCGGCGCATTTCGCGGCAGCCCCTTTACATCTGCCTGAAAACGGACCTGATACTTCATTTCAGCAGATTTTGGCGGACTTCGACGTGGAACTCGCGCAACTACCCGTATTCTGACGCCGGCGCTTACTCGTTCATGGCAACGTCTCTACTTGGCGACCAGCAAGAGATGGACGACGTGATCTCGGTTATTGAACGGGCCAGCAGCATGGTGTGCGTGCTCGGTGAGGGCCTCACCGGCCAGCACGCCCAGCAAGCGATTGTCGAGCGTATCCGCAACGCCGCCTTCGTCATCGCCGATGTGACCGACGACAATAAAAATTCATTGGTGGAAGCCGGAGTCGCGCGCGGCGCCGGGACGCCGCTCCATCTGCTCTGCCGGCTCGCCCCGGGCGGCCGGCGCGAAACTCGATTCATGTTCCGAGACATGGAAGTCAATTGGTACGAACAACCCATCCAACGCCTCGGCGCGGTATACCGGATTGCGAGCGGATATCGAAGACGAATCCTGACTCCGGCGTGATCGGATGAGCGAGGGAAAAAAACGAGCGGCAACAGAGGCACTTGCCAGCCCGGCGAGCGGGCCGATCGCACTCGTCGACCTGGACGGAACGCTTTGCGACTGCGCGGGCGCGTTAGCGCGCGCGCTTTTTGAAATACGGGGCCCCGCGGAGAATGCGCGCGACGAGAACAGCGCTGATCCGCTGCCCCACATTGTCGCCCGTCGGCGCATGGTCATGTCGACTCCGGGTTTCTGGCGAAGTCTTGATCCTTTGCCTTTGGGTTTTCAGCTTCTCGATGTACTTCACCAACAAGGCTTCCAAACCCATATCCTGACGAAAGGTCCCGCTAATCAACCTCTAGCTTGGATGGAAAAGTTCGACTGGTGCCGACGCCACGTTCCTCATCTTCCCGTGATCATGACCGAGGACAAGGGCTTGATCCATGGTGAGGTTCTCGTCGACGATTGGCCTGCTTATATAGCCCGATGGCTTCATTGGCGCCCGAGCGGTCTAGTGATAGTGCCCGCGCAGCCCTGGAACGTCGATATCGCGGCGCGATTTCCGGTTAATTCGATTCGTTATGACGGGACCAACCTGGATGACGTGCGCGGTCGGCTTGCGGCGATTCACGGCGGCGCCAACACGTCGCAAAACTAGCAACAATCGCGGTCCAGTGCGTTTATGGTGAAGCTCATCACGGTCTGCCTGACTTTGGGGTTGGCGTTGCCCAGCGGAGCTGCCGCCGGGGCGCTCGTCGTCGGCTATTCGTCGGTGACGTCGGTGTTTTTGCCTTTTTGGATCGGCACGGAAAATGGATTTTATAAGAAAGAAGGTCTCGATACCCAACTTGTTTACATTGCCAGCTCGACGACTATGGCGCAGGCGATGTTTGCGCGGCAGGTGGCAATCTCGACGGTCAACAGCGGCAGCGTCGTCACCAGCACACTCCAGGGCGGCGATCTGGTACTCATGGGCGCGGTCATGAACGCCGCGGCGTTTTACATCATCACCCGGCCGGAGATCATCAACGTGCAGGATCTCAAAGGCAAGAAAATAGGAGTGACGCGATTGGGCTCCTCTTCCGACTTCGCGGTGCGCGAGTACCTGCAGAAAAACAAATTGCAACCTAACCGCGACGTTAACATCGTTCAGATCGGCGGCATGCCTGAGCTGGCCGCGGCATTGAACAACGGCTCGATCAGCGCGGCGCCCTTGTCGTCGCCCAGCTCGTACGTCGCCGAGCAAAAAGGCAATCGAGTCATCGCGAATCTGGCGAACGAGGGAATTTACTTTGTCATTGCCGGTCTGACGACGACACGCCGGTTCTTGCGCGAGCAGCGGAGTGAAGCCAAATCCTTTCTGCGCGCTTTCGGACGCGCCACGCATTTCATGTTTCAACAACCGGACGCGGCAAAAAGGATTCTGACGAAATATGCCAAGATCGACGACCCCGGTATGCTCGAAGGCAGTTTGAAATACGCCCATGACTTCACGGAAAAAATACCCCTGGTGAAGCGCGAAGGCGTGCAGGTGGTGCTCGATCAAGAAGCGGCGAAAAATCCTCAAGCGAAAGAAGCGACGGCCGAGCGATTTTACGATAATCAGCCTGGTGCAAGAGCTGATCAACGAGGGATTCTACAAATCGCTCTGGAGCAAATGAGAGAAAGATATAACGATGAACGATTACGCGCCGATCGATGCGGATGGACATGTGATGGAAACCGACGACGAGCTGCGCCGCTACCTGCCGCCGCCGTATGAAGGCCGGCGGGCGCTGACCGCGCTGTTCCCATCTCTGGACGGCTGGCCGCGCAGCACGCGGAAGGCGCCCGACCAAACGCCGTGCTTACAAAAGTGGCGGATGTTTTTGGACGGTTCAGGCGTCGCCGGATCGGTGCTTTATCCAACGATGGGTTTGGCGATGGCACACATTAAAGACGTCAAGTGGGCGGCCGTGATGGCGCGTTGCTACAATGATTATCTCTACGGCGAATATCTGCAGCAGGAACCCCAGCGCCTCTGGGGCGTCGCGTTGCTGCCGGTTCAAGATATCACCGCAGCGGCGGAGGAATTGGAACGCTGCGTCAAGGATCTAAAAATGGTCGGCGGCGTGATTCCAGCTGCGGGATTACCCAAAGGGTTGGGGCATCCGATGTACGATCCGCTCTATCAGACCGCGGTGCGGCTCAATGTGCCGCTGGCGGTGCACGGCGGCTCGAGCGCCGGACTTGGCCTCGATCTCTACGATTCCTTCGTGAAGATTCTCGTGATGGAGCACGCTGTCGCGCAGCAGATTCACTTCACGAGCTATCTGCTCGACGGCGCGCCGGTGCGCTTTCCGACTCTGAAAATGGCGTTTCTCGAAGCCGGCGTCGGTTGGGTTCCCTATCTCATGGAACGCCTCGACGAAAAATACGAAAAGCTGCCGCACCAGGCGCCGCTGCTGAACCATGAACCGAGCCACTACGTCAGGAGCTGTCCGATTTATTTTTCCTGTGAGCTCGAAGAAAAGATCTTGCCGTATGTAGTCGGGCTCGGTTTGGAAAAAAAGATCATGTATCCATCGGACTATCCGCACGAGCGGCCGACGCTGGAAGAATTCCTGGCGGACATCCCGCGCTTTCGCGCGCGCGAGGATCTTTCGGACCAGGTCAAGAAACTGATCCTGCGCGACAACTGCATCGATTTCTATTCGTTAGCGTTGTCCAAATAGCGGCCAAATGGATCGCGATATCGGCGGTAAAGGCCGCACCGGGACGCCGCGACGGCGGACTTGCGGCTCTCACCTCTGGAGTGAATTCATCGAACCAGGTAATGTGGCCATCGACAAGCGAAACCGCGTTCGATGAATTCCATTCCGCAACTAGGTCAGAGCGCATCGGGCGCGGCAATTGTTTGCGAAAACATTTCGCGTGCGTTTACCGGCACCGGCGTGGTGCTGGACCGGATCAGTTTTCAAATCCAGCCCGGCGAATTCGTCGCTTTGCTCGGCCCCTCGGGTTCCGGCAAGTCATCGCTCTTGCGCCTGATCGCCGGGCTCGATCGCGCGGATAGCGGACGGCTGGCGATCGAAGCGGCGCACGGCGCGCTGTCGCGCGGTTTTGTTTTTCAAGAACCGACCCTGATGCCCTGGCGCAACGTGCTGCGCAACACCACTTTGCCGTTGGAACTCGTGGGATGGTCACGCGACAACGCCAACAGGCGCGCCGAAGAGGAGTTGCGCCGGGTTCGTCTGGCAGAGTTTGCTGCGCGTTATCCTCACGAACTGTCCGGCGGCATGAAGATGCGCACGTCGGTGGCGCGCGCTTTGACGACTCGGCCGAACCTGCTGCTGCTCGACGAACCCTTTGCCGCGTTGGACGAGCCGACGCGCCATGGATTACAGATGCAGCTCCGCGAGATTTGGACGACGCTGCGGATGACGGTGTTGTTCGTCACTCATTCGGTGACGGAAGCAGTTTTTCTCGCCGAGCGGATTATCGTTCTGTCGCACCGGCCGGCACGCATTCTTTTGGATGAAAGCATCGCCTTGCCGCGGTCGCGAACCGAAGCGCTGCGCACTTCGGTCGACTATATAAATGAAATCAGGCGAATCGGTAATGCGGTTCCGACGGTGGCAGAGGGACTATGACGTTCAGAGCGCGGATGGCGTCGTTTTTACCGCCTTTGCTGCCGTTGCTTTTGTCGATCGCCGTGGCCGAAACTGTGGTCCGAATGGCCTGGGTCCCGTCTTACTTGATCCCGGCGCCGAGCGAGGTTTTCCATTCTCTGTCGACGATCGGCTCGAGCTTGCGCTGGCCGCATGGGAAACTTTGAGCTCGGCATTGGCAGGTCTCGTGCTCAGCTTTGCGGTAGGCACGTTGTTCTCCGTGGCACTCTCCTCGTCCGACTTGGCGCGCCGCGCCTTTTATCCCTACGCGGTTTTCTTTCAGACCGTGCCGATTATTTCGATTGCGCCGCTGCTGGTGATTTGGTTCGGCTTCGGCCGGCCCACGGTCGTCGCCTCCGCCGCCATTGTCTCGGTGTTTCCAATTATTGCGAGCACGCTGCTCGGCTTGAAATCCACCGAGCCGGCATTGGTGGATCTTTTCAAGCTCTATTCGGCAACCGGCCGGCAAACGCTCTGGATGTTGAAAATCCCCTTCGCTCTGCCGCAAATTTTTTCCGGCTTGAGAATCGCCTCGGGCCTGGCGGTGGTCGGCGCGATCGTCGGCGAGTTTATCGGTGGCGGCGGTCTCGGCAGCGTGGTCGACTCGGCGCGCACCCAGCAAAGGATCGACCGGGTTTTTGCCGCGGTGCTGATTTCTTCATTGCTCGGCATCGTGCTCGTCGGGGCGGTCAACCTCGTTTCATCTCTTTCATTGAGTTCATGGCATACCTCGGAAAGGAAATCTTCATGAGCATTGTCTTGTTTCTTCTCGCATCGCTGACGTTGGCGTTCCCCGCGGCGGCGGCGCAATCCGCGCCGGTCAACTTGCAGTTTGCGCTCAATTGGAAAGCCGAGCCGGAGTTCGGCGGTTTTTACGCCGCCAAACTCGCAGGGCATTTCGAAAAACGCGGGCTCAATGTCGATATCACGGAAGGCGGCGCGGGCACGCCGGTCGTGCAAATGGTCGCCAATAGCAAAGTGCCTTTCGGTATCGCCGCCGCCGACGAAGTGGTGATCGCGCAAGCGCGGGGCGCCGACGTCGTCGCGTTGTTTGCCGTCTACCAGACCAATCCGCAAGGAATCATGGTTCACCCGGAGCGGGGATTCAAATCCATCGCCGATGTCTTCAACTCGCCGGGAACCCTGGCGATCCAAAACGGCTCGCCGCACACTCTGTTCTTGCAGGCGAAGTTCGCCAAGGCCAAGGTCAAGCTGGTTCCGTATGCCGGCGGGATTGCGACGTTTCTTACCGATCCCAACTATTCGCAACAGTGCTTCGTGACGTCCGAGCCGCTGTTGGCAAAGAAAAAGTCGGTTCCGGCAAATAGTTTCCTGATTGCCGATGAAGGTTTCAAACCCTACGGCACCGTGGTCGATCGCGCGTCGCCAGTACGTCGAGAAAAATCCGAAGCAAACCCGCGATTTTATCGACGCGGTTCGGGAAGGTTGGCAAGAATATCTGCGCGCGCCGCGAAACTGCCAATGCGACTGATGGTGAAACTCAATCCGGCCATCGACAGCCGATACCATGAAGGAAGCCGCCGAAGTGCAAAGGCCGTTTATCATCGCAGCCAATGCACCGGCCCAGGACCTGGGCAAAATGACACGCGATCGTTGGACGACACTGGCAAATCAGCTTTACGAGATCAAATTGATCAAGACCAAGCCGACGGCGGAAAGACTGTTTCAGAATTTCTGATCCGGCGGATTAAACAGTTTCGCTAAATAGCGTGCTGATGCGCGGAACAAAAGGAGAATCACTATGACAATTGCAGGCCTTCGTTTCGGGCATGTCGCTTTCAAAGTCGCCGATGCCGAGCGCAGCGAGCGCTGGTACGCCGACGCTTTCGGCGCGAAAAAAATCTACCACGTCGAGGCGCAAGGCGAACGGCCCGAGTTGATGTTTCTGGAATTTGCCAACGGCCAATGCATCGAATTGTTTCCCGGCGGCAAAAACATGTTGCCATCGCCGCCGGATCCGATCGGCTACATCCATTTCTGTTTGGTTTTGGACAATCTTGAGCAGGCGATCGAACATTTGGCGAACATGAACATCAAGCTCGACAGGAAATTTATCGGCCGCGCCAAGCAGCGCATAGCGTTCATCTCCGACCCCGATGGCAATAGCATCGAGCTAATGGAGATACCGCCTGAGTCGGAAATTTACAGAGCCTAGCGCCTTGATACCCTTACTGATCCATATTGCTGTTAATTTTTTCCTTCTGTTGCAAGTGGTGACCACCAGGCGCAAGCACAAACGGCCTCCGGCAAGAAAGTCCCGATCAAAATTATTTACAGTGCGTTGACCGCATCCAATGGTCCGGTCTGGCTGGCCGGCGATCAAGGGCTTTACGAAAAATACGGTCTTGACGTGCAGATTGTCCATGGCCGCGGCGCTTCGCCGATTCAGGCACTCGCCGGCGGCACGGTCGAACTTGGCCATTTCGCCGGGCCTCGGTGATTTCGGCCAATCTCGGTGGCAGCGATCTGGTCTTTGTCGCCGCGCAGAGCAACTATGTGGTTTTGTCGATCTGGACGCGCAAAGATTCCCCGATCAAGGGCTTGGCGGATTTGGCTGGAAAGAACATAGGCGTCAGCGCGCCGGGGTCGGCGACCCATACCACGACACGAGCGGCGTTAAGAAAAGCCGGCGTGGCTGAAAAAGACATGAAGTTTGTCCATCACGGCGCGCTGCCGGAGATCTTTGTCTCGCTGGATCGAGGTCTTGTCGACGCCGGTGTCGCATCAGCGCCAAGGCCGGCGTTTCGTGAATTAGTGGACTTGGCGACCCAGAAAATTCCTTTTTTGCAAGGCGCGATCATCGTTAACCGCGGCTATTTGCAAAGGGAGCGGCTGATCGTTGCTGAATTTTCTTGAAAGCTTTCGTTGAGAGCATGAAGATCGCGGGGGAAAATCCGGACATCGTGATTGCTTCGCTGATGAAGCACTTGAGAATACCACAGGATGTCGCGCGCGGGGCCCATCGCTCCTTCGCCAACGTGTGGGAAGAGGTTCCTTACGTTAGGACGGATTCAGTGCAGGCGATTCTCGATTTTTTACCCAAAGAGCAAGTGAAAGGCGTCACGCCGGAAAAATACATCGACAACAGTTTGATCAAGGAGCTGGAGACTTCCGGTTTCATCAAACGCTTCACCGGAAGTAGCAATGCACCTCAATACGGCTCGAAGTCTCGCAGCGCGGGAATAACTTCGTTGCCGAAAAGACGAATCGAGCGCATCAGATCTTCCTCGGCGATCTCGCCGAAATTGAACTCGCCCATAACAGTATTAAATACACCCTCTCTGGCGGCGCTTTTGATTTGCTCGATGACGGTTGCCGGCGAGCCGACGAAGGCGAGATTGCGCGCATCAAATATTCGAGATCGATGGCGTGCCGCGCAATCTCGGCGCCGCCGGGATCGCCGCGTTTGACATGGTTTTCCGCCAGTCTGTTGATAGCCTATTCCGCCGTCGGCCCGGGTGCCGAAGACGTTAGTGAAGCAATATTCGAAATGTTTTTTTGCCTTTTGCGACGGCTTTGGCGTCGGTCTCGTCGACATAGACGAGGATCCAGTAGCCGATGTTCGGTTTCTGCGTGATGCGCTTCATTCCAGAGGCGCAAATATTCGCGATAGCGCGGCGCGACCTCGCGGCGCGGCACCAAAAACAAATATCCGGTGTGCACGCCTTCGCGGGCGAGCAACGCCAGCGTGTCAGGATCGCGCGAGTGAATCCAGATCGGCGGATGGGGTTTTTGCAGCGGCTTTACGCCGAGGGTGACGTTTTCATACTGGTGCGAATCGCCGTTGAAGCTGAACGCTCCGTCGCTCGAAAGCGCTTGTTTGATGAAAAGCAGGGCTTCGTGGGTGATTGCCCGGCGATTCTGGAAATCGGCGCGATAGGGGCCGAAGAAATCCGGCACGATTCCCGCGACCAAGCCGAGCTCGAAGCGGCCGTGGGCGACGTTATCCAACACGGCGGCGTCTTCGGCGATGCGTAGGGGATCGTAGAGCGGCACGACGTAGCCCATGGTGCCGATGCGCAGGCGGCGCGTCCGCGCGGCCGCCGCGGCGCAGTAGATCGACGGCGACGGCATCCAGCTTTCGTTGGGATTGAAATGATGCTCGACGCAGAAACCGAAATCGAAGCCTGACTCGTCGCGCGAGCGCCAGCTCGCGCCAGAGCTGATCGTAGCGCGCCGCCGCGGTCATGCCCGGTTTGTTCCAGACATGGGAGAAATGCGCGAATTTCATTAGCGGGGGATGGGTTTTCTAGAATTATTCGCAGGCGTATATCTGCGGTAGAGGCGGGGTTTTCAAATCTACGCCCCTACCTCTTCATTAGTTAATAGCCGTACTTTTTTTCCAGCGCTTTAAGCTCGTCGTTGCCCATGTTGGCGTACCATTTGCGCGTGTCTTCGATGCCCGGAGTTTGCTTGAAATAAGCGGCTTCGGTGCCGCTCTTTTTCAGTTCTTCCAAGCACTGGCGCATGCCGTGCAACGCCGCGACTTGGAGAACCGTCGGAATGCAACCAACGCGGCCGCCGAGCTCGCCCCAGCGCGAAAGCGGCATGAGCTGGCGCGGCGGCACGCCGACCATCGGTTTGCCGATCTTGGCAAACGCTTTGATCTCGTCTTCAGTTCGGGCGCTCAACCAGACGGCGTCGGCGCCGGCTTCGCAGCAGGCGGCGACGCGGTCGATGCGCTCTTGCAAAGAGTCTTTGGCTTCAGAGCGAGCGATGATGATCAGATTCGGGTCGCGCCGAGTGTCGAGGGCGGCTTTGATCTTATTGACGAATTCCTCGCGCGAAACCAGGCCGACGTCGAAACCTTCGTGGCCGGCGCGTTTGGGCGTCATCTGATCTTCGATATGGAGCGCGGCGACACCGGCTTTCTCGAACTCGCGCACGGCGCGGGTGACGTTGACCGCATTGCCATAGCCGGTTTCGCAGTCGCTGACGATCGGAATGTTGACGGCGTCGACGATCTCTCGCGCTTTGTTGACCATCTCGGTGAGGGTGAGCAGCCCGGCGTCGGCGAAGCCGAGAGCGCGATGCTGGCCGCTGCCGGAGATATGCACGAGGGGAAAGCCAAGCCATTCGACCAGGCGTGCTTGAATGCCGTCGTTGCAACTCGGTGCGATGTGACACGACGGCTCGGCGAGCATTTTTTTCAGGGCTTGACGTTTTTCTGCTGCGGTGGATTCCATCTTTTTTCTTCCTTTCGGGGTATTGATCGTTGTTTTTGCTGTGTTGGGCGACCGCCGGTCGCCCCTACAGAATCGGCCGAAAACAGAAAATGTTATTGCGTGCGTTGTGTTCCCGCGCGTGCGAATTCGTCTCTTCGGCCACAGTTGCTTTTAACAGTTCCGCGGGAATGGTCTTCGCGCCGCCGAGAACTTCGGCGAAGATCGCCATCTGCGCGGCTTCCTCGACGATAAGATTGGCGCGCGCCGCTGCCGCCGGGTTAGCGCCGAACGCCAGCACGCCGTGATTTTCCAGCAGCACGGCTTTGGTATTCTTCGTTGCGCTCAAAGCATCGGCGATGTTCGAGATCGACTCGGGAGATCCGCGCGGCCCGTACTTAGCGAGTGGGATGCCATCGGTCATGTCTTGGCGCACCAGCGCTTCGTAGGAACATCCGAGGGAGCGACTGGCGAGGGCAAAACTCGTCGCGTAGGTCGAGTGGGTGTGCACCACCGCGCCGGTGTCGGGCCGTTCTTTGTAAACAATCGCGTGCATGTGGACGATCTCGGCATTAGTCGGATTGATCTCGCCTTCGACCAGCTTGCCGTCGAGGTCGAGAAGGGCGAGATTTTCCGGCTTCAAATTGTCGAAGGAGCTGGTCGCGGTTAACAGGATCGTGTCCGTATTCGGCACGCGCACGCTGAAGTTGCCATGATGGCTCATGGAAATCGCGCCGGTGCGGACCAGAAAGTTTGCGCTATCGATCACCGCTTGACGCAGCTCCGAATAATTCATCGCCATGAGACCTCCTTGAGTTATGCCGCTTGATTCATCGTTCCGCGGCGCGGCTGCTAAAATATTCCCACGCGCGATTGGAAACTTCTTCGCCGGACACCTGCGGGTAGATCACCGCCAATTCTTCCGCGGTGAAGTAACGCGGTTTGCCCGCCGACATGGCGCGCAGTTGATAATTGGCCGCTTCTTCCATCCAGAGCGTCATCACGCAGACGCGCCGCACGTCTTTATCGGCGACATTGACGCCGTGGCCGCGCAAGAGCATCGCGCCATGCTCGCCGAGCGTTTGGGCGACTTGATCGCCGAGCTCGCGCGTGCGGATCAAGGTGATCGGATCAAAAACCTGGACATTGTTTTTGAAAATCGCGCCGGAGGCGTGCAGCGGCCGGATGGTTTCGCCGAGAGAGCCGAGCACGACACAACTCGGCGGATGCACATGGCAAACCGACTGCACGTCCGGCCGCGCTTTGTAGATGCGCGCGTGAATCCAGAATTCTGTATTGGGCCGTCCGTCGCCGGAGAGTTGGTTGCCTTCGACGTCGAGCTCGAGCAGATTGTCGCGGCGCACCAGCGCCGGACTCATGCGCGGCGGAAAAATATACCGGTCGGTGCCGGGAATGCGCGCGCTGACGTGGCCGAACGCCGCGGCGATGCCTTGCTGGTGTAAAATATGACTGGCGGTGACGATGTCTGCTTTGATTTGTTCGAGATCCATAACGCGTTTTCGATCGTCTCCTATTGTTTCAACTCCCATACGCCACGCGGTTGCAAATGTCCACCGGCAACCGGCGCAAAGTTGGTAAAATTGACAGCGCCGTCGGTTGTTCGATATATCGAGGCCCATGCTGACGCAAACCTGGAAAACCTCCGAGCGCAAGTATCGCGTGCGCGAAGCGCGCGACTGCGCGATCCCGACTGCAGACGGCACCAAGCTGAACAGTTATATTTACCGGCCCGACGCCGAGGGAAAATTTCCGGTGATCTTGGGCGTCTGCGCTTATTCACTGGAGGATCAGATCGCGCCGATCATGCCGGTCGGCGCGGGCGGGATCCGCGGCCACATGGAAGCCGGCGATCCCAATTTCTACGTCGCCCGCGGCTATGTGCATGTGATTGTCAACGTCCGCGGCACCGGTAAATCGGAGGGCTTCTACGATTTTCTCGGCCCTCAAGAAATCCGAGACATCTACGACGCCATCGAATGGCTGGCCAAACAGGAATGGTGTAACGGCAAGGTCGGCATGTTCGGCCCGTCGTACTTCTCGATGATTCAAAAGCGCGTCGCGGCGCTGAATCCGCCGGCGCTCAAATGTATTTTCGCCATGTACGGGCTGACCGACTTATACCGCGACCTCGACTACCACGGCGGCATTTTGCATCACAACTTTCGCACCCGCTGGATCGCCAAGCTGCCCAATCTGCGCTTCAAGAACCGCATGAAAGAAAAACTCGGCGAAGACGAATATCGGCGCCGGGTTCAAGCGCGCATTGATCGATCCGGAAATCGCTGCGATCCCGGCGCTCGCCGAGGCGCTGCGCGATCCCGATAAAGGACGCAACGCCTGGATCGTCGAGCCGCTGGTGATGCCGCAGGATTCAGAATTCTGGCGGAATTGGCACGCCGCGACCCAGGGTGAGTTAAAGATCCCCGCCTACCTGGGCAGCTGCTGGGGCGTTTACGGCATTCATCTCGCGGGCGATATGCGTTCGTGGGAAGAATGGCAGGGACCGAAGAAATTCACCGTCGGGCCGCCGATCTATCTCGATCGGCCGGTCTATCAGTATCATTACGAATCTCTGCGCTGGTTCGATCTCTGGCTCAAGGACAACGACACCGGACTCATGGATGAGCCGCGCGTGCAGGTGTTTCTCGACGGCGGCGAGGGCGAGTGGATTGAGGCGAACCAATGGCCGCTGCCGCAAACGCGTTGGACGCCCTTCTATCTACACGAGCACGGTCTTCTTTCCGAGCACGAGTTGTGGGCCGGCGAAGCTCCGACTGTCTACGTGGACTCACCTTACGAACGCGGCAGCGCATTGTTTTGCACCCCGGCGCTGGTGGAGGCGACCGATATCTGCGGACCGATGGCGCTGACGTTGTACGCATCGAGCACGGATAACGAAATCTTATGGTTTGTACAGTTGCTGGAAGTCGACTTGCACGGTGCGGAGCGTTTGTTGACGCGCGGCTGGCTCAGAGGCTCGCAACGGCGCATCGATCCTCAGCGCTCGAAGCCCTGGGCGCCCTATCATACCCACGAGCAGCGCGAGGCGCTTACGCCCAATGAAATTTACGAATTCAATATCGAGATCCGCCCCTACGGTATCCGGCTGCGTCCCGGTCATCGTCTCGCCATTCGTATTGCGGGCCACGACGGCGAGCCGCCGACGCACCATCTGCACGGCATCGGCTCCGGCCACGTGGCGCGCCAATCGAGCTCGCGCGTGACGATCTACCACGACACCGATCATCCGTCGCACTTGCTCCTGCCCGTGACCCGCGGCAACCGCATCGGCACGTTCATGTCCGGTGGGCAGATTACGACTTAGCAAATTGGCGAAAATTACCTCCGCGCCGGCCGATGTGGCAACTAGCTAGACTAGCAGACTGCTCAAAAAGATCCATATGGCGACGCAGTGAAAGCATCGTCGAAGGCGTGCACTCGATCGATTGCGCGTCAACGTGCAAGAGAGGCCTCGCTTATCGATCTTCGCGCGCCTCGCCTCTGGGTCTTTTTCAGCAGCCTGCTTACTTGCGGTAAGTTGCTGGCGAAGTGCCGAATTTATCCTTGAACGACCGACTGAAATGCGAAAATCTTCGAAGCCGCAATCCAAGGCGACTTGTGAAACGTTCACTGCTGGATTTTTTAGCAGTACGGCCGAGTAATCCAGTCGTTTTTGCAACAGCCACTTGCCGGGTGACTGGTTGAAGTACTTGCGAAAGTCGCGTTTGAAGGTGGATAGACTGCGATGGGATAATCTTGCGAACTCTTCCAGTGCGAGATTGTAACAAAAATTCGCCTCCATGATTTGCGACAACGGCGGCGCATCGCTTTTGAGCAGCGATTGAAAATAGGCCGCGAGCTCGGGATTGTTGCGTCCCAAAATATGCTCACGATCAATTCCTTGAGCTTGAGCGTCAACAATGTTTCGGCCGGCTTTGTCGTCCCGGTGAAATAGGTCAGCATGGATTGAAAATAGGCCGCCAGGGTCACGTCGCCGTTGACGAGTATCGCGCCTTTGTGGAGCGCGTTCGCTATCGTGCTTGCCACTTAACTGGCCGGAAACTTCCCTGACAACGTCGCGGATGAAATTATCCGAAACGAAAAAGACCAAAACGCAGAAATCGTCCTTGAAATCCTGATAGACGACGGCGGCGCCTTTCTTGAAAAACAAAGTATCGCCTTTTTCTAACGTCCAGGTTCCGTCCGTGGTCCGCCAGGTTTTTTTGCCGCTGAGCACATGAACAAAATAATCCATCGGCGTCCATACGCCGGCGGCTTCTTGTTCGATCGGACACTTGTACTCGACGAAAAGCAGCTCTCCCACCGTGAATTTATTGAAATGCAAATTCGCGCGAATCTCGTCGTACATATTCATCAGTGGGCTCATAAAGCTATTGCCTCCGCTGCAGTTTACCCATTTCCTGCAAAACTCACACGGTTGCCATCTTCCTTAGAGTAGTCGGTGGTCAGCCATCGTTCCGGGCGCATGCGGATAAGTACGTTGTCGTTATGCGTAGGTAAGTTTCGCGTCTCCTCTACATAGTGGTCGCCCATTTTTTCTCCGAGATAACGGCGGGCGAGGGGACGCAGATCGCGCTCGATATCCGCCGCTTCAGTAGAAACGATGGCCCCCTCCACGCTGACGTATTTGTACGGCGGACTTTCCGTCTGCACACATAAACTAAATCTGCCGGCCCGCGCGAGCAAGCGACCCTTGCGCGACTCCCTATCGGTCATGATTCGCAGGTCTCCTCCCAAATCATAGGCATACCAGATCGGCACCGTGAGCGGTCCTCGGCCTTCCTCGGAAATGCTAATGATGCCGACGTGAACATCGGCCAGAAACGCCTCGCGCTCCTGTTTCGTCATGATGAGCGACATTTTGCCCTCCGTGCTTAAGGTATTCAGGCATGTCGACTTTTTTTGCGACACCTATCAGCGGACAAAAAACTCTAACTACTTGAGCGTTATCAAGTCAATTCAGGTAGTGAACATATCAGCCTCCAACCGTGGGCGATGCGCGGAGAAAGCTCATCGCTATCCGGCTAGACGCAAATTCTCAGGCTGGAAGAGGGATAGACGCAAAAGGGAAAGAGTGGACCCAGCGCGGTGTCCGGAACGGCGACCTAGCGGCCAATACCCAAACCGTCTTCTGGGTTTGGAATACAGACTCAGTCCAGACCGTATGAGCTGATGGCTTGCAGAAACAAAAGAGGGACGGCCGGCTTTCCGACCATCCCTCTCGCAACGTGCGTGCTTAGAAGATTACTTTGTGGCTGGTTTCTTCTCCATCACGTCGGCTTTTTTCTCCGTCGCTTTTTTGGCTTCGGCCTTGACCGAGCTGGCGGTCATCTTTCCATCCTTCTCGGTGTAGGAAACCCTCACCATATCGCCCACTTTGAGCTTTTCCAGCGAATCTTTAGCGGACTTGGAATCGGCGCTCAGCTTGATCTCTTTGTCCTTTTCCTTAACTGCGAATGTGCCCGCCTTCGCATCCAGCGATGTGAGCTCACCGGTAATCCGATGGGTCTTCGCCTTCTCGGCTTTCATCTCCGTTTTCTTCTCCGTTGCCGGAGCGGATGGAGTCGCGGGTGTAGCTGGAGTAGCCGGTTTCGCCTGCGCGAAGCCGAGAGCGCTGAAACTCAACGTGGTCAAAGCGACAACTAAAATCTTGATCATGTTTTTCACGGTATCACCTCCTTCCTTTTTGTTAGACGTGTTGGTTAGACGTGATATTTTCAACATTCCTTCAAATCTTCGCCTAACAATTAAAATTTTTCGCTGCTACGCCCACTTGCAGCTGTACGCGACACCGGGGACGTCCGCCTCGGTGAATTTGGGGTGCCTGATTCCTAAATTTGCGACACCGCATACCGTCGCGGCTTGCATCATAATAAATATTGTGGAGAAGCGTAAATGCTATGGGGTTCCTTCGGAAGCGGGGGGAATACAGCCTAATTTTTAGATTGCGCTTCGCCTTGCGAAAAACGATGGCGCGACTCGATCTGCAGCACCCGAGTAGTGTTGGCTTTGCGAGATCGCGTTAAGCCCTGTTTCGGTGTCGGAGCGGCAGGCTGTTTTTCATAATCGCCGGCCTCGTCACACTCGAGATAATCATTGAGGCCCTAATACTCATGCCCGCGATCTTTCTCGGAACGTGGATGGGAGCGCGTTTCTTTCATACTGCCACTCCAGAGCGATTCTGGGCGGCATTACATGGCCTCCTCGTAGGCGGAGGGCTCGTGCTTGTCGGGAAGGGTTTTGCTAAGATGCGTTAGAGCTGGGCGACGTGTCAGAGTTGCACGAGTTGCGTAAACTTGGAGGCTTTGTTTGCCTACCCTTACGCTTCAAAACGATCGCTTAAGCAGCGACGGCTAAGCTTGGACGGGTTAGGCGCCGGTCGGTCACGATGGCGGCGCGTTGTTGCCGGAGTGTGAATATCGTGTCATTCGATCGACAACCCTTACTTCGTGGAGAGCTCCTCGAACTGCGCCCACTACGTTCGGACGACTTCGAGGCGCTGTTCCGGGTCGCTGCGGATCCCCTCATCTGGGAGCAGCATCCAGAACGAAATCGCTATCAGGAGGCAACGTTCCGAGCTTTCTTCGAGGAGGCCCTCACTTCCGGTGGCGCGCTGGTGGCGCTAGATCGGGCCAACGGCCAAATCATCGGATCGTCACGCTATCACGGCTACGACGCGGAGCGCAGCGTCATTGAGATCGGCTGGTCCTTTCTTGCCCGCGCCTACTGGGGCGGGCGATACAATGGCGAGATGAAGCGGCTCATGGTGGAGCATGCTTTCAGGTCGATGAAGCGCGTAATCTTCATCATCGGTCCTGAGAATCGCCGTTCCCAGCGGGCTGTGGAGAAGATTGGTGGCATGCGGCGGACTGGAACGACGATCGATGCGCACGGGCGGGCACGGGTGGTATACGAGCTCACGCCGGAGCTTTTTGCGCGCCGGCAAGGATCAGGCGCCGCCTAAGCCATCGGACAATATTTTCTACTAGAGCTGCGTACCGCGGCAAAAAAGCTATCTGGCTGAGGTTGAGTACGCGTGCCGCAATGAGATTCTAGGTTGAGGGCTGAAATCTCCTTTCAGGGAGCAATACCCGGTGGAAATCAGACGATCACGAAGCGGATCATCCGTTGACCACGGCAGACTCCCGCTCTCCCCTCAGGCGGCGGTCTCGATGCGCACCTTGTCGATGATGGCGACGGCGCGCTTCACCGCCGGGCGTTTGCCCACGAGGGCGAACCAGCGCTCAATATTGGGATACGCATCGAGGCTGGCGCCGAAGCGTTCAACGCTGGCGCAATGGGGCCAGAAAGCGATATCGGCGATGGAATAGAAATCGGCCGCGAGATATTCCGATTCCCCAAGCCGCTTTTCGGCTACCCGCAGCAGGCGGTGGGCTTCCTTGTCGTAGCGCTCGGCCGGGTAGGCCATGTCGGGCGTGTTCTTCTGCGAATGAAAGTAATGGGCCTCGGTGAACATCGGTCCCGGCCCGCCCATCTGCCACATCAGCCACTGCACGACGTCAAACCACTGGCGCGGATCATCGGGCCGGAGCGTGCCGGATTTTTCCGCCAGATAGATAAGGATGGCGCCCGATTCGATCACCCTGAAGGGTTTCCCTCCGAGGCCGTCCTGATCGACGATGGCCGGCACCTTGCCGTTGGGATTGATGGCGAGGAACTCGGGACGTTTCTGTTCCTTCTTGCTCTAAATTGACGATGTGGCGCGTATAGTCGAGCCCCGCCTCTTCAAGCATCATGAAGATCTTGCGGTTGTTTCCGCTGCGCCAGCAATAGAAATCGATCATCATTCGCTCCTGCCCGCGATGGCGCCCGAGCGCACCCGAGCGGCGATCTCGTCGGCCCTGGCGACCGCCGGCCGGGTGGCCACCAAGTCGAACCAGCGCTTGAAATTTGGATAGTCCTCGTGGCGCACGCCGCGCCGCTCGGGATTTTGGCACCAGGGATAGGTCGCAATGTCGGCGACCGAATACGCATCGCCGCCGAGATATTCGCTTTCGGCCGAGGCGCCCGTCGATGACGCCCATCAGGCGATTGGCGTCTTCGACGAAATGATCGAGCGCCGCGGCCATGCCCGACTGGTCGCGGCGCGGGACAAAATGCTCCGCCTGGCCGAGCATCGGACCGAAATCGCCCATCTGCCACATCAGCCACTGAATCACCGTCGAGCGCGCCGCCGGGTCGGCGGGCAGCAACCGGCCGGTCTTGTCGGCCAGGTACATGAGAATCGCGCCGGATTCGAACAGTGAATAATCGCCGCCCCCGGGCCCGTCGCGGTCGATGATAGCGGGAGTTTTGTTGTTCGGGGAGATCGCCAGAAATTCCGGCTTGAACTGCTCGCCCTTGGTAATATTGACCGGGTGGATCCGGTAGGGAAGGCCGGTCTCCTCGAGCATGATAAAAATCTTGCGGGCATTCATTGTCGACCAGGCAGTAGACATCGATCATAGGCTGCTCCCTCGGCGCCCCGGAGTCGCGTCACGACACAATGCGCGGATGTGGTTGGAATGGATGCCGGATCAAACTATTTGCCGCGCAGGATCCGGTGAATTTCCGGCTGGGTAAAGGTGCCTTCTGCAAAGCTGTACGTACCGGGACCGGAAAGTTCCTCGGCCGCGCGGCGCACCAGCGTGAGCGCCGCCTTGGCAATATTGGCGCCGACCGTGACCCGTTTGACGCCCATTCTGGCAAGCTCAGGACACCGGCGGGGTGCCCGGTCCGGCAAGTATATTGAGCGGACCATGGATGGCCGCAGCCAGACGGGCAATGAGCTCACCGTCGCGGGCGCCGATCACGAAAGCCGCACCGGCGCCCGCATCGAGATAGGCGTTTGCGCGGCGTACCGTTTCCTCAAAAACCGCGTCGCCACTCCCCATCATGTAACCATCCGTTCGCGCATTGATGACGATGTCCATCCCACTGGCCCTTGCGGCTTCGACCGCCGCCTTGATGCGGGCAACGGACAGAGCGAAATCGAGCAACTGCGGCGGCGCGGACTTGTCTCTGTCTTCGATATTGATGCCGACAGCGCCCGCTTCGATCGTAAGGCGCACGGTCTCCGCGACCTCGTCGGGCAATTTGCCGTAACCGCCTTCCATATCGGCACTAACCGGGATCGACACTGCGTGGGTAATACGCTTTACCACCGCCAGCATCTCGGCCCGCGGCAGTCTCCCCGTCGCAATAGCCAAGAGAAAACGCGCATCCACCGCTGGTGGTGGCAATTGCGCCAAATCCGGCATCGGCCAACACGCAGGCGCTTCCAGCATCCCAGCAATTGGGCATCACGATGATTCCGTCTTCTCTGTGCAAGGCCGCAAAACGCTGAGCCTGGGTCGCTTGAATGGAATTGTTCATCCTATCCTCATAGGGCAGCTACCTATTTTTGTTGTTGGTTCATGATTGGCTTGATAGGCGTTTAACGTCTTGTTGAGCGGCGCGCGGTTTTATACGTGTCCGCTCGAACTGGAGTTAACAATTCCGAGATCGGCCCACACGCCCGCATGATCGGACGGCCAGAGCGAGGCATCGGCCGGACTCGCCTTATCGAAGCACACGCCGCTCTCCACGATCTTCACGTCTTCCGAGACCCAGATGTAGTCGATGCATCGGTCCATGCGCGGCCAGTAGGGATGCGAGATCGTGCCGTCGCTGTCGGCGAGCGGCGTGAATGCGGTCGGCGCAGTCTGCGTGGGCCGAAAGCGCGTCGCCATGAGGGCCGCCGAAGGCTTGTCCAGCGTGGCGTTGAAGTCGCCGCACACGATGCGCGCCGTGACATCGCTTGCGGCTGTCGATCCACGCGAGCAACTGCTGCACCTGGTAAAGCCGCAGCGAATCCTCGCCTCTCGACATGTAGAGGTGCGTGACATAGACGTCGACGGGCTCGCCGCCGACGACGATGCGGGCGACCAGCGCCACCATGTCGCGCGCCTGGTAATCGAGATTTCCGGTCTCCGCCAGCGGGAAGCGCGTGAGCAGGGCTTCGCCTTCGATCCCCGCGAGGCCGTTCAGCTTTGGTCTGCTGCACCAGCGCGTATTCGATGCCCATGCGCTCCTTTGCGACTTTCTGCAGCCAGCGCGCGGTCTGTAGCGGCACGCATACTTCGTTCAGCGCAAGCACGTCGGGCTTGAGCGCGACGAGCTGCTCGGCGATGAGCTCGCGCCGCGCCTCCCAGCGCTTGTGGTCCTGCTCCATGTTGAGCGTGACTACGCGAATTCGCGCCATGCTCCGCCTCGATGCCTACTCGGGACGCAGTCCGCTAATTATCGAGTATACTGACCGCGGATATTAAATTCACAAAATTTAGCCCGACGGAATTTACTCCTTCAATCAACAAGATTGTCAATTATTCCGTTGCCGCAAGTAAAACCAATATTGCAGGTCAGTATAGCAATCATCTCGGCAATTTTCTTTTTTGAGGGGGCAGAAACGATATGGTAGTGGGCGTAGCTTATAGAGAGCGCGTGCAGTATAAGAGTGAGATATGCATCTTCCTGTGAACCCGCCGGTCTTGCCGATGCTCGCCAAGCGGGTCGGCGAATTACCGGTAGGCGGAACATGGATCTTCGAACCGAAGTGGGATGGGTTTCGCGCGCTGGTCTTTCGCGACGGGGACGAGATCCTGATCCAGAGCCGCGACGAAAAACCGCTGAACCGCTACTTTCCCGAACTGCTCGAGCCGCTCCGGTCACAGTTGCCCGCGCGCTGCGTGCTCGACGGCGAAATCGTCATCGCCAAGGAATGGCGCGCTCGACTTCGATGCGCTGCAGCTCCGCATTCATCCCGCCGCGTCGCGGGTGAAGCTTCTTTCCCAGGAAATCCCGGCATCGATCGTGTTCTTCGACCTGCTTTGCGAGGGAGACCGGGATCTGCGGGGCGATGCCGTTCGAGGAGCGTCGGCGCCGGAGCTGGAATCGCTGCTTTCATCCGCAGCGCCGCCGATCCACCTGACGCCCGCAACCAGCGAATCAAGCATCGCGGCGGATTGGTTTCGTCGCTTCGAGGGCGCGGGTCTCGACGGCGTCATGGCCAAGCCGGTTTCGGGAACCTACGAGCCCAACAAGCGCGTGATGCTCAAGGTCAAGCACGAGCGCGATTGCGATTGCGTCGTTGCCGGCTTTCGATGGCACAAGAAAGGCGAGCGCACGGCTGTCGGCTCACTCCTGCTCGGCCTTTTCGACGACTCCGGCGCGCTGCAGCACGTCGGCGTCTGCGCGAGCTTCACGGACAAGAAGCGCCGCGAGCTGGTAGAATTCCTCGCGCCCTATCGCGAGAACGCGCTCGCCGATCATCCGTGGAAGGATTGGGCCGAGCAGGCACCAGCGAGCGGTGAAGCCGAGCAGCGCATGCCGGGCGGCCAGAGCCGCTGGAGCCAGGGCAAGGACCTGTCGTGGGAGCCGCTGCGTCCCGAGCTGGTGGTCGAAGTCGCTTACGACCACATGCAGGGCAGCCGCTTCCGTCACACGGCGCAGTTTCGAAGGTGGCGCACGGACAAGAAGCCGAGCGACTGCACCTATGCCCAGCTCGAAGTCGTTCCGCCGCAGGAGCTGGCGGCGATTTTCGCCGGCGGTCGCTGAGCTCGCGAGCTCGCTTACGCTCGTTGCTTCGAAGCGCGCACTGCGTCGCGCCATTCACGCGTCGGATCGTCATCCGGGTCGGGAGTTTCCTGCGGCGGCCGCAGCGCTTCCGGCACATGCCGCAGGTTCACTCGGATGCGGGTCCAGGTGGACGACCTGCCTCGCATGGAGTCGACCAGCACGTCGTCCACGGCGAGAAGCTTGGCCACTTCGGGATGTTTGCTCTTCCACCTTTCCAGACCGGCCAGCGCCGCTTCTTTGTCGGGAGAGTTCGCGACCACCAGAAGCGGCATCTTCGTCCGCGGCTTCTTCGCGGCGGCTTTCTTCGCCGCGGCGCGGGCGCGCGAAGGGGCCACGCGCGGCGCTTCGCCCTCCATCTTGCGAAAGTGCGGCGGCCAGGGCGCATCGCCGAGACCCGCCGCCTCGTCTTCTGCCGCGAGCTCGAGCAGCTTTTCGAGCGAACCTGGCGCGGCGTCCATGCCTGCGTGCGGATCGCCGATCTCCGCGAAGCGCTTGGGAACCGTGAGCACGGTGAAGTCGGCCGGCTCGCAGTCGGGGACCTCATGCCAGTGAAGCGGCGTGGACACACGGGCGTCGGGAAGCGGGCGCACGGAATACGCCGAGCACGTCGTGCGATCCTTCGCGTTCTGGTTGTAGTCGAGGAACACGCCGTGACGCTCCTCCTTCCACCACTTCGAGCTGGCCAGGGCCGGCACGCGCCGCTCGACTGCGCGCGACAACGCGAGCGCGGCGCGGCGCACCTCGACGAACGTCCAGCGCGGCTCGATCCGCACATTCACGTGCATTCCGCGCGAACCGCTGGTTTTGGGCCAGCCGCGAAGCCCCATCTCCTCGAGAAGCGATTTCACCTCGAGAGCGACACGGCGCACGTCCGCCCAGCTGACGCCCGGGCCTGGATCGAGATCGACGCGCAACTCGTCCGGATGATCGAGATCGCCGGAGCGCACCGGGTGCGGATGCAGCTCGATGCAGCCCAGGTTGACGATCCAGGCGAGCCCCGCCGCATCATCGACGACGACCTCTTCCGCTGTGCGGCCCGAAGGGAATGACAGCGTCACGGTTCGCAGCCACGCGGGCCGCTTGGCGGGCGCGCGTTTCTGATAGAACGCCTCGCCCTCGGCGCCGTCGACGAAGCGCTTGAGAACGATCGGACGATCCCGGATTCCAGCGAGAGCGCCCGGCGCGACCGACAGGTAGTAGCGCACGAGATCGAGTTTCGAGAGCTTCGTCTGCTTGGAAAAATACGGCTTGTCGGGGTGGGTCACACGGACCTCGCGTCCCTCGATCGACAGAACCTCGGCTGTGTCATCCTTCATCGTCTGAATCAGGCTAACCCCGGCCATTGCGGGCCAAGGCCTTTACAGCTTAACAACTTCGCTCAATCGATCTAGTTCTGTTCTGATTTTGCAGGTCCATCCACACGCCGGCGGCATCTTGCCCGATCGGCACTTGTATTCGACGAAAAGCAACTCTCCGGCCGGCAATTTTATTTGACGGTAATTTGATTTTTATTTTCTCATTGCTGTATAAGTTCCGTGCGGGCGTTTTTTTAACTGACTGCAAACTCTTGCTATGGAGGCGTGCTAATTTTTAGCGAAAGGAAAAGCTCATGAAGCAACATATCTTTCTTCTCGCGGCGATGGCGGCGCTCGGCGTTGTCAGCAGTGATAGGGGCCAGAGCATTGGCGCTGAAGGCGCCCAGGTCAGTCCTGCCATGAGCTTTTTCGTCAGTAGCACCGGGAGCAAGACGGTCAACTTGGGCGGGTTGCGCGGAGCGGACAAGATTTGCCAGGGACTGGCGAGCGCCGTCGGTCTCGGCAACAAGACCTGGCGCGCCTACCTGAGCGCGGAGCGGGACCCCGACAATGGCAACAAGCCGACCGACGCGCGCAGTCGCATCGGCACCGGTCCTTGGTCGAATGCCAAAGGTGTCGTGATCGCGAAGGATCTTGACGAGCTGCACGCCCGCAAAGGAGACGCCGAGGTGTTTCTCGACGAGCGCGGGCAACGCGTTCCCGGCAATTGGCCGGATTCACCAAAACCCACGGTGCATGACATTCTGACCGGCTCGACGGCCGACGGTCGAGTCATGGCTGGAAAGACATGCAACGATTGGACATCGGAGGCTTCAGACCAACAGGCTCAGGTGGGTCACTCCGATGGCCTAGGACCTGGCGGCGATCCGTCCGGGCGATACGCCGTATGGAACTCGTCACATGAGAATGGAAGCTGCGCCGATACCGCTCCGCGCGGAGGCGGGGGCCGCATTTACTGCTTCGCGGCGAAATGAGCCGGGCGACTTAAGCTAGCCCATATTTGTCAGGGACTACTCGATAGCGACTCTTATTGTAGGCCCGCAGTTTACCTCATGGCTAAACGCGGTCGAAAGGCCGTTACGACAAATCTCGCCATGCGGAGTGCGTCCACCCAACAGACTCCGAATATCTTGGACATGGCGCCGACCGGCAAGAATAACGACCTGCTCGCTGTGAAATTGGGCGCGTACACGTCGTTGAGATTTGATCGTCGCGCCTGCGAATAAATAAGGTCGCTTAGACGCTTCGTTTCCGGAAATGGACCTATCTCTGTTAGGGAGTGAAAGAGTCTGACTCGCCGTCTGGAGATAACAGCGACAAGAGTATAGGGAGGCCTCTAATGAATACTCATAGAGCTGCTGTTCAAATAACCGCTTTTAGCGCGCTACTCGTGTGCGCTGGTCTTTCACCCGATTGCGGTTTCCCGCAAGCGCCATTTTACCAGGGTAAAACTATTACGGTCATTGCCGGTACCGCGCCGGGAGGAATCGGCGATGGCCGCGCTAAGTCTCTGGTTCCCTTTCTGCGCAAGTACATCCCGGGAAATCCGACCATCGTGGTGGAATACATGGACGGCGGCGGCGGCCGACAGGTCGGCAATCATATGTACCACAACGCCCGTCCGGACGGGCTCACGATCGGAGCCTTCAGCAGCGCGGTCATTTCGCTGAATATCCTGCGCGAGAGCGGGGTGATGTACGACATCGATAAATTTTTCTACCTCGGTTCACCGGAAAGCACCAGCCACCTGGTGTTCTACACCAGGAAGGAAGCTGGCCTGAGCAATTTGGAAAAGCTCCGAGCCGCGTCCGGGGTCAAAGTCGGCGCCCGGCCGGTAGGGCACAGCGCCTATATAGCGGCGCGTTTTTTTGCCTACTTTCTCGGTTTGAAAGATACCAAGTTCATCCCGGGCTACTCAGCTCCCGAACTGGACGTTGCCCTGCTGCGCGGGGAAGTCGATGCCAGAGCGAACACTGCGACATCGGTCTGGCAGCGCAATCCCGATTGGGTGGAAAAAGGTCTGATGGATTTCCACGCCATTTTGGAGGTTCCCAAGGGACTCAAGCATCCCCGCTTCGGCCACCTGCCGGAGATCGAGAGCTTCGCTAAGTCTGAAAAAGAGATCAGGCTCCTCACCATCTCGCGAATTTTCAGACTGACGGGCTCGCCCTACGTTTTGCCTCCGGGAACGCCTAAAGATCGGGTGGAGGTCATTCAAGAGGCGATGCGCAAGGCTCTGAAAGATTCTGATTTCCACCGCGAATACCGAAAGGTCGTCGGCGAGGACGCCGATCCTTTGATGCCAGAGGAATTGACCAAGGCCATTCGCGACACCCCACGTGACGCCGAATTGATACAAATGTTCAAAACTCTCTCGGGTCCCGCGCCGCTTCCGGCGCGATAGACCGGTGTGGAAGCGGCGTACCATGAAGCGCAGCACCGATCGCATTCTCACGACTCATACCGGCAGCCTGCCGCTGCCGCCGCTGGTTCGCCAAGCCCTCGCAGCCAAGCGCCGGGGCGAAGCGTACGATCAGGCGGTGATCGATGCCACGCTGACCACGGCCATTGGCGAGGTGGTCCGGCGCCAAATCGAAGTGGGTGTCGACATCGTTGATGACGGTGAGTTAAGCAAAACAGCGTGGAATGATTATGTTGTGCACCGGATCAGCGGCCTGGAAAGAAAGCCACGCTCCCGGGCACTGAGCGCTGAGCCTTGGAGCGTTGCCCGAGGTATCGTTCGACCGCGCGAATCCGGCATCGTAAGAGGGGGTAGCGAAGGCGCGCCGCGCCACTACCGCACCGACATCGCCGAGTTTCATGATCTGGCGCGCAGCCAGAGCGACGGTCACGACAACGGCGGCATGGCTTATGTTTGCACGGGTCCCCTGGGCTGGCGGGATTTTGTTGCCGTGCGAAACCGATATTGCTCGATTGGCCGCGGCCGTCAGCGTGACCCAACCCCACGGCGTCTTTATGTCGGCGCTTTCGCCCGGTTGTTTTGTGCGCTTTTTCAAAAACGAATTTTACCCCAACGACGAAACCTATATGCAGGCAGTCGCCGACGCCATGCGCCAAGAGTACCAAGCCATCGTCGACGCCGGTTTCGTCTTGCAACTCGACTGTCCGGATCTTGCCTCCGGCGCCAACACGGACTATGCCGGCCTGAGCGTCAAGCAGTTTCGTAAAGTCATCGAACAACATGTCGAATGTCTCAATTATGCGCTCAAGACGATTCCCCGCGAACAAGTGCGCATCCATGTTTGCTGGGGTAACTACCAAGGACCGCACCACCGCGACATCGCGCTGAGCGACGTCATCGATATCGTGCTTAAAGCCAACGTCACGGGCATCACCATCGAATCCGCCAACCCGCGCCATGGCCATGAATGGAAGATTTGGCAAGAAATAAAGTTGCCGGACGGTAAAATTCTCTTCCCCGGGGTGATCGACGACACCACCTATTTCATCGAACATCCCGAATTGGTCGCCGAGCGCATCGTGCGCTTCGCCAAACTCCTCGGCAAAGAAAACGTGATTGCCTGCACCGATTGCGGTTTGCGCCATCTCCCCGATGCCAGTCTCGCCTTTGCCAAACTCTACGCGCTGGCGGAGGGCGCGCGGCTGGCAAGCCAGGAACTATGGGGTTCGTAAGTGCCTCGCGCTGTTGTTGGAAATATTCAGAATCGGATGAACAAATAATGGGAGGATATTTCGATGGCAAAGACCACACTCAATCCCGAAGGACTGCCGGTGCCGCGTGGGAGTTATTCGCTGGTCAACATTGCGCAGCCGGGCCGGATGGTATTCATCGCGGGCCAGACGGCTTCGGATCATGAGGGCAAGGTCGTCGGCGCCGGCGACGCAAAGACACAGACGCGTTTCATCTTGGGCAAGATTCAACGCGCCGTCGAAGCCGCCGGCGGAACGATGAACGATGTCGTCGCGCTGAACGTCTTCACCACGGATGTGCGCAACCACCGCGACATCAACGAAACGCGCCGTGAAGTCTTGGGATCAAACTTCCCAACCAGCACGATGGTGCAGGTGGTGGCGTTGGCGCGACCCGAGCTGCTGCTGGAGATCAATGCGACCGCAGTTATTTCGTGATTCCAGAAAACTACAGCGTCGAACGACTCGAAGTTTGAAGCTAAGGCGGCCGATATCATCGGGCTGTATCTCAATCCGCCTTCCCATGCGGCGGTTTTTTGTGTGGACGAAAAGACGGCGATTCAGGCACTTGACCGTCTTGATCCAGTGCTGGCGCTAGTCGCCCGGAAGGGCCGAACGTCACGGTTATGAGTACTACCGCCACGGCACGCTCTCCTTGTACGCTGCCTTTAACACTAAGACTGGGAGCGTACTGGGCAAAACCGCAGCACGGCACACCAGCGCAGAGTTTGTCGCCTTTCTTGCTGACATCGTAGCCCATCAACCCAAAGGCAAAGAAATTCACGTCATTTGCGATAATCTCTCCGCACACAAGACTCCGAGGGTTGAACAGTTTCTCGCTGACGACCCCGCTGTTTCTATCCATTACACCCCGACTTATTCCTCCTGGCTTAACCAGGTCGAACTGTGGTTTGGCAAAATCGAGCGTGATGTCATCGCCCGCGGCATTTTACTAGCCGACTCCAGACTTGATCCTTTGGATGGGCTCCGCGGATCGTTTCATGACTGAGAGAACGTTCAGCGAAACCGCGGGGCGATCGATTCAGCTCTTCAACGGCGTCGATCTCGATGGCTGGCGGCAGGCCGGCCCAGGCGGATTCAGGATCGACAACGGAATGCTCGTGACGGAAGGCGGCATGGGTCTGCTGTGGTATGCGGCCCGACAGTTCGAGAACTTCGAGCTCAAGGTAGACTGGAAGGTGACGAAGAAGAGCGACAACTCAGGGATCTTCGTCCGCTTCCCCGCGCCGACCGTTCCCAATGATCTGAGCGGTGATCCACGCATCGCTATCAATCAGGGATATGAAATCCAAATCGACGACGAGGGCGCGCCGGACGGCGATAGGATTCACAAGACCGGCGCCATCTATGGCTTCCAGCCACCGGAGAAGATCGCCTCCAAGCAGCCCGGCGAGTGGAACACTTTTCTGATCCGTCTCGAAGGGCAGATTTACAACGTGACGTTAAACGGCGAACCGGTGATCACCAACTTCAAGGGCAATCGTTCGATGCGCGGTCATATCGGACTGCAGAACCATTCACCCAAGGACCAGGTTTTTTTCCGCAACATCATCGCCACGCCGTTCTGAAAACAACTGTCGTCCATCCGCCGGGTCAGTCGTCAAACGGTCGGCGACGAGCCAAGAAAGCTCATCGCGGTTTACTTAGCCCTTGAACGCTGAACGTCGCTCCAAACGAAGCCACACTCTCGGCCAGTCATCAGCGTCCGACTACTCAACGACTGGAACGTTTTGAACGTTTGGAACGGCTGGAACCAGTTGATTCGTAGCCGGCATGTGTCAATACAATCCGCCGGTGACACGAACTATTTGCCGTCGTCGATGCTGACGACGATGATCGGGTTGGCGATCAGCCAACCGTCGATCATTGAAAAAATCGCGACCATTTTGTTTTTTTTCGATTGGTGATGTGTTTTTAGTGTGCCGGAAGGAATGAACGGCGAAGGAGAAACTTGTGACGATCAAGACACAAACGCTTTTGATGGTGACTCTGTTGCTCGTCATCGCGGTCTTCGCGACGGCAGGAGTCATGGTTTTGGGCTCGCGCCGGGCATTGCTCACTGAAAGCGAAACTCAGGGTTTGGTCATCGCTCGGCTCTTGGCCCGCAGCGCGGCCTTCGGGGCGCAAGTGACCGGCGATTTCGAGAAAGCGATTGGCGAGCAGATGATTGTTGAAGCCACGATCGCAGCGCATTTGGTAGCTCTGGGTGAGGCTGCGGGAGTCGGCGCGAAGGAGATCAACCGGCGTCTGAGGCAAATCGCCGACGACACGGTGCTGGACGAAATCTGGATTACCGACGAGAAGGGTCATGCTTACTTAAGAAACATCGCGGAAGTAGACTTCACGTTCAGTCCGGATCGGGAGCGGCAACCCCAGGCGTACGCCTTCTGGCCTCTGCTCACGGGAAAGAACAAAACCGTCGTCCAGGAAGCGCGCCAGCGCGAAGTCGATACGCAGGTTTACAAGTACGTGGGGGTGGCCGGGGTGGATAAGCCGCGCATCGTCCAGGTCGGTTATCACGCCAACATGCTTCGAGAACTGCAGCAGCGCGTGGGGCTGACTCGTCTGGTCAATCAGCTGGTGTCCGAGGGAAGCGTCATTGCGATCCGTGTCCTCGACAAGAACATGATCACCGTGGAGTATGCGGAGAGGCTCCGAGACAACAAGCTCCCGGAGCCCACCGAGACTGACTTGGCGGATTGGCGCAAGCTGGTGAGCGAAGGGCGAACCGACAGCTCTCTGGAAGGATCTTTGCTCAATGTCGTCGCTCCGATCGGCGAAGAGGGAGGAGAACTAAAAGGTGGAGCGATTCTCGTCACGCTTCCGACGGATCACGTGCAGGCTGCGATTCAGAACAGGATTCGGTTGGCCATGGTGGTGAGCGGGTTGGTATTGTTGCTCGGATCGATGATCGCGATCTTTGGCGCCAAGACGATTTCCAGGCCGATCGCAGAATTGACGGAAATGACCCGACGGATCGCCGGCGGTGACTTCACTCAACGGATCGCCATCTCGGCCCGGAACGAAATCGGCACGCTCGCGGCCTCGTTCAACGAGATGACGCGGCGCTTGAACGAATCCATCGAGCATCTCAAAGAAACCACCGCGGCGAAGGAACGGATCGAAAGCGAGCTCCAGATCGCCCACGAAATCCAGATGAGCATGGTGCCGAAGATCTTTCCTCCGTTTCCCGACCGGAGCGAATTCGATATTTTCGCCACCTTGGTGCCGGCCAAGGAGGTCGGCGGGGATCTCTACGATTTTTTCTTCATCGATGATGACCATCTCTGTTTCGCGGTTGCCGACGTCTCCGGTAAGGGAGTGCCAGCGTCGCTCTTTATGGCCGTCACCAAGACCCTGTTCCGGGCGACCGCTGGGAACCGCGGCACTCCGGGCGAAATCCTCGCACGCTTGAACACCGACATCTGTCGCGATAACGAGTCCTGTATGTTCGTGACTTTTTTTTGTGGGATCTTGAATATCCGCACCGGTCAGGTCGATTATAGTAACGGCGGGCACAATCTACCCTATTATCTGCACCGCGACGGCGTCAGTCCTTTGGAAAGCCTCGGTGGAAGAGCCCTGGGGCTCGTGGAGCAAAGTCCCTATGCATCAGGGCGGATGGTTCTCCGTCCCGGCGAAGCCTTGCTGCTTTACACCGATGGAGTGACCGAGGCCATGGACCTGAGCAAGACGCTTTATTCCGATGAGCGACTCGAGCAGTTCTTAGGAACGAATCGCGGCTCGGCTGCGCGCCAAATCATCGGCGATTTGATCAGCGACGTAAGGCATTTCGCCGGCGATGCGCCGCAGTCGGATGATATCACCATTCTGGCGCTACATTATTTTGGGACCACGAAAAAAATGACGGAACACGTCGAGATCAAGCTCCACAACAAACTTTCGGAGCTCGCCTCAGCGAACCAGACCGTGACGGAATTCGGCCAGCAACACGGTCTACCCGACAGTGTTCTGCACGATTTCAACCTCGCCTTGGGAGAAATTCTCACAAACATCATTTCCTATGGTTACACCGACAGCGGCGAACACGAAATTACGGTGCGGCTTAGCATTGAACCTGGAGAGATGAGAGTCGACGTCGAAGATGACGGCAAGCCGTTCAATCCGCTGGAAGCGCCGGAGGTCGACACGACAAGTCCCCTGGAGGAGCGGGCTGTAGGTGGACTGGGGGTCCATCTTGTGCGCAAGCTAACGGACGGCTTGGAGTACCGGCGGCACGAAGGAAAGAATCTATTAGTTATGAAAAAGCACCTCCGCTAGCGTATCCGCGATCGGGTTGCTTTGAACCTGGGTTCCGTACCCGAGGAAATATAGGCCGGCGAATTTCGATCATCAAAAGAGGCGCGAGATGAAAGAACTGGAAATTACTCAGCAGCAGTTGCAATCGACGATTGTTCTCCACGTCGTAGGTGCGGTGGATAGTAATACCGCTCCAGAGCTACAGGAGGCCTTGTTGCGGGCGACCGAGGCTCCCACCGGAGGCGTGGAGCTCGATCTGGCAAAGGTTTCGTATATGAGCAGCGCCGGACTGCGTGCTTTACTGCTGGCGGCAAAGGCGCTGCAAAAACGCGGCGAGCGCCTGACGCTTGTAAACGTCCCGCCTCAAATCCATAACGTATTGAATCTCACCGGCTTTACAACATTCATTGACGTCAAGGCTTGATGCCGTATGCTCGGCGAGACCTGCCGGTGCGCTTGAGATAGTATGAAGATCGAAGCCAACGTTTGGCAGAAAGTTCCCGGCACCCCGTCCGTCGAAATCTTCCCGATTATACCGAGGGCGAACTGCGTTTCATCGAATTGCTACATTTTTTCCGCCCCCGACGCGCTTGTCGTCGTCGACCCTGGCGCCAGCGCCGAGCAGACGCGGCAGATAAGCCGAGTTCTAACCGACGCCCTGATGGTGTCGCAGCGCCCTATCCTCATATTCCTCACTCATTGCCATCAAGACCACTCACAGGAGGCGGGTCTGGAACTTCCGGCAGCTATAGAAGTCAAGCGTTTCGCCCATCAGGCGGGAGTGGAGGCGATTAAACACCGCGACCGCAACCTGACGACCGCTTATCTCTACCCATGGAACCCCGAAATATGCACCGCGCGATTCGAGGGAATCCTATTCGCCTCAAGCCCGGCGTCTGAACCGGCCGCACTCGAATTGGCCGACGGCCGACGATTCGAACTGTACACTGAGCCGATCGCGATGCCCGATGGCACAACGCTGCAACGCCAATGGCTTTCTCTCGGTGCCGACAATCGGCTTGAGATCTATCACACGCCCGGACATTCTGCCTGCAGCATATCGTTACGAGTCGGATCGCTGCTGATGCTCGGTGATTTGCCCTTCGCCGCGAACCCTGGAGTGTGTGGCCTCGACGGCTGGAACCATGCAGATCTTCTGCAAACGCTCCACAAAGTCGATTGGCTCCTGGAAATGCCGGTCATCAGCATGTGCTGTCCCGGGCATGGTTACTGCGTTTCGGCGCAAAGCATGCGGGAGAAGCTCCGGTTGATGGAGGCCGAAGCTTCGAATCTGACCGACGTACCGCTCATGGACGCCGAACGCATTAGCGGTCTCAAGATTTACGTGGATGAACTGCTGGAAGAAACGGCGGCGTTGCTCACGATCTTTTCCGGGCGCCTGTACACGGTGTCATACTGCCTGTCGGTGCTGGAGGAGGAGGACGGCGCGGCAAGCCGGATTCTTGAGAGCTTGGATATCGACCAGATCGACCGCATCCTCTCGGACTTTCGCCGCATCGCGGAAGCGTTCAACAGCAGCGCCATGCCCGAATGGACCGTAGTGCTCAAAGGCGTTCAGGTCGCCAGGTCACTGCAAAGCGTCTTGTCCGCAGAGCATGTTCGGCAACTCCTGGATTTTTCTCTCGTTGACCGGGCCCAGCGACGGCTAGAGGACTTCTTGAACCTCGTGCGCGGCTTACAATTTCTCCAGACGGAGCAACCGGGAGCCGTAAACGAAATCATAGCGGAGCTCGTGAAACGGACCAAGGAAACTACGATGATGGAATCCGCGGATCTGATGGAAGCGGTGGACGATGACCAATCTTTTCTGCAGGCTCTCACGCGCCGATTGGCAGCGTATTCGCCACTGCGGGACATCGAGTTTGAATTTGCGCCCGCCGAGCAGGGAACGAACGCAAACATCGGAGCGGAGCGACTCGACGATATATTGACCAATTTGATGGAAGGAATGGCCGGAATGGGCGTGAAGCACATCAGCATTGCCACTCATGTGGCGTCGGGCCAGGTGGAAATTCGACTTTCAAGCCGCGAACGGATGGATCCGATTGCGTTCGGCAAGCGCCGGCTCGATCTCTACAATAGAACCCTCGGGTGGCTCGGCGGCAGCCTCGAATGCATCCAACACGAGGGCAACGCTGCTTTCATTATCCGACTGCCAGCGCTCGAATCAATCTGAAGCGGAGCGGAACCGGCTCTGAACTAAGGAGCAATGCTCCTACTCGCTATTTGCCGTCGTCGATGCTGACGAGGATGATGGCGTTGGCAATCAGCCAACCGTCGTCGCCCTTTTCGTTTAGCACCTGCAATCCGCCCTGGACCACGTTGATATGGCCGCCGCCGTGGGGCAACGTTTCCAGCACGGCTTGCTTATCTACGGCCTCGGGTTTGGGCACGCCGATGGTGACATCCACCCGCATATCGTCGGCGGTCTTGCCCACCAGCCGCGGAAATCCCAAGCTGCTGTGATGAATCGCATCGAACACCGCCCGCTTCGCGGCAGCGGTGTAATCCAATCCGTGCACATCCACTCCCATGCCCATTTCCGTAACGCACCGTACTAAAGCCATAGCTAGTCACCTCCTATGCAAACGAAATCAGTTCCAGACGTTCCTGAATCCAATGTTCCAAGATTGAGCGAATGTCAAAAACGAGCGCTAAGCCTCAACGTCCCTCTATTTATGCGATCTCGCATCGTCGAATCAATACCTTTGCAACTGAAGTGACGTTCCGATCGGCTGCCGACGTTCCAAAGATTCCAATTGTTGCTTGGTCGGCTAACACCGGAACAAGCCGAAGTGCTTCGTTGACTTGAATATCTGCAGTCAGTGCCGAACGTGTTGAACGACTTCTGAACGGAGCGTAGCGGTTGGAACGTTTTGAACGGGCTTTTCGCAATACCGGTCAGTCGCGAATGTCCTGCAGAAACCATTCGGTCGGAATCTCACGCCCGAGGCCGGCTCGCTTGGCGAGCTCGTAGACCTTGCCCGCCACCGCGTGGAACTGGGCGCCCTGCAGATTGCCGCGCTCGGAATAGGTGATCTGATCCGGCGAGCTGCGTCCTTTCACCTTGCCGGCGACGAGATCAGCGAGCGTGACCCGCCGATCCGGCAGGGTGTTGCCGTGCTTGCGGCGGTCACGGCGGCCATCGCCATACTTATGTTGCTGTGGGCGCGCCTCATAGCCGATATGCTCGGCGTCGGTGGCGAGCTCGGGATGGCCGGTGGGCGCCGGCGTGTCGCCGAACCGCAGGTAGACGTCGACCCGTTTCAAGCTCTCGGTGTCGGGTTTGCCGGTGCCGCCAACCACGACGATGTGGGTGCCTTTTTCCAGCAGTGCGCCGTCGGTCACCTCGACCGCGGAATCGGTGAGAGCCGCCAAGATGTGGGCGCCCTTGTAGACCTCTTCGGGGCGGTTGCAGACTTTGACCTCGATATTGTATTTCGCCGCCATCTCGTGCGCGAAGCGCTCGCGGTTTTCGCGCGCTCGGGCTGAACACCTGCAGCTTCTCGATTTTGCGCACCCGCGTGAAAGCCTCCATGTGCGTGCGCGCCATGCCGCCGGCGCCCAGCATACCGACCACCTCCGCGTCTTGGTTCGCGAGGTACTTCACGCCGATGCCGCCGTCGGCGCCAACCCGCATGTGCTGCAGGTAGCCGTCATTGACGAAGGCAAGCAACTCGCCGTTCTCGATCGAGGTCAGCAGGATCAGGCCGCAGTAAAGGCCGGGCCGCATACAGTACTTTTCCTGCGTGACGACGCCTTGGTATTCTTTTTCGTAGACGATGTCGGACTTCATGCGGATCGCGAAGTAGCCGGCGGTCGATCCTCCCTCCATGGTGCCCCACTGGTAGTTCCGGGCCGGATCGCTGGTGGGAATACGGATGTCGATGCGCGGCCGGCAGACCGCCTCCTGGGCGGCGAGCTGCAAATAAGATTGTTCCAGCGCCGCAATGGTGTCCTCCATGGTGAGGACCTGTTGGACTTCTTGGTTGTTGATGATGAGCGTCATAACGTACTTACCTCTGCCGGCTCCGTTAACTTTTATGCGCGGCCAGTCAAATCTTCACAGTTCACGGCTTGCTAGTCGAATCGTTCAACGCTGCTAAATGCGGCTCGAAGCGGTCTGAACATTTGAACTGAGCAAAGCGGTTGAACGGCTTGAACGACTTGAACTCTATCCTCCCATCGGCGGCATTTTTGGAAATTTGGCCAGCGCCGGATCCATGTGATCCCAAGGCTGAGCGCTGGATGTGAAGATGTCCAAGGTCGGCTTATACAGGCTCGGGTCATCGAGGCTCCCGGCCGTGATCATCGCGAGGTCCGGCATAGCGCTGGTCTTGCCGAACAAACTCGCACCGCACTCCGGGCAAAAACCGCGGCTCAACGTATTACCACTGTCTGCTTTACCGTCGTAATACTTAACCGCACCCGTGATCTTTAGCGCTGCTGCCGGCAGGCCGATGTCCGGTTCATACGCGCCACCGCTGGCCTTTTGGCAATCGCGGCAGTGGCAATTACCCATAAAAATCGGATCGGCAGAACATTCGTAGCGCACCCGGCCGCAAAGGCAGCCTCCGGTAAATCGAGTAGCCATAGTTTTTACTCCTTGCTTGTCCGTCAAATTCTTAGCACCACTATTACCGCCAATAGATCCAGAAATCGACGGTATCCGCGCACGCTTTGAACGCGCTCAGTTCTGGGTGGAAACGACTGGAACCTTTCGGACGGGCGCTTCGCCAACCTTCGCATTTCCTATTGCCTAGGGCCTGTTGCCTAATTATAAAGTAGACCGCGAAGATTTCCGTGGAGCGTTCCTCTGCGAAGGAGCGACGGTGAACTACCGGACGGAGTAGCATCCAGAGACGGGCAAAACGAAATTTCTATCAATCATAAAGGAGGAGATCGCAATGAAAAGCTTGTCTGCCATTACCATAGGGCTGCTTGTCACCGGACTCACGGTTTTGGGCTGCTCACCACAGATGTCTGGTCAAGGCGACGCGGGATGGATCACGCTTCTTGACGGCTCGAACCCCAAGACCCTGGACAACTGGAACCGGATCGGCGACGCCAATTGGCGGGCCGAAGACGGCGCGATCGTGGCCGACAAAGGCAAGGGTGGCCATCTGGTCTCGAAGAATTCCTACAAGGACTTCCAGATCCGGGCCGAGTTCTGGGCCGACCACACCACGAACAGCGGCATCTTTTTTCGCATTTCCGATCCCAAAACTATCGGATCCAAAACCGCGTACGAGGCGAATATCTACGACCAGCGCCCAGACCCGGAGTACGGCACCGGGGCCATCCCCAATGTCGCCAAGGTATCTCCGATGCCCAAAGCGGGCGGCAAATGGAACACCTATGAGATCACCGCCAAAGGCTCGCATCTGACGCTCGTGCTCAACGGCACCAAAACTGCCGATATCCAGCACGCCCAGTTCACGGAAGGTCCGATCTCGCTTCAGTTTGGCAATCGTGAAAAAGGAACCCCCGGCGGCGCCATCAAATGGCGCACGGTGCAGATCAGGCCTCTGTAACTCGCGCCATCGACAGCGTAGCGGCGACGACTGCTGGGTTATGGCGTATCCACGATGCGGCGGGTGTCTCCGCAATCGAGACGATATCAGCTAGGAGAGAAGCAAAAGCTGCTCGTTGATAACATAGCGAGCATTTATGGTCTCTGAGATCGGAAAGGGAATCTGGACAGTCAAGTTGTAGAAGGCTCGCCTGTAGGGCAAACTCTCAGATCCCCCAACCTTAGGAGAAAAGTTATGCGCAGGACTTCAAACCTGTTTCCCACTTTGTTTCTGATCATGAACCTCGCCACCGCGTGCTCGACACAAAAACGGTTACAACCCGCTCCGTGCAATACGATTCGCGCACAGGCGAGCCTGTGACGATTGAAAAAGAAACAACCACGACTACAATCCGCTTGATTCCCGCTTCCACGGTTTCGTCCGCCAGCAGGCAAAATGCCATGGTTCACAGCTCCTGTTTTTATATTAACAGTCGGGGGAGACTATACAATCAATGTAAAGAAGGCACATGAAGTTCAAAAGGCACTAAGTCGCGAGGTGAGGGAGGCGGAAGATGTCTGCGATGTGTTCGCCAATAGTTAAGACAGGGCGAGTCCGCCATCGCGTTCGAACCCTCCTTGAACGCGCTCGCTTTCTTGCCAAAATATTCCGCATACATGTTCGGTCTCTTCGTGTCGAGCGTGTCCACGCCGATCAATGAAAAAATGAATATTGGATAAACTGACCCTGTTCAAATAAAAACGTAGGGTGCGTGGATGTCAAAGATATTTTTGCACCAGAGTTGCGCACGAAAACTTCTTTGGGAAAAGCGACTGTCGATGGCAGTTCGATGGGCATGTACTAGGCACGACCGGAAGCCAACAGCCCGGTGCCCAGCGGTTTTCGAGAATCAGAATCAGGACGGCGGAAGAGAATTTTGACACAGCTGCCACGCTCTTTTTGGATATCCCCTTGTGCCATGCTTAAGGCGCGATATCATAATTTCAGAGGGAGGATAGCATGGCAACCGATTTACCTGTCGAGTTAGTGAGCCAGCAGGATTGGTTAGAACCAATCGCAGAACGGGTGCAGCCGGCGATCGCGGCCGCGCTTGATGATCCTATCGGAACTAAAGTCGCCAATATTCTGCATGGAACTTGGTTAGGACATCCGTTGCACGTGGTATTGACAGATGTGCCGCTCGGTTGTTGGACAGCCGCTGCGGTTTGCGACACGCTTGAAATTGCCGGAAGAAGCAGTTTTCGCCGAAGCGCAGACCGTGTGATAAAACTGGGTCTGGTTGGCGCCGCTGGCGCAGCGGTGACCGGATTGGCCGATTGGTCTAGGATCGGCGGAGGAGAAGCTCGCCGAATCGGCTCGCCCATGGACTACTCAACATCACGGCTACGGCCTGCTACATTGCGTCGCTGTGCCTGCGGCGCAATCATTTCAGGCGGTCCGGGCGGCAATTTGCTTTTGCTGGACTATTATTTCAGCCGTCGCGGCCTATCTGGGCGGACACCTCGTATACAAAAAAAGGCTCGGTGTCGACCATACGGTGACTATCCGCCGCCGCAGGATTTTATTCCGGTGTTGGCCGAAACCAACTGCCTGAAAATGAATTGAAGCGCGTCACCGCCGAAGGTATGCCCGTCCTGCTCGTGCGCAGAGGCGAGCGCATATATGCGCATCGCCGAGAAATGTGCCCATCTGGGAGGACCGTTGTCGGAAGGAAAGCTGGAAGACACTTCAGTGAAATGCCCTTGGCACGGGTCATGTTTCTCACTCGAAGACGGCCGAGTGCTTGAGGGGCCGTCGGTGCATGCCCAACCTGTGTTGGAGGTAGGATACATAACGATCAAATCGAAGTGCGTAAGTCGGATCGTTGATGCTTGCGATTTCTTTACGTCGCTGCAGGCGATAAGTTTTCTTGCCGACGATTTCACCGAACGGATTACATCGTGTCGTGCTTTAGTAATTTCGTATTCGCCCATAATAGAAATTAATGGGCAATTTTTATTTTAGACTTTTTGCTTTCGTTAGCTGAGCGTTACAGAAGAATTAATTGACTTAGGCAAGTCTGGCAGTGGTGTTTGGGCATTTTTTCGATATCGAAAGATACCAACTTTCCTCCAGAGTAGAATCCAGATTCAGATCTGAAGCTGGCGTGCCTGGCAAAGCTTTTGCTCGCGGATTCTCTCGAGAAGCGCTTCCTCATTGTTGTAAAAAGAGCTACGGGAAAAATTATCGGCTGCTCGTTGTCGATTGCGGGTTCTGCCAAACGACTATTTGATGAAGACGGCCGTTTTTATCGCTGCGATCATCAAACGGAAGAGAGCAAAATGAATCACTCGAATGTAGTGTGATGGGATGTATCAACTCTACAGCCAGCGTAACCGAAAGGAGTTCGACATGCTTCAGAAATCACCGATGTACGCCTATATACCGGCAAAGGACGTTGTCCGGGCACGGCAATTCTATGAAAAAACCCTCGGATTTACGGCGAAGGAAGAATTCGCGGGTGGCGTGATCTATGAATTTGGCAAGGGTACGGGTTGCTTCCTGTACCCAACTCCAAACGCCGGCACCTCCAAAGCCAGCCAGGCCTTCTGGGAAGTCAGCGACGTCGAGGTCGAGGTCGCGGAGCTCAAGGCCCGAGGCGTCGTGTTCGAGGAATACGACATTCCAGGGGTGCAGATGAAGAACAGTATTGCCGCCGGAGGCGGCGCCAAAACCGCCTGGTTCAAGGACACCGAGGGAAATATTCTGGCCGTGAGCCAACGTCTGTAAAATTACGACTCATAACAAAAAACATTGAAGGGAATTTTATGAAAAAAATCACCCCATGCTTGTGGTTCGACAGTAACGCGGAGGAGGCCGCGAATTTTTACACCTCCATCTTCAAGAATTCGAAGATCGGAAAGATATCGCGATACGGCAAAGAGGGCTACGAAATCCACGGCAAACCGGAGGGAACCGTGTTGACCGTGGAATTTGAACTAAACGGGCAAACGTTTACGGCGCTGAACGGCGGTCCGGTGTTCAAATTCAACGAGGCGATATCATTTCAAGTCCATTGCGAATCTCAAAGCGAGTTGGACTACTACTGGGACAAACTTTCCCAAGGCGGCGATGAGAAGGCGCAACAATGTGGCTGGCTCAAAGACAAATACGGCGTCTCCTGGCAGATCGTGCCCGTTGTTTTAGCTGAGATGCTGCAAGACAAAAATGCTGAGAAATCGGAAAGGGTTATGAAGGCATTGCTGCAGATGAAAAAGCTTGACATCAAAACGTTGGAACAAGCGTATAACGCATCATAAAAGGGAATGCTGGCATCGCGCCGACAGGAGGCGGCTTCCCGACGCGGTCCCGGAAGGCACCTGGATCGCGTGTGACCCCCGTCATACCAATCGCTTGTGCCAGACCGTAAAATCGCAGTCGGTAGCTAATTCAGCGAATTTGTCGGGATCTAATTTCTCAAACGATTCGACGCTCTGCGGTTCATAGCCGATTTTCCGATACCATTTCTTCAAGAACTCCTTGCTCGGGTGATTCCAGCGGCGCGGCGTCAATAGTTCCAGCTGCATCGTTGCACAGTCCATGCGCTTGGCCCATTGTTCGGCCGCTTTTATTAGCGCCGAGCCGACTCCCTTTCCCCGATGATTCACGTCGGCAACCAGCATGCCGAATTCGCCGATGCTTCCACCCATTAAATCGACCTTCACGGAGCCAACCACCACGCCGTCGATCTCCGCCAGTATTAGGCGTTGCTCCATCAAAAGTTGTTTAACTTCGTCGGGACTCGTGCGGATTCCTTGGCGCTTCCACATGCCGGATTCGGCATCATCGTAGACAGCATTAATTAGATCGGAAAGGTCTTGGACTCGGTCTTCCGTGAGATCTTGATCCGTCGGCAACCGACAAACTATTTTTTTCTCAGGGTGCATCTGCTTACCTTTAAGACGGAAGCTCTACACGTCCCCTAATGGCGAACGCCTACTGAGTTAACGGGCGTCACGGCGATCCCATTAGCATCGGGGATTTGAGAGATTGAATTGGTTGTGAACGTGGTGAGGTCGAGCACAACGACTCCGCCGTTCCTAGGTTTCCCATTGGGCCCCAGCATGCTCGCAGGAACAAGGACATTGGATACCCATGCTCTTTTTCCATCGGGAATGACCTGGAGCGGACTGCCGGTTTCGATGCGGTGCGCCACGGTCCCGGTCGCGGCATCGACGACCACGACGACGCCGTCCAGAACTGCAGGAGCAAGAATCCAACGCCCGTCCGGAGTGACAGCCGGATAAAAAATTTGGCCGACGCCAAGATCGGCCAATCGAGATTCGATGGACAACTTTGACCGGGTCTAACAGGAGAAGTTCATTTTTTCCGCCGACGATGAGGCGGCGGTGGTCTGCGGTCCAAGCGAGACCGCGCGGAGATGTAACTTTGACTGATGCAGTCACCGCGCCGCGGTCAGGATCGATGCGTAAGACTTCGTTGGTCGTTGTATAGGCGAACAGCGCCGTGCCGTCGGCATTGAAAAGAAAATTGTGCACGCCGCGGGGAAGCGCAAAGCTGCGCAGCACGCGCCCCGAGCTCTGCGTCGAAAACAATCATTCCTTCGTTGCCTGCTTCCGCGTTGGTGAACAATTCGCGATATTTCGGCGGCCGTAATTTCAATCCGTGCGGCGCAGTCGCGCCGGCAGGAAGGCGGAACTTCGCGCGCTCGGCGCCGCGCACGATATCCAACACGGATATCGTCGTCCCCGGCGTGCCGACTTGATGGTTGACCTCGAGAAGACCAAAATTGGAGATAAAGGCGGTTCGACCATCGGGCGTCACTTCGATCTCATGCGGCTTTTCGCCGACCTTTATAGTTTTTCGTTGCGCCGGATTTTCGGCGGAAAACAAAACGACTTTGCCTGGGCCCTCCTGCACAACGAGAACTGTTTGTCCGCCGGCGGCTGTTGCTGAGTCGTGAGGCCGAGCCTGACCGTCACCCAACGCTGCAGAATTGAATTGCGCCAGCAGAATAGCGATGAGCGAGACTGCGATCACGACGATCCGGCGACCGCGATATTGTGAAAGATCGAGATACATAACTGCTTAGCCTTTCGCAGTGTTTTTTGCTCTTCCTAAAAAATGAGAGTCAGCCGCATCTGGTCAGGTCGCTTTTAGAAATAGCGCGCTCTACTTGGTGTCCGTGTCGAGAGGCGGCGGATCGACTAATACTCAGAATGCCAGCATCATGAACTCCGGCTCTAAGCCCAGATAAACCTGTCCCACCGCCTCGAAGCGGTTCTCCGACATGAATCCGTGGTGCCGGATCGTCTGCGCATCCCGGAAAAGGCGCTCGAGGGGATTCTTCGCGTAGATGCCGGTGGTGCCCGCGATCCGGTGCATCATGTCGGTTACCTCGGACGCCGTCGCCGCGGCGTGGGCCGCTCCGAGCAGCAGGTCGGACTTCTGCTCCAGAGTCGATCGCTCTCCCGCCAGTGTCCTATCCCACGCTTGCGCGAGCGTGTCGTAGTAGAGCAGTCGCGCCGCCCGAAGCATTCCCTCCGCCCGAGCCAGCGTCGTCTGCACCACGCCGCGCTCCCGGAGTGGTTTGCCGAAACCGAAGGCGGTCTTGCGCTGCGCCAAGTCCTTCACCTCGTTGATCGCCGCCCGTGCCACGGCCAGCGCCACCGGAGCTAAGGTGAGAGGCACGGCGCCGATCCCCGGAAATCGGTAGAGCGGGCCCCATGGTATGGACCCGGCTCGAACTCGGGAACAAGCGGGAAGGTCCTGTGCGCCGGCACGAACACGCCGTCGACCACGACATCGTTGCTGTCGGTGGCTCGCATGCCGAGCGAGTGCCAGGTGTCGAGAATCGTTGCCTCGCTTGTGCGCACCGTCAGGCCGATGACCTGTGGCATCCCGCCCATCATCTTCGGACGGTCGCCATCCATCACCAGAGCGAGGAGGAATAGCCACTCCGAGTCATGGACGTTGCTGGCGAGCGGGCCACGGCCGGTGACTTTGTAGCCACCCTTCGTCTCCACGGCCTGCTGCGGTGGATGGAGCGCCGCCGCCATCAGGACGCTCGGGTTGTTCTTGTAGATTTCGTCGCAACCTTCCTTGGGATAGCGGGCCGCCCACCAGGCGCCGGTGTTCCCCGCCTGCAGCAACCACGCGGCGGCACTGTGAAACCCGGCGATCTCCTCGACGACCCGCGAGCAGGTGAGCGGGTCGGTCTCCAGCCCGCCGAGGGATTTGGGAAGGAGCATGCGAAAGAGTCCGGCTTCACGCATGGCGTCGATCACTTCGGCCGACAACCGTCGTCGCTGCTCCCCGGCCTCGGCGTGCTCGCGAATGAGCGGACCGAGCCGCCGTGCTGCGTCGAGTAGCCTGCTGGCGTCCGATGTATGTGCCTCATAGCGAGTGTCACTAGTCATTTGAATCTCCTCCGTCCTGAAGAATCTGGTCGACCTGCGGCGGCGCAGGATCTTGATCAAATGTTGCTGCGGTCTTTGAATTCGTCTGCACGTTCCTCTCGCTCTTACATTAATTGTAACAACGCTATTGGGTGTTTCTATAGTAGGCGTTGAGGTCGAGCGATCCGTGCCGCTTGCCAATGGAGGAAATCCGGATGATGATCCTCTCGTCGGATCGAAAAGCGATTGAGGGCTCGATGCCCGCTCTTTCTCGATCACTGAGAAAAGTCGGTGGCCGCCTTCAAAATCCTGTAACCATGAACACACGCTGCAAATCAGCCAGCGTCGTAGTCCGACTAGCGAGCTTGAGTAATTCTTTGACAACATCTGCCCCGGGGAGTTAGAAGAGGGCAGATTGATTCGAGACACTCTACGGTCCTGTAACGAGGCTGTCGTGTCGAGGATGAACAGCAAACACAAGCGCGGCTGCATTTTCGCAGTGGCGCTGCTTGTCGAACTCGTCGTGACAAACGGACATGGCGCCACGACTTCGGATAAGCTCTATGGCGTCCACTCCGCCCGCAACATCTCCACGTCGTATCCTTGGATTGCACAGGAAGCGGGATTATTCAGAAAATACAATTTAGACTTTAACTGGTGTTCATCGCCTCATCCAATATCGTCACTGCCGCCCTGTTGAGCGGCGATGCCGAGATAACGGTGACCGGAGGCATCGGCAATGTCGCAGCCTTCGTGCGCGGCTCTACCGATATTGTGTTCATCGGGGGTGGCAAAAATGTCCTCACCCAGACCCTGGTGGCCGTTGGGAATATCAAAACTCCGGAAGACTTGCGGGGCAAGAGAATCGCCGTGAGCCGGATCGGTGGCAACGCGCACTATTTCACGATTCAGGCCCTGCGCAGATACAACATGGAGCCGAACCGCGATTACAGTTTCATTCAAACCGGCGGGGATGCCGAGACGTTTGCCGCTCTCGCGAGCGGCGCGATCGAGGTCGGCAATCTGACGTCGCCCACGGACGCGCAAGCCATCGCCCGTGGTTATCACTACGTGATTTACGGCTCCGACCTCAAGATTCCCTACTCGGCCATCGCGTTTGTTACCAAGCGGTCCATTATAGCGAAACGACCGCAAGTGATCGGTAACTTCATGCGCGCGATGGCGGAGTCGTCAAAGATCATGCACACGGATCGGAAATTCGTCTATAAGGTCTTGGGCAAATATCTTAGGATCAGTGATCAAAGCGTGCTGGACTCCGCGTACAATGCCGAGATCAAAGTGCTGGAACCGCGCTTGATCCTCAAGCCGGATGCGTTGCAGGCAATCCTCGATGAGCTCGCGGCGACGGATGCGCGCGCAAAAAAGGTCAAGCCGCAAGAAATGGTCGACAACCAGTATCTGGACGAGATGGATAGAAGCGGATTCTTCGATCAACTCTGGGCGAAGAAATAGTCAAAAAAAGGAGGCGTCGTGGAAGATTTAATAATCTCGGCGGATTCTCACGTTATCGAAGTTCCCGATCTTTGGGAGAAGGGAATGCCCGCGTCGCTGCAGAGACCGGGCACCCAAGGCTTTTTTCGACGAGAAAAGAGACGCGTGGATGTTCGGCTCACCGGAGGTCCCGGTTCAGGCGGTGGGGGGCCTGTTCATGGCTGGACAGCGGCCGGACCAGCTCGAGAGTTTTCACCGGGCCGGTTTTTCCGTGGCTCGCCCAGGCGGTTGGGACCCGATTGTCCGGATGCAAGACATGGAACAGGATGGCGTATCTGCCGAAGTCCTTTATCCTAGTTTGGGACTCGGTTTGTATTGCATCGAAGACGCCGAATTTCAGGAAGCCTTGTTCCGAACCTACAACGATTGGCTGATCGATTATTGCCAAAAGGTGCCGGACCGTTTGTACGGCATCGCGCTTATCTCAATGTATGACATCGAGCATGCCATCGCGGAAATGAAGCGCTGCAAGAAGCAAGGGATTGTCGGCACCATGATTTGGCAGGTGCCGGATCCGAAGTTGCCTTTCACTTCTGATCATTACGAGCGTTTCTGGGCGGCATCTCAAGATCTTGAGCTGCCGGTCCATTTGCACATTCTTACCGGCTTCGGCGCCAGCGTGAAGCGGCAGACAAGCCATGGCATCAACCGGTACCGAATCGGCGTAAACCAGACGAGGGAAATTGAGGACGCGCTTTTCGACATGATCTTTTCGGGAGTCTTGGAACGCTATCCGAGACTGAAGATCGTCTCGGTGGAAAACGAGGTCGGTTGGATGCCCTTCTGGCTCGGCCAATGCGACAAAGAGTTTCTCCGTCGCCGCCACGCGGAAAAGGTGCCGATTGATAAATTGCCCAGCGAATATTTTCTGCGGCAAGTCTATGCGACGTTCTTCAATGACCATGTCGGCGGGCGGATGTTCAACTGGTGGGGAAGCGACAACTGCATGTGGTCCAATGACTATCCGCATCAGAACTCCACCTGGCCTAACTCACGGGATGTCATCAATCGGGATATGGCCCACCTGACGGCCGCCGATCGCGCCAAGCTGCTCAGCACCAATGTGAACAATCTCTACAATCTCAAACTGCGGGCGTCAGCGGTGAAGGGAGCAACCCACGGCGAAGCCATCGCGAGCGTATCCTAGAATACGCCTTGTGATGGGTAGCAATTTGTTTTGACAGGCTGTTGACAAACTCAAACATGCTTCGACAGAGCTCGGAACGGATTTTGTTCGATCCTTTTCAGCCCTGCTCCGGTTCGCCCTGACCCGGTCGAAAGACTCCGAGAGAGTTTTTCAATAGCCTATTGAGCTCAGGAGCGGAGAACTCAAGATGCTGAGTTCTAAGACCGCCAGCTCTTATTATGGAGCGAGAGTGAATTACTGGGCGGAGTGGCATCCCGGAGTCGCGGCTCGTTTTTAGGACCAGAGCGCTTCGTGAAGAAGATTGTCAAAGAAACAATCCCGCCACCCGTCTTTCGGCGAGCGCCTCTAAAAGATTTGATCAAGAACGTGGCAGTGAAGTGGGGACTGTCTGCCGATATATTGTTGCGCAAAGGCTGGCTTGCAAACGTGCTCAAGGCCCGGGACCGATTCATGCGCGAAGCCGTGTTGGAGCAGGGCTATCTTGCTTCTCAGGTGGCGGAGTTTCTTGCTTGCCATCCGTCAATCGTTAGCGGGGTGCTGCAAAAGAGTTGGTAGATTTAGGCAAGTCCGACACCGCTGGGCCAGATAACACCCGACTGAATTGCGCGAGGTACCATGGACGACATGACATCGAGTCCCTATCCACCGTTCGACGGGGTCGAGCCCTACGGCACCATCCGTTCGGTTGCCGACGAACGGGCGCATCGCAAGCGGATGTGTGCGCTTGGATACCGCATCTTCGGCGCGCTGCGGTGGGGGATGCTCGGCGACGGCCACATATCGGCCCGTGACCCCGAGTTGACCGACCACTTCTGGCTGCTCGACTGGGGTGTCCCCTTCGGCGCGGCGACGGTCCGCCAGTTGGTGCTGGTCGGGCCCGGTGGCGAAGTGAAGGATGCCGACGGCAACGCGACCGGTGCCGTCAACACGGCCGGCTACTACATCCACCATCCGCTGCTCGCTGCCCGTCCCGAAGTCGTGAGCGCATCTCACACCCACACCGCCTTCGGCACGCCATGGTCGGCCAACGTCGAGCCGTTTCGCGCGCTCAGTCAGGAGGCGTGTGCCTTCGTGTTCGACCAGGGCCTCTTCGACGATGAGGAAGTGGAGGTGCTTTCGATCGATGGCGGCAAGCGCATCGCCGCAGCGCTCGGCAACAGGAAGTTCTGCATCCTGCGCAACCACGGCCTGCTCACGGTCGGCCGGTCGGTGGAGGAATCGATCGGATGGTTTGTGATGGCCGAACGGGTGGCCGAGGTCCACGTGAAAGCGCCGAACGGGCGACCGATCTCTGACGAGGCCGCTGCGCTTGCAGCGTCGACACTCGCCCCTGACCCCGTCGGATGGCGGATGTTCCAGTGGCTCCAGCGGTCGCTCGTTCCCGATCGATCGGTGGTCGACTGAACAGCGCGCCCGGCCAGCTACGCCGGCGTCAGACCGACGAGTCGATGATCGAGGTGGTGCTCGCTATTGTTCAGTGTTGTCGGCACCGTTCTTATCGGCACTGGGCGGATCAATAGTGGGGAGGTTTTTGGGGCTGGGATCCGAAGGCCCGAACTGTAACGTCGGACCAAAGCTCAGCGCGATACGCCGGCTATCAACAAATCGCCAAGGAATTTGAAGTTCACTTCACCACGGTAGGACCAATTGTGCGCCAGCCAAAAAAGCGGGTGAGCGTAGTCACCGGGAGAAGATAGCGGACGGTCCCTCTTGTGCTGTGATGATAGACCCTACGGCCTGCCTACGGCCTGCATGCTACGGCCTGCAATACCTAGGGTGAGTTTGATCGAATCGGCCATGTCATCTCTCGGGAAGGATTACGTCCATCCGCGCATCCACTTTTCTCTCAGCCGTACCTTGTTCGCATAGAAGCGCCATTCGTAAGAATAACCGCTGCCGGCCCGGCGCACGCGCGCGATATCGGGGCGATTGAGCAAGGTATCCTTACTGTTGACCATCTCAGTCACGAACTCCGCCGTTGGCCCGGCAAACCCGATGGTGTGCGCGAGAACCTGGATCTTTGCCGCTCGCTCCAACCAGAGCGCGGTCATGCAAGCCTCGTCGATGCTTTTGCCCGCTGTGACGATGCCGTGAGCCTTGATGAGCACGGCCTTGCTTTGACCCAAGGCGCGAGCCAGGTCGGCGCCTTCCGCATCGTCCTTGATGTGAATCGGCCGCGGGTATAACGGTACACCTTGTTCGAAAGGAATCGACTGCATGTGCACGGCGACGACGGTCTTGTCCGCCAGACTCAACACAATGCACATTGGCGCATGCGCGTGCGCGATCGCTTGCACATCCGGCCGGGCCTTAAAGATCTGCGTGTAGATCGGCACCTCGAATGGCGGACTGCCGACCCCGGAGATTTTCTTGCCGGAATAGTCGAAGCGCACAAGCCAATCTTTGCGCTCATCCTCGCCGGACGCGGGACGAATCGATTTCACCATGATCCCCTTGCCATCGGGAAGCCGCACTCCGACATGCCCCCACATATCGCCCATTTCCCATTCGAGAATGCTGGAGGCGATCTTCAGATCCTGGGCCAGGATTTTTACTGAATTGCCGCTGCTCGGGTTCTTTTTCATAGGGGAAATCCGGTTCGTACTTTGATCCGCGGCTGCCGTAACTCGTCCTACGAGTCGCGCTCGACCGCGAACATCGCACAGGATCATCGTCGTTGCAAATTATTGGCGGGATCAACTATTTCAACGATTCGGGCAGCGGATCAGCCGTTCGCAAGTGTCGAACTTCTTGTATTCCACTTACCTCTCCGTTATTAATTATCTCTCCGTGCCGGAGTGGTGGAATGGCAGACGCGCCGGACTCAAAATCCGGTAGGGGCAACCCTGTGCGGGTTCAAGTCCCGCCTCCGGCACCAAATAAATCAACAACTTACTCGGTGCGTCTATCATACCCGCTCTTCCGAGTGCCTGAATTATGCCCGCCTTGTGCCCAAACGCATCAGACCGCCTTCTTTGAAATGGAAAGCACTTTTTGATCGCTGGCTGTGCCCGTGCGTGTCCAGTTTTTAAGCGCCACCGCTCTGGGCGGCCCGAGTGACGAGCAGTCGCGGACATGTCGATTACAGCTACGGCTGTCGACCCTACCGACACGAGGATCGGTGTTTCTCTTAGCACCTGTAACTAATTGAGAATACACGGAAATTTTATCCACTTTGCCATTACTTTGCCAGATTCAAGAAGTTCATACGGGTTCCTGAAAAATTTGCGCGACATCTTTCTGAGGTCACCTGAAATATTCAGTTTAATTGATCCAGAGGCGTATGTGGCCGCCCAGAGGGAGCGGTGAAAGAGTGCCGCTGGCTAAAGCCGGCAGCTCGTGCAGGCGCGTTCACCCTATCATTTTTACATTGAGGTGCGGCTCTGCTGTGGCAAGTTATTGCGGCCGCTTGCGTGGCCAGCCCCAAACCTCCGCAATCAAATCTGCGACTCGTCTGGCGATGATCTCATTACCTAGTTGGTTAACATGAGCCTGGTCTTGATAGATTTCTTCTTTCGTATCCTGAAATACGTCGAGCAGGCTGTAGACCGGGATCCCAAACTGCTCGCGCAGACCCACCAGTTGGTCGGTCATCTCTTTGTACAGTGTCCGGTCACCGCGCCGAGCGAATGTCCTTTCGCGTTCCGTGAGAGGCTTTCCCCAACCTGGGATCGGTTGAATGAGGAAAAGGCTCTTAATATTTAGAGCTTCGGCGCCCCCATGCATCAGACGAATGTATTTTTCATATTGCCGCAGCGACCAGATTTTGCGTTCCGTTCGCGTCATTTTATCGTGGAAGGCGAACATATGTGCATACGAGGCTTTGACCCAGTCGTCTTCAGCGGTGATTGAAATCTTTGGTGTGCGCGATGCGTAGCGCCGCAAGGCCGTGCGTAGAGCATCGACCACTGTGTAAGCGAGATTGGATACCTGGAAGATGGCATGACGGGAGGCGAACCGGTAAAGGTCGGCGTCAAGCTTGAGCGCGGCCATGGTGAACGGAGCTGTGGTCACACGGGGATCTTGGCGCTCAACGGCTTGGAAATAATTGCTGGCAGGCTCTTCGAATCTCCGGCGAGAGGCGATCCAATCGTGCTCATTGACGCCGTCCAGCGTGATGACTCCGGTAACAATATCCGCGTAAAGTCCAAAAAAAATGTACTGGTTGGGTTGTTTCCATGCTCCGTGCCCGCCGTTAAGAACGATGAACCGGTCGAAACGATCGCCGGTGAACTCGGCATTGA
>CAWERH010000055.1:0-71841 GCA_963811315.1 uncultured delta proteobacterium
CTGTCGTCTTAAAATTCCGCTAACCGCGCGGCCATTGCAGCGGCAATGTTCAGAAACAACGATGGCTAGCGCATCTATGGAGCGGTGGTTTTATATCTCTCACCCTCGCCCTTTGGGAGAGGGAAGGGTGAGGGCAGCAACCTCTGCGCGAATGGAAGAGTTTTACGACAATTCGCTGCTCGAAGAACTGGAATGGGAAGGGTTTCTCAATACATTGGCGAAGTAAGTGATGAGAGCACCAACGGGAATTGCGTTGTTCTTCAGCGCGGATGAGTCTAACGTCCACCCTCCGGAAAGTCAGCCGAACACGCAACGTGATCGAGAAAAATCGTGCACTGCGCTATGGTGCGCTGCCGCTTCCGAACATCGGCATTCGATATCATTCTAGATTTGGCTGCTCCAGTAGGCAACCTCGTATTGAGTGTGAAAGATGTGTCACGCCTTTTTGTGTTCCAAGTGTGGTGATCAGCCAAGGAAATTTCTAGCCTTGATCCGTGGGATTGCGATTCGTAAATATCGGAGTGTAACTTGCACCACGGTATTATATTTTTTGAAAATAGTTTCCGACAAATGCTTACTAATCATCGAGCATGAAAACGAAGCTTACATCGGCTGTCTGTTTTCGATGACTGTATTTTCTGTGCCCAAATGGTCACGATTTGAGGAAATCATGCCGGCCTCACAGTCAAGGAAATTGGCGGTCTCGATTTGTCTCGCACGCTCTAACGACAGAAATCTATGCGTTTTAACTATCTCGGCGTTTTCGATTGGTCGCTTCATTAAACCCTACGCGCCCGCCAAGTGACGCAGTACGTTTTTCAATTCTGAGATATCAATGGGTTTAGTTAGATAACCCGCCGCGCCCAATTTTACACATTCGTCGCGGGTATCGTCGGTCGGATAGGCGGTCACCATGATCACCTGTGTTGCGGGTGACCGCTCTTTTATTTCCGCCAGGAGCTCAACGCCACCCATCGGATACATATTGATATCCAGAATAGCGAGATCGAAGGTTTCGCGATCGAGATGGTGGATGGCTCGGTGCGGCGCCGCGCGCCGCGGTGACCTGATAGTCCTCGCGAGAAAGAATCCGATCCAATAGAACCAGAAAGTTTGCTTCGTCGTCGACAATAAGTAGTGATGGACCCATGCTGCACGTCTCACTCAAGCCTGCGACACAAAGGGGAAGCTGTCGGCGCCGCGAAAGGAAGGTGGCGTCCGCTGCTTTCCCCTTTGTGTCTCCGCGCGTGTAACTTGAACGCGCGCGTGTGACGGAATAGAAGAAGTGCTATCCGGTCACGGCAAACGCCACGAGCAAAAAAGAGGCCGCGAGATAGACGGCGATGGAGAATTTCACCATTACAAAAAAGGTCCGGATTCTGAAGGTTTTAAGCGAGAGTTTTCATCAAGCCGCCGTCTCTGATTACGACGCGGAGTTGGAAAATATCTTCAATACGCCCAAAGAGAGGAAGTAAATCCATGACAGAGGCCGCACGGTTCCCATGGGAACCTCTATCCGAACGTCAAAGGATTGCACCGCGGCGCGGCCGTGCTAAACACAGACTGATTGGTTACGCTTTTCGTCTGCCCCGTCCAACATTTGGATTTTGCCAAGAGCGGTAGCTTCAATGTGAATGTGAGCGCTTGGCCTTCTTTGGGGACGCTGCCAAATCCCGTAATGGCGAGAGCGGCGGAGCCGCCCTACTTTTGCTCCTGTCGCTGAAATGGGACCGTCCGAAGTTGTCCAAACTCCGAACGGAATTTTCTTCCTAACTGGTCGTCTCCATTTCCAGAAGCCTCAAGTTATCTGATATTTACGCGTTGGTATGGCGCTTGCGTTTAGTCTCATGTACGCAACGTGAACGTGAAAAGGAGGAAAGACAAATGAAGAAATCGAACGCGATAATATCCGTAAGCCTATTGGCGGGTGCTCTGATAATGCCGAGCGTGGGCGCTTATGCGGACCCGAACCCTCCGGGCAATAGCCGACAGCGCGAAGAGTTGCGCCGTGATCAGCGACGGCTCGAACAGCTAAGACAGCGGCGTAATCAGGAGCGTCGCGAAGGTGATCGCCGCGAAGCCCGTGAATACAACGAGAAGATACGCGATCAGAAAGGGAGATTCGTCAAGACCGAAGAGCAATCTACGGTGATCGTGACGACTGGAATCGTGACGACTGGCGTCGCAACCGTGATCACGACCACGATCACTATCGTGACTAGGTTCAAATTTGCCTTTGAGTGCGCAAAGGGCCGCCAGAGATCTGGCGGCCCTTCTTTTTTGCACGGCTTCGCTGAAAATTCTCCAAGTTTGAGCCGGCTTCAAGGCACGTAAGAAGAATTTTGAGAGCGAAGTCGGTTCAAGTTATCAGATACGGGTGTTGGTGTTGCCACCGGCGTCTTCGGCGAACGCGCAGTTGCGGAGTGGCCAACGACGTGAGGCCATGGATGTAAACGACCGAATCGCGCTAATACGGCAATGGGCCTACAGCCATTAAATCACGGAGCAAGGTTTTCAATTCTGAGAAATTAATGGGTTTGGTCAAGTAAGCGTCGGCGCCGAGTCTAATGCATTCAGCGCGGCTCTCCTCCGTTGGATAGCCGGTGATCATTATGACACGCGTCGATGGACTGCGTTTTTTGATTCGCGCCAAGACTTCAACGCCATCAATCGGAGCCATCTTGATATCGAGAACAGCGAGCGAGAAGTCTACGCAATCGACATAGGCGAGCGCTTGGCGGCTATCGAGCGCGGTAGTTACGCGATAGCCTTCGTTGGTAAGAATTCGGTCCACTAGCACCAGAAAGTTCGGTTCGTCGTCGACGAAAAGAAGAGACGGTTGCATCTTGCACTATAGAAAGCTGGGTCGGCGTTCGGCGTGTTGTCGTAGTGCGCGCACTCTAATATAAAAGCGAAAACGGAAGCAACCTGCTCGCTACAAAATGCAATCCTCCCTTATGCCCGCGCGATTATTTCTTTCCGGTGGTCGCTTCTTTTTTTAGTTCGTCCAAGCGCCTTGCCAGATCGATAATTTCTCGTTGCATCTCCTTAGTGTGGGGGTGTTTCAGATATGTGATCGAAAGCTCGTCGAGCTTCGCTCTAGGTCCTCGATCGTTGGTCTGTCGAGCATGGCTTACACTTAGCGAGGCCGTGTACCAATTAAAAGCATATTTCACAGCAGACTCGCCGCAATAAGGTTCGGTTATGATTCAACCTGCTGGCGCCCATGTTGGAGGTCCCTCGCCCGCATCGCCGTCATAACCGATGATGGATCGATCCCTAGTTCCGTAGCAAAACGGGCTATTAAACAGCTCAATACAGCCCGGAATTGATTGCGCGTATTACCTTTTACAACGAAGCTTCCGCAGCAATCATTGCCATTACTAGTGCTCGAGCCGAAAGGTTGTTCCCCTGCATCTGCGCGTTTCAGAAACTCCGGGTATGGTCTGATATTGCCTCACGAAATTGTTTGCTCGTCATTTTTATCAGGAATTCCAAGGCCGACAATTTGACCGTTTCGATCGCGGGTGATTTTAGCAGGCAGAATCGCCACTGATACGAAGACGCGCAATTGCTCGGATGGGTACCTAAGTTACCCAGGCAACCGTCGAAGATTAGGGCGCGGTCCTTGCTTAACACTGTCAAGCCGGGGTGGAACCCGCAACTGGAAACGACAACTGGTAAATTTCGCCCCGGCACCAGGTCCCAGAATGCTTGAGAGCCGTGGAGGTAACATTGAAAAGCAAGACCCAAACTTCGGTGTCGATCACGCTGATCGGTCACAAGTTGGAAATGATCTTTGAAAAGGAAAGAAGATTCTCATGAGCATGCCAGCGCTGGCACGCAAGATACTGCACCAGGACGCGGTCAAGGTGACTGTGGACAACTGGCCGCGCTCTAAACAATTGATCACCTACAAATATCTGAACGCGCTCGGCTGCAAGCTCGACAGCATCGATTACGAGATCGACAAAGAGATCAAGAAGGAATTAGAGCAGGGATGATCGATCCGAGACATTGCTCGAAGCAACACTCACTCTTCGAAACGTTAGCAACGTGCTCAACAAGGAGATTAAAATGAGAGATACGAAATATGCTACCGAGTTGGCTACCGCGCAACTTGGTGAGCAAGGCTACGCTCGGATTGAGAAACTCTCTGTCAAAGGTACGAATCAGGAAGAGTTACAATTCTCGTGGTCGAATGATGGAAGACTCATGATGAGCCCACTCGATCTTCCAGAAGATCAATTTCTGGATTTATTAGGCGAGGCCCTGAATCAGGATGTGTTCAGTGATGCTTTCAAATTAGGCTTGCTGAAGCTTCTTCTGCGGTAAAGTGTAAAGCGAAGAAAAAATTCAACGCGGATTTCTTTCATTGTACGACTGACCTGATTTTGTAGGATGGTCATCATCTCCGCACAGAAAGTCCGTCGACTGTCCGAACCTGTAGATACCTACGAAGGAGCCCATGTTGCCGACCAAGTCGTTGCGCTAATCCTTGCAATCATCCTGATCATGATCCTAATCCCATACGTCTGGTCCGATAGAAAAATTTTCACTCCGGCATTGGGACCGAAGGTTCCGACGATATCATGGTCATTGTACGCGACGCCGGCATTGAGCCCTAAGAATGGGATCACGTAATCGTTGAAGTGAAAGTTATAAACCAAAAACGGCGTTGTCGTGGCCACCCACGAGTCGCGACCGTCGTCGATAAAGTTGTAATTCAGGGCCTGACGAATGCCGAGCTCCCATCCTGGAGTGAGGTAGCGGCCGAATTGCAGGTCTACATTGAATGATCCACTGTCCGAACCCTGCGCGTGATTAAAACCGGCGGCAGCCTCGACTTCATTGTCGCCACCGACTGGGGCGCTTTGGGCCGGTGTGGTCATCAACATCACCGCTAACAGCGCAAAAAACGCCGAGGAAAAATAACGATTGGTAGTTCTCATAAAAAATCTCCTTAATCATTCGAAATTTGCTTTTATGTCCTCTCATAAAAACTCGCGCCCCTAATTTGCTGTCCCGTTGATCGCACTTATTTTCGATCTAATCGAGATCGTCATCGGCCAAATCCCGCCCCACTTTTCTCTCGAACCTTTACTCACCCACTGTAATGGAACATTGTGACATCAATTTCGTGGGCCACGCGGTTTCAGCGAACCTGGCAAATTGGTATGGACCCGACTCGCTCTTCGAAATCTCGAATGCGATCCCAGTTGCTCCAGTTTTTCGGCGGTGAAGGTTCTGGAATCACTCCGTCCATCCGGTAACTGAAAATCGACAGCAACTGAACTGGACGCCCAGAAAATATGAAAAGTGTTCACTTGGGTTCGGTCAAGATGATCACCCAAGGCACGTAAAAGTTGTGAAAGGCGACGATAGGCCTGTGTGTGGGGAGATGGATTGATTTTCCTTTGTTTCTCTGCCTGGTTGTCAAGGCGTGAAATATCAGCTGGAGTGAAGCGCACGGAACTGTCAAATATTGGCTCGCGCGCGCTCACAGGAGTGAGAGCTTGGCGCAATATCCATTCACTTGCTGCGTCCAGGGAATCACTCTGCGCGAAATAATTGGAGCCATCTGTATTCAGCTCGAAATTCTGGAGTTTTGCGTTTTCCATTGACTGGCCAATTACTCTCAACGATTTAGCGTGTGTCATGTCTTACTCGGATTTGTAAGTGAACCTTACATTTATTGTAAGGAAATTTGCAATAAATTATTGCGATAGTATCCTAAATAATTATAAATTAAGGGGTTTTTTAGAAATAAAAAATCTGGTCCGTGCATTGCTCGCTCGGCGGAGTCAGACACTCCAAATTATGACTCAAAGGGGCAAGATGGACTCAGAAATGACTCGAACGATATTCGTGCCGATTTGTATAATCGCTATTTTCTTGGTCGGCAGGGCAGCGTTTGTCAGGTTTAAGCGCTGGCGGAAGCGGCGTATGATGGAACGGGGAATTTTCGACCTTGCAAACCGCGTACGTGGGGCTGGAAAATCTAAAAAAGAGTAAGAGACGAACGTTCGCGATCGTGTTGGCAATTTTTCATTGAGATTTAGCCGGCGCGATCGGTGTTCGGAATCTGCCGAAGGTCCAAAGATCGGCTTTACGGGATTTCAAGCTCGACCTGCCGGTGATTATGCGCGGTAAACGGGCTGTACTTGGCTCGGGATTGGTCACCATCGATCACTAGGATAGGCCGCATCCTCCATGAAGCAGGATACATGCGCTTGCTGAGTTAGCCCACCTCGCTTTCGTGGCAAGGTAGACTCACCACGAACGTGGTCCCGGCGGCCGCCGTGGAGCTTACGCTGATCATTCCGGAATGGGCTTCAACGATTTTCTTGACTATGAATAAGCCAATACCCAGATGGCTAAACTCACTCTGTGGCTTTTTGTCTTCTTTTCTTCGAAGAGGAATAAGATCAAAGATCGTCTGCAGAGCCGGCTCCGGTATAGGCGTACCCTCGTTGTGTAATCGAAAGACCATGTGATCGGCTTCCAGACTTACCGTGACGGTTATGGGAGTTGCCGGATCACCATGCTGTATCGCGTTGGCTATCAGATTGGACAGCATCTCGCCTATACGGGTCCCATCAAACGAGCCTCGAAGACATTCGGAGCAACTTAACTCAATTGTGCGGTCGGGGTACGCCGTGGCGAGTTCCGCTACAACCCGTTGACAAACCGGAGCAACATCTATTTCCAGCCGGTTCACAGGCAAAGCTTGGCCAAGGCGCGTTCGCGTGAAATCAAGGAGATTGTCGATCAACCTGCTCATCTGTGTGCCGCTATTGATCATGTTCGTGGCGATTTTACCGAGAGCAGCTATATCGATAGGGTCTATGATTTGAAGCAATTGAGCCGCCGACAGAATGGCATGAAGTGGATTCCGTAAATCGTGAGCCAGAACAGCAACTGCAAAATTCGTGGATTCCTCAATCTTCTCCATGAATCGCGCAGCCGATTTGGAAAGCGCCTGATCGATCCCTTCATTGAAGCGAATCAACTGCAACATTGCGGCATCGTCGATCTCAGGTGAGCTATTCAACCAGAGCCGAATGACGGTTGCCCGAAGGGCGCGGAACTCTGATATCACTTGCACTTGGTTAAAGCCCTGCCCAAGCCGAACGAGACTATGCGTTTCCGCCGAGGTATCCTGTAGTGTCTTTGGTCCGAGACCTTGGGATTTCTTGGTCTGCTGTGACGCAGTTTGCGGTGTTTCCATATCCCGAGCGATGGTCGATAGGATTTGAGCCGCGTCATCGCGTAATGTGGCTCTATCAAATTGTTTTTCGGGTAACACGGTGCTGGCAAACGACTCCCATTCCGTGACAATCGCTTCAAGGTTCGTCATAATGAATTTCGATAAGCGCATAGCCTTTCTCCTGCTTAATGAAAGTCAGTAGCGCACTAGGCGTTTCCGCGACCTCTTTGCTCACCCCGCTGGTGATGTTGATGCTTTTAGAAGTATTAACTGGTGGGTAACAGCTGGCGGAGGGGGAACGCTTCCGGCTCACAATTGAACACTGAAAGCTGCGGGTTCACGGATTGAGTGCCAGCATGATCTTGCAAGAAAAGTAAAACTTTTTGCAGGAAGTACGATCATTCGAATAATAGACCTCCTAAATACTTTTCAGGCCAACTTGCGGCGAATCATTTCAGCACCCGCCGAGAGAAAGCAAAATGGATGCCACGACTGTAGTGGTTTTTAGCCTGCAATAGGGCGGCCAGCAAGGCATTCGCTGAAATGGCGTGGATAATTCATGTCTGGTTTTTTACTTCAGCGTACACTTTTAGCTTCATGTCTTGGCCATGAAACAGCTTCTTGTCTCAGCCGCCTTAATACGTTGGCTCAACTCTTCACATCGCCACAAATCCAATAGTCCGAGAATTGTTTTGGCGCAGAGCTTTCTTCGCCCTCGTGGCAATAAACATGGCAAACAAACAGCTCTCCCAAGACGCAGTTCCGATGGGAACCGATGAATCGATCATTTTATAATGACCGTCCGCTTCCTTCGTCGTATTCTTAATTTAATGAGCGCCTGACGCGCTTGCTCGATCGATTCGGCTGATTCGCCGATCTTCGCATGGTCGCTTAGAGATTGAGATTCGTCGTGAACTGTCTTGCGTTGCTCCGAAGCGGATTTGTCATCTTCATTCATGGCTAAATGATCCTTCACGAAATTATCGTTATGGCGAAAGGGAAAACCCCGCGGCGAATCACAGCTGTTCCCGGATCGGAAATGAAAAGAAATCGAATAATCGCTCGAAAATACCTCGCGACTGCCATGCTTCGTAAGTTATTTCCTTGGAGTATGTTAGATCGTCGCTAAAAATCTTCTCAAGTTTTTGAGCTGTGCCCTTATCATAGACTGTAAGGTTGATTTCCTGGTTCAAGGCAAAAGATCGGTTATCGAAGTTGGTGCTACCAATCGTAGCCCAAACACCGTCAGCGACTATGGTCTTTGCATGCATCAGAGACGCTTGATACTCAAATACCTTAACACCGCCAAGCAGAAGTTTTCCGTAGTGGCTGCGGCTGGCCGTATAGGTAAATCGGCTGTCGCTTTTACCAGGGACCAAGACCACCACCCGAACCCCGCGCTCCACCGCCTTGAGCAAGGCATTGGTCATGACCTCATCTGGAATAAAGTATGGATTGGTGATCAAAACGGACGTTTTCGCTGAGTTGATCGATAGCAGAAAAAGCATGTAGTTCTGAAAACTACCCCCTGTCGGCGAGCTTTTAACGATTTGTGCCGAAAGGTTTCCTTTTGGCTCAAGATGCGGAAAATAGTCGTCGCCCCCTATGGCAATGCCGGTCGCTTCGAGCCAGCTCTCAGCAAAAGCCGTTTGCAGGAATCTTACAACGGGTCCTTCGATTCGAGCATTTGTATCACGCCAATGTTCCGGTATGCGGCCATTGCCGGTCCATGCTTCGCTTATGCCGTATCCTCCCGTAAAGCCGACCCGACCGTCGATCACCAAGACGCGCCGGTGGCTTCGATAATTGTAACGTAGCAGCTTCCATGGAAAGATAATTCCGTCGGCCTCTATTCTACGGAAATATTCCACATTACAGCCAGCGTCCTTCATAGTTGCGATAATCTCTGAAGGCACCTTTCCTGACCCGTGACTATCAAGAAGAATTGTCGTCTTCACGCCTGCACGGCATCGCTCGGCGAAAGCCTGGGCCAACTCGCGAGCGATAGAGCCATCTTCGTAGAGATATTGTGCAAATGTGATCGATGATTTCGCTTTTCTTATTTCGCCGAGCATGACCGGGAAAGTTTCATCGCCGTTTAGGAGAACATCGATGCGATTTCCACTGGTTACAGGTGCGTCGGTGTGAGCTTCAATAGTACGAAAGAACTTCGCCTCGCCAACGGTAATCTCAGGAGTTTGTTTGACTCCCAGAACTGTTCCGCAGCTCCATAGCAACAAACTCGCAAGCAACCAGTTTAATCGCCTCATAGATTTATCCGCGTCTCATTTCTTCGAACACCAACGATTCCTATTCTTCAGCAGCTCGAATAGGAGCAATCATCGTACCTCTGCTTTGCGGGGGAGTTTAATGTAACTTTAGATCGAGTGAGTACACTTTCGAGAGCCAAACTGCCTTGATGAAGCTGACAAGTATGCCTGTTCTAACCCTACAAAGAAGGAAATCGGTAAGTGAACGGCCAGCCGCAATGCCGCAGCGAAGCTGTCGGGCCGCTGGCTTGCTGCGGCGTTTGAGTTTGGCGAGACTCGACGCCTTTTCGATCTTGGCGGGGAAGCGCTAGCCTTCAAGCCTCGCTACAATGTCCAACCCGGTCAATACATGCCCGTGATTCTGCCGGGAAGAAAATCATGGCCCAGACTCAGGCCTCAGCCGATTGCTTGCCAAGGTGGATGGCCGATGCCACGACCCAAGGGACCGGCAGAAACGACGGCGTATCTCTCGCTTCAAAACCTCAGTACCGCCGAGTCCAGCGCATACACGAAACTCATGCAAACGTCGTCGAATGAGAAAGGTGAAGGTATTGATGGGGTTTATTATCGAATCGCCGCGGCTCTGGGCATTCAGCAATCGACTGAAGCGCTCTTAGTAAACAAGATGAATGAGCTGGCAGTCAGGTTGCGCGAGAACAGAACGGAGATCGATAATTTGCGACGTCAGCTTTCTATCATGCGAAAGCCGGTTCAATTGATTGATTTTTCTACGTCGCTTAGATTCCCTGTTTACCCCTTGAGCAGAACATCATCCGTGTTAGCCTCAATTGAGGGGCTTTATCACGGCTCTAGGATGAATGGTGGATCTTCTAAGCGTGGCTTTGCTGGCTGTATCTGTTGTTTGTTTCGCTCTACTCTTTGTGATTGTACGAAAACGTCGGAGACGGCGGCATGGTGGCAGGGGTGACGCCATCCGTTAAACCGGCGCCGGGCTCTTTCCGCTGTATTCGGTGAGAACTCACAACACTATCCGAACTTGTCAAAAGCGAACGAGACGACCTCAGCTGCGCAATTTCAGCCAACCCCTTTGTAGTGCGGTTTCAACTGCTCGAACTGCCTCCTCGCGGCTTGGCAGACCATCAACTTCAAGCCGAAAAAGCACAAAATCGGTTGACACTCGGTTGGCCGTGATTACGACTGCATGGCTGATTGTCAGCATGCGACGGGCAGCGACTTCGGCTGCTCTCCTATTCAGAAACGATCCCAGGATCACACGATATGAGTTATCCGGTTGTCGACGTATCAGTATGTCTTTAGTGATATGGGGAAGAACTAATTGCTGCCCTGTGGAAACCAAGTCAAGGTCCTTAATTTCCGGATTAGACTCTTTGATCAGCTCCATCCCGAGCGCTGCGTTATCTCCGTATACCTCGATCGCGATATGAGAGATAGTAGAGCCGTTGCGGAGGATGAGCGTGCGGCCTTTCGTGCTAGGGAGTGGATTGGTATTTTGCGCATTAATTATTTGAGGATGCAGATTCCGCTGGTTTGGATTCTCGGCAACCGTTGTCATTCCAGGAGTAAGAAATACTTGACGCGCAAAAAAGGAAAGAATGACGAAAACAAGCACGCCGGCTAAAAACACGCCACCGAGAGTGACTGCCGAACGCGCCGCTTTGCGCGAAGGGCGCAAGGTCCTCCCGACGATCGACATCCCAGTTTTTTCATTGGCTGCCGTCGCGGTAGTCGGCGGGATGCTGGAGTGCAACCTGAGATCGCTCGCCACTTCGCCGATCATTTTCGACAAAACCCTTTTTTTCGAAGCTGCATATGCTAGGAGCAGAGCGCCGTCGCATAGGATATTGATGAGCCGGGGTATACCTTTTGAATATGACGCAATCTTCTGAATCGCTTGTGGATCGAACAAGACCTCGCCTGCGTGACCGGCGGCATTAAGGCGAAATTTAATATATGCCTCCACCTCATCGTGACTCAGTGGACAAATCTCGCACCGGATAGCTATTCGCTGCTTCAGTTGGCGCAAATTCGGCTGCTCTAATCTTGCATCGAGCTCTGGCTGACCGGCCAGCACGATCTGTAGAAGTTTTTGTCTGTCAGTTTCAAGGTTGGAAAGCAGCCTCAAGCCTTCCAGTGATTCATCGCTCAGGCTCTGCGCTTCGTCAATCAGCACACAAACAATGTGCCCTTTTTCGAATTGTTCAATCAAATAGCGGTTGAGTTGTTCAATCATCCCGAGTTTGTCCGTGCCATCTACGGGCAGGGCGAGGTCCGCCAGTATCACTCGGAGGAGCTCGTCAAAGGTAAAGGCGGCGTTGAAAACTAAAACAGAATGAGTCGTGTTCTTAAGCTGGCGCATTAGCTTGCGCAATAAGGTGGTTTTACCTGTCCCGACTTCGCCTATGACAGCGACAAAGCCTTTTTTTGCTTCTATGCCGTAGCGGAGACTTGCATAAGCCTCAAGGTAAACAGAATTCGCATAAAAGAAACGCGGGTCGGGACTGATACTAAAGGGTGACTCGCGAAAGCCAAAATAACTGTTGTACATGGGGTCTAACGGGGTCGCTTCTCCGAATGCACAGTACGTCCTACAAAAGAACCTGTTGGTGTCCCTTTGGCCGATGGGCGCGCCGCTAATTTCGGTGGATCATCCATCCGGCTTTTATGAACTGAACAGGAACATCGACTTTTGTCGGTCGATTGAGGAGCTGAAGGAGCACTTTGACTCGGCCTCGCGCATTGGGCGGCCTTTCGATAATACCAACTAGTCCGCCGAACGGGCCGTGCTCGATTATTACTTCTTGTCCAGCTCTGAGGTTACTGCAGGCGGTGATAGTTGCATCGGGTGTCGCTTGGTCCATCAGAAACGAAACCGCAGAATCGTCGATTATGGCGGGGACACCGTCGAAGTTTAGCAATCGCTTGACTCCGGGACACCAGGTGACGAAGCCGGGCTCATTCGATGATAGATCGAGCCTAACGAACAGGTAATTGGGAAACAGGGCCACCAATTGCCGGTTCCGCTTTGCCGATTTGGGTAAGGCGAGCTTTGGATAAAAAGTAACGATGCCTCTCTGCCGAAGAGCGACTTCTGCCAAGTTTTCGCTGCGGGCCTTCGTATAGACCGCACACCAATTTCGATTATGGCAGTCGAGGGCTGCTGCATCGTCTTTCAGGTGAAAATCGGTTTGGCTGGCTGATCGATAAACGTCCATTTGTTCTGATAGTGATTGTTTCACGATACTCATTGTCCCTTTGTTTCTGAAGCTCGGAAAAAAGCCGTTCGAAGGCGGGGCTTTTGTCGTAACGATCAGTACCGCAAAACATTGATTGAGCAGCGGCGAGAATTAGTAGCGGCCTAATCATTCTCAGGTTCCGGTCGCCTTGTATGATTTGTGCTGCTTGATTATTTTCATAGTGCCGTCAATCAGCATGACCTGTTTGTTTGCCATGCGGCCATAAGGCTTGCTAGACCGCAGAGCGTAGTCTTCATAAATACGCTGGGCCTCCGCGTAATCTGCGCCTTGATACATGGTGCCGAGGTCGCTGACGATGACTTCGTACTTCATTGATCTTCCTTTCGTCCGGGGAGTCCCATCCGAGCTGTCCATTTTCGATCCGATTGCCGCTGATAATAGGTGCATCAGGGTAGGGGCAAAGTCGCTTCACCAGGTATGATCTCAGGAATTTGCCTTACGGCTAAAACTTGCCCCAACCCAACGCAAAACAATAAACTCCAATATATTCGTCTCATTGCTTTGAATTGGTTGTTTGATCGCGAGTTCGCGAATATCGTCCCAATCGTAAAAGTGATGTGTGGGCCGGAGCAGGAATTTAATCAAGGTGCCGTATCGAGTTGCGCCTTACCTGCCCCGGTTAACAGCACATTGAGCAAGGACCTTGCCCTAATTTTCGACGGACGGTGTGTGTAATTATGAAGAACTCAGATCCATCTACAGGAGTTTGAGGCTCATCGGCGAAACGACAACTCCGCCTGCTAAAAGTCAGTGCCCATGGATTCGGGTTAGAGTGACGATTTCTCCTTGCGAGCTGGTGAAAACATTGGGTAGTCGTGCAATGACTGTCCCTCCCCAAAAAATTCAGCTGACAAAATCGACATAGGTTTCATCTTCACGCGGCTGCGCACTGCGCGTTTTTTCTTAAAAGGCGCGGGAAATTGCTCGATCCGATAATCGGCTAAGCCCAATTTGTCCAGCGGCTGGATCAGCGCGAAAGCGTCGGCATGTGATCCGCGCATTGAACAGAACGGATGCACAGCCGGACTTTGATGCGACGAGTCGATCGAAACTTCTCCGGCGCAAGCCGAAGCAGTATCTTCGCGCCCGATGATTTTCGACTAGGCTTAAAAAATGCGGGAAGGACTTTTGGCGGGCGGTCTATCATGGGTTCAAGTCAAATTAGAACGACACACTGCGGGAAACAGGAGAAATCCCGTCATAATTTCGGCAGTAAGCAACGAAATGCCTTCGGCCGCGCTTTCCTTATATCTTCCATCGCTATCCAGTTGGAGATTATACGGAGGACCCTCACACGGTGAGACCAAGAAGATCGTCCGCGGTAAGAACCAGATGCAACTCGCGCGAAGATAACTTTCGAACGGTGCAAGAAATGAGAGTGAAATTTCGCGAGGTCAAACCTAAGGAAGCTCAGCTTCCGGCAGCCGCACGCGATCGACTCGACAACCCGCCCTGAATAAGCGCGAAAGGTCGCGCACTAATTGCGCTCTTCCCTCGGCGCGATTTACTGAAATTGTCCATCGACGGCGCTGACTCAGTCCCTTCGCCATGCGGGCTTAGCGCCGTAAGTGTCTGTTCACATAGGTTTAATATCTCAATTAGCACATCGGCACTGGTGTTGGCGCGAAACATATTCTGATCGTTAGGCAAAAATCATGCAAAAGCCAAAATCGCACCTTTTCGGTGACTGCACGCCTCGGTGATTTGCTGACGTTACCAAGAGTTGGCCCATGCGTGATTCCGAGAGACCTGATTAAAAATAACTTGACTGAGAGTTAAATATTTACAGATTGACAGGATTTCGAGCGCGCCTGTACCATCGTGTGGAATAGACGAAAGAGTTTCAATTGATTTTGAAGTCGAACAGCAAAGCCAAGGTCAGATTAGCTGACATTCCCTACGTTGGTCGCGGTACGCCAGCGGGAGAATGGTTTCGCCGCTACTGGTTAGTGGTCGGAACGGTGCCAGAACTTCAGGATATTCCCCAGGCGGTCAAAGTGCTTGGCGAGGAGTTGGTGTTGTTTCGCGATGAAAGCGGAGAGATCGGCTTGATCGGCGGCCATTGCCCGCATCGCGGCGCCTCGTTGGAGTATGGTGACATCGAGTGTGGTGGTATTCGCTGTCCGTACCACGGCTGGCTGTTCGACGTGGGAGGGCAGTGCTTAGAAATGCCGGCGGAACCGAAAGACAGCAAGTTTCCGGAGAAGGTGAAGCATCTATCCTATCCGGTGCGCGAGCAGGGCGGGTTGCTCTTCGCGTATCTGGGACCGGACCAGGATCGCCCGCCGCCGTTGCCGAGATACAAGCCACTGGCGGATTCCGCGGGCCAAAGATCCTTGGAGGCGACCCGCGTCTACGACTATAATTGGTTCAACTTCATCGAGAACGGCGCCGATCCAGCGCATTTTTCGATCTTGCACCGCGCCGATCCGAATGACGGGACTTGGCGCAGCTGGTTTTTTAATTTCAAAGACATTCCGCACTTCGACGCGGTGGAAACGGCGTACGGCATGAAAGTCGTGTCGCGCAAGCCGGGACCGAGTGCGGACACCGAGTACGTCGATGAGAAAAGCTTCGCGCTGCCGAGCATCCTGCAAATCGGCGATACCGAGTTTACCCACTTCAAGCAGCCGCGCGAAGCTTTGAGCGCGGGCTCCCACAACGCCCATTTCATGTTCGTCACGCCGAACGACGATCACAGCTTTACGCTTTTTACCGTCAACCACTACACCGGCTCCGACCCGGAGTTCTTTCGAAAGCTGTCGCCGAGTCGGAAGGTGGAAGCGAAGACGGAGAAAAAACCCTACGACCGGCGCAAATACTCGCCGTTTCGCGGCAATGTGCGCACGGAAGATATCGCCTGTCAGGGAACCCAGCCCGTGCTCGACCGGCGCAGGGAGCAGCTCGCGACCTCGGACAAAGGCGTGATCTTGATCCGGAAAATTATTCTCAATGCGATTCAAGCGGTGCAAGACCAGCAAACTCCCAAGGGAGTGTTGCCGGCAGATCAGGCGCACGCGCTCGTGACCATCGACTCGTTCACCGGCATGCGCGCGAAAGGATCCAGGTGAAATGCGATTGAGGAGATATCTTGAATTGGCTCTGAGCGCGGCGATCCTAATGGGTTTTCTGAACGGCGGCGTCGAAGCCGCGCCGATGCGGATTTCGTACAGCGCGATCAGCGGCGCCATGTCGTCGCTGTGGGTGGCGCAGGAAGGCGGCTACTTCAAACGCGAAGGACTCGACACCGAGCTGCTTTACATCGGCGGCGGCTCGCTGCTGATTCAGTCGATGCTCAGCGGCGACGTGCCGCTTGCCTACGGCCCGTCGGTGCCGGTGATCAACGCTTCGCTGCGCGGTTCGGATTTGGTCCTGATCGGCAACACCGGCAACTCATTGGTTTTCTCGATCATGTCGCGGCCGGAGATCAAACAGCCGACCCAGCTCAAAGGCAAAAAAGTCGGCGTGACCCGGCTCGGCGGCTCGACGGATTGGGCCCTGGACGCGGCACTGAAACAGTGGGGCTTGGAGCGCGGGCGCGATCTGATCGTGATTCAGACCGGCGGTATGCCGGAAGGATTGGCGGCGCTTGTCTCCGGCGCCCTCGATGCCGTCGTGTTGTCCCCGCCGAGCAACTTTCGCGCGGTGAAAGCGGGTATGCACGAGTTGGTCGACGTCGGTCAGTTGGGCATCGTTTTTCCCAATACGCCGCTCTCGACGACCAAGAGTTTTATTAAATCGAACCGCGATACCGCACTGCGTTTTCTCCGCGGTTTTACCCAAGGGCTCCATCGGCTGCGCACGGACAAAGAGTTCAGCATGAAGGTGCTGTCGAAATATACCAAGGTCACGGATGCGGAGACGCTGGCGCAACTGCATCAAACCTACGGCGTGCGCTATAGCGGCGATCGGATTCCCTACGTTCGCGCCGAGGGTGTCGATGAGATTCTCAAGCGCACTCCCGGCAAAGAAGCGCGTGAAGCCAAGGCGGTCGAGTTCATCGATAACAGTTTGCTGAAAGATCTCGAGCAGAGCGGCTGGTTCAAATTCCAGGGACGCTGAGATCATGCGCGTCGTCGTCACTGGAGGGTCGGGTAGGCTAGGGCAATTCGTCCTACGCGAGCTTTTTACTCACGCTCATCAAGTCGCCGCGCTCGACACAACCAAACCACGGGAATGTCCTTGTCCGACCTATACAGCCGATCTGACCAAAGGGCATACGTTGCAAGATCTTTTCAAAGACGTGGACGCTGTCGTTCATCTGGCGCGCCAACGTTTTCCGTACACCGAAACGGGATTCAACACAGGCGCGCAGCGCTGGGAGTTTCCCGACACTGTCGGGGATGCCGAACGGTTCAATCTTAATGTAGCCATGACCAACAACGTCTTGGCTGCAGCGCGGCTTGCCGGCGTGAAAAAAATTGTTTGCGGCTCGAGCCTGGCGATTTACGGCCTGTACTATCCAGTCACGGCGTTGCAACCCGATTATCTGCCGGTCGACGAAGATCATCCGCTACGCCCGCAAGATCCCTACGGACTTTCCAAGCTCGTCGGTGAAAAGTTGTGCGACGCTGCCAGCCTTAAGGATGGCATGCCGATCGCAAGTTTGCGCTTCTCGGGGATTTATACCGAAGAACATCGAGAACTACTGATAGAGCGAAGAAAGAATCCCATCATTCGCGGAACCGGGGCGCTGTGGAGCTATATCGATGTGCGCGATGCCGCGCGTGCTTGCCGCCTCGCGCTCGAAGCGGATTTCGCAGGCCATCAGACATTTAATCTCTGTGCGCCGGACACAATCATGGATACGCCGACTGCGGAGCTCGCCGCGAAGTATCTGCCGCAGGTGCAATCCGTGCGCAAAGCCTCTGGGCGTTGGAGCGGCTACGATAGCGCGAAGGCGGAGAAGGTGTTGGGCTTTCGCGCCAACTTGTTGCTGCACGCATGACCTGATTCCTTCATCGATCGCAACCCGGCTAACCCAGAGGCGTCGTTTGCAAGAACTCGATGAGCTTTTTTTCGCCGCTGGAAAGAATTTTTGGCCGCCGATAGATCAGCGCGCCTTCGGGATGGCGGAAAAATTTCTCGATGGAGATGGAGCGAAACCGCCCGCTGTCCTCGGCATCGACGCAAATATTGTGGATGATGCCGATGCCGATGTTATTGGCGACGTAGCGCTTGATCTCGGCACAGGTGCTCGCTTCCATGCCAATCTTGAGCGCTAAATTCGCTTTGCGAAATCCGCCATCGATGACTTTTCTCGTGGTTGATCTCGGCTGCGATAGCACCAGCGGATATTCGGCCAAATCTTTCATCAAGACGCCGCGTTTTTTCCCCGCCAAGGGATGGCCGTGCGGCACGATCACGCGCAGCTTGGGCGCCACCAGCGGTATTTTTTCCAAATCAGGCAAAAGTTGATCGAACAGGCCCATGGCGAGATCGGCCTCGCCGGAATTGACCGTGGAAGGCGCTTCCTCGTGGCTACGAGCCAGGATCGTGAGGCGAATGGATGGGTAGGTGGCGCGAAAGCGTGCGATGGCCGGAAGATAGAAGTTTCTCAAACAAGCCGGCGCTACCATCGATATCCTGCCGGTGAATTCGCCGGTTGCGGTCACGGTTCTTTCCAACGCTTCGCGCACCGCCTCGAGAATACGCTGCGCGTCCTGATACAAGGACTCGCCTTTTGCCGTGAGCACCAATTTTTTCCCGACGTGGTCGAAAAGTTTGATGCCCAACTCCCGCTCGAGTGTTTTAATCTGAAGCGATACGGCCGACGAAGTCAGAAAGGAACGCTTGGCGGCTTCCTTTACAGTGCCGTGATGCGCGATGAGACATAGGCTATTGAGTTGGCGAAGTTCCATAAAAATAACTTGACTAAAAGTTAAATATTTAAAGATTGACATGATTTCAAGCCGGCTTGTAGGATGCAAGCGTCCTGGCAGAAGTGCTTCTTGGATAATGCCATGGCACGCGACAGCGTGAATTATCAAATTCACCAGGCTTTCGGCGAATCAGTGAATTTTGTGGAGGTCTGACATCGGCCCATGATGGATTTACGCGAGTTTCTCGACACTCTGGAAAAGGCGGGCGAGCTGCACACGGTTGCCGCTCAAGTGGACCCGAAGCATGAGCTGGGCGCGATTTGCAAGATCTTCAACGAACGGCCCAACGGTCCGGCTCTGCTGTTCGAAAACCTTAAAGGCTCGACAATTCCCGTAGTCGGCCAGCTTTTGGGCAGCGACCGGCGCGTGGCTCTGGCCTTGGGCTTGTCGCAAAAAAATGTTTTCGAAGAGACCGTACAGCGGGCGTCCCATCCGATCCCGACGCGTCTGGTGCCGAGCGGGCCTTGTCAGGAAATCGTGACGGAGGGCGCCGACGTCGACATCACCAAGCTGCCGATCTGCACGAACAACCCCAAAGACGGCGGGCCGTACATTACAGCGGGCCACGTGATCATCCGAGATCCCGAGTACGGCAACAACCTGGCGATCTATCGCATGATGGTGGTATCGAAAAATGAGGTCACGATCCGCTTCACGCCCGGGCACGATGGCCACGATTTCATTCGGAACGCTGAAAAGCGCGGCCAGAAGAAATTCGAAGTCGCGGTTTGCGTCGGCGTGCCGCCGGCGGTTTACGTTGCTTCGCAGTTCGAGCCGCGCGCCGGGGTCTTCGAGCTGGAGATCGCCGGCGGCTTGGCCGGCGAACCGGTGGACGTGGTCAAATGCCGGACTATCGATCTTGAGGTGCCCGCGCTCGCGGAGATCGTGCTCGAAGGTGAGCTGACGATCCCGGCAAAGACCGGCGACGAGGGGCCTTTCGGCGAATTCTGCGGCTACACCACGGCCCAGGTTCCCAATGAAAGAATCATGACGATCAAAGCGGTGACGCAGCGCAAGAATCCCGTTTATCACAACATCTGGTTGGGCAAGCCGCCGCATGAGCACTTGTACGTCGACGCGCTGACTTATGCGGTGGCAGCATACCAAGAGTTGAAGCCAGCCTATCCCGTTTTGAAAAAAGCCTACGCGCCGCCGTGGGGTGTTTCGATCGTTCTGATCCTACAACTGGAAAAGCGTTTGATGCGGCCGGGCATCGTCAACAATATTTTGGCGTCTTCGCTCTACACTCGAAGCGGTAAGTGGAAACATGTCATTGTGGTCGACGAGGACATCAATATCGAGGATCCGAATGAAGTTCTCTGGGCGCTGACGACGCGTTTTCAACCGGCGACGGACATGTTCGTCATTCCGCGCAGCATTACCAGTTCGCTGGAACCGTCGGCAGGCGCTGATGGGCTGACTTCGAAGCTTATGCTCGATCTGACCATCAAAGAAAACTTTCGCGGCGAGGTGGCGGAGCCTACCGACACCATGCGCCAGGCGGTTTTGCAACGGTGGAAAGAGTATGGATTCAAGTAGAAGAAAGCCCTGTTCCAGTTGTTCCAAACGTTCCAAACGTTCCAATCGTTTAAGATAGGACTTGAGATCTATTGAAAAGGAAAAGTCAGTGGCGAAAGTAGGCGCGAAGAGAAAAAAGAGCGTGACGGTTGCGGATATTGCGCGCGTCGGACCGGGAACTCCCGGCGGCGAATGGTTTCGCCGTTATTGGGTCGTCGTCGGAACCGCGCAGGAGCTTTACGATATTCCGCAGGCGGTCAAAATTCTCGGTGAAGATTTGGTTCTGTTTCGCGATCAGTTCGGCAAAGTTGGACTCCTCGGCGAGCACTGTCCGCATCGCGGCGCGTCGTTGGAATACGGTGACATCGAAGACGGCGGATTGCGCTGTGCTTACCACGGCTGGTTGTTCAACGTTGACGGCCAATGTTTGGAGATGCCGGCGGAACCGAAGGACAGCAAATTTTGCCAGAAAGTGAAACATCAGTCCTATCCCGTAAAAGAACTCGGGCGGTTTACTCTTCGCCTATATGGGACCGGACAAAGACAATCCGCCGCCGCTGCCAAACTATGCGCCGCTCGTCGAGCGCAGCGGCCAATGGCAAATCGAGCCGGTGCGTCACGCCGAATACAATTGGTTCAATTTTTTTGAAAATTCCGCGGATCCCGCCCACGTGTGCATCCTGCATCGGCATGCCGGCTACGGCCAGCAATCCTGGGGCAATCAGTTTTTTAGTTACACGGAAATGCCGCACTTCGAGTTCGTCGAAATGGACTACGGCATGAAAGTCGTCATGACCAAGCCCGGCCCGGAGCCGGGTACGGAATTCGTCGACGAAATGAGTCTGGCTCTTCCGAGCATCGTTCAGGTGGGCGATACCGAATTCGTCCACGCGAAAGCGGACGCGGCGGCGCTGATCGAGGCAGGCTCGCAGTGCGAGCATTGGATGTTTGTCACGCCCAATGACGATGACCACTTCATGCTCTTTACCGCGGACAATTATCGGGGCCCGGAAGAGAATTTCTTCGAGAAGCTCAAAGCGCTGCGCGCCAAAGAAACGCCGGTGCAGGAAGTGATGCCGTACGACAAGCGCAAGTTCATGCCCTACAAAGGCAACGTCCGCAAGGAAGATCTGGTCACCCAAGGGACGCAGGGCTTGCTCGGCGAGCGCAATGAACAGCTAGGGGTTTCCGATCGCGGCGTGATCAAGTTTCGCAAGATCGTTTTGGACGCCATCGAGACTAGCCCTAAACGGCGGCCAGCTCAAAGGGCATCGTCGGGGAAAAGCAGGCGAACGAAATCTATCGTTTGGATACCCAGGTGGGCGTGCGGGCGAAGAGTGCAAATTAGGCTTAGCGAATTGGTGAGAATTCAAAAAACAAAAGAGATTCTTCGTCGCTGCGCTCCTCAGAATGACATCTGAAGTGGGTTGTCATCCTGAACCCGCAGTGATAGGATAAATTTTGTTGAGGATCTGATTTAACAAGGAGGCAAAAATGATTCGTGGAGTTTTGTTGCCGATAATCACGCCGTTTGACGAGAAAGTCCGCGTCGACGAACAGGTGATGCGCGAGCTGGTCGATTTTCATATCAAGGCCGGCGTGCAGGGTCTGTTTGTTTTGGGTTCCACCGGCCAGGGACCGGCGATGACCATCGAAGAGCGCAAACAAACGGCTGCGATTGCGCTCGACCAGGCGAAGTCGCGCGTGCCGGTGATTATCCACGTCGGCACGGCGGATGCCGGCAGCGCGGTGGAGCTGGCGGAGCATGCGGCGGCGCATAAAGCCGACGCAGTGGCGATCGTACCGCCCTATTACTATTCCGATCACACCGAGTTCGAGATCATCGCGCACTACAAAGCCGTGCACAAAGCGGTGCCGCTGCCGATTTATATTTACGAGAATCCCAAGTATTCCGGCATCTCGATTCCGCCAGGATTCGCCGTGCGGATGAAAGAGCAGGTGCCGGCGCTCAAAGGCATCAAAGTCGCCTACGGCCAAGGCGCACTGCTGGAATATGTCAGGCTGATGCCCGACGTATCGGTTTTCACCGGCAACGCGGATCTGTTCGGCCTGGTGCCGTTCGGCGTCGCCGGCATGATCAATCCGCCGACGAGCTTCGTGCCGGAGCTTTGCGTCGAATTGTTCAACGCGCTGGATCGTAAAGACTACCCGGCGCCGTGGAAGCGCAGAAACGGGTCGACACCGCGGCGCGTATTGGTCGCGGCGCGCCTGCGCAAATACGGCCGGGTGCCACTGCAGGAAGTTTATCGCATGCGCGGCTTCGCGGTGAAGCGCTTTCCCAAGTGGGAAACCGAGCAGATGCCCAAAGAAGAGATCGTGAAACTGGAGCGGGAATTGCGCGACGCCGGCATTCTCGGGCAGTGAGCAGTTTTGAAAGTCTTACCGATCCACATCCAGCTTGAAGCCGTAAAGAAATCGTATGCCCGGTAGCGCCAAGCGTGGTTTGAGCGTCCGCCGCCGCACCAAGAGTCGTTAAGCAATCGGAGCCGTGCTAACCAACGCTGCGAAAAATTTGCTGTCGTCCTCTTGTTTGCGTTAGTGGCGCACGGCCTCCTCATTTTTCTCCGCTGCACAAGCTGAGCCGATTCGCTTAGCTTACAGCGCGATCAGCGGCGCCATGGCGTCCTTATGGGTGGCGCAGGATTACGGCTACTTTCGCCGCCAGGGATTGGATGTGCAGCTTCTCTACATCGGCGGCGGATCGGTGGTGACTCAAGCGCTGATCGGCGGCGATGTGCAATTCGTTCGCCTCGGCGCCAATTCCGTCGTCCAGGCTTCGCTCAGAGGCGCGAGCCTCAAGATGATCGGCAATACCATCAATACGCTGGTGTTCTCGTTGATGGCGCGGCCGGAAATTCAAACGGCCAAGGACCTCAAAGGGAAAAAAATTGGCGTGACGCGCCTCGGCGGTTCGACGGATTTTGCATTGGAATTGGCGCTTAAGAAATGGGGACTGCGGCGCGGCTCCGACGTGGCAGTCATTCAGACCGGCGGCATGCCGCAATTGCTCGGCGCCATCACCGGCGGCATCGTCGACGCCGGCGTGGTGTCGCCGCCGACGAATCTTGTCCGCCGCGAAGCTGGGCCTCAAGGAATTGGTCGATTTCGGCGAAATCGGCATTGTCTATCCCAATTCGCCGCTGGCGACGACGCAATCGTTCTTGGAAAAAAATCGCAGCACGGCTTTGCGGCTGTTGCGCGCCTATTGCGAAGGCATTCACCGGGTTAGAACGGACAAAGAGGCCACGATCAAGGTGCTCGCCAAGATACACGAGAGTTCAGGACCCGGAAATACTCGGCGAGCTTTACCGGATCTACGGCGTAAAATACCTCGAACCGGTTCCAAAAGTTAGGCTCGATGCGGTCGATGAAGTGTTGCGCTCCGAAGTGAAAACAGCGGCGGCCGTAAAAGCGAGCGACTTTGTCGATAATACTCTTGTTAACGAGCTCGAGCAGCAGGGATTGTTTCAGACGTTATACCGATAGGAGGAAATGATGGCCTACAGAGATTTGCGTGAGTGGTTGACTCAAGTGAATGAGTTGGGTGAGCTCAAGACCGTCGAAGGCGCGGATTGGGACTTGGAGATCGGCGCCATCATCGAGATGGCCCGCAAGGAGTCGCAGGTCGCGCCGTGCCTCCTGTTCGACTCGATCAAGGGTTTTGCCAAAGGCTTGAGATTGGTGGCCGGCCAAGTCAACTCGATCAAGCGAGTCGCGCTCACCTGCGGTATGCCGACGGACATGTCGACCATGGATCTGGTCGCCGCTATGCGCACGAAGATCAAGGAACTGAAACCTATTCCCCCGCGCGAAGTCAAAGAAGGACCGTTCATGGAGAATGTCTGGGAAGAGAAAGACGTCGACATTCTGCGCTTTCCGACGCCGCGCTATAACATCCACGACGGCGGGCGTTATATCGGCACCGGTCATCTGACGATCACCCGGGATCCGGAAGAAGGTTGGCTCAATATCGGCACTTACCGGGTCATGGTTCACGATAGTAAATCGGTGGGGCTGTATATTTCGCCGGGACGCCACGCGCGCATTCAGATGGAAAAATATTTCGCCCAGAATCGTCCCATGCCGGTGGCGCTGTCGTTAGGGCATGATCCGCTGCTGTTTATGGCCTCGGCGTTCGAAGTACCTTACGGTCAATCGGAGTACGATTTTGCCGGCGGCCTGAAAGGCTCGCCCATCGACGTCGTGAAGTTGGCGCAATCCGGACTCCAGGTGCCGGCGACCGCGGAGATTGTGATTGAGGGAGAATGTTTGCCCGGAGACGTAAAAATGGAGGGGCCGTTTGGCGAGTGGACTGGATATTACGCCAGCCACGTGCGCGAGGAGCCGATCATCCGAATTCGCCGGGTGTATTTTCGCAATAATCCGATCATGGCCGGCGCGCCGCCGAGCCGGCCGCCGACGGAAGCTACTTTCTACAAGAGCTTTTGGCGCTCGGCGATGGTGTGGGAAGAGTTGGAGCGCGCCGGCGTGCCGGACGTAGTCGGCGTTTACTGTCCGCCCGAAGGCAACACCCGCCTGCTCACCGTCGTCTCCATTCGTCAGCGCTATCCGGGCCATGCGCGTCAAGCCGGGATGATCGCTTCCCAGTGTCACGCCGCCGCTTATTTAGGGCGTTTCACCGTCGTCGTCGACGAGGACATCGATCCCACCGACATGAAGGACGTGTGGTGGGCGATGACGACGCGGTGCGATCCCGCGGAGGACATCGAGATCCTGCGTCGCTGCTGGAGCGGCCCGTTGGACCCCATCGTTCAGCGTGGCAAAAAAGGATTTAACTCGCGCGCCGTCATTGACGCTTGTCGCCCCTATGAGTGGATCAAAGATTTCCCCGCGTCCGTGATCGTGCCGCCGGAATTGGCGCAGCAAGTCAGACAAAAATGGGGCAAACAAATCTTATCGTGAACGGCGGATTAGACCGAAATCGCGTGGCGCGGCGAAACCCGTGGGCTGGGACTCTCGCATCGTCGAGCCTGAAGTTTTAGCCGGTTTGAGGGGAATGTACCCATGACCTATTCATGACCTATTACAAGAGCCTTCTGGAATACGTGCAGGTTCTCGAGCGCGAGGGGCTGCTTTTCAGGGTTAACAAACCGATCAACAAAGATACCGAGATGCATCCGCTTGGTGCGCTGGCAGTTTCGTGGCCTGGGTGAGGAGCAACGGAAAGCCTTTTACTTCGATGATATCTACGACGCCAAAGGCAAGAAATACGACATTCCCGTTCTGATCGGCGGGCTGGCCGGTTCGCAGCGAATCTATGCACTCGGCTTAATGTGCAAAGAAGAAGAGGTAGAACAAATCTGGACGAACGCATTGGAAAAACCGATCGACCCCGTTCTTGTGGACAAAGGTGAGGTTCAGGAAGTTGTTTATCAGGGCGAGGAACTGATTCGCTGCGGTGGTCTCTATAAGTTGCCGATCCCGATCTCTACACCGGGATTCGACAATGCGCCTTACTTAACGGCAGGGTGTTGGATCACCAAAGATCCAGACACGGGTGTCCGCAACATGGGAGTCTATCGCGGCCAGATCAAGGGCCCGCTCAAGACCGGCATCATGTGGGGCAGCCTCAAGCACACGGCGATGCATTGGGAGAAATGTAACGAAAAAGGCATTCCGCTCGATGCGGCAATCGTCATCGGAGGCCCTCCCTGCATCACCTACGCTGCGGTTCAGCCGGTTCCCTATGGTGTCGACGAAGTGGCTTTGGCAGGCGGTCTGGCGCGCAGTCCGTTGGAAATGGTTCGATGCAAAACCGTCGATCTCGAAGTGCCCGCCAATGCGGATATCGTCATCGAGGGGCGAATTCCCTCGGACTATCTGGAACCCGACGGTCCGTTTGGCGAAGCGCACGGCTATCTCGATCCCGGCGATTTAAACGGCGTCTTCGAAGTCACCTGCATCACGCATAAGAAAAATCCCATTTATGTTTCAATGATCAGCCAGCTCACGCCGAGCGAGTCGAGCAAGATCAAGCAATCCGCCTACGAAACTCTGCGCTTTGAACCATTTGATCAAGAACGTCGGCGTGGCCGCGCGCCGAGTCGCGCTTTACGAGGATTTATTAAATCGACAAGTCGCGGTCATCCAGATCAAAAAAGAAAAGCCCGACGACACCTGGCGCGCCTTGGAAGGACTTCTCCCATCGCGAGTGATTCACAAGATCATCGTCTGCGTCGACGAAGATATCGATCCGCACGACGCTCAGTCGCTGCTCTGGGCGATGGCGAACCGCTGCCAGCCGCATCGCGATATGCGCATCGTGCCGAACCGGCCGCTGCCTTGGAATCCCATCCGGTATGTGGCGGATGGAGAGCATTACGACGTCACCGATTCGACGCTTTTGGTCGACGCGACTTTGAAAGCGCCATTTCCGCCCGTCGCGCTACCGAAGCGGCCGTACATGGAACGAGCGCGGGAGATTTGGGAAGAGCTCGAATTGCCAAAACTAACACCTCGTCCGCCATGGTCCGGATATTCCTTGGGGATGTGGCCCAAGGAGGCGGTCATTCAAGCGGAAAACGCCGTCGCGGGAAATCACAGCTCAAAACGCCGAGTACAGCGCGAGAAAAGGCATAAAAGTGCCGCGCGGCGCGAAGTTTATGGATCTCAAGAAAAAATACATGGCTGACGAGATCGAGAGGCTGAAAAAACAAGTGGGCGAAAAGGGCGATTAAGAGGAGAGGTTTGATCCGTCCAGTCCCATGAAACGTCATACGCGGAGATCGGTACGGAAATTGAGCAAACATGCGCTTTAGAAAAATTCTCTTATTGATTGCCGCGGTCTCGGCATTTGCGCCGCTAACGAATCCGAGTGACATCTGGGCTCAGGCGAAGAAACTCAAAGTTGGCTACAGTTCCGATGCGCCGGGCTCGCTGGTCACCTGGTTGGCGCGGGATACCGGTATCTTTGCCAAAAACGGACTCGATGTCGAACTAGTCCGCACTCGAACCACCATCGGAGTCATGGCTTTGCTTTCCGGAGAACTGGAATTTATTCAGGCTTCGGGTCCCGTCGTGATCGAAAGCAATCTCAGAGGCACGGATTTGGTTTACGTGGCCGGAGGTATGGCGACCCTCGATTTTATTTTCATGAGCCAGCCGGAGATCAAATCGGCCGAGATGCTTAAAGGAGGAGTCGTCGGGCTGGCGTCGATTCGCGGCGCATCGTTGGTGGCTACGGAATTTGCTCTTGAAAAGCTTGGTTTGAAGAGCAAGGACGTTAAATTTATCGTTGTCGGCGGCACGCCGGAACGTTTGATTTCTCTGCGCAGCAAACTCCTGCAGGCGACGCTTGCTCAGTCCTCCCACGAGCATTGTCGCGGAGCAAGAGGGCTTCAATACTTTGGCGGATGTCGGAGCTTTGGGGCTGCCGTTTCTCCACAATGGTATTGCGCTGTCGCGCCGTTTTATCCGCGACAATCCAGACACGGTGAAACGCTACGTCAAGTCGCAGATCGACGCCGTTCATCTGATGAAGACCGATCGAAAAACCAGCGTGGCTGTGCTCGGCAAATATATGCGGCAGACGGCGAACCAAGGGATTCTTGAAAGAAGTTACGACCTCACTGCCACCGATCAGAAATATCCGCGCAAGCAATATCCGACCCTTGCCGGCATTCAGACGGTTCTCAATGCAATCGCGGACGACAATCCGAAAGCAAAAGCCGCTCGCCCCGAGCAATTCGTCGACGCACGCTTCGTCAAAGAGCTGGATGACGGTGGCTACATCGACGGTCTTTACAAAAGAAGCGCAAAATAACCATGGATCAAAAACTTGCCGGAGATCTGGTGAGTGCATTGCGCGCGGCGGGGATCGACTTCATCACCTATCTGCCCGAGACCCGTTTGAGCGAGATCATTCCGCTCTTGCAAGGACGATAGCGCTTTTAAAATGGTGCCGGTGGGCAGCGAAGCGGAAGGAGTTTCCATCGCGGCGGGCGCCGCGCTGGGAGGAAAGGTCGTCGCGAGTTACATGGAGGGGACCGGCGTCTACGTTTCCTGCTATAACATCCTAACGGTTGGAGTAAGATACGGCGTGCCCATGTTGCTCCTGGTAAGCTACGTGGGAAGCTTCGAAGACCGCAGGAACAGCTTTCTTTACGTTCAGAGAGGCACCAAACTGATTCCGCAACTTGAAGCTCTGGACGTTCAGTATCAGGTGATCCGCAATGGCGACGGGCTCGAGCATAAGATCAAAGACGCGGTGCGCATGATGAACGCGCTCAAACAACCGGTCGCTTTATTATTCACAGGGGATTTCACGATATGATTCGTTACGACTGTTTCGAATGGCTGGCGCCGCAAATGACCGATCAGATCGTAGTGACCTCGCTGAGCGGACAGCGGGTCGAATGGGGGCATCTCTCCAAGCGGGAGGCGGATCTGAACCTGGGTTCCATGGGCAATGCGCTTGCCGTGGGGATCGGTCTGGCTCTCGCACTGCCGCATCGAAAAGTTTTCGTGTTCGAGTCCGACGGCAGCGTTCTGCTCTCGTTGTTCAATTTGCCGACGTTGGCGAACTTGAATCCGCCCAACATGGCGGTGTTCGTGTTCGACAATCAGGCTTACAGCGGCACGAGAATCAGTTATCCGAGCGCTACCGCGGGCAAGACCGATCTGGCGGCTGTGGCCAAAGGTTCCGGCATCGAGCATTCGGTGACGGTGACGGAGCTGGAGGATTTCAAGAAAGAAGCGACGGGCGCTCTCAACGAGTCCGGACTACGCTTCGTCGTCTGTAAAATCGAAGAGACTGTGGGTCATCGGAAGATCACCCGAAGCAATGTGGACTTGCTGGAGACCAAATACCGCTTCGTGCGCTATCTGGAGCGCACCGAAGGCAAGCCGATCTTTCAAGGTCGCGGATGACAATTCGATCATGAACGTCGAGCTTGCCAAGCGAACCGTTGCCGGACTTAAAGAAGCCGGCATCAATTTCGTCAGCTATATTCCCGAAACGCGACTGAGCGAGATTCTTCCGCTGATGGCAGCGGACGATTCGTTTATGTTGGCGCCGGTTTCGAGCGAGGCGGAGGCGGTGGGTATCGCCGCGGGCGCTGCTCTAGGCGGCAAACGCGCCGCCGTCTATATGGAAGGAACCGGTCTGTTCGTTTCGACCTACAATCTGCTCACGGTCGGCGAGCGTTACGGCGTGCCGATGCTGCTGCTGGTCGCTTACGTCGGGAGTTTCGAAGATCAACGGAACAGCTATCTGTTCTCTCACTACGGCAACAAAACCAAGGGAATCCTGGAAACCCTCGGCATTCAATATTTGATCGTCGACTCGGGCGAGCAACTCGAAGCGCAAATCAAGGACGCCGTGCGAATGATGCATGCGTTGAAATTGCCGGTGGCTTTATTGTTCACAGGAGAATTTACCGAGTAGTTGTGAATCCGTTCGTATACCGAGGTCAATAACATGAGAGTTCGTAGTTTATCTGCGGCCTTGCGATCGCCGCTACATTCTTGGCTTCTGACATTTCATAGAGTCGAAGCGAAGACGATCTACATCGCAGTGTCCAATCCCGACATGTCATTTCTAAGCGGTGGCGTGGCCAAGTATCAAGGTTACTTTAAGGACGAAGGGTTGGACGTCGAGGTCTTACAGATGAACGCCAACGTTTCCGTAGCGGCATTGGCTGCCGGCAACGTCGATTACAATTTGATACTGCAATCCGTCGTCACGGCAAATTTGCGCGGTCTTCCGCTCAAAATCGCGGGGATACTGATCGAGCGACCCAACCACGTCGTAGTGGCGCATCCAAGCATCCAGAAATTCGCCGATCTAAAAAATAAGAAAATCGCCATCAGCTCGTTCGGTTCCTTAGTGGATATCCTCGCCAGGCTGACGGCGGCGCACTTCAATCTCGATCCGCGCAGTGAAGTTCAGTACATCGCGGCGGGAAGCAGCTCGGCGCGCGTCGCGCAACTGCAGGCCGGCGTCGTGCAGGCGGCATTCGTCACTCCGCCGGGCAATCTGCGGGCTGAAGCGATGGGGTTCAAGACCTTGCTGAGGATCAGGGATCTATTTCCTTTCCCGGTTAACGGCATCGGCGTTACCGAGCAGAAGCTCAAAAACAATCGAGACGAAGTGAAAAAAATTGTCCGGGCGTTGCTCCGTGCCAATCGCTACATCATCAACAATCCAAAGGGCGCGGTTAAGATTCTGTCAGATTGGGGCCGAACGAAACCCGAGGTGGCCGAAGACGCTTACAACGACAACGCGAAAAATTATAGCCGCAATCTTCTGGTGTCGAAAGCGACCTTGGAAAACGTCATCGAGAGCACACGCTGGAATGTCGAGTCGAAGAAAAATGTCGCGGTGGACGATATCTTCGACTTTAGTCTGGTCCGTGAAATTCTCAAGGAAATGGGAGAGTCACCGAGTTGATGGTCACGCGATTTAGCAGCCAAGGGTCAAATTCTCGTGCAGCGTTGTTTCTTTCTGGCGGTCATTCTTGTCTGCGCTTCGACGCCGATGCTATGGGCGCAGACGCGCCATGAAAAGATCGTCTTCTCGATTCCCAGCCGGAGCATCGCCGCCATCGATCTTTACGTTGCCAAGGAGCGAGGCTTTTTTCGCGAAGAAGGCCTCGACGTGGACATCGTGCAAATTCGCGGCAACGTGGCGGTTGCGGCGGCGCTGAGCGGCCAGGTGCAGGCAACGAATGGGGTTGGCACCGTCATTCGCGCCTTGGAGCGCAGCGAAATTCCTCTCAAGGTTCTCACCGTAAGTCTCAAAAGAAACCTATTCTGGCTTGGTCGCCCGAAAAGAAATAACTTCGATCTCGCAGCTGAAGAACAAGATCTTGGGCACGACGACGTTCGGCGGCTCGCAACATACGGCCGCAACCCGACTGATCCGCAAAGGCGGTGTCGATCCGGAGAAGGATCTTACGGTGGTGGTGGGAGGAGATGTTCCGGCGCAGCTACAAAGCCTGGTCAGCGGCGTTATCGACGTGGCGGCGCTTTCCCCGCCGACGGTCATCTTGGCGCGTGATAAGTTTCATATGAACATACTCGGGTCGGCCATGGAAGATCTCTCGAACCTGCAGAACGGCACCGCCGTGACGGAGAAATTTTTGCGCGAGAACAGAGACCTGTTGAAGCGGATTCTGCGCGCGCGCGCGAAGGCGAACCGTTATTTCTGGGAAAATGAACGGGGCACGAGCGAAGTCCTGGCGAAATTTCAGAACGTCGAGTTTGCCGTCGCTCTCGAGTCTTACCGATTGGCCAAACCCGCTTTCACCGCCGATGGAATTCCTTCGCCAAAAGAGATCGACGAGTTTCTGAAAGCCGATGCCGAGTTACTTAAATTGAAAGAACCGGTTGCCGCAGCAAAAATTTTTGATTTCTCCTTGCAGCGCGAGGTGAATCAGGAGTTGGGTATAAAATGACGCTCACGTTGCATCGACGAGTCGGATAGTTTCATAGACTGGGTGAATGGGTGGAAGCAGAATTGGCGCAAAAATTGGTCGCCGGCCTGAAGCAAGCGGGGATCGATCTCGTTACCTATTTGCCCGAGACCCGGCTCAGTCAGATCTTGCCGCTGTTGCGCGACGACCCGGCGTTTACGCTGGTGCCCGTGGCCAGCGAATCGGAGGCGGTTACGATCGGCGCAGGAGCGGCGTTAACCGGCAAGCAAGTGGCGATTTACATCGAATGCACCGGCCTCTATGTTTCTTGTTACACTTTGGTGTCGATCGCGCGCCGCTACGGAGTGCCGTTGCTGCTGATCGTCGGCTATCTCGGCAGCATGGCCGATCAGCGCAACAATAATGTCTACGCGGTGTCCGGCACTTATGTGGAGCCGCTGCTGCAGGCGCTGGAAATTCAGTTTCAGGTTATCGAAAACGGCGACCGCCTCGAAAGCGATATCCAAGACGCGGTGCGTCAGATGCATGCCCTCAAGCTGCCCGTGGCGCTGCTTTTTAGCGGAGAGTTCACCCGATGATCCGCTTCGATTGCTTGAAGCTGCTCGCGCCGCGAATCACCGACGAGCTTGTCGTGACTTCCCTCAGCGGGCAGAAAATCGAATGGGCGAGTCTATCCCAGCATCCGGGCAATCTTCTGGTCGGCACCATGGGCACCGCGCTCGGCGTTGGTATGGGCCTCGCGATCGGTCTGCCGCAGCGCAAAGTGATCGTCTTGGAATCCGACGGCAGCGTGCTGCTGTCGTTATTCAATCTGGCGACCTTGGCCAATCTTGATTTGAAAAACCTGATTGTCTTGGTCTTCGACAATCAGGTCTACAGCGGCACGCGCATCAGTGAGCCGACGGCGACCGCCGGTAAAACGGATCTGGCCATGATGGCGCGCGGCGCCGGCATCGACCAGGCGGTAACCGTGACTGATCTCGCGGCGTTTCAGCGCGAAATGGAAGCCGCTTTGAACGGGCGCGGCGCTCAAGTTTATTGTTTGTAAGATCGAGGAGAGCGTGAGCCACCGCGAAATCACGCGGACCGATTTGGATCCGCTCGAAAATAAATATCAGTTTGTCCGCTATCTCGAACGCACCGAAGGCAAGCCGATCTTTCGCGGCCGCGGCTGAGCCAAAATCTATCGACAGAGAAAAGAAGACGATGTCTGAAATGAATAGCAAAAGATGCCGGCGAATACGTCAATGAGCACTACCGAAAAGTCGCCGCCCGCTGGCGCGCGCGGGTCACCGATGCGCCGTTCATGCAACAGCTAAGAGCCGGTACGCTTGCCACTGGAGAAGCTTCGGACTTTTTTCAAAAACTGGGGCTCGTACACGATCGAGATCAATACGGTGGAGGCGGCTTCGTACCACAAACATATTTCTTTTTTCCGCAAACATCGCGATCTCATGGCGCGCATGGCGGAAAAGCTTGCCGATGAGTTGATTCATCCCAAGCCGCCGGGTCACGTGCACGTGGTGGTGGAGACGGCGAAAGCTTTGGGCATTACCGAAGATGAAATATTTCTCGCGCCCATGTTGGCCGAGTTTCGCGCCAAGCTCGATTTCAAGCGATCGCTTTTGTGGGAAGGGACGATGGCGGAGTTCTATGCCGCGGGCGCGACGGAAGAGCAGACCGGCTATTGGTCGGCGGATTTTTATAAAGCTCTGACGACGCATTACGGACTCAGCCGGGAGCAGGCGGTCTATTTTTCCACCCACGAAGAGGCGGATCTCAAAGAACATGACGGCGTGATGGGCCACGGCAGTTTCCGCCGCCTGGTTCTTAAAACGCTCTTGGAAGATGGCATGGCGCAAGCCCGGCCCGGTTACACTTTGGAATATTGTGGATTGACCGCCGTCGATTTGCACGGCGTTTGTTTACACGCCGCGTTCGATGCCGCCGGCAGCTTGATCGACAGTGGGAATGAGCGCAGTGACCCAGAGCCGCAATCAACACGATCGGCAAAAGTCATCGGCACGTCCACGCAGCGCCTGGAAGGTCCCGAGAAAGTTTCAGGACGCGCCATCTATGCCACCGACGTCGTCTTGCCCGACATGCTCTGGTGCAAAGTCCTGCGCAGTCCGATATCTTACGGCCGGATCAAAAATATCGACGTCAGCCGAGCCTTGGCATTGCCCGGCGTGCACGCCGTCGCTACCGGCGCAGATGTCCAAGGTCTTTTGATCGGCCGAAAAATTTACGACATGCCGATCCTCGCCGACGGCGTGGTGCGCTTTATCGGCGAAAAAGTCGCGGCGGTGGCGGCGGAAAGCGAGGCTATCGCTGAAGAAGCGGTGGAGCTGATCGACGTCGAGTATGAGGAACTCGAGCCGCTGCTCGACCCGCTCGCAGCGGTCAAGCCGGCAGCGCACGTTGCTTCATCCGAACGTGCAGGGCTATCGCGGTTTGCTGCATCCGATCGACACGCCGAGCAACGTGTTCGTCCACATGAACTGGAAAAAGGGCGATGTCGAAGCGGGGTTTCGCGAAGCGGACATCGTCGTCGAGAATACTTTTACGACCAAACCGGTGCATCAGGCTTATATCGAGCCGCACGCCTGCGTCGTGCAGCGCGCAAGGCAGTGGCGGCGCCGACATCTGGGCTTGTTCGAAGGTGCCCTTCGCGCTGCGCGAGCAAGTCGCGACCGCGTTCGGCAAAGGCCTGGAAAATTTTATCGTTCATCCCTGCTATATCGGCGGTTGCTTCGGCGGCAAAGGCGACTTCATGGATGTGCCGGTCTGCTATTTGTTGTCTTTGAAAAGCGGCCGTCCGGTGAAGATGGTGATGGATTATGCGGAAGAGTTTGTCGCCGGCAATCCGCGCCACGCGGCGATCGTTCGGGTGAAAACCGGCGTCAAGAAAGACGGCCGGCTGGTCGCGCATCGAGATGGAATACGTCTTCGATAGCGGCGCCTATGGCGCATTCAAGCCCCAGGGTTATTTGGTCGGTCCGAAGGAAGCCGCGGGACCTTATAATATTCCCAACGTCTTTATCGAAGAGAAAATCGTCTACACCAACAAGATTCCCTGCGGCCATATGCGCGCGCCGGGCGATCCGCAGGGATTTTTCGCCAACGAATCGCAGATGGATCTCATCGCCCGCCAGCTAGAGATGGATCCGGTGGCGTTCAGAAAAATGAATTTGATGCGCGACGGCGATATCTCGCCGATCGGTCATGCGGTGCCGCATATCAAGAGCGACGAGATCGTCGACGAAGCGGTGCGAGCTTCCGGCTATCGCAGGGCCGAAACGGAAATATTCCGGCCGCGGCATGGCGCATTGCCCAATGGTTGCCGCTGGGCGGCGAGTGCCACGCGCTGGTTGCGGTCGATGCTCAAGGCGATGTTACGGTTTCCACGGCGATGCTCGATCAGGGTGCGGGAACGCATACGGCAATGCGGCTGGTGGCGGCCGAAGAGCTGCAAATTCCGCTCGAGAAAGTCCGGGTTGCTACGCTCGACACCAGCGAGGTCGGTGCCGGACACCGGAATTGGCGCCAGCCGCGGCACGCGTATTTTCGGCAACGCGACCCGCTTGGCGGCGGCGCACGCCAAAGAACAATTGCTCGACGCTGCGAGCAACAAGCTGGGCGTCGCCAAGGACGCGCTGCGACTCAGCGGCGACGGCGCGGTAAGCGCCGCATGCGGGCGCGAGCATGAGCTATGGCGAGATCGCGCGCAGTGGCGGAGGCACCGATTCAGCGGCCACGGCTTTTACAAGAATTTTGAATCCGGCCCGGAAGCGGCGCTGTGCGTTCAGGTCGCCGAAGTCGAGGTCGATCCGGAAACCGGCCAGGTTGAGCTCAAACAATTCACCACCGCGCACAGCACCGGAACGGTGCTCAATCCGCTCATGCATCAAGGCCAGATCGACGGCGGCGTCGTCATGGGCATGGGCTACGCGCTCATGGAAGGAGGTGATGATCGACGGCGGCAAAGTGGTCACGACCAATTTCGGCGACAGCAAGATTCCCTCGATTCAGGGATATTCCGCCTTTGAAAACGGTGATTCAGGAATTCCCGGTCGGCAACGGTCCCTATGGCGGCATGAGCATCGGTGAGCCGCCGGTGATTCCGACCGCGGCGGCGATCGCCAATGCGGTGCAGGACGCCGTCGGCGTGCGAATTTATGATTTGCCGATCACGGCGGAGAAGGTGCTGCGGGCGCATGCGCGCAACGAGAATGGAGTAGTGGAGTGATGGAGTAATGGGCCTGAACTTCTGCATCACATATTCCAGTACTCCGATCGACTCCAACATTCGCCTTACTCGGCACTCGCCGTTGCGACAGATCATTTTACTTGCTAATTCAATTACCATCTATGAAAGACGAACTAGCCAAACGAATCGTTCAAGGTCTCAAAGACGCCGGCATTAACTTCGTTACTTACTTGCCGGAGACGCGGCTTGAGCCAGATCGTGCCGTTGATCCGCGACGATCCGAGCATGGAATTGATCGCAGCGGCGAGCGAGCAGGAGGCGGTGACGATTGCCGTCGGCGCAACGCTCGGCGGCAAGCAGGCCGCCGTGTACATGGAAAATACCGGCATCTACGTGTCGAGTTACAGCTTGCTCGCGATCGGCAAACAACTCGGCGTGCCGATTCTTCTCGTCATCGGCTATCTTGGGCGGCGTGCCCGATCAGCGCAATAGTTTTCTCTATGCGACCATCGGCAATCACACGATTCCGGTGCTTGAAGGCCTGGGCATCGAGTACATGCTTCTCGAAGACGGCGACAGGCTGGAAATCAAAATCAGCGATGCCGTGCGGGCGGCCAACGCGTTGCGTGCGCCCTTCGCGCTGCTGTTCGCCGGGGAGTTTTCGGTATGATTCGTCACGAATGTCTCGAATTGCTCGCCGCCAAAATGAGCGATCAGCTTGGTGGTGACATCGCAGAGCGGCCAGCGCATCGAGTGGTCGCACTTGTCCAAGCACGAAGGCAATTTACTGGTCGGCATGATGGGCTGCGCCATCGGCGTCGCCACCGGCTTGGCTTTGGCTCTGCCGCACCGCAAAGTGATCGCGCTCGACTCCGACGGCAGCGTGCTGCTGTCGTTGTTCAATCTTGCGACGTTGGGAAATCTTCGGCCGAAAAATTTGGTCGTTTACGTCTTCGACAACGGCGTTTACAGCGGCAGCCGGATCAGTTATCCGACGGCGACTGCCGGCAACACGGATTTGGTGGCGATGGCGCGTGGCGCGGGTATCGACAACGCGCATACGATTCGCGACATCGAAGACTTCAAAACGAAAGGCATCGATGCGTTGAGCCGCAATGAACTGGCCTTCTTCGTCTGTAAAGTCGAAGAAAGCTTGCTGCATCGGGAGATTCCCCGGCCGAACACCGATCTCGCCGAGAATAAGTATACTTTTGTGCGCTATCTGGAACGGACGGAAGAGAAGACGATTCCGTTCGTCGGGCGTGGATGATGGCAATTTCAGGAGGAAGAATGGGTTACGTGAGAAAATTATTCCTGATGGTAGTCGCGCTGATAGGTCTCAGCCTTGGTCGCGTCGCACCGTTCAGTCGCAGGATTTCTACAAGGACAAGACGCTGAACATCATCGTCGGCTATTCGCCCGGCGGTTCCTTCGATCTCTATGCGCGCGTGATCGCGCGCTATATCGGCCGCTATTTGCCCGGCAATCCGACGCGCGATCGTCGAGAACATGACCGGCGCCGGCGGCATTATCGCCGCCAATCATCTTTACAATCGCGTCAAGCCCGATGGCTTGACGATCGGCGCTTGGGCTTCGCCGCTGGTGCTGCAGCACATCATGGGCAACGACGCGGCGCAGTTCGATGGCCGCAAATTCGGCTATCTCGGCATCCCGAGCCCGTACGACACGGTTTGCACTTTCAATCAGCAAGAGCGGCATCGCCAAGATGGACGATTGGATCAACGCCAAGCGGCCGCAAAAGATTTCCGCCATCGGCCCGGGCACGAGCACGTCGGATATTCCCAAACTGCTCAAAGCCGCGTTGAATCTGCCGATGGACGTGATCGACGGCTACAAAGGCGGCGCGGACGCGCGCTTGGCCGTCGAGTCGGGCGAGGTCGACGGCTATTGCGGTTCCTGGGGGACCGTGGAAACGGTTTGGCGCAGCGCCTACGAAAGCAAAAAAATTCATCCCTGTCTTGCAGGCGTCGCTCAAGTCGCATCCGAAGTACAAGAAGTATTCCGCTGGCGATCAATTACGCCAAGACCGAAGAAGCGCGCGAGCTGCTCAGCGTCGCCGACAGCGCCCACGGCGCGCAGTTTCCCTTCACCGTGCCGCCGGGCATGGCCAAGGATCGGCTCGAGCTGTTGCAGAGGGCTTTCATTCGACACTTTAAAAGATCCCGATCTCATCGCCGAAGCGAAGAAATCGCAGCTCGATATCGAGCCGGTCGACGGACCGACGATCGCCAAGAAGCTCGCGCAGTCTTTACGATCTCAAGCCGGCCACGGTGGCGCAACTGAAAGAGATCTTGCTGCCGAAAAAGAATCGCTTCTGGCCGACTCAGAGTCTGCCACGGCTGTCATGCGAGCAGCATCGTGACGATCACCAGAAGTCTCGTCCATATCCTAACTTGACACCGCCGGGAGTTTCCCGGTAGACACTCAGGCAGAACGATTGCTCGCAATCGTTAAAATCTAAAAGCGAAGCGAGGGACATAATCATGGCAGAGATCGTCATCGGTATCGGTACCTCTCACAGTCCGCAGTTGAGCATACGCGCGAAAGATTGGGACCACCTATTAAAAAAGGATGAGACCGATCCGCGGTTGGATTATCCGGCCTTGCTCAAAAAAGCCAAACCCGGATTGGCTGCAGAGCTTACGCCGGAGAAGTTTCGCGAGCGCGATGAAGCTTGTCTGAAGGCGGTAAAAGACCTAGGCGACGCGCTGCAAAAGGCCAACGCCGACGTGGTGGTGGTCTTCGGCGACGACCAACAGGAACAATTTCACGACGAGAACATGCCGACGTTCGCGATCTATCATGGCAAGTCGCTGCCGGTCGTGAAGGACAACAAACACCGTCCGTCGGGATGGAAGGACGCGGAGCGCCAAGGGTGGGCGGAAACCGCGCCGGAGTATGACACCGCTCAGGAATTAGCCAATCATTTAATTCGCGCTCTCGTAGACGCTGAGTTCGACATCACGCGCTGCAACAAGTTGCGCGAAGAAATCGGTGTCGGCCATGCGTTTAGTTTTCTCTACCGGCGTATCTTGCCGGGCGGCAAGCTGCCGATGGTGCCGGTGATGGTCAACACGTACTACCCGCCGAATCAGCCGACGCCCAAGCGCTGCTACGCCTTTGGACAAGCGGTACGGAAGGCGATCGAGTCGTGGAACAGTGACAAGCGCGTGGCGCTCATGGCTTCCGGCGGACTGAGTCATGTGGTCATCGACGAGGAAATCGATGCTATGGTTATTGACGGCTTAAAGAACAAAAAGCCGGAAGTGTTGTTTCAGTTGCCGCGGCAAAGATTGCGCGGAGGAACATCGGAGATTCTCAATTGGGTGGCGCTCGCCGGGGCTATGGAGAACCGGGAACTGAAATACTTCGAGTACGTGACGACTTACCGGTCGCCAGCGGCGACCGGGTGCGGCATGGGGTTCGCCTACTGGCAATAAATAGCTTCGCGCTTGCGATTCGATCCACAAGTTGAATTTCAATTAGAGACATTAATGGCAAGGGAAGCGATCATCGAACGTTTGGCCAAGCTCGATACCTGCGCGGTGTCGGATGGTCTGGACAGCTTGGGTTTGAAAGGCGCGACCTGGGGTGTGCGCCCGCAGTGGCCCTGTCCGAAAATTGTCGGACGCGCCGTCACGATGAAAATCAAGCCGGCCGGTCTGCAACAACCGACGCAACATCTCGGCACGGCGCCCATCGAGGCCGCAAAGGCTGGTGATATTATCGTGATCGACAACGGCGGCAAATTGGAGTTTTCCTGCTGGGGCGGTTTGTTGGCGCTGTCGGCGAAATTGAAAGGGATCAGCGGTGTCGTCATCGACGGCGCGTCGCGCGACATCGACGAGGCGCGCGAGCTCGAATTTCCCGTCTACGCGCGCGGCGTGGTGCCGATGACGGCGCGCGGACGGGTCGTGCAGGAGTCTTACAACGTCGAGATTCAATTCGCCGGCGTGCAATGTCATCCCGGCGATCTGGTCATTGCCGACGGTAGCGGCGTGGTGGTCATTCCAAAAGACAAAGAAGCTGAAGCAGTAGCCGCGGCGGAAGGGATTTACGCCAAGGAACAGGAGATGGCCGCCGGCATCCGCAAAGGCTATTCCGGTTTGGAAATGTTAGAAAAGCTCGGTTACGAGCAGATGCTGAACAAGAAATAGGGAAGAGATTGTGACGCTGGCGCAGTCGATTTTCGAAGCGGAAGACAGAATTCTCAAAGCGGCTTTTAACGGCATGCGTCTCGACGAAGCGCACAAAGGGTACAATTATCACGAGCTGCAAAGAGCGATCCGATGCTGACCCACGACGAAAACCAACTGCTGACCCAAGTGAGCCGCGGCACGCCGTGCGGTGAGTTGTTGCGCCGCTATTGGCATCCGGTGGCGGCGGCGGCGGAATTGACCGATGACAAGCCGATCAAAGCCGTGAAAATTCTCAATGAAGAGTTGGTGGTTTATCGCGACAAAGTTGGCCGATACGGTTTAGTCGGCGAGCATTGCCCGCACCGTTCGGCGTCGCTCGCTTACGGACGCGTCGACGAAGAAGGCATTCGTTGTCCCTATCATGGCTGGAAGTTCGATTACGCTGGCAAGTGTCTTGAACAGCCGGCCGAGCCTCCCGAAGGCAAATTTAAAGACCGCATCAAGCAGGTCGCTTATCCGGTCGAGTATCTCGGCGGTTTGCTTTACGCCTATCTCGGTCCCGCGCCGGTGCCGCTGTTGCCGCGCTGGGACGTGCTGGTCTGGGAACATGGCAGGCGCTGGATCGTCAAGGAATCGATCATCGACTGCAATTGGCTGCAGCCCATGGAGAATTCGGTTGACCCGTCACACCTTTATTGGCTCCACGGCGATACCGAGCGCTTTGTGCCATCAGTGAAAACCTACGCCGAGAAGCACGAATTTGTCCGCTTCGAGTACGGTATCAGAAAACGTCGAACGACGTTGCCGCTGGCAACCGGAGGGGATCCGGCGGTGGACGATCATCCGTTGCTGTTCCCGACGGTATTGCGGCACGTGGCGCCATTTAATGAGGGCAGCGGGCACCGCCATAATTTACAGATCCGCGTACCGGTGGACGATTATCATACGCAGGTGTTTCGCGCGAACTTTTTGCCGATGGATTCGGAAACATCGCCGGCGGATGCGCCGGTGCCGCTACGTTTCGTGCAGCTCAAAACCGGCCCGCGCGAGTACAAAATGAATATGATTCCGGCGCAGGACTCAATGGCATGGGAAACTCAAGGACCGCGCGCCGACCGCACGCAGGAACACTTGGGCGTCGGCGACGAGGGTGTGATCGAGCTGCGAAAACTTCTGCGTGAACAAATCGAACGGGTGCAAAACGGACTCGAGCCGATCGGCGTCATCCGCGATCCGGAAAAAAACCAACTTATAGATCTCGGCGTCATCAACGAACGCATCGGTCTCTTCGCCGCAACCAAAGTTCCTCACGTCTCCTAGCAAGGCTGCTTTGTAGCAGCACGGCACTCAAGCTTCACCGTATTTCTAGCCCAGGCTTTCGCGAACGATTCCCGAATTATTGTCGCCCCCTCTGTGCCTAGTCTTTTGTATGGCCTGAGCCGATTCCGCTCCGATGCCAGGCAGTTTATTCAATGTTGTCTGGTTGAAGGTTAACGTATCAAAATTCCATACCTTATATAAGATATTGAATTTATTGATCTTTTTTGCGAAAAGCCTTGCGCTAAGAGAGCCTTTTTGGTTATTATCCAACCCCGTGGCGGTGCGAAAAGATCAGCATTATCGCGTAACAGGACGATGAAAAAGACGTGCAAGCGAACGATGCTGCATGCATTGGCCAGGGCGGGAAAGAAGTGATTACCGACATCGAGAACGGAGGTCGTCATGCTCACTAGGGAAGAGAATGAAACTTTAACGCGCGTAGGGCCGGGTACTCCCGCTGGAGAACTCTTGCGGCGCTATTGGTATCCGGTGGCTGTGGCGAGCGAGCTAACCGCATGAGAATCCCACCCAGCTGGTGCGCATTCTCGACGAGACGCTGGTGCTTTTCCGCGATAAGAAAGGGCACGTCGGTCTACTGACGGATCGCTGCTCGCACCGCGGCGCCTCGCTGTCTTACGGCCGGGTCGAAGAGCGCGGTATCGCCTGCCCCTATCACGGCTGGCTGTACGACACCAAAGGCAACTGCCTCGAAACGCCGGCGGAACCCTGTGAAAGCAAGTTTCATTTGACCGTCAAACAACGCTCTTATCCCGTGCAAAAGCTGGTCGGCTTGTATTGGGCGTATCTGGGCCCGCAGCCGATGCCGCTGATTCCCAATTTCGATATCTGGTTCCGACAGGACGGTTACCGCAAGATTTTCATTCAGCCTCAACTCGACTGCAATTGGTTTCAAGCCATGGAAAATTCGATGGACCCGGCCCATCTTGCAAATTTTGCATCAGGACACAGCCAGTCGCGGCCGGCCGATTCAGAATAGCACGCGCGGTTTGACCGACGACGTGCAGGAATTCGATTTTTACGAGACCTCCTACGGGCTCATGAAGCGGCGCACTTACAAAAACGGCATGATCGACGAGCATCCGGTGATATTTCCCAATATTCTGCGTCAGGGCAACGTCGGTCAGATTCGCGTGCCGATGGACGATACCCACACGAAAATCTTTTTCGTGCGTTTCTTCCCGAGCGAAAACGGCGAGATCGTCGAACATGACGAACCGCCGGTCGAATACATCAAACCCTACAAGAACCCGCCTGATGCGCTGCATCCTTACACCAAGTTCCGCATGGACTCGGTGCAGCCGCAAGATCATATGGCATGGGAGACGCAGGGGCCGATTTGTGACCGCACTCAGGAACGGCTGACCAGTTCCGACCGCGGCGTTATTTTGCTCCGTGCAGTGATGTTCCGTGAAATCAAAAGAGTCCAGCAGGGCCAAGACCCGATGGGCGTGATTCGCGATCCGGCAAACAATCCCTTTATCGATACCCACCTGATGGAATCGATCGCCCAGATCGGCGGGAATCGCGCTCCTCGCGCCGTCAATCAATAACGTTGGCGGACGCGGCCGAGCCCCTCCGTTTGCCTCCGGAGGGGCTCGTTTTTTTGCTGATGGCAACACGCCTGCAGTTTCAGCTTTCCAGAAATTTCCACTAAGACTCGCGGCATCAAGTTTCTTGCTTCGGCGAAGAACCGACGGGAGCACCAAGAAGCTTTTCTTCCTTGCCTTGTCGCGGCGTCACGCATATGATCCGGGCCGTCGAGCTAATTTTTACACGCGCGATAATTTATTGAAGAAAATGGATGGCGAACAATCATGGCTGATCTCTCAAAACTGAAAGAGCTGGTTGCCCAATCGTGCCGGGTGCTGGGCAAACTTGAATCTCACCAAAGAGCCCAGCGGGCACGTGAGCGCGCGGGTGCCGGGCGAAGAACGAGTGTTGATCAAAGCGCGCGGGCCGGAGGAGTCTGGGCTGCGCTTTGTTTCGGCGCGCGACATTATCACCGTCGATTTCCAAGGCAAGAAAGTTGCCGGCGACGACGGCCTAGACACGCCGCAAGAAGTCTTCATCCATACCTGGCTCTACAAGACGCGCCCCGATGTTCAGTGCGTCGTCCATGTCCATCCGTTGACCGTCGTGTTGTTCACGATTTGCGGTAAGCCTTTGCAACCTTTATTCGGCGCGTACGATCCATCGGGTTTGCGGCTGCTTGTCGAAGGGCTGGCGACTTACCCCAGGAGCATTACCGTATCCAGTGAAAAGCTCGGCGAGGAATTCGCCAAGGCGATGGGGACGAAGCAGCCTGTCTGATGCGCGGCCATGGGATCACCAGTGCCGGATCCAGCGTGGAAGAAGCAACGCTTACGGCGATCAAACTCAACGAAATTGCCGTGGTCAATTATCAGGCTTCGCTGCTTGGGACGCCCCAGCCCATTCCGCAGGAGGACATCGATGTGTTAGTCGGTAAGTCCACCGGACGAAACACCTCAGTGCATGGCAGTTCGAATTGGCGCTATTACTGCAAATTGCTCGATGAAGAATAAGTCTCAACCCGTTCCAATCGTTCAAGACGTTCAAGTCGTTCGAATCGTCGGAAGTCGGTTGGTTCAAGCTTAGTCGATCCCTCATTTGCCATGGCGTCTCCGGTTCTCGAATTTCGCGAGATCGTCAAGCGCTTCAACTCGGTCAACGCCGTCGACGGCGTGAGCTTCAGCAGTTCATCCGGGCGAGATATTTCACGCTGCTCGGGCCATCGGGCTGCGGCAAGACGACGACGCTTCGATTGGTTGCCGGGTTGGAGGAACCTGACGACGGCGAAATTCTCATCGATAGTGTGACCGGTGGCGGCACCGCTGCGAGAGGATTATTTATTGCCACCGGAAAAGCGCCGGCTGGGAATGGTGTTTCAATCCTATGCGATCTGGCCGCATCTCACGGTTTTCGAAAACGTCGCGTTTCCCCTGAGAGTGCGCCGCGAGTCAGCAGGAAGAATTCGTCAGCGCGTGCATCAAGCTTTGGAAAGAGTGGGTCTCGACGGTTTGGCCGAACGCGGCGCGACGCAGCTTTCCGGCGGTCAGCAGCAGCGCGTGGCGCTGGCGCGAGCGCTGGTTTACGAGCCGGCGATCTTATTGCTGGACGAACCGCTTTCGAATCTCGACGCGAAATTGCGCGAGCAGATGCGCATCGAGATTCGCGCCTTGCAGCGAAAACTCAATTTGACCGTACTCTATGTGACCCACGATCAGGCTGAAGCGATGATATTGTCCGACCGCATTGCCGTGATGAATCGCGGCCGCTTCGAACAGGTGGGCACGCCCGCCGAAGTATATGAAACGCCGGCGACGCCGTTCGTCGCGCGAATTTTTGGGGCGAACGGTTTGCCTGCCCGGCGCATGTTCAAAAAGCTCCGCCGGCTGCTGGGTCGAGTTATCAGACGGCGCCGGACTCGGCAGAGTTTCCAGCGAATCGGCAGCACTGCTTGGTCGATGGCACCCGGTGTCGAATTGCTCACGCGGCCGGAGGATATCGAAATCTTGCCTGACGGCGAGCTCGCGCCAAACCAGTTGACTGCAGTCGGATCGAACAGGTCGCCTATCTCGGCGACCGCTTCGAGTATCAAGTTCACGCCTGCGGAGTGTCATTTAGTCTTATCGGCGACAAAAACGCGGCGCTACGTTGCCGGCGCCACAGTGCGCCTCGTCGTCGATCCCGCGCGCGTTGAGAGTTCGGCCGATTTGAGCTCGCGATGAAGTCCGCCACCGCCACGTTTTCTTCGACGATCTTGCAGTGCCGCTGGCGTCCGATCCGCGTGGCGGAGTTTTCGTTCTTGATTTTTCTCGCTCTGGCAATGGGCTTGCCGTTGCTGTTCCTACTCGTCGGCAGTTTCAATTTGGCCGCTCCGGGCAAGCCGGCCGTGTACGGCGTTGACAACTGGACACGGGCCTTCTCCGATCCGGGAACGATGAGCGCGCTGTGGATGAGTTTTCTCCTGTCCGCCGTGCGCTTGATTCCCGCGATGAGTGTCTCCGTGGTTTTCGCCTGGCTGATCGCGCGCACCGACATGCCCGGCGGGAAATTGATCGAAGCGCTTTGTTGGATCGCTTATTTTATTCCGGATTTTCCTTTGGTCCTTGCCTGGATTCTTTTGCTGGATCCTAATTTTGGTTTTCTAAACACATTGGTGAAAGGCTTGCCATTTATCGAGGGCGCGATTTTCAATCCTTACAGCTTCTGGGGCATCGTTTGGGTGCACACCGCCACCGGCGGCATCTGGTTTAAAGTGATGTTGCTGGTGCCGGTGTTTCGCCGGTTGGGTGCTACCCTGGAGGAAGCGGCACGGGTCGCCGGCGCCAATACCGCGCAGATGCTTTGGCGGATCACGCTGCCGGTGTTGGCGCCGATGATTCTGGCGGTTGCCGTGCTGAGCTTCATTCGCGGTCTGCAATCGTTCAATACTGAACTCTTGCTCGGCACTCCCGCTGGCATCTACGTTTATTCCACGCGAATCTACGATTATTTGCAGCGTGAGCCGCGCGCCTACGGCGAAGCGACCGCGCTGGGCTCGGTGTTTTTGGCGGTGCTGGCGGTGTTGTTGTTTTTTTATTGGCGTTACTTGCGGGGCAATAAACAATTCACTGTGGTCACCGGGCAGGGATACTCGACCTTGCAGGTCAAGCTGGGCAGATGGCGGTATCTCGCGTTCGGCGGATGTTTGGTTTATGTCGCCGTGATGATGCTGTTGCCGTTATCGTTTCTCGTTATCGGTTCCTTCATGCGCCGCTACGGCTTTTTTCACATCGCCCAGCCCTTTACTTTGGATCATTGGCGCAACTTGCTCGCCGATCCGATCTTCTTGGTGGCGCTCAAGAATAGCTTGATCATCGCCGTTGTGACCGCCACCGGCGGGATTCTGCTCTACTCAGCGCTCGCCTATCTGTTGGTGTCACGCCGCGCGATCACCGCGCCGGTGTTGGAAAGTTTGAGTTGGATTCCTCATGTGCTGCCGGGAATTCTTTTGAGCCTCGGCGTGCTCTGGCTGTTGCTCGCGACGCCGCTGCGGTTTCTTCTTTACGGCTCGGTCTGGGGCATTGCCTTCGCGCTGATTCTTGCCGATAGCCCGGTTACTACTCAGGCTTTCAAGGCAGGCCTGCTGCAACTCGGTGCCGACCTCGAAGAATCGGCGCGTGTGAGCGGGGCGTCATGGGTTTACACCTATCGACGTATCCTGTTGCCGTTGCTTGCGCCCATCGCCGCCGCCGTCGGTTTGATGAATTTCGGTAGCGCCTTGACCAGCATCAGCACCCCTGTGCTACTTTACAGCCACGAATCCCGGCCCTTGGCGATTTTGCTTTTGGAATACAGCTTCACCGGCGAGTTGGAACGCGCTGCGGCCCTCGGATTGCTGATCACCGTGATCATCGCCATGATGATGCTCGTCGGTCGAAAACTGGGATTGCAATTGTCCGGAGGAGAGACTCGATGAAGCGCTTGTTCGCTTTGCTATTTTTTATTCTGTGGACCTGCGCGGTAACGCCCGGCTTCGCGCAAATCAAAACGGGCGACAAGGATTGGAATGCGATCGTCGAGGCAGCGAAGAAAGAAGGTAAGGTCGTCGTTGCCGGCTCTCCCGACCCGGTGATGCGCAACGAGGTCATTCCCAAATTTACCGCGCGGTTCGGTATTCAAGTCGAGTTCATTGCCGGACGATCGAGCCAGATCGTTTCGCGCCTCGAAACCGAGCGGGCGGCGGGCATCTACAGCGTCGATGTTTTCCTGGCAGGGCCAGACACCACCGCCAACGATCTCTACAGTGGCAAGATGATCGATCCGCTCAAGCCGCTGCTAGCGATGCCGGAAGTGTTGGACGGTTCAAAATGGAAAACGGGTAAAGTCTGGCTTGCCGATCCCCAGGAGCAATTTGTCGCGCGCCCGTTCAGCAGCGTGGCGACGTTGCTGTTCATCAATACGGATCAGGTCAAGCCGGATGAGATGCGCAACATTAAAGACCTGCTCAATCCCAAATGGCGCGGCAAAATTTCCAGCGAAGACCCGACGACCACCGGCGCCGGCGCCAACATGGCGGCGCGATTATACAACCAGATCGGCGAGGACTTCGTGAAGCAACTCTACATCGATCAGAAAACCGTGCGCACCCGGGAGCGCCGGCAAATGACCGACTGGCTGGCGCGCGGAACCCAGCCGATCTGCCTCAACTGCCGCGAGGACGATGTTCGGCCGCTGGTCAAGGAAGGCTTTAAGATTGTCGAAGTTTTCGAGCTCAATGGCATTCCCGGAACCATCAATGGCTCGCCGTGGATGTTGTCGGTGGCCAACAAGGCGCCGCATCCGAAGGCCGCGCAGGTTTTTGCCAACTGGATTCTCGCCAAGGAAGGACTCGAGACCTACGCGAAGGGTTACGGTTCGGCGACTTTGCGCACCGATATCGACGAGTCGTTTCTCAACCCGGGCAATTTACCAAAGAAGGGAGTCAAATATTTTGACGACACCGACTGGAAATGGATCGTCACGGGTCGCCATGAGTCGCGCGAAAAGGTTTGGCAAATTCTAAAGGGCAAGTAGCCGTTCAATCGTGAGGAAGATCAAGAAGAAAGGCGGGAGAGATGGCAAAGAAAATCAGAATATATTATCGGGCGCCGAGTCATGTGCCGTTGTGGAAGGTGATGGAAGAGGGCGGCTTTATGGAAAAGCACGGTCTCTCAATGGAAATGGGATCCTTGGAGGGGCAGCGCAAGCGCGCCGCGGAAGGGCTCAAAGCCGGAGATCTCGATATCGTTTCCGGTAATCATCACAATTTATACGCGCGCAAGGCGCTTTACGGCGATCCCTACGTCCATATCGCGCAAAGCAATAACTCCTGGAGGGAAGACTTTTTAGTATGTGGCAAAGGCATCAATGGGCTCGGCGATCTCAAGGGCAAACGCGTCGCGATGGATGATTATGACGGTCATACCGGGCTCAATGTTTGGCTGTATCTTAAACAGCATGGCTTGGAAGAGGGGCGGGATGTGGAGTTGGTGACCGATCCGGTCAAAGGTGCGGAGCGCGCTCGAGCTGTAGTCGATGGCAAGTACGACGCGACGTTCATTCGCGCGGTGGATCGCCTGCGCGCGCTCAAATTTGGCGCGAAGATTATCCAGGTGCCGCCGATGGCGATGATCGAAGGCGTGACGCTGACCACCACGACGACCTACGTCAAGAATCACGAAGACGAAGCACGCTCGCTGATTATGGCACTGATCGACGGCATCCATTTCTTCAAGACCAAGAAAGCCGACACTCTCAAGATCGTTCAGAAACATTGTTCCGAGTTGCTCAAAATGCGCGACGACGAGGAGTGGGACTGTTTTTACGAGAACCAAGCGGCGTCGTTGGAAAACGCGCCGTATCCCTCCATCGAAGCGCTGCAAAACGTTTTCGCTCTCGCGGTCAAGCGCGACCCGCAGATCAAAGAGTACAATCCGCTGGCGCTTTGGGACCTTCACTACGTTAAGGAGATCGACGACAGCGGCTATATCCGCAAGCTTTACGCCTGATTTTCCTAGGTCGCGATCATCAAACCTCCTGCTAGTTCGGATATTCTATTCTTGATTTCTCGGCCGATTCAAAGCGGATCGGCCGAGCGACCTATTTCACTGCCAAAGCGTTGGCGTGGCGCAGGTGTTTCGAGTGTGTCTTAGGTCGGGATATTTTGTCCAAAACTTATTAGATAACAGCTGCTTAGCCTACTGCACCCGAGAACCTATTGATATTTTAATGCAAAAAAGATATAGAACATCGCATTATAGTAAAAACTAGTAAAATTTATGATTTTTCTGCATTGGAGATCAAACAAAATGAAAACAGCAAAATTTCTAGCTTACCTATTGAGCGGCGTCGTGTTGGCCGGTTGTGGTGTTCAGGTGGGTTCCGATTCGGCACGGACTCCTGTAACCGGCTCGGCTGGCGGGGCTACGTCGCAAGGCGGGATGGCTCAACTCGAGCGTTGCGATCAGTCACTCGGCACCTTGGCGGTTCTGGAGGACCAAGCTTCGCCATGGTTTCATCGGCTCCAATATGAATATAAGTTGCCATCCACCGTGCCGCTGATTCGCTTGCTGGTGCAGCAGTCGAATTGTTTCGTCGTGGTCGAGCGTGGCCGCGGCTTTAGCCAATTACAAAACGAGCGTGCCCTGGATCGCACCGGCGAACTTCGCCAGGGCAGCAATTTTGGCCAGGGACAACTGGTGGCCGCGGACTATGGGCTGACTCCGATGATTACCTTCAGCCAGGGGAATACCAGTGGAGTCGGCAGTGCCCTTCATGTCTTGCCAGGCTATGCGGGCGTCCTTGGCTCGCTGGCGGGGGGTATTAAGACGCGCGAGGCCTCGACGACGCTGACTTTGGTTGATAACCGCTCGGGAGTCCAACTCGCGGCGGCCGAAGGTGCGGCAGCGGCGACGGATTTCAATGCTTGGGGCGGAGTATTCGGTTCGGGTGGCGGCGGTGGTCTTGGCGGTTACACCAACACTCCTGAAGGCAAAGTCCTCGCCGGGGCGTTCGCTGATGCTTACAACCGGATGGTGCAGTCGGTGCGCAATTACAAGGCGCAAGAAGTAAAGGGTGGTCTCGGTACCGGCGGCACTTTGGGTGTGCAGGGTGGCTCGACACCGGCGTCTCAGGCCTTGAGTCCGGCTCCGGCGCCGAAGCCTGCGCGCTAAGCCGGCGCCCAAGCCCGCAGTTAAACCGGCACCGCAGGCAGCGCCGAAAGCATATTAGTTCGGGACAATAGAAAAATATTCGAATTCCCCGGTCCAAGACTTTTTAACTTTCACCTTTGAGGTATCGGGGTGCCAATGCCCGGCCAGGTTAACTCCTGGTCGGGCATTGTTGTTTTCATTATTGGCAGTGGCTTTCCGGAACACAAAAGTCCGCTGTGTCTGGACGCTGGCGGCGAGACACGATATGAGATGAATTCACCTGATCAGCGGAATGAATAAAAGCCGAAGCGTCGTGTTCTTGACGCGCTGAACGTCTGGAACTATTTGGATGTGTGCATGAATTGCTCCGGAGGTGTTTATGAGCACGGACTCTCAGCCGATCAATCTTTTTGACTTCGAAGCCATCGCCAAAGAGCGTTTGCCTAAAGAGGAGTACGATTACATTGCCGGCGGCGCCACCGACGAGATCAGTGTCGATCGCAACCGCCGCGCCTATGCCTCTTGGGCGCTGCGGCCGCGCGTCTTGCGCGACGTGAGCACGTTGGATCTGACGACGAACGTGTTCGGCACGAAAATCAATTTACCGGTTTTGATCGCGCCTTGCGGCGCGCACAAGCGCGCCCATCCGGAAGGCGAGGTTGCGACCTATCGCGCCGCGACGGCGTGCAACACCGTTCTCACGGTCAGCGCCAATTCCAACACTTCTTTTGAGGACTTGGCAAAGGCGGCCCAAGGCCATCTCTGGGTGCAACTTTATCCGTTTCGCGACAAAGCGATGACCGAAGAATGGCTCCAACGGGTCAAGGACGCCGGCTACAAGGCAGTGGTTGTTACATTGGATTCTCAATGGCCGCCCAAGCGCGAGCGCAATATTCGCAACAACTACCGGCGCACACGGGGCGTCAATTATCCGGGTGCAAGGACAGAGACGCCGCGGCCGGCCGGCAGAGCCGGAGAGGGTTCCGATCCGGCGGCGACCTGGAAAGACTTGGAGTGGATCAAAGCCGCCACCGATCTTCCCATACTGGCCAAGGGAATCATGACCGGCGAGGATGTCGAGCTGTGCGCGGAAGTCGGCGCCGACGCGGTGATCGTTTCCAACCATGGCGGGCGCCATCTCGACAACACTTTGGCGACGATCGAAGTGCTCGGCGAAGCCGTCGCGGCGGCCAAGGGAAAATTGGATGTCTATCTTGACGGCGGCATCAGGCGCGGCGCCGATGTGGTCAAAGCGATCGCCCTGGGCGCCAAAGCCGTGTTTGTCGGCCGGCCGCTTTTCTGGGGCCTCGCGGTCGACGGCGAAAAAGGCGTCGTGCGCATGCTCGACATTCTCCGCGAGGAAATCGAAATCACTATGGCCAAATGCGGCCGTCCGACGATTTCAAGCATCGATTCGACCGTGGTGGTCAAGGCGCCGCCGCTGTGAATCGCGAATTTAATAACCGGCCGATTTCACCACATCCAAATCAATGGACGACATAACTCGTAAAATCTCGCTCTACGCTTCGGCGCTAACTTTTGACGACCTGACCGACTGAAGCCGTTCATGCGGCCAGCCAACGGCTTGTCGATACCCTTGGTTGCGCGATCGGCGCGCACGATTGCGAGCCGGCGCAAATCGGCCGGAGGCTGGCTCATGGGCAGACGCCCGGCAAATACGCGGGCCGCGTGCTGTGCTTCGGCGAACTCGCGCCAGCGGAATCTGCGACGTTCATCAACGCCGCAATGATCCGCAATTTCGATTTCAACGATCGTTACCCCGGCGGCCATCCGAGCGACTGTCTCGGCGCGCTGCTCGCTCTGGCGGGTGCGGCGAAAATGGACGGCAAGCGTTTTCTCGCGAGTATGATCGCGGTTTATGAAATTTTTGCGCGCCTCAGCGACGCGACCCTGCTCAGCCGGCGCGGTTGGGACCAGGGCTATGCGATCGGCATCGCTACTGCCGCGGGAGTTGCCAATCTGTTGAAGTTGTCGGCCGAGGCCACGGCCAACGCCGTCGGCATCGCCGCGACTTCGAATCTGCCGCTGCGCGTGACGCGCTCGGGTGAGCTTACGCCGTGGAAAAACGTCGCCACGGCTTACGCTGCGCGCAACGGGCTCTTCGCCGCGCTGCTTGCCGCTGAAGGCATGAGCGGGCCGGGCAGTGCGTTCGACGGACGAAATGGCCTGTGGGAAAAAATCACCGGCCCGTTTGATCTGGCGCCGTTCGCCGCCGATGGCGGTGCTTACCTGACGCCGCGGGTGCAACTCAAATATTGGCCCATTGAAACCAACGGCCAAGCGGCGGTTTGGGCCGCTCTTGAATTGCGCGCCAAAGTCGCGCCGAAGGACCTCAAGGCGATCGAAGTCTTCTGTTCAAAATTCACCTGGTTCGAGATCGGCAGCGAGCCGGAAAAGTGGGATCCGCAAACACGCGAGACGGCGGATCATAGCTTGCCGTATATTTTCGCGCGCGCGCTGGTCGACGGAACGATTCGGGTAGCGTCGTTCAATGAAGACGCGGTGCGCGATCCTGCGCTTCGGCCGCTCATGCAAAAGATCAAAGTCATTGCCGACGATGCCATCGAAGCTTTGCTACCGGCCAAAACCCTGATTCGAGTGGTCGCCACCACCGCCGACGGAACGCGTCACACGGTCGAAGTGATCAATCCTCTCGGCCATCCCGACAACCCAATGCAGGACCATCACATCGAAGAAAAATTCCTTGGCGCTCGCCGAACCGGTGCTCGGCAAAGAACGCTGCCGTGGCGCGCTCGCACGTTGGTGGCAGGTTCAGGACAGCGAGGACATCGGCGCGCTGGTGCGAATGCTCGATATAGCCGACGGTGGAATAGATGTGACAAATCGGTTGTTTTCTGTCGCCCTCATTCTGTTCATCGCCCGCCAATGTGCAGCGTGCGCAGGGACAGGCCTCGCAAAACGTCGTGGTGAGTTATCCGAGCAAATCGATTACCAGCTTTCCAATTCTCGACACCGCCCGGCGCAAGGGATTTTTTCAGCAGCAAGGATTGAACGTCAATCTTGTCTACATGCGCGGCGGGCTCGATATCAAATCGGTGGTGACCGGCGACGCCGATTTCGGCACGGCGACCACGACGGCCATCACCGCGTTTCTCGCCGGCGCGCCGCTGAAAATCGTTTGCAGTTACAACTCCCATGTCGATCAGGTGCTGTACTCCCAAAGCAAATATCGCACGATCGCCCAGCTCAAGGGCCAGCCGATCGGCTCGGTCAATCCCGGCGGCTTGGTCGATATGCTGCTCAGACGGGTCCTGCTCGCCGGCGGGTTAAATCCCGACCGCGACGTCGTGTTGCTCGGCATGGGTGGAACGCCCGAACGTTATCAGGCGCTCAAGGCCGGCAACATCGCCGCCAGCATGCTGAGCTCGCCGCACAGCTTTCGCGCCGAGAAAGACGGTTTTTACAAACTTGCGGCAACGCGGGATTACGTCGATGTCTCGGGCACCGCAGTGGTGACGCATGCCGAACGCATGAAGAAGCAACCGGACATGGTCAAGAAATTTATCCGCGCGTCGCTGCGCTCGATGGCTTATATGCGCGAGAACAAGGCCGAAACGGTTCAAATGATCATGCGCGAGTTTGCCATGGATCAAGAAATCGCCACGATGGCGTACAGCCAGTTAATGGATCTGCTGAGTCCGGAAGGCCGCATGCGCTTGGATGCATTCCAGATCATGATCGACTTCGGGCGCGCGGCGCAGAAAATCGATCGACCGGTGAGCGCGAACCAGTTGATCGACAGTGCGCTGCTGGAAGACGTGTTGCGCGAAGGCGCGGCAAAGCGATGAATCGGTGGGCGAATTTAGCCTGCCGAGAAACTGCACGTTTCGCGTTTCCGCAAATAAAGGTTATCAGAGTTGAATATGCGTAGGACAGCGATGTCTCGCCGCGTCGCCGGATTCGGCACGACGGTTTTTGCCGAAATCAACAATCTCGCTCGCCAGCATGGCGCGGTGAATCTAGGTCAGGGCGCGCCAGACTTCGATGGACCGCCGGAAGTATTGCAAGCGGCGATCACTGCGGTAAACAGCGCGCTCAATCAATATGCGCCGGGCACCGGCATGCCCATCGTGCGCGAAGCGATCGCAAAGCATGCCGAGCGCTTCTACGGTCAAACGCTCGATCCGGAAACCGAAGTGCTGGTCACAAGCGGCGCTACTGAAGGCATGTTTGCGGCGATTCTTGGCCTCACCGACCCGGGCGATGAAGTGATCGTCTTCGAACCGGTCTACGATACTTACGTGCCGAACATGGTCATGGCAGGCGTGACGCCGCGTTACGTCGCGCTGCGCGGTGATGACTGGAGTTTCGATCCCGACGAGCTTGCAAAAGCTTTCAATTCACGCACGCGCGCGATCATCGTCAACACGCCGCACAATCCCACAGGCAAAGTTTACTCGCGAGACGAGTTGGCGGCGATTGCGGCGCTCTGCCAAAAGCATGATGTGATAGCGATCACCGACGAAGTTTACGAGCATATCCTTTACGATGGCGCGGCGCACACGCGGCTTGGCGACGTTGCCTGGAATGGCCGAACGCACAGTGACGATCAGTAGCCTGGGGAAAACTTTCAGCGTCACTGGTTGGAAGGTGGGCTGGGCGATCGGTGCCGAGCCGTTGGTCACGGCGGTCAACCGCGCGCATCAGTTCATTACCTATGCCGTGGCCTCCCCGCTGCAAGCCGCCGCTGCCACGGCGCTGGAGATGCCATCGACATACTTCCGAGAATCTCCAGAGCATTTATCAGGGCAAGCGAGATCGCATGCTCGATCGTTTTGCAGAAAGCCGGGTTCGAAGTGTCTAAGGCCGCAGGGAAGTTATTTCATCATGGCCGACTGGCGCGGCGTCGCGCCGTCGCGGGTGCAGGACGATCTTCAGTTCGCCCAGTGGCTCACGACCGAAGTCGGCGTCGCCTGCATTCCAGCGAGCATCTTTTACCAGGACTCCGACAAGCATCTAGGGAAACACCTCGCACGCTTTGCCGTGTGCAAAAAAGACGAGACCCTCGCTGCCGCCGCGGAAAAATTGATCGCGATTGGAAAGAACATAGAGCGCGATCACTGGCGCGCGAGTAGCCATCTGAGCCTCGTTAGAACACGGTTGAATCATTTCTCTTCACTGTGTTAGAGCTACGCCATCCGACCAAGGAGGTGACCATGGCTCGTATCGTTCATATCGCTCTCAAGGTCGACGATCTGGAAAAGGCGACGGAATTTTACGAAAAGGGTTTTGGCTTCGTCGAGATGGAAACCGGCCAGGTGCGCGACCACACTTCGCGCCATCTGACCGACGGCACCATCGATCTCGCGCTGATCAAATACGACAGCGAGGACTCGGCCGAGGCGCGCGCTTCGGGTCTGGGACCGTGCATCCACCATTTTGCCATCGAGGTCGACGACATGAAAAAATCCGCCGGCCGACCTCAATAAATTCGGCTGTGAAATCATCAGCGATCCAGGCGTGATTCCGATCAAGTTTCGCGCTCCCGGCGGCACGGTCGCCGAAATCGTGCCGAAGGCAAGGTATAAGAAACCGAAGGAGTGATGGAGTATTGGAGTACTGGAGTGTTGGGTTCCAGAGCAATACTCCATCACTCCAACATTCCAGTACTCCAATCTTTCTCCAAGGAGATTTCCATGTCGCTGCACGTTAAATCCGCAGGATGTGCCTGAGCGCAAAGTGGTGCGCACCGGAGTGGAAGGTGAAGGCGCGATGGTTGTGCGGAGAGGTTACGGCAACGAGTGCAGCCTGATGTGGGCGACCCGCGCGCCGGGCTATCACACGACGCCGCACGCGCATGAGGCGGAGCAAATCAATTACGTGCTCGAAGGCGAAATCTGGTTTTTCGTCGAAGAACACGGCTTTCTCTGCAAAGCGGGGGATTTCCAGCGCATCCCCGGGCACAAAATCCATTGGGCATGGAACCGCTCCAATTCCGATGCCGTCGTGGTCGAGGCCCACTCTCCGGCGCTCGTTGCCGGGAAACTTCAGCTGACTTCGATCGGCCTATTCGATGAAGGCGAAACACCAGCAGATGCGGCCGCCGAGCGAAAATAATTTTGTCGCCTACGATTGGCAGAGCGTGGAACGCAAAATTTTCGGCGTTTAAGCTTCCGTTCGCTACTTCATGGTCATCGCATCCAGGGAAATTTGTGGCACCCGATAAGGGCAATCTCTTTGCCGGGATATGTCTGGCCGCATTCGGGATTTACGTCATCTCGGTAGCGTCTAATCTTCCCTATGCTTCCGAGGTCGGTCCGGGGCCCGGGTTTTTCCCGCTCTGGATCGGCATCGGCCTGATAACTTTTGCGGCTTATTTGTCGATCGCGTCCTTTGTGTCTTCCTGGAATGTTTCCAAGGTCGAATCGCAATCTTGGAGCGCTGCCGGCAGAGTTTTGGCCGGTTGGTTGGCGATGATGGTCGCGGTCGCGTTGCTCGGCAAGATCGGTTTTGCCTTGAGCTTTGTCCTGCTCACGATCTTTTTCATCATTGTTCTGGAACGCCGGCCGGTATTGCTTGCGCTCGGCGTCGCGGTCGGTCTCGCCGTGACGTTCCAGCTTCTTTTCGTCGTCGCTCTCGACGTTTCCTTGCCCAAAGGCTTCTGGGGATTTTGACTCGCAATACTGACGCATGGAAGCCTTTGACAATCTTCTGCTGGGTTTTTCGGTGGCGTTGACCCCGATCAATTTGTTTTGGTGCTTAGTCGGCGTGATTCTGGGCACCGTCGTCGGCGTGTTGCCGGGCTTGGGGCCGGCGGCGACCATCGCCATGCTGCTGCCGCTCACGCTCAAGATGGATCACACCACGGCGATCATCGCCCTCGCCGGGATTTTTTACGGCGCGCGTTACGGCGGCTCGACGACCTCGATCCTGCTCAACATCCCCGGCGAATCATCCTCGGTCGTCACGTGTCTGGATGGTTATCAAATGGCGCGCAAGGGCAGAGCGGGCGCCGCGTTAGGGATCTCTGCGATCGCGTCATTTATTGCGGGAACCGTCGGCGTGGTGGGATTGATGCTGATCGCGCCGCCGCTGGCGCGCTTCGCGCTGCGTTTCGCGCCGCCGGAATATTTCGCCTTGATGGTCTTGGGGCTTGCCATGGTGGTCTTTTTGGCGGGAGATTCGATGGTCAAGGCCCTGCTGGCGATGCTCGTCGGTCTGTGGATCGCGACCATCGGCACCGATCTTTTCACCGGCGAATCGAGATTTACTTTCGGCCAGGCGAAGCTTCTTGGCGGCGTGGATTTTATCGCCGCCACCGTCGGCGTATTCGCCATCGGCGAAGTGCTGGTAAATTTGGAATCCAAAGGCGGCGCCGAGCTGTTCAAGCTTGCCAAGGGGCTGAGAAATCTTCTGCCGACGCTGCAGGATCTCAAAGATTGCCGCTTCGCTTTTTTGAACGGTTCGATCATCGGGTTTTTCGTCGGCGCGCTTCCCGGCGCCGGCGCGACGGTGGCGTCGTTTTTATCCTACGGTCTGGAAAAAGCCGTCTCGCGCCATCCGGAAAAATTCGGCACCGGCGTGATCGAAGGCGTGGCCGCGCCCGAGGGCGCCAACAACGCCGATGCCAGCGGCGCGCTGGTGCCGCTGTTGACGCTGGGCATTCCCGGCGGCAACACCACCGCGATCCTGTTGGGCGGGTTGATTCTCTGGGGATATCGGCCGGGCCCGCTGCTGATCCAGGAACATCCGGAGCTTTTTTGGGGGCTGGTGGCGAGCATGTACATCGGCAACGTCTTGTTGCTGATTTTGAATTTGCCGTTGGTGCCGCTGTTCGCGCAGATTTTGCGGCTGCCTTATTTCATCCTCTATCCGCTGATCGTCGGCATTTCCATCGTCGGCGTTTACAGCGTCAACAATAGTTTGTTCGATGTCTGGGTCATGGGTCTTTTCGGTTTGCTCGGCTATCTGATGCGCAAGCTCGATTTTCCCGCGGCGGCGCTGATTCTGGGAATGGTGCTCGGCGACGGGCTCGAGCGGGCGCTGCGCCAATCGTTGATGATGTCGCAGGGCGACATCACGATACTCGTCAACCGGCCGATTTCCGGAACCTTGCTGGCGGTCGCGGCGCTGGTCTTGTGTCTGCCGCTGCTCCGCAAGGTGCGCTCCTGGCGCGCCGATGCTATTGAGCGTGACGAGTGAAGATGATAGGTCCGGCTAGATTATTTTTGGGCAAAGAAAGGGAGACGGCAACATGAAACAGAGAGCGATTTTAATACCGATCACACGTCGCTACGATCATGGCTGTGTCCGTGGGATTTGCCTGGAGCCAGGCCTTCACGCCGAGCAAACAGATCGAAGCCGTTGTCCATACCGGTCCGGGCGGCGGCTCGGATTTACTGGCGCGCGCGATTGCCGAAATGCTGCAAAAGGAAAAGCTCATCCCGCAGCGCCTGCAGGTGGTCAACAAGCCCGGCGGCGGGCCCGCCGTGGCCATGTCCTACCTGGCGGAAAAAAAGGGCGAGACCCATACGATCGGGTTTTTTACCGGCGTGTGGGTGACCAATCCGCTGACCACTCCCGAGGCGAACGTCACCGTAAAGGATTTGACGCCGATCGTCCGGCTGGTTTTGGAGCCGGCGGTGATCGCGGTCAAAGCGGATTCGCCGTACAAGAATATCAATGACTTTATCGAGGCGGCGAAGAAAAATCCTAAAAAGCTCGCGCAGTCCGGCGGCACGGTAACTTCGCGCGACAATCTCATGCGCCTGTTGCTGCAAAAGGCCACCGGCGCGCAGTGGAATTTCATTTCTTTTCCGAGCGGCGGCGAGCGGCTGTCCAATCTGCTCGGCGGCCACGTGCAAATGATGGTCATCGAACCGCAGGAGGCCGGCGAGCAGATTCGCGCGGGAAATCTGCGCGTGATCGCGTCGCTCACGGAAAAACGGCTGGCGTCGCTGGCCAACGTGCCGACCATCAAGGAGCAGGGCATCGATATCCCGCTCATCCCACAAGCCCGCGGAGTCCTCGCCCCTCCCGGCGTGCCGCGCGAAGTGGTGCAATATTGGGAAGGAGTTTTCGATCGCTTTGCAAAAACTCCGTCATGGAAGCAATACCTGGAGCAGAATCAATTCGAAGACGGCTATCTCAAAGGGGCCGCCGCTAGGCAAATTCTTCGACGAGTTGACCGTGCAGATGCGCGACGTGCTCAAAGAAGCCGGCGCCAAAGTCGTGCGTTAATTGTCATGAATGCCACTCAACGTCTGGCGCGCTTTGCCCTCGACCTCAAGTACAAGCAGATTCCCGCTGAAGTGATCGACCGGTCCAAGGCTTGTATTTTAGACATCACTGGCGGTGTCCTTGTATGGCTCGACGAAGCCGTGGAGCCGCATCGGTGAGCGGATTCGTTCGCGACTCCGCGCTTGCGCGGCCGCTCCACCGTGATCGGAGAAAATTTCTCGGCGCAGCCGGCGCAAGCGACACTCGCCAACGGTGTCATGGCTCACGCTTTCGAGCTCGACAACGTGCGCCAGCCGGGCGCGGGCGTCCATCCCGGCGCGACGGCTTTTCTCCCAGCCTTCGCGATGGCGGAGGAAACGAAAGCCAATGGCAAAGCGTTGCTCACCGCTTTTGTCGCCGCCTGCGAAGTGATGTCGCGCATCGGCGTCGCCGCGGGGAATTCGCTCGAGCGACGAGGTTTTCACGCGCCCGGCTTGACCGGTACTTTTGGCGGCGCCGTCGCCGCAGGCAGGCTCTTGAGATTCAATGACCAGGAAGATGGTCAACGCGCTCGGCATCGCGGCGTCGTACTCCGGCGGGCTGATCGAATTTTCCCGCTGCCAGGAAGGAGCGATGATCAAGCGGCTCCACCTCGGCAAAGCGGGGGAAGGAGGAGTGACCGCGGCGCTGCTGGCGAGCAGAGGCTTCGCCGGACCGGAAAGCATCCTCGAAGGAAAGTTCGGCTTTTGCCAGACGTATTCCGATTCGCCCTAAACTTGCCTATCTGACCCATCGCCTGGGGCGCGAGTTCGAGAGCATGAATATCGGCATCAAGCGTTGCGCCTGCCACATCAACGCGCACGCGCCGATCGAAGCGCTGCAGAACACTGCAAGCCGAGAACGGTTTCAAGCCCGAAGATATTCGTGAGATCACCGTCGGCGGCATCGAGAAGTTGGTGACGCATCACGCGATCTATCAGCCCAAGGACTTGATGATGGCGCAGTACAGCATCCCTTTCTGCGTCGCGCTGAGCTCTTTATTTCGATCCCACCGATCCCGAATCTTTCGACGAGAAAAAACTCAAGGATAAAAAAATCCTCGCCATGATGCGCAAGGTCCGGCTCAAGGTCGATCACGAAATCGAAGACAAAGGCTGGGACCGCGCCGCCCGCGTGACCGTCAGTCTTGCGAACAAGCAACGTCCGTCCAAGCTGGTTATCCATTTCAAAGGCACGCCGAGAAATCCATTGAGCCAGTCGGAGCTCGAGGACAAGGCGCGCAAGCTGACCCGCGCGATGTTGTCCGAGCGCGCAGCTCGAGCGTTTGATCGCGGCAGTCAAAGATTTGGAGAAGATCGATGACGTCTCGTCAATGGGCGCTTTGCTGCGCAAGGCATGATGAAAATCGTCGCCTTTGACACTTATCCGTTAGTGCTGCCGATCAAGGAAATCTACGGCGGCGCTGCGGGTTTCCTCGAAGATTGCCGCACGTTGATCGTCCGCGTGGAAATTGAAAATGGCGTCGAAGGCTGGGGCGAGGCAACCCAGGGGCGGCCGGGCAATACTTACGAGACGTTAGAGACGATGGAGATCATGGCGCGAAAATATTTTGCGCCGGCGCTCATCGGCATGGATCTCGAGGAAACGGGCAGCGGTCATCAGCAAACTTCACGGAGTCCGCTACGGCCATCCGATCACCAAAGCGGCCATGGAAATCGCGCTCTTCGACGCTGCTGGGAAAATTATTTCGGGTTCCGCTCTGCCGCTTTTTCGGCGGGCCGCACCGGCGGGAGATAAACTTGGTCGGCGGATTGGGGATGGATCTCGGACCGGAGGCAATCGGCGAGCGCGCCGGCCAGCTCAAGCACGAGGGTTTCCAGATCTTCAAGATAAAAATCGGCCAGCGCGACCATCAGAAAGATATCGAACGAGTGCGCGCGGTGCGCCGCGCGGTCGGCGATGACGCGCAGATTCGCGTCGACGGCAATGCTTCCTACTCATTTGTCGATGCGCGAAATGTCTTGAATGAGCTCAGCCAGTTTCATATCACCGACGCGGAACAACCCTTGGCGCGCGGCGATCTGCAAAGCCTCGCCGAGCTGCGCCGCGCCGTCGGCATCCCGATCGCCGCCCAGGAAAGCGTCAGCTCGCCGGAAGACGCGTTGGCGGTGCTCGAAGCTCGCGCGGCGGATCTTTTGAAGATCAAGCTCAGCCACATCGGCGGGTTTCAAAGAGGGCTCGACGTTGCCGCGGTGGTCGGCGCCCGCGGGCTTCCCGTGGTGATCGGCCAGGGCAGCGCGTGCACGACGATTCTTTCCGCGGCCGAGATGCAGCTTCACTGCGCCTTGAAAAACGCCCAACCGGGCGGCGAGATGACCGGATTCATGCGCCTCGGCGAGCAGGATATTTTCAGTCCCATCCAGGTGTCGCGGGGCACGGCACATCCGCCGATGACCGCGGGACATGGCATCGAGGTCGACAAAGAGAAGTTGCGGCGTCTGGCCAGACCGCCATTCGCGTAACTCATTGGAATTTCCGAAGCGGCGGCGATGATCAAAAGTCCTGCGTCGAATTGATTCATCTTATGGAAGAGATTCGCATCGTCGATACCACTCTGCGCGACGGCGATATCAGCCTGTGGGCTTACGGCATGACCACGGGCATGATGCTGCCGGCTCTGCGCCATATGGACGAAGCGGGCTTCGACTCCATGGAGTTTTTTCTGAGCCTGCGCTTCAAAAAGTTCGTGCGCGAGCACAAGGAAGATCCCTGGGACTGGCTCCGGCTCGGCACCAAGGAAATCAAGAAAACCCGTCTGCGCTACCACGGCGGCCTGCACAGCGGCTTCGAATTTATCCCCGACTGCATTCGCCGGCTGGTGATCCAGACCGTCGTCAATTACGGCGTCACGCTGACGCGGACTTCTAACGCGTGGAACGATTTCGCAGCGCTCGGCAAAGAGGCGCAGGAGCTGCGCAAGCTCGGCATGGAAACGGTGATGAACCTGATCTACTCGATCTCGCCGCGCCATACCGACGAGTATTACGCGCAGAAAGCGCGCGACGCGGCGGCGCTGCATCCTTACCGGATCTGCTTCAAAGACGTCGGCGGCATGTTGACGCCGGAGCGCACGCGCACTTTGGTCCGGCTGATCAAGCAAAACATCGGCGCTACGCCGCTCGAGTTTCACGCCCACTGCAACAACGGCCTGGCGCCGTTCAATCTGCTCGAAGCGGTGAAAGAAGGCGTGCGCATCGTCCATACGGCGATCCCGCCGCTGGCCAACGGCTCGTCCCAGCCTTCGGTTTTCAACGTCGCCGGCAACCTGCGCGCCTTGGGCTACCAGCCGTTGGTGAATCTCGACGCGCTGCCGCCGGTGCGCGAGCATTTTTCGCTGGATCGCCAAGCGCGAAGGGCTGCCGGTGGGCGAGCCGCGCGAATACGATCAAGCCTGGTACGGCCATCAGGTGCCGGGCGGGATGATTTCCAACCTGCGCCACCAGCTCAAACTCATGGGCAAAGAGGACAAGCTGCAAGCCGTGCTCGAAGAAACCGCGCAGGTGCGCGCCGAGCTTGGCTATCCGATCATGGTCACGCCGTTCGCGCAATTCGTCGGCAGCCAGGCGGCGATCAACGTGATTCTCGGCGAGCGATACAAAGAAGTGACGGATCAGGTGATCCAGTACGCGCTCGGCCTGTGGGGCCGGGAAGGCAGCGACCACATGGACGCCGGCGGCGAAAGCAAAAATCCTGGACCGGCCGCGGGCGCGCGAGATCGAAAAGATCGAATATCCGGAGCCGACGTTGGCCGAAGTGCGCCAACAATACGGCGGCGCGCATTTGTCGGACGAAGAGTTATTGCTGCGCTTCTACGCCGGACCCGAGTTCGTCGATGCCTTGAAAACCGCGCCGCCGCGCAAAGAATACTTGTCCGCGGATAAGCCGCTGGTGCGGCTGGTCGAAGAGCTGAGCAAGAAGAAATTCGCTCACGTCTACATTCGCAAAGGCGACTTTTCGCTGGCGATCCAACAGCAGAAGTGAGCTGCGATCTAAGAAATGGCCGGGACCGGCACAATTCGAACCACCGAGCTACGGATTACGAAAAACACAGAAAAATGAAGGCGCATAACCGATGCTTTACGTCGTTTTATGGTTCCGGCCGATTGGCGTGGAAACAAGATGGAAAGAAAATTTTTGACGAAGGCCGGTCGAAACCGTGAGTGAGTAATTTGACGAGAAAAGATTCTTTTAGCGGAGATTCCGTCGATAGTTTAGCGGGGATTTGCCGGTCCAGCGTTTGAACGACCGGTTAAATGCGCTAACTTCCGAATAGCCCAAGAGAAACGCGATTTGTGTGAGCGTGTTGTTGGCATCTTTCAGATAATCGAGCGCGAAGTGCCGGCGCGTGTCCTCGACCAACGTTCGAAAGTCGGTACCGCAAGTGTTCAATTGTCTTTGCAGCGTGCGCGGGCTCAACGCCATCGCTTTCGCCACGTAAGCGAGCTTGGGACTTCCGTCCTTTAGCGCCTCAGTGATTTTTCGTCGAACCGATTCCAGCCTCCGATCCTCTTTCGGCACATGGCGCAGCACGCGCTCTAAATAGCGGCTTAAAATCTTAAACAGATTTGGATCAGCAGCTGGAATCGGCTGCTTACAGAACTCGCTCTCCATCACGAACAGGTTCGTTGAGCATGCAAAGATTACCGGCGCCCGGAAGAGTTGCACATGCTCCGACGTCGTGGCCGGTGCGTCATGCGTGAAATGAACCTCGCGCGGGCTCCATTGGCTGCCGACCATGCCACGGAGCGTATTGAGGGCGACTGCCATGCCGTATTCGACAAATTGACGCGGTTCGTCGAAATCCAAATTTTTCACTCGGTAACCGAAGTAGCTGAGATTATTTTCTTCGCTGAACGCCACTTCTGCCGCTTCATTATGTAGGTGGATATAACGTCCTGCGGTTTCAAAAGCGGCTTTGACCGTTGGTGAATTGAACACCGCATAAGCGAGAGCCCCAATGTTTTTCGGGTTGCTCCGCGCGCCAAAGCGCAGTCCAAATGTTGCATCGCCGGTCTCGACCGCGACGTTTTCCATTAAGCGCGCGAAGCTGGAGCAAGCAATGAAACCTTCGGGACGAGAAACGTCGGCGGGATCGATGTGGAGATTCCTTAAAATCTCATCGGGGTTGGCGCCGGCGTCATCAATGGCTTTAAGCAAGCCGATAGTGACGCTGGACGAAATCATGGGGCCAGGGCGCATGAGATTCCTCTTTCGGTCTTCCCGCCGCTCCGAGCGCTATTCTGTCAACTGAATGTCGCCAAATGTCAAGAAAAAGCGCGCCGCAATAGTTAGCTCTATTCGAAGAGGGATGGATATGAGTTTCAGGCTAAGTTATTCAGTTGGCAAGATACTGGAAATCATTTAATCGTGCTTGCACGTGGCGCGATGGACGGGCCGGGTCTTACCCGACTCTTCGGCAAAATCCGCGCGGAGACGCAAAGCTTGAGCGAATGTAAAGTGCTTGTAGATTTGTCTGATGGCACATGCCAAGTTGACGGTGACGAAATCGAGAGACTCGTCGCCGGGCTTGACCTTGACGGTTGGGCGGGAGGAAACAGGATCGCCTTGCTCTCAGCGTTGGAAATTATCGATTACCATCGGTTGTACTTCTTGCGTACTGCGCTTGCCGGGCGCGGTCTCGTGGTAGAAGTTTTTCGGGATCTTAAGTCGCTCTCGATTGGCTCACCGGCCGCACGTAACTGATAGCGGCGCAGCCTCAATCATCGTGGCGGAGCCGTCATGAATTACGGTAATTGTGCGAAAGTTCGTAGGGGCGACCGGCCGGTCGCCCCTTTCTCGTAACAGCCTGATCAAAGTCCCGTCGTGCTCGCGGGCGGCTTGCGATGATGCGTCGCCTGTTCGTACGAATAGGCAAATTTGATCAGATTGCCGTCGTCGTAGGGCCGGCCGATAAAGCAAAGCCCGGCGGGCAAGATTGTCGCGCGTGAAGCCGGCCGGAACGACGATGGTCGGCACAAAAACCAAAAACGTATTCAGATGCGGCGCGCCTTTCTGATCGACGAAGGGCGGCGCGATGCCGTCCTTGATCAAGGTCGGCTGGTGCTCCACGGCCTTGTGCACGATGGCATCGAGCTGGTGATCGGCCATGACTTTCAAAAAGATTGCGTCATCAATTCGTCCTGCGCTTTGAGGCTCTCGTAGTGCTTGTGTCGGGTCGGGTTCTTCTTGAAGCGTTCCTGCGAGCGTTTGACGACTTTGGCGAAATCCGGCGATGCGGTGGCTTCCTGCGGGATTTGAACGGCGGTTTGGCGCTCCGGCCGTAGTAATTTTTGAAACGATTGTTCCGTGTCTCCGGGCCCGCCCGAGCGCTTGGCCAGCAGCTCGTTGATCTTCGGAATCGCGATCGGATCGACGATCTCGGCGCCCGCGGCTTTGAGCTCGCCGACGGCTTTGTCGAAAACTTCGCTCGATTTTTTTGAAGTCTTCCGATTCTGGTTCGGCGTCGAGGCCGATGGATTCGCGCAGGACGCCCAGACGCGCGCCCTTGAGATCCGTCCTTGTCGAGAAACTTCGTGAAGCTGTCGGGAATGTGGCCGACGCCGCGCGCCGTGATCGGATCTTCCGGATCGTAGCCGACCATGACGTCGAGCAACTTGGCGAGATCCTTTACCGTGCGCGCCATCGGCCCGAGCGAGCCGAAGATCTCCGGCCAGCAGCCATAAACGCCGCCGCGGCTGACCAGGCCCGCCGATGGGCGCATGCCGGCGATGCCGTTCCAGGTCGACGGCCGGCGGATCGACGCCAGGCCTTCCTGTCCAACGCCGACGGTGGAAAAATTTGCCGAGACCGCGGCGGCCGAACCGCCGGAAGAACCGCCCACCGTGCGCTCGGTGTCGTACGGATTGCGCGTCGAGCCAAAGAGCGAGCCGTGGGTGTCGCCGCCGCCCAATTCGCCCAGCGTGGCTTTCCCCAGGATCACCGCGCCGGCCTTTCTTCAATTTGTCGGCGACGAACGAATCGCGGTCGGGAAAGTAGTCTTTGAACAACACCGAGCCCAGCGTCGTCGGCATGCCTTTGACGTCGGCCTGATCTTTCATGATAACCGGAATGCCGTGCAGCGGACCGACCGGGCCCGGAAGATTTATACGCCGCATCGAGGCGGTCGGCTTCCTCGAGCGCGTCGGAGTTGACCGTGATGATGCGCGTTGATCGCCGGGCCTTTCTTGTCGAAGGCCTCGATGCGGTCGAGATACATCTGTACCACCTGCCGGCAGGTGAGCTGGCCGGATTTGTAGGCGTTGTGAATGTCATCGATGGTTGCTTCGACGAGATTGAAGGAAGGATTGGACTGAGCCATGGAGCATCTCCTTGGTTTTTGCATTGAGTTGGGACAAAACCTTGATAGTGAAACGCGGCGAAAATGTCCAGGGATTGAATAGGCGAAAGGCGAGAGGCTTGAGGCGTGAGTTCGAACGAGATTGACCGCTGGGAGGATCGAAGTTACAACAAAGTCTCGATGACTCCATCCACGCTACTGTTTGGCGCCACGTCGATACTCGGATTTAATCTCGCCAAAGCGTTTCCCGACAGGGTTTTGCCGTTTATCACGCCGAGCAACAACGCGCGGTCGGTGCGCCACTGGCCCGGCGCTCAATCTGGGCGATCCCGGTTGGGCCGCCGCGCTCTTCAAACAGCATGAACCCGAATTGCTGCTTTACTGCCACGCGGTATGCGATGTGCCGCGATGCGAAGTCGCGCCTGGCTGGGCGCGCGAGATCAACATCGTTTATTTCAAGCGCGTGCTTGAAGCGTTGCCGCCGCATACCCGGCTGGTCTATGTGTCGTCCGATCATGTTTTCGGCGGCGACGGCGTGTACGACGAACACGCTTCGCCCTGTCCCATCAGCGTTTACGGCAGAACCCGAGTGGAAGCTGAGGAGATGGTTTTGGCGCGCCCTGAATCGCTGGTGCTGCGCGTCGGCTTGGCGATCGGTCCTTCGCCGAATGGTCGCACCGGTCATTGGGATTGGCTGCGTTATCGAACCGAGCACAATTTGCCGATGACCATCGTTCATGACGAATATCGGTCGGTCGTTTGGGCGCATGACTTGGCTGCGCGAGTGATGCAATTCGCCGCAAGTACCGAGACCGGTGTGCGCCACATCACGGCGACGCGCGCACTATCGCGAGTCGAATTGGCGCATCACCTGATGTCGCGGTTCGGCTTGGATACGAAATTTCAATACGAGAGCCGGCACGAGCGCGCCGCGCCGCACTTGGGACGGGTGGAACTCGCGAGCGTCTATCAGGGCGCTTTGTTTAAACCGTTGCCGAGCGTCATGGACGATCCCGCGGAAATGCCGAATGCTCAAGTGTTCAGGCCGCGCCTAGTTTTTGATCTTCTGAACAAAACTTCAGCATTTCGTCGACAAATCTCACGTCTTTTGTTTGAGCGCGGATGTTCGCACCTCTGCAAAAATGTTGGTCTCCTAACAATTTTTTAACAAAAAAATTTCTCAAGAGCGTGCTCTCAACTTGTTTTGGGAAAGCTTCAATGTAGGATTGTAATCGTCAGCACAGGAGGAATTGTGGCTGAATCGTTGCTTTCCACTCGTCAACTGGATTTTGCGCCGCAGCAAGAAGTTTTTTCTTCGCCCGCCGATTGGCGCGATGTCTTTATATATTTTCTTTTGGTTGATCGCTTCGACAACAATCGTCGCGGTCTCCGACCTTTCACCGACTCCAGCCCGCGCGGCAGGGAGGCTGCACAAGGCAAGATTTTCCAAGGCGGCAATCTCAAGGGCATTCAGCGTCGATTAAATTACATCAAAGGACTCGGCGCCAACGCCATTTGGCTCAGTCCGGTGTTGAAGAACCGCCAGGAGAAAGCCGACAGCTATCACGGTTATGGCATTCAAAACTTTCTCGAAGTCGACCTGCGCTTCGGCACTTTGGAAGATTTGCAAAAGCTCGTGCGCGAAGCGCATGCCCGCGGCATGTACGTGATCATGGATATCATTCTCAATCACACCGGCGACAACTGGGCTTATCCCGGTGATTTTCCTTATTACTACTCCAGAGAAGCTACGGCACCCTTCGAGTTTGGTTTTTGGCGTCAAAACGATCCCGCAACGGAATTTCAAAGCGACGACGCGGTTTGGCCGGCGGAATTGCAACGCACTGAGTGCTATAAAGTGGCGCGGCCAAATCCGTAATTGGAGCGATACCGAGGAGGCGATCGACGGCGATTTCTTGAGTTTGAAGGAACTCGACATCAGGCGCGCAGACGTTTTGGACACATTGATCAAAACCTATAAATATTGGATTGCGCTCGCCGACATTGACGGCTTTCGCGTCGATACCGTCAAACATATGGAGTCGAGCGCCACGGCGATTTTTTGCAATGCCATACGCGAGTAGCGCGCCGGATCGGCAAGCACAATTTTTTTATTTCCGGCGAGATCGTTGCCGATGACCAAACGTTGCAGCACTACCTCGGCCGCAACAGCCGCATCGAAGGCACCCATGAACGTTTCCCATCGCTCGATGCCACACTGGATTTTCCCTTGTATTTTATTTTGGAGGAAACAATAAAAGGAGTCTTGTCGCCGGGGGAGTTGCATGAGCGCTACGAACGATTCAAAACCGAATATGCCGATCACGGCGAAGCCGGGCAATACTTCGTTACCTTCGTCGATAACCATGACCAGATGGCGCGACCTTATCAGCGCTTCATGCACGGCAATCCATTTCCCGATCAAGCGGCGCTGGCGATCGGCTATCTGCTGACAAGCCAAGGAGTGCCCTGTATTTATTATGGCACCGAGCAAGGTTTCGACGGCGGCGGTGACAACGACAGCTACGTGCGCGAATGCATGTTCGGCGGGCAGTGGGGCGCCTTCGATAGCACGGGTGGACACTTCTTCAAACCGTCCAACTCGATCTACAAAAGCATCGCGCAGATCGCGGCGATTCGCCGCAACGAACCGACGCTGCGCTACGGCCGGCAATATTTTCGGGAGATTTCCGGCAACGGCATTGATCTTCCGCTATCCGATCGACGGCAAATGTACGCTGGCGTATTCGCGCATCCTTGACGACAGCGAAGTCGTCATAGCGCTCAATCTCGATGCCGCGTCGCGCGCGGACTACATTACCTTAGATGCTAATCTCAACGCGGGACGGCGCCAAACTCAAAAACTTACTCGATCCGCGGGCGCAGTTCGAGGTCGAAGCCCGCGGACGGCGCAACGCGGTGAAAGTGCCGCTCGCCGCGCATAGCATGGCGATTCTCCGGCAAACTTAGCCGTCTTACGGTTCGGCGCGGCTGATGATTTATTCGCGACCGATGAACAGCTCGTCCATCGGCAGCATGGTTTTGAGCAAGCCTTGTTCGATTTGATAGCGATTGAGCGCCGCCAACGTGCGTTTTTCATTTGCACCGATCACATAGGCGTAGGGATCTTCGCCGAGCACGTCGCGTTCTTTGGCGTAACCTGCTGTCTCGTCGGCATCCATGTAGGGCGCAGCGGCATCACGGGCTTCCTTGAATGCCCGGGTGAGCTTGACCGGCAGATCGGGATGTTTGTCGACTACGGCTTGCGTGAGCGCAAGGACGTGGATGATCGGGTTGATGCCCGTTTGTTTGGTGTAGCGGATGATTTCCTCGCTATCATCGAAGAGTTGTTTGACCCCGGGTACTTGGCCATCATGGGCGCGGTCGTGCCGCCGCCGAAAAGGCCGAGATAACCAAAATCGCCGGGCACGATGGCGCCGTGCAGCACGCCTTCGCTGAGCAACTTCGAGAGCTGTAGTTTCTCTTCGCCGAACGGCGGCGGCGGATCGATGTGCTCGACTTTCACCGGCAACTCATTGCCGATATAGACTTCCCGGCCGGAGACCAAACCATTGCATGTCCGTGGTCTTGATATCGAACGCATCGAGCAAATAGCCGCGCGCCCAGACCGCGGCCGTGGCGCCATAACGAAAGGACCCGAATTTCTTTCCTTTGAGCTCCGAGGGGTGATTTAGTTTGCCTTCGCAATAAAAAATATTGCGCTGGCGCGGGCCGCGTTCAAAGAACACCGGCATTGCTCGGAAGGGCTGCTTCTTCTCGACCGCGCGCAATAGCGTCGCCGTGGAGCATTCGCCGACGTCCCATTCACCCTGGAGAAATCGGTAATGCCGCTCGCCGGCAGAGACAAAGCTGTGGCAAATCTCCAAATCGTAACCGTCGATGCCGACTTTGCCGTCGATCACGCGCGGCAACGCGGGTGATCCGGCAGACCAGGTAATTTTCGGTTTGTTCGCCATAATTTATCCTTCGCTATTCTTATGGATTTTTTTTTTAAAAAAAAAGGGGGGGGGAAAAAGGGGAAAAGACTACGATCTCATTCGAAAACGTCGAGTAGATTTCCTTCCGGGTCGCAGAGCTGGTGCTGTCCGTAGCGGCAGCTCGCGAGCAGGCTCATGACGACTTCGTTTTCCGACGGCAAGATCGGCGTTTTCGGTGACATCCATTCCGGGTCGACGCCGGTCAATGTTTCTAGGTCTTGTTTGAAGCCCTCGACGCTTTCAACTTTGAAGCCGACATGGTCTAGGCCCGGTCCGCGATGCTCGGTGCCGTGGTAATCGTCGATCTTCCATGGCGTCAGCGCCAGAGTGACTTTGCCATCCGTCAAATAAAAATTCGGGTCTTCCAACGCCTTGGGTTCTTCCTTGAACTCGAACACTTCCGTGTAGAACTTCGCGGTGTCGGCTGGGTTCATGGCGCGAATCGTCACATGTTTTATATAGCGGTCCTGTTCGTGGGTCGCCTTCCTTCCACACGCCTCTGAACGTTTTCCATATCCGGTTGGGTGAGATCGAAGAGATGGCCTTCCGGGTCATGGGAGCTAAATGTCGCAAAGGGGCGGTTGGTGGGCCGTTTGACCATTCCCACCGTGGGATATTTTTCTTTCATTCGCGCGCACACCGTGTCCATATCATCCACCTCGATGCCGAAGTGGTCGATGCCACCCGGATAGCCGGGCCGCCGGCGCAGAAATGCCAAGCCGATATTGCCGTCGGTGACGATCACCGTGGCGTCATACGGTTTTGCGACTCGTTTTGAGCGGAGCGGCGGGAAGCCGAATTTTCGGGCGGCTTCGTCCTCGGCGGCGGTGGAAATCTACGCTCGCGCGCTGTTGAGCGCGAAGAGATACTCATAGAACCGCGAAAGCCTGGGCGCGTTCTGGCACATAATCGCCACGTGTTTAATTTTTGAATTCATCGATCCTCCTGTTCAATCACATCCATCCAAGGCAACTATTTCTTGGTCGAAACCTGCAAACGTTTGAAGAATCCTTCTTTTTCCATCTCGTCGAGCACGGATTCATCGACGAAGCGGCTTACATCGAGCTCCGCTTTCGACTTGCCGGTCTCATGCTGCATCAGCTCCAATACCGAGGCCAATCCCTTTCGGCCGACGCGCGGCGGCAGCGAAAATGCGTCGTGGTATTCCTCGTAGTTTTCTTCCGCCTGCCTGCGGTCCACTTTAAGCTCCTTGGTGAGGATGGGCACGATACGCTCGCGGTTGTTCTTGCTTTTATTTTCGAACAACGCTTCCGTGGTCGCTTGCAGGAAGCGCTTCACATTGCCGCGCTCTTTTTCGAGCGACGATCGGCGCACGATGATCAAG
>CAWERH010000056.1:0-25100 GCA_963811315.1 uncultured delta proteobacterium
CGGCGGCGCGCCCACCGGCATGAGCTGGTGGCGAATTTTTCGCGAGCCGAAATGGCGCCGGCTGGCGTAGTAGTTGTCCGCTTTTACTTGATGCTGCAAAGATGAACCGGCTGCCTCGAGTATATGACTCAATTGCCGCAGCACGACGCCTGCCTGCGGCCCGGTATCCGTGCTGTGATAGGGAATCCGTGCTTCCGGGACGATGCCGTTCTGGAAGTCGGTCGCCATTTGCATCGAAGCAAATATCCAAGAGCCAAACTTTACCGCCGGCGAATAAGCGAATGGCGGATAGGGAATATCTTTTGGCTTGACCGTCTCGCGGCGTTGTCGCATCGGCGTCTCCTGTTTCAGCGCCGAAGTATCAACCGTCATGGTGGAGGAGTCAACCAAATCACCGACTGTCAACGATCGAAATTAGGTCCGCTCGGTAAGCTGGGAAAACTCTATTGTTTCGATTTTAGAATGATTCGGTACTGCGGCGCCGTAGCGGGCTAGGCATTGCATTCAATTCTGGCCAAGACTTTGGTCTGCTGCAAGAACTGCTAAGATGACGTTGCAGACAAAGGAAATTTTCCATGCACTTTCGAAATCGAGCCAAGACTGTTTTCGCGCTGTGTGCATTTGCCACAGTCGGTTTGACCGCGACGCCGAGCTTGGCGGACCTGCAAAGCTACATCGACAAGCCCGAGCCGGTCTTCGAGTGGCAACTGAAAAACAAAATCGAGAGAGAGCAGTCCGGCGATCGGATTTACGATCTTCAGTTCGTGTCACAGGTTTGGCAGGGGAAAAAATGGCAGCACCAGCTGCAAATTTACCGGCCGGCGGACGCCGCGCCTGGCGCGACCATGTTTTTGTGGGTGACCGGCGGCGCGGCAGTGCCCGAGACGATTTCGCTGGGCTTGGAACTGGCGCGTAAGATCAAAGCTCCGGTCGCCTTTCTCTATCATATTCCCAATCAGCCGTTACTCGAGGGAAATCTGCGCGAAGACGACCTGATCGCCGAAACCTTTGTCCGCTATCTCAAGTCCGGCGATGAAAGCTGGCCGCTGCTTTTGCCGATGGTGAAGGCTGTCGTCAAGGCGATGGACGTTTTGCAGGCCTTCGGCAAACAAGAATGGAGCATGCCGATCGATAAGTTTATCGTTGCCGGCGCGTCGAAGCGAGGTTGGACGACCTGGCTCACGGCCGCCGTCGACAAGCGCGTCGGCGCGATCGCGCCAGTGGTCATCGACGTGCTCAACATGCGCGCGCAGATGTCGCGTCAGGTGCAAGCCTTTGGCACCTACAGCGCTCGGCTCGGGCCCTACAGCAGCCGCGGATTGCTGCCGATCCCCGAAACACCGGCCGGCCAACGCCTCTTGAACATGGTCGATCCATGGGCTTACCGAGACCGCTTGACCATGCCGAAATTGATCGTCAACGGCACCAACGATCTTTATTGGGCCACCGACGCGCTCAATCTTTATTGGGATGGGATTCCGAACAACAAGTGGGTGCTCTATATTCCCAACGCCGGACATAACTTAAGACGCCAAGACCGGCCGCAGCAGGAGCAATTGAACGATCTCATCACCGGCCTCGCGGCTTTTTCCCGCCATCAGATCAACGGCACGCCCATGCCGAGCCTGACCTGGAAGCATGAAACCGTAAACGGCAAGCTGCGCCTTACCATCGACAGCAATGCCGCGCCGATCGGTGCCAGACTTTGGATCGCCCAATCAGCGACGACGGATTTCCGGACGGTACAATGGCAAGAACACGAGGTCACGATTTCGGACGGCAAAATCATCGGCGAAGTTACGCCGCCCGAAAACGGCCACCTCGCCTTCTTCGGCGAATTGGATTATCTGATCGACGGTTTGCGCTATCACTTGTCCACTCAAGTGCGGATGACCGAGTAAAAGAGCATTTCGCCAGCGACCTTGGATCTGGGATATCTTTGGATTTCTCAGGAAACCGTTATGATAATATCCGAGCGAGCTAGCCTAATTCGAAATTTCTTGACGGGGAGCAGTGGCGATATGGAGGAGAACACGACTGTTCGGGTTGGTTGGTGGCGGCGAGGGCTGCGAATCGTCAATTCGTTAGTCTGGGTGATCGTCGCATTGATCGTCATTCCCCAGGCCTGCGGAACCTACTGGACCGATCGAGCGCGAACCAAACTGCTTGACCAGTTTCAGAGCGAAAGAAAATCCCGGGTCATCGCCATGATTCACCGTCAAGAAACCGTGAGCGTGTTGGGCGTTCCGGTCAGTAATTTCATCGACATCGAAGATTCGGAAGAAATATTGCGCGCGATTCGCGCCACACCCGACGATCAGCCCATCGATTTGATCCTTCATACTCCGGGAGGACTGGTGCTCGCGGCGGAGCAAATTGCCAAAGCGTTGGTGGAGCACAAAGGAAAAATCACCGTGTTCGTGCCGCACTACGCGATGAGCGGCGGCACGTTGATCGCCTTGGCTGCCGATGAGATCGTCATGGATAGCAATGCCGTGCTTGGTCCCGTCGATCCCCAGATCGGCGACATGCCGGCGGGGTCGATCGTAAAAATTCTCGACTTCAAAAAACCCAGTCAAGTGGGCGATGAGATGCTCGTCCTCATCGATATGGCTGCCAAAGCACGGATTCAGGTCGCCGCTTTCGTCGCCGACCTTCTGCTCAAACATTATCCGAAACAGAAAGCCGCGGAGCTCGCGACCATTCTGAGCGAAGGCCGCTGGACCCACGACTTTCCAATCATGGTCGATGGCGCACGGCAACTCGGACTGAAGGTGTCGACGAAAATGCCGCGAATGGTTTACGACCTCATGGACTTATATCCGCAGGCCGGCATCGGCCGGCCGTCAGTGCTTTACGTGCCGCTGCGCCGGCCAAGCAAGGATCAAGGGGAACCGCCAAAAGACAACACCCACTTCGCCGACCTCTCAGTTGGAGGAATTTCGCCGCCGCTGATGCTTTTCGCTGCAGCATCTTTGAGAAAATCTGAGATTCAGCAAACTCGCAGTCGTTTCACTGCGCGGGACGCCTGGCTGATCGTATCCGTGAAACGGGAGCGCAAAATCCGCACAAGCACGAGTCGCCACACTAACCCGAATTCGCGCAGGTTGCCCTTGCCAAGGAAGATTCAAACGTTAAGCTCCGCCTCGGCAGTTCCCCGTCGAGTTGTATTTTAACGTTCACGGTTGTAAGCGAATCCGAACTCTCGGACATCGTTGAGAACGGCGACTTCCATGGCAAAAAAATCCCTTGAAAGGGCGGGCAACGCAGCGGTCAAGAATTTCGATTGGCGAGGTGTCTATCAAACCTCGCTGACGACGGAAATTCTGCGCAGCGAACGCAGACGAGTTACGATCCTGTCCGGGCTTTTTGTCTTCGCCGCTTGCGTCTACACTTTCCTAGCGTTTGTGCCGGGGGCTCTCACACCCGAGTACCGGGTCCGGTTTCAAGCTCAATGGCCGTGGATCATCTCGCTCTACGCAGCGGTAGCGGCCTATGAATGGGCGCTGCGAACGGCAATTGGCTGGCTGATCGAGCATCGACGCCAGCCCAACCTGGCTCTTCGCTTCGTGAACGCTTTCGTCGAAACGTCCATTCCGACCCTGATGTTGTTCATGGCCGTGTCCTTGATGGGCCCGCGCGACGCGCTTGGCTCGCCGGCGTTCCTGCTCTATTTCTTTTTTATCCTGCTCTCGATACTTCGACTGGACGTTCGGCTCTGCCTCTTTACCGGCTTGGTCGCGGCAGTGGAGCATTTTATTTTTGCCCATCTGGTAATCGGCACAGTGGAAGCCGGGGCGCAGGCGTCATTTTGGCAAACCCCGGTTTTTAATATTAGCCGCTCTCTTATCCTGTTCGTGGCCGGCGGCGTCGCCGGACTGCTCACGAGCCAAATCAAGCGCCAAGTCGAAGACTCGCTGCACACGGTTCAAGAACGCGATCGCGCGGTGCGGATCTTCGGTCAGTATGTCTCGCCGCAAATCGCCGAGAAGTTGCTCCATCAACCGGTCGAGCTCGGCGGCGAATTGCGCAACGTCTGCGTGATGTTCCTCGATATTCGCGATTTCAGCAGCTACGCCGCCGGCGAGAAGCCTGAGGCGGTGATGGCTTATCTGAATACGCTGTTCGACTTTATGATCGACGTCGTCAACCAACATCACGGCATCGTAAACAAGTTTCTCGGCGACGGATTCATGGCGGTCTTCGGCGCCCCCATCGAGGACGCCGAGCGCTGCGGTCACGCGGTGGGCGCCTCCCTGGAAATTCTCGAGCGGCTCGATCGGCTGAACGCGACCGGAAAAATTCACCCGACACGCGTGGGAATCGGGCTGCACATGGGCGAGGCCGTAACTGGAAACGTCGGCTCCACCGAACGCAAAGAATATACAATTATCGGCGACGTCGTGAACGTAGCGTCAAGACTGGAACAGGCAACCAAGGAGTTGCACGCCCGTCTGCTGATCTCTGAAGCGGTGCGTCGAAGTCTCGATGGGGCAATATCCGGGGTCGAAGACCTGGGGTTGGTCTCGTTAAAGGGTCAACCGGCCCCGGCGCGCGTTTTTAAAGTTGCGTAACGGAAATCGGTATCGAAGAGTTTTTTCGTGAACTCATCCCAGCAAACAATTTTCTTCAAGAGAAAAACTTACCGAGGTTTTCGCGTGGCGCGGGCATCCCGAGGGTAACTACGTCGACGTTGCCGAGCAATGATCGTGTCCGTGACGGCGTGCTCGTGATCCGCACGGGCACGAACACGTCCCACGAATTCGTGTCTGTTAAGCGGTTTGCCGCCGGATGAACCCAGTGACGATGTCGATGAAGCGCATCGTCTCCGGCTGGTCGGCCGACGGCACCATGCGGTGCTCGGGCAAGCCTTCGAAGGTGTGGTCTTCGAGCACACCGCCGCGTTTGCGATAGGACGCGATGAAGCGCTGCTGCATTTCCAGCGGATGGTTTTTATCGTTCGCCTTCAGCAAAAATAATATCGGCGGCAAATCGATCCGCTCATCCCCATCGACAATCGTCTGCGGGCTGCCTTCGGCCATCGCTGCTTCCGTGCGCCAGTAGTCGATATGCGCCTGGATGTGTTCTTGGCGATTGAACTCTTTGGCGAAGTGGAAGCGATAGAGCGGGCAGATCACCGGCCAGGCGGCGATCACGTAGGCGATGCTGGCATCGATATCGGGATGACTCGCTAGCGGCAGCGCCGTATAAGCCGCGTGCCGTGGCCGCAGCGCAGCCAGAACGACCTGATGGCCGCCGCTGGAGTTGCCGAACGCGCCCACAGTCGTGGTGCCGTTGAACTCCTTCGCATGCGCCTTGAGCCAGCGCACCGCCAGATTCACGTCGCAGAGCGAAGCGGGATAACCCGCCTCCGGCGGCTGGCGAAAATCGAGCGCGGCGACGACCACGCCCTGCGCCGCCAGCGCGCGGTCGGTGCCGGCGTTATTCATCCGATCGCCGTTGTGCCACGCGCCGCCGTGCACGTCGACGATGGTCGGGAATGGTCCCGTTCCTTTAGGTTGATAGATGCGAGCCAGCCACGGTTTCCCCGCCTGCTGTTGATACTCGACATCCCGCTCGTCTACTTCGTATTTGTTTTGGTTATCCATGTGCGGGAATCTACAACCGTGAGGGATCACTCTGCAAGTCCGACAACCCGCCCTTTGAAGTGGAAAAGAAGCCTATGCAAATTTAATTCGCCAACCTAAGTGTAGATTTCCGGCTTCATGATCGACGAATGACCGAGTAGATATTGAAGTGTTTTACGTACACGCCCGCGTGATTGCAGCGCAAAACGCTACTTACAGTAATTGCGCACTGATGACACGGCGAGCTCGTACTGATTATAGCTTGCTATCACCCGTCTAAAATCGATATTACAGTCGGCACGAAAATTTGGGTTGGAAGTCGCACATGTACCCAATCGGCGAGCGTAGGCGTCAACGATTGACGCAATCTGTTTCGCTTGCCGCTGGACAGATGTGCACATCGCGTTCTGCTCATCCTCAAGCCCAGGGAAAGTTGTTATCGGCTCTTTAGTCGCTTTCGTTGCGTCTTGTCCGAGTCCTTGAGAGCAAAAACGATCTCCCCTTGCGGCGGCTCGGTAACCGCTAAAATCAACAAACCGATGATTCCGCATAAACAAATAATAGAGCAGCTGGTTTTCAATTTAGATGCCTCCCCTGCGGCGCTTGAGTTTACGCTATGTTAAGGCATTTGGTTATAACTTAGAACGCCTAAGGGAGCGCGTCGTATTGCGCCGTTTCGATCTTCGCAGTGCAGCCAATGGCGACGGCGGCTTCGCCATGGCTGGGCAGCGCCGCACATATGTGCCGAGCCTAGCGTACTGCGCACCGGCCAGCGTTCGATAGTGCTGTTTGGCTGCTGTCACAACCACAGCGGTACCTGCATGGATCAATCGTTACAAATCGTTTTCTTAGCCGTTATCATCGCGTCTGAAGACGCTACTTACCCGTGTCTCGAACACCGACAAATTAACTTCTCTGGCCTGTCCGACTCCGAAGATCTCCACCTCGGGCTGGAACCCGCGCCGCCACCGTGTTTCTATTAGTGCGAGCAACGAAATGATGCGATTTAGCGCTCGGTCGCGGCGATACTTTAGCCAAACCGCCCCTTAACGGCATCCGAACACAAGCACTCAATACTCCACAACCCCCTATGAAATCGCCAAACTCAATCAACTTGCCCGGCCTCGAAGACAAGACATTCCTGTTCCTGGTCGTCGTCGTATCGCTCGCCTTTGCATGGATCCTCTGGCCTTTCTTCGGCGCCGTTCTATGGGGAACGATCTTGGCCATCTTGTTTGTACCGCTCTACCGGCGACTGCATGAGGATCATGGCGCACAGACGCACCCTTGCTGCACTCGCGACCGTCATGATCGTGCTGCTCATCGTGATTCTGCCGTTGGTGCTGACCGGCGCGTTGTTACTGCAGGAAGCGCTCGGCGTCTACGCAAAGTTCCAGTCCGGCGAGCTCGATCTCGGCCGATTTTTTCACCAGGTGCTTGGCGCTCTGCCGGGCTGGGTAAGCGACCTGCTGGACCGCTTTGGCCTGAGCAATCTCGGTTCGATGCAAGATAAACTCTCTACTGGTTTGGTGCAGGGCGGTCAGCTTGTTGCCGCCAAGGCTTTTGACATTGGCCAGAACACGCTCGACCTGGTGGTCAATCTGGGCATCGTCTTATACCTGCTATTCTTTTTTTTGCGCGACGGCGACGGTCTGGCCAGGCGCATCCGCACCGCCGTCCCTTTGCACGCAGATCAACAGCGCGAGCTATTCAACATGTTCACGACGGTGATTCGCGCCACGGTCAAAGGCAACGTCGTTATGGCGATCGTGCAGGGCGCGCTCGGCGGCCTGATCTTCTGGTTTTTGGGTGTCCACGCGTCGGTGCTATGGGCGGTGGTGATGGCTTTTTTATCGCTGCTGCCCGCGGTCGGCAGCGCTCTCGTCTGGGTTCCCGTGGCGATTTATTTTTTAGTGACCGGTGCGACCTGGCAAGGCATCGTTTTGATCGCCTATGGCGTGCTCGTCATCGGCATGGTCGACAACGTCCTGCGCCCGATCCTCGTCGGCAAAGACACCAAAATGCCCGACTACGTTGTGCTCATCTCCACCCTTGGCGGCATGGCGATTTTCGGCCTCAACGGTTTTGTGATCGGGCCGGTGATCGCCGCGATGTTCATGGCTGTGTGGGAAATTTTCGCGGCATCAAGGATTCGAAACGACAACCCAGCCCGACCTGCAGGCGATTGAACCAAGCTCGCTGCCGGCACCGTCGGCGACAGCGCAATCGATCACTTAGGTCCGTCGAAGATTTCGGTTGTATTTTCAAACCCGTACCCGGTATTCCGACCTTGACAGCTCTCTTGCCGTGCAATAAACGACGTTTAGAAAGTTACTGCGCCGTCAGAATTGTCGAACTTGAAAATCACAACCGCGGCAATTTCTGACGAGCGCGCAAGGAGGAATCATGCTTCGCATAGACGTCGATGCGCATATAGACGAGTCGGAAGCAACCTGGGAATACCTCGACGACGGTGAACGCCGCTTCAAGCCGATTACGCTCGATCCGGGAACTGCGACCGCGGCGGGCGACGCCCGGCCGCACCGCCTGTGGGTGATCGACGGCAACATCAGACTCAGGCGCTGGCGCGACGACCAGCGAACGGGAACGGTAAAAGCAACCCGCGAGCTGATCGACGTGGAAGCCCGGATACGCCACATGGACGAGCTGCGCGTCGACGTGCAGGTGCTCTACCCAACGCTTTTTCTCCACGCTCTTACCGATCGGCCGGAGATCGACGTGGCGCTTTGCAAGTCCTACAACCGCTGGATCGCCAAAGCCACGGAGAAGAGCCGCGGCCGGCTGCGCTGGGTCGCCATTTTGCCGCTGCTCAATATCGACAAAGCGGTCGAAGAAGTGCGTTGGGCCAAGGATCACGGCGCCTGCGGCGTGTTCAAGAAGGGCATCGAATGCAGCGACCGCGCCGCCAGCGATCCCTATTTCTTCCCGGTCTACGACGAGGCGGCCCGCCTCGACCTTCCGGTCTGCATCCACAACGCGACGGGCAAGGTCGAGTCCGCCATCGGACTGGGATCCGGTTTAGATGGAGGCATGAATGCCATCTCGGCCTTCAGCGCGCTCGCCGAGCACGGCATCCCGGACATGTTTCCGAAACTCAGAGTGGGATTCATCGAAACCGGCGCTTCCTGGGTGCCTTATCTCTATGCCGATCTGGTGGCAAAGAAACTGCGGCGGACGTTCCTGCCGATCGACTTCAAGGAAGACTTGTTCCGCCGCAACCGCTTCTATGTCGCATGCCAAACCAACGACGATCTTCCTTACATCCTAAAGTACGGCACCGAAGACAGCTTGATGATCGGCACCGACTACAGCCATGCGGACCAGTCCGCCGAGATCCAGGCCCTGGACGTTATCGAGCAGCGCGCCGAAAAAGGCGAAATCTCCGCGGCCGTTGCCCGCAAGATCCTCGACGATAATCCGCGCAGGTTCTACGGGCTATAGGCGATCTTCCGGACGTCTCATAGTTCGTAAAAAATATTGTCGGCAGCGCCTGCAAGGTGGGTTTTTTAGATTTTCTAAGCGGCCAAACTAAGAGAAAATTCTTTGTGCCATCCGCAGCGGCTCTATCGCTTCTAGCTTTAGATTTCCCCTGTATCATGGGCTTCAGCTTTTCAGTGACAGTTGCGGATTTGCGCAATTGAGCAACCATCTTATCGACAGTCCTGTGCGACAGCGAACGAACGACAAAAGTCCGGTGCATAGGTTGAAGGTCGAGGGGGCGGCGTCATGATTCTGATCACCGGTGGCCTGGGATTTATCGGCCTCCACACGGCCAGACGCTTCCTGGATTCAGGCGAGCAGGTTGCTCACGCAGTATCGCATGCGGCGAGAGCTTGATTTCATCAAAAGCGAGATCGGCAAACGCGCATTTATCGAGACGCTCGATGTCACAGCCGGCCACGATGTGATCGATGTGGTGCGAAGGCACAAGGTCACCGGCATCGTCCACCTCGCCGTGCCCGGCCTGGGGGCTTTATCCGCGGCAGAGAGTTACCGAGTCAACATGATGGGATTTTTGAATATCCTTGAGGCCGCCAGGCTATTCAATGTCAGGCGCGTAAGAGTTGGCCAGCTCCGTAGCTGTCTATGCCAGCCTCCCCGAAGGTCCGTTCCGCGAAGAAGCGCTCTTGCCCGTACATTCCGGCAATCCCACCGAGACATTCAAAAAGCGCTGGAGATTCTCGGCCTGCACTACGCCTCCCGGACCAATCTCGAGGTGGTGGCGTTGCGCATCGGTAGCCCGTTCGGGTCGCTTTACCACAGCCTGGCCGCCCCGACGAGTCGAATCTGTCACGCGGCGGCGAAAGGGGCGCTCACCGATTTTACCGGCGTGCGACGCGGAGCGCCGTATGAAGAGGACGATACCGGCGCTTTTTATGTCAAGGACTGCGCTACGGCTATCCAACGCCTCCAGATGGCCGAAAAATTGTCTCACCGGATCTACAACATCGGCGGCGAGTCACCGACGACGTACTGTGAGTTTGTCGACGCAGTGAAAGCGGCGGTTCCCGATGCGCAGGTAAATTTGCAGCCCGGGCGTAACCCGCGATACCGACCGAACGCGTACATGGATATCACTCGGATCAAGGAAGACGTGGGCTACCGGCCGAAGTACGACATCAAGCGGGGTGTAGAAGAGTACATCGACTGGCTGAGGAGCCATCCAGAATAATTTGTGCGGCACCCGTTCTTGCAAAGCCTCTAGTCTAATCGCTAGCGCGATCTTTTATTTTTGATCCCGCCGCCGGGATCATCAAGCATCGGCCTCACACAGATTGAAGCGCGCGCAATTCTCGTGTTAAGCAGCCTCACGTCTTGGTCCTCATGCATTACCGTTCGGACAATTTTTTTGTGGAACGACTAATGAACTTCTTTAGTTGCGCTCGACCTCACGCCTGTAAGTCATGCCTGATCTCGGCGCGCACCAAGATGTGATCTAATTAATCGAGCAAAAAACATGTGGGCATATACCGGCGATAAGCGGCCGCCCTTTGCCGAAAAACCCGGGCCCGGACAGGCGTCCGTATGTGATTATCCTCGGCCGCCGAAACTTGTTGCTGAGCATCGCGGATCTCGTGCGACGCGGCAATCTGCTCATAGCCGACTCGCTTGAAACCTATCGCATCCTGGAGACGCGGGACCACCGACGTTCTACATTTCACCGCGAGATGTGCACGTGAAACTGCTGAAGCCGTTTCCCGGCACGTCGATTTGCGAGTGGAAAGGCGCGGCCAAGTACTGGGCATTGGAAACCTCCATACCGGCGCCGGAAGCAATCGCCTGGAGCTATCCGACGGCGCAAGCCCCGCACGGCGCATTTCAGACTACTTTTCCTTCTGTCCCGGTCGGGTCGAGTGTTTCGTTGACAGCGAGCGCGTATGCCCGCAGCCTGGTTATTACTATGGCGGTTGGATCACCAACGAAATCGTCGGCCCATGGAAAGGCGACCCGGGAACAGAGTCGTGGTAGCTTGAATTAGCGGATCGCAGCGATGATCCTCAGCAGGAGGAATCGAAGCGCGCACAGCACCTGCTATTTCTTTTTGGAAAAGATCGACTTTAGGAACCATGCAGTGGATACCTTTGCGGACATCCACCACTTGGGTCACGCGACAGTCGGCGACCATGGAGGTGATGGAGTAAGCCTCGTAACGATCCAAACTCACCATCTTTTGACTCGCGAGAAAATCAACGGTCTGGCGGACAGCGCTAACCATCGCCTTGTTCCAGGTCTTCATCGAAACCCATGAAGATCCAGTGGGTTTTGGTCTCCGCTCGCGGCCAATCGAGCTTCATGTCCTTGCGCACGATCAACTGCAGCGTGATGTCCCGAAAGGCGCACTCCAGCGCCGTGAGATTGACCTCGCCGTTTCCCTGCCGGCAATGCGAGTCTCCGGTCCAGACCAACCCGCCCTTGAGAAAAACCGGAATGAAAATCGTGCTTCCCTCCTGAAGTTCGTTAAGATCCATGTTGGAGCCGTTCTTCCACGGCCGCAGCGTTGAGACCGGCGCCATGGGATCTCTTAACCCCGCCCTTGCGCGGCGAGGGGTCGTTGGGATCGATCCCGACGGCCAGGGTTCCAGGGAAGGGCTTTACATCGATTGTGATGCCCGGCTTAAACTCAGTCTGGCGGTTTTTCCAATCCAGCTTCAAGTATTTCACGAATCCTTCGGGAAATTCGGGAGCCAGAGCTCCGATCGTGGGGAAGTCCTTGCCCGGAAGATTGAAGTTAACGCCGAACGGCTTCGGTGTAATCTTCAAGATGCGAATCTCCATAACGTCGCCGGCCTCCGCTCCGGTGACGTAGATTGGACCGGTCACAGAGTGCGGCCCTCCGCCCGGATTGGCCTTTCTCAGCGCGACGATGTCTTCCATGGTGGTACCCGGCTGGATCTTGTTGTGGGAATGCATCATCGTCTCGATGGAGACGATATCCCCGGAGTTGACCGTAAGCTTCGGACCTTCATTAGGATCAAGCCAGCCCCACTGCACTGTCTCCAGCGTGGCCGCAAGCTTGTGGCGCTTCGGCGCTTGCGGCTTTGCTTCGGCCGCTTGCAAGACTCCCACGGAAAGGATTGCGGCGAGCAGCGAGCGTGAGAACGACGAGAGCTGTAATGACGGAATTCCTCCAACCGGAAAGTGATCATGGCATGTCTCCTCTCGTTGAAAAATTTAGCTTTACGAAAAACAGAAAACCGGGACAACCAGAGATGCCGGCTGCGACCAGACGATCCTATTCAAATTAGACGAAACGACATGAGCAAGGCAAAGTTTTTAGCGCATGGCTTCGCGCGACGAGGTTAGAGCAAGAATGTGCCAGGTTTCCAGGACATGTATTGTGCCGAAGGAGCGGCCAATTTGTCAAATAAAAATCTAACCTATTTACCGATACGTCATATGTTCAATTTCTCACTTGATCCTGGAACTTGAATCACAGTAAACAAAATTCATCGTCGACCAAGTTCCGTCGCCCCGCAAGTCTGCCTGTTTTTGAGTCGCTGCTCAAAGAGTGGTCACCTCTCAGACTCGCTCCTTGCGATGAGTCGGTTAAGAATGGAATGCGCGGAAGGAGAATAAATCGGATCCGATTTTTACCGACGCGAAAGTTTGACGGCCTCAACCGCGCATATCATTTTTGGATTGACAGGGAGTAGCGGTAATTCATAGCATCCGGCTACTATAGTTCCGACAAAGGAGACAACATGTCCCTGTTTCGAGGCATTCGAACGGCAAGTATTTCACTGACCATCGGGATTTTAATTTTCGCCGCCACAAATGCGCTCGCCGCCAGCGCACCTATGCCCGTTTCTCAGCTTATGCTTTACCAGGGCGCAGATCGTGAGACCATTCTCGTTCAAGGCGCAAAGAAGGAAGGACAGGTGGTTTTCTATAACTCGCATACCTGGTTTAAAGCCGTCGCCCAGGAATTTGAAAAGAAGTATCCGTTCATCAAAGTCGCGGAATGGCGCGCCGAAGGCGCGGACGTGATGAAGAGAGCCGTCGAAGAAAGCCAGGCGGGTCGCTTCCTAGCCGACGTCGTCGAGAGCACGGCGGGAAACATTGGCGGCATTCATAGTAACGGTCTGCTTCAAGAGCACCGCTCGCCGGAGCTTCGCTTCTTCGATGACGACGTGACGAAAAAAGGTAAAAGCGGGGTTTACTACTGGGCAGACCGGGAGACTTATATAAGTCTAGGCTTTAACACTAGCCACATCCCTGCTGCCGAAGCACCGAAACGTCTGAACGACCTTCTCGACCCCAAGTGGAAAGGCAAGATGTCCTTAGCCGGTGGCGGGACCGCCGCAAGATGGGTTGGCGCCGTGGTAGAGATGGCTGGAAGAGAATTCATCGAAAAACTTAGCGTTCAGAATGTCAATGTTCATAACCTCTCCGGCGCTGCGCTCGCCAATCTAGTTGTTACCGGTGAAGTACCGATGTCGCCGACGATTTTCGATTCGAATATTTTCGTCGCCAAGCGCAAAGGAGCTCCGGTAGAGTGGCGCCCGCTCGATCCCGTTGTCGCCAACGTCGGTTACTCCGGTATCCTCGCAAAAGCGCCGCACCCACATGCGGCGCTGCTCTTCATTGACTACCTCCACTCCAAAGAAGGCCAGCAATTCATCGTCAAAGGCGGCCTCAGCTCGCCGCGAGACGATGTCGAGTCGCTGGTCAATCAGAAGTTCAAGAAAACCTATTTCGAAGCCAAATACTCCGTGGACGAGTACGAAAAAAAACTTTCGGAATGGGAAGAACTCATCCAAAAGGTCCTCATCCGGAGGAGATAGACCCAACGTGAGATTCACCGCATCCATCAAGTGTCGCCGCCTACTGACAAGTGAAAACGCGTTCGCGCCATCGATCCGAGAAGATTAAAGACTGTTATGCCAGGTCCCCAGTACTGCCCCTAGCAGGATTCCTTAGCGCGCCGCATTTCGCGTCTTCCGTGGTTTCTTGCGGGCTCGCACCTTCGAAAGGAGCCGCGCTGAGCGGCCGAAAGTCTTTTTGAGCGATTCATCGCGAACGAGGCGCGCACCCTCGGGGTGATATTCCAGCACGAGCTTGCGCGTATGAAATGCTTCGAGCTCGGCGCGATGGCCGACGCTGATCACGGTGGATTCAGGGAGCCGCTCCAACACCAGTTGCATCAATTGTTGCTGACTCAAGGGATCGAGAGCGGCGGTCGCCTCGTCCATCACGATCGTGATCGGCCGCTGGATGAGGGCGCGGGCGAACGCGAGCCGCTGTTTTTCACCGCCGGAGAGCACATGTTGCCAACCTGTGTCTTCGTCGAGCCGGTCGAGAAAATGGCCTAAGCCCACTTCTTCAACCGTTTTACGGACCAAACCATCGTCCACTTCCTCGGGCGAAAGCGGATAGGTCACGGCGCGGCGCAGCGTCCCGAGCGGCACGTAAGGCTGCTGCGGCATCAAAAGCAGTCCTTCGAATTTGATTCGGATCTCTCCCGTACCCCACGGCCACAGGCCGGCGATCGCCCGCACCAGCGTGCTCTTGCCCGTGCCGGATTCGCCGACGACCAGCACCTTCTCGCCTGGGGTAATCTCGATATCGGCTTCGTTCACCACGGCGCTTCCGTCGTCCAAGGTGACCGAGAGGTCGCGCAACCGGAGCGCTCCATCCTCGGCCGGTTTGCGAACAATTCGGCCGGTCGTTTCTTCGCTCTCGGCCCGCTCCAAACGATCCAGTGACACCAACAAGGAGGCAAGTCGGCACGCCGACGCGGTCCAATCAGCGAGGCGTGGATAATTTTCGACCAGCCAATTGAACGCGACTTGCACGATCATGAACGCCGAGGCGGCCTGCATGACTTCGCCGAGGGTCATGGTTCCGCCGACGTATTTCGGCGCGCACAGGAGTATCGGAATGATCGGCGCGAGGCCGTTACTGGCCTGCGAGACAACCGTCGTGCGGATGTACTGCATCATCAGCTCGCGCCAGCGCCTGCGGACCGTCGCGAACGCCTGGTCGAGGCCGGCGCGCTCTTCAGTCTCGCCGCCGAGCATCGCGATGCTTTCGCCATTTTCCCGCAGACGTGTGAACACATAGCGGTAATCGGCCTCCGCCTGGTTTTTATTCTCAGAGACGACGACGAAGCCGCGGGCGATCATGACCATCGATCCACTGGCCAGCACCGCATAGATGAACGCGGCGATTACCAAGAAGCCCGGGATGCGGAGCATTGCGTTTCCGAGCGGAATCGTGAGCTCGCCGCCGATGAACCAGAGCACGCCGATGAAAGTGATCGCCGAGATGACCGCCGAGAAGACGCCGATGGCAAATTCGACCGGGGCCTCGACGCTCAGACGCAGATCCTCCGCGACGCGATATTCCGGATTGCTGTGATCGCCCGGAACCAAATTGAGTTGATAGTAACGTCCGCTGGTCAGCCACTGATCAAGCACGTGCGCGTTGAGCCAATCGCGCCACCGGCGCTGCAGGGTCAACTTCGCAAAGGTCGCCGTTGCGGCCACGATGACAACGCCGAAAATCAGAGGGAAAAAGATCATGGTTTGGTACAGCACGCCGCTGCTATCGCGTTGGTCGAGCGCATCGAACATGCCGCGGTGCCATACGTTCAGCCGGTACTGAAGACCGAGATTCACCAGCGCAATGATGATGACCGTGAAGGTCAGCAACCAGGCCGTCCGCCCGCCGCCTTTGCGCCAGAAGCCCAGAGCCGCCTCCCAAAAACGCGCGAGGAGGTATTGTCTGGTTTGTTGGTCCTCGTCCTCAGCCATTGTCAAAATCTTGTTGCTGCGCGTCCCGCGTCCCAATGCACCGGTACCGGGCTTACTTGGTTAGCCCTCCATATATCCTGCCATCTCCGTAGGGCTCCCACCACCCGGTTGCGCCCCAAACATCGATTCCGCCGAAATTGCCGGAGTGACCCAATCAAAAACGGTTTCACGGTCGCAGCGAAAACTCGCGGCCTGGCCTGAATCCAAACAGCGCTTGTAGCATTTTAAAGACCGGGTCCGAGAAATTTGCTCGTGAATATCAAAACAGAGTCCGGGAACATCGGACAACGGTCAATATTCAGACGTGGCCTTCAGAGTTCGGCTTGATTTTGACACAATTATAAGTGGAGGAGCTGATTAAGTCCAGAAACTATGTCCCGAGACGGCTCCTTCGTTCGTCGTATTAATGAAAGGGCAAAAACCGGCGAATCGAACCATTGGCATCGGCAGAAAGGAGAGCGAAATGACCGCTACAAGCACAAATACAAATGAAGAAGCCGCAATCCGCTCGGTGATCGACACATGGGCGAGCGCCATGCGCTCGAAAGACGCCGACGGCGTGGTCTCTCAATATGCGCCGGATAACGTTAAGTTCATCCTCGCGCCGCCGCTGCAGTACACGAAAGATCACCCGTTCGATAAGAAAAGTCTTCAGGAATGGTTTTCCTCCTTCCAAGGCCCGATCGACTACGAAAATCGCGACCTCGATATCACAGCGGGCAACGACGTCGCTTTCTGCCACAGTCTCAACCGGATGATGGCGACGACCACCAAGGGTGAAAAAGTCGACCTCTGGTTTCGCGCGACCCTCGGCTTTCGCAAGATCGCCGGCCAGTGGAAGATCGCGCACGAGCACAGCTCGGTACCCTTCTACATGGACGGCAGCTTCAAAGCGGCGGTCGATCTCAAGCCGTAGCGCTATTCAGACTTATAAGCGATGCCCGATTTACTCTCGATGACGGCTTGAACGTTTTGAACGGAGCGCAGCGATAGAATTTCCGCTCATGGTGAGCTGTTGTCGAACCATTTGACGGAGCACCAAGAAAAGGAGTGAGGAATGAAGATAAAGTTATACGAGTTCGGCCCGACCCGATCGATCCGCGCGCGCTGGACGCTCCAGGAACTTGGCGTGGATTTCGAACCCATCCGCGTCAATCTCATCGCCGGCGAGCACCAGCGCCCCGAGTTCCTCAAGATCAATCCCGCCGGCAAGATCCCCGTGCTCGTCGATGGCGACTTGGTGCTCACCGAGTCCGTGGCGATCGTGCTCTATTTGGGCGAAAAATATTCCGCCAAGGGTCTGCTCCCCGCCGATCTCGGGCAGCGCGCCCAGGTCAACCGTTGGCTGCTGTTCGCCGCGACGGAGTTGGAGCAGCCCCTGTGGCGCATCTCGCGCCATACGGCGCTGTATCCGGAAGAGCAGCGCTTGCCTGAAGACGTGGTCATCGCCAGCCGGGAGTTCAAGGAGATGGCGGCCGTGCTGGAGAAGCACATGCATGGGCGGGAATTTGTCGCGGGCGATAGCGTGACAGTCGCCGATTTCGTGACGGCGTACACACTCGACTGGGGCAACGAGGATAAATTGCTCGGCGACTGCCCGCGGCTGCTCGCCTACATGCAGCGGATGTACGCCCGCCCGAGCGCGCCGCCGCGCATCGCCGAAGCTTTCGCGGCGATTTCGGCGGAACAAAATTCCACGGGGTGACATCGATGGGTGAGCGCCAGATTAGACCGAGCCGCGATTTCGCTCGGCGCGCGCCTTAAAGCTTGCTTTCGTCAAACACCGACTGATGCGGCAGCATCCATCGCGTCGTGAAAGTAACGGCAGTGAATGTGCCGAGAGAGGAGAGAAACTATGGAATCTAAGCGTCGGATCGTGATGTTCAATTGGATGACGGCGAACGGATATTTTGCCGGATCGTCCTCGGCAACGGCTTGCCGCTGCTCAGCAATGTCTCGAAGGATTTAAAATTTATTCTTCATCCACGCAGCAGACCTAGAAAACAAATGCGTTTGAGCATTAGAAGGTTCGCGTCTCCTTTCCCGTGCATTAGTTCCCGATATGGCCTATCGCCCAAGCTGCGACGTAATTCCACAAATTCAAAGGGATGTTTGTATAAGGACCGGTGCCGTGAAACGTCGCGCAAGCGGTGCAGTTGCCGAGATTGTGGTTCATCCCTTCGATAACGATAAATTCTTTGTCCACGCTTGCTAACTCCTCAAAGATTTGCTCGCCGTCGCGGATAAAATAGTGGCCCTGCGCCGCTATCACCACAGCCGGCACCGAAATCGTCCGTACCGCACAGATCGTTGAGTTATTGCTCGAGCACCAGTCAATATCTTCAAGGGAATGCTTCGATCGGATCGCGTTAGCGCTCAAGAACGAGGTGATTTGCAAATCTTGTCTGCCCTCTTCGCCCTCGTCGGCTTCCTTGTTGTCCGGGTTTGGGACTCGAACCGTACGGACGATCTGCGGGTTAGCGACGGCACCGCTATTCTGCAACAGTCTGGCTGGCTTGAAAGTGCAGCACTGGATATCCGTGCTTAGGTCCGGCAACCGCGCGCTATCCCGCCAGAAAACAAACGCGTCATCGGCCGGATCGCGCAAGCCAAGTTCTATTTCATGTCTGATTTTGAGGGCGTCGTGGATTAGACCATTCATGCGTCTCGACTGCCCGCGTGAGTAGGTATCGACAAAATGCTGAGAATAGACCGAGTCGCCATTCGGATTGTAGCCATGCTCGGGGTCAAAGGGATCGAGAGTCTTATTACGCGCGGGTCCGAAGGGTTGGTCTTCATTGACCACGGAAGCGTTCAGTGAGCGCAATCGATTGATACCATTGCTCAGATGCGCCTCGACGAACACCATTCCATCGGCGCGGTCCGCGGGTAGGAAATCAGTCTCTGAATAGGAGCACTCAACTAACTTGTTTGCCCCTTGGCAATAAGCAGGACCATTTTCCGAAAGCGCTTGATAATACGACGTGCTCGGCCCACCGCCGCTATGACCAATCAGCACGACTCGGATGATGCCCGGTTGGCTCCTGAGAAAACGCACCGCACTGCGAATATCCAACGCACCCTTCGCCCTCCCCCCGCTTGCAGTATCTACACTTTGGTCAGGAGAGAGTTGTCCTGTTCGTTTCGACACAGCATAGATTGGCAAAAGCAAAGGAATTGAACCTAGCCGACATCGCTGCGTTTCCGTTGATCATTCATCGAGGAATCCGCAGAGGTATGGGCGAAAATACATTAGATATTTTGAAGCGCATTGAAGCCCTTGGATCGCCACCGGTTATTCTTATGGAGTGCAACTCCGGCGAGGCGGTAAAAACCGGCGTCCTGAGAGGAATGGGAATAGGAATTTTGATGCAGGCTCATCTTGGCAACGAACTCCACAAACGTGAGGTCAAAATTTTGAAAATTCGCGATCTCGAGGAAATGTGGGTTCCTTCGTTCGTGATTTTTCAAAGGGATAAGAAGCTTTCTGATAATGCGCGCATGTTTGTTGATATGTTAAAACAAGCGCCACGAAACGGGATAACGACGAGGCAAGCTTTTTGTTGACAGATGGGAGTGGCACGCCTCATCAGTGTCAGGCGCAGCACGCCGGTCGACGGCCAGCGTTACAACGTAACTACGTCCATCCCGCGTAGCGACGCATTCGCGGACACGCAATTTCCTGAGCCGCGTTGCGGTTTGCGGCGCGAAAAAATTGATGCTAGCTTCCTCACCATGTTCACCACTCGGACGCGCAAGACGGTTGCTTGTCAACGGGCTCTTTTTAGGCCTCGTCGTAGTAGTAGCCTTGGTCAACGGAACCGTCGCGTCCTAGCGGGAAAGCATCAATAATTTTAAAAAACCCCTGCCGGCCGCGATGGTCGGCGGGGGTTTTGTTTTTTCACCCGCCTGCCGTCACCGCAAGCTACGCAGGGAGCAAATCCAAGAGAGGAAGCTCCCATGAAACTCACAGGTTCCCAGCTGATTACCGCGCTCCTCGAGCGCCAGGGCGTCACGACGCTTGCCGGCATCCCCGGCGGCGCGAATCTGCCCTTGTACGACGCGCTGCAAGGCAGCTCGATTCGCCACGTGTTGGCGCGCCACGAACAGGGCGCGGGATTTATCGCGCAGGGCATCGCGCGCGCCACCGGGTGTCCCGCAGTGTGCCTGGGCACATCGGGACCCGGCGCGACCAACCTGCTCACCGCCATCGCTGACGCAAAATTGGACTCGATCCCGCTCATAGCGATTACCGGCCAAGTTCCCCGCAACATGATCGGCACCGACGCTTTCCAAGAGGTGGACACCTTCGGGCTGAGCTTGCCCATCACCAAGCACAATTTCTTGGTGCGCTCCGCCGCGGAGTTGCTCGAAGTCATTCCGCGGGCGTTCCGCATTGCGGTATCCGGTCGTGCCGGGACCGGTGCTGGTGGACGTTCCGAAGGACGTGCAGACCGAGTTGGTCGATGTGGCTTCGTTTCCCGAGCCCGGCCGCGCCGATCCGCCGCCGCTGTGCTCGCGCCGACGATCTTGGCCGCGCCGCAGCCATGATCAACGCGGCGCAAAAACCGCTCCTGCTGATCGGCGCCGGAGTGATCGCCGCTGGCGCGTCGAACGATTTGCGTAATCTAATGGAGAAGGCAGCTCTTCCGGCGGCGGCCACGTTGCTCGGTCTGGGAGCGTTGCCCTATGACCATCCGCTCTACCTTGGGATGGTCGGCATGCACGCAGCGCGCTTTACCAACATGCTGCTCGACGAGTGCGATCTCCTGGTCGGGTTGGGCGTGCGCTTCGATGACCGAGCCACCGGAAAAGCGGCGGAGTTCTGCCCGCACGCCAAGATTATCCACATAGACATCGACCCAAGCGAGCTGGGCAAGATCAAACAGCCAAGCCTCGGCCTCGTGGCCGACGTCCGCGACGCGCTGGCCGCTTTGGCGCCGAGGGTTACGCGCGACACCCGTTGCCAATGGATGCGTCGAGTTAATGCCGTTCGCGCTCGCTATCCGCTCATGATGCCCGGCGCGGACGACCCGCTGCGGCCTTACGGAATTATCCGCGCCGCCGCCGCTCTCTTGCCGGAAGACGCCATCATCACCACCGACGTCGGACAACACCAGATGTGGGTGGCGCAGGCCTATCCGTTCACGCGGCCGCGCCAATGGCTGACTTCGGGCGGCCTGGGCACGATGGGCTTCGGTCTCCCTGCCGCCATTGGCGCGGCCATCGCCTGCCCCGGCCGCACCGTCGCTTGTTTCAGCGGCGACGGCAGCTTGCTCATGAACGTGCAGGAACTCGCCACTGCCGCCGAGGAAGGTGTCGAGGTTAAAATCATCCTGCTCAACAACGCCCAGTTGGGACTGGTGCGCCAGCAGCAACAACTCTTCTACGGCGGCCGCTATCACGGTTCCGGCTTGGGCAGCACGGACTTCGTCGCCATCGCCCGCGGGTTTGGCGTTCGGGCGATCGATCTTGGCAAAGCAGAGAACCCTTCCGAGGCGCTTGCCGAAGCGCTGCGCCAACCCGGCCCTTGTCTCATCAACGTGCCGATCGCCGGCGATGAGAATGTCTATCCGATGGTGCCGCCGGGGGGCGCCAACCGCGACATGATCACGGCGGAACAGCCTGACGCGCAGTCAGAGCGTCGCGCGAATGTCTCAACCTGAGAAGACATCATGCGCCCGCACCGAGTAGACAAAGCATCGCTCGGTTTCAAAGCTGGGATTGAGATCGGTAGGCGCTCGGGCGCGCGCCGAAAAAGGAAGGAGGAAGAATGAGCAAGTTGTCGGTAATTTATTTTCTACTTCACTGCGTAAAGCCTAGCAGCTTACCGTATTCAGTTGTGAGCCGGTTGATCAACTCCGCGCGGTCTTCGGTCATGTACACCATCTTTCTTCGCTGCGCGTATTCGTAGGCGGGTGTGCCCGGCACAAAAGCCGAGCTCTCGCCGCGGTAGTGCTGCCAAATATTTTGCGCCTCCGGGGTCGTAAGAAAAACACTGAAAAGATAACCGGCATTGGGATGCCGGGCATTTTTGATGACGCCGGCATTGGTCGCGGGTGCGATCACCGGCTCGACGGCCTCGGCATGGACAATCGGCGCTCCGGAAAGCTTGGCCGAGTGGATGTAACCTTCCCCTAGCGTAAAAGCCGCTTTGATCTCGCCGATCTGAAGGCGTGAAAACATTTGTCCCGGCTGGCCAATGATCGCCTGCTGCCCGGCAAGGGCCTTAACGTATTTTGTCGTCTTCTCTTCGCCCCACGCAGTGGCCAATCGCGCCAGGTGATGCACCGCGTCGGTAATCCCTAGTTTGCCGCCCTTCCACTTTGGATCGAGAAAATCGTCCCAGGCCTTGGGCGTTTCGTCGGCCGGCAAAAATTTCTTGTTATAGGCGGGAAGAGCAAACCCATGGGCCAATATAACCGTACTGCTGTCGTATTGGATCAACTTCGGATTGACGCCGACCTTGGCATAGTCGAAACGTTGTTGAATTTTCTTGAGCCAAAGACTCGCATGGTGCGCGTCCGTCACGAGCATGACGTCCCACTCGGAGGGCAAACCGGCGCTGCCGATGGTAATAACCTTGGCGATGTCACGAGCCATGCCGGAGGACGGATGATAGAGCGTCTTGATATTGAGCCCGTATTTCTTATTAAAAGCTTCACCCAATTTTTGCGCGCCTTCAGCACCGAGGGTGCCCGCGGCAAAAAATTCCACCGCACCTTCCTTTTTCGCTGCCGCGATTAGATCGTCGATCGGAGCGGCATTCGCCAGGGACGGCCAAACGGCTAAACTCGCTCGTTAGCAACAGCATCATCAACCCATTCCACACGTCATAGATTCAATTCCTCACTCTGAGAGATCTTTGTGCGCACAAGTTTCGGAGTATATCAGGGCGCTGCAATCTCGCCAACTTGGCAAGTTTCCCGCAGATGGCGCGCCGCGGCACGCGTGCGAGATCCGCTTGCTCGCCGAGCGCGACGCTCTGAGCGCACCGTCATCATGATTGACGCGAGACTGCGTCGAGCGGTCGATCTGAGAAGATTGTAAAATTGGAAAGCCAAAGCCCGGTGCCAGCATATGACATGCGATTGCGAAACCTTCCCTCAATCCCACAGGGATCATCCTGCAGGCAAAAACAATTGACACTTGCCGCCGCGGTGATACGATCCGCGCCGTGAACTTAAAAGACTGATTGAAGGAGGAAAGGAAAATGGCTGACTGGCCGCCGGTAATAGATGCTGATGGACATGTGTTGGAACGTCAAAGCGACATCCGTAAATATTTGGAGCCGCCGTGGAACCGCCGCAACACGGGCCTCTGGCCGTCCGATCAGCCCTTCGACACGGACCTCTTCGACACCCTTGGCTACCCCGGCTACGGGCGCAACATGAGCCCGGCCCAGCAGGTCGAGACCTGGCTCAAGATCATGGACGAACACAACATCGAAGAAGCCGTGCTGTTCCCGACCGGCTCCGGCAACATCCCGAAACTGCGCGAGCCCGAGTTTTGCCTTGCCGCGTGCCGCGCCGCCAACGATCACTTCGCCAAGGAATACAACGCGCTGTCCGACCGCATTCACTGCGTCGGCGTGCTGCCGCTCAAGTGGCCCGATGAAGCGGCCAAGGAGCTGCGCCGCGCCGTTACCCAATTGGGCTTGGTGAGCTTCGAGTTGCTTTCCATGGGATTGCCCACCGCGCTCGGCGATCCGATGTACGACCCGATCTACGAAGAGGCGCAGCGGCTCGACGTGCCGCTCTCCGTCCACGGCAACCGCAGCTCTTCGGCCGAGGTCGGCGCCGGCGCGTTTAGAACTTTTGCCGAGGTGCACTGCTACACGTTCCCCGTCGGCATCTTTCTCCACTTCACCAGCATGATTTTCCAGGGCGTGCCGGTGCGCTTCCCGAAACTGCGCGTGGCCTATCTTGAAATCGGCGCCAGCTGGCTGCCCTACTGGCTCGACCGCATGGACGAGCATTGGGAATTGCGCGGCGAGTTCGAGGCGCCTCACCTAAAGAAAAAACCCAGCGAGGTCGTGCGCGAGTCCCCGGTCTACTTCAGTCTCGAAGCCGAGGAACGACTCCTGCCCCAGACCATCGAATATGTCGGCGACAATCACTTCCTCTACGCCTCCGACGTTCCCCACTGGGACGGTGAGTTTCCCAAGAACCTCAAGTACCTGTGGAATCATCCCGATCTTTCACGGACGACCAAGGAGAAGATCGCCTACCACAACGGCAAGGAGTTTTTCCGACTGGGTCGCGCAGCCTCGCCACAGGGAGCGCGCAAAGCGAACTGAGAAAACCGCTCAGTGAACAGGATAAACGTTCAACCGCTCGATCGTCGGGCGAGTCGATCAGGAGGATCCAAACATGGCTGAGAGCACATCGCTGAACGAGCGCGCCGATGCCCTCGAGCGAAGCATGAGCGACGAGCTCGACGTGCTTATCTCGAAATCGGCATTGTTCAATATGGCCGACGGCAACCTCGGCCCGGTCAACATGGGTTCCGGCGGCAAGTATCAACTCATGGGCGACGATCCGCGGCTGCCGAAGATGACGGCGCAGCCGACTCTCGTCGACTATTTCACCTACCGCGCAAAGGGTATCAACCACCTGCTGCAAAGCGCGACCCACGCGCTCAAGGCGTCGATGCCGGAGAAGACGATTCTCGCCTGCCTCTTGCACGATATCTCCAACGCAATCTTCATCAAAAGCGATCACGGCTATTGGGGCGCGCAGTTGATCGAGCCCTACGTCGACGAGGAGGTGACCTGGGCGGTGCGCGCGCACCAGGCGCTGCGTTTTTTCCCCGACGAGTCGGTCGGCTACGCGTATCCGGAAATGTACATCAAGAATTTCGGGCGGGACTACGAGCCCGACAACTACATCAAAGAAGCGTACAAGCGCGCCCGCGAGCACAAGTGGTACATGACCGCGCGCATGATTACCGTCCACGACATCTACTCGTTCGACCCCAACGCGGTAGTGAGCTGGGAACCGTTCGTCGATATCGTCGGGCGTAATTTCAAGCAGCCGAAGGAAGGCTTGGGCTTCGACAATAGCCCCGTCGCGCACATGTGGCGCACCATCCGCCGTCCGACGAAGTATCTTTGAACTTTGAACCTGAAATATGGACGAATGATCCTCGTGCGCGGCGATTGGCTGCGCACGAGGTCCAATCGTTCAAACTTTTGAACCGACTGGAACCACTGGAACGATTGGGACTGTCTTCA
>CAWERH010000057.1:0-454945 GCA_963811315.1 uncultured delta proteobacterium
GATCGCCGTGGTGCTCGGTGCCGCGTTCGGCGCCGTGGTGAGCGCGTTCGCGAACGACTTCATCGGGGGGATCATCGGCGCCCTCGGCGGATCGCCGGACTTCGGGACGGCGGGCGTCGACGTGGGCGAGGCACGGGTCATCTGGGGCTCGACGATCACCGCGCTGATCCAGTTCGTGATCGTCGCCGCCGCGATCTACTTCGTGGTCGTCGTCCCGATGACGAAGCTCAACGAGGTGCGCCGCAGCGAAGACGGGGTCGACACGCCGGCGCCCTCGGACGAGGCGAAGCTGCTGACCGAGATCCGCGACCTGCTCCTGGCGCAGGGCGGCACGCCGCCCTCGGCGCCGCCGCCGAATCGACAGCGCCGCCCTCCGCCTAGCGGGGGCCGGCCTCGCCCTCGGGCAGCAGCCCGTCGCGGCCGACGTAGCCGCCGGCCCCGCCGACGCACACGTACACGGCGTCCTCGGTGTCGCTCTACGTTGCGCAGAGCTGCCGCACGGTTGACGGGTCGACGCGCGCGAACCCGCCCGGGCCCAGCGTGTGGCCGGCGCCGTCGCCGAACGTGATCTCCAGCGTGCCGGCGTGCACGAAGTACAGCTCCTCCTGACGCTCGTGCAGGTGGCGCCCGGAGGTGTAGCCCGGCGGGATGACGACGGCGTTCACGCCGAACGCGGTGACGCCGAGCACCTTGCGGACCTAGCGGAAGCCGGGCCCCTCGCCCATCCCGTCGATGCTGCCGACCGCCCAGCCGTCGCCCGAGGTCGTCTCCGTCATGGCCGCCATACTACGGCCGATGCCCGCCGACGCCGCCCTGGACGCCCTGCTCGAGCCGCTGCGGCGCGACCCGGAGCGATCCGCGGTGCTGCTCGACGTCGACGGCGTGCTCGCACCGATCGTCGCCCAGCCCGACGATGCGCACATGCCCGAGACGACGCGCCGGCCACGGATCCAGATCGCGCGGCGCTACGGCACCGTCGCCTGCGTGTCGGGCCGCCGGGCGTCGGACGCGCGCCGGATCGTCTCGCTCGGCTCGATCGCCTACCTCGGCAACCACGGCTCCGAGGCGCTGCGCCCCGGCGCGATCGCGCCCGAGCTCGACCGCGAGCTGCAGGCGTGGACGCGCCGCATCCAGGGGCTTCATGCGCGACGCATACGGCGAGGAGCTCCAGCGCTGGCGCGTGCGGCTCGAGGACAAGGAGGCGATACGCGGCGCTGCACTGGCGCGGCGTGCCCGACGAGGAGGACGCCGAGGCCGCGATCCGCGAGGTGGCCGAGCGCGCCGAGGCCGCCGGCTACCGGACGCACTGGGGCCGCAAGGTGCTCGAGATCCGGCCGCCGGTGCGGATCGACAAGGGGGCCGGCATCGTCGGGCCGCTGCGCGACACCGACCTCGCGGCCGCCATCTACGTGGGCGACGACCGGACGGACATCGACGCCTTCCACGGGCTCGACGAGCTGGTCGAGATGGGCCGGCTGGGCACTGCGCTGCGGGTCGGCGTGCGCTCGGACGAGGGCCCGAAGGAGCTCGAGGAGGAGGTGGACGCGATGAGCAAGACGCAACTGAACGCTTGCCGGCAGGGCACAGCGTCGGCAACCTCTTTTACGATGGAGCGCCAATCGCGATTGCGATCATACCAATCTTCGATACTGAGCGTTTGCGATAGCGAATCCAGCTGCTCCAATTCTTCATCCGTCACACTGTCGCTCAGCGCGCGGTTGAATTCGACAAGATCTTCGCCCGCCCCGAAGACCGCAAGCTCCGGGCTCTGGCCGGCCTCGAAAGCATATTCCTGAATTATTTTCAGACAAACGCTGTCGATGGTGCCGATCCAGGCCTGCCGGACTCTCTGCGCTTCTTCCCAAGCGCCTTGCTCGAGCAAACGAACGCGTACCCGCTCCTCGAGCTCCGCGGCAGCTTTGCGCGTGAACGTCGTCAGAAGGATGCCCTCCGGGCGGGCCTTTTTCTGCTGGATTGCTTGCAACACCTCGGTCGCCAACCGGTAGGTTTTGCCGCTGCCCGCGCCGGCGGTGACTATTTTGATATTTTCTTTCATGCGTAACGGCAAAACATTTGAAAGCTGCACCACCTGCACGGCGGCTCGAGATTCATGCCGGCCGTCGGGAGCGGTGGGTCATCCTCGGTGAAATACGGCACGGCAATTTTTCCGCCGTCGAGTGCTGTGCGAACCCTCTGTGCGGACAGGATTGCGTTTTTCCACATCTCCTCCTCAGATGGTCCAGGGACGAAGATGCAACCCGGAAAGGCCTCCTCGTGGCTCGAATAGAGCTGGGCGGTGGGAAACAAAATAAGCCGTGCTCGGCCAGACGTCTTCGGTGCGCAGGAAATAGGAATAAGCTGCGAGCTGAAGGGCGGTGCCGTCTTTGAGCGCCTGGATCTTTCCTTTGTCGCGCGACCATTTGAGATCGATGACCGCTTTTTTGCCGTCTTTGGTCCGGCGCGCGATGAGATCGGTCCTTCCTTGGAGCTGTCCGAGCACATAGGAGCCGGTATGCGCTTCTTCAATACTGTCAATCCGGTATCCGCCGCGGCTTAGAAGTTCGACGAGCACGCCTGCGGCTCGGCTCATGGTTTGCCGGACATAAATCCGCTCGCGGTCCATGCCAGGCTTAATCAAGGTCGCCGCTTCGGCCGCAACCTGCTCGTCGAACAGTCGGGTCACCGTGGTTCTCGCCGTGTCGGATTGCGGCAGCTCCTGCCCAATAAAACTCCTCAGGTATTCGCCGACGAGCTGATGCGCCAGAGTGCCGTAGAGAAGCTCTCGCTCCGGCATGAACTGCAGCGACTCGCGCAGCCTGGCCTTGTATTGCAAGGTCCATTTGAGCGGGCAGCCCAAGAGCGCCTCGAGCGCAGTGGGCGAGTCTATCGGTCTTGGCGTCAGGTGGAGCGCAGGAATGTCCCAGGAAGATTTGCCTTGAGGGAAATCTTTTCGAGTCCTCTCGACCATGGGTATGGGAAACTTGTTTCCGCCGAGTAGCGACGCGGTGTTGGCCGTGACCTTGAGCTGCTCGGCCTCGGTCGGCGCGATTTTCATCGCGATCTCGTTCCAGATCGGGTGCGACTCCTGAACCTCGCCAAAAACCTGCTCGGGTTGGACGAGAATCAGCGCTTCCGTGGCGCACAGGACTGGACGACGCCAAGCGCGCGCGTTCTCCAAGAGAAGATCTGCCGGCGACGGCAAAGCGCAGCCGGCTTGTTCAAGCGCCTTGGCCTCGTTATCCGTCCAGAAGCGCTTTGCCGGTACGGCGGCCGACGAGCCGACACATTGCCACCAAACAACCACGGGAGCCTGAGCGAAAATCGCGGCCGGACTGCCGATCAGATGGATGCATTCCTGCTCCTTGCAGCTCATTTCATGGGAAATACCGGTCTGCAGAGTGTCGTAAAGCAGCCGTCCCAGCTCGGGCGCAGTTATTGAGTCGCGCGCATGGAGCTCGAGCAGACGGCACATTACGGCTGCCTGTTCTTTCGCCTGGAGAAAAAATGGATCGACCTCCGATCCGTGAGCGCGCCGATTTGCCCAATCTTCCACTTGCCGCGCCAATTGAATGGCTCGCGCTGTCGGCATTGCCTCGTTGCGCGGCGTGCGCTCGACATCATCAAGCCAAAGCTTGAGCTTGCCATCTGCCTCAAGGGCCTCATCAGTCGCCGTATTTTTCTCGTACCGTGATGAGAATATCTGCGCGCGCTTGGCGCCACGCTTGGCTGGCGAACCCCGGTGCGACGCTGAGCGCCTGCCGTAAACTTTGTCTCGCGATGGCCGGAATGGGAGACGAAGGCAATGTCAGAAACTGCAACAAAAGATCCGGATCGACCGGTGCCCATGCCAATCCGAGAAAGAGCGGCAAAATTTGCGTCGCAGGGCGGTGCGACGATTCCAGGGTAAGACCTGCCGACGCCAGGTCGTATTTTGCGCAGCGCGGTTTCGAGCACGAGACCGGCGCGTGAATCGCCATCGCGGATCAGGACGACCGATTGTGGTTTTCTATTTTTGAGCAGTGAAGCGAGACAAGCGGCTGTTGCCTCGGCGGCTTCCATCAGAGTCTTGGCTTCGATCTTGAGAAGGCTGCCATCGCCTTTCACTTTGCCGGGATTTTCACCCAGCAGCGCTTTCTGGGCGAGTGCCCAGATCGCCCGATGCCTGTGCCTGGGGAAGAGTTCTTTGCTGAACTGCTGTTCCATGCTGGCCAGACCCTTGAAGACGTCTCGCCAGAGTTTGGCAAAAGACGATGCAGGATCGATCAGCTCAAGGCGGTCTATTCCCGCCGGAAAAAGCTTCAGCCTCTCGATGACCTTGAGGAGACGTCGGGAGCGCCCGGCGCAAGCGGGTACTGCTTGCGATATGCGTCTCCAAGTCGGCGAATGCTTTCAATCGTGCCGGAACCATCGGCCGGGAATTTTCCGTTCCAACCTCCGAAAAGCAGTTCGTCTCTGAGGCTAAGAAGTTTGCGCGCAACACGCCAAGCATCGGCCCGGCGCGAAGCCGAATAAAACTGTTTGCCGTCGTCATGGGCCGCAAGTCGTTTGGCATACTCGGCGACTCGGACAGGTTCGTGGGTCAGGGGAGTGGGAATCCCGAGTGACTGCTCAAGTCTCGCTAGAAATCCCGCCGGTCCGACATGAAGCCGGCCGGCCGAAGCGTCAAAACCATCCAAGACAGTGGGAAACGCTCCCCCGTCCAGGGCTCTACCGAGACAACGTGCATAATGGGTTAGGCCCTTTTGTGAGGCCCTATCTTACTCTTTCGTGCTCTTCCGCGCGATAAGGAAAACCTTATTCGGCAGTTGATACGGTGGTGCTCATCCGAGGATGAGAACGAGTTACGTCCCAACGCAAATCCCGCCAATTTCCACAACATCGAAGGATTGATCCGATGGATTGACCTGTAATCGCCCGTGCTGGTTTCCTGAACTGCAAAATTTCTCGGCCTTGATGAAATGCTTGACCGTTCCTTCATGTTAAGAATAGGTCGAAAGTAGGATGAACCGGTGTTGAAAGCTCAGACGGCGAGCGTTATTCAACAAATTTGTTACCATCGGCTGAAAGTGCCGATCAGTTGCCGAGAATGGTTCAGGCTGACGGCGGACCGAGAGCTTTCGAGCGAGTAACTTTTCTTGTGGCACTAAATCCTCTAAATAATTTCACTGACAATGCAAGTCGGAATACTTCAATGGCGATGCTAGATCGCTTGGGCCGAGGCGAAATAGGGTGGAGAATTTCCAGGATTGCATGTTGATTCAGCAAATCTTTAATAAAGTCCTCACCTAAGAAGGAGAACTCATCGTGAATTATCAAGCCATTATCTACAACATAAAAAATCATATTGGTTACGTCACATTGAATCGTCCTGAGGTTATGAATGCGGTCAATCAGCAAATGAGGACGGGAAATTATTGATGTCTGCGAACAGATGAGACGCGATCCTGAAGTTCGGGTCTGTATTTTCACCGGTGCGGGGGACCGAGCTTTTAGCACCGGCTTTGATCTGAAGGAGCGGGCGCCTCAGAGAGCGAAGACACCAAGTTTATTCTCCCAGCGACATGCCGACACCAGCCAGGTATCCATTTTCATCATCAAGCAATCTCAGCGATTGACAAGCCGACGATTGCGGCCATACGCGGTTATGCAGTAGGAGGAGGCCTGGAGGTGGCGCTAGCCTGCGATATGCGCGTTGCGGCGGAGGATGCTAAGCTCGGCATGATGGAAGTCCGCCGAGGGAGACTCGGGCGGCTCAGGAGGCACTCAACGGCTGCCGCGCCTGATAGGAACTGCGAAGGCGCTTGAGTTGTGTCTTACGGGTGAACTTATAGATGCCGCGGAGGCTTTTCGTCTTGGTCTTGTGAATCGTGTTGTTCCTGTTGAACGGTTGATGGCTATCGCAGAAGAAATTGCGGCAAAAATTTGCCTCGGCGCACCACTTTCCGTCATAGCGATAAAGGAAGCCATCACAAAAGGTGTTGAACTCCCAATCGACCAAGGTTTGCAGCTTGAGAGCGAGTTGGGTTTAGTTCTTTCAACAACAGAGGACCAAAAGGAAGGGCTCCCGCGCTTTCGCAGAGAAACGAAAGCCAGCATGGAAAGGCCGATAATAGTTCACGAGAGATCGGAGCATGTCAAAAGAAATAGCTTAGTGGCTCTGATCGGTGATCGAGACGAAAGTTCTCGGAAAAATGAAAGTCAATTTTGAAAAGTAGTTGGTTGCTGATATCGAAGCTAAAAACTTCATATGAATTCACCCGGAGCATTTCTAAAAGGCTACCGAGCACTCGATCTCACTGGCTTGAGCGGGCAGCTGTGCGGCCGCGTGCTTGCCGATTTGGGCATGGAGGTCATCAAAATAGAGCCGCCGGGCGGAGATCCGGTCAGGGAAATTGGCGCCTTTTATTCGCTTTCCTAACGGCGACTGCTCAGCACGACTTTTGCTCATCTCAACGCCGGCAAGGCCAGCAAGGTTCTTGACCTAGACAAGGAAGCGGACCGCGACGCGTTTCGCGAAATCGGTGGAATCGGCGGACGTAGTGCTGGAAAGTTTTCAGCCGGGCGAATTGGCAAGCAAAGGGGATCGGATACAAAAACCTTGCTGAGACTAACCCGGGTATTGTCATGGCTTCGATTACCGGCTTCGGCCAGACCGGGCCGAAGAACAAGCTGGCGTGCAACGATCTCGTCGCGCTCGCGGAGAGTGGCTTCCTCTACATCTCCGGTGATCCTGCATTGCCGCCATGCAAACCGCCGGAAACCCAGGCGTACTATTTCGCCAGTTTATTCGCCACTGTGGGAGTCTTAGCGGCGCTCTACCGGCGCGAGCGTACTGGAAAAGGTGATCACATCGACTCGTCGATGCAAGAATGCCTGGCGACCCAAGAGCATATCATCCGTCTTTGGGCCAACGAAAAGGAGATTCTTAAGCGTGCCGGTAGCCAGCATGCGTCAGTAGCGCCTGCAAAGATTTTTCGCTGCCGTGATGGATTCGTTTATCTCTACATGACGCGGCAGCATTGGAAATTGTTGTTAGAGTTTGTGGAAAGATCATCCCGCCGATTTTTGACGCGCCGGAATGGCTCAGTTATGTTCATCGCCGTGCGCACGTGGAGGAACTCAACCCTGCTGTCGAGGCCTTCGTAGTCTAAATATACTGTGACTGAGATTACTGAACTCCTGCAATCGCAAGGCATCCCCTGTGTGCCGGTGAACACACCGTTAGACTTTGTCAATGATGAGCATGTGCAGAGCCGAGAATTTATTGTTTCGGTTGAGCACTGCAGGTTTCGGCGAAGCAAAACAAGCGGCAATGCCGTTCGTCATTAACGGTGTCCGTCCGCCAGTGGGCAGCGTTCCCGTACTGGATAGTTGGCGTGATACGGGATCTGAACGAACACCGCCAACGGTAAAGCAGCTAGACGTGACCGGCAACGGGCCGCTTAAATGGTATGCGCATCGTCAGCTTCGATCATGTTCTCGCTGGGCCGTATGGTGCAACGATACTGGCGGAACTGGGTGCGGACGTTATCAAAATCGAATCCAGCAAGGGTGGCATGGACCCGTTTCGATTTTTCGGGGTGGGCGGCGACCCAAATGCGTCGCCGCGTTTTCTTGAATTTAACCGCAATAAGCGTTCATTCACAGTAAATCTTAAACATCCGAGATGGCCAAAAAATTCTGCACGACCTGGTAGCCAAAGTCGATGCCGTATTGGATAATTACAGCGTTGATGTGGTTGAGCGCATTGGCTTGGCCTACGATCAGCTGTGCAAGGTCAGGCCGGATATCGTTAATCTGCGGATGCCTGGCCTCGGCACTACCGGCCCAAGCGTCATTTCTCAACGCTTGGCGTGAATATCACTTCATTCACCGGGCTTACTTATATGTGGAATCATCCGGGTAACACAGACCCGCCCGTCGGCTCACAGACGGTGCTGCCGGATTATGTTTCCGGCGCGCTCTGTCGCGATCCTTATTATTGCCGGGGTGCTCAATCGCGATCGTAATCGGAACGGTGCCTTTATCGACCTGGCACAGTCGGAAGCGACGGCTTTCATGATCGGCGCGACTTTGATGGAGGCGATTGTCGAGCGGCAAAAATCCCGAGCCGATCGGCAATGCTTCGCTGTCATCGGCGCCGCACGATTGCTACCCCTGTTCCGGGGAAGATCGCTGGTGTGTGATCGCAGCGGAAAACGACCAACAATGGTCAGCGTTGGCGGGCATTTTGGGCAATGGCATCGAACAGGATGCCCGGTTCAAAACCAACGCTGACAGACTCAAAAACCGCGACACCCTGAACATGATCATTTCACAATGGACCAAGGACAAAGATGTTTTCGCGATCCGCGATCAATTACAGGAGATCGGTATTCCTGCGGGTGCGGTGCAAACGGGCAAGGATTTGACCAATGATCCTCACCTTAAAGAGCGTGGATTCATCGTCACTGTGGAGAATCCAAGGCTCGGACGTGTAGTGCTGCCGAATTTTCCATTGCGATTTGCTAATAACAAGCTGAGCCGCAGGTGGGAGTTTCCCGAGCTTGGGCGCGATACGGAGGCGGTGCTGCGGGATGTAGTCGGCTACAGCGCGACAACTATTGCTGCATATAAGCAAGATGGTGCGCTAGAGTGAATAAAAGATCAGGAATCGTGTAATGTTTTTCTAGAAGGAGTTTCGGAGAAAGAATATGAGCCAAAAATTTAGAGGCAAGTACGCCATTGTGGGGGTCGGGCAGAGTCCGCTCGGTAAGGTTCCCGAGTATAATGACATTGGTCTTTTTGCTATCGCGGCGAAAAATGCAATTGAAGATGCTGGATTGACCAGAGCAGATGTGGACGGTCTCATTTCCCATGGGCCGGACGATACCTATACTCATCATCAACACGTCGGCCAAACGCTAGGGATAAACGCATCCTTTAGCACCTCCACAGATAATGGCGGAGCCAGTCAAGTCCTCGGTGTGGCTATGGCCTGTATGGCGATCGATGCCGGTTTGTGCAACACCGTTGTGGTTGGATACGCCAGAGATGCGTGGTCGCGCACGCATCGCAGTGCCGAGGCTAAGGCCATGGTGGCTGCCAATAGTGAGGCTCAGGCCTTGAAGGAATTCGGACCCGAATTTGGTCTGTTCGGTCAGCCGGCGCACTACGCCATTGCCGCCCGCCGTCACATGCAACTGTTCGGCACCAAAAAAGAACAGCTCGGCTCGATCGCGGTTGCCTTCCGAAATCATGCGCAAAAAAATCCTAACGCGTTTATGCGTGACCCGCTTACACTCGAACAGTACATGAAGGCAAGGATGATTGTTGATCCGCTCGGGTTATATGATTGCAGCGTCTACGTCGATGCGGCTGGAGCGGTCGTCGTGACGTCGGCGGAACGTGCCCGAGACTTAAAAAAACCACCTGCATACGTCCTCGGCTTCGGTTTTGGCAACCGGCTAACGGGTTGGTTCGCGGACGACAATATGATCACGACTGGCGCTAAAGAGGCAGGTGAGACGGCTTATCGTATGGCTGGCATTGGCCCCGAGGACGTCGATACCGCACAGATGTATGACTGCTTCACCCACATGGTTCTTTTGCAGCTCGAAGACTACGGCTTTTGTAAAAAAGGTGAGGGCGGCCCCTTCGCAGCTTCGGGTGCTTTGGAGTTCGACGGTGAACTACCCACCAATACCTCCGGCGGTCAACTATCGGAAGGACATGTGCAAGGCATGCTTCAGATCTGCGAAGGTGTCCGGCAAATCCGTCATGAGCATGGACCCGATCGCCAAGTGAAGGATGCAGAGATTGCCCTGGTGACAGGTCACGGTGGTAATACCGTATGCCAGTCCGCGGTAATTCTAGCGAGGGAGGCGTCATGAGCGAATACAAAAAGCCGTTACCGAGGCCTGCTGTCGAGTCCAAGCCTTTTTGGGAGGGATGCAAAAAACATGAATTGCTCCTGCCCCACTGTCCCCATTGCGGTTCGTATTGGTTTCCAGCGAGCGTGACCTGTCCCGAGTGCTTGAGCCTGCAGTGGGAATGGACGCCCTCGCGCGGGAAAGGCAAGATCCACTCATTCGGAGTCTATCACCGTGTATATCAAAAGGGTTTTGAACCCGAGATGCCCTATGCAGTGGCGTTGGTGCAACTGGATGAAGGTCCGCGTCTTGTGAGTAACATCATCGGGTGCTCGCCCGAAGAGCTGCGTTGTGATGCACCGGTAGAAGTGGTTTTCGAGGATGTCACAGAGGACACGACTCTTTATAAATTTAAGCTTCTGGAGAAATCCCTAACGCCGCTGTTTCTGCCCGAGGTGGTCGAGTGATTTCGGCTGCTGACCCAAGGCAAAGCAGATTTAGCGATGTTATTACCGTGAAGTGGGATCGCTGCCAAGTTTGCTCATCTGGTGATGGAAAGGATCAAAAAATTGGGAATCAGACTCTTTAAGGGTGTCCTGCATTCGTTGGCAATTTCCGTTTTGAGTTTCATTCTATGCATAACGACCCCATGCTCACCGATCTGGGCAGCGGATCCCCCTGTCAAACAGCGTCGTTGCGTACGGTGTGATCAGCAATGCCGTGACCCCCCTCTGGGTCGCGCAAGACAAGGCCTTTTCCGTAAATATGGTTTGGATACAGATCTGGTCTTTATCATAGCTGGGACCGCCACGCAGGCCATGCTGGCCGGCCAAGTGCCGTTTGGTTTGCTCGCGATTAACAATGTAGTCAATGCGGTTTCCGGAGGCGGAGACCTGGCAATGGTATTGGGGTTCTTGAATACGTTAGATTATTTATTTGTTGCTCGATCGTCCATCAAAAGTGTCGAGGAACTCAAGGGCAAGAGAGTCGCAATTGGAACGCCTTCCGGCGTCCCCGTCTTGATGACGTATATGGTGTTAGACCGCTACGGCCTCAATCCCAAGCGGGATAATATCGTTCTTTTACAGATAGGAAGTGTTCCGGCACGCATGGCAGCATTGCGTGCGGGGAGCGTTGAAGCTACGAGTCTTCCACCGGAGCTCTCGCAAGAAATTGCGCGTGAACGCTTTAATGTTCTCTTTGATGCCGCCAAAGAAAATGTACCCTATCAGAGTACCGGTCTCGTTATGTCCCGCAAGCTGAAGCAATCAAATCCTCAGCTCGTTGAGAATATGGCAATGGCACTCATTGAGGCAGTAGCATTCATTCATAATCCATCGAACAAAAAGCAGGTGGAAGGAACACTCGCCAAATATTTGAAGCTAAACAGGCCCGAATTGGTCGAGCAATCCTACCAAACGCTCTTGAAAGCACTTCCGCGGAAGCCTTGTCCAAGTACAAAAGGGACAGCTCTGGTTCTTAAACTCATGGGGCAGTATGGGATTAACCCAAAAGCCGCGCAATTAGGACCAGATGATGTCCTCGACATGAGGCTGTGCCAAAAACTGGAAGAAAGCGGCTTTTTTGCTCGCCTCTACCAAGGTCAGTAACGGCGACGTCGTCTTAATTGCGCCGTAATATTGAGTAACGTTTTGGACTCCTTCAATTCAACGAAAGCAAGAACTACGACCGGTACAAAGGAATTCATGAAGGTGAACCCATGATACTTTGTAGATCATGAAATCATGAAGAGAGAAGATAAAATGCCCATTCAAAAATGTGGGCCACTACTAAATCCCTCTGCAATTCTCGTTTTATCTTTTTGCTTGTGGCTGACGGGTCGCCCACTCCCATCCGTTTGGGGGGCACAGCCGTCGACTAAACCCAGCGTGGCGTACGGCGTGATTAGCAATGCCGTGACCCCACTCTGGATCGCCCAAGACCAAGGCCTTTTCCGTAAGTACGGCTTGGATCCAGATCTGGTCTTCATCATTGCTGGAACTGCGACGCAGGCAATGCTCGCCGGCCAAGTACCGTTTGGTTTGCTCGCGATTACTCACGTCGCCAATGCTGTTGCCGCTGGTGGAGACCTGACAATGGTCTTGAGCTTCTTTAACTCCTTGGATTATTTGTTTGTTTCTCAAGCCTCCATCAAAAGTGTCGAAGAACTGAAGGGTAAAAGAGTGGCAATTGGAACGCCCTCAGGCTTGCCCGGCTTAATGACGTTTATGGTTCTCGACCACTTCGGTATCAATCCCAAGAGAGACAATATCACGCTCCTCCAGATAGGAAGTGTTCCGGCACGCATGGCAGCACTGCGTGCGGGGAGTGTCGAAGCTACGAGTCTTCCACCGGAGCTGTCACAAGAAATTGCGCGGCAAGGTTTTAACGTTATTTTTGATGCCGCTAAGGAGAATATTCCGTTTCAGGGAACAGGACTCGTCATGTCGCGCAAGCTGATGAAATCCAATCCTCAACTCGCCGAGAATATGGTGAGGGCGCTCACTGAAGCGGTAGCGTTCATTCACATTCCATCAAACAGAAAAACCGTGGAGGGAATATTAGCCAAGTATTTGAAGTTGAATAACCCCGAACTGATCCAGGAGTCCTATGAAAGTCTGTTGAAAGCGCTACCCCGAAAGCCTTGTCCTACTCCTAAAGGAACGGCTTTGGTGCTTAAACTCATGGCCCAGTACGGGATCAACCCGAAAGCCGCGCAATTACAGACCGACGATGTTGTCGATATGAGTCTCTGCACAAAACTCGATAAAAGCGGCTTCATTGACCGGCTTTACCAGGGAGGTAGCTAGGACGAATTCGTCTTTCCGTTGCTGACCCAACTCTTTGCTCTCAATTCACTCAGAATCTAAAACGAACGGGGCCTCCTATGGCAAAACAGCTCCATAAATTCACTGCCGCTTTATTTCTTTTCTTCTTGTTGCTTTTACTGGACCTTGTTCCCGTAGCGACGCTGCATGCTCAACAGGAGCCCTACTATAAGGGAAAGACTATTCGCTTCGTCGTTGGTTTGAGTGCGGGTGGTTTCTATGATCTCTGGCCTCGCTTGGTGGCCCGACATATGGGAAAATACATCCCCGGAAATCCTTCCTTCGTCGTTCAGAACATGCCGGGTGCGGGCTCTATAATAGCTGCTAATTATGTTTACGGCGTTGCGAAACCCGATGGTCTGACGCTTGGGGCGCCCCACGCCGGTATTTATTCTGCTCAACTTTCAGGGCAAAAAGAAGTTCAATACGATATACGAAAGTTCAGCTGGATCGGCTCACCTGTAAAAAATCCGTTGATTCTCTACATGCGGTCCGACGCGCCTTACAAGAACGTCGAAGACCTGTTGAGGGCGAACGAACCCGCTAAGTGCGGTGGTTCGGGTGTCGTCAGCTCGGACTATATACTTGCAAAAGTTTTGCAGGAAGCTCTGGGCGTAAAAATACAGACTGTGCTGGGCTACGCTGGGGGAAATGAGATAGACATGGCCGTGGAAAAAGGTGAAGTGGTCTGTCGCGGAATGATCTTCCCCGCACACTTTGGCCGCGAGCCCTTTAATAGTTGGCATAAAAATGGATTTGATCTTCATATCTTACAAACCGGCCAAATGCGCGATCCCAGGGCTTCCGACACTCCGACAATTTATGAAATCATGGACAGATACAAAACCTCCGAAGCCAGCCGGCGCGTAGTTCGCGTGGTTCTGTCGGGTAGCGATTTTGGACAACCGATTGTTGTAGCGCCAGGAACTCCTCCGGAACGAATTAAATTATTGCGCGACGGTTACGCAGCGGCCCTTAAAGATGCGGAGCTTTTGGCGGAGGCCCAGAGAGCGAAGATGGATGTGGAGTTTGTATCCAGCGAAGAATTACAGAAGCTGGCGCAAGAAGTGATGAACCAACCTGCCGACGTCGTGGAACGGGTGAAGAAAATTATGGGGAATTGATGGAAGATTCTTCAGAAATCCCCCTTTGAGGGGTATTCGGGTGCTCGACTTCGGTCATATTGTGGCGGCCCCGTTTTGCACTCGAATTCTGGCAGACCTCGGCGCCGATGTTGTAAAGATCGAAACGAGCCTGCGGAAAGATTTCGCGGGCGGATCGAGATCTAATGCCACTGTTAAGTACTCCGAAGAAAGGCCGCCTGCCTATCACAACATAAATCGCAACAAGCGGTCGCTCACAATAAATCTCAAAACCGATTTGGGGAAAGCTCTGGCCGCGCGAATGGCCGAAATGGCGGACGTCTTGGTAGAAAACTTCAGCGCGGGAGTAATGGCCAGGTTGGGGTTAGGACATGATCGACTAAGAGTTAAAAATCCGCGACTTGTTTTCGTAAGTATGTCTGGGTACGGACACGAAGGTCCCCGTCGGGACTGGAGAAGTATGAACTTGAACCTCCAGGCGTATTCTGGGTTGATGATGGCTACAGGGAATGAGGGAGACCCTCCGCTAGCCATCTCAAATTCCTGGAATGATTTCGTCGGTGGATTACACGCCTGCTTTGGAATTTTGCAGGCGCTTACCGACCGAAACTATTCAGGTTTGGGCGCTTATCTCGATCTCAGCCAATTTGAGTGCAGCGTAGCGAGCATAGGCTCGTTGGTTTGTGCGGCATCGCTAAACAACGAAAGCTCTTTTAGAACGGGCAATCGTTCAACCGCCGCCGCTCCACAGGGCTGCTACCGCTGTGCCGGCGAAGATAAGTGGTGCGTTATTACAGTCGAAAATGACAAGCAGTGGCAAGCTTTGGTCCAGGTCTTGGGCAATCCATCATGGACAAGGGATCCCAAGCTTTACACCTTTCTCGGACGAATGCGGTCCCAGGATGAAATCGATGCCGGTTTGGAGCAATGGACGAGCAAATTGCAAAATAGCGAGGTGGAAACCCTTCTACGCGCTGTTGGCGTCCCCGCAGAGCGCGTGCGGCACATTGATGAAGTTGTAGAATCATCCGGGAATCGAGAGTGTGTTTCGTGTGTTGAATTATCCTTCGGGAGCATCAAGGCTTGTCGCCGGAGTTCCTTTTGCTTTTGGCCAGCACCCTCTGGCGAGCCTCAAGCCCGCCCCTCTGTTAGGCGAGCACAATCGCGACATTCTGCGCCAGTGGATCGGAATCTCGGATGAAGAAATCACCGAATTGGAAAGCCAAGGCGCCCTCCAGTAGATTCTTCGAATGAAAGATGAAGCGAATTTGGTAATTACTGATGAACTCATGGCTTGGTGTGGCCGGACCATTGGTCCCATCCCTTTACCGGAGAGAATCTCAGCATCGGACCTCCGCCGTTACATAAATGCGACAGGCGACAGAAATCCACTATGGCTGGATGACGATTTTGCACGCTCAGTCGGGTACAAGAGTCGGGTCATCCCTCCCGCAATGATTGCGGAGCTGTATCGAAGAAATGACGGTTCCACCGGGACACAATCAGATAGCCTTTGGGAGGCGTTGCCGCTTCCAGAAAGCTATACCGAGTCGCGCAACGCGCAGGCGGAGTTCGAATGGCTGGAATCGGTTTACCTTGGCGATCAGCTTTACGTTACCCACAGAATTGTTGACATTGTATCGCGAAAAATCCGGAATGGAGTCGGGATCTTTGTGACGCGACAGATGGAGGTTCAAAGGGAAGACGGCGACTTGGTCCTCCGGGTTCGTCAAACGAGTGTGAAGCTGCCAAAGCGGAAAGCCTCCGATCAAGATACATAGCGAGAATTAGAGATATGTCTCGCATCATTGACCTCACTAAGCATTCCGCCGCATACGGCGCACGCCTTCTTGCTGAAGCAGGCCACGAGGTAATCAGGGTAGAGCCGCGTGGGGGGGATATGCTACGGCGGCTGGGCCCGCACGTAGCAGATCATTTAGATCTGGAGCACGGGCCATATCACATGTTTTTGAACATGGGTAAAAAGAGCCTGACTCTGGAGCTAGCATTGCCGGAAGGTCGTGAGGTTTTTCTTAGGTTAGTAGATACAGCCGATGCTGTGATTGCGAATGCTCCATTGCCAATCGAAGAAAACCTTCTACGGCAAAGAAATCCAAGGCTTGTCCTAACGCTCCTTGAAGATGAACTGCCGGAGATATGTGCCTATGCGCGATCCGGCTTGATGTTCATTACCGGCCAGCCGTCTCAAAGACCTGTCTTGGCGGGTGGACATGTTACTTATGCGATCACCGGACTCCACGTAGCGATCGCTGCTGCGGCAGCCCTCAATATTCAGCAATCGACGGGACAAGGGGAAGTGGTTCGTGTTTCCGCGCAGCAATCGCTGGAGTCATTGATGGAGCAAGCCGTGGTTGCCTACACGTCGTCAGGCGAGATAACGCGCCGCCGCGGTCTCAGGGGCCAAATTACCTCTGTTTCGGGTGCCCTGGAGTGTGCGGATGGCTACTGGATGGTGAGCGTCCCTCCTAATCCTCAGGCGTGGACCAAAATTAAGGAGTGGGTGGGAGATCCCGCTCTTACTAATGATCGGTCGCTGGACGATGACGTTGGGCGTGATCGAAAGAGAGACTTCATTCTCGACCGGATCGAGGCCTGGTCGAAGGAGTCGTCCAAAGAGTATCTCGTTACTGGAGCCCAAAACCTTCATATAGCCGCCTCTCCAGTCGCTACTCCGGCAGAGTTGGTTCAAGATCCCCAATTAGTTGAACGGGGTTTTTTGACGACATTAAAAGACCCCGAACTCGGGTACGTCACGGTTCCCCGTGGCGCGATTGCAACTAGTCGTGCGGTCGCCTTGAATCAGGCACCATTATTGGGGCAACACAACTCAGAGATCATGTCTCTACTCGGCTATTCAAACTTGGAGCAACAGGCTCTGATGGAGAGCGGCGTCCTTTGAAAGCCGATACTTCATCGATTGAACAGATTTGGTTCGAAGGCATAGACGTGGGACATCCTGTTCCGAGTCGCTCATTTGGACCATTGACCATAGTCGATACAGTGCAGTGGGCTGGATTTCAGGAGAACTGGTACAGGCTCCACTGGGATCGAGATTTTGTTCGAGAGCGAAGCGGTTTTAAGACCTTTATCGCTAGCGGGGGGTATCGTGAGGCCTTGCTAGTTCGTACCATCACAGATTGGATCGGTTCACGCGGGATCTTACGTAAATTGACGGTGCGCCAATCTTCCCCTACTTTTGAGGGCGATCTAATCTTTTACTCCGGAACGGTCGCAGAAAAGTCGCCAACTTCTAATAACCCGTGGATCGCATGCAATTTAGAAGGGAAAAACCAGGACGACCATGTCATTCTTACTGCTCGTTGTAATGTAATTTTGCCAAGCAGCGAGAGGCATAACCCAAAATAAATGTCTTTGCCGGAAAATCCAGACGCCGCTTCATCAAGAGATCCATAGACGATGACTTTGCCACCGTCTTTTTTGGCTACCTCGACTAAGCTTGTGCCCTGAGCGACAACAGAAGATACGCATACAAGGATAACCCAGGTTACAATTACTCCCAGAAATACTTGCCATTACTCTCCTCGTTTTTCGGCTTTTTTGCGGATCGTTTTGTCTGTCGATCTAATAGATAACGGCACAATCGAAACTCTATAAGATTCAAGTTTGATGATATTTTTGAATCTCAAGACCGCTTCAACAGTGGCCCAAGCTCGGAGCGCACTCAATTTCACCCTTCAATCAGGCGGAGCGCTACGTTTTAGAGAGCATGCGCGGGAGGTCAACAAACTCATTATCGATTTGATCAAAAACTTTTAATGAGAGTCGTCGCTGATGTATATTTTCAAAATGTTTTTTTAAACCAAAAAAATATATGCGGATAGAAGACGCAAAGCTTTTGGACTTTACTCATAAAAGTGCAATTTTTCGAGTGCATATCGGCGAAGCCTTATCCGAGGGAAGACGTGGTCCAGGCGGCAATAGTTTTCACCCCGACCATTCCAGCTTAAGGATATAAAAGTTACGGATTTCATCGACGCTGGAGTTATGAGAGAAATTGAAAACGACGGATTTTTTACCCGCATACAGAAATGACGCGTCCCGTGAGGCCGTACCAACGCAGTCGGACCAACGAACCACGATCCTGAGGCTTTCCAGATGTAAAGCGCAGCACCGGGCTAACGCGTAGTACAATTTACCTGCGTATTACGCGAGGAACTTTCCCTAAGGCCGGTGAGCCTGGGCGGCCGCGCCGTGGCTGGCTCGAAGCCGAAGTTCAACAATAGTTAGCGCGACGAATTGAAGCAAGCCGCTGTGAAGGCACGAACTTGGGGGCACGACCAATACTTAACCTAAAAACCATCAGAGGTCATCAATATTTGTGGCATTAATATGATTTCTCGATGAGCATTCGACTTCAACGTGCTTTCGTCCCTCTGGAACAGAGTTCACTGCTCGCAGTCGGAATTTCAGGACCACCTGGTCAGAGCGCCGACTTACCACAAACCGGCTAGACCTACCGTCGGACAGCCGAAGCTCCAGGTCGTCGCGCGAAAGCCGATAAGTCCACAGGTAGACCTGTCGTCCAATTGAACGCAAGGAGAATGGACTAAACCGCTTCGCGGCGACCAGATTGATGAAAATGTGGATTGTCTTCTAGTAGGCATTGCAGATCCAGGCTTCCTTGCCTCAATTATCGACACCGCCAATCACCATATCGCGCACGTCAAAGGTTAGTTTTCCTTCGGCCTGCGCCACCGGCGCGCCAGGGTAGCTGAGAATTATCGTACGGGCCGACCAGACGTTGGGCTTCGGGCAGCTCCAACCAGCGGTCGCGGCTCCCAGTGCTTACCACGGCATCGGCTTCCGGAACATAGAACAGCAGCGGCGAATCGACGCCGGCCACGCGGCTAGCACCGCCAGCGCCGCTCCCCACGCGAGCATCCTTCTTCGTCCACCCGAATGACCCATCATCGTCGCTCCTTCTTTGTTCCGCGATATCCGCGGATCTTCCCTGGGCCGCCTCATAAGAACGCCCTCGGGCGGCTCACCAGGCAGCGGTTACCAGGCCATGTCAATCAAACGCCGTCGGTTCGTTTACTGGCGTCGTGAGCGCCTTGAGCGCCTTGGTAATCAGCTCCTTGCGCAACGCCTTCTCATCGCTCGGCCGCAGGTTGGGGTCGCCCGCCACGTTTGTAATCGCCTTGCCGCGCACGATGCGCGGCGCACCCACCGAGCGGGCCAGCCCGTCCAGTGTAGTTAGGTACGCCACCGGCATGCCTGCCGCCTCGAATTCCTTGGCCATCACGGCGCCGCCGCGAGAGCAGGACCCTCAGGCGGAGGTGAGGATCACCCCCTGCACGTCGTTTGCGCGCAACTCCTTGAGCATCTCCTGCGCGAAGCGGCGCACCGTGGGGACGGCCGCGGTGTTGCCAGTGGTAGTGTACAGCTCGTCGGCCAGGTCCTGGAACGCTCCTTCTCGTTCCAGCTCACGCAGCGCGTCCAGCGGCGCCATCCGGTCCGGGTCTTCGTTCACGTTGGTCGTGTCGAACCCGCCGTGAATGGACTGCCAATCGCCAGGCTCTAAGTGGTCCAGCGTCGCCAATCGGGTACTTCAGCCACTTGCTGGCGTAGGCCGCCTCCAGCCGGTCCGGGTTGCCCCGGGGCACTACGCCCCCGGTGGTTATCAGCGCGATCCTAGCGTGGGCTAGATCCTGCAGCGGCGGCGCTGGTTTGACCTGGCTGTAGCTCGGCGTGGGCCACTCGGTGGCGAACGGCTGGCCGCTGACCTTCTTGACCAGCATGTCCAGCGCACGCTGAGCTGCCGTCTGCTCCGCGACAAAGTGGACCCGCCGTCCCGTGGGAATGTATCCCTCCTCTTGGGGTGTCCCCAGCGGCACGCGACCATATAGTTTCAGCGCCAGCCGCGCCATGGCCTTCACCGCCTCGCCCATCCCGGCCGCGCTCTCACGCGTGCGCGCTATGTGGACCTTACTGCGGTACAGGTCGGCGCCCGGATTGTCCGGGTGCATGCCGGTCACGGCGCACGATGCCCAGCGCGTCCTGCGCCCGTACGCACAGCGCCCCGCACACCAGCCCGTACCGCCCGGAGGCGAAGGCCGGGCCCGCGATCAAGATGTCCGGCCGCTCGCCGGACACCAGCTCCAGGATCGCGTCGATCGCGTTTGCCTGCTCGTTGGCGTAGTTGTCGCCGCAGTACACCGTGGCCACCACCTGCGCGCCCTCACCCAGCGCCTGCTGCAGCGCGATGCCTGGCCCCACCGCCCCTGCCTTCTTCCCAGGCCCGGTTCCCGCGTGTTCCTCCGCCCCCAGCCCCGCGAAGAACTGGTTCAGGTAATGTACGACTCGAATGGTGCTCATGTGTCCCTCCCCTGGTCGAGTGTCAAAAGTCGAAACTCTCGCGTCGAAAACCCAGGGTCGAAAGTCAAAGATCTACCTCGTCTTTCGACTTTCGACCCGTCTCAATAAAATCTCGTCGTCTGCCGACTAAACCCCTGGTGCTGCACGCGGTGTGAATGTCCCGCACGTTCACAGTCAGCTCCCCCTGCGGGTCGGCATCACTGCTGGCTAGGCGTCGCCCGCCGATCACTTTCGGTGTCGGCGGCAGGGTTACCTTTCGGTCGCGGCTGCCAATACACACAATCGCGTCCGCCTCCGGCGCGGCGTGCACGAAGCCCGGATCGTCCGGCCCGTAGCCCACGTCTAGGTAGATCAGCGTGGTTTTGATGCCCAGCTTCTCGCACTCCTGGATAGCGAGCATGGTATCAATCGCGTAGTTGCTGCCGTTGATGCCAAGCACGAGCGCGCCCTGCGCGCCCAGCAGCCGCGCCAGCTTGGCCGCGGCGCTGCCCACCCGCTCCTTCTGCTCCCGTTCAGGGGTGAGTATCGTAGAACAGCACGCACCCCACGAAGTTAACGCTCTTGCCGTGCGCCAGATACAGCTCCCGCATGGCCTGGTTGTTCTGGTCCCAGTACGTCGCGCGATACCCCTGCCGCCAGCCGACTAGGGCCCCGTCGAACGCCTCGTTGGGGTGGATGAGTGTCCCCAGCGGCAGCGGGATCTTCGCGCCGTACACGAACGCCGCTTGGCTGTGGTACAGGCACGCCACACGGGGCAGCTCTGGCGGGCAGGGCGTCAGCTCAAACGTCTCCACCTCGTCCGGCAGCTGCTCCGCCGTGGCCCTGGCCAGGTAAGCGGCCACCTTTAGGCACGCCAATGTGGTAGCTCGGTTGTAGTCCTCGGCTTCACTCGTCCCGCCCAGCACGTCCTTGGCGTCTACTGACGCCGACGGAAAAAGGCTAGGGTGCGGTGTGAACTCGAGCGCCACGTTAAGCGTTTGCGCAAACGGGCTGAACTCCGCGCCCGGCCCGGACATGTCCAGGATCTGTTCGCGGAAATGAGTCTGCTCGCCCGGCACTGGCTCCGCCACTTCCAGCACCGCCACCCCGCCAAGCCGATGCGTCCGCCCCTCACCCACCGTGGTCGGCGCAGAGACAAAACCGGGGAACACCCCGCCCGGCCCAGCCACTTTCCAGCGCGGCTCCACCGCGTCCTTGGCGTTGATGATCCTGATCGTCTCGCCTGGCCGCGCCAGGTGCACCCGCACGTCCGCGAAGTGCGAATCCCCAAGCACCAGCCGCCGTACCTCTTCCCCATTGACGACCAGGGTCCCGCTCATCCACCCCCGTCCGCACCCCGAACTCAATGCGATTAATATGGAACGACCCTACCTCAAGCCGCATGTCCACCCTCCAAATCTGAGTCCCCTGCCGTGCCGTCGACACTCGTTCACTCCGCCCAGTACCGTCCCTCTTAATACAAAATCGAAAATCCAAAATCCTTACACCTTCAGCCTCGGGTCCATTGCGTCCCGTAGCGCGTCCCCGAACAGGTTAATGCCCAGCACGGTCAGGATGATCGCCAGCCCCGGGAACACGCCCAGCCACCACGCGCTGGTCAGGTACTCCCTGCCCTGGCTCAGCATCCCGCCCCAGCTTGGCGTGGGCGGCTGCACGCCCAATCCCAGGAAGCTCAGCGACGACTCGGCGATGATCAGCTCCGCCAGTTGAAAACTGCTGATCACGATGATCGGCGCGATCACGTTCGGCGTGAGATGGCGCGTGATGATCCTCCGGTCGGATGCCCCCAGCGCAACCGTCGCCTCGACGAACTCGCTCTGCTTGGCCACCAGTACCGAGCTGCGCACCGTACGCGCGTACACTACCCAGCTTCGCAGCGCCAACACGATGATCAGGTTGGCCAGCGTAGGCATGTAGCAGCGCCATCACCGCGATGGCCAGCAGTAGGTACGGGAACGAGAGCTGGATGTCCGCCAGGCGCATGACCAGCATGTCCAGCCAGCCGCCATAATAGCCGGACAGCAGCCCTATCATCACTCCGAACACCATCGCCACCAGCACACTGATGCCGGCGATGCCCAGCGACGTGCGGGCGGCCCAGATCACCCGGCTCAGCATGTCCCGCCCCAGCGGATCGGTCCCCAGCAGGTGCGCGGAAGTTCCGCCCCCCAGCCAGGCCGGTGGCTTCAGCCGATTCGCCAACGACATCTCGTTGAAGCCGTATGGGGCCACCAACGGCGCCGCCAGCGCGACCGCGATCACCAGCACCAGCAAGGCCGCCCCGACCCAGCCGGTCCGCACCCGCGCCAGTCGCCGCAGCGTCCGGTAACCGCCGCGCACCCTCGGTTCCTGCTCGGCCGCCGCCCGCACCGTCTCCCTAGCCACACCGCCTCCCATCAGAACACCCTCTGGCGCTGGGCGAGGCTCGGCAATTCTCCCTCTCCCCCCTGAGAGAGGGTCGGGTGAGGGCGCCTTTATGCCGCCTTGCTCGGTCCCCATGTCCGTCCCCTCGGGCGGTCGGCGGTCAGTGCTCCGGCGCACGCCCGCCTACCCACGCCGCCCCGTCCTCACCCGCGGGTCCAGGTACCCATACAGCAGGTCCACCAGCAGATTGATCAGCACGAACGCCGTGGCCACCATGATCAGCGCCGCCAGCACCACCGGGTAGTCCCGCTTCAAGATCGACTCCAGCACCAGCGTACCCACGCCCGGCCATGCAAACACCGCCTCTGTCATGACCGCGCCGCCCAGCAATCCCCCCACCTGCAGACCCACCACCGTCACGATCGGCACCAGCGCGTTGCGCACCGCGTGCCGCGTGGTCACCACCATCTCGGCCAGCCCCTTGGCCCGCGCGGTGCGGATGTAGTCCTGGGACAGAACCTCCAGCATCCCGGAGCGCGTGAGCCGTGCCACCAGCGCCAGCAGCCACATCGCCAGCGTCACGCTCGGCAGTACCAGTTGCGCAAAGCTGCCCCGGCCGGAGACCGGCAGCGCGTGCAGCCCCACCGCGAACACCAGGATCATCAGCATCCCCAGCCAGAACGTCGGTACCGACTGCCCCAGCAGCACCAGGCCCATCGAGAGGTGGTCGAATATCGAGTTGCGCTTGACCGCAGAGATGATCCCGGCGGGAATGGCAATCGTCAGGGCGATCAGCAACGCCGCCGCCGACAGCTCCAGCGTGGCCGGCAGCCGCTCCAGCACCACCTCCATCGCCGGCCGCCGATAGGCAAACGATTGGCCGAAGTCGCCCTGCAGCAACCGCGCCAGGTAGTGACCATACTGGACCGGGATCGGCTGGTCGAGCCCGTACGCGCGCCGAAAGTCTGCCCTCACTTCCTCGGATGCCTCCATCGGCAGCAGCAGTTGGGTGACGTCCCCGCTCAAGTGGAGCAGCACGAACGCGACGATCGTCACCCCCAGTAACGAGGGCACCGCCTGCACCAGCCTGGAAAGCACGATACTCGCCACGCCGCTGCTCCTCACGCCCACGCCGGTCGCCGACGCTGAATAGACCTATGAAACCTCATAATACCTCCCCCTGTTGATTAACTGGACAAACTCCACAGAGGTTCTGCCTGCAGGTCTGGCGTTTATCGTTTCCTAACATCCTGAACCTCTTCAATTGTTGTCCCAAACAGCCCACTTTCCTATCCCCCAACCCCGCGCTCGCGGCCAAATCGAACGCTTACTCCGCAAACCTGACGACTTTTAAATTTCGTATAGTACTACCTTAGAATCCCTGTCAATGTGTTGTTGGGGTCGCGTCTTGCATTGCAACAAATGTGTGATTGCAAGACTTGGCCATAAAATTCTGTTTCGATTATTTTCACATCGCTAAATATTTTCTTTGACTTCATCGCTTTTTCTTTCCCACCAAAGCATAGACCAAAGCATAGAGCTCTAAGACTTGCCTAAGTCCATAAATTCTTCGGCAAAGCTCGGCTTACGTTGGATGGATGGCAAGCCAGAAAATCGGCCACCTCGGAAGCGAGATAGCTCTGATCCAACAAGGCTTCGCGAATAGCAATGATTAGGACAATGATTGGCAGTTGATTAGATCGGATGATTGGGGTCAGGTTTTTTTTTGACAGTTGGCTGAAGTGTTTGTAGGTCGGCGAGCCAGTGCAGCTTGTGCTGCGGGCTCGCGGTGGTTTCGGTAATGCTCATCTGAGCGAGCGTCATCTGCGACATTGATGAACGCCTTGACGCCGTGATGTTTCGCCACCGCCGCCGCATTGACCGTCGCGGCCAGATAGGTATCCGAAACCGACATGCCGAAGTACATCGTCTCGCAGCCGGCAATCACCCTATGCATCGAATCGAGATCGAGCAGCTCGCCGACCACGACCTCCGCACCCATCTCGCGCAACGCCTGCGCGCGTTCGTCGACCTTTCGCACCATCGCACGCACCGTCTTGCCTTGCTTCAACAGCAGTTCGGTGAGCGTGCGCCCTACCGCGCCGACGCGGCCCGCCGCGCCGGTGACGAGAATGGGATTTGCCATGTTTTTCCTCCTATGCAGTCACCTAAATCGACTCAGATTTGTTGAATGCGAGCATCCGCCAGCAGATTCACTTTCGCTTTACGACGTAACGTTCGATACTTTTTGCAAAGCTAAGCGTCTTCTGCCGGTTGTGAGCCCGAGGTTGCCGGCCATCAGCGACGAAGCACTGAAGAGACGCCGCGGCAATGACTAGGATCACCTCACAGGGCGCTCACTTAGCCAACACGACGAGCGGCTTCCCTTTTTCGACGATGTACGTGGCGAGTTCCGCCCCGTTGCCGCTGCCAACGTTCTTCGCCGAGTGGATCGTTCCGGCCGGGATGAACAAGACGTCGCCGGCCTTGAGCGTCACCGGCGGCTTGCCCTCGACCTGATACTCCAGGGAGCCTTCGAGGACATAGACGATCTCTTCGCCCGGATGACTGTGCTTGCGCAAACGCCACTCCCGGGGCAAAATCGACGCGCACCTGGACAAGCTCGCGTCCGGGGACGCTGAGATCGTGCCGCTGAAGATCGGTGCGCTTGATTCCCGGCTGCTGCACCTGCGCCGCGTGCAGCGCCAAACCGCTGCCGACGATCAGCAACGCTACCGCAATAATTCGAGTCGTTTTCATAGGAATTTCCTTTCGTCTTCAAGTTTCCGTAAGTGAATCCATGCGTAAGGATGGTGGTGCTGGTGAGTCCCGTCAGTGTTCCTTTTCGGCCGCAAACTTTTCTGGAATGACAAATGTGACGATGCCTTTGTCGAGGGTGTGGTGGTTCGCGTCCTCCAATTCAATGAGCACTTTGTGTGGACCGGGGCAAGACCCATCAGAATGATTGGGTTACCACTCGCATCTGCCCAGCGCCATGAGGCATCGTCGACTGTCACATGAAGATGTCCGACGCGCGGCGAGACGGCCAGAGCATTCGGACCGAACACCGGCACAATATGCAGGTTCTCACTACAATATTGGATAACCACCACTCCCCGGGAGGCGAGCGGTTCGGCCAGCGGAGGATCAATGACGATCTTCCCTGGGGGCTCACTGGCGAGCGGGATAACCGACGCGGGTCGACAGTTGTCCCTTGCGCTTTGTGCCACAGCGGTCGTTGCGCACAACACGATGGCAGCGACCGATAGCAGAGACGTGCCTTTCGAGCGTGTATACTTTAGATTTGCCATGTCTTTCCTCCATGCGTTCACCTGAATCGAGGTCAGATTTGTCGAACGCGAGCGTCAACCAACAGAATCACTTACCAGCGGCCGAAATGTGCGCCGCCATCGACGTACAGGATGTGACCCGTGACCGTCGCGGCGTCGGTCAGGTACATGACCGCGTCCGTGATGTCCTTGACCGTCGAAGGCCGACCCATCGGCGACAGGCTCTCCATCACGTCCTTCGGCGTGTCCCGGTGAAGCGGCGTGTAGACGACGCCGGGCGCGACGGCGTTCACGCGGATGCCGTCTTTCGCGTACTCCATCGCCAGGTGCTGGGTGATCGTTTCCAGACCGCCTTTGGTGATCATCGGCACCGCCGCCGTGACGCCCCGGATCGGGTTGCGAGCCAGGGCCGCCGTGATCGTGACGATGCTCCCGCCGGTCTTCTGCGCCAGCATTTGCTTGACGGCGAGCTGGGTGACGTACAGGAAGCCCTCGACGTTCGTCGAGACGAGCGACTTGAAGTCCTCGGCCGTGTAGTCCGTGAACGGCTTGGTGAAGAAGATGCCGGCGTTATTGACCAGCACGTCGATCGACTGGAAGCGCGACAGCGCCGTCTCGACGATCTTGGCGGCCGTTGCCGGCTCGCCGATGTGGCCGTCCACCAGGGCGACGTGGTCGGAAGCCGCGACCTCGGTGGATTGGGTCACCTTCCGGGAATTGGCAACGACGTTGAAACCCCGTTCGACGAACGCCTTTCACGATTCCCGCGCCGATCCCCTGCGAAGCTCCGGTCACGATGGCTGTCTTCCGTGGGCTGCTCATGGTTGTTTACCTCGCAACCGTCTTGTCATAGAGAAATTTCGCTGGTCAATCGAATCAGAAATCCGCGTCCAGCACGATGCGTCCGTTGCGCGTAACCCATTTGATCGACCCAGATCGAGGCCACCGCCAGGGCGCCCTGATCGGGTGAATAGCCTCTGCCGTGGATCAGCCGAACGTGAACGCAAAAGCCTCCACGCCCGCATCGAGAAACTCGATCTCGAACTGTCGCTCAGCGATGGGCTTCGGTTGTCGGATCAGCTGATACAGCCGCTGTTCGGTAACCGTGCCGTTGCCTTGGTCGTCGACGTCAATGCCGTGCGCAGCGCCCGGCGGCTGTCCATCGATGAGCACGCGAAATCGCACGGAAGTTCCTCGCGCTGCCGGTCCCATAACGAGATGAAGATCGCGGGCGTGAAAGCGGTAGGCGATCCGCCCGTTGGCCTTGTTCAGCACAGTGGCCTGTTTCTGCACCGTCCAATCGCCCGAAAGAGCCCACTGATTGAGCCTCAACCGCGCGGGGACAGCATAGATGCGTTGCTTGTCCAATACTGCCCCGCCGGGAGACGCAAAGTTCTCGGTGCGGTCATAGCCGACGTAGTTTTCCGGCGACTTCAAGCTGCCCCAATCGGCGGCGAGCTTCCGCACCACGGGCATCGACCGAAACCAGTTCTTGACCGATGCCGCGCATGCCGGCCTCGGACAATAATTGTTGAATGACCCTTTCCGACCGTTCGTACTCGCCCTCGCCAAAATGATGATGGCGAATTTTCCCCTGTGCATCGACGAAATAGAGCGCCGGCCAATATTGGTTCTTGAGAGCACGCCATATCGCATAGTCGTTATCGATCGCGATCGGATAGTTGATCTTCATGTCCTTCGCGGCCCGGCGAACGTTATCGAGGTTTTTCTCGAATGCGAACTCAGGCGCGTGCACGCCGATCACCACCAATCCTTGATTCTTGTATTTCTCGGCCCACGCGCGGACATAGGGAAGCTGGCGTAGCCAGTTGATGCAGGTATAGGTCCAGACGTCGATCAGGACGACTTTTCCGCGCAGGCCGCTCGCCGTCAATGGCGGTGAATTAAGCCACTCGGTCGCGCTGCCGAGAGAAGGCAACTCACCTTCAATGGGTAATTGAACCGCTCCGGGCGTCATCTGCTGCGCCACACTTTTGTCCGCGGCTAAGGTCTCGATCGGAGCCCCGATTGTGCTGGCGAGTATCGCGGCGAGCAAGAGCTGGTTTGCTTTCATGATGGATACCTTTCATAGAGTTGGACGTGACCGCAATGTGCTCCATGTGTCTATAGCGCGAAATGTCCTGGGTCCGGCAAACGCCTCAAGTCCTGTCATTTTCGCTTGTCTCCGTTCTCCAGTTGTTGATTGCTCCGCTCTGATGGACGTGTTCGAGTCTCACGATGTCGTAGTTCCCGAGTAGCTGGGCTAACGCATCATACGCCTCGTCAAGTGCTCAACATCGCGTAGAGGATGCCCTGATAATTCAGTTCGCATCTCGTCGAAACATGCCGACACTACTTCTTTTCGAGAGGTCGCTGATTCAATGCGTCATTCGCGGTCGCCGATCTGCCACCCTTTCGTTTCTGGGGCGTGCGTGGCGTGGCTTCGGGGTAGGCCTGCACATTTATTTTTTAATACAGCGATAAGTGATGCATGACGATCAACTGCCGTGAGGAAAAGTATTCACCAGCTCACGAAGCCGATCCTTAGCCGACTGTAGAATCGGTTCGCCGTCGCCAACCAATAAAATATCGAAGTCGAGCGCTAGCAGTTGACGCGCGCTGTCGCGCAGGCGCGGTGGATCGTCCACCACTTTGTCCGGTAAGAGCTTGCATTTCCCTGGCGGGTCGCCGACCACAGCGTCCCCGACGAGCAGTATTTTTCGCTCCGGCCAATGAAGCACGACTTCTCCCAGCGATTTTCCCGGCGAGTCGATCACCACGAACGGGCCGACCTTGTCGCTTGGGTTCAATTCGTCGTCCAGCTCCGCGCCTTCTTTGCGAGCATGCGGCGCATCGGCCGGATGCATCGCCGTACGCGCGCCCGTGCGCGTACGAATCTTGTTCGCCGCCCGCGAGTGGTTGCGATTGGTGATGAGGATACGCGCGACACCCTGACGAGCCAGCTCTGCCAGATCTTCATCGCTCGGCTCCACAGGATCGACGCAAAGATTCCCGCGGGCGTGCTTTATGAAATGCCCATTAAAATTGTAACCGTGCGGTTCCGAAAACCACGGCCAGGTGTAAATACCAGGTAGAATCTCACGCATTTTTAGCTCCTTTGAGTTGCATTCGGCTCCCCGCCTTGAGGCGACAGAGTCGGAGAAGTTCAGGATCGGGGACGTCGTACCCCGCTAGACCGTCTGAGTACTTATAGACTTTCGACAAGTCGAAAGCTCTTACTGGACAAAAAGTTTTTGGAACTCTTTTCTTTTTTCCGCATACTCGTTCTTGCTAAAATCATCCATCGGAACAAATTGAATCTTATCTGCGTCAGGAAGGGGCGGATAAATTCCTTTTCGGTTGACGAACTCGCCCATTTTCGCAAGAATTTTCATGCTTTCATCACCGAGGAAGTAGTCAATGAAAGCCTTTCCCGCATTCGGATGCGGCGCCTTGTTGCTGAGAACGGCATAGTGCCCATCGCCCAACATTTTTCCTAATCTCACATAGTCTACTGACGCGCCCTTTTGCGCATAGGTGTAGGCGTAAATGACATAAGTGATGGCCGCCAGCGTTTCGCCTCCTGTGACGCGTTCGGCAGCAGGGATAAACGATTCGCCAAAGATGGGTTTCATGCCGGCCAGACCGCGAATAAATTTGTCTGCCCTGTCTTTGCCGATAATCTTGTGGAGGCTGGCCAGCCATTGCGTCGTTGTTAGGTGTTGCGACGGATCGGGCATCGAGATTTTGCCTTTGAATTGAGGCTGCAGAAGATCTTCTAACGATTTAGGCGTGTCCGCAGGTTTGAACGCGCTCTTGTTGTATACGACGCCGATAATGACACTGCGGTAACTCGGGCCTAGTATTGGATCGATTGCTTCCTTGGCAAATTCGCCGGTGGCTGGCGAGTTATAGGTCGCCAGCATTCCTTCTTTTACGACAAGCCGTGCGACATTTGCGTTGAGCAACAGCAAATCATAGACTGCCTTGCCGGTTCGATACTCGCTTACCGCTCTATCCATGACCTTTGTGCCTGAAGCGCGCCAGTATTCTAGTTGTAGTCGGGTTTTCTTTTCGAAAGCTGCCTTAATCGCGTCAAAAGCTTCGGACTCCAATGATCCGTATGCCACTACCTTACCGCCTTCCTTTTTTGCTTCCTCGATCAGGCTGGCATTTTGGCCAAAAGCCGCCGGTGCCTGGACTAAGAACAATAAAAGCAGCAGCGACAATACAAACTGACACATAGCTCCTACCTCCGATCGTCTCTACGCGGACGATTCGGTCCGCATTAGAATAGATAATGTCGCGATAAATCCTACTTTTGCCCGGGCAATTTAGCAAACTATTTACTGCGCCAAGCAGCTCTTGGCCGCGCGGCGAGAACGATGAAATACGGAGCCCGCGTTTCATTGGTTTTGTCGGATCGGAATTGAATAGAGTCAGGGGCAATATCTCTTCCCGCCGCGCTTTATCGGCGTGATTGGAGGCACTCAAGAATTTTACCGTTCCTGCATCGTTGAGAAAAAAACCGCGCTAGATTGCTTCCCGCTGTGCGAAGATGGGTTCATGTCCTTACTGCAATCTTTCTTGACTTTCGAACCCATGTGCATTAGCAGCAGGCAGGAATTCAAAATAAATTATTGACCAAGGAGGCTCAGAGGATGGATATCATCGATGCCGACGGTCATATCGTCGAAAAAGACTCGGATCTTAGGGCCTACCTGGCGGAGCCCTATTGTAAACGCAGCGGCTCGCTTCTGCCCTCGGATGGACAGGACAGTTTAATGGGCGGCCGTTTGGGTGGGTTGGAGGATAATGATATTCCGACACGTCTTCGCGACATGGACACCGAGGGCATCACCACGTCCGTCCTTTTTCCTACTTCCAGCTTTCGCGTGAGCCAGGTAATGGAACGGGATTACGCGCTCTCCTATTGTCGCGCCTATAATGATTTCATTTCTAATATCTGCAAAACCAACCCACGTCTCAAAGGCATAGGCTGGTTCCGTTTCAGAATATATTTTGTCTGCCATGGGCAATCTACGGTAGTCAGTGAAGTCAATCGCGCTATTACCAAGCTTGGCTTAGTAGGTATTGCGGTGGCCTGCCAAGGCCTTAAAGAACACCTGGGATCGGAAATTTATTGGCCGATCTATGAAGAACTGCAGCGGCTTGGCGTGCCGTTGTGTGTGCACAATCGTCATTCGCCACCGGGCGAAAATATCTTCGATAGCTTGCTTTTTAAACATGCCGTCGGTCGGCCGATCATGACGGCTATTCAATTTGCAGGTCTCCTGTACGGCGGTGTGCCCGAGAAATTTCCCAAGCTGAATGTCGCGTTCCTCGAATGCGGGGTAGGTTGGCTGCCCTACTGGGTGGAGAGATTAGATGAAGAGTACGAAAAGCGCTCGCCCGAAGCGCCGCTACTCAAGGCAAAGCCCAGCGAGTATCTAAAGAATGGCACTTGGTTTTGTTCTACTGAGCCGGAAGAGCACGGCTTGCCGTATGTTATCGAGCACTTTGGACCGGATATGATCCTCTTTGCGTCCGACTACCCGCACTGGGATGGACTTTATCCCAATGCCGTATCGACGATAAAAAAGCGTAAGGATATTACAGAGAGCGCTAAGCAGAAAATTTTGGCGGATAATGCCAAAAGATTTTATGGATGGTGAGCAAGGCAGTAAAGAAGCAATTAAGCGGCAGCGGCTTGGAACCGTGAAACGTTTTTAACCGTTTAAACTGTTCGGGTCATATCACTCGAACAGAAGAAAAGGGGATGCGGCATGGCGAGAAAACTTCTATTGTCGGCTTTCCTTTCAATGATGGTCGTCCTAGCGTTGACCAGCAAGTTTGCGCTCGCTCAGGCGCGACCCGAAAGCGATTCCCGCTTCGAAAAACTAGCGAAAGAGTTTTATCCCAAGGCCAAACAGGAGGGCGCGCTGGTCGTCTATACGGTTTGGGATGTCGATCACATTCGCTCGTTAACGGAAGCTTTTAGTAAACGCTTTCCCGGCATCAACACTTCCTATTGGCAAGCGACGAGATCGGAAGTCACGACCCGGACCTTGACGGAATACCAGGGGAATCAGGCGGGCGTCGATGTGATTCTCACCGAAGCGCCGCTGGTTCTTCATAACGCCGGCGCAACGCAAGCTTATCAAACCGTCCAGGGCAATTCCTTGTTCGTCAACGACGCGATCGCACCGGTGGTCAGCCTGCAGATTCAAGCGCTCGCCTACAATACCAAGAAACTGAAGCGCGAAGAGGCGCCGAAGAGCTGGGAGGACGTGACCAATCCAAAATACAAAGGGATCGTGGCGTTGGACGATCCCATGAGAGCCGGCCCGCTAAGTTCCATGCTGGCGGCGTTCAAGGATGACTGGAAGGATGACACGCGTTGGGCCAATTTCATCAGGGGGCTCAAGGCCCTGAATGTTACCATTCACAAAAGCACCAGCGCGATGTTTCGCCTTGTCGTCGCCGGTGAATATTCCATTGTGATGCCGGCGCTCTTCCACGACGTCGTGCGCGAAAAGGAGATCGGCAGTCCGATCGATTTTGCGCGAGGCGCCGGGCCGGTGGTCTCGCCACAACAGGCGGCAATTTACGCTAAAGCGCCACACGCGACTGCCGCTAAGCTCTTTGCCGAATGGCTGATCTCGCCCGAAGGGCAATTGGCGATTGACACAATAGGTCGAGCGAGTGCCCGGAAGGGATTTAAATCCAAGACCTCAATGGAAAACGGCTGGGGTCCTAACGTTAAACCCATCGTGGTTACGAACAAGGCCTACATCGAGGACGCGCGCAAGTGGCTCGACACCGCCGTCAAACCGGTGTGGGAGAATTAGTTCTATCGAGTGAGGGTCGAGGTTTTGCGTTGATATTTGGAAAGTGGAGCGGACCGTGATCACTCAAAGGCGAGCAGGCTGTCGAAAAACTTGCCCTAGGACTTTAACCGGCTTAACACGTGCGAAAAACACCCAACGTTCTCGACTGTCCCGTTTTCTACATGCGCTCGACTGTGTCCTTGCAAGCGCGCGCGACTGCCAGGGAGGCTTGGTCCAAGTTTGTCGGCGGCAGCTTCTCCGGCTTGTCGCCGGACTCCTTCAGCAGCCGACCGAACTGGACCATGGCGCCTTCGAGCGGGCTTGTGTGATCGGGCGACTTCTCTTTCTCCTTCGTCTCGATGGTGTAGAGCGGGCCGTTGTAGAGAACCCAAAAGCGATTGCGCGCGGCGGTCCAGTCCTCTTTGTCCGACGACGACGCCAATCGGGCCGTCACTTCGCTTGCCTCCTTGCACAATTTGATCGCCTCTTCGCGCAGCACGGCATCGTATCGGGCTGGACTGTGATTCGCGAGGAAATAGTAGATCGCGCCAGCCGCCGCGAGTAGCGCCAAAGCCGCAAATGGCATCGCCGCTTTGCCGAATTTCCACTTGCCCGCGGGCCGAACAATCCGGGCGAGTTGGCTAATGAGGTCGTTTGCGTCGGCGTTGAACCGCTCGTAACGGAGCTCGTAGTTCTGCCGGGCAATGAGCGCCTTCAGGTCATCCGGAAGATCCTCGGCGCGAGGCATCGTGGCGTCCGACACGAGCAGCGGAATCACCCGGACATCGTTGCGCTGCAGTGCCGAAGCAATCTCCCGGCGCACGTAGTCGCTCGGTTCATCGAGCCGGCGCTTACCGCTCGCATCTTGGGCCTTCACCCACCGCGGCCCTATCACCGCCAGTAGCACATCACAGGCCTTGAGACGGTCGGCGAGCACGGTTTCGAAGTTCGTGCCGGCCGGAATGGCATCGATGTCGAGAAACAGCTGCTCATCAGAATAGTCCTGGCGCAGCCGGTCGACCAGCCGGCCGGCGATGTCCCGGCTGTCGTCCCGCCTGTAGCTGATAAAGATTCCCGACACGGGCGCTCCCTTCTAGATACTTCGCTCAACTCGGCCAGCGATTTCGTTTGATTGCGAATCGGCTGTTGCGCTGACTGCAGACGGAGCCATCGGAACGAAGCGCTGGAGTTTTTTCATAACGTAAGGACTGTTTCCGTTGCAAGTCGGTTTCTTGGCGGATATACGGGGGCAGATATGACCGTCGCTTGTTGAAAAGAAGATCTGCGCGGTACGCGATGTAAATTTGGAGGAGAATTCATGGCCAGGATCAAAGGTATAACGGACAGTGAAGCAAACGATGAGGTGCGACAGATTTTTGAAGAGCAGAAGAAACGTCATGGCTTTGTCTCCAACGCTGCGCAGGTGTCTGCCGTCAGGCCGACTATCCAGAAAGGAGTCCAAGCACTCGCCCAGGGCATTCAGGAATCAGGACTCCTAGCACAGGAGTTACGCAACCTGGTCTGCGTCAGGACCGCCCATATCAATGGTTGCCCCTATTGAATTGACAGCAACGCATCCGGGGCGATGCAAAACGGGGCGGCGGCGGAGAAGGTCGAAGCGGCGCTGGGAGATTACAAAAAAAACCCGCTGTTTTCGTTGCGGGAGCGGCTGGCGCTGGAGCTCGCCGAGCGGATGACCTACACAAATAAACGGGTCACGGATAAGTTTTTCAAACGTCTCAAAAAACATTTTACCGACGAGGAATTGGTGGAATTGGCCGCGGTGATCGCCCTCGAGAACTTTCGCAGCAAGTTCAATCCGGTGTTCGGCATAGAGGCGAATAATTTCTGCCCCCTGCCAGGAGTGAAAGCCGCTGCCGACGCGGCCACGCGACGTTTCCACGAATGAGGCGACACAGAGCATGTTAAACGCCGCTGTAAACGGGCCGTGCCTGGATATATCTGGCTACGTCAGATGGCCATTTCGACAGGCCTGTCTCGGGAATTGAAGGAGGATTGAGAAATGTCGGATATAAATTTTCGCGACAGCAAATACCGCTGGCACCAGATCTGTATCCAGGAATTTTTAACCTCGTGCGGGCCGGCCTCGGTGGCGATGGTTGAAAGAATTTACAAGCATCTTCAACGCAGCGATGAGCCTCGCGCACGGGCTATCTCGCAAAAGTACCCCGGCCGCTGGACCATCGAAGGCGGGGCCTACATGAACAACCTGTCCTCGGTACTCAATACGGAGGGAGTCAAAGCATACAAGGAAACTTATGTCGGGCCGGCGAAGATCCGCTCTTATCTCCGGTACTACGCCTGCTTTAGTACCCCAGTGATTGCTCACGTCGAATGGGGTGGCACATCGGCTATGGGACATTTTGTGGTTTGCGCAATTGCCGACACCGACGATACTTTTGTCTTCTACGATCCTTGGTATGGGATTATTGAGATTGCCGGATCTGATCTGCCGAAATACCGGGTATCGGATTCGACCGGGGTATTAACTAGCTGGTTGGTGATGACCTACCATTAGGTGCGAATCCCTCCCATAAGATTTGAGTTACTTGTACAAACCATCGATATAACCGCTCTGGTCCAATTCGCGCACGAAGCGGGCGTCGAAGAAGCGTTTGAGGTCGGCGTTTTTTGCCTCGCGGATTTGTCTGGGAAATCTGTTCCAGCGCCGTTTGCATGCCGCCTATCGAAGGATACGGCTTAGCGAGGTATTCTTGAACGTTGAAATCGTAGCCCGCCTCGAGGATCGCCGCATCTTTGACTTTCATATACCGGCCGATGGTCTGAAGGGCTTCGGATTTATGGGTTTTGTAGTAACGGATTCCCTCGACGATCGACTTCATGAATTTGCGCAGCGTCGATTCTTCCGCCTTGATCAGGCTTCTGGTGGTGACCAAGTCGGCGCCTAAGAAATCCACGCCCAGTTTGCTCACATCGACAAGCAACCGAAATCCGAGCCGGTCGGCGACAACTTTGTCTTCAACCGATAGGATGGTGCCTTGAATGGCATTGGTCTGGAGCGCCGAAAGGCGGACGGGAGATTGGCCGACTTGGCGAATCGTCACATCCTTCTCAGGATCAAGCCCGAGCTTGCCCAAGGCTAGCCTGAGAATCATGTCTCCCGCGCCACCATAGCGGTCGATACCCAAAGTCTTTCCTCGTAATTGCTCAGGCTTTGAAATATCCCTCGTGGTTACAAAAAACGCCAGGCTAGAAATCCTGCGCAGGCTGCCGATCAATACGAGATCACTCCCGGATAAATTGCTGGCAAGGGCGGCGGAGCCTCCCATGACGGCGGCTGGCAAATTACCGGACACCATGGCGGCAGCCAGGATCGGTGAGCTTTGAATCATGAGCAGCTCAAGATCGAGTCCATTTCGCGCAAAGATCCCGGCGTCCTTCGCAACCCACACAACCGAATAACCTGAGGTAACCGTTCCATAGGCCACTCGTAACTTGACCGGGGCTTCGGCTGCCAAACTTTCGGCAGAAAGAAGCCCGAGATGCAATGCAACAACAAGCGTTAAACGGAGTTTAGTCATCATTGATGTCCTTGCGACAATCGAACCGCACAATTGAGTTATCATCGCAACATTTGCTCGCGTAAGGTCGTTTGGGAAAGATTGATTCACCCACGATCCAGTCTGCTACCCGGACGCGCGCCGCCCGTGGTATAGAGACCTCCATTAAGAAAGCTGAGACGCGTTCATTGGGTTCTTTGCCCTGAGTTTACCATGTCGGAAAAGATCCTGGCCCAACTTTTTTGCAAACACCTGCCACGTTCCAATCGACAGGCGGCGACATCCAGCCGGTCATAAGGAGACTCCTATGAGAATCAAATATCCGCGCTCGATATCGGTTATCGCCATGCTGTTGGGTTTAAGCCTCTCGCCGGGTCCGGTTTTTTCCCAAGCTCCTTTCTATCAAGGCAAGACACTGAAGATCATCAATAACGATCCCGGCGGCACGGCCGGGACGCGCGTTAAAACCGTCGTCCCCTATCTGCGCAAATATATCCCGGGAAATCCGACCATCATCGTGGAATTTGTCGAAGGCGGCGGCGGACGCCGAGCGGCGAATCAGGTATTCAGCTCGGCCAAGCCCGACGGCCTTACCCTCGGAGCTTTGAGCAGCGCGGCCATCGGGTTGAGCGTCATGCGGGAAACCGGCGTCATGTACGATATCGACAAATTCATCTATCTCGGCACTCCCGTGAGCGAGAACCACAATGTCATCTACACTCGAGCTGCGCTCGGTCTCAATAGTTTGGAAAAACTGCGCGCGGCGAGCGGCATCAAGCTCGGCGCTCAGGAGGTCGGCGCCGTCGCTTATATCTCGGCAAGGCTTTTTGCGTATTTTCTGGATTTAAAGGCGCCCAAATTCGTCACCGGCTATTCTTCTCTGGAAGCCGATGTCGCACTCATGAATGGAGAGATCGATTCGCGCTCGAACAATACGAGTTCGGTATTGCGGCGCAATCCGGAATGGGTGGAAAAGGGCATCATGGATTTTCACGCGATCTTGGCGGTGCCAAAAGCCGAAAAACATCCGCACCCAAAGTTTGCCCAACTGCCGGAGATCGAGAGTTTTGCCAAAACAGATAAAGAAAGAAAACTCTTAACGATGTGGCGCGGGTTCAGAACCGCCACCTCACCTTTCGTGTTGCCGCCGGGAACGCCCAAGGACCGCGTGGAGATTTTGCAAGATGCAATGCGCAAAACGTTTAAGGATCCGGAGTTCCGCGCCGAATTTCACAAGCTCGTCAGCGACGAAGTCTCGCCATTGATGCCGGAGGAGCTGGCAAAAGTTATCCGCGAAATGCCCCGCGATCCTGAGGTCGTTGAAATGCTGAAGAAGGTTTCCGGAATTGACCCGCTGCCTGCGCGCTAAGACAATTGGAATAGAACAAGTCACGGTCACGGGGCCAGAGCGCGATCCGGGTTCGCTACAACATCTTTAAATAAAGATTCTTGCGCCTGAATTGCTTGTCATCCTGAACCCTTCGGCCGTACTCAGGATGAACTCCGTGAAGGATCTGCTTTCAAATTGAGTCACTACGAGAAGATTTAGCAAAAGCAGACCGGCTCCTGATCGCTACACGATCCCTACAACTAGCTCATAATTGCTTGAGCAGTTAGCGTCCAAAATTTTTGACAATCGACTGCTTACTAAGTTAGATAGGCAAGCTTTCTTGACCAACTGGCGAGCAGCGATATCCGACTTAGATCGTAAGGAGCGTTTCACGGGTAAGCACAGGAGGGGAAATGAGCAAGAAAATCCACGTCTGTTTGGTTTTGCTCGTGCCCTTGATTCTGCCGGTGTGGGCGCGCGGCGCGGACAAATTTACCACGATCTACTCGTCTCGGGTGATGTCTCAGTCTTTAGCTTGGATCGCTCAGGAAGCCGGACTATTTAAGAAATACAATATCGAGCACAACCTTGTCTTCGTCTCATCGTCCACCATTGTCACGGCAGCCCTTCTCGGCGGCGATCCCGACATGACGTTGACGGGCGGGATCGGTAATGTCACCGCCTACGTGCGCGGTTCTACCGAACCCGTGTTTGTCGGTGGCGTGAAAAATACCATGACGAACAGCTTGCTCGCTGGCGGCAGTCTAAAACGACCGGAGGATTTGCGCGGCAAGAAGATCGGCGTGAGCCGGATCGGCAGCAATTCGCATTATTTCACCATTCAAGCGTTACGCCGCCATAACATGGAGCCGGTGCGCGATTACGCATTTCTCCAAATCGGCGGCGATCCTGAAACGCTGACAGCGCTCATGGGTGGCGGCATCGATGCTGCCTGCTTGGCAGCGCCCACGGATGCCCAGGCGATCGCTCGCGGCTACCATTATGTCATCTATGGTCCCGATTTGCGGATTCCCTACGTGTCGACAGCGTTTGTCACCAAACGTTCCACCATCGCCAAGCGGCCGCAAGTGATGGGGAACTACATGCGTGCCATGGCTGAAGCGTCGAAAATCATGCATACCGACCGTGAATTTGTCTATAAGGTGTTAGGCAAAAACCTCAGGATAGGAGATCGGAGTATTCTTGACGCAGCCTACAACGCTGAGATCAAAGCCCTGGAACCGCGTCTGGCAGTTAGAGAGGAAAGCTTGCAAGCGATCCTCGACGAGATGGCGCAGACAGACGCGCGGGCAAAGAAAATAAGACCCCAGGATCTCACGGATAGTCGCTACTTGGACGACATGGAGAAAAGTGGATTTTTCGATCAGCTCTGGGCTAAACGATAAGTAAGTAATCGCTTAAAGCACTCGGAACCCTTCGACATGGCTCAGGGCAAACGGACGAGTAGTTGAATTCACGCATGCAATACCGTTCGTGGTGAGGTTCTCGGACCAGGAACGGTTTTGCTACGCAGTCTCTTAGAACAGGAGGAGAAATGAACGCAGTGATCGACTCCGATGGCCATGTGTTCGAAATTGACGACTTGTGGGAGAACTATGCCGAGCCGGCCTACCGCGACCGTTGGCCCAGGCTAATCACGGACTCGAAGGGGCGGCAGATTTATTTGTTTGAAGGACGCTACTCGCATACCGGCCGCGAAGTCGGTCCGCCCGAAGGCTCCTCGGCCGGCCGGCAACGCGAAGGAGCATCGAACCCGCGCTCGCGTCTGGCGGACATGGATATCCAGGGCATCGACATGGCGGCGCTGTTTCCCGGCTTCTCGCTGCGCGCTTGCGGCTGGATCGAAGACCCCGACTTGGCCTGCGCTATTGCACGGGCCTACAACAATTGGCTGCACGCCTACTGCCAAGCCGCGCCGGAGCGGCTCAAAGGATTGGCGGTCTTGCCTTTTCAGGACATGCCAGAATCGGTGCGCGAATTGCGGCGCGCGGTCAACGAGCTTGGCTTCATCGGCGTGGCGTTCCCGCCGGGGGCGATGAATAAATCGATGGCGGACGAATACTTCTATCCGATCTTCGCAACGGCGCAGGAACTCAACGTACCGATCCTGTGCCACGCCGGCAGTCTGAAAATTCCCGGGGTCGAACGGTTCAACTACCAATATCTTCCCACTCACACGTTGAGCCATCCTTACGAGCAGATGGTCGGTTTGATGTGCACCATGTACGGCGGACTGCCGGATGAATTTCCCAAGCTCCGCTTCGCCTACGTGGAAGCCGGCGCCGGATGGTTGCCGTTTTGGATCGAGAGAATCACCGAGCATTACGAGCGCCGCGCGCGGGAAGTGCCGAAGATGAAACGGGCGCCGCGGGAATATTTGGAGAGCGGGCAGATTTTTGTCACCTGCGAGCCCGACGAGAGCACCTTGGAAGCGGTCGTGCAGTTGTGCGGCGAGGATGTGCTGCTCTACGCCTCGGATTATCCGCACTGGGACAGCAACTTCGACTCCGTGAACGCGATTCGCACTCGCGCGGGATTGTCCGAGTCGGCGCGGGGAAAAATCCTCAGCGGCAACGCGCAGCGTCTATTCGGGCCGCTCGTTCAAGCGCCGGTGATTGGCTAGGCGACGATCAGGAGTCAGCATGAGTGGTTATGTAAAATATTGCTTAGTCCTGCTGGTGCTTTATTCATTCGCCTTCGGCCGCGCTGTCTACGCTCAAGGCGACCCATTCTACAAAGGAAAAACCATCACCATCGTGGTCGGCTATAATCCCGGCGATGCGCACGACCTGTGGGCGCGCGCCTACGCCCGCTACATGGGGAGATATATTCCGGGAAATCCGAATATCCTCGTGCGCAACATGCCCGGCGGCGGGACGATGATTGCCGCCAATTATGTCTATGGCGTTGCCGAACCCGACGGCACCACTCTGGGATCGATCTTTCCGACGCTTTATTTCGCCCAGCTTACCGGGCGCAAGGAAGTCAAATTCGACTGGGCGAAGTTCACTTGGATCGGCTCGCCGGAGCACAATGGCAGCGTTTTCTATGCGCGCGCTGACCGATACAAAACCTTGGACGACATGCGCAAAGCCACGGAGCCGGCGAAATGCTCGACCACGGCCGTCGGCACCTCCAGCCATTACATTCCCAAACTGATCGAGGAGACCCTGGGCATAAAATTAACTCTCGTCACGGGTTATCCCGGCGGCGCCGAACAGGACCTGGCGCTCGAGCGGGGCGAAGTGCAATGCCGCGCCGTGGCGAGTTCAACTTTTTTTGGCCGCGAACCCTATTTTTCCTGGTTTAAAAAAGGTTTTGTTCGCCTGTTGCTGCAGACTTCGCGAAAGCGTGATGCCAAGATGGCCGACGTCCCGACCCTGTTCGAACTCATGGACAAAGAAAAAACCCCGGCGCGCAGCCGGCTTCTCGCCAACGTGATGCTCGACGCCGGGGGATTCGGCCCCTACCCGATAGTTGCCGCGCCGGGAGTTCCGGCGGAGCGCGTCAAAATTCTCCGTGAGGCGTATGGCCTGACACTTAAGACGCCCGAGTTTTTAGAAGAAGCAAAGAAAAATAAATGGGAGATCAAACCCGTGGGCGGCGATGACCTCGACGCTCTGGCAAAAGAAGTCGCCAACCCATCGACCGAAGTGATCGAACGGCTGAAATTATTGTTGGGGGATTAGCTGGAGCCGAGCTGCTAGCGTCGACTCCTTTGTCTACTTGACCGACCCGTCTAGTTAACCCGTCTACGCCTGCAAAGATAAAAAGATGCGACCCTATCGACTACTGCTCATTGTGTTGACTTGAACGGCAGATCTCGATTACTTTCCACTGAAGTTATCCAAAAGGATGCGCTTGATGTTGATTTTTCTGAATCTCACCAGAGGAGGGTATATAAAATGGCTATAACAGGTCCCGTAGTTGTGCGAGCCGCCGACGGCACTCAGTGGCAGGCGAGTCATCGAGAAGCTGAAATTGGCGCAGTGTCGACAAGACCGAGCACTCTTTTCGGTTTCGCCGACAAAGAAGCAGGTATCAGCATGCGCGCTTCGTATCGTACCTCTGTTCGTGATTTCCATTCGCCGCGCCACAAGCACACCTTTGACCAAGTGCGATATATCTTAACCGGCGCGGTTAAATACGGCAGAGATGTTTATGGCCCGGACACTTGTCTCTACCTACCCGAAGGCGTGTCCTACGGACCGATGCAGTCGCACGAGGATATCGTCCGAACCAGCGTCGGGCTCCAGTTTCCAGGCCCATCGCGCATACCGTATCCAACGTCGGCTGATATCGCGAGGGCCAGAGAAGAGTTGTCAAAATTGGGCAAATTCGAGAAAGGACTATTTGCTCGGTCGGACGGTCGCAAACAAGATGGTTTTGAAGCGATTGCCGAACATCTGATGGGCGAAGAACTGTCTTATCCGGCCCCGCGCTACAATGATTACGTCGTGATGAATGCCGAAAATTATGCTTGGCAGCCACTAGCGGACACATCCGGTGTCTTTGTCAAGCATTTGGGATATTTCAATGAGGTCGGCCCTAATATAAAAATCATACGCATGGAGCCGGGCGCAAATACCAATCCGGGCATCTCATCCTGCCAACAGATTCGATTCGTTGTCGAAGGTGAAGTCTCCTATGAAGGGCAGTCCTACAATGCAGTTTCATGCATGTACTTCCCAGCCGACAAACCGTATTCCGCAACAACGACTACTCGGGGTGCCAAATTGTTCATGGTGCAACTCGCTTCGCCTGCGGGCGAAGCGCCGCCATACTGCGTAATCTAGAGCAAAGCGACGCTGTAAATTATGGGTGCGAAACTGGTCTCCACTGTAGTGTTTTGTCTACTGGCCGTAGCTTTCGGTATTTCAAGCACCGGATATTCCCAGGCGATCGATTCAGCTTTACTGAATGCCGGAAAAAAGGATGGTGAGCTGGTCTGGTACAGCATGGAATCCACCCACATTGTCGAGGCACTGAGAAAAAAGTTTGAGGAGCAGGTGCCATCGATTCGTCTGAAAACGTTCCGTTCGCGTAGCTCGGAGATCGCCAATCGGATTTCCGCAGAGGCCAAGGCGGAACGCCATGAATTCGACGTGGCAACGGTCAACCCTATCACCGCCTATGCTTTGAAATCGCGTGGGTTGATTAAACCGCATTTACCCAAGGAAGCTCAAAAACTCGTTCCGGCTTTCAGGGACCCTGAGGGTTACTGGAATTCGGCGATTTTCTCGGCCAATGTCATCGGCTACAACACAAAACTGGTTCCTGTTGCGCCAAAGGCGATTGATGAATTCATTGCGCCAAAGTGGAAGGGCAAAGTTGGGTTAGACACGGAAGAGTATGAATGGTTAGCTTGTGAGTTAAGACTTCGCGGCGAAAAGGAGGGTTTGACCTTTCTCAGAAAACTCAGTGAGTTCGTTGTCATGCGAAAGGGACATACTCTGGGGGCTCAGCTTACTGCCGCAGGCGAGTTTTCAGCATTCATTCACGGCAACGCGGCGGAATTCCATCAGTTGAAGATCAATGGAGCGCCCGCAGACATGTCGCTGACGACACCAACCCAGGCAACTCCGCGAGCCACTGCCTTGTCGGCCAAGAGCCGACGAGAAGCCGCCGCGAAGGTGTTCATGGAATGGTTGTTTTCACGAGAAACCGCTAAGTTCATCACCCAAATAGGCAGAACGTCCACGAGGAGTGACGTTGACCGCCATCCGGCGGCGCTGTCAAATAAGCAGGATTTTTTTGTTTTAGCCGACGCAGAATATTTTGAGAATTACAGCAAGTACGTCAAGCTATTCGATGAAATCTTTATGAAACGGAGCTGAGGTTCGTGGCGCTGAACCGACGACAAGAGGCAGACGCATGCTTTGGAGAAGGCTGATTGACATGTCGGTCGGATTCAATTTATGCCGGAAAAATGTTTTGAAATCGTAAGGCGGATACCTTATGGCAAGCAGAATCCGTATACCGGTTAAAGCATATATCCTTGGATTGTTTCCCCAATCTATTAGCGTGAGTCCAGGCAGTGCTTCGACGCACGGGGAAAACTTGCGGCCGCTGGCAAACGGCCTGGCAGTGCCATCATTTGGAGCCGCGCTGAGGTAACACAGGCCTTTGCTGATGCGAACCGAATTTGGATACGTGAGGCCGAGATTGAGTTCACGCCTGTTGAGATTTCTGAACGATCGGAAGTTGTTCCTGCCGATGAGAACGGCATGTGGATTCATTTTGTAAACAATCTATCTCCACGAACGCCGGGTATCGGCGTCGGCTTTGTTTATGACCTTCCTTCGCAGGAGGGTGGGTGGGGAGGAGGACGTATCGCGGCAATCTCCGGCAAGAAGGCCGAGTCGGGTCTGCCAGGTTTTGCCGGGAATCTACTGGCACACGAACTCGGTCATGTGCTGATGGACGACCCAAATCACTCTTTAGCACTTAATGTAACGAGTAATTTGATGTACGGCGCTAGGAATCCTCGCGTGGCCAATGCAGGTCTGCTGAATGAACAACAAATTAATATCGCACGGAATAGGGCATTGAGGATTTAAGATTCGCTTGTTGCCTACCATGCTGACAATTTAGCAGGACATATTTACGGGCGCCCATGAGAAATCAGGTGTCAAGGGGCAAGGACTTTCCTTTGAGATTTTTTAATTAGTTTTTCTTCAACTCGCCGTTTAGCGATCTGTAAGCACCGCGTCCCTATTTCCAATGTTTTGGTGTCGGAATTAAATCCGTGCCAGTCACCCATCGGGTTCAAGGCTTAGAAGTGTCGTTCGACGTTAGGCCGGCATGTCGTTCATGAGGGCGATGCTCTGCTTCCTGGCTCTCGCGACGGTAATATTGCCGTCGCACCCGGCCGCGGCCGCCCCGGTCGGAGTGCGATTCGTCGAGGGATCCCTTCACGGTTTCATTGTGCTTCGCACGGTCGATGGCGTCCTCATTGCGTCGGGCGATCTTCTTCAGACGCGCCGGGGCGGAGAGGTTGAGAGTCGCATGCTGTTCCGCTTCAAGGACGGATCGGTATTCGACGAGACGGTGGTCTTCACCCAGGAGCGAGTCTTCACGCTGCAAAGCTATCGGCTGCTGCAGCGCGGCCCGGCATTCACCGAGGACACCGAAATCTCCCTGGAGCGAGCCTCCGGCAAGTACCGTGTAAAAACCAGAGACCGCAAAGACGGCCGAGAGAAAGTGCTCGATGGCACGCTCGATCTGCCCCCCGACGTTTACAATGGTTTGGTCCTTACCGTTGCGAAGAACCTTGTCAAAGGAGCCGGCGAGACCGTCCACTTCGTCGCCTTCACGCCTGCGCCCCGGCTCATCCAGCTGGAGCTTGCACCAGTGGGCGAGCAAAAGGTGGTGATCGGCGAACTCGCGAAAACCGCAACCCACTACGTGTTCAAGCCCATTCTGGGGACGGCGATGAAGTTGTTCGCTACGTTGCTCGGGCGCGTGCCGCCTGACAATCACGCCTGGATCGTCACTGAGGGGGTGCCGGCGTTCGTTAGATTTGAGGGGCCGCTATCCCCGACGGGGCCGATCTGGCGGATCGAACTGACGACTCCCCGCTGGCCCGACTAGTCTATTGGCTCCAGTTCGCATAAGGCTAATCCTCTCGGTAAAAACACCAAAGTAGAGACGCAACCGTATAGCCGGGGCTTACTAGGCAGACATTAACTCCGTAGCGACCGAATAACGCTCTAGAGCTGACCGTGTGGAGCGGTCAAGTTAGGCAACAGTAGCCAGGTTCCGAGCTGGACCCAGCTCACCCTGCCCTTTGCGAGATCTTTCGATAAGGATGTGACTTTCGCGACAGGCTACCACAGGAGTCACGGGCTCGAATTCGACAACAAAGGCGATCCGGTTAAAGCGAAATATTTCGGCATGCAGTAGCGGTCCAATCTGGAGTTGGGAGTTCGCAAGAGTTGCTCAACTCCCGACTTGAGCCGTCTATCTCGCTCTTGGTCTAATCGGGCAGAGGGTCATTGTTCAATCCAGTCAAGACGTTAGTAGGACGACGGATTTTTAGATGTGATATACTATAAGCCCAGATGGATACCGATTGGAGGAAGCATGTTCAATCCTTCAAAAATTGCTTTATTGCTGCTAGCCGGCTGCATTGTATTGGGTTGTGCGCCAATTAAAGAAACCGGCCGAACCATCGGCCACACGACTCGTGACGTGACAAAAGAGATCGGTCACGGTGCGCGCGACGTGACGCGGGAAATTGGTCACGGCACACGGGACGTTGTGAACGAGATCGGCGAGGGCACGCGTGACGCAGTGAAAAGCGGCAGCAAAGCGGTAAAAAAGGTCGTGAAACCGTCGAGTGAGGAGTCGGAGTATTGAGCGGAAAATTTGGCAAGACTCGAGCGGAAAGCGTCAGGATAGTTCTTGTCGCTATCGGCCTTCTCCACTCCACGACCTCCAAGCCATCTTCGAATCGCTAAGGGGTTCATTTTTGCGCAGCTCCCTGCATCAGATAGATGGCTAATCCGAAAATCGGTCATGCCTGCATGCTTCAAAGCGGGAGGGGTCACTAAGGGTCGGTGCACTAAGGGGGTCAAATCCGGAGTTGACTAGTTGACGACGGTTTCGGATCCGCAACGGTTGATGGCCAACGACGTTTCGATGAAGATCCGATTGAGTCGATAGAACCGCCGCCGCTTTTTGCTCCGAGCATTGCCTTGACACCTTCGCTACGCCCGCCCTATCCTCCGCGGGTGTTTTCCGTCTAACCCAGACAGTCTGGAGGATGCGATGAAACGCTTCGCGTGCGCGCTGTTGTTTTTGCTGGTGTCGGTGACGAATCTTCAAGCTCAGGCGCCCTACTATCAAGGAAAAACCATCCGGATCATCGTCGGCAATCTTGCCGGCGACGCCTACGATCTTTGGGCGAGAATCTTTGCCCAGCACATGGGCAAGTACATACCGGGAAATCCCACTTTCATCGTGCAGAACATGACCGGCGCGGGAGGAGTGGTTGCGGCTAACTACGTCTATACCGTGGCGAAGCCGGACGGTCTGACCCTCGGTACATTTGGCCCATCGATGTACTTCGACCAACTGGCCAGGCGCCCGGAAGTGCAGTTCGACTGGGCGAAATTCACCTGGATCGGCAATCCGGAGCAAACAGAATTTATCCTGATCATGAGGACGGACAACCCGTACCAATCGATCGAGGACGTGCGCAAGGCCGCGCAGCCGCCCAAGTGCGGCGCCACGGGCACGAGCACGTCCGGTTATTACATGCCGAAATTTTTGGACGAGGGGCTGGGGATCAAGTTCAACATCGTCGACCGGCTATCCCGGCGGCGGCGAGATCGACCTCGGCATCGAGCGCGGCGAGCTGCACTGCCGCAATTTGACGATCAGCACCTACTTTGCCCGCGAGCCGTTTCTGACCTGGCACAAGAAAGGCTTTGTCCGGCCGATCCTGCAAACGGGGAAAAAAAGAGATCCTCTGGTTGCTGATGTTCCGTCGATCTATGAATTGATGGACCAATACAAGACGCCGGAGGCGACCCGGCGGGTGGCCACGGTGCTCCTCGCTCCCGCGGTCTTCGGCCGGCCGATGGTGGCGACGCCCGGCGTGCCGCCCGATAGGGTGAAAATCTTGCGCGACGCCTACCATCGGTCGCTCAAAGATCCCGCGCTGCTGGAAGACTTGAAAAAGCGGCGGTGGGCTGTGGATGCGATCAGCGGCGAGGAGCTGGCGAAGCTGGCGAAAGAAGTAGTCTCGCAGCCGCCGGATGTCGTCGACCGGATGATGAAACTGTTGGGCAATTAGCCTGAGAGTTGCCATTGGACAGGACGCTTGATTCAGCCGGCTCCCCAAACCTTCAAGTGATTGTGCCCTCGCGCGCGTCGGATTGCCTGCGCGGTTCAAGCGACCTCTGCTGCTTTCATCAATGAGTCTTGATCCGTCCGAGCTTTCTCGGAACTTGTTCGATCCTCCATCGCTCATTTCTGCTCCAGAGCCTGTGATAATTTTCTCCGCCAAGTTGAGCACGGGAGTCATGAGATAAAGTCAGGACGCGTTGTGTGTGTTACTTCGCAATCTCGCTTGGGGACTCGGCTCCGCGCCCCAGGATGAGATCACCCGCCTTCTCAGCGATCATGACTACGGGAGAGTGCGTGTGTCCGCGCGTGATCGTGGGCATGACCGATGCATCGGCCACTCGAAGACCGTCAAGACCGCGCACGCGCAAGCTCGGGTCGACCACCGCCATGAGATCGCTGCCCATTTTGCACGTTCCCACGGGGTGATAGATCGTCTGCCCTTCGGCGCGCACGCAGGCGCGCAGGTCAGCGTCCGTTGTCGCCGCTGTTCCCGGGACAATCTCCCCGCTATTGAACAGCGCGAGCGGCGCTGCGGTCGTAATCCGTCGGGCAATTTTCAGTCCTTCGACTATCGTCGTAAGATCGTGCCCAGCCGGATCGGAAAAATGGTTCGTCCAAATGACGGGGGCATCAAGCGGATTTCGCGACTTCAATGTCACACGACCGCGGCTCCGTGGTTGCAGCAGCATGCTTGCGACAGTGAAGCCATGCTCGTGCGGCGGCGTCAGGCCCTCATTTAACCAAAGCACGGGAAGAAAGATAATCTCGATGTCCGGCGCGGCCAAATCGGGCCGTGTCCGAATGAACGCCAAAGCCTCGCCGCCATTCGAGCTCAACATGCCACGACGAAAAAGGAAGTAGCGCAGGAGGTTACTGAAAGATTCCGCGCCAAGCAGAGTGATCGGTTTCGGACAGCGTGCTAAGAGCTTGCCGGCCGGGTGGTCTTGGAGATTCGTTCCGACACCCGGCAGCTCGTGAAGAACCTCGATCCCATGCCGCTGGATTTCGTCCGCAGGGCCAACGCCCGACAACATAAGAAGTTGAGGCGAGTTAAACGCTCCGGCGCACAATACGATCTCCCGTTCGGCGCGCGCAACTTCCTCTTGACCGCTCCGGAGGTATGCAACACCGACGGCGCGTCGGCCTTCGCAAATGATTCGGGATGCGTGAGCGCCGGTGATCACGGTCAGATTCGAGCGTTCGAGTACCGGGCGCAGGTAGGCATCGGCCGCGCTGCAGCGACGCCCGTTTCGGATATTGACCTGAATTAAACTCACGCCATCCTGCGTCGCGCCGTTATAATCTTCGTTGTGGCGGATGCCGACTTTGACTGCCGCTTCCACGAACGCGCGAGAAAGCGGATTTGGATCGGCCAAATCACTCACGGTTAGCGGTCCGCCCACGCCGCGCCAAGTCGACGGACCGCGGTTGCTGTCTTCACACCGTTTGAAGTACGGCAACACCTCCTCGTAGCTCCAGCCGGTGTTGCCGAGTGCCGCCCATTGGTCGAAATCCGAACTGTGCCCGCGCGTGTACATCATTGCGTTCATGCTCGAGCTACCGCCAAGCATTTTCCCTCGGGGCACAAAGAGCCTGCGACCGTCCATGCCCGGGTTGGGTTCTGTTTCGTAGGCCCAATCCCCATCCGACTTGAAAAGCTTCGACCAAGCAGCCGGAATCGAGATCTCCTTACGTTGGTCGTCGCGACCAGCTTCGAGCAGCAACACGCGGTTGGAGAAATCTGCGCTAAGTCGATTCGCCAGCACACAGCCCGCTGAACCACCGCCAATTACGATAAAGTCATACATCGTTGACCTGCCGGGATCGTATATTCTTACTCTACTAACTCATTTCTCGATGGTTACTTAATAGCATTCCACATCGCCGGGCGCTGCTAATTTAACCGTAAACACGGATTTGGGTTGACATCCTTTTTTCATATTCGATAGATTAACCGCCACAATGTTCTTCAGCTTGGCACGGCGTGTTACGTTTCACGGGCCCAGATAGTGCCCGCGTAATAGGAGGATCCATGGCTTACAAACTTGAAGGCAGCCTGCTCGAAGTCTGCAATTGCGACGTGCTGTGTCCCTGCTGGGTCGGTATGGACCCGGATAATGGGACTTGCGATACAGCATTAGCGCACCATTTCGAAAAAGGTGACATCGATGGCGTCGATGTGTCGGGCCTCACGTTGGGATTTACCGCACATGTGCCCGGAAACATCTTGCAAGGCAACTGGCGCGTCGTCGTGCACATCGATGAGCGCGCCACCAAGTCACAGGAAGAGGCACTCCTCACGGTTTACACCGGCAAACAGGGCGGACCCGTTGCCGACCTCGTGAAATTGATTGGCGAGGTGGTTTCCGTAGAGCGCTCGCCGATTACCTTTGAGGTTTCGGAAGGCAAGGGAACTTTGCGGATCGGCAGCGTTGCCGACTGTGAGATGGAACCTTTTCGCGGTCCCAACGGCGAGGTGACCACGCTCCGTGATTCGATCTTTTCGACCATTCCCGGTGCACCCGCCTACGTGGCAAGGGCGACCAAGTTCAAGATGAAGAATCCTGCTTTGGGGCAAAACATCGACCTCAAAGATCATAACGCGATTCAGGGAAATTTTATTTTTCAGAGCTAGGTTCTCCTGCGCGCGTATGTGCACAACATGATTCGCTGAACGCTATGGCCGACCGTAGAGCTTTCTTTGGGTTGATGGCTTCGGTGGTCGGCGTGGCGTGGTGCGCTCTATTGATCTGGGATCGGTCGCCTTATGGCCGCTACCTCAGCCATCAACAACTCGGCGAGATCGACGCCGGCCCTCTCCTGCTCCCGATAACGCTCTACCTGATCGGTTGGACACTGATGACGGTGGCCATGATGTTGCCGACGACCTTGCCGCTGCTCGAGATCTTCCGTCGCTTGACTGCGCCGCGCCAGGATCGATCCCAGCTTTTAACCCTGGTCGTTGCGGGCTATCTGGGGGTATGGCTGGGGTTCGGTATTGCCGCTCACGGAGCCGATTGGTTGTTGCACGAAATCGTCGAGCGCAGTTCCTGGCTCGAAGCCAACGCGTGGTTTGTCGGCGCGGCCACGCTGCTCTTGGCCGGCGCCTTTCAGTTTAGCCGTTTGAAATACCGCTGTCTGGACAAGTGCCGCGCGCCCTTGAGTTTCGTCACCCAGTACTGGCGCGGCCGCCACGAGCGGCGCAACGCATTTTTGCTGGGTATCCATCACGGCCTATTTTGCGTCGGCTGCTGCTGGGCGTTGATGCTCTTAATGTTCGCCGTAGGGGTTGGGAACGTCGCCTGGATGTTGCTGCTCGGGGCAGTGATGGCCGCGGAGAAGAACCTGCCGTGGGGCCGCAAACTGAGCGCGCCGCTGGGCGTCGCTCTGATCGGCTGGGGCGGGTTGATTCTGCTCAATCACCCTTGATCGCGCCACAGCCAAAATCCACTGAGAGGTTAGCCGAGATGGAACAAAAGGGCGCGAACCAATACTTTCCAACCGTCGGCGACGGCAGCGGGCTCGCTCCAACCGATGGTCTTTATAAAGAAGAGCTGCAGCTCGCGCTGCGCAATAGCGGCATGCCTCTGGAGGCGCTGCGCTATCCGATCACACCGACCGGTCTGCACTACCTGCTGATCCACTATGACATACCGGCGGTAAACGCCGACCAATGGCGCCTAAAAATCGCCGGCCGCGTCGCCACGCCGCTGGATCTGACTCTCGAGGAAATCAAAAAGCGGCCGCGCCGAACCCTCCCCGTCACCATGGAATGCGCCGGCAACGGCCGCGCCCTCTTCGCGCCGCGGCGCATAAGCCAACCCTGGCTCCTCGAAGCTATCGGCAACGCCGAGTGGACGGGCACGCCGCTTCGAAGCATCCTGCAGGAAGCCGGCGTCAGCGGCGATGCGATGGAGATTGTTTTTACCGGTTTGGATCAAGGAGTCGAAGGCGACCAGATTCAACACTACCAGCGCAGTCTGACCGTCGACGAAGCGATCAGGGACGAGGTCTTGCTGGTCTACGAGATGAACGGCGAACCGCTGCCGCCGCAACACGGCTATCCGTTGCGGTTGTTGAAGCCGGGCTGGTACGGCATGGCGAGCGTGAAATGGCTGGACCGAATCGAGGCTATTGCCGAGCCGTTTCAAGGCTATCAAATGGTGCGCGCTTACCGTTACACACAGTCGGCGGAGGACCCGGGAGAAGCGGTCAACGTGATAAGAGCGCGCGCCCTGATGATTCCCCCCGGCATTCCCGACTTCATGACCCGCGACCGGCTGGTCGGCGCCGGCCCGGTTACTCTCGCGGGTAAAGCGTGGGCTGGGCATGGCGGCGTATCGCGTGTCGAGATTAGCGTCGACGGCGGCGCGACCTGGTCCGAGGCCGAACTGGGCGAATCGGCATCACCGTATGCCTGGAGATCATGGACGTTCGTATGGAATGCCGCACCGGGCGCGTACCATGCTCTATGTCCGCGCCAGCGATGCCAACGGCAATGTGCAGCCGGTCGATCAGCAGTGGAATTTCGGCGGCTATGGCAACAATGGCGTGCAGCGCGTGAATGTCGTCGTACGGTGATGCCTTGTTTATCCGACGCAGTCACCTCGGAGTTTTAGCTCAGCGATCAAATCGGCGCAGACGCCTGTTATCTTCCCAGCGAAGAGGTTCCCTCCCATGGAAGCCGGGCGTCATACAAATCAGGTCTGGCGATATTTTCGCCGTGACGAGACTTAAATCAAAGGCCCCATCGGCTCTTTAAGAACCGGTTCTTTACAATTGCACCTACAACACACCTCGACGAGGCCGGACGTGCCAAGGTGTCGAGGGTGGCTAGCGCCGGTGGGTAACATGTGCTAGCTTGCGTCAATTTTGTGTTTGGCGAAAAGGAAGGCATACGCGAGTGCAAGAGCTAATTCGGCTATGGCGAAGCAGCCGTACCTTATGCCGGCTGATTATTTTCGGGCTGCTTTTGAATTCGTGCTCGATGCGAGCGAGTATTCCCATCGTAACGGACGCTGCGGTCGAACTCCTGGTGAAAAATGAGGCGGCGCAGATCATCGCCGTCAGCGAAGATAAGGGCCACCTTGCGGATTATCAAATTTTTCTCTCCGCTTTTCCGCGCGAAGACATTTTGGGAATGAGCATCGGCGCGCGCCGCATCTACATAAGTCACAAGCTGGCAAAGCTTGCCTCCAAACGGGTGTCATATCTTTGGCTGCTCCGGCAAACCTTAGCGCACGAAATTGCTCATGAGACCGCCGGCCATGCGACACAGAACGGCTTAACCTGGTTCAACCGCCGGACGTTAGGAGCCGGCGTATCGAGTGTCGATATGGGGCTGCCGCAGAGCGTAACGTTGCGCAACTACTCGCTGGACAAGGAACTGGAGGCGGACTCAAAAGGCTTGGGGTACTGGGAACGGCTCGGCTGGGACTGCCATATCTGGGTGCGTATCCTGGAAGGCTTTGAGAAGCAAAACTACGCCGGCGATGTTTACCATCCGACCGACAAGCGTTTGCAGCAAGCGCGCGGGAGCTGTCTTAGGGAAGAAAAAGATGGAGTGATCTGACTGCTAGGTTGCGAACTTCTTGATAGCTTCTTGATAGCTTCTTGCTCGATCGTGCGCGGGCGACTCCGACAGACTCATTAAGGGTAAATAGGCGCTCTGGATTTTACCAGGCGCATGGCAAGCCTTTAACGCCGATCACGAACTACAAAACTGTGATCATCTGTACTTGTCGTTTACCGATCACGACTGTCGCGAGTGATATTTGACTACACATGATTATTTGCCTCGAATAAGCTCGGCGTTTTTGAAACAAATAAAAATTGATACCGATCACTCTGTCCAGGGGTTAAGCGCAGCGCGTGACATATTCTATGTTCTCTCTCCAACTCGCTTTCATCCGGTTTTTCAAAACGCGCCAGTCAGCAGGCGGCTAAACAGTTCTCCCCAAACCTTGACCCTGCACAAGGCAAGAAATAATAGCTAGAGCAGCCGAAACGAACTCGCGGAACGAAGGAGTTCTTATGTTGAAGTCAATTCGATGCGTCATTGGTTTTATTGGCGCTCTGTTGTTCTGCTATGCTAATTCGTTTTTCAACCTATCGTTCGCCGCTGAACCGGCGCCGGCGTGGCGCACAGAGTGGGACAAAACGGTCAAAGCCGCCGAGGAGGAAGGCGCGCTGGCCATTTATATGACCCAGGCGTTCGAGCCGGTGTTTCGCGACGGCTTTCAGAAGAAATTTCCGAAAATCAAAGTGACGATGGCGACGGGGCGAGGGCCCGAGTTGAGCCAGCGTGTCATGAGCGAGCGCCGCGCGGAAAAGTTCGCCGTGGATCTCTATATCTCGGGAAACATCTCGCCGCTGACGGTTTTTCATCGCGCCAAGATTCTCGAACCGGTCAAACCTCTGTTGCTGTTGCCGGAAGTCGTCGACCCATCCGTTTGGTATGAGGGCAAACATCACTATGACGATCCGGAGAACCGCTACATCTTCGTTTTCGAGGGCACGCCGCGGAGCGGAGAGATTACCTACAACACCAAAGTAGTGAATGCGGCGGAGATCAAATCCTATTGGGATTTACTCAATCCGAAATGGCGCGGCAAAATCGTCTCAGTCGATCCGCTGGTTTCGGGGCCGATCAGCGCGGCGCATATCTTTTTCTACAGGCAACCCGACTTGGGAGCGGAATTTCTCAGACGGCTGCACGCCGAGACCGATATGACCATCGTGCGCTCCAATGAGCAAATGATGGATTGGTTGAGCGCCGGAAAGTTTGCTTTCGGTATCGGCGCGCGCGACGTCGATACCGCCATGATGCAGGGACTGCCGCTCAGTCAATTCGCCCCCGGATCGCTCAAAGAAGGCTCTTCGGTGACGGCCTACAACGGGACTTTGAGTTATTTCAATCGCGCGCCCCACCCCAACGCGGCCAAAGTGGCGGCCAATTGGCTGTTGTCCCGTGAGGGACAGACCACCTGGCTCGATGCCAATCAAAGAACCGGCGGGCTCTACGATTCGCTCCGGGAAGATATCTCCAAGGAAAAAGTGAATGAACGCGCGCGCCGGATCAAGGGCGCGAAATTTCTCTGGTTGAACCCGGCATGGATCGACGACCTCGATGCGATCCGGGACATCATCAAAAAAGCTTTGGCGAGCGCGGGCAAGGGGAAATAAACTTCTTCGGCGTTGGAGTTCAAATCTTTCCAGACATTCAAACCGATCAAGCATTTAATTGAGCGAGTGCGGTTCTAAACGTTCAGGCGGATTGCCGGTTTCATCTGAAGTTGATCAATGGGCACCGTTTCCAAATCCGCTGTCAATACTGTTGAACACAGTATGCCGTTGGCTTATCTCCTTTGTCCTGCTGTGCGATGGAACACCTAGTAACTATTTGGGCCAGCCGCGCCGCCTCGCACCGCCCAAACACGGTTAAGCCCGCCGTTGGTATTAGCGTCATTGACGCCGATTGGGGCATCGCTTCCAGCGACAAATAGAAAATTCACCGTCAGCGCGAAGCCCGGTTGTTCCGCAAAAACTGTCGCCGACCAGTATGCACCTGTTTGCACATTCAGGAAGGGATGGCCCGCCGGAAGCCTAGGGGCTCCGGGAACCACAACGGCGGGATCTACTAAACTAGTCAGCTCATTAAACGTGGGCAGCCGCCACCCGCCACGTCCGCCAATTGCCTTTTGCGCACAAATAAGCCGGGCATTCGGCCATAGGACGGCTTGCGTACCTGGACTTCGCTCCCAGACAAGCCCGGTTTCTCGGTCGAGCACTACTTCACTGTTGAACGCGCTTAGAACACGGAATCGTTCTTGAGCATCATTTATTTTTCTGTCCCAGTTACTCATTTTTGCAGTCCTCCACTGAACAGCTTTGCGCCTAGGATTTATTTCTAACGAAGCACAACTCGGAGCCCCAGTCGGGGTAGCGGCCTATTTTTTGGCGCGTTCGGCAGCCGTGATCGTGCAGATGGCATCCGGCGCTTCAATTTTGAGAACGATGGACTCGCTCACCGTGAAGTTTTCGTGCGCGGCATCGGGACCGAGATAGCTCACCTGCATGTCCTGACCCAAAACGATCGACCCGACGTCTTTCGCCACCAACACACCACCCTCGATAGCGGCTTTGACAATGCCGCGCGTGCACAGCCTTTTGAGATGCTCGATTTGCAACAGCTCGGAACCGGCATAGCGGCGAAACAGATTGTTGTACAACACCGGCGCCAGCGCCAAACCGTACGGACCGCGATAGCCCTTGGTATCGAGAATGTTGACGGCTTCGATGACGTTGTCCAAAACTTCATCGACGTTGGACCACTTGCCTTTGAGAATATTGCGTCCTTCGGCGGTCAGCAGCCCCGACAGATGGAATGTCGGTTGGCCCTGATAGACAAATTCTTCTTCGCGCACCGCCACGGCCTGGGCGGCGTCTTCCGCCACCTTGAGGTTGAGCGGCTGATTGCTCTCGCGGTAGGCCGCGATGCGGCGTTTGGAAAGCGAAAATCGGCGATAAATCATCGCGATCGATAAGGCGTGGCTCAGGACGGCGCTGGCTTCTTCCGGACCGGGTTGACGGCAAAGATCGTCGTTGCCCACCTCCAAAGTCGTTAACCCGAGACCATAAGGGCCTTCGACGTCGATAATCCGCCGGCCGGTCAGGATCTCGCGGGCCGCGGCAGTCGCGGTTTGCTCTACTTTGTTTAACAAATCTGCTGGAACGGTTCCGCTTGCGATCAATTGCTCCGCCATGTCAATTTCCTTTCATGTCGCCGATGGTCGTCCGTTTATTCGACAAATCGACTTGGGGCGAACTTGGCGCCGCGCCGCTATCTACGGCTTCTTCGATTTTGGTGATGTCCCCGGTGGTAAAAAGATAGGTTCTCAGCGTCTCGTTGAACTTTGGCACTTTGCGCCGGATCCATTCGAGAACCATGGAAGCGTGCTCGATTTCCTCGTTCATATTGTGCTCGAGCACCGCGCTCAGTTCCGGATCGCCGGAGGCATCGACGCGCTGGCGATACCAATCGATCGCTTCAAGCTCCTCCTTCAGCGACACGATCGCGCGATGAATCTCGATGGTTTCAGGTTTAAGTTTTTCCGCAGGTTCGTGTAATCCTTCGCTAGCCATGAGCGCTCCTTGTTTGCGACTTGTAAGACTGGATGCCTGAGTTTGTCCTTGCCTGACTTTATCGACTTTATTTTCGCGATTTTCAAACAGACCAGGAAATTTTTGTCACGGAGCGAGAGATCACTATTCGCGGCAAGCCGCGCGGATTAGCTCGGCCGCAATTAAAATAGAAATCCTTGAGTCCGACTAGCGAAACAGCGCTCTCGCCGCCCCGCTGACAATTGCCAGATAGACTCCCAACAGCAGCAAAGTGATCAGCAGATTCCTTTTCCAACGATCGCTCCAGGCGATGCCGAAAGGGATTCCGGTGAGGAAACCGATGATGTGAGCGACGTAGGCGACGTGCGGGTCATAGCCGGGGATTCGGCTCTTCTCATAGACCACGACGAGATTGTAGATGAAGTAGACGATCGCGATCAAACCTTGGGGCGCGAGGAACAGCCAGGAGAACTTGAGCGGCCGCACAAGCATCACGCATCCGGCCAGCGCGAAGATCGCGGCCGAGGCGCCCAACATTCCGCTGCCACGGGGCATAAAAACGATGCCGAGGATGAAGCTCACCAAGCCGCCCGTGAAAAAGATCGCCAGGAGCTTGTGCGGGCCGACGGTTTTTTCCAACGTGCCGCCGAAGACGAAAAGAAAGAGCATGTTGCCGAACAGATGCAAAACACTGGCGTGCACAAACAGCGCGCTAAACAGAGTCCAGACTCGGCCCTGTTGGAGATTGTGAAAACTGAAGACGAGATTTCTTTCGGCGAACGCCGGGTCCTGTTGCCACGCCCAGACGCTGGCCACGATGCACGCGAGAATCAGCAGTAGGTTGATCTTCAAGGAATTACGCGTCGATGTTTGCTTGATCTTACTCCACCTTTGCGCTGTAAAATCGAACTTTTGGCTGCAGCCATACTGCTCAACTCACGAGCAGATTGCTAAAAAACCCCTCGGAGTCCTTCGACCATTGCTCAGGACGAACGGAAATCGGACTGAAGTCGCCGAGAAATCTCCGCTCATGCTGAGCTTTGTCGAAGCATTCTTTGCCTTTTTTACACCCAACTCACTAATCCCGCCGGCCCGAAACCGACAGCCGGCGGTCGAGATCGTAGGCAGCGCTGATCAGCGCGAGATGGGTGAAGGCTTGGGGAAAATTACCGGTGTGCTGGCCGCGCGGACCGATCTCTTCGGAGAATAATCCGAGATGATTGGCGTAGCCGAGAGTTTTCTCGAAAATAAACCGAGCTTGATCCAATTGCCCCATGCGTGAGAGGCACTCGACGTACCAAAACGAACAAGCCGAAAACGTTCCCTCGTTGCCGGTGAGACCATCCAGCGGCTCGGGGCCGATCTTGTAGCGGAAAACCAACGAGTCGCTGACCAAATCTTCTTCGATGGCGCGCATGGTGGAAACCCAGCGCGGATCGGTGGGGCCGATGAACCGCATCAGCGGCATCAACAACGTCGATGCATCGACGCTGTCGGCGCCTTTGTATTGCACGAAGGCTCTACGCTTGGGGTTCCAGAAATTGGTAAAAATATCGTGGTAGATCTCGTCGCGAATGGTTTGCCACTCGCCGACCGGAGCGGGGAACGAGCGCTTTTGCGCCAACCGAAGGCCGCGGTCCATGGCGACCCAGCACATCAAGCGCGAGAGAATAAATTCGTGGCGCCCGCCGCGCACTTCCCAGATGCCTTCATCGGGCTCGCGCCAATGCGCGCCGACCCAGTTGACCAACGCCACGAGATGAATCCAGAGATCGTAGGAAATCGGCTCGCCGTATTTATTGTAGAGATAGATCGAGTCCATCAACTCGCCGTAGATATCGAGTTGCAGCTGCAGATGCGCGTCATTGCCGACGCGCACGGGCGCCGACTGCAAGTAGCCTTCGAAGTGGTCGAGAATCAGTTCCGGCAGGTCCTCGCTGCCGTCGATGCGATACATGAGTTGAAGCGAACCATCGGGGCGCAGATGTTTGCAGCGACTTTCGAGCCAGCGCATGAACGCGGCGGCTTCGTGAGTGTATCCCAACCGCATGAGCGCGTAGAGAGTGAACGAAGAGTCGCGAATCCAGCTGTAGCGGTAATCCCAATTGCGCCCGCCGCCGATCAGTTCCGGCAGCCCGAACGTGGGCGCGGCGACCATGGAGCCATAGGGCTCGGAGGTGAGCAGCTTCAACGTCAGCGCCGAGCGATTGACGGTCTCGCGCCAGCGGCCATGGTAGCGCGATCGGCTCACCCATTGACGCCAGAAATTTACGGTCTGTTTGAACGCCGCCGAGACATAGTCGGGCGATTTCGAAGGCGACTGGGACTCGTCGGCCGTGGCCTGCTCAAGGACAAACGCCGCCGACTCGCCGGCCGGCAAGGTAAATTCAGCGATCGCCGCGCCGGCTTCGATTCGAAGCGGCACGGTACTGCGCAGGCGAAGCGTTAGAGAAGGAATTCCCTCTGACACGAATAAGATACAATCGTCGCAACTTTCCACGCGGTGGGTGACCCGGCCGTAATCGAAACGGGGCTGGCAGACCATGCGAAAGCGAATTTCGCCGCGCACGGTTTTGACGCGCCGGATAACGTCGTGGGCGTGGCCCATCTCCTGGATCGGCATACAATCCGAGATCTCGGCAACACCGTCGTCCGACAGGAAACGAGTCAACAAGACGTTGGTGTCGGGTAAATAGAGCTGGCGCCGTTGCGGATGGTCGAGGATCGGCGCGATGCAAAAACGGCCGCCTTTCTCATCGTCGAGCAACGCCGCAAAAATCGTCGGCGAGTCGAAGTGCGGAAATGACATGAAGTCGATAGAGCCATTCATGCCGACCAAAGCGACGGTATTGAGATCACCGATGACGCCGTAATTCTCGATGGGCTGGTATTTGGATCCATTGGATCAATTATCACATCTCAAGATCGGAATGGAATAAGATAGGGAAAGTTCGCTTCAAGGCGTTCCAGCCGTTCAAACCGTTCAAGTCGTTGGAACGAGAGAAGTGACTGAACAGGTTTGAAGTTACTCGCATTTGATGGTGCGAGCGGCGAATGCTATTTTTATAGTATACCTCATGAATTTTTGGCAAAACATTCCCAAACCGATCATCGGCCTTGCACCCATGGACAGTGTCACCGACGCGTCTTTTCGGTTTATTACCGCGAAGCACGGCCATCCGGATGTAATATTGACCGAATTCGTCAATATTCAATCGGCGATCTATGCGCCGGAGCTGATGCTCAAAGATTTTACCTACGCGGAAATTGAGCGCCCGATTGTCGCGCAGATTTATGGCAAGACGCCGGAGCTGTTCTACCAGGTCGCGCACATCGTCGGCGAGCTCGGCTTCGACGGTTTGGACATCAACATGGGTTGCCCGGCGCGGAAAGTCGCCGCCGCCGGTTGCGGCGCGGCGTTGATTCGCGAACCGGCGCTGGCGCGCGCGATTATTCAAGCGGCGCGTCAAGGTCTGCAAGACTGGTACGATGGACAGAGTTTGAAGCAGTTAGGGATCCGTCCAAGCGCCATCGCAGCTTTCAAAGCCGCCAACCGCCTGCGCACCGGTCGCGAGACAATCGCCGAACGGCGTCTTTTACCGCTCTCGATAAAAACCCGAATCGGTTACGATCGAATCGTCGTCAAGGAATGGATTGCAACGTTGCTCGAAGAACGCCCGGCCGCGATCTCTCTGCACGGTCGCACACTGCAACAGGGATACAAAGGCCAGGCGGATTGGAATGCGATCGCGCAAGCCGCGGCGATCGCAAACAATTCCGAAACGTTGCTGCTCGGCAACGGTGACCTGTTGGATATGCCGGATGTTTACCGCCGCGTGCGCGAAACTAAAGTCGACGGCGTGCTCATCGGCCAGGCAGCGCAAGGAAATCCGTGGCTCTTCGCCGGTAAAGAACAGGTCAAGCAAGCGCTTTGCGGCATCGGCGCGGTATGCCCTCAGCCTGCCGTCAGCCTCGCCGATCGATTCGAGGTCATGCTCGAACATAGCCGCCGCTATGCAAGCGACAGCCGTAACCACTGGTTCTACGGCATGCGCAAGAATCTGCTGTGGTACTGTCGCGATCTCGATGGCGCCGACGAACTCCATTGGCAAATGAAGCGGGTGAACAGCGCGGACGACGTCGAGCTTGCCATCGAGAACTTCATTGCAGCGCGAACGGAATTTGCCAGGAGTGTTCCAATCGTTCCAACCGTTCAAGTCGTTCCAAACGTTTAAGATGCATAACCATTCGCACGTGCACGCGCGCATCAGCCACTGACAGAGTCCCGAACCACGCTGCCGGAAACGTTGGTTGCGATCGCTGGCGGTTACGAGCTCGCCGAGCGCATGCGACAGATCTTCGCTAGCAGACTCGCGCGTACGTTGTGACGTTTACGCATGGCCTGGCCGTGCAGGCGGCAAGCGGCGCGAGCCGCGCGGAACTTTTAAGGGTAGCGAAACTCGCATTGCAGAACTGGCCGGAGTGAAAGAGACAAGATTCTCGTTGCTAAAAAATCCGCCATTCGCAGCAACAACCGCGATCACGGCAAGGCGGCATTCGTTAGCGACGCCTAAGGGGCGTTGCCGCCGTCGTTCTTCAGGGATTTCGTGCGGGATATTTTTTCAACACGTCCAATAGTTTTTGCGCGCCCGGGGGCGGCGCTTCTTTGCCGCTGAGGATATCGCTCGGATAGACCGGCCTGCCATAATATTCCTCGTTCGCTTCATAGCGAGTTCCGATAACCGTTCCTTCCAGCGAAACACCGGCAAAAATTCCTTGGCTCCGGCTGTAGGTATACAGCGCCGCCCGTGGCGACACACTGGCCTCGGCGGAGCGCCCGACCGGACCCAGGGCGGCGCTGAGATTGGCGCCAAGCGTGACATTGCCGCCTTTCGCGAACGCATTGATCGCTTCCTGAGTGTTGAGCACGATCACATATTCCGAGACCTGCATGCCGGCTTGAAAACCAACTCCGATCCCGCCCGTACCGATCGCCGAAGGACCGCTCCAACCCGACTCCGTGCGCGAGATAACGATGCCGGTGCCGCCGCGGCCGCTGACGATAAAGCCAGCCTTAGTGATTGTGATAATTGCCAGACCCTTCGCATCGCGCATGACCGCCGGAGGAATCGCTGTCTCGGGGATCTCGTCAAAACGATCGATGATCGATACCGCTTGATCAACGTCATCCTGCAACGTCGCATGCGCTCCCGAAACCGCAAAGCAAACCATAATCAACGGCAGAAAAAATAAAATTAGTTTCGCTTTCATCGTATAGGCTCCTCGTTGATCCTCGCAGGAAATGGGCGCTCTCGCTAGGCTAGGATCGATTCCTACTCTTAACTGTGAGCCTAAACTAGAGCAGCCCGTGTAACAACAACCGCCGGTAAAATTTAATTTTGTATAGACCGCCGAGCGAAGCAATTATTTGCTCGCAATAACGTCGAAATACTTTGTAAACACGGAGACTCAATTTGTCGGGAGTGCCGGCCAACGTGGACGGCGAATCGGAGCAAATTTCGTCCAACTCCAATGCCAAATTATTTGAAGCAATTAGAAGTCTGATTGAAAGACGCTGTCGAGTAGCGCAACGACTGGCGGTCAAGCCGCGTCACGCTACTCGCACTAGCCGAATTAGTTCTTTTTACCGCCCGCGCGCTGATCCGGCCCGCTGTCCGCGTAGCCCGGCTCGATCACCGAATCGATGAAATACCGGCCGCCCTTGGCGACGATCTCGGCGCCCTTTTTGAGCGCTTCCGCCAACGCCTCTGAAGTAGAAACCGGCGCTTGGCTTTCAAAACCCTGCGCCCGCGCCATCGCCACCAGATCGACGCGCGGATTGTCGATGCGCTGACCGATCCAACGATTCTCCCCCGGCCGGCCGCGCATTTGCGCCACTCGCTCCTGATGCATTTCGTCGTTGAAATAGGACCGGTTGTCGGCGACGACAATCATGACTGGAATGTCGAAGTGGGCCGCGGTCCACAACGCGTTCACGCCCATGAGATAGTCGCCGTCACCGATAACGCCGACGGTCAGCCGCCCGCTACCTTTGAGCGCCAGCGCGGCGCCGATCGTATGTCCCGGCCCGGTGCCCACCGCGCCGCCGCCGTCATTTCCCATAAATGAAAGCGGTCCGTCGAAGGCGCAGGCTTCCCCCGGCCAGCCGAGCGGCAGCCGGGCGAACGTTACAGAGCGCTTCTTCGCGAAATCTCTCACGGTCATCGCCATGTCCCACAACGTCATCGGCTCCCCGCGTTTGCCGGATCTCCTGACGGCGAGTGCATCATTCCAGTGAGCAATATTTTTAATCTCGGCGCGTGCTTTGACCTTTGAGGTTTTTTTCGCGCCGATCTCGTCGAGCGCCTGCGCCACGAATTGATCGGGCTCCGCGAAGATCGGAATATCGACCGCAGGCAGCGCCTGATGGTCCATGCTCCAACCGTTGGTGCGAATGCTGTCGAGAGAACAATGGATGACGGTCTTGTCGACCGGCTCCTGAGTCTGCGCGGTGCCGAGACTCAAGCGAAAAATGCCGGCGAGATCGAGCCAATCGAGGCTGATGATAAGATCGGCTTTTTCGATCAACCCCGTAGCCACCTTGCTCGGACGCAGCCCGGGAGGGGCAAAATGCAGCGGATGAGTCGTCGGAAATGACGCCGCGTCGTTGCTGCTGGTAAGAACTGCCGCGCCGATCGCTTCGGCAAAATGCACGCGCCGGTCCCAATCCTCCTGCTTACGCGAGACCCGGCCCATTAGAATCAGCGGAAACTTGGCCGCGTTGATGGCTCTCACTGCTTTGAGCACCGACGCGCGCGGCACTGCCGGCGCCGGTGCGGGCGCGAAACGCGCCGGGTCCGGGATAGAAACCTCGTCCGTGAGCGATGACTCCTGCAAACCGGCGTCGAGGCAAACATAAACCGGACCATGCGGCGCGCTGCGGGTGATCTGGTTGGCCCGCAGCACCGACTCGACCGCCGCCTGGGGCGAGGCCGGCTGGTCGTCCCACTTGGTATAATTGCGGATCATCGACGCTTGATCCTTCGACGTATGAATCCAATCGATCCACGGACGGCGCCGGTGCGCGTCCACCGGGCCGGTGGCGCCGAAGATGATCATCGGCGTGCGATCGCACCAGGCATTGAAGATCGGCATGGTCGCGTGCATCAGCCCGACGTTGGAGTGCAGCGCTACGGCCATCGGTTCCTCGGTGACCTTGCCATAGCCGTCGGCGATCGACACGGCGTGCTCCTCGTGCAGGCAGATGACCATTTGCGGATTGCTGTTGCCGAGATAGTTGACGATGCTGTCGTGAAAACCCCGGTAGCTCGCGCCCGGCACCAAGGCGATGTATTTCAAGTCGACCCGGCGGGTGACTTCAGCGACCACGTCGCTACCCCACTTCATCTGCGGCTTGCCGAGATTCACCGGCCGATCGACCGGCGCGTCGGCAGAGTGCTCGGTTCTTTTTGGATTGGTTTTTTGGGCAATAATCGGTTTCATGAGGATAGCCTTTCTGCGCTTGGTTTTGCACGCTAACCGTGAGGCGCAACCTATGCGATTTTCCTTCACCGAGTCAAGATTGTTGGCCAACTATTTGCCCGTTCGCTGCGGCAGCGACGCATCTTCTCTGCGTCAAAATTCGCGGCGAACTTCTAACGACGCCATTACCAATCCGTTCTTGCGGTCACCATCCCGGCTGTGTTATCGGCATCTAGCGGGCTAAGGAGAAGAACTTATGGCAACGACGGCACCCATGAAATACAACGTCGGCGGCGTTGCGCTGGACCGCCCTTTCAAGATTCGCCGGCTCGGCCACTTTGGTTTCAACGCGGCCGACCTGGAGGCCAGCCGCCATTTTTATTTCGACCTGTTAGGCTTTTTTGTCACCGAGCCCGCGGGCGCCGGTTTCTTCGGCCGGCACGCCGGCGATCACCATTCCTTTGCGTTGTTCGACAAAGAGAAATTCAACGAACGGCAATACGCCGGCGACAACGCCAAACATTTTCGCTCCGAGAACGACATTAATCAGATCACCTGGCAAGTTCAGAGCGTCACCGAGATGGCGCAAGCGAGCCGATATTTTCGCGATTTGAATGTCGAGATCATGCGCGAGGGCCGGGCGGGCGGCGGCGGCTCGCAATTTCATCTCTATGTCTGGGCGCCGGACGAACAAATTTTTGAACTCTATTACGGCATCGAACAGATCAGCTGGAACGGCTACGCCCGTCCCGCGCCCATGCGCCACGGCACGCCGAATCCGCCCAACGAGCCACAACTCCCCGATTATGCATTGGTGCAAACGGATTTTGCCAAAGGCATAAGCGTCCTCGACGGCCACCGTTGGGTGAACCCGTTGCCGCTGAAATACAACGTCGACGGCGTGTTACTGCCCCAACCGTTCAAGATCACGCGCGTTGGGCCAGTCAAGCTCTTCGTCGATGACTACGCCGCGCTCAAACGCTGGCACACCGAAGTGCTGGGCTTCACGCTCACGGAGGAAGTCGAATGGCAAGGCGAGCGCTGCGCGTTCCTACGCTGCAATAATGAACACCACTCGCTCGGCTTGTTCCCCAAATCCTGGCGCAAGAAATTGGGTCTGAGCGAAACCACATCGAATATGTCCTTCGGCCTGCAGCTGGCAAATTATCAGCAGCTTAAAGCCGCAGTCGATTTTCTGCGCGCCAACGACGTGAGAGTCGAAACCGATACCATCCCGCCGGAGCTTCATCCCGGCATCGATTACGCCGCCTACGCCTTCGATCCCGACGGCCATTGCCTGGAACTCTACTGTTATATGGAACAACTCGGTTGGGATGGCCGGCCGCGGCCAAAAGAGTTGCGCCGCAAAGTGGATCCGAAAAGCTGGCCGGAAATGCTCGAGCCGCTTTCGGACACTTATACCGGCGAACCGTTTATCGGCCCTTGGGCATAGGTTACAAGCAAAGCATAAGAAGGCTTCGTGACCGGTTCGCGCCGGACCAGGGTTATCTTCTCAGCCGACTAATTCCTGCCCCAATTGTCTTGCCCGCTCATTTTGTTATATAGCTGCTTTACGAGCCGATTCTCGTGATCAATGCGACGGTTTTGCTTCCGCTGTAACGGGAACGAGAAACCCGAAAGGTAGCGAGGGCAAGATTTATGTTTGCGATGTGGATGCGCAACCCAGCGCAGTTGATGTTTCTTTTCACCGGGGCAGCCTTGGCCTATCTGGTTTTGCCGCCCTTTTTCTTCATTCTGCATACCAGTTTGGTGACCGATCGCGGCCTGCAAGCAGGCTCCTTCACGATTCAGCACTTCGCCAATATCATCGACTCGCTCGGCGACGTAAAAACGTTGCTGTTCAACTCGCTGGTTTATTCATTCGGCAGCTCGGCCGTTGCCCTGGTTTATGGCACCTCCCTGGCTTGGCTCGCCGAGCGCAGTGATGCGCCGTTTCGCAAGCTCGCTTACATTTCCGCCTACGTTTCGTTTGCGATACCCGGAATTATCAAAGTCGTCGGTTGGATCATGTTGCTCGGACCCAAAGCCGGCATTCTGAACGCACCGGTCATCGCATACACCGGGCAGCCGCTGATGAATATCTTTTCGATGAGCGGCATGATCTTAGTCGAAAGCTTTTTATGGATACCCATCGTCTTCTTGCTGATGTCCACGCCGTTTCGTTCGATGGATCCTTCGCTTGAAGAAGCGGCGACAACCGCCGGAAGCAGCGGTTGGCAAGTTTTTCGGCGCGTCACGTTTCCCTTGGCGCTGCCGAGCGTCCTGGCGGTGTTGATTTTGACGATCATTCGATCGCTCGAAGCCTTCGAGATTCCCGCGCTGATCGGTATTCCTGCGGGTGTCGAAGTGCTCACGACCAAGATCTATTTACAAATTAAAGGCGGGCTGATTCCCAAGTACGGCGAGGCCAGCGCCTATTCGATTATCCTCATCGTTTTGGTCGCCATCGGCTTGATTCCCTATTACCGGATTACCAGCCAGACTTATAAGTTCACGACCATCAGCGGCAAGAACTTCCGCCCCAGTCGGGTCGCTCTGGGCAAATGGCGCTGGCTCGGCGGCATGCTCATGTTGGTGCTGCCGCTGCTGCAGTTTTTCCCCATCCTTGCGATCACCTGGTCCTCTTTTTTACCGTTCGCTCAAGTGCCGTCGCGGCGCGCCTGCGAACTCCTAACGCTGAATAATTACGTGACGGCCTTCAATGACAGCGGCGTTATTCGCTCGGTGATGAATAGTCTGACTGTCAGCATATCCTCGGCGACCGTCGCGATCATCATTACTTTTTTCGCCGCCTGGCTGATCGTCCGCGCCCAGATCAAAGCGCGTTTCCTTTTGGATCGCATGGCGATGCTTCCGCTGGTGTTTCCCGGCATCGTCATGGGCATCGCCATTCTCAAAATGTATCTGTACTTGCCGGTGCCGGTCTACGGCACGATCTGGATACTCGTACTGGCGTTCATTGCGCGATATCTGCCCTACGGCATTCGTTTCAGCCACTCGGCTTTGTTGAGTCTGCACAAGGAACTGGAAGAAGGCGCCATGGCCAGCGGCGCCAGTTGGTTTCAAATGATTCGCCACGTAGTCGTGCCGCTCATCATGCCGGCGCTGCTCGCGGGATGGATTTATATTTTTCTCATCACGTTCAAGGAGCTCTCGATCGCGTTGTTGCTTTATTCGCCCGGCTCGCAAGTCGTCGCCGTCACCATTTGGGAGCTTTGGGACAATGGTCATGTCGGCGAGCTCGCCGCGTTCAGCCTGGTGATCACCGATCGGCACGGTGCTGGTGGGCTCGACTTTCCGCGCAATCGCCCAGCGTTATGGCTTGCAGGATTGATCGACACCGGATGTTGCCGCGGACCCTTTGAACTCTTGAAGCCTTGAACGATTTAGCCGATTGAACGCTCACACGTTCAAGGTTCAAGTTCGCTCATGCCATTTGTAATGGAGGATGAACCGTGGAGTTCACTATCATCGACGCCGACGCCCATCATCTCGACGGGCCGGCGTATAAGAATTATTTACCGGAAAAATACCGAGCGCGCAGCGGGCCCTACTTCCCGTCTTTCGGTTGGGATATTTTTCTCAACGACACCACCGGGCGCAAGCCCACCAATCCGGAAGAGTATTGCAAAGATCTCGACGTCGAAAAAATCGTCGACGCGGTCGCCTATCCGAGCAACGCGCTGTCCATCGGTCTGGTGCGCGAGCTCGATCTCGCCACCGAGCTGGCAAAAGCGTACAACGACTGGGCCTGTGACTTTTGCAAAAGTAGCGGCAACCGCGTCAAGTACGCCGCGGTGATCGCGCCGCAAGTGGTTCCCGAGGCGGTAAAAGAAATTCATCGCGCGGTTACCGAAAAAGGCGCCGTTGGCGTGATGATGCCGACCTATGTGCAACAGGGCCTGGATCTTGGTCAGCCGCAGTTCGACCCGATCTATGCCGCGGCGCAGGAGCTCGGCGTTCCCGTGGGCTTTCACGCCACCGCCCAGGTCGCGGTCGGCAACACGCGCTTTCATAAATATATCGGCGTGCACATGACGTCGCACCCTTTCGAGCAAATGTTGTCGCTGGTCGCGATCATCTCCAATGGCGTGCTCGACCGTTTTCCCAAACTCAAAGTTGGTTTTCTCGAAGCCGGCGTCGGTTTTTTGCCTTATTGGATGGAGCGATTCGATGAAAAATACCTGATCCGTAAATCCGAGATGGAACCGCTCAAACTGTTGCCGAGCGAGTATATCAAAGACCATCGCTGCTACTTCACCTGTGAAGGCGAGGAGTCCGCGCTGCCGCTGGTCATCGAACAATTCGGCGATGAATGCATGATGTACGCTTCGGATTATCCGCACTGGGATATGGAATGGCCGCACAGCGTCAGCCAGGTCGTGCGCCGCAAAGATATCTCCGATAAGACCAAGCAAAAAATTCTCGCGGACAACGCCAAGTCATTTTACCGCTTTTCCTAAAGCAAGCTCGTCATCGCGAACGCGTGAGAGATGCTTCCGGAAGCGATTTCTCGCCTTCGCCTCGAAATGACGAATTCGCATCCGAAAACGATTTGAACGGCTTGAACTTTTTGAACGATTTGAACAAAATCTAACCCACGGAGAATTAACATGGCCGACACGAAACTGATCAACGCCAACATCGACGAGAACACTGGCATCGCCTGGCTGACCCTAAATCGTCCCGAGAAAAAAAACGCCTTGAGCGTCGCGCTCCTCGGCGAGCTTGCGAACCTGCTTCGCTCCCTGGCGGAAAACGACAAGATCCGTTGCATCGTTACCACGGGCGCGGGCGACTCTTACTCATCGGGTCGCGACCTCTATGATATGAGAGGGCAGGAAAACCGCCGGCGCACGCGCGGTATCGGCGGGGTCGCGGAGATCGTCGACGTCATGCGCAAACTACCGCAAGTCACCGTCGCGTCGGTGCGTGGCTGGTGCCTGGGCGGCGGCCTGGCGATGATTAACGGTCACGACTTGGTTGTCGCGGCCGAAAGCGCCAAGTTCGGCATGCCCGAAGTGATCCGCGGCAGCTACGGCGCCACCGCGACGCCGTCATTGTTTCACGCCGGCATACCGTTCAAGAAAGCTTTTTTTATTTCACTCACCGGAAGAAATCTCACCGGCGTCGAAGCCGAACGCGTCGGCCTGGTTTCCCAAGTCGTGCCCGATAGCGAGCTGGACAGCTACGTCGAGACGTTGGCGACAGAAATCGGCAGCCGCAACGGCGCGACCTTGGAAAACGCCAAGATCGCCGCTTACATGCAAAAGGATCTCTCGTTTGAAATGGCGCTCAAAGCCGACGATCTGGTGTCGCACCGTTTGCGCTACTACACCAATCCATTGAACGACGTGGAAGGTTATCTCCACTCGCAAAAAGGCGGCGGCACGGTCAAGTACCAGAAGCCGGAAGATCAGAAGAAATAGTCATGCCAATGGCTGCGTCGCATCCGAGACAAATAATTCGCACAGGACGAACCCGCCGTCACCGCGCACAAAATTAAATTTCTCTGAGTCTCGACAACTACGCTGACGCCGCTCGCGCGCGATCTCAAGCACGGAGCACCGGAAGGCCGAATGAAAAACCTGACCGTGAGATTTCCTGTCCTGATTGTCGTCGCAGCGTGGTTTATCAGTAAGCAGCTCGTCGCTTCTTGCCGCCGATCGGGTCCGCATCGGCCTCAGTTCCTTTACACCGATCAACGCGGCCCTGTGGATCGCTGAAGAGAAGGGACTGTTCAAGAAACATGGCATTGACCCTGAAGTGGTTTTGATTGGCGGAGCGTCGGCGGGCGGCGTCAGTTCGCTCATCGCCGGAGATGTTCAGTTTCTCGGCGGCGGAGGCGGTGGGGTGATCAACGCGGCGCTTAGCGGCGCCGATGTGATCATGATCGGCTCCATTGTCAACAAGGGCGTGCAACGAGTCATGGCTCGCAGCGAACTCAGACGTCCCGAGGATCTGCGCGGCAAAAAAATCGGCGTCACGCGGCTCGGCGCGGCATCGCACTTGGTGTTGCTCATCATGCTGCGCGGTTGGAACATGAACCCGAGCGATGTGCAAACCATCCAGGTGGGATCGTCCCCGGCGATGATGGCGGCCCTCGAAAAAGGCGGCATCGACGCCGCCGTGCTGACCGAGCCGACCTTTTTCTTTGCGGAAGACCAAGGCTATCGGACCCTCGCCGATCTCGCGGACATGGACATCTACTATTTACATAGCATGATCGATACGACCCGGGCCTATCTGCGCACGCATCGAGATTTGGCGTTGCGCTTTATGAAGGGCTATGTCGAGGGCATCGCCTATTTCAAGAAAAACCGCAAAGAAAGCATCGAGGTCCTGGCGAAGAAGTTGCGCACTGCGCCGGCGCAGACGAAATATCTCGAGCGCTCACACACTCTCTATAGTTCAGGGTACTTTGAAAACGCGCCCTATGTCGCGTTGAGAGGCGTGACGACTCTGCTGGATTTCTACTCCAAAGATAATCCGCGCGCCCGGTCCGCCAACGCGCAATCGTTTTTCGACAATAGCCTGGTTAAAGAACTGGACGACAGCGGTTTCATCAAGAAGCTTTACGAGTAGGAGATTTGATCATGGGTCTATCGTTGGCACAGCGCATCGATCCCAGTCGCGCAATCTTGCTCGTGATCGACATGCAAAACGACTTTTGCCACCGCGACGGCGCCGCCTGCAAACGCGGCCGGGACATGGCCTTCGTGCAGAATATGATTCCCCGTTTAATTACTTTGCTTAACCGTGCCCGTGCGCAGGGCTTGCCGATTTGTTTCGTCAGGACGTCCGGCAACCCATGGACAAATTCGCCGGTTTGGACGGAGTTCAAAAATCCCGAACTACTCGCCTGCGCCGACGGCACTTGGGGTGCTGAGTTTCACCAAGGCCTAGCGCCGCAGCCTGGGGAAATGGTCGTGACCAAACACCGCTACAGCGCGTTCATCGGCACGGACTTGGACATGCTACTGCGCGCTCGCGGCATAAACAGCCTGCTGGTCACCGGCGTCGGCACCGGCATGTGTGTTTTTCACACGCTCACCGTCGGGTTCATGCTGGATTACTATATCACCCTGGTGGAAGACTGCTGCGCGACCACTTACGGACCGGACGCTCACAACCAAGCAGTTGCATTGGTTAAGAAACATTACGGCCTGGTAGCATCAGCGGGCGAGATCAGCGAGATCTGGTCAAGAAAAAGTCTGAGCAACAATCTTAGAACGTGAGAGTGCAAATCATATTCAAGATAATCATCAATTCCCCGCCAAAGAGCGCCACAAATACCACGACGCCACCGAACGGTACGGCCGCCAGGCTTCGGCGACGCGTGGCAGCAGAGTCTTCGACTTGCGTTTTTTCCCGTAGAGCAGCCGAGCCGCACGCTGCAGGCCGGCGTCGCCGACGGCAAGGACATCGAGACGCTTCAAACCAAAGATCAAAAACATCTCGGCAGTCCAGCGGCCGATGCCGGGACATTCGCTCAGCATTTCAATCACTGCCTCGTCGTTCTTGGAAGTAATTTCATCGAAGACCAACTGGCGGGCGCAGACTCGATCGGCGAGCGCGCCGATGTAGCGGGCTTTGGCTCGCGACAAACCGGCGCCGCACAATTGCTCGGCCGGTATTACCCGAAACTTTTCCGGCAGGAACGGCGCCTCGATCAGAAGCGTGAGGCGTTGCCTGATTGCTCCGGCCGCCTTGATGGAGAGTTGCTGGCTGATGATCGAGTTGGCGAGCATATGAAACGGCTGCAGCTCACGTTGGGCAAGCGGGCAATGGCCGTGCTTCTCGATTAGGCGCTGCATGACCGGATCGACCCGGGCTAAATGCCGTTCCGCTTTGCGGATCAACTTATCGAGCGCCGGAGCCGATAATTCCGCGATCGTTTGCGTTACGTTCACGCAAGTGTCTCCGCTCTGTTTGGTGCCGAGCCGCTCCGCTAAACTAAAGCAACAGCGCTACCAGAAGCAAGCAACCGCGATTGAACGAACACAGGTGCGTGGACTTGCGTACTCGTTTCCCACTACAGCCAAATTGATCTGTCTTAACTGTTGCCTCTAGCCTCTGCCTCGCGCCTTCGTCAATTTGACATCCCCCAAAGTTCTCGGATAGGTTCGGCACAAAGATACCGGTTGCGATGCGTGCAAGACACGCCGGAGGCTTGGCCAATGTCAAAGATCAAAGGGATTAGCCATATCGTGCTCTACGTCAACGACCTCGACAAGATGGTCGCTTTTTATCGCGACGTTCTCGGCCTGGTCAAATATCGCGAGAATGCCGGACGGATGGTTTTTCTTACGCCGGACCCCGAGCTTGACGATCATCAGATCGCGCTCGCCAAGGGGCGCGAGGGCAGCGCCAAATTGATCGGCCACATCGCGTGGAAAGTCGACACTCCCGCCGACGTCAAAGAATATTACGAGAAGCTCAAAGCCTTGGGCGTGCCCATCGATCATTGCGTCAGCCACGCTTACGAAGAAATGGGCAACACCGTGTCCTGCTATTTTCTCGATCCGGAAGGCAATCGGCTGGAAATCTATGCCCTGGTGACCGAGCGTGACAATGCGCGGATCAATCGTCCGCTCGACCTGGACAAGAGCTTGGACGAGATCGTCGCCCAGGCGAGCGGTCTTACCGCCGCCGGCGGTTCACTGAGCCACTGACCTTGCGCCGCTGGCGCGGAAATGATTTAAAAAAAGCATTCTAGCTGGAGCGCGGCGCCGCGAAAGATCGTCGCATCTAGTGACAGTTAAATAGAATAATCAAGGATAGTCGTAACGATGAAACAAACCTGCTTCGTGTGCCAAAACGTCGATTGTCTGAGCCGCGGTTCTGAAGCGCTCATGAAAGATCTCACCGACCAGGTCGCCGCGCAGGGCCTCGACGCCGAGGTCAAACCCTACATCTGCTTCGGCGGCTGCGATTTCGGCCCCAATATCGTCGTCCACCCGCAAAAGGTTTGGTATGCCGGAGTGAAGAACGAAGACCTGCCGGACATTCTCAATTCCCTAGCCGGCGGGCCCGCAGTCAGCAGACTCGATACCATTGACCCCGCTTTGAAAGAGATCGTCTACTCGCTGCTCGATGCCGGTGTATTCTAATCGTCAGGGCGCGTGAAAAAAGTTCATGGTGTCTTTCGGCCTTCGCTCAGGCCGGGGCGGTTCAGCTGCAAACGTCAAGAAAATAAATTCCCCTCCGTTCGCAGTGAGTCGCCGTCGAAGGCTCCTAAGAGTCCTTCACACGAGCGGTCTTGAGACAGATTGCAAAACCTACCTGAATCATTTCCACGCGTGCTAATGATTTGTACCGCCGATTTTCCCCTGACCGGCGTGCCTCAACTCGCATACGGCTTCATCGACACCCGCTTCGTCCGCGAGATCGAGCAAAGCGGCGCCATCGATCAACTCTACGCGCAGACCCGCTAAGCGAAGCGGGCGCGCGTTGACTTTCGTTGCCTTCTTCGCGGCACCTGCTTCAAAGGACCGTCGCTAAATGCGAGACTGGAGATAGGTTTTGGCGCTCGATGAGGCAGCCGCTTAATATGAGTCATTCGTCCTCTACATTCCGCGACTGAATAATCCTATGGCAAACGCAACCAGCGAGTTTACCGAGGACAGATTGCCGGCGCAGCCGGTTTCCCATCGGTTGCGCCTGGACCTGATCGGCGAGCGGCTTGCTTTGGCAGTGGCGTTCGTTGGCCTCTGGTGGTTGTCATCACTGTCCGTGCCGCATTACATATTGCCCGGGCCGGCGCGTGTCTGGGCGGCGCTACAGCTCATCGCCGCCAACGGCGATCTGTGGAGCAATCTTGCGATTACACTATGGCGCGTTTCGGTCGGCTTTGTCCTTGCAGCGCTGGTCGGGCTGCCGTTGGGTATCGTGCTTGGGGCGAACAAGCGCGCCGGCGAATTTTTCGAACCTATCTTGCCGGTGTTGAACACCGTTTCCTCGGCGATTTGGGCAATATTCGCGATTATTTGGTTCGGGATTTCCAACGCCACCACGATCTTCGTTGTGTTCATGACGGCGATGCCCTTGATCATTACCAATGTCTGGCAGGGCACGCGCGCGGTGAATGCCGACTTTATCGAGCTCGCTCAAGTGCTGCGCATGCCGAATTGGAAAGTCATGACAAAAATCTACCTGCCGACGATTTTGCCGTATTTTTTCTCCGGCGCGCGGCTCGCTTTCGGCTTCGGCTGGCGCGTGTCGCTAGTCGCTGAAACCATCGGTTCTTCGAGCGGCGTCGGTTATCGTCTGCGGCAAGCCGCGGACTTGATCCGGACCGACCAGGTCTTCGCCTGGACCTTGACCCTGGTGATCATGATGGCGACGATCGAAATGGGCATGCTCAAGCCGCTGGAAAATTATTTGTTCCGTTGGAAAAAAGGCGCCGAAGCGCAGTGATCGACAGCGCCAACGACGTGTAAGAAAAAATCATCGTTATGAATCAAGCTGAAGTCACAGAGCAGTCTTGTAGCGGCGCGGAACAAGCAGCGCCGGCAATTCGCCTGAGCGGTGTCAGCAAAACCTTCCGCACCGGCGGCGGGCCGCTCGAAGTTTTGAAGGATATCAATCTCACGGTTGCGCCGCAGATGATCGTCGGCCTGATCGGCGCGTCCGGCTCGGGCAAAAGCACTTTGCTCAATATCATCGCCGGCTTGTTGAAGCCCGACCATGGACAGGTCTGCATCTGCGGCGCGGCCAGCGGAAGAGTTCAACGACTGGTGCGCCGTCAGCTACATGTTCCAGGACGACCGCTTGTTACCGTGGCGCACCGCGCTGCGTAACGTCGAATTCGCTCTGGAAGCCGGATCGATGGCGCAAGAAGAGCGCACCCGGCGCGCACGCGAAGTGCTGCAATTGGTGGAATTGGCGGGCTTCGCAGAAGCGTTTCCCTATCAGCTTTCCGGCGGCATGCGCAGTCGCGTGGCACTGGCGCGCAGCCTCGTCACCGAGCCGCGCATTCTGCTGATGGACGAACCGTTTTCCCGGCTCGACGCACAAACGCGCGAGTCGATGCATGAAGAGCTGCTTCGCGTGCATCAGTTAAAGCAGATGACCGTGGTCTTCGTGACCCATGACGTCTCTGAGGCGGTATTGCTCGCCGATCAAGTAGCGGTCATGGCGCCGCGGCCGGGCACAATCCGAGAAGTGATCGACATCGGGTTGTCGCGGCCGCGCAATGTCACCGAGCCCGAGGTGACAAGATACATGCAACGCCTGCGGGCGTTGATTTGATTCGGCGTTCTCGGATCGGTCACCCTGTTGTAGTGGAAAAAACTGCGGGAGGCACCGCGGAGGCGCGGAGTACGCAGAGAAAAGAGAGTTTCATCAAGAAATATTCGAACTCTGCGATCTCTGTGCCTCTGCGGTGAAACTTTTGTTCATGGGTTATCCCTTTAATCTCTGGAGGCAAAGATGAAAACAACCAAGGTGATCGTCGCTGCATTTGCTTTGACCGTGGCGCTTTCCATTCCCAGCCAACTCTTCGCGCAAAAAATGCGCGTCGGTTACTGGACCAGCGGCTTTAGTTTGGGGTTCGGCGCGGTGATGGAGCAGATGAAGTTTGCCGAGAACCAGGGCCTCAACGTCGAATGGGTGAAATTCGCCGAGGTCAACGGACCGACGAGAGCGATCGTATCGAATGCCATCGATATCGCCTTTGCCGCGCCCTCGACCAACTCGATCGGCATCGCCGCCGACGGCGTGCCGGTGAAGCTCGTGCTGGCGACGCAGATCGCCGAGGCGCAGATCGTCGTGCTCGACGGCTCACCGATCAAGGCCATTGGCGATCTCAAGGGCAAGAAGATCGGCATGTCGCCTCCCGGAAGCGCGACCCATGCCATTGCCACTGCGATTTTCGATCAAAACTTCGGCCTCAAGCCGAATGAATACAGCATCGCGCCCGGAAACGAGGCTCAGCTCGCGCAGTTTCTAAGTCAAAAGGACATCGACGCCGGCGTGCTCCGTTCCGTGACCCTGGCTCAGATCGAAGAGGTCAAACTGCGACGGCTCGGAAGTATCGTCAATGAATGGAAAAAACTGACCAAGGGAAACGCGCCACCGATTCTCGCCGTGACTATCGTCTATAACGACTATCTCGCCAAGAATCCGGAGCCGGTGGCAAAATTCATCGCCGCCACCCGCAACGCGCTCCAATACGGCTCGAAAAATAAACCGCAGGTCGCTGAGATTCTCCAGAAAGCCGCGAACATGAACGCCACCGACGCGCGCGCCTACGCCAACCAATGGGACGGCGCCTACATCGCCAGCTTCGAACCGGCGGATATTGCGTCATTAAAAAAGATGTACGACATCGTCAAAGCCGCCGGCGGCGCCACCAAGGACGCCCCCGACAGCGCCTTCGATGCCGGCCCGTACATGCGGGCGAAGAAGATCAAGTAGTCAGCTAAAGTAGGAGCTAAATAATGGCGAAATCGAGAAGCTATCAAAAGGATCTGTTGTCAGCACTGCAGAACGCTGACGAAGCTGTGGAGTATTTGAATGCTGCTCTGGAAGACGGCGAGCCAGAAGTTTTTCTTCTAGCTTTGAAAGATGTTGTGGATTCCTATGGGGGTATGAGCAAACTAGCCACATCCACTTCGCTAAACCGGGAAAATCTCTACAGGATGCTTTCGACCAAAGGAAATCCTGAACTGAAAAGTTTGAGGGCTCTCCTTCGCGCGATGGGAATGCAGCTGACAGTCCGTCAATTGCCTCGCAAACGCGTGGCTTAGGTCACAGCTCGCGAACAAAAATCAGGCCATGTTGGTTGAAGCCGCTGGCTGATTCGCTGGCGTGGTAGAGCCGGCACGACTTGGACATCGAGATCCTCTTAGTCCTCGATTACACTTTAATCCATCAAGCATCCGCCAACTTATAAAACCGCGCCACGTTGTCATGCAACATTTTTTCCTTAGTAGCGTCTGCGATGTCTGTTCTTTCTCGGACTTTGCTGACCGTGTGCGGCCAGTCGCCATCCCAGTGAGGATAATCGGACGAATAGAGTAGCGTCGATTCGAGGCCCCAACGGACTCCGTCCGGAATGGTTTTCTCGCCGCATTCGACGCCGAAGAAGATGCGCCCGCTGGTGACGTATTCGCTGGGCAGCTTGGTGAGATAGGGCGCTTCGTCGGCGCCGCGCTTTTCAACTTCCTCGTCGAGGCGGTCCATCATGTACGGCACCCAGCCGATGCCGGACTCAAGATAGGCAATGCTGAGCTTCGGAAAGCGCTCGAAGACACCGCCGATGATGGTCGCGATCATCGCCATCATCTGTTCCGCGGGGTGATCGATGGTGTGAGCCGAGAGGAATTTTCGGAAACGCTGCCCGCCGAGTGAATCGCCGGATGTACCGGTATGAAAACCAATTCCAACTCCGAGCCGTTCCGCAGCCGCGTAAATAGGGTCGTACCATTCGTCACCGAAATCCGGGCGCTGCGGTATGTACGTTGGCAGCACTCCAGCAAGCGCGCCTCGATCGGTGACCGCTCGCGTCAGCTCCTCGGCCGCGGCCTTGGGATCTTGCGCCGCCAAGAGCGCGACGAATTTGAGGCGCTGCGGATCGGTTTTGCAGAAGTGGAACATCCAATCGTTATAGGCTCTCGTGATGGCAGTGGCGAAGTCGAGCTCGTGCAGCGCGGCGACGTGCAAGCCCGCTGTGGGATACATGACCATGACATCGATGCCGTCCTCATCCATCGCCGCGATCTGATCTTGTGGACCTCCCGGCTTCGCGCCGAGCTTGCCGCGCAGGTCGCGATCCCATTCATCGTTGGGAAACAAGTTGCGCCGCTGCCAGCGCGGTTCTAAAAATTCCCGCATGCCCGTGAGCGACTCGCGCACATGACCATCGGCATCGATCACTTTATAGTCAGCCATAATTGCCTCCTGACGATTTCTCAGCTCAAGAAAGTTTGCCATCTAGGCGCACCCATAACACCGTCAAAAAGCCACTGTCAATGTAAGTAGGGGCGACCCGATGTGGTCGCCCGTCTGGAGAAGGGCAGAAACAGCGCCGCAACGTGGCGTTCAAATTGATCCTATCCGATAAAAGAAAAAAAGGGAAATCCGATTGCACCGTCGCTCTCCCTTTAGCTGCTGATTGCGCTTTAGGCCTTGAACGAGTTCGAACAACGCTCGCGAATCACTCCTTCGCCGCGCTTCGCCCCGCGATGAAACCCTGAGTCGTGCAGCGGCCCATGCCGTGTTGGTTAAAACCGCCGGCGGATTCGCCGGCGCAGTAGAGGCCGGGAACGACCTGGCCGTTTAAATCCATCACCTGGCACTTGCTGTTGATCCGCAGGCCGGAGCGGGTGTCGTGCACCAGCGGCGTGCCCCAGCCGGCGTAGAATGGCGGCTTTTCGATTTTGTATTTCGGCTTCGGTTTGCCGAAATCTTGATCGACTCCCGACTCGACGAAAGAATTGTAACGCTCCACGGTCGCTTGCAAGGTCGCGCCTTTCATCGGCTTGGCCTGATATTCGTTCTTGATCGCGGCGGCAAGGTCGGTGAGGTTGTTGGCGCTGAAAAAATAGCCGTCGGGATCGACGTAGGGCGGCGCGACGTTCCATTTGTTGCGACTGACCGCTTCGGAGTCGAAGATCGCCCATACCGGACCGGGGGAATAGTCCGGCGCTTCCGAGTATTCGTTCATCGCCACCGCGGCGTTGAAGAAATTGTAATTGCTCGGATGGAACTTGATGCTGTCGTTGTTGCGATAGTCGTTGGGCGTGTACGGGTTGAAATCGTTGTACACGTTGCCGTGCGGATAATCGCCCTTGGTCTCGTCGTAAAATCGCTTGCCGACCTGATTGACGAGAATGAGATCGTGCCAGTCCTTCACGCTCAAGCCTTGGGCTTTGACCAGCGGAAAAATCGGCGTCTCAAATTCCCAGGTCATGTAGTTGAACTTGGTGCCGAGCACGCGCTGGATGCGAATGTTGTCGCCGTTTTCCAAAGTCTGATTCGCCAAGCCCCAGAGCGATGCGCCGATGGCCATGGCGGCAAGCTCGCCGCTGGCGTCCTGATACGAATAAGGCTCGCCGGCAACTTGGAGCACATCGGTCAAGCCGCGGGTCGAACATGCGGCGGAAATGCAAATGGCTGGTCATGCCGCCGGTGGCGATGATCACGCCTTTCTTGGCGCGGATATTTACGCTTGGTTTGGTGCTGTCGATATTGCCGTCGGAGCGAAAACTTTTCAGCGGCGTCGACTGTCCGGGCATGATCCTCGGCGTGTACTCAGCTGGTTATCCCGAGCACGCGCCCGCCCGCTTCGCGGACGAGACCGGTCATTTTATGATTGAGCAAGAACCGCACGCCCTTTGGCGCGCGCGCTGTTTTCCAGCGGCCGGATCACGCCGGTGCCGGGCCGCGCGTTGGGACTTTCCAGATCCGGCGCCTTTGGTCCAAAACGCGTGATTCTCGCGCGGCGCCGAGTTGCCGAGATTGTGCCCGCCCTGATTGTCCGGCGCGATGTCTTTGAACTTCACGCCGTTCTCGAGGAGAAATTCATAGGTCGGCGCGGAATGATCGGCGAACGCGCGCATCACTTCGCGGTCGTTGTAACGGAAATCCGGCCAGCCGTTGTTTTGCACGATGGTCCAGTCGGTCAAATCGCGAAACACCACGTCGGGAGAATCTTCGATGCCGAATTTTCTTTGCGCGCTGGTGCCGCCGCCGAGCGGCACATTGCCGCCGCTGATGATCGCGTGCCCGCCGACGTCATAGTTGGCTTCGACGACGATCACCGACGCGCCCTCGTCGGCCGCCTTGATCGCGGCGGGCAATCCCGCGGCGCCCGCGCCGATCACGACGACATCGGCCTCAAAGTCCCAGCTCGAAGGAACTTTGCCGATGCCCGCGCCCAGTGCGCCGGGAACGAAGGCGTCGCGCGCCATCGGCCGTGGCCGTCGTCGTGATCAAACTCCTTTGTGAGAGATCGTGTTTCTTGCCGTTCAGTTCCATGGCTTGGTTCTCCTCCCGCAGCGAATGAAATCGTCGCGTCTATCGATGGCTGCCAAGTTTACGATGCGAATCTACCGGATGAGCGCGTGAAGCGCTCCGGCGCAGGCAAACTCACAAGCTCACTACCAGAACTGGGCTTTGGCGGTCAAGGCGCAGGGTCGATTTTAATCCGCGGCAAAATCGCGCCGCGCTAGCAATGTGCTCGAAAGCAACAAGGCGCTCTGCTACGATGCCCGGTCATGAAATCGATTCGCAAAGCGCTCACCATCGCCGGCTCCGACTCGGGCGCCGGCGCGGGCATTCAAGCCGATCTGAAAACTTTTGCCGCTCTCGGCGTCTACGGCACCTCGGCGATCACCGCCATCACCGCGCAGAACACCGTCGGCGTGAGCGCAGTTTTTGCGCTCAGTCCCAAACTCGTCGCGGCGCAGATCGACGCGGTGATAGCCGACATCGGCGCTCACGCGGTGAAAACCGGCATGCTCGCCAATAAAGCGATCATCGACATCGTCGCCGATAAGGTTGAACAGCATCGCTTTAAGAACCTCGTCGTCGATCCGGTCATGGTCGCGACTTCCGGCGATCTGTTGATCAAGCGAAATGCCGTGAGCGCGTTGCGCGCGCGCTTGCTGCCTTTGGCGGCGGTGGTAACGCCGAACATTTCGGAAGCCGAGGAGCTTACCGGCATGGAGCTACACACGGAATTCGACATCGAGGAAGCGGCGCGGCGCATCGTCAAAATGGGCGCGCGAAGCGTCGTCATCAAAGGCGGTCATAGCAAAGGTCCGGCGCTGGATATTTTTTTTGACGGCAAGAAATTTGTCCCGCTGAAGGCGCAGCGAGTTCGCACGAAGAATACCCACGGCACCGGCTGCAGCTTCTCCGCGGCCATCGCCGCGCGCTTGGCCAAGGCGATCGCATCGAGGACGCCGTGCATCGCGCTAAGACGTATATCACCGCGGCGATCCGCGCCGGCTTTACCATCGGCTCGGGCCATAGCCCGGTGCATCACTTTTATCAGTTCTGGGGGAGAAAAGAGTAAGATATCGAAGTTCGGTGTCCTCCCGGTCCGCTCCTCGAACCTTGAACTTGGAACGGTAGGTCTATTACCTGGCGCCGTGCTCCATTTCAATCACGATATCGCGCGCTGCGGCGCGAGGATCTTTCGCTTCGACGATCGGCCGGCCGACCACGATATAATCGACGCCCGCGCGCACGGCATCCGCCGGCGTCATCACGCGCTGCTGATCGTTGCGGCTGGCGCTGGCTGGCCGGATGCCCGGCGTGACGATGACGAAACGGCGCCCGCAAGCTTCGCGAATATCGGCGACTTCGTGGGGCGATGCGACCACGCCGTCCATGCCGGCCTCTTTAGTCAACAGCGCCAAGCGCACCACTTGATCGGCGACCTTGCGCTCGACGCCGACGCGCTGCAAATCCTCTTGATTCAAGCTCGTCAGCACGGTCACCGCCAGCATAATCGGCTTACGCTGTTTTTCTTGCCGGCAAACCCGGCGCACTTCTTTCACGGTCGTGCGCATCATTTCAAGGCTGCCCGAAGCGTGGACGTTGAACATCTTGACGCCGAGGCGGGTCGCCTCGACGGACGCCTTCGCAACGGTATTGGGAATATCATGAAACTTGAGATCGAGAAAAATTTCTCCGCCCAGCTCTTGGATCAGGCGAACCGCCTGGGGGCCGGCATGGGTGAAAAGCTGCTTGCCGATTTTGAACATGCCTACCGCGCCGGCGAGCAGACGGACCAACTCGGCGGCTTGCTCAAGGGTGTCGACGTCGAGGGCAACGATCAAGCGCTCGCGCATGGCGCCGCGTTTGCGAACCAGCTCGAGCTTCGACACCATGGTTTATGCCTGCGTCGCCTCAGCCAGGATACCGCTGATTTTCTTGACGGCGTCCGTCACGGGAATTTCTTCGGTCTTGCCATCGGTACGCCGGCGCAATTCGATAAAGCCCTTTTCCAATCCCTTGGCGCCGAGGGTGACGCGCAGAGGGATGCCGACCAAATCGGCGTCTTTGAATTTTACTCCCGGGCCGCTCGTCACGGTCATCGAGCAAAACTTCAACCCCCTGCTGTTGCAAATCTCGATAGAGTTTATCGGCGGCGGCGCAAATCTTTTCGTCCTTGTAATTGATCGGCAAGAGCAAGACGTGAAACGGCGCAATCGACAGCGGCCAAATGATACCATTGGCGTCATGATTCTGCTCGATGGCGGCGGCTACCAGCCGGCTGATGCCGATGCCATAGCAACCCATCTCAATGGGCTGCTCGCGACCCTCGGCATCGAGGTAGGTTGCACCCATCGCTTCGCTATACTTGGTACCGAGATAAAATACCTGCCCGACTTCGATGCCGCGATGGGTTTCCAAGACGCCGGTCTCGCAGCGCGCGCACGGATCGCCGGCGACGGCGAGTCCTCAAATCGGCAAATGCCGACGGCGTGAAATCGCGCTCCTGGTCGACGTGAATAAAATGCGCATTGGCCTCGTTGGCGCCGGTGACCGCGCCGCGCATGCCATGAATCGAGTGATCGGCGATCAAGCGCAGCTTCAGACCGATCGGCCCGAGAAAGCCGGGAATCACGCCCGCGGCCGACGCCACGGTGGTTTCGTCGGCCAGGGTGATCTCGCGGCAGCCGGTCACGGCGCGTAATTTGAGCTCGTTGATTTCGTGATCGCCGCGCACCAAAGCCGCGATCATTTCGCCGCTGTCGGTGCGGTAGACCAGGGTCTTGATGAACTTATCGGCGGGCAGATTGAGAAACTCGGCGACTTCGGCGACGGTTTTTTTCCCAGGTGTCGAGACCTTTTCCACGGCCGGCGTCTCGGCGTTGATGTCGCGCGCCGGCCGGCCGGCCGCCTTTGACTTCGGCCTTTTCGAGGTTGGCGGCGTAGTCGCAGTTGGTGCAGCTGACGATGGCGTCTTCGCCGGACTCGGCCAGCACTTGGAATTCATGAGATTGGCTGCCGCCAATGGCGCCGGTATCGGCTTCCACCGGACGGAAACGCAAACCGCAACGCGTGAAGATGCGCTTATAGGTTTGAAACATGTTGTCGTATTCGCGCCGGCTGTCCTCCACATCGGTGTGAAAGCTGTAGGCGTCTTTCATAATGAATTCGCGCCCGCGCATCAAACCGAAGCGCGGCCGGACCTCATCACGAAATTTGGTTTGAATCTGATACAGGTTGAACGGCAGCTCACGGTAGGAACGCACCACCCGCCGCACCAGATCGGTAACGATTTCCTCGTGGGTCGGGCCGAGACAAAAATCACGCTCATGGCGGTCCTTGAAGCGGAGCAATTCCTTGCCGTACATTTCCCAGCGCCCGCTTTCTTGCCAAAGCTCCGCCGGCGATGAAATCGGCAGCAGCAATTCCTGCGCCCCGGCGCGATCCATTTCCTGGCGCACGATTTCTTCAATCTTGCGAATGACTCGCAGCGCCAACGGGAAATAATCGTAGATGCCGCGGCTGATCTGGCGGATAAAGCCGGCGCGGACGAGGAGTTTATGGCTGATGACTTCCGCGTCCGCCGGGTCTTCCTTGAGTGTCGGAATGAGGGTCTTGCTCCAGCGCATATTTTTGCCGGACTCTTCTTGAATCGAAAAAGGGCGGGATCGATCCCGCCCTACGTTTCATGCCTTTTGTGGTTAGTATGTCTGGCTACACCGCTTTCCGTTCTTTGAAAACTCTTGCCGTGATTATCGTGGCGGCGCCACGTGGTCCAGGTAACCAATCAATGTGGAGAGAGGAGATCAGGCTTCCGCGGCGACCGCGAGTGCCGCCTCTTTCTCGGCGGCGAATTTTTTCACTTCTTCCATCAAAGCGGTAACGATCTCGGCTTCGGGAACCTTGCGGATCACTTCACCGCGCTTGAAGATCAAACCGATGCCCTTGCCGCCGGCGACGCCGAGGTCGGCAGCGCGTGCTTCGCCAGGACCGTTGACCTCGCAGCCCATCACCGCGACGTGAATGTTGAGATTGCTGTAGGGCTGCATTTTTTCTTCGACCGCTTTCGCCAAGCCGACCAGATCGACGTCGGCGCGGCCGCAAGAAGGACAGGCGACGAAAGTCATGCCTTCTTTTCTAATCTTCAGCGCTTTGAGGATTTCGATGCCGATCCGCACTTCTTCGACGGGATCGGCGGCGAGCGAGACGCGAATCGTGTCGCCGATGCCTTCGGCGAGTAAGGTGCCCAATCCGATCGCCGACTTAATCGTGCCGATGCCCGGCGTGCCAGCCTCGGTGACGCCCAAATGAAAAGCGTAGTTCACTTTATCGGCGAGCATGCGATAGGCCTCGATCATCATCAGCGGATCGGAGGCTTTGAGCGAAATCTTGATTTCCCGATAGCCGCAGTCTTCGAGGATATGAATATGGCGCAGGCCGCTTTCGACCATGCCTTCGGCGGTCGGTCCGTTGTTCTTCTCTAACAGATCTTTTTCCAGAGAGCCCGCGTTGACACCGATGCGAATCGGGATTTTACGCTCGGAAGCCGCTTTGACAACTTCTTCGACGTACTTGCGCGCGCCGATGTTGCCGGGATTGAGGCGCAGGCCGTCGACGCCCTGCTCGATTGCAAGCAGCGCCAGCTTGTAATTAAAATGGATATCGGCGACCAGCGGGATGCGAATCTTTTTTTTGATTTCCCCAAGCTTTTCGGCAGCTTCGCGCACCGGCACAGCGCAACGCACAATCTCGCAGCCGGCCGCCTCCAAGTCCCAAATCTGCTGTACCGTGGCCCGCACATCGCGCGTATCGGTCTTGGTCATGGACTGGACGGTAATCGGCGCATCGGCGCCAACTTTCACTTTGCCGAGCTGGATCTGTTTGGTTTTGCGGCGTTGAATCACGAGATCACTATAGAGAACGCTTCGCTGCGGGTCAATAAAGCGAAATCGATGCCCCGGGCTTCGGCATAAGGAACCGGCTTCAGCAATCATCCTCGGTGCTGCGCGAAGGACTGGGCCGCACCGGCCGGGGCTGGGGATTGGCGCCGGATCTGTCTGGCGATGCCGGCGCAGAGGTTTCTTCTTTTTTGCGCCGGTCCCCTTCGGGAATGATCAGTAGTCGGCGATAGGAGCCCTGGCCGAGACTTTGGGTGGTGACCCAGGGATCGTCTTGCAACGCGGCGTGAATGACCCGGCGATCGGCGGCGCTGAGTGCGTCGACGGTGACGGTTTTACGTTGGCGCTTGGCTTTTTCCCCCAATCGCAGCGCCATATCTTCGAGCGATTTGCGCCGCCGCTCGCGATAATTTTCGATATCGATGACGATGTGCGGCCCCTCGCTGCCTGGGTACTCGCCGGCGATCCGCGTCACCAGATACTGCAGGGCCTCGAGGGTTTGCCCTTTGCGGCCGATCAACAGACCGCTGTTGTCGGCCTTGACCTCAAGAATCGTCTCATCGCCGTTCCGTGCCGCTTTTTGCTCCACTGTGGCGCCGAAGCCCATCAGCTTGAGGATCTCGGCCAGGGCGGCTTTGGCTTTTTCGGTGGCAGCGGAAGTATCGACTGGGAGCGCTGGACAGCTCGATGACCGCCGGCGGCGCTTCCGATGGTGTGTCAGCGCCGATCGGCGATTTGCGCAACGCGGCGCGAATTTTCGCCTTCTGCGCGCCAAAACCCAGAATGCCTTTGCGGCCTTCCGAGATAATATCGATGGTTATTTTTTCGCGCCCGACGCCGAGTAACTCAAGGGCATGGTCGATCGCCGCATCTATGGTATCGCCTTCGGCTTCCACGAAATCCATAAATCCAACCTCTCTAAGGGCACCTATCCGTGCTGGCGGTTGATCCAATATTGCTGGCCGATGCTAAGCAAGTTATTGACCAGCCAATAGACGGTCAGCCCCGCCGGAAACGAAACAAACATGAACGTAAACATCAGCGGCATCAAGAGCATCAATTTTCTTTGATTGGGATCGCCGGCCGAAGGCGTCATCCATTGCTGCAAGAACATGCTCGCGCCCATGAAAATGGTCAGCACTGGAAGACCCGAAGGCAGGGCAGAAGGCCACCAGCCGGGAACTGCGAAAGGCAGCGATTCCCAGTCCGGCCGGGATAGATCCTTAATCCATAAAAACGGCGCGTGGCGCAGTTCGATGGGTGTGCTCAACGCATTGTAGAGACCGATGAAAACCGGGAACTGCAGCACCATCGGCAAGCAGCCGCCGAGCGGATTGACACCATGGCGCTTGTAGAGCTCCATGATTTCCTTGTTCAGTTTTTCCTTATCGCTGCTGAACCGCTCTTTGAGCTTTTCCATTTGTGGCTGCAGCTTCTGCATTTGTTTCATCGACATGTAGCTCTTATGCGTCAGCGGTGCCAACAGAACCTTGATCAGCACCGTGAGGATGATGATATCCAGGCCGTAGCTTGCCGTAAACCGGTGAAAAAAATGCAGCACGTAAAGCAGCGGCATCGAGATAAAACCGAAATAGCCGAAGTCGATGGCGCGCTCGATGCCTTTGCCTACTGACTTTAAGATGTCGAGTTCTTTGGGACCGACAAAAAGCGTATATCGCTCGGTCGGCGTCGGACCGCTGATAGCGGCCACCAACGCCGCGCCTGCTTGGCGCACCGAAGTTTTATGCTGCGCGCCGTTCTCAGGCACCAGGGCGAATAGAAAGTAGGTGTGACCGAAGCCGGCCCAGGAAACATCGCCGCTAAACTCCAGGCCTTTGACCGCTTCCGGCAAATGCTCGCGCTTGATCTTGTTATCGACCAGGGCGAGGAAGCCTTCGAAAGGCGCGCCATGATTGAGCACGCTCTGATCGCTCTTATCGGTGATGACAATCTCCGGGATCGGCGCCGTGCCGTCGGCCGCCTTGACGCCGACTTCCATTTGAATCGGATAAGCAGCGCCGGAAAAAGTAAACGACTTGGTAATCACCGCGCCGTTCGGCGCCATTGCCTTGAAATACCAGGGTCTGTTTGGCTTCGCCTTTTAAATTCACATCGCCGCCTTGCACGGAGTAATTCACGTCCGCGTCGTCGAACGGCGCTGGTGATTGCCAGCGCACTCCCAAGTGGTAGCGGCACCCCCGGCGCGGTTTGAACGATATCGTAGGGCGGACTATGAACATCGACCGCGCTGCGATAGTTTTTGAAAGTGAAACTTTTGAGTCGCGCCCCCTGAGTCGTAAAAACCGCGACATAGTTTTCGGTTTCGACCCGGACATCTTTCGCCGGCTGCCCGCGGCGTGGCCGGCTGCGCGGCTTTGGCGACGGCGCGCGGGCGCATTCGATGCGCTAGGCGCCGGCGTTGCGCTCGTTTCGCTTTGAGTCGCTTTATTTTCAATCGCCGGCGGCGTGGACGCCGGCGGCGGCCCGTAGTAGCGGGTGATCGATTTCCTGGTAAATCACCAGCACCATGATCGATAGAGCGATACCTATGATTGCGCGTTTATCCATGGATTAAAACTATCTTACCGGATCATATCCGCCGGGATGCCACGGGTGGCAGCGGCCAAGGCGGCCGAGACTGTAAGCCAAGCCCTTCAGGATTCCGAATTTTGCAATGGCCTCTTGAGAATAAGCTGAACAGCTGGGGTAAAACCGGCACGATGGGGGCAGCAAAGGGGAAATAAGTTTGCGATAGCCCGTGAGTATGAGAATCAATAAGCTGCCGACCATTCTACTCACGATTTGCGATGCACGCTTCGCTGCACCAGAGTTCTTTCGAGTTCATCCGTAACCCTTTTCCCCGAAAGCTCGGCGGCGCTGGTCCGCGCGATGATGAGGATATCGCAGGCAGGCGGCAACTCGCCTCGGCGACGACGAAAAAATTCTCGAACTTGCCGCTTGATCCGGTTGCGAACGACCGAGTTGCCGACCTTGCCGCTCACCGTGATCCCTAATCGGGTTTCGGCTCGTTCGTTCGGCTGGCTGATAACGACGAAATTTGCCGAGTGATGTTTCCGTCCGGTACGTGAAAGCCTTAAGAATTCCGGTCGTTTCCTCAGGCGGGCCGATTTCGGAAAAGTTTCTCTGCCCTTCAGCGACGTCCCCTCGTACTAGGTGCGCGCCCGTTTCGGTGGCACACTTACCGTCAATTTTTTTCGTCCCTTGGCACGGCGCCGCTTGATCACGTTGCGCCCTCCGGGCGTCGCCATGCGGGCGAGAAAGCCGTGCGTCCGTTTCCTGCGTATATTGCTTGGCTGATAGGTTCGTTTCATAAGAACTACACTCCCTGCGGCCGGTCAAACGGCCAAGTGCTTATATCAATCATACCGTCCGAGTCTTGTCAATTTTAAGCGAGCTTCGGACTTCAAAGAGCGCTGCATGAGATCCGCCACAGCGTCGGCGGGTTTCTTGCCGCCATAAAGAACTTGATACATCTGCTCGACGATTGGCATGTCTACCCCGCGCCGGCGCGCTAAGGCATGCAGTGAACGGGTATTGCGCACGCCTTCGGCTACGGTTCGCTTGGCGGCGGTAATTTCCGCCAACGTCTCGCCCCGCGCAATCTGTAAACCGACGGTACGATTGCGGCTTAAATCGTCGGTGCTGGTGAGCACCAAATCACCTAAGCCCGGCAGACCGGCAAGGGTCATTGCATCTGCGCCCAGGCGTACCGCCAATCGAGTCATCTCCGCCAGACCACGCGTGATCAACGCCGCGCGCGCGTTATGCCCTAAGCCCAAGCCATCGCTGATCCCGGCAGCGATGGCGATAACGTTTTTGACCACCCCGCCAATTTGCACGCCGACCACGTCGGGCGAAGTATAAACTCGAAAACTCGGCGTGCTGAGAATCGCTTGAATCTCCTTGGCCACGTTGTCGTCGTAGGCCGCCACAGTGACTGCGGCCGGTAATTGGCGCGCGACTTCAATAGCGAAAGTCGGACCGGAAAGAAATCCCTGCCGTTGTTTTCTAGTCCGCGCCGAAAATATCCCCCAGTAGCTCCCCCATCGTGTTAAAGGTCTCTTCTTCAAGACCTTTTGTACCGCAAACCAGTAGGGTCTCGAGCGCGACCACTGGGGCGAGCTTGGAAAAAACCTCGCGTACCGCGTGTGACGGCACCGCGCAAATGATGAGTCGCTTGTCCGACCCTGCTACTTCGAGCGATTGAGTGACTTCGACATTTGCCGGCAAGTTGATCCCTGGAAGATAGGCGCGATTTTCCCGACGATCGACCAAATCATGATAGCTGGCTGCGCCGTGACACCAGAGCGTGACTTCCGCGCCCTTGTCAGCAAGTAGCTTGGTCAGCGCAGTACCCCAGCCACCGGCACCGATGACCCCTATGGATTGAGCTGGCATGAGAAGTATACTTGTTTTCCGGCAAGCCTTAGAAGCTTCCTGAAGATTTACCGGAAGAAATCAGGCCGTCGTTGGTCAACCGGCGCAACTACTCGCCCTCATCCTCGCTCTTCGTCTTCTTCCTTCTCCGCCAAGCGCGCCAACGACACGACCCGCTCACCTTCTTCGAGCTCGATTAAGCGTACACCCTGCGTGTTGCGCCCAATGATGCGAATATCTTTGATGCGCATTCGAATGATCTTGCCTTTGTTGGAGATCAGCATCAGTTGATCATCCTCGGTTACTTGCTGGCCACCCACCACCCGGCCGGTCTTATCGGTCGTTTTCATGGTGATGATGCCCTTACCGCCGCGCGACTGCAGACGATACTCATCCATCTCGGTGCGCTTACCGTAGCCACCTTCCGAGACGGTCAGAATATTGAAGCCCAGGGTGAGTATTTCCATGCTGACGACTTTGTCGCCTGGGTCGAGCTTCATCCCGACAACGCCAAAAGTGCCGCGCCCGGTCGAGCGCACCTGCTCTTCTTTGAAACGAATCGATTGGCCGTCCGACGTCGAGAGAATCAGTTCCTGTTGTCCGTCCGTCAGGCGAACCCCAATCACCTCGTCGCCGACTTCCAGGCCGATCGCCCGGATGCCGGAGGCGCGCGGATTGGCGTAAGCCATCAGTTCGGTCTTCTTGACCAGGCCATTTTTGGTCGCGAAGACGATATAGCGGCCTTCTTGAAATTCACGCACGGACAGAAACGCCGAAACTCTCTCCCCCGCTTCGAGATTGAGCAGATTGACGATCGGCTTGCCGCGCGCCGACCGGCTCGCCTGGGGCAGTTCGTGGACTTTGATCCAATATACTTTTCCCACCGTGGTAAAAAATAGAATGTAGGAATGCATCGACGCGATGAAAAGATACTCGACAAAGTCTTCCTCTTTTGTCGTCGTGCCGATCTTGCCCTTGCCGCCGCGCCGCTGCGCCCGGTAAAGCGACACCGGATTGCGCTTGATATAGCCGTCGTGCGAAATGGTCACCGCCATGTCTTCGTCGACGATCATGTCTTCGATGGAAATATCTTCCGAGCGGTCGACGATCTGCGTGCGCCGCTCGTCGCCGTAATTCTTTTTAATCTCTCTAAGCTCGTCGACGATGATTTTGTAGATTTCCTTTTCGTCGGCAAGAATGGCTCTGAGCTTGGCGATCAACTCGACCGTCTCGCGATGCTCTTCCATGATCTTGTCGCGCTCCAAGCCGGTCAGGCGCTGCAAGCGCAAATCCAAGATCGCCTGGGCCTGGGTCTCGCTCAGGGCGAAATTGCTCATCAAGCCTTCCCTGGCGACTTTGGGATCCTGGGAATTGCGGATCAGGCTGATGACGGCGTCGAGATTGTCGAGGGCGATGCGATATCCTTCTAAAATATGCAGCCGCTCTTCGGCCTTACGCAGATCGTAAGCGATGCGCCGGGTCACCACTTCTTTGCGGTGGTCCAGGAAGCACTTCAATGCTTCTTTGAGATTGAGCAACTTTGGCTTGCCATCGACGATGGCAAGCATATTCATGCCAAAAGAGTCCTGTAGCTGGGTATGTTTGTGCAATTGGTTGATGATGATCTCGGCCATCGCGTCGCGTTTCAGCTCGATTACGATGCGCATACCGTCGCGGTCCGATTCATCGCGCAGGTCGCCGATGCCTTCGATCTTTTTGTCGTTGACCAACTCGGCGATTTGTTCGATCAGCCGCTTCTTATTCACCATGTAGGGAATTTCGTTGATGATGATCTGCTCTTTGCCCGTGCGCTTGACCGTCTCGGTGAAGGCTTTGCCGCGCATCTGCACGATGCCCTTGCCTTCATGGTAGGCCTGAACAATCGGTTCTCTGCCGTGAATAAAACCGCCGGTGGGAAAGTCCGGACCGGGAATATGTCGCATCAGTTGCTTGATCGTAATCGCGGGATTCTCGATCGTAGCGATCAAGGCATCGATCACTTCACTCAAATTATGCGGCGGGATATTGGTCGCCATGCCGACCGCGATGCCCGCCGAGCCATTGACCAGCAGATTGGGTATTTTCGACGGCAGAACCGCGGGCTCTTTCAGCGAGTCGTCGTAGTTCGCGATGAAATCGACGGTCTCTTTTTCGATATCGGCGAGCATTTCCTCGGCCAGCGGCGTCATGCGGATTTCCGTGTAACGCATCGCCGCCGGATTATCGCCATCGATGGAACCGAAGTTTCCCTGGCCGTCAACCAGCGGGTAGCGCAGGTTAAAATCCTGCGCCATGCGCACGATCGTATCGTAGATCGCCGTATCGCCGTGAGGATGATATTTGCCCATGATATCGCCGACCAGACGGGCCGATTTCTTATACGGCTTATCCGAGGTATTGCTGGCGTCGTACATGGCGTAAAGAACCCGACGGTGCACCGGCTTGAGCCCGTCGCGCACATCGGGTAGCGCACGGCTGATGATGACGCTCATGGCATAGGCCATGAACGACTCACGCATCTCTTCTTCGATGTAAACGGGAACCTTTTGCGACTTTAACGTTGCTTCCATGGTTGACTCGCTCGTCCGATTTGCGTGGAAATTTTAAGCGTTCAAACCACTGAAATGTTTTGAACGATTGGAACGGCTTGAACTCTTCTTAGATGTCTAAATTCTTAACAGTGAGCGCATGCTCTTCGATGAATTTGCGGCGCGGCTCAACCTCATCGCCCATGAGCGTCGAGAAGATCTCGTCGGCTTCCACCGCGTCCTCGATACGCACCTGTAAGAGCACGCGAGTTTCCGGATTCATCGTGGTTTCCCAGAGCTGCTCCGGATTCATCTCGCCGAGACCTTTGTAGCGCTGAATATATTGGCCCTTTTTGCCGCCTTCCATCACGTACTTGAGAATTTCGGTGAGAGACTTTAGCGGCGTCTTGTTGTCGCCGTCTTCCACCGTGTAAGGCGGCAACCCGATACCGGAAAGATCGGCGAAGAGTTTCTTGATTTCCCGGTATTCCGGACTGGTCAAGAACTCGCGATCGATCATGGTTTGGTAGCCGGTGCCATTGGCGCGCGTCGATACGACGAGTTTGTAGCAATTGTGTTCGGCATCTTCTTCCAACTGGCATGACAACGGCGACTGTTCCGGGGCAATCAAATTCACGTAGGAGGCTAAACGAGCCTCGATACTTTGCAGGGCGTTTTTATCCTTCAAAGTTTCTTCGCCAAAACCATCTTCCAGCAACAACGCCTCGACCACCGTGCGATTTTTCTTTTTCTTGCCGATCAAGATCATCAATTTTTCCCAGCGCGCGATCTTCTTGATATAACCTTGCAAAGGTTGCCCGACGAGGCCGTTACCATTCTGGGAAGCGCGCAAGCGGATACTTTCGGTGCCGAGTTCAATGAGATGATCCTCCAGCATCGGCTCGTCTTTGAGATAGCGCTCCTGTTTGCCTTTTTTGATCTTGTAGAGCGGCGGTTGAGCGATAAACAGGTGGCCGTTTTCCACCAGTTGGGGCATTTGCCGGTAGAAAAAAGTAAGCAACAAGGTCCGAATATGCGAGCCGTCGACATCGGCATCGGTCATGATGATGATCGAATGGTAGCGCAGTTTCGCTTCGTCGTAATCTTCTTTTACGCCGGTTCCCAACGCCATAATCATCAGACGAATTTCCTGGGATGACAGCATTTTGTCGAAGCGCGCTTTTTCGACATTGAGAATTTTACCCTTGAGCGGTAGGATCGCTTGATTGCGCCGGTCGCGCCCTTGCTTGGCCGAGCCGCCGGCGGAATCGCCTTCAACCAGATAAATTTCACTCAACGCCGGGTCGCGCTCCTGGCAATCGGCAAGTTTTCCGGGCAGCGAGCCGGAATCGAGCGCGCCTTTGCGGCGGGCCAGATCCTTGGCTTTGCGGGTCGCCTCGCGCACTCGCGCCGCTTCGACACCTTTATGACAATTTTTTTGGCCTCGGTCGGATGTTCGCTCAAATAACTGCCAAGTTTTTCGTTGACCAGAGCTTCGACGATGCCTTTGACTTCGCTGTTGCCGAGCTTGGTCTTGGTCTGTCCTTCAAACTGTGGCTCCGGCACTTTCACGCTGATGACCGCCGTCAAGCCCTCGCGCACATCGTCGCCCTGCAGATTCTCATCGTCCTTTTTAAGCAGGCCGCCGTTGAGCGCGTAGTTGTTGACCGAACGTGTCAACGCCGAGCGAAAACCGATCAGATGAGTGCCGCCTTCGATGGTGTTGATGTTGTTGGCGAAGGCGAACACGGTTTCCGCGTAGCCATCGTTCCATTGCATGGCGATTTCGATGCCCACACCGTCCTTCTCGCCTTCGAAGTAAATAACTTTCGGATGGATCGCGGCTCTTGGCGCGATTGAGATGCTCGACAAAGGACAGCAGCCCGCCTTTGTAGAAAAACTCGTGGTTTTTTTGTGTGCGCTCGTCTTCGAGAGTGATTTTGACGCCGCGATTAAGAAACGCCAATTCGCGCAGACGCTGCGACAGAATATCGTAGCTAAAATCGCTGGTCTCAAAGATTGTAGAATCGGGCTTGAAGGTTACCCGCGTGCCGCGCTCTTTCGACTTGCCGACTTCTTTCAGCGGTTCTTGCGGATCGCCGCGCTTGTAACTTTGCTGATAAACCTTGCCGTCGCGCTTGATTTCGATTTCTAAAGTCTCCGACAGCGCGTTGACCACCGAGATGCCAACGCCGTGCAAACCGCCCGAAACTTTGTAAGAAGCTTTGTCAAACTTGCCGCCGGCGTGCAGTTTGGTCAGCACAACTTCGGCGGCGGAAATTTTTTCCGTGGTATGAAGATCAACGGGAATACCGCGGCCGTTGTCCACCACGGTGACGCTGTTATCGATATGAATCGTAACTGCGATGCTGTCGCAGTGTCCGGCGAGCGCTTCATCGATGGAATTATCGACGACTTCATACACCAAGTGATGTAAACCTCGCTCACTGGTGTCACCGATGTACATGCCCGGGCGCTTTCTGACCGCTTCCAGGCCTTCCAAAACCTTTATGTTATCTGCGTTATATTCGGAATCTTGCGGATTTTTTGCTTCAGCCATTTTCACCCAGCGCCGAGTTGGAATTTTTGCTTGAAAGTTATGGACTTAGAAAGAATTACAACCATTGAGAATAATACCGGAAATGGTCTCAAAAGTAAAGCAATATCAAGTCTTTAAACCTTTGATTTATAAGGCAGTTTTTTTACTTTTTTTGATGTTCCAACCGACCTCTGCAAAATCCGTCGCAAACGGCCCTCGAACCGGTTGACAGGCAGGTCTCGGTGGGTGAAAAGGATTGCCATGCAGGGGCTTTCCGCGGCGTTCAAATATTTGACCTTGTGGGGCCGTTCGGGTGCGAACGGACCCACCCCTGAAGCCGTCGGCGCGGCGGCGATCTATTTTCCTTTGGTCGGTTCAGTTCTTGGGTTGCTTTTGGCAATCGTTAATTATGTTTTGAGTCTTTATCTCGACTCGGAAATTCTCAGCATCTTGCTTATCGCGATTTTGTGGGCCGCGACCGGCGGAATTCCCATCGAGGGCACCAAACACACTTTCGACACGATGGCGCCTATAATTTACCAATCCGCAGGCCAACGCTCTCAAACGTGGGGTTTCGTCGCGATTTTTTTTGTTCTCTTGTTCAAGATCGGCGCCACCAATGCAATCGACGAAAGAATCGCTCTAAGCCTATTTCTGACGCCTATCGCGGCGCGCTGGGCACTGGTACTTTTCATTTACGGTTACTACGATCGGTGCGAGGAAACGCCCAAGCGGATCGCCGAGAATGTCAAGTTTTGGCATCTGCTGGCAGCAACCGCAGCGACTTTGGGCTTGGCCGTGTATTTATTGGGCCGCAAAGGTCTCTGGCTCGGTCTTTCGTTGTCGGTATTTGCTTTCCTCATCCGCAGCCTGCTCCATCGACGCCATACCGTTCTCACCCACGACCACTTCGGCGCGGTTATTGAACTGAGCGAAGCGCTTAGCCTCATCTTGTTAGCTTCTCTTTGATCAGCCGCAAATCCTTTCACCGATGGAATTGTTGAAACCTCTCTCTCCCGTTATTCCGGTTTTTCTATTGATTGCCGCCGGCTTTGTCTTCGCGCACTGGAAGAAAATCAGCTTGGCGGCGGTGACCGAGATCGTCGTTTACCTGGGTACACCGTCGTTGGTTTTCAGTTCACTGGCGAGCAAACCGCTCTTCGCCGGCGATATCATCGAACTTTCAGCCGGCATCTTACTAATCTTCGTCGCGGTCGGATTGCTCATCCGTCTCTATTTCCTTCTCTGGAGTTCAGCTCGCGCGGCTTCACCTTGCCGACCTTGTTCATGAACGCGGGAAACATGGGTATCCCGCTGGCCCTGTTCGCTTTCGGCCAAGAAGGCATGCAGCGCGCGACGCTGCTGTTCGTAATCATCACCTTTTTACAATACTCGCTGGGGATTTATATCTTGAATGGGCGCGGCAATTGGACCGAGATTTTTCGCTTGCCGTTGATTTACGCGGCGATTGCGGGAATTTCGTTCAACCTCGCGCAAATCAAAATTCCCGAGCTGCTTTTGCAGCCGGTCATCATGCTCGGCCAAGCGACGATTCCGATCATGCTCATCAGCCTCGGTTATCGCCTGTATCAAGTCGAATCACTGCAACTGGGCCACGCTCTAGGTGGTGCGCTGCTGCGCATCTTCGGGCGGCTTCGCCGCCGCCAATATCGCCGTAAATTTGATCGGCGCCGAAGGCGTCAATCGGCAGGTGCTGCTTCTCTACGGCGCGCTTCCCGCGGCAGTCGTCAATTTCATTCTCGACCGAAAAGTATCGTCAAGATCCGGGCTTGGCCGCATCCATCGTCGTACTCAGCACTTTCATTTCGGTCTTGACGATTCCCATCGTGTTTTGGCTAATTCTATAGCGACATTGTTTCGCGACGCAATGATCGCAAGACTGCTTGACAGCGATTTTCGTCGCGTTATAGTTTCCGCCTACATTAGTTCACGGCGCTAGGTTCATAGGGAAGTCCGGTGCAAATCCGGCGCGGTCCCGCCACTGTGACGGCTACGAAAGCCGCAACCAGCCACTGTCCTGAGTTGAAGCGAAGGATGGGAAGGCGCGGCGAGTAGAAAAAAGCCTGAGTCAGGAAACCTGCCTAGCGCGTTAGGACCGGCCTCTCCGGAGAAGAGAGAAAGGTTTCGCAATCTTTCCCCAATTCTGTTGAGGCCAATGAGCAGACGATGATGAGATTGGCCTCGTTCTTTATTCTATCTGTGAGTTTACACGCGGCCGCGCTGGTGTATCCGGTTTCATTTGGCGGACGCAGCCAGGCGCAGTTGATTCAAGTAACGATTCTGCCAATGGAGCAGGAAGGCGGCGGCGCAGGCGGTCAAGGGGACAGCGGAATGCCCGGCTCGGCGAGGCCGATGCGAAATCGCATCGCGCTACGCCGCGCATCGCCGAACCGAGAGTCGAAGCCGAAGTCATTGCCAATCCAGAGCCGGCAAGATTGCCCGCCGAACAGCGTTGAAACCGTCAGTGACAGCAGCATTGCGTTGGCTTCGGCGATAGCAAACTCTGCCGACTCCGTCCCCGCGCCGATTTCCGATTCCGCGGGCGATGATGCGAATGGCTCCGGTATTGGACTTGGCGGAACCGGCAGCGGTAATGGATTAGGTTCGTCCGGCACGGGCTTTGGACGAGGCAGCGGTAGCGGCACTGGATCAGGTTCATCCGGAACTGGCATTGGTCTGACCCAAGCGCGTTATCGCGACACACCGAGGCCGGACTATCCGGACAGCGCCCGCCGCGAGGGCCGCGAAGGTCGAGTGCTCCTGCGCGTGCTCGTCGACGAGCACGGCCGATCCAAAAAAGTCGAGATCAACAGCAGCTCCGGCAGCGAGGCGCTCGACCGCGCCGCAACTGAAGCGATCCGGCGCTGGCGTTTTCATCCGGCGCGCTACGGCGACCAAGCCGGTCGAAAGCTGGCTGCGCATTCCCATCGAGTTTCGCCTCGCCGATGCGAAATAGTGACGAACAGTTTTAGGAGGTCATTAGAGCAAGTTTTATTAATCGCAGACGGATGCAAGGGAAAGGGGTGAGTCCGAAAGGATAAAGGCAGAAGGCAAAAGGATGAAGGAAAGTTTCATCCTTTATCCCTTATCCTTTAGCCTTTCAGAGAATTCCCCTGCTGCCCCGCAACTGTAGGAGCTACGAAAGCCGCAGTATATGCCACTGTCGAACCGACTGCGCAACGTTTAAGTTTTCGGTTCAAGGATTCGATCCGAAAATTGAAATCTTGAACCCTGAACTGACGGATGGGAAGGCGCGGCGAGTAGGTTTGAAGCTCAAGCCAGGAGACCGATCCGTTCTGCCCCAACAACTCCCCTTTCGCGGGAAAAGGAGATTTCGATGAAGGTTTGTTTTCTTTTTCTGTTGTTCTTTTTGTTTTCGTTTTTTGAACTGCCTGCCGCGGAACCGCCCGAAGCCTACTCTGCCTCCGGTATTCGTGACTTCGACGCGCACGGAAATTCCCTTGTCGCAGGTTACCACCTCGGCGACTGTAATCACGGACAAGGACATTCAAGACCAACAGGCCGAGACCGTGTTGCAAGTTTTGCGCACGGTGCCCGGGCTCGATGTCGTGCAGTCGGGATCGCGGGGTAACGCTACATCCGTATTTATTCGTGGCTCTGAATCGGATCAGGTTTTGGTTTTGATCGACGGCGTCGAGGTTAACAGCACGACGCTGGGCGCTTTTAATTTTGCCCATCTGACGACGGAAAACATCGAGCGCATCGAAGTTCTTCGCGGCGCCGGCGGAACTCTCTACGGCTCGCAAGCGATCGGCGGCGTCATCAATATCATCACCAAGAAAGGCCAAGGGCCGTTGGAGGCCGGCCTGTCCCTCGAAGGCGGCAACGGTTGGACGAACCGTCAGGTGATGTCGCTTAGGGGCAGTGCGGGAAAACTTGGCTACTCCTTCAGCGCCGCGCGCTTGGAGAGCTGATGGCTTTCGCAGCGTCAACGATGATTATCGAAATCTCGCAACATCCGCTCGGCTCGATTATCAAGTGACGGACGACGCCAGCCTCAAAGGGATTTTTCACTTTGTCAAAAACAATTTAGGGCTGTTCAATAACAACAATTTCGCTTCCCAACCCGATTCCAACGCGCGCGAGGCGAGCACCCAATATTTGGGCAAATTGGAGTGGGAGCAAAAAATTCTCAAAAACTGGGATTATCGAATCGCGGGATCGATGTTCAAGGAGAACATCAAAGACAGCGACGATGTTGACAGCTGCGTATTTTTTGGCTTCCCGTGCGATTCGCGAACCCGCGATCGCTTTCGTCCGCGAACCGACACCGGGGAATTTCAAACCAACTATCGCTTCGACGACTGGAGCACGACCACATTCGGTGTCGAATATAAGCGCCGGTCGGCCGATACCAGCGGCGGCATCGACAAGGCGATCAGAAACATGGGCTATTACTTGCAGGAGCAATTGCAATTTCTCGATCGCCGCTTGATCATGATTCCTGGCATTCGTCTGGACGACAACCAGAGCTTCGGCACCGCATGGACGCCGACGTTCTCTGCCGCCTACCTTTTCCGCGAAACCGGCACAAGATTGAAAGCGGGCTATGCCAAAGGTTTCAAGGCGCCCACACTGAACGAGTTGTTTTTTCCGCCCGGCTTTGGCTGCCCTGCATTTGGCAATCCCGAATCTCGGTCCGGAAAAAAGTTGGGAGCTAAACGCGGGAGTTGAACAAGATCTTGTTCAAGACCGAGTCAAGGTCGGCGCAACCTACTTTCATCGGGAAGTAAAAGATATGATCGAGGGCAGACCCATACCCGGTGACCCTTTCGGTTGTTTTCGCGCCGAAAATGTTGGCAGCGCCCGTTTCGACGGGGTCGAGATGACTTTAAGCATTAAGCTTCTCGACTCGCTCAACGCTGAACGCCAATTACACTTATCTCGACTGGGATACCGCGGACGGCAAACTGCCCCGGCGCCCGAGAAATCGCGGAAACGTGAACTTGAATTATCTCTACGACCGCTGGAATGTTAATTTCGGCGCGAACATCGTTGGACGACGCGATGATTTTCGAGCCGCATCGCCGTTTGGCGATACCGTCAAAGGCGGCTACACGATATTCAACCTTGCGTCTTACTATTCTCTCCCGTTGCGGGTGCCGGCAGTAAAAGATCTCACTCTGTTCGGCAAGATCGAAAACTTGTTCAACAAAAAATACGAAGAAGCGGATGGCTTTCGCGCCCGGCCGCTGAACTTCTTGCTCGGCATGCGCGCGACTTTCGGCAGCTAAATACGCCAGACTTGCAATGGCGGGCTTAGTATCATCAACGATGGAATATCATTTGAGAAGTTTATGATCGAAGTCACGGTGACCATCGACTTTGGACCGGCTGGTAAGCCAACGTTCGAAGCGATGGTCACCGTTTCCGAAAAGAGCACGGTACTCGAAGTCTTGTTAGAACGGCTGCCGGTAACGACGGCCCCTCGATATGGCATGGAACATTTCGTCGAGGAAATTGATGGAGTCAAAAATGACTTTGCCGCCGACTGCGGTTGGCGCTTTCAGGTTAACGGCCGCGGATCGAATGTCCCTGCCGAGCGCTATCTCGTCAAGAACGGAGACTGGATCAAATGGCTCTACGTCGCCGGCTCCTGCTCTTAAGCGCGAATAACAGAAGTGAATGCATCGCCGACGCAAAAATGCTCTGATGATCCTCGGCACGGCTTCCCATGTCGGCAAGTCGATTATAACCACCGGCCTGGGGCGCGTCTTCGCCGACGACGGCTATCGGGTCGTGCCTTTCAAGGCGCAAAACATGTCGCTCAACTCCGCCGCGACACCGGACGGCGGCGAGATCGGCCGGGCGCAAGCGCTGCAAGCAGAAGCTTGCCGAGTTGCGCCGAGCATCGACATGAATCCCGTCTTGCTCAAACCTTCGACAGATACCGGCGCGCAGGTGGTCCTATTGGGAAAGATCTGGGGACAAGTTACGGCGTCCGATTATCACACCCGGCGCGTCGAGCAACTTTTTCCCGAAGTAATCGGCGCTTATCGACGGCTCGCCGGACGAATACGAGCTGGTTTTGCTCGAAGGCGCGGGTTCTCCGGCGGAGATCAACCTGCGCGACCACGATATCGTCAACATGCGCATGGCCCATGCCGCCGATGCCGCCTGCGTGCTCGTCGCCGATATCGATCGCGGCGGCGTTTTCGCATCCCTGTTGGGCACGTTGGAACTGCTTGAACCGGCGGACCGCGCTCGTATTCGCGGCTTTATCATCAACAAATTTCGCGGCGACGAATCGCTGCTGCGACCGGGCGTCGCAATGATCGAAACCCGCCTCGGCGTGCCATGCCTCGGCGTGGTGCCGTTTCTTCACGATCTCGGCCTCGACGAAGAGGACGGCGTCGCCTTGGAAGATCGAGCTTCGGCGGCGCGCCGCTGGAGAAACTTGGAATCGGGATCGGCGCGCGCGCTGCGCATCGGCGTCATCGCGCTGCCGCACATGGCCAATTTCACCGACTTCGACGCTTTGGCACTTGAGCCTTCGATCTCGCTCGCATTCCTCGAAGCGCCCGAAGAAATGGCTGTGGCGGATCTACTCATCTTGCCCGGCACCAAGCAGACCCTTGACGATCTGTCGTGGCTTGAACAGCGCGGCTTTGACCGAGAGCTGCGACGGCTCGCAGAAAGCGGCATCCCCATCGCCGGTATCTGCGGCGGCTTTCAGATGCTCGGCGTCACCGTGGAAGATCCTTACGGTATCGAAAATCGAGGCGACCCCTGTCGCCGAACGGCGCTCGGTCTTCTGCCGGTGCGCACCGTGCTCGGCGCGGAAAAGATCGTGCGCCGCGTTCGCGGCTTCGCTGCGACGCAGCTTGTTCAGCAACGATTCCGCGCCGCCAAGTTCATTTCGAAGGCTACGAGATCCACGTCGGTGAAACTTTCTACGAAAGCGGAACCCATCCTCTCGCCGACATTCAACGCCAGGGAGAAACAAAATTCGTTGCCGACGGCGCTGTCAATGAAACCGGCCGCGTCTTCGGCACTTACGTTCATGGTTTTTTCGACAGCGACGATTTTCGCCACGCATTTATTCGAGCCACCCGCGCTGCCGTCGATCTCGCTCCCGCCGAGAAATTTGCCCGTGTCGGCGCCGAACGCGAGGCGCGCATCGATCGCCTGGCGAACCATCTTAGAAAATCGTTGGATATGAATCGCATCAGGAACTGGCTCGTCGAGCCGTGCACTCGACAGCCGATGAACCTAGCGGGCTGAATCACGTATGCGCGCTATCTCCGCATTGGTCATCGCCGGCACCCATAGCGGCGTTGGCAAGACGACCGTCTCGCTCGGTCTCATGGCGGCTTTGCGCGGCCGCGCCCTCAAGAGTCCAGCCGTTCAAGATCGGTCCCGATTTCATCGATCCCGGATTGCACGCAAGAGTTTGCGGCACGCCGTCTTACAACTTGGACGGTTGGATGTTGTCGGAAGGCTACAATCGCCGTTCCTTCGTGAGCAACGTTCAGGACAAAGACGTTGCCGTGGTCGAGGGCATGATGGGGCTTTACGACGGCCGCAGCGGGGCGACCGAGGAAGGCAGCACGGCAGAGATGGCGAAGCGGCTCGATTTGCCGGTCGTTCTGGTCGTCGATGCCGCCGCGGCAGCTCGCAGCGTCGCCGCCATGACTCTGGGCTACCGCGAGTTCGACCCGAAAGTCCGCCTCGTGGGAGTTATCTTCAACCGGGTCGCCGGACCCGGTCACCTCCAGTACCTTAAGCAAGCTCTTAAATCCTTGCCAGGTCTCAGCTGTTTCGGAGGCATTCCGACCGATCTCCGAGTGACGATCCCTGAACGCCACCTCGGCCTAACGGTCGCTGAAGAAGGTTGGCTCGGCAAATCTTTTATTCGTCGGCTTGCCCGGCTGATCGAAGAACACGTCGATTTGGATCGTCTACTCGCTAGCACGCGCATCAAGATTGTCGTGCCGGTGGCGGCGCCGAGAAAACCGGCGCATGGCCAGGTGCCGATTGCGGTCGCCCACGACCGGGCATTTTGTTTTTATTATCCCGACAATCTCGCTATTCTGAAAAGCGCGGGGGCAAAGATCGCCACCTTCAGCCCAATCCTGGACCGCGGACTTCCGAAAGGAACTCAAGGCATCTATCTTGGCGGCGGTTATCCGGAGCTTTACGCTAAGGAGCTTTCGCGCAATCGTTCCATGCGAGCGGCGATCAAGGGTTTTATCGAAGCCGGCGGTCCGGTTTATGCGGAATGCGGCGGCTTCATGTACCTCACCGCCGCTTTGACGGACCACGCGAAGCGGACCCATCCGATGATCGGCGTCTTTCCCTTCAAGATCAGGATGCGGCAGCGCCTACAAGCGCTCGGCTATCGGGAGGTGATCACCGGGAAGAAAGCGTTTGCCGCGCCGGGAGAAAGAATCCGCGGCCACGAGTTTCACTATTCAGAAATTTACGGCGCTACCGGCGCTACAGGCGATCGATACCGTCTACGCCGTCGCTGGGCAAGGCAAGAAAAAATTAAGCGCGGGGTATCGCTATAAGAATTGCCTGGGCAGTTACGTGCACTTGCACTTTGGCTCGAACCCGAAGTTTGCCCATAGCTTCGTCGCCGCCTGCCGGGCGGCGGAGGCGCCGTGTTTGGCCTGAAGCACCGAGCATGAATCTATCGTTTACCGTTCGCATCGAACCAGACGCTTTGATCGTCAGCTTTCCCGCGCCTGCGCGAACGCTGAGCTGGGCGGTTCTCAACGGTGGCTTGTGTCACGCCGATCATATCATCAATCACCATGTCAGCGGCAGCGATGGATTGTTCTGCGCCCAGCCGGAGCGATGGCTCGAAGCAGCGGCAGTCACGAATGGAACTTAAGGGAAAAGTCGTCGCGATGGCGACTGCCGTAGAAATGAAAAACCGAGTGCAAGTGTCTGTCTGTCGGCGGTGACAACGAAGTCACATGCTTTGCAACCGTCGGCTGCGGCAACGCGCTTTCCGTCGGCGATCCGGCGGCTGCCAAGACTGAAAATCCAGCGCCGTCGCCACTCCACACCATCAATATGATACTCGCCGTGCAGCCCGGACTCACGGACGAAGCGATGGTGGAAGCGATCCAGATCGCCACGGAAGGCCGCGTGCGCGCTCTCAATGAAGCCGGAATTCGCAGCTCGATATCGCATCTCGCCGCCACCGGCACGGGCACCGATTGCATCGCCGTCGTTTCCCTCGGCCGCGAACGCGAGCGCTATTGCGGCAAGCATACCCAGCTCGGCGAACTGATCGGCCGGGCGGCCTATTCCGCTGTGAGAAACGGATTGGCGCTGGCGTCGAGCCGGGACAGCGCTGCGCCGGCAGGCAAATCCCATGGCGGATAAACATCGATCTCGCCGCGGCGATTTTTATGCCATCTCAGCGCGATGAGGCGTTCGCCATAGCCCGGGACGGCAGCGCCGCCAGGGATCAAAGATATCGATGGACTGGCAATCTCTCTTGAACTTCTCGGCAGCGCTCTTGATCGCGCGCCTTCCTTTTGGATCTCGCCATCGGCGATCCGCGCTGGCTGCCTCATCCGGTGGTCTTGATGGGTAAACTTGATCTCGCATGGCGAACGCTGGTTGCGCAGTGGCCACGCCCGCCGCGACTTTCTCGCCGGCATGACGCTATCGCTCTTCTTAGTTACGCTCTCGGCAACGGCGGCGCTGGCGCTGGTTGCTCTGTTCAATCTGCTGCCGTTATGGCTATCCTTTAGCGCCAACGCGGCCTTGGCTTCCACCACTCTGGCAACTCGCGGCTTGCTCGACGCCGTCAAACAGATCGAAGGCCCGTTGCGCGCCGGTGACATTGTCATCGCGCGAGAAAAACTTGGCCACATTGTCGGCCGCGAGACCACCGATTTGAACCAAGACAAAGTGCTGCGCGCCAGCCTGGAATCCTTGTCCGAGAGCACCTGCGACGGCATCGTGGCGCCGCTCTTTTATCTGTTTCTCGGCGGCGTGCCCGCTGGCGATGGCGTACAAAGCCGTCAGCACGCTGGACTCCATGATCGGCTACCGCACAGAACGGTATTTTTATTTTGGCAAGTTCGCCGCGCGTCTGGATGACGCGATGAATTTTGTCCCAGCCCGACTCACGGCTTTGTTCATGGTGGTTGCAACGGCGGCGGTGCGTCTGAATCCGGCGCGCGCTTTGCGTATTACGTGGCGTGACCACGCTAATCACCTAAGTCCGAATGCAGGCTATCCCGAGGCCGCGCTGGCGGGCGCCTTTGGCATCCGTCTCGGCGGCCCGAGCGTTTACTTCGGCAAGGAAATCCGCAAGCCCTACATCGGCGACGACTTGCAGCCGGTCAGCATCGAAATGTTGAAGGAAGGACGTGTCCTATGTCTGGTCACAGCGATTCTCTCGCTCGCGACTTTCGCGCTGCTGCCGACGTCGCGCAGCTAGAGACGCGTCTCGACAGGATGCATGGCGGCGATGTCGACGCGTGGGCGCGCAGCGCCGGCATCGAAGCCGGCGAAATTCTCGATTTCAGCGCCAGCATCAATCCCCTGGGGCCGCCGCGTTCAGCACGCCAAGCTTTCATCAAGAGCTATGGCGAAATCTCGCGCTATCCCGATGCCTATGGCGAAAAACTTAAAAGCGCCTTGGCGGAGCGCCACGGGAGGAACGCCGCGGAAGTCCTCATCGGCAACGGCTCGACCCAACTCATCTATCTGTTGTGCGCCGCCCTGCGCCCGCGCAAGGCATTGATTGTCAGTCCGGCATTTTCCGAATACGCCAACGCGTTGGCGCTTGGCGGAGCGAGTGTGCACCAGTTTACTCTAACCGCTGCGGACGGCTTCAAGTTCTCGACGCGGCAGTTTATGACCGCGTGGGACAAGGATTGCGACATCGTCTTCTTCGCCACGCCCAATGGCGCGACGGGTCAGTTGATTCCAAAAACAGCGATAGCAACCATCGCGCGCGTCGCTTTGACGAGAAAAACCTTTGTCGTCATCGACGAAGCCTTCATCGACTTTGTCGAAGTGGAATCCGTCAAGATGCTGGTGCGCGAGAATCCTTACGTGATCGTTTTGCGCTCGCTGACTAAATACTTCGCTTTGCCCGGGCTCCGGCTCGGTTATCTTCTCGGCGAAACTCGCAGAGTCGCCCAGCTCGCCGCTTACCAGGAACCCTGGTCCGTCAACGCCCCTGCCATGAGCGTGGCCCTCGCGTGTCTCAAAGACGCGCGCTTCTCGACGAAAACGGAGCGTTGGTTGGCACGAGGAGAGAAGTTTTGTTTCAGCAGGCTTGGCGGCCATCGAAGGACTTCGTCCATTTGCGTCGCGCGCCAATTTCTTGCTGGTCAAAATCGACAGAAAGGGTATCGATGCGTTGCAACTCCGCTCTTTCTTGTCGAGAAAGAAGATACTCATCCGCGCGTGTACTTCTTTCGCGGGACTCGGCGTCGATTATTTCCGCGTCGCCGTGAAACGGCGAAAAGACAACCGGCGGCTGCTTGCGGCACTCAAGGAATGGTCGGCTTCATCGATCGAATAGTGCCATGGCCAAGCAAATCATTTTAGTTACCGGCGGCGCGCGCTCGGGAAAAAGTCATCTACGCCGAACTGCGCGCTGCAGAGCTGGGCGACCGTCGGCTTTACGTCGCCACCGCCGAAGCCAAAGATGAAGAGATGGTCCAACGCATCGCCGAGCACAAAAAGCGGCGCGGCAACGATTGGACCACTGTCGAGGAACCGATGGAATTGTCCGCGGTGCTACGGGCGCAGCTTGGCCGAACAGACTGCGCTCTGGTGGATTGTTTGACCATTTGGTTGAGTAATCTCCTGCTCCATCGCAATACGGAATTTGCAAGCGAGAAGCTCGAAGAATTAGTCGAGACATTGCCACGCCTGGATTTTCACGTCGTATTGGTGACCAACGAGGTCGGCTGGGGCATCGTTCCGGATAATGTTCTCGCGCGGCAATTTCGCGACCTCGCCGGTTGGGCCAATCAGCGAATTGCCGCGGCAGCCAGCGAAGTCGTTCTTACCGTGGCGGGAATCCCGATGATCGTCAAGAAAGCGACCCTATGTCCTTAGACGAGACGCTTAAGCAAATCCGGCCGTTGGATCGTTGCAGCGAAAGCGCGGCGCAGCAGCGCCTCGACTCACTGACCAAGCCGCAGGGAAGTTTGGGCCGACTGGAAGAGTTGGCGCGGCGCATCGCCGTCATCCAGGGAAAGGTCCCGCCACAGCTTGGACGAAAGCTCTTGTTCGTCTTCGCGGCGGACCACGGCATCACCGCAGGAAGGTGTCAGCGCATACCCGAAAGAGGTCACGGCGCAGATGACGTACAACTTTCTCAATGGCGGCGCTGCGATCAACGTCTTGGCGCGCCATCACGGCGTCGATACCGAAGTCATCGATGTCGGCGTTGATTATGAATTCGCCGCGCCGGGCGGCTTGCGCAATTATAAAATACGCCGCGGCACGGCGAATTTCGCGCGCGGGCCGGCGATGACACGGGATGAGGCTGTGCGGTCAGTAGAGCTCGGCATCGAGCTCGTCCGAGAAGCAGCCGCGGAAAACATTTTTCTGCTCGGCGCCGGCGACATGGGCATCGGCAACACCAGCAGCGCCACGGCGATTCTATGCGCTTTGACGGGCGCTGCGCCGGCCGACGTTGTCGGGCGCGGCACGGGAATCGACGACGCAACGTTGGCGAGAAAAGTCGCCGCGATCGAAAGAGGGTCTGGAGGTCAATCGCCCCGACGCCAATGATCCCCTCGACGTTCTCGCCAAAGTCGGCGGCTTGGAAATCGGCGCCATGACGGGTGTCGTTCTCGGCGCCGCGGCGCTTCGCGTGCCGATGGTGCTCGACGGTTTTATATCCGGCGCGGCAGCGTTGCTCGCCCACAGATTCGCTCCCCACGTGCGAGATATTCTCTTCGCGTCGCATCTCTCCGCAGAAAAAGGTCACAGGCTGATGCTCGACGAACTCAAGCTCGTACCCATGCTGGATTTGCAGATGCGCCTCGGCGAGGGAACCGGCGCCTGTTTGCTCATGGGTTTGATCGAAGCATCGGTAAAAATCATCGGTGAGATGGCGACGTTCGAATCCGCCGGCGTAAAAGAGAAACTTTCGTGAGCTCGTTTTTCGCGGCGCTTCAGTTCTTGACGCTTTTTCCCTGGCCAAAGCGGGCGCGATCGTTCGGCCGATGAAGTCGGACCGGCTGCGATTTTCTTTCCCGTCATCGGCTTCTTGCTTGGTCTGATCTTGGTGCTGGTAAACTTCCTGCTAGCGCCGTTTGCGAGCCCGGGATTGGCGAGCGTGGCGGTCGTGACCCTGCTGGCTTGGCTGACACGCGGCCTGCACCTGGACGGCGTTGGCGATACTTTCGACGGCTTGGGCGCGGGCGGCGACCGCGAACGCATGCTTGGCATCATGGACGACAGCCATACCGGCGCCTTCGGTCTGATCGCGATTGTCTTGCTGTTGTTTTTCAAAATTCACGCCATCGAGAGCATGGACAACGAGCGTTGGCGCGCGCTCCTGGCCGCGCCAATTCTCGGCCGTTGGGCGATGGTGCTGTTGGGCTATCGTTCTGAAGCGGCAAAGCCAGGATTGGGTTCGACTCTGATAGATCACTTGAAGACGAAGCACGTTGTCTTCGCTACGTTTCATCACACTCATTCTAGTCGCGGCAATCTTGCACGGCACCGGCATCGCCATCATGATCTGGATAGCCGTCTTCGCGTTCGCGAGCAAACAATATTTTCACCGTCGATTGGGCGGCGTGACCGGCGACACTTTCGGCGCGGTTGGCGAATTGAGTGAGACCTCAGTCCTGGTAATTCTCGCTCTTGGAGCGCGATGAGCCATTGGCCAAACATGATTGCCGTTCGTCTGCTGTCAGTGAGTCTGATCGTCCTGATTGACGCACGCTTCACTTGCGCAAGCAGCGTCCGCGCCTTACCCGCAACGAATCGTTTCCCTTGCGCCCAGCGTGACCGAGACACTATTCGCGCTCGGCTTCGGTAATCGCCTGGTCGGAGTGACAACCTACTGTGACTATCCCGCCGAAGCGCAGAAACTTCCCAAGATCGGCGGCTTTATCAATCCTAGCTTGGAAGTAATCGCCGCCCAAAGACCGGATCTGGTCATTGGCGTCAACGATTCCAACCATCCGGTGAAAGCGCGCGAAATGGAGCGACTCGGCTTGAAAGTCGCTCTAGTATCGGTGAACAGCGTGGACGATATACTGAATTCGATCAAATCAATCGCTTACATGATTGGCAGTCCTGAAGCGGGCGAGAGACTCGTACGCCAGATTAAGCGGCAATTCGACGAAGTAAAAAAGCGCGTGGCGCCCGCGCCGCGCCGCCGTACTCTTTTAGCCGTGGGCCTTCGCCCGCTGGTCGCAGTCGGAGGGCGAAATTTTCTCGATGAACTGATCACTCTTGCGGGCGGCGAAAATATTTCCGGCAACGCGGCTCAACCCTGGCTCAATCTTCCCGATGAGTACGTCGTCGCGAAAGCGCCGCAGGTCATCATCGAGGCCGGCATGGGATCGGACCGCGGACGAGTCGCGAGAAATTGGCGCGATCTCAAGTCCATTCCCGCCGTGAAAGAGCGCCGCGTCTATGCCTACCCGTCGGACAAGATCCTCCGGCCCGGACCGCGCATCGGCGAAGGGCTGGAAGAAATCGCCCGCCTCGTGCATCCCGAGTGCTTCGCGGAAGCTAAACCTGGATTCAATAAAGGAAGTGGTTGTGAAGGTTCTCGACCGTAGAAAGATGATTTTGGTCAACGGCGTGCTGTTGGCTTTGTTGGCGCTGTCCATCGTCGGCTGCGCTTTGCTCGGACCCGTGCGCTTGGACTCTGACGCAGGCGCTACAGAATATCTTTTCCTCGAATCCGGACTCGGAAATACTCTTTCGCGCGCGCCTGCCGCGCGTCCTCCTGGGCGTGGCCATCGGCGGCGGTATGGCGAGCTGCGGCGTCGTGCTTCAGGCTCTGCTCGGTAATCCGCTCGCCTGCCCGCAAATGCTCGGGGTATCGGGCGGCGCTTCTCTCGGTGGCATCGTCGGACTGATTTTTTTTCCCAACTGGCTCTTGCCGCTCGCCGGAGGACTCCTCGGCGAAATCTCCTGGGTGCCGCTGGCGGCGTTTCTCGGGGCGCTCTTGAGCATGCTGTTCGTCTATCGCTTTTCGCTATTTCATGGACGGCTTCATCCTTATCACCTGCTGCTTTCCGGCGTGATTTTTAATTCCTTCATCGCCGCCGTCATCATGTTTCTGAATTCCATTATCGATTTCTATCAGGCCCAGGGACTGCTCTTCTGGCTCATGGGCAGCCTATCGACCCGCGCCTATCTCACCGTCGCTTTCATCTGGGCCTACATCATTTTTGGTTTTCTCTGGCTGTGGTCGAACGGCCTTTCACTGAATCTGATCACGCTGGGCGAAGAAGCGGCCATGCAACTGGGCGTCGAAACCGGCGCGCTGCAGCGCCAGGTTTTCGTCGCTTCCTCGTTGATGATCGGCGCCATGGTTTCGGTGAGCGGCATGATCGGCTTCGTCGGACTGATGGTGCCGCACGTCATGCGCCTGATCGTCGGCAGCGATCACCGGCTCTTGCTGCCGGCATCGTTTCTCGCCGGCGGAATTTTCCTGTGCTGGGCGGACACCCTCGCGCGCATTCTGCTCGCTCCCGCGGAGTTGCCGGTGGGCATCATCACCGCTTTCTTTGGCGGTCCGTTTTTTCTTTTTCTGCTCTATCGGGAAGGCAGACGAACGCTGGCTCTATGAATCCGGCGATTCAGATCCGCGATCTCTCTTTCGCCTACAAAGACCGAGCCGTGCTCCACGCCATATCACTTTCGGTTGAACGCGGAGAAATGGTCGGCATCCTCGGTCCCAACGGCTCGGGCAAAACCACTCTTCTAAAAATCCTTTCGGCAGTCCTGAGCGGGCAAGGCGAGGTCGAACTCAAAGGAAAAAGTATTGAAACCTACGGCCGGCGGGAGCTGAGTCGACTCTTTGCCGTCGTGCAGCAAGAAACTCGCGTCAATTTTCCCTACACGGCCGCCGAAATCGTCCTGATGGGTCGGGCCAGTTATCACAGTCCCTTTGCTCTCGAAGGAGAAAAAGATCTCGCAGTCGCGCGCGCGAGCATGGACTTGACCGATTCTCTATCGCTGTCCGACCGCTATCTTCACGAGTTGAGCGGCGGCGAAAAACAACGGGTGATGATCGCGCGCGCGCTAGCGCAGGAGCCGGAGATCCTTTTACTCGACGAGCCCTCCGCCTTTCTCGATCTCAAACACCAAGTCCAGGTCTTCGAGCTTTTGCGCCGACTCAACCGCGAGCGCGGCCTGACCATCGTCGCCGCGCTGCACGATCTCAATCTCGCTGCACTGTTCTTTCCGCGTCTGATAATGCTGCGCGACGGGAAAATCTACCGCGACGGATCGCCAAAAGAAGTGCTGACCGAGGAGACCATCGAGGAAGTGTACGGCATTCGCGTTCGCATCGAACAAGATCCGGTCAGCGAGAAACCGCAACTGTTCATTTGCCCGTCTTTGTAACGCCAGACCTACGACCGATTCGCTTTCCTATAGCCCAGCGCATCCTGCGCGATAATCATTTTTTGCACGTTCGAGGAGCCTTCGACGATCTGGTAGGACTTGGCGTCGCGGTAGTAGCGCTCGACGGGAAATTCAGTGGAGTAACCGTAGGCGCCGAGGATTTTCATCGCGGCGTCGGCGGCGAAGTTGGCGGCTTCAGCGGCAGCGTATTTGCCGATGGAGGTTTCCAAATTGTTCGGCTTCTTCTGATCCGCCAGCCAGGCGGCGCGATAGACCAGCAGCCGCGCCGCCTCTTCATGCGCGATCATTTGCGCGATCAAATCCTGGTTCATCTGAAACTCGCCGATCTTTTGGCCGAATTGCACGCGCTGGTTGCAATAGTTCACCGCCGCTTCTTTTGCCGCCCGCGCGACGCCCAGAGCGCCGGCGGCGCAATTGAGCCGCGTTTGATTGAGCTGCCACATACAAATTTTGAAACCGTCGCCTTCGTTGCCCAGGCGATTCGACGCAGGAATCCGAAAGTTATCGAAGGTCAATTCGCCGAGCGGTGAGCAATGGGCGCCCATGGTTTCCAGAGTCCTGCGGGATAATCCGGATTGATTCCAATCGGCATAAAACGCCGACATACCGCGATGTTTTTGCGACTTGTCCGTGTACGCGTAAACCAACCCGCCGGTCGTCACCGGCCCGTTGGAAATCCACAGTTTGCTGCCGTTGAGTAGATAGTTCTCTCCGTCCTTGGTTGCGGTCGTGCGCAGCGCCGCGACATCCGATCCGGCATCGGGTTCGGTAATTGCAAAGCAGCCGATGGTTTCGCCCGACACTAACCCAGGAATAAACTTCTTCTTCTGTTCCTCCGTGCCGAACTGAAGCAGCGTCAAAGCCGGACCGATCTGCATGTTGATCGCCACGCGCATGGCGCTGTGCGCCCGGGCGATTTCCTCGGTGATCAGCACCATGGCGAGAAAGCCAAGGCCGTTGCCGCCGTAAGTTTCCGGAATCATCGTGCCGTAGAAACCTAACTCGCCCATCTTTTTGACCAGATCGCCGCGGAAAGTCTTTCTCCTTGTCATCCTTGGCCGCGCTCGGGGCGATCTCCTTCTCGGCAAACTCCCGCGCCACGTCGCGCACCGCAGTCAATTCTTCCGATAGCTCAAAATCCATACTTCCTCCTTGGGGAGGCGAGAGGCGACAGGCGTGAGGCATGAGGAAGAATCCGGCTCACGCCTTCCGCCTCACGCCTCATGCCTGCTTCAAAAGCTCCCGCGCAATGATCAGCTTTCTGAATTTCCGACGTGCCTTCGTAAATCCGCAGCGCGCGCACATCGCGATAAAGCCGCTCCATGATGCTGCCGGCGATCAAGCCATTGCCGCCGTGAATCTGCAGCGCCTGATCGACGATGCGCTGCGCCGCTTCGGTGGCGTAGAATTTCGCCATCGAGGATTTGATTTTGGCCTCACCGGCGGCGCAATCATGAGCCCATGCGGCTTGGTAGACGAGCAGCTTCGCTGCTTCCAACTCCGTCGCCATTTCGGCGAGCTTGAACTCGATGCCCTGAAATTCAGCGATGGCTCGGCCGAATTGCCGGCGTGTCTTGCTGTATTGAATCGCTTCGTCTAAGGCTCTTTGCCCCAGGCCGGCGGCCGCGGCGCCGACCGTGCACCGCAAAAGATCTAGCGTGGCAAAAGCGATTTGCAGTCCTTCGCCCTCTTGGCCAAGCAGCGCATCCGTTTTTACCACACAGTTGCGAAATTCGACCACGCCGATTGGGTGCGGCGATAGCAGCTCGGTTTTTTCTTTAATGACTAATCCTGGATTGCCGGCTTCGACGATGAACGCGCTGATTCCCTGGGCTTTTTTGTCCGGCTGTGTCGATGCGAAGACAATGTAAAAATTCGCGATTCCCGCATTGGAAATAAACCGCTTGGTTCCGCTGAGCAAAAACGTGCTGCCCTGCCGAACGGCGTGAGTTTGCATGGACGCCACGTCCGAGCCCGCATCGGGTTCGGTGATTGCAAATGCCGCGATCGCTGCGCCACTTGTTACTTTGGCAAGGTAACTCTGTTTTTGCGACACAGTACCGGCAAAAGTGATTGGATAACTGCCCAGAGCTTGCATCGCGAACATCGTATCCGCCAACGCATCGCCACGCGCCAGCTCCTCGCGCAAGACGCAAAGGTCCCGCGCCTGAACCGCCGTGCGAATTCCTCCGAATTCTTGCGTTACTGTGTAGTTGAGAAACCCGGCAGAAGCCAAATCTGCGACGAGTTGAACGGCGCTTTGTTCAACCGGCTTGTTTTGATCGCGTGGAGGAAAGAGCTTTTCTCCGACCCATTCACGTACGCGCGCACGCAAGGCCATGTGATCTTGATCGAAGAAAGGCAGCATCGATGGAAACACTAGGTTCGGTTGAATCTCGGCGGACGCTTCTCGATAAACGCCTGATAGCCTTCTTTGAAATCCGCTGCTTGCATGAGCCGGGCTTGCTCAGCCGCTTCCAATTCGAGCGCTTGATTTAAGTCCATGTCGGTTTCCCGGTCGAGCAATTCCTTGGTAACTCCTAAGGCTTCGAGGGGAGCGTCTCGAAGTTTGCGCGCGAAGACATACGCCTCATCCATAAGTTTTTCATGCTGCAGAACCCGATTGCCTAGGCCGATGCGCAAACATTCGGCTGCGTCGATGACATCACCGGTGAAAAGCAGTTCCGTCGCTCTCCCGTGGCCGACAATCCGCGGCAGCAGATAGCACGCGCCCATATCTGCGCCCGACAGCCCCACTCTGGTGAAAAGAAAGGCGAACTTTGCGCGATCCGAAAGCATCCGAATGTCGCTTGCGAGAGCCAATACAGCGCCGGCGCCGGCGGCGATGCCGTTGACCGCTGCAACAATCGGTTTTTTCAGGCCCCGCATGTTTTTCACCACGTCGCAGGTCAACCTGGTAAAGCGCTGCTGCTCTTCAGGATTCATTTCGATCAACTTACCGATGATCTCATGGACGCTGCCGCCGGAACAAAAACCTTTGCCCGTGCCGGTGAGCACGATGACCTTAACAGTGGAATCGCTCGCCATCGCCGCGAACAAACGCTCCAACTCTGCGTAGGTTTCAAACGTTAACGCGTTCAAACGATCCGGATCGTTGAGCCGAACCGTCGCGATGCCGTCGGCGACCTCGTAAATTAAAGACGCATAATTCATCTGCGTTAATCGTTTACTCTTTACTTTCGCCTTTTCTTCACGCCATCACTGCGCCGCCATCGACATTGATCGCCTGTCCCGTCATCGCGCCCAGCTTGTCAGACGCTATCAGTAACGCAAGCGCTGCGACTTCGTCCGGCGCGATCAAGCGTTTTTGCGGCGCGCTATCGGCAAAGAGTTTAAGAATCTCGTCGACGCTTTTACCGGTCCGTTGCGCCATGATGCGGGCATTCTCACGGGTGCGCTCATCGTCGATATAACCCGGGCAGATCGCGTTCACGGTTACACCGAGACGCGCCGTCTCCAAGGCCAGCGAGCGCGTGAGCCCCAATAGACCGTGCTTCGATGCGGTATAAGCCGTCGCATGGCTATAACCAACCTTTGCCGCGGTCGATGCAATGTTGATGATCCGTCCCCACTGCGCTTGAAGCATGCTCGGCAAGAATACTTTGCAGCAATTGTAAGCGCCGGTCAGATTGGTTTCGAGGATCGCGTCCCACACGTCGTCCGGCATGTCAGTAAACTTTACAGCCCGTGCGATGCCGGCGTTGTTGATAAGAATCTGCACGGCGCCCCAGCGCGCCGCGATTTCCTTTTGTAGATCGAGCATTGCATCACGATCGGAGATATCGCACGGCAACGCGAGCACCTGCGCGCCGTAGCGCGCCATCTCTTCCGCCATCGCGCGCAGCCGTTGCGGATCCCGCGCGCTGATCACCACGCGGCAGGCTTGCGCCGAGAAAGCCCGTGCCAGCGCGCTACCTAAACCGCCGCTGCCACCGGTAATCAGAACAATTTTGTCTCGCAAATCAGACATCGCTAATATAGAATATCATAATCATCGCTACCAAGTGCAACGCGGAATGCCCGCGCTTGTTCTCGCCAGAACTTTTCGATATGGACAGCGCAGCCATGATCGTCGGAGGCCTCACCGTGAAAATTGTACTTGCTTCATTGAGCGTTTTCCTCACCTTCGCGCCGACCGTACTTAGCGCGCAAGCGACCTCTACAAAGGCGACTCTGCCAATTTGGCGCGACGCGCAACCGTCGGCGAGCGAATCGGAGCTCGATCGTTTCAATCGCGCACTGGTCGATCTCGCCAACACTGCGCGACCAGCCATCGTGCAGATTCGCGTCGCCGGTCAGGAAGCCAAAGGCGCGCAACCTCAGGGCAGCCGCGGCTCAGGGTTCATCATCGATCCTTTGGGTTATATTCTCACGGCTCATCATGTGATCGATAAAGCAAAGGAGATCGAAGTTCGTTTGTCAGATACGCAACGCCTACCCGCGCGGATCGTCGCCGCTGACAGCCAAATCGACGTCGCGATCCTGAAGATTAAAACCGACGCGGAGCTCTCGTTCTTGTCGTTCGGCGATTCCAATACGCTTCGCGTCGGTGCTTTAGCGCTGGTCTTCGGTTATCCCTTCGGGCGCGAGAGTTCGATGAATCTCGGTATCATTAGCCGCTCCGGGCGGTAGTTATGCCGAGTCCGCCAGTTTTGACTATATTCAAACCGACGCCGGCGCTTACGCCGGCGGCAGCGGCGGTCCACTGCTCAACAGCAAAGGCCACGTGATGGGCATGATTACCATGGCGTCGGAGCGTGGCAACATGGGCTTCGCTACGCCGATCAATGTGATCAAACGAATCTTGCCGCGTCTTGCCAGCGGCGACAAATTCGCCTGGGGCTGGCTCGGCGTGCAAATGGCAAACGTTTCCCTTGAGCAAGCAAAGCACCTCGGACTGGATTTATCGAAAGGGGCCGTCGTCAGCGCCGTGCTACCCGGACAACCGGCGGCGCGTGGCGGCATCCAGAAACAAGATGTGATCCTTTCAGTCAACGACAATCATGTCGACAGCCCGCGCGACGTGGCGCGCATGGTCAGTGGACTCGAGGCCGGTCGGGTCGTGCGCTTAACGATCTTGCGCAGCGGCAAAACGCTGCAACTCTCTTTTCCGCTGGGATCTAAACCGGTTTCGGCAAAAGACCGCGAAGGTTAACATTGTCCCCGTGCGTCGTTGTTACGCAACTTAATCTGTTTTTGCGCTTAGGATTTAGTCTTCGGCTTTAACCTAGACTTACTTTTTTTGTCTGAGGTCGCCGGCTGCTTTTGCTGCTTGGTGAACCGTTGCAATTTTTTCTCCACGCGGTCGTTAATCGAGCCCGCGGGATACTTCCCTTGGTCATCGCGCTGACCGGCTGCATTACCGGTCAAAACTTCAATCCCTTCGTCAATCGTGCCGACGGCGAAAACGTGGAACTTGCCCGCTTTCGCCGCGTCGACGACATCGGACCGAAGCATCAGGTTGCGTTGATTTGCGCGCGGGATCATCACGCCTTGCGAGCCGGTTAATCCTTTGATTCGGCAAATATCGAAGTGCCCTTCGATCTTCTGATTGACGCCGCCGATCGCTTGAATCTCGCCATTTTGGTTGACCGAGCCGGTCACCGCGATGCCTTGATTGATCGGCGTCTCGGCCAGACTCGATAGGATCGCATACAGTTCCGTGGACGATGCGCTGTCGCCATCTACGCCATCGTAGGATTGTTCGAAGCAGACCGTGCTCGCCAGCGACAGCGGGCTGTGCTGGGCGTACTTGCCACCCAGGTAGCCGCCGAGAATCAGCACGCCTTTGTCGTGGCTTTTGCCGCTCATCTTCGATTCGCGTTCGATATTGATGATGCCGCCGCGGCCCATGAACGTCTGTGCCGTGATGCGCGATGGCTTGCCGAAGCTGAAATCGCCCATTTGATAAACCGCCAGGCCATTGACTTGTCCGACTGCCGCGCCATCAACGTCGACCAGCAAAGTTCCTTCGGCAATCAGTTCTTGTAAGCGCTTTTCGATGAGATTGAGGCGGAAATTTTTCTCCACGATCGCTCGCTCCACATGTTTTCCCGCTACCAGTTGAGCTTGGTCCTTACCCGCCCAGTAGTCAGCTTCGATTAGCAGGTCGACCATGTCGCTGAAACGGGTGGAGAGCTTGTTTTGATCTTCCACCTGACGGGCGCACTGCTCGATCACACGCGCCACCCCGTCGGTGTCGAAATGCCGTAAGCCTTCGCGATTGCAGTAGTCGCTAATAAAGCAAGCAAACGCCGTCACGTTCTCTTGAGTCCGATCGATTTCAAAGTTGAAATCGGCCTTGACCTTAAAAGTCTCGCGGAAATCCGGATCCCGTGCCGCTAACGTTCGATACAACGACGGATCCCCAATCATGATCACTTTCGTGTCGGTCGGGATCGGCTCGGGGCGCAAGCCTTGGGGCGGCACAAAACCGAAAAACGCACTCGGCTCTTCGATCCGAAGCTCGCGGTTCTTGATCACGCGCTGCAACGCTTCCCACACGCCGGCATTGGAGAGCACGTCGCGATCATAGAGCACGAGATAACCGCCGTTGGCGCGGCTGATCGAGCCCGGCTTGATCAAGGTGAAGTCGGTCACGTAACCGCCGACGATCGGCTTTTTTTCGATGACTCCGAAAACATTGTGATAGGTTGGATTGGTTTCGACGATAATCGGCGGCCCCTGCGTATCGCTGTTGTCGACAAAAACGTTGACTCGGTAGGGCAAAAACGGATCACTCGGCGGTTCGCCGAAAGATATTGCTCCCATCGGTCCCGGCATTACCGCCGCTTCCGCGCCTTTGAAGCGTTGAAGATTTTTTAGGACATGCTCACGCACGCCGTCGAGATAGGCGACCACTTTTGGATAGTCGCGATATTTTTCTTTGAGATCAGCAAGAGGAATGCGCACCAGATAATCGCCCGCCTCATTTTCAAGCGCTTCGAGTTTCTCGATGATTTCCCGCTCAAGCTTCTTGCCTTCTCTCAGCGCGTCTTCGACTTTTTTCTCGATCCCGCTGCGGCTGTCGTCTAAGCGTTTTTTCTCTTCAGGCGGGAGCGCCAGGTAGTCGGATTCCTCCATCGGCTTGCCGTCCTTGACAGGCAACAACACGATGCCGGAGGGAGTCATGCGCAAGGTGTAACCGTTGCGGTTAGCTTCGACCATCAACGCTTCCATCATCTCTTGTTGTTTTTTCTGGATCTGTTCGATCGTCCCTTGGCGGTGGTGAACGTATTCGTCGCTTTCGAACATCTTCTTGGCTGCACGCTGAAGATTCTGGACCAGCTGCTCCATATCGGTCTTGAGCAATTTGCCCCACCCCCGACGAATCTTGAGCGCCACCGGCCGATCTGCGTCGGTGAAATTGTAGACGTAGCACCAGTCTTCCGGAGCGGCGAGGTCGGTCGCCGATGCGGTTTGCGCAGCCGTAGACTTTTTGAGAAAGGCTTTGATGATGCTGGTTTTACCCGTGCCGGTGAGACCGGTGACGAAGATATTGAATCCTGGCTTGTTCACGCCCAAGCCGAATTCGATGGCGCGAATGGCGCGTTCTTGACCAATGAAATCCTCCAGCGGGGTCATCTCCGCCGTGCACGTGTAAGGCAGATAAGACAAATCACAGCGCCACGCGAGTTTCTCCGCGGCCACTTCAAACCGACTCGACATTAGGAACTCCTCACAGTGAAATTATTACGGCAGAGAATAGGGGCTCGGCCACGCCTCGTCAACCGCATTCACAGCCGCTCAGAACACGGTTGAATGGCCCAATCGGAGTTCCTATAATCCGTCAATGACAAACCGCGTTGTCTCGCGCCGCCCATGGAGAATTCGATGCGCATGGGCCGTGTTGCTTTGCATGCTGGCTAGCAGTTGCGGTTCTACGAGCAAGTCTATCCTGCCGTCGGTCGGTGCACCGAGCGAAGACGAAGAAACAAGAATCAGCCGCGAATTTCGCCGCGAAGCAAAAAAATATTTTAAATTTGTTAATAATCCCGAAGCCGAGCGCTATGTCGATCGCATCGGCCGGAGAATTCTCGCCGCCACGGGGCCATTGTCTTTTGAATACCGTTTTTTTGTCATTGAAGACGACCAGCTCAACGCATTTTCCGTTCCCGGTGGTTCGATCTACATGAACACCGGGCTGATCGAACGAGCGAAGACCACGGACGAAGTCGCCGGAGTATTGGGCCACGAAATAACCCACGCCAAGGGCCACCATATGGCACGCTCATCGGGACCCGACGCGATTTCGATACTCAGCCTTCTGAGCATGGTGCTTCTGGCGAAAAGCGGCAGCGGCGCGCAAGCGGCAGGCATGGTCGGGCAAGCCGTCGCCGCGACTCGCCAACTGGCCTTCAGTCGGCAACTCGAAATGGAAGCCGATACCTTAGGGACCCGATACATGGCCGGGGCAGGCTACGACCCGAAGGGTACCATCGCGTTCCTAAAGATTTTGGATCAAGAACGCGCGTTGAACCCGATCGACGTCCCCGCCTATATCTTGAGCCATCCGGTCTCTCAAGAACGTATTGCCAACGCTGAGCTGGTCGTGCGCTCCCTGGGGGACACCCATCCTCGTCCGGATGATCCCGATGCCTTGAAAAAGGTCCAGCTGATCATTCGCAATCAGCGGTCGTCGCGCGAAAATATTGTCGGCGACTACGAGAAACTCGTGCAGCAAAATCCCCAAAGTCCGGAGTTGCTCTACCTGCTCGGCTACGCGCAGCAATTACAGGGAACAATTCCCGCAAGCGCAACGCAGTTATGAAAAATCGCGAGAGCTCAAGCCCGACAATCCGGGCTTGCAAAGGGACTTGGGACGTCTCTACGGCCAAATCGGGGAATATGTTGCCGCGCGCGCGGCCTTCGACAAGTCTCTAGCCCTCGAACCCAACGAACCCCTGACTTATCTGTACATGGGTGAAATGTTGGAAAAGTCCGGCGATCTTCGCAGCGCGGCAGGAGCCTATCTTAACGCCCAGAACTTAGCCCCTCTTTGGGACCGACCACCAAGTCGTCTCGGTAACGTTTACGCCAAACTTGATCGCATGGGTGACGGGTATTATTACTTGGGCCGCTCGTTGATGCTCCAGGACGAAGACGAAAGAGCCATCGCAGATTATGAAAAAGCGCTCAAAATCGCCGGCGCAGATACGCCGCGCGGTCAGGTGATCAAAGAAGAGCTTAACACGCTAAGAAGCCGCAAGAGGTAGGCACTATTGCCCGCCCATCGCTGCAAGTGACAATACCCGAGCTTGGACCGGCTTAGTATCGCGGTTTTCCCGCTTCAGCAGAACTCGCCGCATATAGGCGGGATCGAACCCTAGAAGATCGCAGATATTCGTGAATGAAAACAACCATTCCGTGCTATCGTCCTCAACCCATTCAATGGCGCTTTGATAGAGGCAGTGGCCGACGCTGGTCCGAGAGCCGCGATGCTTTTCCAGACACTCGACGGCATCTTTCAAGATTGCGATCATCAGCCGCTTTTCCCCTTCCAGTTTACGTGAAAGCCCTGCCGAGCCGTAAAACTGCGAAGGTAGGAAAACATCCGGTTCGAGAATCCGTGCTAGAAAATCATCGTACATTGCGGACCTGCTCCTGGTTAATTTGAACCGTATTCTATACCACAGGGGCTGGTACCCCGCAAGAAAAAAACCCAACGTATAGGTGCAGGAAAAACCCGACGATCAGACGACGAAGACCTCGACTCGCGGTGAAACGAAGTCCAGAAATGAGTGTCGCTGGTTCGAAAACGGCTCACTAGTTCCATGCGGACGAGTCCCTGATTCCGGGTGAAACTAGCGATTTTATTTATGAATCTTTAAATACCGCCCATTAGACCGGCCAATTTGGTCTTGGCCACGTTATGATCCCAAACCTTTTGCACAACCGAGTCTTTGCGGCGCTGCTTCATGACCCGTTGGGTCTCGTCGTCGTTGTACAGCATGATCGGGCCCAATAACGACGCCTTGTAAAACCGCGATGCCGCTTCTTCCAGATCGACGCAGCCAGCGAAGACCCACTCAATCGAGTCCGCCACCACCATCGAACCATGCCCGCGCAACATCACGGCATCGGCTTTGCCAAGGCTCTTGGCAACCGCGTCGCCCTGCTCAATCGTGTGAATGAGTGCCGGGTCATGGTAAACCGGCATCGGCCCGGGGCCAAAAAAAGCGCCGGGATTGGATGACGCCGGATAAAAAGGTTTGTCGACCATCGAGAGCGTCGCCACCATATGGTTGTGCAGATGGGCGACGCTTTGAATATCGCTGCGCGCTTTGTAAGCGCGCGCGTGCATGTTGACCTCGGAGGGCGCCTTATATTTGCCTTCGACGAACTTGCCGTCGAAATCGGTGATGACCATATCATCCGGCTGTACCGTAGCCCGGCTGACCGGATGGGGCAGGATCACCAGATGATCCGACCCGGGAACACGGGCACTAATATGGCCGCTGTAATCGACCAATCCCGCGTTGAACAACATGCGCGAAGACATCGCGAGTTTGATTTTGAGCTCAGATAAATCAGACACAACAGTTCTCCTCTCTCTTACCGTGCAGTTTTTTGTGCTATATCTGTCATTTCATCGTACTTCAACAGGACCGCTAACGCGCCCGTCAAATGGCTCAAACTCCCTGGAAAGCCTTTGCGAAGCCGCATCCCGAGCGCGACGATGTCGCGGCGGTCTCCTACCTGCCGCTGAAAACCTTTTGGGCCCTGCCACATTTAGGCGTTACCGCGTTTTGCGTTGGCAAACGAAAGTCTCGTCCATACCGCCTGCTTGGCGGGAAGCGCTCGAACGTTTGGGACGTAACCTATCGCCGACTTGAGAGTTCGGCCCAGCATAATTGGATTTAGAAAGGAACCAACTTTCCATGGCGACCAACAGTGCTGAAGGCATAAAATGGAATTTGAGTGATCTCTTTGCGTCGTATGAAGATCCGCAAATCGATGCGACTCTAAAAGATTGCCATACCCGCGCAGAGACATTCGCAGCTCGTTTCCGTGTTGCAATGGAGCATCCGGAGACGCTGACAACGGAACTCTTGGTCGCCGCTCTCAACGAATTGGCACAGATCTATGAAGCCTTAGGACGAGTCGGGAGCTACTCAGGATTGCTTTATGCTTCGGATACCACCAGTCCAGAATATCAGAACTTAGAGCAAACCGTCGAGCAACGTTCAACCGAAATTCATAATCTCCTGCTTTTTTTCGAAATCCAATGGCTCAAGACCGACGATGCGACCGCCAAGCGCTTGATCGACGATCCGGCATTGGCAAGTTATCGCCATTATCTCCAAAGCCTGCGCCGTTATCGCCCGCACACTCTCTCCGAACCAGAGGAGAAAATCGTCAATGAGAAAGACAACACCGGCAGCAATGCCTTTGGCCGGCTGTTTTCGGAAATCACCTCGTCGCTCTCCTTCACGCTTGAAAAAGACGGCCAACCGGCAGAGTTGAATCTCAGCCAGATTCTTTCCTTGCTCCACGAGCCCGACCGTGGACTGCGTCAACGGGCAATGGAAACTCTTTATCAGGGTCTGTCGCAACACGGCCAGGTACTGACATTTATCTACGATACCCTGATCCAAGATCATTTAACCATGGATCGCCTGCGCGATTATCCAAATCCGATGGCGCCGCGCCATCTGTCCAACGAAATTGACGGCGCAGCGGTAAAGACGATGATGGAAGTATCCGAGGCAAACTATGATCTGGCGCACAACTACTTTCGACTGAAGGCAAAATTACTCGGGCTCCCCCGTCTCGCGCTTTTCGATCAGTACGCGCCGGTGGGAAAGGAAGTCCGGCCGTTTCCCTACGCTCAAGCGCGCGAAGTGATTTTGGACGCGTTCGATGCCTTCGATCCGAAGTTTCGCGAGATCGCCGGAGAATTTTTTGCCAAAAATTGGATCGACGCGGAGATTCGCAAAGGCAAGCGCGGCGGCGCCTTCTGTTCTTCACCCTCGCCACAATTGCATCCCGTACATTCTCTGCAATTATGACGATAATCTGCGCGACGTCATGACGGTTGCTCATGAGCTCGGTCACGGCCTGCACGGCAGCCTGAGTCGCAAGCAGAATTACTTCAATTACTATACGCCCCTCACCACCGCCGAAACCGCGTCGGTCTTTGGCGAGATGCTGGTCTTCGATTACTTGCTCGGGCAGCAAACCGATCCCCAAGTGCAGATTGCTCTCCTCGCCGGCAAGATCGAAGATATTTTCGCCACGGTCTTCCGGCAAAACGTGCTGACACGTTTCGAAGAGCTGGCGTTTTCAGCGAGAAAAGAAAAACGCCTCACTCCGGAAACCATCGGCAAGCTCTGGCTCGACGCCAACGGCAAATACTACGGCGACGCCATCGACATGCCCGACGGTTACAAGTGGGGCTGGTCGTACATTCCGCACTTCATTCACTCGCGCTTTTATTGTTACAGCTACGTTTTCGGCCAGCTCCTCGTGCTTGCGCTTTATCGGATGTACAAGGACGAAGGTAAAAGCTTCGTGCCAAAATATCTCGCGCTCCTCGAAGCCGGCGGATCGGATACGCCAGAAAACCTGCTCAAATCACTCGGAGTCGATATTCAGAACCGCGCATTTTGGCAGAAGGGATTTGACGAAATAAGAAATCTCCTGGCCGGGTTGGGTAAATTGATATGAGACCAGATTCGCGTTTATTGCACCGTTTGATCTCATTTGATCCGGAAACTCGGCGGCACGACTTCGTCGATCGGCTTTCCAGTCCAGTGCCATTTGGCCACGCTGTCCCAGACTTGCTCGCCTTTCGCTTGGACTTTATCGAGTAGTTCTTGCTCGTCGAGGCGCAGATACTTACCGTTGTCGACCAGCGTTTCGCCGTCAACGATGACCGTGCGGACGTCGCGGCTGACGGCGGTTTCCATCAGCGAGCGGATCGGGTCACGCACCGCGCCAAAGGCGATGTCGCGAAGGTTAACGATGGCGATGTCGGCTTTGGCGCCCTTTTGCAGCCGGCCTAGATCGTCGCGTCCGAGCATTTTGGCGCCGCCGAGGGTGATCGAATTGAACACATCGCGCGGATGGCCGGCGAGAAAACTCTTGTCGGCGACTCGTGAAGCGATCGCCGCGTAGCGCATGTCCGAGAGAATATCCTTGGGAAACGTGTCGGTGCCGATGCCCATGTTGATGCCGGCCTGGCGATATTTGTCGAAGGACTCCATGAGGATGCCGAGCTTTAAGTACTTCAGCGGGCTGTATGCCACCGAAGCGCCGGAGTCGGCGATGATTTTCAGATCGTCGCCGTAGGGATAGGCGAGCCAGCTGTGGCCGCTGACGAAAATGCAGTGCGAGAGTGATACTTCGGGATCGAGAAAACCGAGTTTCTTGAGCAGTTCAATCGGCGTGCAGCGCTCGCGCTGCATGACGGTGTGGAACTCGAAGAGATTGATGGTCGCGTGGATCTGGATTCTTACTCCCGCATCCTTTGCCGCTTTCTTGGTCTCCTTTAACAACGCCGGCGTGCAGGAATCCACGTGGCCCGGATAGAGCAAAGCACTCATACGCCCGCCGCACGCGCCATTGTATTTCACCGCAAAGTCGACGGCGGTTTTTAATCCTTTGGCGCCGCGTTCATCGTTCCAGTCGTACTCGAGCCGGCCCTCGCGATCATGAAAGAAAGAGACGTTTTTGTAACTGGGACCGGCGGCACAACGAATGCCGACTTGATCGACCATGTCGACGTAGCGTTCCACTTCGCCACCCGCGCCGCCGATGTCGAACGTGGTCGTCACGCCGCTCTTGAGAACATGGATCAGCGAATAGCGCTGTCCGATGTCGACGTCCTTCAAGTGCGCCGCGTGCGCGCCTTCCCGTGTCGGACCGCCATGGGCGAGATAGTTGGATGCAAAAAAATCGGTTTTCGTCGAGTCGTTGAGAATATAATCGCTCGCGTTGATGCCCGAATGAAAATGCGTGTCGATAAAGCCGGGCGACACCAGGCAGCCTTTGGCGTCGATTTTCTTGTCGACCGCTTGAGGATATTCCTTGCCGACGAACTCGATGCGGTTATCGTCGAAAACCACGACGCCATCCTTGATGACTTCATGTTCCTTGCCGTCGAAGCCGACGACCCAGCCGCCTTGGATCAATGTTTTCATCGCGTGGGCCTTTCAGATTGAAAATTCGAACAGGGCAGGACTAACAAAAGAAGAATTTCAAGACAAGCACAGCGCGGGCGATCGAGCATGCGAACGCGCCTATTACCGCCCGGCAGCGGACAACTCAGCACCCCAGAGTTCTTTCAAGAATCCACTCTTCTCTAGGTGATTGACGAAGCTGTTGTCGTACAGCTCCTCCGCTTTCCGCCGCACCACGCCGCCGCTCAGGCGAGTCTGTTCGAGGGTGTCGGCCACCGCCTTTTCCGGGATGACCATGCGGCGGTCGACGATTTCCCTGGCATAGACATCATAAGAAGCCTGCAGCGCGCCGGCGTCATTGGTGCGCATCGCTTTTGCCACCGCAGCTTTGGCCTTTTCGGGATTCTTTTCGACGAAATGAAGGGTCTCGGCGAATGCCGCGACGACGCGTTGCACCACCTCGGGACGCTCGCGCAGCATTTTTGCGCTGGCGTGCACCGAGCTGTAGATGAACGGCACGCCGAGATCGATCAAGCGGTAGAGCACGTTGAAGCCTTCGTTCTGAGCGCGGACGTCGAGCGGCGGCGTCACGACGATCGCTTGCACGAGATTCATGCGCATCGCCTGAAAGCGCTCCGATTGGCTGCCGCCCACCGGACGAATCGTTACCTCGGCGTCCGGGATGTTGAATTTTCTGACGACCGCTCGTGATAGCCGTTCCGAGACGTTGCCGGCGCGGGCGATGCCGATGGTTTTACCGCGCAGGTCGGCCGGTGTTTTGATTTCTTTGCGGCTCACCATGACGTAGGGAAGCTTCACCAGCGGCGCAGCGACGAGCTTACCACCTATGCCCGCTCCTAGAGTCGGCAAGGTCGCATCCGCGGCGCAATAGAGAAACTGGATTTCGTCGGTGGCAAGCGCGGCCAACGACGGCGCGGAAGCCTGAATGTAAATATGTTCGACGTTGAGTCCGTACTTGGTGAACAAGCCGTTATCGATGGCGGTATAGAGATGCACGAAACCGCCGGACACGGCGCAAGTGGCGATTCTCAGCCGAATCGGCGTTTCCCCCGGTTTGGCAAGATAGGGATTGGCACGGGCAGGAGATGAGAAAAGGCTACTGAGTACCGCCACCAAGGCAATAGTCATGATCGGGCGAAGTGTTTTAATCGATCGACACGCGGGCATCGATGCCGTTCCTTTTCGTGAAAGGCTACCTGCCCCACAATTCCTTTTGAAAACCACTTTTTTCCAAATTGTACACGAAAGAATTGTCGTACAACTCGTCAGCCTTGCGCTTGATCGGCATTCCCAGGCTGCGCAGCAACTCCACCGAATCGGCCACTGCCGCGCTCGGCACGATCATGCGCCGGTCAACGATGTCTTTGGTGTAGACGTTGTAAGCAACCTGGAGCGCTTCTTCGTCCTTGATCCGCATGACTTTTGTAATTGCCGCCTTCGCTTTGTTGGGGTTTTTATCGACGAAATAGATCGCCTCGGCAAAGGCGGCGACCATATGCTGAATCATTTCCGGCCGCTCTTTGATCAACCGAGAGCTGGCGTGCAACGAACTGTAGATAAAAGGAATGTCCAGATCGATCAGTCGATATAGGACGTTGAAGCCATCGTTCTTGGCGCGCACGTCGATGGGCGGGGTGACGAGAACTCCCTGAACCAGGTTCGCGACCATCGACTGGTAACGTTCGTTTTGGCTGCCGCCGATCGGGCGCATGGTGACGTCCGGGACGTTGAATTTTTTGATCATTGCCCGCGATAAGCGGTCGCTCAAGTCGCCGGCACGTGCCACGCCGAGCGCCTTACCCTTGAGATCTTCCAGCCGACGGATCTCTTTGCGGGTCACTAAAACGTAGGGAAGCTTGACCAAGGGAGCGGCAACCAGCTTTATGTCGACACCGGCCGCGAGCGAAGGCAAAGTCGCGTCCGCCGCGCAATAGAGGAACTGGATTTCATCCGCCATCAGCGCCGCCAGTGACGGTCCGCTGCCGCGGATGAAAACATGTTCCATTTTAAAGCCGTATTTATCGAAAAGATTGTTTTCCAGAGCGGTGTAAAGGTGCGTAAAACCGCCCGAAACAGCGCAAGTGGCGATACGTATTGTGGTATGCCGTTCGCCCGGTTTGGCGAGGTAGGGATTGGCCAGCGAGGGAATAACTGTGGCGAAATAGACGATCCCTGCGAACGCGAGTAGTTTAGAAGTCATAAGAATTTGCCGGTTCACACACTTCCGAAATCAACAATCTAGCATCCAACAGGTACATTGACTGTTCTCCCGAAGCCGTCGGAGACAAGTGCGCAAATCTAACAAATTTTGTTCAACCGCTCCGGCGCCCTTGCGATCTATCATGGAGGCAGAAAATAGCAAGCTAAGGGCACGAAAGAAAAACCAAAAACGGAAACCCAGCCCAAACCAAAAAAATCGCCCAGCGTCGATTGAGCCGACGCTGAGCGATTCCACATCTTAATACGCGTCTGGCGAACTAACGCTTAAGCGCCAGAAACACGCTGTTGTCGCCGCGGCGTACGAGGAACAATACTGACTTGCCCTTCTCGCTCGCTGCCATCTCGCGCTTGTAGTCAGCCAGATTTTTCACCGGCCGGCGGTTGATCTGCGTGATTAAATCACCGGGCTGCAATCCCGCCTCGTCCGCGGCGCTACCCGGTTTCACTTCAGTGATGACCAGGCCATCGCGTCGATCCAAACCCATCCGTTCCGCCAGCTGCGGCGTGATAGGTTCGACGGCTAGGCCCAACTCACCCTCCTGAGCCGATGCGACGACTTCGTTTTCTTTCATCTCGCCCACCGTGAGCGGCAAAGCGATTTCCTTAGCATCGCGCAACACTTTTAGCTGCACCGTAGTTCCCGGCGCCACGCGCGCCACCTGGGTCGGCAGATCGCTGGAGTCTTTGACCTCCTTGCCATCGAAGCCGGTAATAATATCGCCCGTCTTAAGCCCTGCTCGTTCCGCCGGGGTATTCTTCATGACTTCGGCGACCAGCGCGCCACGCACCTGCTTCAAACCCATGGACTCGGCAATCTCCGGGGTGATTTTCTGCACCGTCGTCCCCAGATAACCGCGCACGACTTTGCCTTTGTCCTTTAATTGCGGCAGCAACTCCTTAATCGAATTGGTCGGTATCGCGAAGCCAATCCCGATGTTCCCGCCCGATTGACTGAAGATGGCCGTATTAATGCCGACGACTTCACCGCGCAGGTTAAGCAGCGGACCGCCGGAATTTCCGGGATTGATCGAGGCATCGGTCTGGATGAAATTGTCGTACGGGCCGGCGCCGATCTGGCGCCCTTTGGCGCTGACGATACCGGAAGTAACGGTATGATCGAGACCGAAGGGGTTACCGATCGCCATGACCCATTCGCCAACCTCCAACCGGTCCGAATCGCCAAAGGTGACGGCTGGCAATGCCTGACCGGCGTCGATCTTGATCACCGCGATGTCGGTTTTTTGGTCTTTGCCGATAACCTTGGCATCGTAAGTTTTGCCGTCGGACAACACCACTGAGATTTTTTGGGCATTATCGACGACATGATAGTTCGTGAGAATGGTGCCATTACTATCAATGATAAAACCGGAACCCAAACCGTTTTGACGCTGTGGCCCGCGCGGGCCGCCTCGGCCGCCAAAAAACCTTTCCCAGAATTGACTCATGGGATCTTGATCGCCGAAGGGTGACGGCGCATCTTGCACCGCCTTGCGCACCTGAGTTGTGGAAACATTCACTACCGACGGACCGAGCCTTTTCGCCAGGCTGGCAAAGTCCGGCAATCCTTGGGTAACCGCCGGAACCGAAGTCTGTCGTTCAGCGGCATTTACCGGAACCGGCCCGCTATAATAGCGCTCGACGACGCCAGTCATGCCCGCTCCCACCGCCATACAAAGCAGGCTGCCGAGGATCAGCGATGTCGTTCTCATGTTCGTATTTTTAGTTGATATGGGTATCATTTTTCTAACCTCCGCCGTCCTAACAGTAGACGGACGATATTGTTGTGTTCATTTTTGCGCTTGATTTACCGATCTTTCAGCCGTTGCCGCCGCGCCCCTCTTGACCGGCCAGCGTTGGCCTGACCCCGACTTCTGGGTTCGGCTATCGACCGCGGCTTCCTTCCAACGCAGCAGTCCCTTCCTAAGATATTCAGCGTCGTAGCCCAGCGCCTCGCAAACATTTTCAAATGAGAACGGGTAGCTCTGGTCACGATTGAGAATCCAGTCCTCCGCATCCCGGTGCATGGCTTGTTTGCGCTTACAAGTCGACCGCACATGCTCTTGAAAACAGACGACAGCGTCCTGCAGAACCGCGAGCATCAAAACGCGCTCGGGATCAAGGTGAAAACGTCTTCGATAAGTGGACTGGTACTGAGTTTCGATCAGGATATCGGGTTGAAAAATCGCCAGCGCTCGGTCATCCCCCGGCGTTCGGGGGCGCTCAAGGCCTTTAATCCAAAACGGCGATCTCCCATCTTTCGACACAGGTGCTTTGACTCGCTTCTTAACAATCATGAAAAACCTCCGACTTGTTTAGACATGCCGACTCACGACATGGTTCCAAATTTGGTCCCTTTTTTGGCTTCATGGTCGCAACAGCTTTGGGTCGCGACGAATGGCAATAGGAAACGAAATATCAGGTGGAACGCAAACTTCGGGAGCGAAACATCAAATCAGCAGGACTGTATCGAAAAGACGCGATATTGCGCTGCAACCCTGCGGAGAGATAACCGCGCGGGTCTGAATGAAAACTACCCCAAGTGCGACCGGGGTCCGCGCTGCGTAAACGAGGGATTGACTCGGCGAAGGCAATCCACAGATTTCGGCGCCGAAGCCAATAGGCATGTGGTGATCCAGTTGCGGATGGCCGCCAGGAAAAACCTGTTGTAACTGGATCGTGACTAAAAGTCCGCTCGGCGCGGTACTGTGGGCGAGTCCGACAGTAAATCCAGTCAGGACGAAAACAAGAGAAACCGCGACCGCGGCGAGGGTTTTTTGCACAGTCGCAACTTTCATAGCAATATTTCAACGCTAACACCGGCTGGAGGAAAGTCAACATAAGCAAAAGCGGCCGCGAATCTTACGCTTTTTGAGCTCCGCTTGTCGAAGACTGCGTTCTATCGGCGATTGACGACTGCGACTAAGGTGGTAAAGTACATGGCCATGCCCATAGCGAGTATCGCAGCAGCGATCGAAGATTACCGCCAAGGTAAGCTGATCATCTTGATGGATGACAAAGATCGCGAGAACGAGGGCGACCTTTGTATGGCCGCCGAGAAAGTGACTCCGGAAGCGATCAATTTCATGGCGACTCATGGCCGCGGTCTAATCTGCCTTCCTTTGACTGAAGAACGTGTCCGGCACTTGGGCTTGTCCATGATGGTATCCGAGAATACCTCCCCCTTCGGCACGGCCTTCACGGTTTCCGTCGATGCTGCGATAGGGATCACCACGGGAATTTCCGCCGCAGACCGCGCCAAGACCATTCTTGATGCCATTGCTGACGACGCCAAACCGTCGGACATGGTGATCCCCGGACATATTTTTCCGTTGCGCGCTCGCAACGGCGGCGTTCTGGTGCGCGCCGGTCAAACCGAGGGTTCGGTTGATCTCGCCCGGCTCGCCGGTCTCAAGCCCGCGGGAGTAATCTGCGAAATCATGAAAGACGATGGCACCATGGCGCGGCAGCCGGACCTGATGCAATTTGCGCGCAAGCATAAGCTCAAAGTCGTCACCATCGCCGACCTGATTCAATATCGATTGAACTATGATTCGTTGGTCTACAAAGCCGCTTCGGCACCCTTGCCAACCCGAGTTGGCGGCTTGTTTCAAGCGATCGTTTACAACACCCACGTCGATCGAAGTGAGCATCTGGCTCTGATCAAAGGCAATATTTCACCGAAGGAAGAAACGTTGGTGCGGGTCCATACCAAGTATGTGCCCGGCGATGTCTTCGGCTTTGAATTGCTCAATACCGGCGCGGTGATCCAGCGCGCGATGGAGATCATCGCCACTGAAGGCAAAGGCGTCATTCTTTACTTGCAGCCCATGCGCAAGGGTCTACGCCCGGCGATGGTCACCTACCCTAGATTCGAAGGCAAGCAGCAAAAGGAAATGAACCGCTCGTTCGTCTATCAAGCTGATTTCAAAGAGTATGGCATCGGCGCGCAAATTTTGCGCGATCTCGGCGTGCGTAAGATGCGTTTGCTCACCAATAACAAGAAACATCTGGTTGGCCTGCGTGGCTATGGTTTAGAAATCACGGCGCTCGAACCGATCCGCGATAATCCGTTACGCGAAGCCGCTAAGCAAAAGAAAGCGAAACTGCGCCACGCCTAAGCAGTGACCGCGGCGATTTCCCGGAAAGAGAAGCGTATGCCTATCTATGAATACAACTGCCGCCGCTGCGATCATCGTTTCGAAGCCATTGTGCTCTCGAGCCGAGGAAAAAATCAGCTGCCCCGAGTGCTCCAGCCCTGCTATAGAAAAGCAATTGTCCGTGTTCAGCGCTCCTGCTTCCGACAAACAAGCGGATTCATCGACGGGCGGTGGCTGCGGTTGCACGCCGCAGACCTGCGGTTGTCACTAAGAGTCTTGCGGCGTGGCGAGGAAGTCCGGCAGGTGCTGGCGAATTCGCTTTAACGCTTCGCCGACGTTGGAAAATACTCTCTCTTCGACCAGTTGTCCCTTCACCCAATAGTCCAAAGCCGGCGAGTCGGTAAAATTAATATCGACAAACCGTTCGCCGACGGGCTCCGCGGTAATAATCACCCGAACTGAATAACCGGCATCGATGACGATGCCACGCGCGTGTTCCGGCAAAGGCAGCCCGCTTTTGATCTTGGCAAGTTTTTCCGGCGGGTAAGTGCCGATCTCTAACGAATAGTAACCCCATTCGCCGGCGGCTAGGTTCAAGCCGTGGAGAATCTTGGTATTGATGTCGACGAGATTCTTGGCGGCTTGGTCTTGATTATAATTTTTGAGCAGCTCGTAGGCCCATTTTTCGATGATGCCTTTGACCGGCGCGGCGGGTTTCTCTCGTTCCTTGACCGGACCGCGATCAATCCACCATTTGGTTTCTTCGAACGCCTGGATTTTTTCGTCAGCCATAGCCGGTTAAACGGAAGGGAGCTCGAACGAATTCAAGCTCCCTATTAAATTTTGAATTCCTCCAGGGTGCTTTTGGCAAACAGCGATTCGATTTCCGGCCGCTTGCTGATCAAACCCTGCTCATGGGTATATTGTACCAAAGTTTCCAGGATATGGCGATTGGCCTCCAGTCCATAGGCCCATGGATCGGGGCCCAGAACCTCGCGCTCTTTTTCCATTTCGTCGATCGACCATGCCAGCATATATTTTAACGCGGAGAACTCATACATCGATTCCTGACAAAGCCGCTTCGATTCATCAAAGGCCTTAAATAGACTCTGCGCGATCCAGGGATGTTTCTCGTACACCTCTTCGCGAATGACGATGGTGTGCATGATCGGAAAAATCTTGGTGCGCTTGAAATAGTCTTGCTCCACTTCGCGGAAGTTGGGAATCAAGCGCTGCACCTTGGGATGGCGCTTGACGAATGGCGACGGCATATGCGCCGAGATCATCGCGTCGATCTCGCCGCTGGCCAGCATGCCCGAAAGTGTTTTGTCGGCCGCAATGGCTTGAATATCGATATTGGGCGGCAAGCTGTGTTTGACCTTGTCCTGGCGTCCCGGATGCTCTTCGCCGCCGGTAAACCATTTCATTTTCTCGGGCGCCACGCCGTACTCGTGCTGCAAGATGCCGCGCGCCCAGGTCGCCATGGTGATCTGATACTCCGGAACGCCAACGCGTTTGCCGGCCATATCGGCAGGCTTCTTTATTCCCGAATCGATGTTGATGTAGATGCACGAATGGCGAAACGTCTTCGACGGGAACACGGGAATGCCGATCAGGCGCGGTGCGCCCTTATCCCGCGACATCAGAAACGATCCGGTGGACATTTCCGCGACGTCGAACTCACCGTAACGCAGCATGCGCCAAAAGGTCTCTTCGACGCGCAGCGGCAAGTAGGTGAGATCCACCCCTTCCACCTCGACGCGGCCGTCTTGCAGCGCGCGCGTGCGGTCATAATCCCAGCAAGACAACGTCAAACGAATCTTTCCCATGATGCGCTCCTCTATCTTTGTCAAATCTTGGCTAACCCGGACGAAGATTGAACTCCCGCCAGAAACTGATTGGCGCTGATTTCGAACTGCTCTTTGTCATTTTGCAGGACCACGGCCGCCTCGCCCGATGCCAGTGTGGTCCGACGTTCGATCTGGTAAGTCGTACCGCGGAATGAAACCGTGCAGCCGGGTTCGTAGTTTCGCAAAGCCTCGTGATCGCTCTGCGGATCAATCTTTTCCATGGGTTGCTTTCATAACATATCGCCGTCCAAAGCTTAAACCGACGAGCTGCGACGGCATGAGCAAATTGACATCGCCAAGCCCCAAGTTTAGAGTCGGGCGCAACAGAGACCGAGTCATGCGCATCGCTGTTATGGGAACCGGAGCGGTCGGCGGATATTTTGGCGCCAAGCTGGCAGCGGCCGGCCACGAGCTGGTTTTCATCGCCCGCGGCGAACATCTGGCGGCGATGCAGCGGGACGGGCTGCAGGTGAAGAGCTCGGTGGGTAACCTGCACATTCGAAAAGCGCTGTTCACGAGCGCTGCGAGCGCCGCCGGTAAAGTCGAACTCGTGCTCTTTTGCGTCAAGTCCTACGACACGGAGAGCGCGAGCGCTGCCATCGCATCCTTGATCGGCCCTGACACGATAATTCTTTCACTGCAAAACGGCGTCGACAATCCGAATAAGATCGCGGCCACATGGGGAGCGTCGCGCATCCTGGCAGGCGTGGTCTATGTCGGCGCGGCAATGGAGCGGCCGGGTGTGGTCGCCCATTCCAGCGGTGGGAGAATTGTTTTTGGCTCGCTCGACGGCGCGATCAACGACGGTGCTAAAACCGTCGCTGGGTTATTTGCCACGGCGCTCATCCCGCACGAACTCAGCAGCGAAATTGCCAAAATTCAATGGACCAAACTCTTATGGAACGCGGCCTTTTGTGCCGTCAGCTGCTTGACCCGGGCAAACGTAAAGCAGATCGTGGATTCCGCGCCGTTGACCAAGCTCGTACGCGATTGCATGGCCGAAGTGCAAGCTGCGGCGCGCACTTGTGCTATCGATCTACCATCGGCCTCGCTCGACCAGACGATTGATTTTTCCCGAACCTTGGAAAATTTCAAACCATCCATGCTACAGGATCTTGAAGCAGGCAAGCCGCTCGAATATGAAGCGTTCAACGGCGTCGTGGTAAAGCTCTTGCGCCAGGCGGAGAAAACCGCACCGACAAATGAAGCGTTTTATGCCATGCTCGATTACATCGACAAGCAAATTCGCGAGGAGGCATCCAGCACACGTCATGCTTAATCCGGTCGAATTGGGTTCAATAAGGGTTCTTGGCACGCTCGTCATAGCTTTGCTACTTTTCGTTCCCAAGCTAGCGCTCGCGCAAGCGGATAAAGATCTAATCGCCAAAGGCCAATATATTTTTGCTTTGGCTGGCGGCTGCGCTTGCCACACTGAGCCGAAGAAAGAACACAACACCGGAGCGCGTCCGTTTCCGATTCCGTTCGGCACCGTCTACAGCACGAACATCACAGCGGATAAAGAAACCGGTTTAGGGGCCTGGAGCGACCAGCAAATCCATGCCGCCATGACCAAAGGCATCGGCCGTGACGGCAGCCGGATTCTGCCGGTGATGCCGTACGAAAAATATTCGGGCATGGCGGAAGAAGATTTGAAAGCCTTGATCGCCTACTTGAGAACGTTGAAGGCGGTAAGAAAACCGACGCCGGCGCTAAAGACTTGGGCGCCCTTCGCGCGCAGTTTGGGTACACCGATTTATCTTAAAATATTCGGACGTTTCAGCGCTGCGCCGGCGCAAGCGCCCAAAGCTGGCATCGAGCGCGGCCGCTATTTAGTTGACCACCTATCGCTCTGCGGCGATTGTCATACGCCGCGGAACTCCATCGGCGTACCCAAACAATCTCTTTATATGGCGGGCGCGGACGAGAAGACCGGTCCGCTGGGCGAGGCGGTGCCCAACATCACCCCCGATAAGGAAACCGGCATCGGCGATTGGAAACGCGAAGACATCGCCGAACTATTGATCTCCGGTACCAAGCCGGACATGGACAATGTGCAGGGCCTCATGTACGAGGTGATCCAGGGAACACCGCACGGTTTCAAAGATATGAAAAAGGAAGACGCGCTGGCGATCGCCGATTATCTTAAAAACGATTCCTGCGATCAAGAACAAGGTCAAATAAGAATTTGCGGCACAGCCATCTTCTAATTTAATTCAATTTAATCGCGCGCCACCTGCTTAATCACTTCCGCGATGATCTGATCGGAACTGACGTTTTCAGCTTCGGCTTGGAAGTTGAGAATGATCCGGTGACGCAGCGCGGAAAAAATCACCTTTGCCACATCTTCGTAGCTGACATGCACCCGGCCGTCGACCAGAGCGTGACCTTTGGCACCGAGAATCACCGACTGTGCGCCGCGCGGGCTGGAACCGAAGCGGATGTACTGCTTGACCGACGCTTGTCCACCGTTCTGGCTAGTGGTCTGGGTGGCGTGCACCAGGCGGACAACGTAATCCTCGATCGGTGGCGCGATCATGACTTGGCGTACCAGAAGCATCATCTCTTTGAAGAGCTTGCCGCCGTCTTCCGGTAAAACTTTCACGATATCGGCGACTTCGGTACCGGTGGTGCGCCTGAGAATTTCTCGTAGTTCCGGCGGGGCGGGCGGCGCAACCAAGAGTTTGAAAAAAAACCTGTCGAGCTGGGCTTCGGGCAGCGGGTAGGTGCCCTCGAGTTCGATCGGATTTTGCGTTGCCAGAACCATGAAAGGCGATTCGAGAATATGCGACTCGCCAAATACCGTTACTTGCTTTTCCTCCATCGCCTCGAGCACGGCTGACTGGGTTTTCGGCGTCGCCCGATTGATTTCATCGGCCAGTACCACGTGGGCGAAGATCGGGCCCTTTTTAAACTGAAACTCACGCCGGCCATTGGTGTCGGCGAGAACTTCCGTGCCGACAATATCCGATGGCATGAGGTCCGGAGTGAATTGAATACGTTTGAATGTCATGCCGAGGGCTTGACTGAGCGATTTGACCAGCAAAGTCTTGCCCAAACCCGGCACGCCCTCGAGCAAAACATGACCGCCGGCAAAAAACGCGACCAGCACTTTGCGAATCACATCGTTATGCCCGACGATAACCTTCTGAACTTCCGCTTCGAGGCGCTGGAAAACATCCTGAAATTGCTCCGGCTCCATCACACTCCCCTTCCCATCAACGAATGATGCCGCGGTATTCGATCGGCAATTGTTGCTTCTCCATCGCCGCGTTGGGCACATGCGCCGGTAACGGCACGTTGCTTACCGGCACCTTGGCTCCGACGCGATTGCCTTTGGAGTCTTTGCCGGTCATGCTCTCGCCTTTGACTTCGGCGGCCACGTCTTCCGGCAATTGCACGGTCACATAGCGCGCCCCCTTGAGGCCTTCCTTGCCCTCGCCGTTCTTGTATAAACGTTCCGCCGGCGCCACGTTCTTGGGGCGGTTCCTCCGAGGCTTGATTGCGTCCCGCGCCATCCTTCGATCCGCCTTGGTTTTTGTCCGCTTTCTGTTTGTTCTGATCTTTGCCCGGTTGGCTAGGATCCGGTTGACTGTTTTTCGTCTCGCTCTGGTTCGGTTGATTCTTGTCTTGACCGGTTTCCTTCGGATTGCCCTGAGCTGACTTGCCTTGCTGCATATCCTGGCTCAATTCGGCGGTGCGCTCTCCTTTACTTTCACCGCTGCCGCCTTGGCTTTGCTTGCTCTCACCCTGATTGTCCTGAGGCAAGTTGCTCTGAATCCCGCCGGCGCCGTTTTGTTGGTCTTTTTGCTGGTCTTTGCCGCTCGCCGACTGCTGTTGTTCAGCGCCACCGAGCTGATTGGCTGCTTGATCCAACAGATCACGATCGTTTTTATCTTGCTCTTGTTTTTGCTGTTCAGCGATTTGTTTTTCGATCTCCTGAACCAGCTTTTGTTTCTCTTCGTCAGGTGCTTTCGGGTCTTCGATTTTCGCCGCCAGCGCCTTTAGTGCTTCGGCGATGCCTTTAAGCTTCGGCCGCTCCGCCATTTTTTCGGCTATTTCGCGAATCCGCTCGTGCACCGGCGCCGCTCGCAACATCGGCTCGGCCAGCGGCGCTACGAAGTAGATGAATGTCGCGACAATGAGCGAACCCACAACCGAGCCGTAGGACCATCGTTTGGGTTGGTAGGGAAAATCGCGCTTCAACTCGATGCGTTCCGAAAAAATTGCCGCTTCTCGACGCAAGCGCTCGAGAAAAGACTGCTGGCAAGTCACCGGGTCGATTGTCGAGAGCGTGAGAAAATGATCTTTTGCGCCAGACTTTTCATCGGCAAGGCGCGCCGCCGTTGCGGCACTGGGGATGCGCGGCCGCACGCGCAAGAATACCGCGAGTAACCCGAGTCCCGTGATTGACGACACGGTCAAAACAAATGTGAGATCGCCGATCCAGGCCGTACGGCGGAGAAACACCAAGCCGTAGATCAGCGCAAGCACGGGCGGCACAATGATCAACAAGGAATCCCAGAGCGCATGATGACGGAGAACAGCAGTGACTTGCTTGATCAACGATTCCGGAGGAACTCGCTCGCGCGGGTTAGCAAAACTCGGCATCGAAGAACTATAACACTTTGCCGCACCAGCTTAAACGCGAGATCACGGGCGGCGCAGCGCAGTTTTGGGGCGTGGGTTGGATGGCTCTTTCACAGGCTGAAAAGTTTTTACCGCTTGATTGTGCGCTTCGATGGTTTCTGAGAACAAATGGGTGCCGTCGTTCCTGGAAACGAAATACAAATACGGCACATCGGCGGGGCGCTGCGCGGCTTTGAGCGACGAAAGCCCAGGATTGCAGATCGGTCCGGGTGGCAATGCCCCGATTCGATAAGTATTGTACGGATTCGGATCGTGCAAATCCTTGCGGGTCAAGTTGCCATTGAAGTCCTTGAGTCCATAAATGACGGTGGGATCACTTTGCAGCGGCATTTGGCGTTTGAGTCGATTGCGGAACACTGCGGAAACTAAAGGACGCTCCGTTTCAACGCCGGTTTCTTTCTCGATAATCGAGGCCAAGGTGACGATCTCATGAGGTGATAGTTCGGTATCGCTTTGTGCCAACAACGGTTGCGATACCTTGCGGAACTGTTCCGTCATCGTCAGTATGATTTCTCTTTCCGGGGTTCCCGGAACGAAATGATAGGTGTTGGGAAAAAGATAGCCCTCGATACCCTTGTCCTTGAGCCCGAGCGAGGCGAGTAACTCGGGATTTGCCGCCTCTGCAAGGAACTTCTCCTTGTTGACGATCTGCAATTTTGCCAGGAGATCGGCAACTTCCCTGACGGTCAGTCCTTCGGGAATGGTAACCATTTCGAAAATGCCCTTGCCGGTCACCAGCCTATCGAGAACTTCCCGCGGTGTCGCACTCGACTCAAAACGGTAGAGCCCTTGGTGGATTTTCTTTTCCGCGCCGCGCATACGTGCCCAAAGCGAGAAAAGGCGCTCATTGGTGATAACATTTTGTTCGCGCAACTTACGCCCCACCACGGCTAGAGAGTCCCCCTGCTCCACCCGGACTTCGGCCGGTTGTGCGCGGGGCACCGGGGTCGAGAAGAAAATATAGTTGAGTAGAAATCCGAACAGAAGGACGAGCGAGACAACAAGAGTGATGGCTATGCCAAAAAAAGACTTTCACAATTATTGGAGCGTCAGACTAAACCGGCGAGATTTAAAGATCGTTCCACGATGCCATGCGATCAATTATTGGTCAGGTTATTTTTCATCCAGCCTTCAACCTGCCGGACAAAACCTGCGAACGGATTTTCTCCTGGAGCGGTCGCGAAATGGGTTTTGCAGGTAAAGTCGAGGGCGCCAGAATAGAATTCGAATTTCTTGGAAAGCTCCTGGTATAGATAATAACCGGTGCGGTAGAGCGAGAGATCGAGCTCCGATACCGTCCAATAGGAGCGGCTGCCTTCCTGAATGTAATAGTTGAGAACCCCCCGATCGTCGACATACTTGCGAAAAATCCCGCTCATAAAGAGCGCGTAGTCGCCGACATATTTGCGCAAGGAGCGTTCCCTCAGGGCATCGGTTTCATCCACCGGCGCAGCCGGTTGCTGCGCCAACATTTCCACCACGCTATCGATCTTCCGGCCGGCCCGGCCACGGATCCTATATAGATTATCCGCGCGCGCGAAATCGGTAAGAACATCGGCAACATAGCCAACTACCGTGGCATCGTAGAGGCCCAATTGCCAGAAACTTTGACGCACGACTTTAAGGAAATAACCCTGCAATTGGTTATCCGCGGATCTATTTTCCATAAGTTGGCTTCATAATACCAAACTTGCCAATGGGTGAAAAGATTCAAATGACCTGGATCGAAACTCGCTTTGACACGAATCTCCGCGCCTGCTGTACTGGCGAATTTTTGGCGCGACGATATAATGCATGAAATTCTGTGTGACGGAAATCCGCTAAAAGCCGGAGGAAACGATGGCCAGAGACCTTAAGGAAGACTTTTTTCGCCTGGACGGCGCCTGGGCTTCTTTTGAATTGATGTCAATCCGCCGGCGCGACGATTACGTCAGGCCATTTAGGGTTCTGCGCTGTAAGATGAATGATCAAGTCGATTTTCAGGCCCCGGACGCGTTGCGCTCAACGACCGAAGCCACTGTGCTAATTGAGATGTTCGGTGATGAGGAATTGGTCGCGGCGAACGGTCATGGACCGGTTCATGCGATCGATAATGCCATGCGCAAAATCCTCGAAGTGCATTATCCCCAACTTGCCGAAGTTCGCCTCGAAGAATTCGATGTGCGCCTGCTGCACGGCGTTGCCAGGGATGAAGACGAGCGTGGTGCTCAAGCTTTGGTCCGAGTCTTGGCGATTTTTTCTGATGGCCGCGAAAGATGGGGCACCGTTGGGGTTGCCGCGGATATCCTTCAAGCCTGTGTTGAGTGCATGATCGACGGTCTCGAGTGGAAACTACGCGGCGAACATAAACATTGATCCAAAGCATACCGTTGACGGCGATGTGCCACCCTGCCGCGAACTAGCGGCGCAAACTGAATAACCTGTAATTTTCGGTTTGTGGTATGTTGAGTAGTCTACGAATCGAACTGTGCGACGGTCTTAGTCGAGCATCAGATCCGCCGGCGAAGTGGCGCGCGCATAGGCGTTTCTCACGTACTGAGATATCATTCTTTGGGTATTGAAGAACGAGCCGTTGAAAGCGATCGCTGAACGCATCATCTGGGCAAACTTGTCGGGCTCCTTATAAAACCGCGGCAAGATGGCTGCTTCGAGCTTTACGTAGAGCGACTCGGCTTCGGCGATCGAATCGTTTTGGCTGCTCTCGGAGTCGCCGATCGACCAACCGGTGACACCTTCGATACATCCTTCGATCCACCAGCCGTCGAGCACGCTGAAACTCGGTACACCGTTGAGCGCTGCCTTCATACCGCTGGTGCCCGAGGCCTCTTGCGGCCGCATCGGCGTATTGAGCCAGACATCGACCCCGGAGCACAACAGTTTTCCCAGCGCCATGTCATAGTTTTCCAAGTAAACGACGCGGACATCGTCAGCAAGCACCGCGGCGGCCTCGAAGATTTTTCGGATGATCGCTTTACCGCTGTCATCGCGCGGATGAGCCTTGCCGGCATAGATCAGTTGCAAGGACCCGACTTGCCGGGAGATGCGTTTTAGTCGCTCGAGGTCGGTAAACAACAAATCGCCGCGCTTGTACCCCGTGGCGCGCCGCGCAAAACCAAGCGTGAACACTTTTTCATCGAGCTGAACGCCGGTCAGCCAGCGGACCTGCTTAAGCAAATCTTTTTTTGCCTCCGCATGAGCCCAACGAATGTCCTCTAACGGAATACCGACCGCGTAACGCAGATAGCAATTATCGTTGCGCCATTCAGGCATATGCCGGTCATACATCGCGGCGAACGGCGCCGCCGTCCAGGTCGTCGCGTGGACGCCATTGGTAATCGCGGCAATGCTTTGGCCGGGAAACATGTTGCGCGAGACCTCGCCGTGGCGCATCGACACACCGTTGACGAAACGCGAAAACCGCAGTGCTAACTCCGTCATGTTGAGATGGCCGTTCAGCAGCTGCAACCAAGCCAAATCGCCCGCGCGCTTTTCTCCAAGTACTTGGTAAATTAAATCGCTGTGAAAGCGATCGTGCCCAGCCGGCACTGGCGTGTGTGTCGTGAAAACGCATTGACGACGAACTGCATCGATATCGATCTCTGAAACGCGTTGCGCGGATTGGAATTCCGCGCGTTCTTCCAGAAGAGCCAGGGTCGCGAAGGCGGAATGTCCCTCGTTCATGTGAAACACTTTGATATCGGAATAGCCGAGCGCGCGCAGCATGGCGACGCCCGCAAATCCCAAAATGGTTTCCTGGCATAACCGGTATCGATCATCGCCGCCGTAAAGAAAATCAGTAAGATGGCGATCGCTCGATTCGTTTCCCTCTAAGTCGGTATCCAAAAAAACCAACGGCACGTCGTGACCCGTATTGCCGGTGAAAGTGTATTGCCATGCGGTAACCCGGACCTGCCGACCTTCGATAGAAACCGACACCGTCGGCGCGAGCTTGATTAGATGATTCTCCGGCGTCCATTTCGCCGGGCTTTCGGACTGATTGCCGCGGGCGTCCAGACACTGATCGAAATAGCCCTTACGGTGGATTAGGGAAACCGCTACCATCGGAATGTTCATATCGGCAGCCGAGCGCAGCATATCGCCCGCCAATACACCTAAACCGCCGCTATACGTCGGGATCTCGCAGTTCACCGCGACATCCATCGAAAAATAGGCAATCGTTTCCGGCAACGGTAAAATATTCTTCATGACTTTTACTTATTGGACGACGTAATGAATCAATCGTTTCGTCGGTAGATTACCGAGAGGGATCAAACGGCTGTAGCAAGTACCTGGTTTCCAGCGACTATGATTGATCATAGCAGAAAATCCATTACCTAAGCAATTATTCTTTCGGTCTGCTGTGACAAAAAGCAAGGACGATGCCAGAAGTCATACAGGAGAAAAACTGCGATTTTGATAATAATTCAGAGTGGCAGGCTATTATAATTAGAGGCGTCGATGCTCATGGTTGCCAATGTCAAGGTCGATTTTGACAAGTTATTAAAGACGAAATTTGTCACACAGATTGGCCCATGTCGGCTGCTCAAGCAGAGTGTGCAAAACCGCAATGGTCGGCGGCATCATGGCAAAACCACCCGCCTGTTGACGATCAAGAGCTGCCTGCGGCGAAATCCATAGGCTCTCTGAAACTTCTTCGGATACTTGGAGTGGGGTTTGATCCGGCGGCAAAGCCGCGAGGTAGAAACGGGTATCAAAGCGCGTCGGATAATGGGCTGGCGTAATGCGGTGAAAAAAATACCGCAGCCGGCCCAAGTCGCATAAAAGTTCTTCACCCATCAATAAGCTCGGAAAGTCTAATTCGCCCAGCTGCAAGGCCGAGCGCTTCTCGGCCAATCGGTGGAAAAGCGCACGGAGTGCGGAATTTGACGGCACGCCGGATTTTGGCACGAACATGTGGATTCCCGCTTCTTCGAAAAGCTCGCGCACCGCGGCTACCCAATGGCCTAGGCAACGCGCCGGCTCGGACTCGCCGCCAAGGATGCGGTGCGCCTCAATAGGACTCATCCCGGTCACGAGTTCTAATGTTTTCTCAGACCAGTCGGTGGCCTCAACTCGACCGCCCGGGAAAACATAGATGCCTGCATAAGTATCCATTTTTTCAGGCCTGCGGTTCATAAATATTTCAAATCCACCGCGGTCGTCAGGCCGCGCCAGCACCACGGTGGACGCAGGCTGAGGTATGGCGGTTTGGACCATGGATTATCGCCTCCAAAAGGTTTGTTAACTCGTTAAAACTTAGGCCTTGGTTGGTCAAGTCCGCGGCGATGGTTTGCCGATATGAATATGCGCGCCGGTAGCCGCTCCCGCCACTGCGCCTCTAAAGGCGATGAACGGAATACCGAGCTGGCGCAAATAATTTAGCAAGGTTTGCCCCTCCTTGCTCTCAGGGTGAAGCGCAACATCCATAGCGTCGCGATGGTCGAATCTCAAACGATCATGGGTTCCGGTCTGACCCAACGCGCTAATCGGTAGAGCCCGACCGAAAGTCTGCTGGAAAAACTTCTCAATCTTTGGCGCATCGGCGAGCGACCAGGCGGCCGCTCCGTTATACCGCAATAACGTCGCAGTTTCGCTATAGCCTCCCACAGCGAGTCCGGGAAGACGCAGGAGTTCATCGCGCATCGAAGCCTCGGTAATCGCCATGTCGGTTTCCGCGAGCCAGCGGCGATCCTCCTCCGCTCGCAATATCGATTTGGCATAAGCTTGCTCCGCCTGAATTACCTCGGCACGCGCGATCAGCCCCTGATGGTAAAGTTCGCGCCGCCGGTCGTACTCCTCATTTAATTGCTTTCGTTCCTGCTCGTGGAATTCGAGCAGTTTTTGCGCGCTCGTGCGTGCGTCTTTCATTTTTTGGATGACGTCGGCGCGCAAGCGCACGAGCTCGCTATCAGGACCGTCGGTACGGCGGCTTATCGGCGCGCGCCCATTCGAGTTGCGCGGACTTTGCTCCGCACCGATAAGTTCCGCTTCAAGCAGAAAACCAGCCATCAACGCGAATAGGGGCAATCGTGCCGCAAGCTTCATTGGATCATTTCCTATGCTGAGGGGAGTCTAGGGGGTGTGCGGACAGCGGTCAAGATGATCGGCACGCGCCAGTTCAAGAAGGCAGTCTAGCCGCAGTCTTCGCGCCTGGCCTCCGGTTCCTCTGATGAACTCGTAGTTTAAGATTTAGGAAATCGAAGTCGAAAAATCTCGGCAGTGAATCTACTGTCGCGACCACTTCTCGCGAACACGAAACCACGAGCGTCGAGAATTCCTCCGCGCCAGCCAAATCAAGTCAGATCAATTACGACAACTCATCGGCGACTAGGCAGAACAAGCCATCGGCGACTTCAAGCAATCCAGTACTTTAGCCCAATGGTCGGCGAGGCGAGCGCCAACTCCGGTATCCTTGACCCCGAGCCAAAAAAACAATGCGACCGGCAACACGATCAGCGTGTATTCGACCAGGCCCCTGCCCGTCTTCCTCAGTCCATAACCGTTTGAGTAAATTCGCCATTCCAGTGCTGCCTCCATAAGGACATTTCCCATTGGCGGCTCCCATCGACGCACCGCAGAGTCCTGATCGTAGAGCAACACCGATGCCGAGGCGTATCCCGCAAGAAAACCGTCTAAACTCGCAGAAAATGACCGCCAGTCGAATCTTGACGATCGTCAAAACTCCCCGGTTTACGAGCGAGGTATCTGAATTAGGCGGGAGCGCCCGACTGCGCACGTGAATCCATGGCTGCCGAAATAGCCCCGTCAAACGCTCCAGACACAAGTCACAGAGGGCGTGGCTGGGGCTGATTGAGCGAGCGCAAAGGCAGTTGATTAGAATCGAATGGTTCGGACTTACCTGCGCGCCAGCCGACCGGACGGCCTGCCGATATGAATGTGCGGACCGGTCGATGTACCCGAAACGGCGCCACGAAAGGCAACGAAGGGAATGCCCGCTTTACGCAGGTAGTCCGTCAGCGCCCGGCCTTCACTGCTCTCAGGATGGAGGCCGACGTCCATGGCATCATGATGATCGAAACCCAGGCGATTGTGCGTGTCCGACTGACCCATAGCCGTAACCGGCAAGCGGCGACCGAACGCTTGCGAAAAATATTTTTCCACCCGCGGCGCCTCTTTTAACGACCACTTGAACCCACCGTTGAAACGCGCGAGCTCGGCGGTTTCGCTGAATCCGTTTACCGGCAGCTCAGGCATGCGCAAGACTTTTTCGCCCAACACTGCTTCGGTAATCGCAATATCAGTCTCTTCGACCGAGTAGCGTGTCTCGTGCACTCGCCGGAGCGCGGCGACAAAAGATTTTTCCACATCGCCTACTTGCTCTTTGGAAACTTGGCCCGCCTGAAACAACTTGCGCAGCCTGATGACTTCGGCACGGAGCGTCGATTGTTCCTGTTCGTATTGAACGAGCAATCTGCGATCCTTGCTCAACGATTCTTTCATAGATTCGACCGAACTCCCGCCTGCGCCGCTAGAGCCGGTGAGATTCATCGGCGCAGCGCTCCGCCGGTTCCATTCGCCCATCGCAAAAAAAACGATAACAATGAGCGGCGGCAGCGTCGCCGCCACGACCAACATGCGAGATCTGATCAGATCGGCAAACATGAAGCTGCGAGTTTAGGGGCTTACACCGAAACGGTCAAGCGAGCGGCAACCCGCAGCTGGCGCGCGGATTGCCGTTCATTTTTTCAGATATACAGCGGCTGGCGAGCGATTTAACCGCCCATTACACGGAAGCCAGCAGACCCCGTTGAATCAAGTCCTGCGCCATTTTCACTTTGTAACCATTGTCTTTGAGCGGCTTGGCGCCTTCCAGAGCAATTGTACCGGCTTGCTTCGCCAAGTTTTCGTCGAGCTTCTTGCCGCGCAGGAATTCTTCTGCTTTGGCGGCGCGCCAGGGAATCGGCGCGACGCCGCCCATGACTACCCGGGCATTGCGCACGACGCCCGCGCCGCTTTCCACGATGGTCGCCACGGCGACGATCGCGTGGTCCCAGGCGAGCCGCTCGCGCGCCTTGTGATAAAAACCCTTGCTGCCAAGTTTGGGCGTGGGTACGTAAATTTCCGTGACGATCTCACCTGGGTTGAGAATATTCTCGCGCTTGTAATCAACCGCAGGAAGAACGAAGAATTTTTCCAAGGGCATCGACTTTTCACCCGCCGGTCCAGCAATCTTAATTTGCGCGTTGAGGGCGACCAGCGCCGGGGCGGTATCCGACGGGTGGACGATATAACTCGGCCCGGCGCCAAGAATCGCGTGGAAACGGCTATCGCCCGTCACTGTGTAACAGAGCTGACCGCCTTTGCGCAGGCAGGTAAAGTTCGACGAACGAAAATACCAGCAAAACGGCCGCTGACAGATATTGCCGGCGATGGTGCCGGCATTGCGAATTTGCGGTGAGGCAGCTTCCCCGGCCGCATCGGAAAGGACCAGCAGTTTCTCGCGAATCGCCGGATGACTTTCGATATCGGCGAGCTTCGCCAACGCGCCGATACGAAAGCCGCCGCGTTCTTCTTTAATGTAGTCGAGACCGGGTATAGTTTTTAGATTGATCAGATAGTCAGGCTCCACGACGTGATCTTTCATCAGTTGCAGATATTCGCTGCCGCCACCGACTACGGCCGCAGTTTTTTTCTGCTGGTGAAACTTTTGCAGCAGCCCCACCGCTTCCCGGACACTCTTGACGTCGATGTTTTCAAAACTTTTCATGGCGGAACCCTCCTCTTCAGACCTGCACCGCGCGCAGGATTTTTTCCGGCGAGATCGGCAATTCTTTGAAGCGCCGACCGGTGGCGTTGAAGATCGCATTGGCGATTGTCGCCACGGCGGGAGTAATCGGCGGCTCGCCGACGACTTTGCCGCCAAAGACACCGTAAGGATCGTAGTTTTCGATGAAAATAACTTCGACCTCCGGCGCTTCGAGATGAGTCGGCACTTTGGCGTCGCGGTAATTCGGATTGATGGGAATGCCGGTGACACGATCGATCAGTAACTCCTCGGAAAACGCCATGCCGACGCCTTGGGTCACCCCGCCTTTGACTTGGCTTTCGGCCGCGAGGCGATTGAGGATTGTCCCGCTATCGTGCACGGCGACGTAGCGTGTGATGCGCACGTGGCCGGTGACGGTGTCGACTTCGACCTCGGCGAAGTGCGCGGCAAAACTTTTCCCTTCGGCATCCTTGAACGCCGGGTTGGTGGTGGCTCGGCCGATCAGCTCGCCGGCGTTTTGAACCACCCTTTCGAGCGGCAGCTTTTGCGCCGGATCGCCCTTCACAAAAACTTCGCCGTCGCGCAAATCCAACTCGTCGGCTTTCGCTTTGAGTTGCCCGGCGGCGCGGTTGAAAATTTGCCGGCGCACATCCTCCGCCGCGGCGACTACGGCTGTGACCGGTAAAGGCCGTGGTTCGGCTGCCGGATTCGCCGACCGAATATGGCGTCGCATCGGTATCGCCGTTGGTGAGCTGGATCCGATTGAGCGGAATCCCTAGTGCCTCGGACGCGATGATCGCCATCGTCGACTTGGCGCCGGTGCCGATGTCCGTCACGCCCACGAGCACATGCGCCGTGCCGTCGGGATTCAGCCGAATCGTCGCCGCGCCAAGACCGGGACGAAATGGATAGCCGCCCAGGGCCATGCCAATACCGTGCTTCCTCACGCCGCCCATGGCGCCAGGTTTGTGCCATTTTTCGGTCCAGCCGATCCGTTTGGCGCCGTCGATGATGCACTGTTCCAAATAATTGGATGTAAAAGGCAGCTTGGTTTTGTATTTTTGCGCTCGATTCTTCATGAACATGTCGTATGGGTTTAAACCCATTTCGTGCGCAATCTGATCCAGAAACGACGCAAAGCCGAAAACCGACTGCGGGTAAGCAGGCGCCCGATAGTTGGCGGCAACGACGGTATTCGTGTGCACGGCTTTGATGACTTTTTTGAAGTTGGGAATGTTATAGAAATCCGTACCGCTCAGGTTGCCGCTCTGCTTGCGGTAGGCGCCCATGTTCGTCACCGCGTCGAGAGAAACTGCGGTGATGGTCCCGTCTTTCTTTACGCCGATCTTGTAGCGCTGCTCCGAGGCCCAGCGGCCGTGCATGCCGATGTAGTCGTCCTCGCGGGTGAATTCGAGCTTGACCGGCTGACCGGAGGCCCTGGCGAGGACCACCGCCATGTAGTCGTAGTCTTGCGCTTGGTTTTTGTTGCCGAAACCGCCGCCCATGTATTTGCAAACCACTCGCACTTTGCTTAGCGGCAAGTTGAAATCCTTGGCGATGTCGGTGCGCGCGTTGGAAACTCCCTGAGTAGAAGCAAAGACCGTGAGCTTGCCGGCGTCCCACTTGGCGACGCTGACGCGCCGTTCGATCTGGGCGTTGTTTACGTGCTTGGTAATGTAGGTATCTTCGAAGACCCGGTCAGCCTCTTTGAAGCCCGCATCGAGATCGCCCCAGGCTTCTTCGATCGGCGAGCTAAACGCGCCGGTGCCGACCGAGAGATTGCCGTTCGGCGTAATCTTCGCCGCGTCGGGTTTCAGCGCCTCGTTGGGATCGAGCACGTGCGGAATTTTTTCATATTTAACTTCGATTAGCTTGAGCGCATCCTCGGCGATTTGCCGGTCGGTGGCGGCCACCGCCGCGACCGGGTCGCCGACGTAGCGCACCGGGTTATTGAAGATAAAACGTTTGTGAGTAAGCCCGCCGCTCGACCAGGGCACCTGGGCGTTCTCGTAATGGATGACGGTTTTAACGCCGGGCAGTTTTTCAGCTTTCGAAGTATCGATACCGACAATCTTGGCGTGTGGATGCGGGCTGCGCAGCACCCGCGCGTAAAGCATGCCGGGCAGTTGAATGTCGCCCGTGTATTGAGCCTGTCCGGTCACGCGCTCGTAGGCGTCGATCCGCGGCGTGCGCTTGCCGACAATGGAAAATTCTTTTTGTGCTTGTGCCATGCCGACCTCCCTAACTGATTTTCGCCGCGGCGGCGAGCACAGCGGCGACCTCGCGATTGTAATTACCGCAGCGACAGAGATTGCCGGATAATCCGCGGCGTGCTTGCGCTTCGGTGGGCTTCGAATTTTTCAGCAGCAACGCTTTGCCCGACATGATTTGCCCCGATGTGCAGAATCCGCACTGCGCGCCGTCGTGCTCGATAAATGCCTCCTGAAGCGGATCGAGCTTGTCGCCCTTGGCCAAGCCTTCCACGGTGAGGATTTCTTTGCCGCCCATCCAGACGGCGAGCTGGCTGCAGGAGTACATGTTGCGTCCATCGATGATCACCGTGCAGGCGCCGCATTCGCCGCGATCGCAACCGATCTTGGTGCCGGTCAATCCTAGCTGATCGCGCAGCACTTCGGCCAAGGTGTTCCGGTGTTCGACGTCGATACGGTAGTTTTTACCGTTGACCTTGAGATTGAGCGCCGTTTTGATTCCTGCGCCGGCGGCGACTTCGGGAGAATAGGCCTCGGCGGGATTGGCCTTGACCAGGCCGGTGGAAATGACCGCCGTGCCGATCGCTCCACCGCCCAGGCCCTTCAAGAACGAGCGGCGCGTTACCTTGATGCCCTTCTTGTCATCCTTCATAGACGCTACCTCCTGTTTTGAGCTCAATTTTAGCCACTTCGAAACGGCTAAGGCGTAATATGGAAAGGTTTCCGCTGTCAATGAAAATTTGCGCCTTGCCGGGAATCGGCAAAATCGTTAAGCTCCGGCGCGAACATGGTAGAGAGAGAACTTATCTTGTCGGAAGGCGCTCTTCTCGAAGCCGCGCTAGAAGATCTCCAAAGAGAGCATCGCGTAAAGGACATTTCGGGCTGGGAAACCGGCTTCGCCAATCTGAGCCGCGCCCTCGACGGCATCGTGCCCGGTCTCTATGTAGTCGTCGGCCGGCCCGGCATCGGCAAAACAGCCTTGGTTAAACAAATGCTCGACCAGGTCGCCCTGCACAACCGAGTACCCGGAGCATTTTTCAGTTTTGCCGAGACCAGGCAGGAATTGCGGATCAAAACCCTGGCGCGCTTGAGCGGTCTCGATAGCCGCGAGATTCGCCGCGGCAGTGCTTATTTGCTGCATTGGTACGGCGTGCCGCGCCTGGCGAGCAACCAGACGAGCGAGCTGCCGCCGGGCTGGGAGAAATTGCGGCGCGCGGCGGAAGAAGCGAAGAGCTGGCTCGATCTAATCTATCTAATCGAATGCGCGTCGGCGTCCAATCTGCGCCACATCGAACAAACCATCGGCGACATTCAGATCGCTGCCAATGCCACATTAAAAATAGTCGTCATCGACGACGGTCAGCGCCTCGGTAACCGTGAAGATTCACTCGGCGAACGCTTGATAAAAGTCACGGATGAACTTCAAGAGTTCGCCAAGCGTTCAGCAATCGCCGTGTTCGCGGTCTGGCCCGACTTGCTTGAGGAGCCCCAATCGATGCCGCAGATCTGGGCCGAGCGAGTGTCGGGCGCCGCTGTCGTCATGGTACTGGAAAAAGATTGGGAGCGGACCGCGAAACTGAACGAACCCTATCAAGCGATCACATTGCACATCGTAAAAAACCGCTGCGGAGAAAGAGGTAAGCTCGCGTTTGATTTTCAGCCTGCGTGTTGCCAGTTCGTCGAAGCCTAGCGTTTTCTACGCTTGCCAGCGATAAAGCCTCACACTGCACGGTGCACCTTGCGTAACCACCGCGGCCTCATAGCCGCCTGCTGGATCGAGTTCGGCCAACGACCATCCCGCCACCGTGGCGCGAACCCGTACAGTCCTGCCGTCTTCTTGGTAAATCTCGACCTCGTCGAGATTTCCAGACAGGCCTGTACCCTTGGCTTTGAGAAAAGCTTCCTTGCTGGTCCAGCATTTATAGAAAGCCATGCGCCGTAGCGCGCTCGGTAGCGCTCGCAGGGTGGACACTTCACGAGGAGTGAAGAATCGCCCGGCGACGTCATCGAAGGTAAAATCGGTTTTGACAAATTCAATATCGACGCCGACTTCCGAGTCTCGTGACACCGCAAATAACCCCGCCCGGTGCGAATGCGAAAGATTGAACTCAATGCCGCTGGCAGCCAACGCTGGCGCCAAACTTGGCTTGCCGTGGACGCCGACGACGAATTCAATGTCAGCGGCCGGCGTATCGAGATAGCGCTCTAGAATTGCCCGTACGGCGGCGTGGCAAGCTATGAACAGGCGCCGGTCTTGGTCGAAATGGAACTTTTCCGCGCGGTTTAGCTCTGCCGGCGACAGGAGATTGATGTGTGCGGCTAAATTTTCCGCCGGATCAAGTGCGCCGATGAGCCAGACGTGAACTTCGGCCTCTCCAAGAGCGAGATCGGCGGGCGGCGATTGCCAAACGATAGGCTGCGATGAATTCGGCACGGCACTGATTCCGAAGCGCTTCTGTCCTGCGAGTAGCGCGCGAACAAATTACTTTAGCGCGTGCCGCCCGCTCAAGCGATAGATGAAGGCCAAGATCTCGGCCACGGCTTGGTAAACTTCGCTAGGGATTTCCTCTTCGAGGTCGAGGCGCGAAAGTATTTGCACCAGATTTCTGTCCTGGCGAATCGGAATATTGTGCAGCCGTGCGAGTTCGAGAATTTTGTCGGCCTGAAAGCCGCGTCCTTTGGCCACGAGTTTAGGCGCCGCATCTCTTTTTGGCGCGTAGCGCAGGGCGACCGTTTGTCTGGACAGTTCGTGATTCATACTTTCACGTTGACGAGGTGAACGTTGGACGGCACGCCCAATGACAATGCGTCGAACTTGTGCCCCTGCTCCACAGTTAGGTCGCGCCACGTCCGCGCGCCGAGCAACACGTCACGGTAGCCCAATGCGTGGAGTGAATCGCGTAGACCGGCGAGCTCGGTTCTAATTAGAGTTAATGAACTTTCTCGCTCGACATAGAAAGCGGCTCGAAGATCGCGATCCCTTAAATGCGCATCGATGCGCGTCCGGCCAAAACCGTCAAGGTCAAAAATAAATCGAATATTGTAGCCATTTTTGCGCCTGTCGTCTGGTCCTGACTTTGTCCGGCCATCCGGTTCGACCGCTAGCGCCACGGTGCTCAACCCGCTGGGCGAGAAAAATGGGATCTGCAATTGAATGCCACGACCCGCGATCTGAGCGAATATGTTAGCGACTTGCTCTCCCTCGATCCGACTAAGTTGCGCGGCGATCGTCCTTTGCAAATCGCTCTGGCTCGCGACCTTGTTCAGCTCGTCGATTGCACCGAGCAGCAGCCCCTTTAAATCACTGTCCGCGATCTGGGCAAGCTGGCTAGGGTCTCCAGCCGCAGCTTTCGACAGCTTCATTTCATAGTGCAAGCCGCCGTTACGCACGAACTGCATCAATCTTTCGGGTGTCAGCGGTTCGGTATTTTGCAATAGATCTGCGAGAAAGAGTTTGAGCTTGGCTAACCGTATTGCTGAGCCAAATTCGTCAAACGGCGCGAGCGCTTCGAGATTTTCCAGCAAAGTGCTCAGGGAAAATTGCTCGTCCAGGGGTAGGTGCTCACGCATCAACTTGGTCAGCTTGTCTTCCAGGGACAAGTATTGCTCGACAATGTGCAGCATCACCTGCGGCTCGGTCACATCCACGCGCAACAGCAAAGTTTGACCGGCAACAAGGCCGCCGGGATCGTTGGCCTCCACCAGGGCGCCGGCAAGACCGAGAATGATGCGCCCGTCGGTAAGCTGTTCGATCACTAACGCCTGAATTTCCTGACCGACTTTGAGGGCAGGCAAAGAGGCGGGGGAAGGGCGTCCGCTCACATCATTCAGCAGCCAACTCTGCCCCGAGGCTACGCTCGCCTGACGGCTTTCCTGCAAACTCAGCTGGCTCGCCCGTGGTGGTTCGACCTTCACATTATCATTATCGGCAAGTCGGGACGGAAGTTTATCCGCGGGCGGATGAAAACCGGCTTATGGATTATGTCAACTTAGAGGAGCGCCGTCGGGGCGATGCCACTGACCACCACCCGATCGCCGTCGCGGGTAATCTCTAGATCGCACGGACCGGAAAAAAAGATCATCGTTCGCGGGTGCTCATAGACCGTGGTCTTGTGGGGAATCTCTTCGATGTAAATGTTGAAGCTCAGGCCGGCAGGAAGATCGACGGTTTTGGTGTGCATCAGATCGCCTTCGAAAAATACTTCGATCCAATTTCGATTCTCGGTCACTGCGAGAATCAGCCCGGCGGCATTCTTGATCTTGGCGATCGTTTGCTCGCCGTCGCTTGGCGCACTCGCCATTCGCAACTCCTTTAACTGTCGAGCAGCGTCGCAGCGTCGCGAATCGTCTTTCCTGACGACGTGCGCGGCAGCGCCTCGCGGACCACGATTTTGTCGGGAACTTTGAAGTTGGCCAGATTGGCGCGGAGAAAAGTCAGCAACTCTTTTTCAACTATTTTGGCTCCGGGCCGGGCTACCACGCGCAGCGCCGATGACCGAACCGCGTTTGGCGTCGGGAATGCCAAAGACGACCGTCTCCTGGACTCCGGGGAAGCTATAAATCAAATTTTCCACCTCGGCGGGGTACACGTTGAGGCCGCCGGTAATGATCATGTCGTCGCACCTGCCGAGATGATAGTAATAACCGTCGGCGTCGCGCTTGCCGACATCGCCGGTATAAAGCCAACCGTCGCGGATGCGCCCCGCCGTGGCATCGGGGCGGCGGAAGTAACCTTTCATCACGTGCGGCCCGCGAGTAATGATCTCGCCAGGCTCATCGATGCCGAGCTCTTTGTTATCTTCGCCAATGATCCTAACTTCGACGCCGGGCACGGCGCGGCCAATGCTGCCCACTTTTGCCGCCGCCTGCGCGGGATCGACCAAAGTAATCATCGGCGAAGTTTCGGTGAGGCCGTAGCCTTGAATGACTTTGATATGCGGCTGGGCTGCTTGAAAGGCACGCAACAGCGGCACGGGAATGCTGGTGCCCATCATCGCCGCGATCTTCATGCTGCTGGTATCGTAGCTGGCGAGATTCTTTACCCCGAGCAAAAGCTGAAACACGATCGGTACGCTCTCGAATACCTGGATTCGATATTTTTGGATTCCCTCGAGCAGCGTGATCGGATTGATCTGGTCGAAGATCACCAGAGTGTAACCCTTCTCGGCCAGCTCGTTGCAGACGACCGGGCCGACGATATGCGACATCGGCAGAATGCAACCGCGCATCGTCGAGCTATCCGAGATCCGCATCTCGCGCATGACGCGCGGGTACTGCGCCAGGTTTTCGTAGCTCAGCACGACGCCTTTGGGCTCACCGGTGGTGCCCGAGGTATAAAGAATCAGGGCGTCGTCTTCGGCTCGGAGATCGACCGACGACAGCGCCGCGGTCGGCGCTTCGAAGCGTTTTTCAAAGCCGCGCTCGCCGGCGCCGTTGACGATCCAGACGGGAGTCGGCGCCGCGGTTTTGAAAACTTCCTCGACTTCCGGATACAACTGGGCCTGCACGATCAGCAGTTTCAGATCGGCGTCTTTCAATACCCCCTGCAACTCTTTGCCTTTGAGCCGCGCGTCAAGAATCACGGTGACCGCGCCGATCTTTTGCGTAGCGAAGTAGCTGAGCGGGATCGCCGTCGAGTTGGGCAGGAGCACGCCGACACGATCACCTTGACGGACGCCTTCTTGTTGCAGATGTCCTGCCAGAGCGTGCACGCGCCGATTGAGCGCGGCGAACGTCAATTCTTCTTCTTTGGCGATGATCGCGGTTTTTTGCGGTTGACGTTGCGCGGTGGTTTGCTAAAACCTCAGCGGCAAAAAAACCTACTGAACCGGTATGGTTTGCCATATCGCAAAAGCCCTCTGAAACGGTTTGTACCAGCGCGACAGTTGCGCCAATTCGCCGCGCTTGAGTTGAAGTTTTCCCTGTTGCGTCGCAAGAAATGCGTCGATGCGGTTGCTGAAAACCGCCGTCCACCACTCGGTTTTACCGCTGATCAGAAAATTGCCGTCATCGCCTTTTTGCAGGTCCGAAATTGCCCCATCGGTGAAATGCACCGTCCAAGCGTCTCCGGACTCTTCGAGTAACAGCGACAAGGAAGTCGTAAGACCGGTCTCGGCGCCTGCGGCGCGAAACTGCGCATCCTGATTAGCGTTATCTACCAGTGCCTGCATATGTTGCTTCGAGAATAGCGGCAATCGAGTGCCGTTCTGCGCCGTCGATGATTGCGCAGCGGCAACGCTTGGCGCCACAACCGGGCCACCCAGCCGTTCTTTGAAAAACTCGCAATGCACCGCTTCCTCGAGCAGGTCGGTGAATAAAAATGCTTCTTGGAAATCTTTGCCGATGGCCACCGTGCCGTGACCTTTGACGATGACGACCGGGTGATACTTGAGTTCTTCGACGACTTTCTCCGGTTTGGTCACCGTCGGTGTGTCCTGCGGGATGATCGGCACTTCACCGATGGTGTATTTTTCTTCGAAGCTTACCGGTACGAAGCTCTCGTGGGCCAAGGAAAATGCTAAAACCATCGGCGGGTGCACGTGCACGATCGCCTGCGCGTCCGTGCCCGCATAGACCGCCAAATGCATGGGCGTCTCGCTCGATGCGCGCTGATCCTTTTTGATCGGCTTGCCGTCCGCTTTGATGCGCACCAAATCGTTCGACGCGAGGAAACCGAGCGGCGCATGCTGTCCGGTGATCAGGAATTCATTCTTGCCGAGCCGGCAACTCAAGTTGCCGCCCCAGCCGCTGATCAGACGGCGCTCGAAGAGTATCTTGCCCCAGCGAATTATGTCGTATTCGAGCTTAGCCATCGTCTACTCTTTGAATAACGACCAGGGAACTACTTCATCTTCAATCGACCGTATCGAAACGCCAGCGGGACAAATTTTCTTGCCGAGAAAGGTCGAAACATCGCGATCCATCATTGCGTCGGTTTTCGGCGCCCCGTTAAAGAGCTCGATCGGAACGCCATGCAAGCGCGCCAATCGAACCGTCAAGAGTGAGCCACAGATCCCACTCGGTCCCGCTTCGGCTAGGCCATCATAGAAGAAACAGAGCTTGCGAATTTCACCCTGCGCAAACAGTATCCCCATCATATTATCGGAAATCAGCGTCGTCGGCGCTGCGCGCTCAAGCAGCGCCGGAGCCACCACTCGCGCGCCCCAGAGTTGCGGGCGCATTTCCGGGACGAGAATACTTTCGGCCTGCTCCGCCTTCAGAGCACTGAGCAAAAACGCATATTGGTTTTTCGGCGGTATACCGTAGACCAAAAGATATTTTCCGGTGAGCTTGGCATTGTCGATCTCGACCGCTGTCCGCACCTGATATTTTTGGCGAAATGTTTCCGGTGTATATAAGTCGTCGAAGCCGACCAGATGGCTGATCAACCGCGCCGGCGTTACATCGAAAGACGGATAACGCCCGCCGAGGGTTTTATTCCCGCCGGCGGCGACCGGCTCGCCCTGAAACATCAGGATCTCGGACGCCGGGCGTTCCTCGATGAGCACGTCCGCGCCGCGCGCCAGCGCGCGCGGATCCTGCACCAAGGCGTGGAATGGGACGCCGTAGTCGCGAGCCATCAGCGCCAGCGGGTAGGTACCGACCTTATTAATAATGTCGCCGTTCTGCGCCACACGATCGGCCCCGACGATGACGGCGTTGACGTCGCCGCTCGCCATTACTTGAGCGATGGCACAATCTGGAATCAGCGACACCGTAATTCCGGCCTGCGCCAGTTCCCACGCCGTCAAACGCGCCCCCTGTAGGTAGGGTCGGGTTTCCGTGGCAATCACGCTAAATTCCTTGCCCAGCTCTCGGCAGTAGTGCGCGATCGCGACCAGCTCGCCACTCACGTTGCAGTGCGTCATCACCTGGGCAGGATTAGGCAACAGCGCCGCGGCGCGCTTGGCGCGAGCATGACGCGATCGGATGATCTGCTTGGCGAATTCACGGGCTCGGCTGGCAATGGTCGCACCGATGTTGACGCCGGCGGGCAACTCGCCAAACCATTCGTCGAAGAAGCCACCCAAGCCTCTGAAATCGAAGGTCGGACGCGCGGCGCAAAACTGTTCCGTCATCTGCGCCAAGGTTTGACGTAACGCCGCGACCTCTCCGCCTTCATACTGCTGCGCCAGCAGGGCGCCGCTATAAAGAAACGTCAGCACCTGGCCGAAGGCGCGAGTCTTCATCTCGCGCACGGCGTCGAGAGCCTGCCCGATCTCGCTCACTTCCAGATAAGTGAGGCGCTCCGGCACGGCCAGCTCATCGAGAATCTTAAAGCCCTCGCCTTGCCACAAAACCGGTTCGAACAGCGGGCTTTGCTCAACGCTCATAGCTTTTACAGGCAACAATTGGAAACTAGAGATACTGCAGCGCCTGGCGCGCGACTTCGATGGTTTTTTGCTCGGCATTGAAGAATGCCGGATCGCGAAAGCCGAACTTGCCATGGAGACATTCGTCGGAAACCGCCAGCACCGCGCCGGCCTTTTTTACCCCGCACCTGGGCGATAGTAAGAAACGTTGACGTCACCATATCGATGCTCGAAATATTTTGCTGGCGGAGCTGCTCGATCAATTGCGGCGTCTCTTGAAAAAGCGCGTCGGTGGTGAAGATCCAACCAAGATGATAGCGCACATTGAGCGCGTCGGCTGCTTTACTGAGCGCGGCTACTATCCCAGCGTCCGCGATCGTAGAAAAATTCTCCGCGACATAATAGCGCGAGGTGCCGTCGCCGCGCAGCGCGCCGGTGACAATCACGAGATCGCCAATCTGGATATGTTCTTGCAAAGAGCCGCAGCTACCCACCCGAATCAGCGACTGGGCGCCCGCGCCACAGAGAATTTCAGTGGTAATGGCCGTATCCGGCGCGTAGCGACCGCCGTTGCCGACGGTAACTCGTTTGCCGTCCAAACTGCCCGTGTGCATCTCGTAGTCGAGAAATGTAAAATTTTTCTTCGGATCTTCGAGAGTTTTTAGAATCAATTCGCTACGATCCTTCGGACCCGGCATCAAAGCGTAAGGGCCGAGGGAGTCATTTTTCAGACCCAGCAGCGACAGCATACGCTGAGGCGTGAAGTGAGCTTCTTTCAGCATCGTTATAGGGCCTGATACGCGAATTCGAGTAAATCCTGGACCGGCAAAGCAGGGTTTTTCAAATCCCCAAATGAACGCTGGCAAAGCGCGCTGGAGGTCAAAACTAACTCAGCGCCGGTCGCCGCCGCTTCAATCATGCGATCCGTTGCGGTTGACTCAGCCAACTCCGGGTCCGCCTCCGGCACACCGCCACCACCGCCACAACACCAGGACCAGCGGCGGTTGCGTTCCATCTCAAGCAATTGGATTCCGGGAATGGCTTTGAGAATATTTCTCGGCGCCTCGTAAACACCGCAACCTCGTCCGAGATGACAGGAATCGTGATAGACAACTTTTTTGTTTATGCTTTGGTAAATTTCAATCGTTCCGACTGAACCAGACCGGCGATGTATTCGACGCCGTGCAACGCTCGGAAACCGCAAGCGGCATCTTTGGTATATTCGTTCCAGATCCGTTGGCAGCTGCCGCAAGCGACGACGACTGTTTTTATCCCGGCGCTTTCAATCATCGCCAAATTAGCTCTGCGCAGACGCTCGTACTCGTCGCGAAAGCCAAGATCGAAGGCATAAAGACCGCAGCATTTTTCCGCCGCGCCAAGAATTGCGAAATCCTCGCCGGCCTTTTGCATTAGCTTGGCAAGCGCAACGGCGCTACCCTGTCCGCTCGCGCGGTCGGCCGAGCAGCCGGCAAAGAGCAAGGTCGGCGACGACGACTCGCCGAGTGTCTTTAATCCTAATCCCTCAGCCCACGCGCCCCGCGTCGTTTTGGCGAGCCCCCATGGGTTATCATGTTGTTTGAGTCCGTTATAAATCGGCCGGTGGGGTTCGATCGGTCCTTCCTTTGCCATGATTTCTTCGCGCATGGCCACAGTGATATCCCACGGTCCATAGCCGTCGCCGCGCACGCCGCAAAGCTCTTGGCACATCAGACAATTGGTGCATGCATAAATCACTTCTTTGAGTTCGGGCGTGATCGGATCGAGCCCATGAAAGACCCGCTGCGACATCAACCAGCGCGACTTCGGAGTATGGCGTTGGAAACGATAGAATTCGTAAGGCGGACACTTTTCTTTAGGACCAGGAACATCCTCCATCGGATTTGCCGGGCCGTGGCCGTAGCATGAGCCGCACAGCACGCAGCCGCTGCTGCGCTCGTCCAGCCCCTTGGCATAAAGCCATTTCTTGACTCTTTCGAGACCCACCGGTTTTTTTTGCTCTTCTGCCATGCAATTACCAATAAATTAGTTAATACGTTAACAGTTATAACGTGCCCATCGATGCTGTCAACAATCGGCGCAAAATGACCGTCGAAAGTCCTCGATGGTTGAGCGTGCGTCGAACTGCTCCGTGAACGACGGTCTGCGGATTTGCAAAGCCGCGCGGGTAGCGGCTAATTAATTCGTGGTTTCTTGATTGAGCTTGCGGAGAATTGCCGCCATCTCTTTCTGGTCGGCTTTGCCCAAACCGCGCAAAGATTTTTGCGAGACTTTGTTCAAACAGTGGAATGGTGGTCTTGTAAAGCCGCGCACCCTTATCGGTAAGCACGACATGGACTACACGCCGGTCATTTTCATCGCGCTTGCGCAAGACCAGCTTCTTTTCTTCGAGGCGGTCGACGATGCCGGTTAGATTACTCACCGTCACCATCATTTTCACGCCGATCTCGCCGAAGGGCAATCCCCCGGCGTAACCAATGGTAGCCAGAACATAAAACTGCGGCGGCGTCAGCCCGGCTTTTTCCAGATCGTTTTCGAGCTTCTTATGCGATTGTAGACTGAAGCGCAGAAAGCGGATCCACAGACTGGTTGTGAAGGAAGAAAAAAATGGTCGCTTGTAGACTCGCACTTTGGCAACTTTAGTCGTAGAGGCGCGAAAAAGCAACTTCGCTTTCCGCTCGATTGCGAGCAATCCGCGCAGTAGGATCACTCAGGCGGACCGCGATCCGGCCGGTGGAATGCAATGGCGCATGAATAGGAACTTGGAGGGGAAAAATGAAACTGCACATTCTCGGCTGCGGCGACGCCTTCGGCAGCGGTGGCCGCAATCAAAGCGGCTATCTCTTTGAAGCCGATGACCGGTTATTTCTCTTGGATTGCGGACCGACGACTTTGCTGGCGATGAAGCGGGCCGGCATCGACCCGCGCCGCCTCGACGCGATCATTTTGAGCCACCTGCACGGCGATCACTTTGGCGGCATCCCGTTTTTCTTTATCGAATATCTCTATCTGAACCCGCGCGGTCTCTCGTTGACGATCGCTGGCCCGCCTGGAACCGAAGCACGCGTGCGGGGATTGTTCGGCATGATGTACGGCGGCGGCGCGAGTGCCAAGGCAACTGCCCGCCGGTCAATTTTGAGATCCTGCATCCTGGAGAATCGACAGTCGTCCAGGGAATAACGGTGGCGCCGTTCCAGGTACCCCATCAAACGGACGACATTTCATTGGGCTTGAAGATATCCTATGCCGGCAAAGAGATTTTGTTCTCCGGTGACTCGGCCTGGACCGAGCTATTTATCGAAGCTGCTCGCGGCGTGGATTTGTTCCTCTGCGAATGTTCCTTTTATCAGGAACAACCGGGTATGCATATCAATTATCAAACTCTGTCGGTCCATATTCCACGCTTGCAGTGTCGAAAATTGCTGCTCACGCACTTGGGCGAAGAAATGCTTCGGCGCCGCGGCGAATTGCCAGAGACAACCGCGGAAGATGGAATGGTACTGGAAATCTGAGATCGAAGACGGGAAATTAAATTAGCTCAGCCGGGATCACTGCCTATCTTGTCCCGCCGTCGGCAACGGCACGATCATTACGCGATGGCCGCTCGCGGTATAAACCTTCTGAGCAGTTTCCTGGGCGGCGATTAAATCCGGATACGGGCCCAAGCGGACGCGATAAGAGGTTTCGCTCCGGCTGATCGGTGTTTGTTCAACAAAGACGTCAAAGCCTTTTTCGGCGATCTGACGCGAGAGAACTTCGGCACGATCACGCTCGCGAAATGCGCCGACTTGCAACACAAAGCCCTCGCCGAGTTTAGGTTGATTCACATTCTGGGGTTTCACCATAAGGGCGGAGAGCCGATCCGAACGCACGCCGACCTGTTGCTCATTGGCCGCGGCCTTGCCGCCCGGTGGCTGGCCTTTGAGCATGTCGTAATGATCAAAGCCGTATTCGAGCAGTCGTTTGGTGTCGCCCCACTGGTCGCGCGCGCCAAGTATGGCGACGATCAAAGTCGCGCCGTTGCGCTGCACCGCGCCGACGAAACATTTTTGCGCGGCGTAAGTATAGCCAGTCTTTCCACCGAGAGCGCCGTCATAATTCCACAACAGTCGATTGTGATTGCGCACCGAGATGCGGCGCGGCACGACTTTTTTCTTGACCACCGCGGTGGTGCTGACCGAGCTGAACTTGGTCTGAACGATCTCGCGGAAAACCGCGCTCTTCATCGCATAGCGAAATAGCATTGCCAGATCCCGTGCGGTCGAGTAATGATCCGGCGCCGTCAGTCCGTGCGGATTGGTGAAATGGGAATTGTTAGCACCGATGTCACTGGCTTTCTTGGTCATCATCTCGGCGAATTTTTCCACCGATCCGCCGATGCCTTCCGCCAATACCATGCTGGCATCGTTAGCCGATGCGAGCATGATGCCATAGAGCAGCTCTTCGATGGTCAAGGATTGGCCGGGCCGCAGATAAAGTTTCGACGCTGGGACGCGGGTCGCTTCTTTGGACACGATCAACGACTCGGTCAATTTCCTGCCGCTCTCCAAAGCCAAGATTGCCGTCACGACTTTGGTTGTGCTCGCCGGCGGCAAACGGAGGTCCGCTTCCTTTTGATAGAGAATTTTACCCGTCGCGGCGTCCATCAGCACCGCCGCGCGTGCGCTCAGGTTTTCGTCCGGATTGAACGACCAAACCGGATCAATGGCTATGAAAAGAACTTGAACAGCGAGTAAAAGGCCGACTGAAATAGATTTCCGAAGGAGCAGGTGCGTAACCTCCCAGCCGCAATTGTCGAGACACCCTTGAACCATTCGATGTCAGCCGTCAAACGGCACAGATAATAAAACATGCTTATACCATGTTTTGCTCAACGAGAATAGGATTTTAGCGGGCATATGGCAATCGTTCACCGATGTAATACGTCGATGAGCGGAACCTTGCTGGAAAACTTATTTTTTCACTGGCGTCACTCCATGACTCGCAAGTTCGCGGTCAGCGCGTTCGCCGAGACGGCCCTGTTCGCCCAACGCTTCCCGGCGAATACGGTCTTGGCAAGGCTCGCAGATTCCTCCTTTCAATACCGGCGCTGGTTTAGCACACACCATGCATTTTTTGAGCGCATCAGCCATGGGATTATCATCCTTTTTTAAAGACTGCCGTCAGTCGATGACCTTGATCTGTTTTGGGTCTTCCAAAATGACTTCAACGCCGAATTGCGGATGGTCCTTCACCGTCCCGGTGATTTCGACCTCGCGATTTTCATAGTTCTTCGGCGCAAGTTTACTTTTTTCGAACAGTTCTGCGGCGGATGCGAAAATCACTGCGGTGAGCGCTTCTTTGGACGGGCCGAAATTGAGGAAGTAGGTGTTACTCTTGGCGGAATGGCCGACGCGAAAAATTCTGCCGCGGATTTTTGCTTGTCGTCCTGTGAATGTGCGAACTTTTTCCACGTCGCGCGCGGCCAGCGCCGGCAGCTCAATTAAGGGGCCCTCTGGCGATGCCGCAGACAGCGGCACGAAGCTTACGGGATGGCTTTCCGCCGGTTGATTATTGTCGACCGCCGTTCCTGGATATTCACCGGATCTGCTCTCACTCTCCAGTTTTGCAGAACTCCAGCGTTGATACAGCACTGGAGTGAGAAAACCGGCGCCAAATGCCAGCGCAATGATGCTCGCAAGAGCGGCCGAGAAGCGCCTCACGGCTTGCGCTCCCAAAGACGAAAAAACGCCTTACGATATTCTTCGGCCAGGGGACCGGCATCGCGGAAGAGCAGCAGATTTTCGTCGTTTGAGTTATCGGCCGAGCGGGTCCAATTGTAGGAGCCGGTGAAAACGACCTTGCGGTCGATCACGGCAAATTTTTGATGCATGATCCCCGAGTCTTTTTCAGCGCCATTGGACTTCATGCCGGAAATCCGGCGGAGCGAGATTTTTTGGGTATCGAGGAACTTGCCTTTGGACGATTTTTCGTTGGCTAAATCGAACTCCCGGTCGAGCACGACTTGCACGACTATTCCGCGTTTCTTCGCCTGCAGGAGCGCGGTCGCTAGATCTTCGCTCGTGAAAGCGTAAACCGCCACCAGCAACTCTTTTTTTGCTTGCTCGATCTCGCGTTGAATATACACCGAGCATTTCCCTTGCGGGCTGAAGCACGCCTGGACCATCATCTCGGCGCTCACCGCCGATTGCCAGCACGAAATTAACAGGAACCCAATCGCGGCAACAAACTGAGCGGCCGTCATGGCGCAGCTCGTTCCCGTTGGCGGTCGCTGCCGCGGCGTGATCCCAAGCACATGCCGCAAATGAGTTTTTCGATCACTAGGCGAGGTTGGCTGCCGCTCGATTTGAGGCGCAGATCAGCTTCGAACAGGCCGTCCATATAAGCGCTGAGCTCGGACAGCGAAAACCGTGCGGCCCGTTGAAAGCACATGTAGTCGGCGTAGGGATTGCGGGTCAGCCGCGGAGCGCCGTCTTTTAGAACGTACTGTTGAAACTGGGGATAGGTCATTCCCCGTTTCCAAACCTTCGCTAGGTCGGTTGCAATAAATTGCCGTGCGGAGAGCAAACGGCGGATTTCGGCGGCGACAGTGCCAAGGATTTTGAGCGGATGTTCGCCTTGAGCCAATAACCGCGCCAGTTGACCCAGCGCGGCGCCGGCGTCGCGATCGCCGATTGCGCGGGTAAGATCGAAGATCCACCCTTCACCCCGGTCGGCTACGATGGTTTCCACATCTGTGGCGCGAATCATCGGACGATCGCCGACAAAGAGCATTAATTTGTCGAGCTCCTGCCGCAGACCGCGCAGATCGTCGCCGGCACGAACAAGAATCATCTCCCGCGCCTGCGCTTCCAAGGTTTTTTTCCCTTGCCCCAATTGTTGATTGATGAATTCCACCAAGCTCTCCCGGCTCACCTTGCCGCTCCGATCTCGCGCCAAGTCGAGGTGAAGCATGGCGCCACTGTCTTCGAAGCGCTTGAAGAGCCGAGTACGCCGATCCACTTGCACCGCGGTCAACAACAGGAAACTCCACTCCGGCAATCCCCGCTCTAAAAGCGCAACAAGCTCGTTCCCTTCGGAACCTTTGCGCTGGTTCAGATCCATTTCACGGGACTTGCAATAGGTGAGCAGCGCTTCGGCGTCTTCCCGGCTGTCTGCGCTGTCGCTTTCGAGCAACGCCAAAAGCGCTTTCGATGCCGCGCTATCTAAGCTGTCCCATTGTTCCTGGGTCCAGCCTTCGACGACCAGCAAATCGATCAGCGATTTGCTGGCATCCTCCTTTTTTCCGTCGCGCCAGAGCTCGATAATCTTTTCACCTAGCTCTCCCTTTTGATCGCGCGAGAAAAAATACGGCGCATTCTCGACCCAGAGAAGTTTTTTTCCAGGGAGAAACGGCGGCGTGACCAGTGAGGCTTCGATCTGTTCCCAGCTTGTACTGCGACCATCGAAGCGCTCCAAGTTAAAACCGCGCCGGTCTGTCGGCACCAAAAGATCGACAATCGTTTTACAAGTATCCTGGACCTGCAGGTCATCGCCGAAAACAAGCAAGAGCTGCGGGCCTTTGCCGCTTTTCAAATCCGCGATAACAGTTTTAAGATCACGTTTCATCGTTCGGTCGGTAGGAATGATGTACTGGCAGAGTCAATCGGCTGAAGTCGTGAAGTGCTCGTGGCTGAACCAGGATCATAAACGCACTCGTCAGTGCTTTGGCACCCACATTTGATTTTTGTCGCTCCAGGCATAGTCGGACCTCCACACTTTGAGTCCGATGGTAAACTTGCCGCCAGATTTGGTGACAAAAATTCTTTCCATCGAATGGGGAATTTCGGTCCTGGCGATAATCATGACTTTTTTGGAAATGCCTTTATTGATCAAAATGCGATCGCCCTCGCGCATAGTAGCGCGGTTCTCTCTTCTACGTCTCAGTTGCATGGGGCAAAGCTACCACTGCCGATTTCGCGAGGCAAATCACTTTTTCGCGAAGGCGAACATTGATGAATAAAAAGGCTGTCCCGTCTCGCTGACATGATGTCTCAAGCGCGGACCTTCGCGATGAGTTTAACTTGACATTACGCCCTCCCTCCGGTAGCTCTGCGTGAAACGTAAACCCGCAAGGTCCCTATGAACATCGATGTCCACGCTCACTACGTCCCGCCGGATAGCCTAAAGGTGGCCAGCGAGATCGGCCGGCGCCAAGGGCTCAAGCTGGAAAAGAAGGAGCGGGGGCGCGACGTGGTGACTCGCGACGGTCGGCCGTTATTGACCCAGCTCAAAGCCGAGTTTTCCGATCTCGATCTGCGCTTGTCGATTATGGATCACCAAGGCGTCGACATGCAGGTGATCTCTCCGGCCAGTTCCTATTTTTTCTATTGGATGCCGGTGAGCGAGGGACTGGAATTTGCCCGCTGGCTCAACGACAGTCTTGCTGAAGCTGTCGCTAAACACCCCGAGCGTTTAGTGGCGCTGGCGTCGGTGCCCATGCAAGACAGCGCTAAAGCAGCCGCCGAGCTCGAGCGCGCCATGACCAAGCTCGGCATGCGTGGAGCGGAGATCGCCTCGAATATCGGCGGTCGGTATTTCGACGACCCGGGCTTCGATCCATTTTGGGAAGCTGCCCAAGCGCTGGATGCGGTGATTTTTGTCCATCCGAATCAGGTGGTCGGCGCCGATCGGATGAAAGAGTTCAATCTGGCAAACCTCATCGGCAATCCGACCGACACTTCCTTGGCGTTCGCCAAGTTGATCTTCGGCGGCGTGCTGGAGCGTTTTCCGAGGTTGAAGTTTTTGCTCGCTCACGCCGGCGGCTTTTTGCCCTATACGTGGGGACGGCTTGATCGGGGTTATCGCATTCAAGATTCATCGACGGCGAAAATTTCCAAGTCGCCGGGCGAATATCTCAAACTTCTCTATTTCGACACAATCACTCACAGCCGCATGGCCTTGGAATATCTGGTCGCCAACTTCGGCGCCGATCACGTTTTGCTCGGCAGCGACTATCCGTACGACATGGGTGATCCCGAGCCGGTGGCCACACTGGCGGCGATTGGCGTCGACAGCGACAAATTCAACCGGATCGCCAGCGCCAATGCTTGTAAACTCTTGCGAATCGGCATTTAAATAACCAGAACTTATACTCGGAGGAATCATGCGATTTGTCACCTATTCACGCAAGAACCAGCAGCGCATCGGTCTAATCGGCCCCCAGGAGCAAATCATCGATCTCGCCGAGGTTAACCGGCGCTATCTAAAAGGCGGTAATCAAACGTTTTTAGCGAGCATGCAGGCGTTCATCGACGCGGGCCCTAAGGCGGTGGCCGTGGCCCGCAAAGCGGAGAAGTATGTCGCCGGCAAGACCGCCGATGAGCAGAAAAAGTTAGTCGGCACGGGCGCGCTAGTGAAACCGAACCAGGCGAAGATTTTGGCGCCGATTCCCAATCCGAAAAAAAACGTCGTCATGCTCGGCATTAATTACCGCGAGCACGTGGACGAAGGGGCGCGAGCCCGGGAGTTGGAAATCAAGTATCCCGAGTGGCCGGTATTTTTTACCAAACCCGCGACCTCGGTGATCGGCAATCTGGGAAAAGTTGTCAATCACAAAGTTACGACTAAACTCGACTGGGAAGTCGAACTCGCCGTTGTCATCGGTAAAAAGGGCCGGGATATTCCCAAAGAAAAAGCCTACGACTACGTGTTTGGCTACACCGTCTGTCTCGACATGACCGCGCGAGAGCTGCAGCGCCAGCATGGCCAATGGTTCAAGGGCAAATCCCTCGACACCTTCTGCCCGATGGGCCCTTGGATCGTTCACAAGAGCGCTCTCCCCGACCCGCAGCAAGTGCGGCTTATCTGCCGGGTTAATGGCGAGGTTATGCAGGACGGCAACACCCGCGACATGATCTTCGACATCCCGACGACCATCGAAAGTTTGTCTGCCGGTTTGACGTTGGAGCCCGGCGACATGATCAGCACCGGCACTCCGTCCGGCGTCGGCTTCGCGCGCGTACCGCCGGTATTCTTGAAGCCCGGTGATAAAGTGGAGGGCGAAGTCGAAGGCATCGGAATCCTGCAGGTGGACATCGTCGCGCCGTAGCGAAACTTCGTTACCGTCACATCCGCCGCTATCAAACAAACTCCGTCGCCGACTCTCGCTAGCCGGTAATCCACACTGAGCGATAGCTTCAATTCAAGCCCCCTGCGTGACATCGATAATCCTTACGTCGAACGCAGCGCACTTCCTCCGGTTTCGGAAACCCACATCTGAGGGAAAGCGAGACCGGAATTTGACTTGCCAGATTCGCTTTGTTAAACGTTCTCACTGCTGGGGGTGTCTGCCAAAGACAGACTGAGAGCCTGCGAATCAGGCAACCCTTCGAACCTGATCCGGGTAGCACCGGCGTAGGGAAGCGTGAAAGTCAAAGTCCTGATTTTAGAGTTCAGCGTCAGGACGAACTTGAAACCGTATTCCCTGGCCACTCCGCACGTGGCCGCTGTGAGTACGGTTTTTTTATTTCAATGCAAATCAAGATCAACGGCGAAGAAAAAGAGATTGCGGACGGGCTGAACCTTGGCGCACTGCTTGAAGAGCTGCAGATTCGTCCGGCTCGGGTGGTCGTTGAGCACAATCGTAACATCGTTTCGCGCGACCTCTACGGCGCTACCATGCTGGCCGACGGTGACGCCTTAGAGATCGTGCATTTCGTTGGCGGGGGATGACCATGGATGACTTTCTGCAACTGGCAGGAACTAATTTTCGATCGCGACTGATCGTCGGAACCGGGAAGTACAAAGATTTCACAGAAACCAAACGAGCCATTGAGATCTCGGGCGCGGAGATCGTCACTGTCGCGGTGCGCCGGGTGAATATTACCGATCCCAATAAAGAGAACTTGCTCGACTATCTAGACCCGAAGAAATATACGATTCTACCGAATACCGCGGGTTGCTATAACGCCGATGACGCGGTGCGTACCTGTCGATTGGCGCGCGAGGCCGGGATCGGAAAAATGGTCAAACTCGAAGTGATCGGCGACGATAAAACCCTTTTCCCAGACGTTCCGGCTACCCTGGATGCGGCGAAGATTCTGGTCAAGGAAGGTTTCATCGTGTTGCCCTATATCACCGACGATCCCATCACAGCAAAAAAACTCCAAGACATCGGCTGCGCCGCCGTAATGCCCCTTGCCGCGCCGATCGGCTCGGGCTTGGGAATCCGCAATCCCTACAACATTCGCATCATCTTGGAGCAGTCGACGGTGCCGGTGATCGTTGATGCCGGTGTCGGCACAGCCTCCGATGCGGCTCTAGCGATGGAGCTGGGCTGCCACGGCGTCCTGATGAATACGGCCATTGCCAGCGCCAGAGATCCGCTGCTCATGGCAGAAGCGATGCGCCAAGGAGTCGAGGCTGGCACGGAAGGCTTTTCTCGCCGGGCGCATCCCGAAGAAACTCTACGCCACCGCGTCGAGTCCGCTCGATGGTCTGCTGAATTAGACCCTCAAGTGCCCACTCCGGATTTCGCTCTCTATCTCGTAACTGACCGGACCCAAACTCAAGGCCGAGATTTGCTTTGGGTCCTGGAACAGGCGCTCGACGGCGGTGCGAGAGCCGTTCAGCTTCGCGAAAAGGATCTATGCGGTAAAGATCTATTCACTCTCGCCGAAAAGACCAAACTGCTCTGCGACCGTTATAACGCGCAACTCTTTATCAACGATCGCATCGATGTTGCCCTCGCCATAGGCGCCGCCGGGGTGCAGCTAGGCAAAGACTCGATCCCGATCGATGTCGCCCGTGCCCTGCTTGGGCCCAACAGCATCATCGGCGCATCAACTCATTCTCCCGAGGAAGCGCAAAAGGCCGAACAGAGTGGTGCGGACTTCCTCTTGTTCGGTCCGGTATTTTTCACACCCTCCAAAGCGCGCTACGGCGCACCGCAAGGTCTGGCCGCTTTGCAAAAAACATTGGCAAAAACCTCTCTGCCCGTCTATGCTATAGGAGGCATCAAGGCTGAGAATGTACCGGACCTCCGGCAGGCGCCGATTCGAGGAGTTGCTCTGATATCGGCAATTCTTAGTGCGGCGGATCCGGGAAAAGAAGTCAAAACTCTTCTCGCGCTTTTAGCAAGGGAATCGTTGCAGGAAATCGTCCAACAAGTATTTGACTATCTACAAGCCAACCCGTTGAGCTCCGTGGGCATTGCTTTTGTTGCCGGGCTAGCTGCCACGCAAGACAGTTGCCTACGAACGGCGATCGGCGTTCATCGTTTTCGTCATCGTCGGCATCGATTGGTTTATTCCTGGGCCAGTTCGTGTTATTTTACTTTCGGGCTTAACGAATATGTGGAAAAAATTCCGGAGTTTCGAATTTTATTCGACTTCATCGCCGCGTACGTGGGCTCTTTCATCATCGCGGCCATCATTCACGCCATAAAACCTACATGAGCCACCCTAGCTCAGTCGGTAGAGCAACTGATTCGTAATCAGTAGGTCGCCGGTTCGACTCCGGCGGGTGGCTCCAGTTTTTTCAATGAGTTAGCTTCCATCTTTAGCCTCGGAAATCGCTTTAGTATGTACATGGTATGTCCCCGCCTACTCTTCGCTCGCTTGTTTTTTGAGCGGGACAACTTTCGGAGTCTGAGTCTGTTGCGCCAAATAGGCCTGTAACTTCTCCGACGCTTGGGCCAAGTCGTCCTCGTTAATAATATCGTAACGGTCAACACGCTGCGCGTTTTGTGTCCACTCACACATCGCCATGGCAAGCTTGCCGTTCCGACGCGGTTCACTCCAGATGATATTTAACGGATTGATGACCAGTCAAAAAGAAGCAAAGGAAAGTCGTCTCGGGGGCCTGTAGTCGGCTTTCGTAACTTTTACGTACTTCAGCGACCACTTGGTCGAATGGAAGTAAGACATTTCTTAATTTCCTGGGCGTGTTAATGTTTCTCAATAAAAGATTGCCGAGTTACCGCATGGAAGTGACGGATACAGCGCTTCCAGAACGCTCGATTCTGTCAGCCGCTGAAAAACGGGAGCAATCTGGGACCGTATGCGAGATTTCGAAGAACTAGCACTATGGTCTAATAATTCTTCTCCGTGAAGAGATTAGACCCGCCAACGAGCGAAGATTATTGAGAGTTAAAATCCTCTCGATTCTGGATTTTCATCCATTTCACACCGAATTAACATATTTGACGCGGCCCTTCATCGGGAAAACTTTAAAACGACCGACAAGTCATTTCTACGAGGTTCGGTGAAAACACCTGCGCCAAGAAATCGTTAAGGGCGGTACGAGCACCACTCCATCCTACGATCATTAAATTGCTTCCAGTTCGGAAGCATTTGGTGCGCATGTTCAATTGAAGAACATCAAAAGCACTGTCCCAATCAAATTCGCCGGTCGCTTCTTTATTCATTGGGAACTTCCAATAAAAACGATCTTCACGCGTTTTGCTTACCGGCCTCACGTAGACCCTTTGTTGAAATGTGGAGGGTTGAATCGATCTATTTAATGGGGGGGGGGCCGCGCCAATCCCTGCCTGCTTGTCTGGTCGTATCCTCGCGCCGATCCGGTTGCCGATTTAGGGCGTGTGGCAATATGGCAATCCGACTCACCATAACCGTCACAACCGCACCGCGAAAAGGTTCCGAACTGGCGCAACTCTACAAGGCTCCCCGCATTAAACGGCGCGTCGTAATGGCCGGGGTTGACCGTTGGCGCGAACGCTGCGGTGACGGTGGACAGTCGGTGTTCACTTCCTGCGGCTCTCTTGCGTTCTTTATCAGACAATCTTCAATCTTTTCTCGCCATTGCTTACCGACTTCCACGCCTGGAAGGTGCTCATGAGCCAGCAGCCGATAATAAATGGTCATCCTGTCCACGCCGAGATATTCAGCAACTTCGTCAAGTGTAAGCAAACGCTCAGAGGGGTGGATGGTTTGTTTCATGCCTGCCATTTGTGCAAGGATGCGCTACAGCCATTTGTGAAGGCAAGGAGTGCTCCAGCAGTTCGGGCAGCGCAGCTCGAAGGAATAGTCGTACAAGGATGACAAATAGAGCTCAACTTTCAGGTTGCTCACAGTAACGGATGCCTCTTCACGATCTCCAAGAGATGGAAGAGGTTTAGGCCAGAATTTGTTCGAGTTGATACACCATTCCCCCGATATTGCTATATAGAAAATCAGATTAGATTTCAGATGCTATCACCGGCTCTCGACGCCGGGACGGACCACGGCTCGAGTACATCACACGCGGGACCTTGACACACATCACAGTTTGGGGGCCGCTATCATTGACGCCGTAGGTTCCATGAACCAGCCACGAACCGCTTGAACGTGCCGTTGGATATTTTTTTCAGTGTGTTTTTAATCCACTGACAAAACCCGTAGCCGTGCAAGTAAGACAGTGTCTTTTGTCCGAAGTCGGGAATGATCTTACCCTCTTAGGCTTGCTGAACCTTCTTCTGCGGTAGTCTCCTTCTGAAGCGCGTTTCCTGCATTCCGAAGAGTGAGTGTCGCTTCAGCGATCCTTCGGATCGATCATCCCCTGCTCTAATTCCTTCTTGATCTCTTTGTTGATCTCGTAATCGATGCTGTCGAGCTTGCAGCCAAGGATGTTCAGATATTTGTAAGTAATCAATTGTTTAGAGAGCGGCCAGTTGTCCACCGTCGCCTTAATGGCGTCTTGGTGGAGTATCTTGAGTGTCATCGCTGCTATATTCATATAACTTTTCTTTCCTTTTCAACAATCAGTTTCCAGTGGTCGGTAAGAATATTCATTAGTTGTCCCTTCCAATTGCTGGTCACATCCGCTTGCAAATTTAGACCGGAGCAACCTTCGTGCCCTAAGTTTTCTAAGTAACCTGGGCGAAGATTTAATACGCGCTTGAGCAGTTGCGCTCGCTACGATGAATGGCAATTCCGCCTGTTATAACAACAGCGAACTTTTAGCTGGCTAAATTGTCTTTTCAGAGAAGAGGCGTCAAGTCCCGTAGATGGATCGGATTGCTTCTAAATTACACACATCGTCCCATTGAAAATCAGGGCACGGCTGTTGCTGAATCTGGCGTTAATTGCCCGGTAAGTCCTATTGACGTGAACCGAGATGAAAAGCAAAGCGAGGAAAATTGAATGACACTAAACAATGGCGTGTTGAAACTTGGGCTATTTGTGGTGGTCTACCGTGCCTGCTGCTGCTCGCCTTCTCCTGGTACGTCACACCAACAGGTTCTTTTTAGGAGTGTTGTGCATTCGGTGAAGTGTTATCCATCACCGAAGACAGGTCTGGTCTGGCAACATAGGAGCGGAACGTTTGGGCTGCAAACCATTAAGCGCGACCGACGATTGTTAAAAAACAACCTTGTCCCTTGTGTAGAGAGCCAACACATTATCTCTATCTTTTGGTGGCGGGCGTTGTTGCGTTCATGGCTTAGGCGTCATGGTTAATATCGCTTTGCGCTCATTGCGGGTTATCTCGGAATCATTGTCGGACGTGGCTGCTTGGGCGTAAGAATCTGAAGGATCGCTTGCCGCAGTTTCTATAGTCTTCTTATTATTAAAGTCGCGATACTAAAATACCGCTACTACGCATCATTACGGCATCTTAATCGTGGATTTTGGCCGACAGGCTCACCGGATTGACTCGCAGCCCATCTCCTTTAGTTTTTGTATGATCCTGGGTTTCTCCCCGGCGCACTTCGCGAGCCGCCAACGACTCGCGGTAGATAAAGAGGTGTACTGAGAAACATTGAACGCGACATTCGCGCTCTTCGTCACAATATATTTTAGCCGGGGGGTTGATCCGAGCGAAAAATAGGTACTACAATTCTCTACCACTATCAACCAACGGGAGACAGTTCGGTGAAGTGGAATTATAGAGAATGCGTCGTGACTATCACTGCGGCGTTCCGCTCACCGGACTCTTTTAGGCCCATCGTTGAAATCGATTCCAACTCTCGCGACCCACCTACTGCGCTAACCACAAGTCATACGTTTTTAACGGCTGAACAAGCCTTGGCATTCGGCCAGGATATGGCTCGCAATTGGATTGATAGACATTTTAAGTGAGGAGCCGATCATCTGCATGGGGTTGGTCAACAAAAAACAATCCCTGACTAGAACTTGACTCAGCCGAGCGGCATCACACGAGAGATCATGCACCATGTCACCTTCATTACTTATTGTTAATGACGAAGCCAATCTTGTCGTTCTACTAGAGCGGATTCTGTCTCGCGAAGGTTATCAAGTCACCGCCGTGCATGGGTTTTCTTATTGGCATGGGCCTTTGTGCTTTTTACCGCAGAAGAAGCTGCAGCAAGCCGACTTGAAAGTATCACCACATTCAGCGCCGCGCCTAACGCATTGAGCAATTGATCTCCTCGAGGACAGGGAGACTCTTGGAACCGTGGGCAAGGTGTTTAATTAGACATTTCTAGCTGGACCTATCGAGAAAAATTCTCTTGCAAATGTTCAAGCCGCGTTGTTCGTTGGTGCGTCTTGTCTCGGTCGAGCATTATTAGCGAAAATAATGTCGCTGAATCTGGGTATTGGGTCATTCATAGTCAAGAAAATCGTTGAAGCGCATTCGGGAACAATCAGCGCAAGCTCCACGGCAGTCGCCGGAACCACGTTCGTGGTGAGTCTGGCTTGCCACCAAAGCGAGGGCGGCTAAGTCAGCAGCCGGCTTTCGGGCTGAAATTGGTGTGCTGAAATATCGTTCCCTGCCAATCGTCAGGTAATACGTGTTTCCCGATGCGCGACCGCATTTGTCCATATTTTTGCCCGCCACTTATGCCGTTTGCGCGATGATTGAATGTCTTGCATATTTCCAACGACCAACTCTTAAACTACTAATACGCAGTGATCGGCCTGGCCACTGTCTATCCGTTTGGAACCCTGCGGAAGAATGCGGTATTGATTACGCGACGGCAAGCGGGTTTGCATCGAAAAGGAAGAAAGCAGCCGGGATTCGCGCCAGAGTTAAGGGAAGCAGGTAGAGAATGAGTCCGTCTTTGAGTCCAGGTCAAACCGCAGCACAAAAACTTGCCGATTTTATTTGCGCACTGGACCATTCGCATATCCGCCCTGAAGCCGTCGCACGCTGCCGGGAATTGTTGTTGGATCAATTGGGTTGCCAACTGATCGGCGCCAGTGTGCCGTGGAATCAGCCGGTCTATCGATTCGTCAAAGACACCAAGAGCGGCGGCCCGGCCCGCATTGTAAAATATGGCGATAAGGTTCCGCTGGACGACGCCGTCCTCGTGAACGGGACGTTCGCCCAGGGTTGCGAGCTCGACGACTATTACGATCAAGGCGGTGGCCATCCCGGAGCCGCAACCGTGCCCGGTGATCCTTGCGTTGGCGCAAAAGCAGCGTGTCACTGGTCATGAGCTGATCACTGCGATGGTCGCCGGCTACGAAGTCGGCTGGCGTATTGGCCGCGCGCTTTTGCCGGAATTAATGCAGCGCGGCTATCACGCACAAAGCACCGTCGGGGTATTTATCGCCGCCGCTGCAGCGGGCAAAATTCTTCACCTCGATCCGGAACAGATGACCCACGCGCTGGCGATTGCCGGCAGCCACGCCGGCGGCACGATGGAGTACGATCAGAGCGGCGGCGAGGTGAAGCGACTGCACAACGGCATGGCATGCTGCGGCGGGCTCCGTTCGGCGCTGCTCGCGCAGATCGGACTGACCGGCCCGCCGACGATTTTTGAAGGTGAGCGCGGAATTCTCAAAGTAATGTCCGGGGGCTGCAATGTCGAGCCGATCGTCAAAGATCTCCAGACAGGGAATGAAGATCTTGCGCTGTACCATGCGGCGATGAAGCGATTCCCGGTGAATGCCAGCCAACACTCACCCATCGAGTTGCTCGATAATCTGGTCCGGAAGCACAACCTCAAACCCGAGCAAGTTACCAGGATTGAAGTCGCCGTAAATGAGGGGATTCTGCTGCACGGCGGCACAATTTATCAGCCAAAAGAGGTCATCGAAGCGCAATTCAGTTTACGCTTTTCGCTCGCGCTGAGATTGCTCGAAGGCAACAACGATTTGCAGCACTACCTGGATTCCGCAATGTGGAACGACTCGGCAATGTTTAAGAGTCGGAAAGAAAATCGAACTGCTTGCAGATCCCACAGCGGTGGGGCAGCGGCGTTTTGCCTGCCAAATGAAAATCCATTTGACGGATGGACAAGAGGTTCACGGTTCTTTGGCGGCACCAAAAGGCAGTTATAAAAACCCATTAACCGCTGACGAGCTGCAGGAAAAATTTTACCGCTTAGGCAGCTCCGCCCTGAATGATGAAAAGCTCCGCGCGATCGTTGCCGCAGTCGAACACATTGAGAGTTCTGAAAACGTTGGCGCAATAAGCACTCTCACGACGACGACCTGACAGATCGATTTGCGCAAATAGGACGTTTGCTCTAGCGAAAGGAGGAGAAGTCGATGACGGTAACCGAGAGGATCTTATTGATCGATGTCTGCAAAGCGTTCGTCATCGCCATTCTCTTTCATTCACAGGCTCAAGGCGCAGACCCTCGATGAGCTCTATCGAAAGGCCATGCCTGAGGGGGTGGTTAACTTCTATGGCACGTTGGCGCAAGTCAATGCCGAGAAGATTTTGCCGGTTTTCGAGAAACGCTTCACCGGCATCAAAATTAATCACGTGGATATCACTTCGGATAATCTAGTCGCCCGCGCCGTCGCCGAGGCGCGCGGCGGTAAAACCGTGGGCGATATTTTTCAAGCGCCGCTGGAAACCGCGATCCAGACGTACAATCAAAAGCTCCTGCTCGAAGTGACCTTGCCGGAGTACTCCGCTTATCCGGCAAATATGAAAGGTTCGTATTGGGTTGCGTCGAATCTGCAGTTTATCGTCGATCGCTTGGAATACCCATCTGCTCAAGAAAGCGGACGAGCCGAAGTGGATCGATGACTTGGCGGATGCGAAATACAAGGGTTCGCTGGTTGCTGAACCGAGAGATTACGAATTTCTCATGGGCATCGCCAAGCATAAGTTCAAAAGCGATGGGAAAGCGACAGCGTTGTTGCGTGCCATCGCGGCCAATGGCGTGGAGTTTCATAAAGGTCATTCGCAGCTGACGGAGCTGTTGGCCGGCGGCCACGCCAAATTGTGCGTGACCTGCTATCGCGCATCAATTTCCCGGACGAATGAAAAAAGGCGCTCCGGTGAATTTCCTGTTGAGTGAAGGGATCGGATCCATCAATGCGACGGCGATCTTTAAAGATGCGCCCCATCCGAATGCGGCTCTGCTTTTCGCCCGATGGGCGGCCAGCGAAGAGGGTCAGAAGGTCTACGCCGAAGGCGGCAGGGCGCCGGCTCATCCAAAGGTAAAACCGATCGATCCGATCCGGCCCGAACGGCTCTATCCGCTGGGCGTCGACGATATCAAGGAGTATCCCAAGTACGAAAAGATCTGGAAGGAAGTTTTTAAACTGCGGTAGGCAGAACTGTTGCAAAATTTTCTGATGGACCGAGTCGAAGAAAAATTAATTCGCTTTGCCCACTCGTTCGACTTTGGCGATATTCCGCCGCAACGTTCTGCACGCGATCAAACTTCGCTTCATCGATACCATCGGCTGTGCGTTGGCGGGCTACAACGAAGCAGCCGGCGAAGATCGCGCGCAGCCTTGCCGCGCAGGTTCACAGCCACGGTCGAAGCCGGTGTGATTGGCACGCTCGCGAAGAGTTCCGTCGAAATGTCGGCATTTGCCAACACCACCATGATCCGCTGCCTTGATTTAAACGACGACTATTTCGGCAAGGACGGGCCCCATCCGAGCGATTTGATCGGCGCGGTCTGTGGCAGCCGCAAGATGCGTGCATGCAGACGGCGCCGTCATTTATCGCCGCCGTCGCCGTCGCTTATGAAGTGCTTTGCACTCTGGTCGACGCTGTCGGCATCCGCGAGCGCGGATGGGATTATGTGACCTACACATCGCTTGGCCGCGGCGCTTGGGGCCGGCAAGGCGTTACAAGCTTTCTCAGAACGCTTTGCGCGATTCTTTGAGTTTGGCGGCCACGGCGAATAGCGCTTTGGGACAAACCCGATTGGGCGAACTTCGATGTGGAAAGGCATGGCGTCGGCCAACGCCTGTCGCAACGGTGTCTTTGCGTGCTCTACTCGCTCAGGCCGGCGTAAGCGGCCCCTATCAATCTTTTGAAGGGAAGAGCGGCTTTCTTCAGCAGATCTGCGGACCGCTGGATCTTTCTCGCCTCGGCGCTTCGCCTTTGCGCGCGGGAATCGTCTATCTCAAAAGATGGCCGGTTTTCTACAGCGCGCAGGGAGCGGTCGATGCCGCGATCAAGCTGCGCGAAAAAGTTAAAACCTGCGGAAATCGAAATCGCTGGTCGTGGAATCCTATCAGCGCCTGCTCGGGCGCGGCGCCACCGATCCGGAAAAGTGGGCGCCAAAATCGCGCGAGACCGCCGATCATAGCGTGCCGTTTTGTGTAGCGGCAGCACTGCTCGATGGCGATATAACGTCCGCAAACTTTCGATTCGGAGCGTTTCTTAGACGCCGATGTGATCGAGCTGATGGCGAAAATCACTTTGCGTGAAGATCCGGAATTCACCAGACAATACCCCGCAAAGTGGAACTGTCGCATCGTCGCGGAAACTTTTGCCGGCGTGCGGCATGAAGTTCATGTCGCTTATCCGAAAGGACATCCGGAAAATCCCTTCTCGGATGCCGAGGTCGAAGAGAAGTTTTACGATTGGCTGAACCGTCTACTCGGAATGGCACGCTGTCAAGCATTTCTCGATTGGGCTTGGCGGCTGGAAGAAGCCGAAAATATCGGCGAGATGTTTTCGCTGCTGGCAATTCCATGAATGATTGAAGCGGGCGAACAACGAGGAGGATTCAAATCTATGGCAGGAACAAGTTATGACGTGATCGTGGTCGGCGCAGGCAATGCGGGCTTAACCGCGGCTCTGGCGGCGCGACAGCAAGAGACGCGCGTGCTGCTCTTAGATAAATGTCCCAAGGCGGTGCGCGGCGGTAACACGCGATTTTCCGGCGGCGGTTTTCGCTTCACTTACAGCAGCCTGGACGACATGCGTCCGATGCTGCCGGAGCTGACCGACGAAGAGGCCGCGAGAATGGAAGTCGGCACCTATTCGACCGCGGATTTTGTTGACGATGTCATGCAAGTGACCGAGTATGCCGCCGATAAAAAACTTACCAACATTCTGGTCGATCAATCCTATGCCACAGCGCGATGGCTGACGGACATGAACGTCAAGTGGATTCTCTCGACGAGCACCCACGCCGTCAAGATGGGACAGAAGATTAAAATTTCCATCCGGCCGGGTCATCTCGGTGAACGACGGCGGTCTCGGTCTCGTAGAGATGCTCTTTCCGACCGCTGAGAACAAACGGCATCGAAATCGTCTACGAGGCGAAAGCGAACGGTTTGATCGTCGATAAAAAGGGCAAGGTCGCGGGTGTCCGGGTGCAAACCAGAGAAGGCTTGGTGGATTTCCAGAGCCGCGCTGTGGTCTTGGCCGCCGGCGGATTCGAGGCCAATCCGGAAATGCGCGCGCGCTATCTCGGCACGGGATGGGATTTAGTAAAAGTCCGAGGCTCGCGCTACAACTCCGGCGAGGTGCTCAGTTTTGCCTTGGGGCTTCGGCGCGCAGCCGATCGGTCACTGGAGCGGCTGCCATGCCGTGTTGGTCGACGCCGAAGCTCCCGACGTCGAGTGCGCCTATGAGCATCGCTATTCGTACCCGTACGGCATCATGGTCGACATCAACGGCAAGCGATTTGTCGATGAGGGCGAGGACTTTTTCAGCTACACCTATGCGAAGTATGGCCGGGAAGTGTTGCGCTTGCCCTGGCGCACGGCCTACCAGATTTTCGACAGCAAAACTCGTCCGCTACTGCGCTCGGAATACAACCGCGGCTTTCATGTCTCTGCGGACAGCATCGAAGCGTTGGCAAAAAAACTGCCGGGTTTGGATTGGGAAAACGTCGTCAAGACAGTTAACGAGTTCAATGATGCCGTCAACGACGCTGCCTTTCGATCCATCGAAGCACGACGGCAAGTGCACTCACGGCATTACGTCCAGTCAAGTCGAACTGGGCGCAGCGATTGGACACGCCGCCGTATTATGCCTTTCCGGTGACCTGCGGCATCACGTTTACCTTCGGCGGCGTCGGCATCACCGAAAATGGCGAAGTTAAAGACACCAGTGAAAACGTGATCAGCGGACTTTTCGCCGCGGGTGAAATTACCGGTGGATCTTTTTTTAACAATTACCCCGGCGGGTCGGGTTTGATGAAGGGCGCCGTGTTCGGCCGGTTGGCGGGCACAAGCGCCGCGGCCTTTGCCAAAGGCGAACCGCGCATAGGCACTGCACATTCATCGTTCAAAGTCAAGTTCATCGTCGTCGTTCGGTTGAACGTTGAGGAGACGCATCGTGAATTGGCGAACGTAATCAAATCTGCATCCTTGCTGTCGTCCTTTTTGTCAGTTTGTTCGCGGTCTCGCCGCCTGGTCGCAGGACCGTGATGCGATAATTGCCAAGGCCAAGGAAGAAAAAGAATTCGTTTATTACAGCACGACGGACATCCGCGACGGCACGGCGATGGTCCATGCGTTTCAAAAGAAATATCCTTTTGTCGAACCCAAGCTGCTTCGTCTCGGTAGCACGCAGGTGGTTGTCAAAGTTCTCCAGGAGCATCGCGGCGGTGCTCATTTGTTCGACGTGATCTCCGCGACCAGCTTTCAGTTCTACGAAATCTTCAAAGAAAACTTGTTTCAAAAGTATGAATCGCCGGAACGGCGCGCTTTTGCCGAGGATTTCAAGGACAAGGAAGGCGTACTGGGTAAGCGCCTATCACAATGCCAGCGTGGTTGCCTATAACACCAATCTCTTGAAGCCGGCGGATCTGCCCAAAAGCTACGACGATCTGCTCGATCCGAAGTGGAAGGGCAAAATGCTGATGGATAGCCGCGAGACCGAATGGTACGCGAGCATGCTGCAAATACTCGGCAGCGAAAAAGGTTTGCGCCTCATGCGCGGCCTGGCCAAGCAAGACTTGAGTTTTCGCCCGGGGCGCACCTGATTACCCAGGTATTGGCCGCGGGCGAAGCGCCGCTGGCGGTCAATGACTATGACCACCTGGTGCAGTCGGCAAAGAAACTCGGCGCGTCCGGTGGAGTCTTTGCCGTTAACGCCGGTCGTCAGCCGCGTCACGCCGATTGCTTTGGGGCGTTACGCGCCGCATCCCAACATCGGCAAGCTGTTCATCGATTTTGCGCTTTCCGAAGAAGGCCAGAAAATTCTCCGCAGTTTCGGCCGCAGCTCGGCGCGCAAAGGGATCGAGCCGGACGACCTGCAGAAAAAGGGCATCAAGCTGTACGTCAGCGACATCAGTCTGGCGAAGGACTACGCGCGCTACGACAAAGAATTCAAAGAAATTTTCAACTTGAAATGATCTCAGGAGAGCCGATAAAACGCCGCGTCGATCCACGCGTCGCGATATTCGAGGTCGTGCGGCATCTATGGCAATGCACAGTTGGCATAAACAAGTTCCGTCAAATACTCAAATGTAGAGGAGAATGAAAATGACAACTGGCATTACCGAAACAACTCGCGATCCATACCGCCAAGGTGCGCTATGAAGATATTCCTCCCGAGGCGATCGAAAAGGCCAAGGACTGTATTCTCGACCAGATCGGCGTCGAGCTGATCGGTTCCACGCTGGAATGGAACAAGATTGCCTATCGCTACGTCGCCGATATGGGCGGGCGCGCGCGAAAGCACGGTGGTCAACTATGGCAACAAAGCGCCGACGCTGGATGCGGCGTTCGTCAATGCGACCTTCGGCCAGGGATGCGAGCTCGACGACGTCGGCTTTGCCGCGGGCGGTCATCTCGGGCGCCGCCACGGTGCCGGTCGCCCTGGCGGTTGGTGAAAAGCAGCGCAGCACCGGCAAAGATTTTCTTGCCGCCGTGGTCGTCGGCTGCGACGTCATGTATCGCCTGCTTGCGGCGGTTCGGCCTTCGTCCGGCAAGCGCGGGTTTTCATAGCCACGGCATCGGCGCGCCTTTCGGTGCGATGGCGGCGGCGGCCAGGCTGCTTGCGCTTGAATGATGGACAAATGCTCCATGCCTTCGGCATCGCCGGCATGCATTCCAGCGGCACCATGGAATACGATCAGACCGGCGGAGAAGTTAAACGGGTGGTTGCCGGTATCGCCGCGCGCAGTGGCATCCAATCGGCAATGCTCGCCCAACTCGGGCTCACGGGTCCGCCGACTATTATCGAAGGCAAGCGGGGGTTTTTGAAAGTATTTGCCGATCAGGTGGAGCCGGAGGAAATTACCCGCGATCTGGGCAGTGACTTTAAGATCATGCGGATCTGGTTCAAGCTTTATCCCTGTGTCGCCACGGTGCAAGGCGTTATCTACACGCTGACCAAGATGATCGAAGAACACCGATTCGGCGCGGACGATATAGATGAAATACGCGTCGGCATCTCCGAAACATCGCTTTCGCATGGCGGCGCGATTTACGAGCCGCACGATACTGCGAGCGCACAATTCAGTCTGCCGTTCTCATTGGCAATTCGCTTGTTAAAAAATGACAACGATCTGAGCCTTTACATGGATCCGAAGCTGTGGACCGATCCAAAAGTGCTCGCGCTGGCCAAGAAAGTTAAGAGCTATGCTGATCCGAATGCGAAAAAGGATCAGAACTACAACACGACGATGGAAGTCAAGCTCAACAATGGCAAAACCTACAAAGCGTTCGAAGCCTATCCACCGGGGTCGCCGCTCAACATGGTCAGCCGTGAGGTGCTGCGGACTAAGTTTCGCAAAATGGCCCGCGCGGTATTGGCCGAAGACCGGATCGATAGATTGATCGAAGCCGTGGACCGGCTTGAGACCTACGAGGATGCGGCCAAACTCATTCCGTTGGTCGTAAAGTGACAAAATAAACCATTTACACATCGGCGTGCTTATGTGTGTAAGCGTGGACTGGGTAGTCAATCACCGAATGAGTTGCTGCGGTTTTGGCAATCACCGGAGTCGCCCATTTCGACTGATTTGACAACTGCTTTATTGACCTGTTAACAAAGGGGAGTTCAACAAATATCGACTCTGCTGCTTAACGAAATTGCCTGGAAAATCCGATAACCGAGAGGGAGGAAAAACCATGATTAGCGCGAATGAGCTTAAAGGAGTTTTGGGAATGATGCCGGCTTTTGCCACGCCGGACGCGACGGACATCCGGGCGACGCAAACTATCGCGGTCGATAACCTTAAAGAGGGCGTCGACAAGATCATCAAAGACGGGGTGCACAACATCGCCACCACGGGAACCTACGGCGAGTGCTATAGTTTGCTTTTCGACGAATTTAAAACCCTAGCCGTCGCCACCGTCGAAACGGTAAAGAAGCGCGTCCCGCTTTTTATTGGTGTTACCAGTCCCAACCCGCGCGAAGTGATTCAGAAGATGAATTTCGTCAAGGACCTCGGCGCCGACGGTGTGCTCCTCGGCGTGCCGTACTACGAAACCCTGCACGTGCAGGACGCGATCAAGTTCTATCATGACATCGCGGATCTCTATCCGAACTTGAACATCGTCGTCTATCACAACCCGGACAATCACAAATTCACGATTCCGGTCGCAGCTTTCAAGGAATTGGTCAAAAAACCTAACATCATCGGCATGAAGGACAGCCACCGAACGACTCAAGCGTTTATGAATCTGCAGAGGATCGTGCGCGGCAAGATCAGCGTTTTCGTGAATCAGTCTCAGCTGTACCCCTATTATGCGATGGGCGCGGCAGGTTGCTGGTCAACTGAAGTTTGGATGGGTCCATGGCCGATCCTTTATCTGCTGGAGCAGGTTCGCAAGAGCGATACTCAAAAAGCCATGGAAGTGATCGAAGACCTTGGCGGCATAGGCGCTGGTAAGCCGGTTCCAGGCTCAGGCAACAAACGTCCACAGGAATTCGCCGACTATTGCAAAGTCGGACCCACCCGAGTGCCGTTTGTCACCTTTCCCGAAGCTAAGCTCGCCGAGGCAAAAGGGCGCGCCGCGCATTGGAAAACACTCAATGAGAAATACCGTCCGCTCGTCGAAGCCGCCCGGTCTCGTTCCGCGGCGTAGTTAATTACACCAAATCGATTCCGGCGTCTGCATTCCAAAGCCCTCGGTGTAAACCGAGGGCTTTTTTTTGCCAACGAAGTGGGATGCATAGACTAATGTGCGCACTGCTATTTTGGCAACACTCAAAACAACCACTCGATTGGCTACCGTTTACTTGCGAAATATTTGTCCCGCCTCTATCATGGCAGACATCAAGCTGAGCAACGGTGGAGGAGTAATGAGTTTTTACGCGGAGCCCTTGTTGCGTGAAGCGAGAGAGAGGGTCAGGTCGCTTCCGAGCCAGGCTACCACGGCGAGCGCCGTCTCGCCAAACTTCGACCAATTGGCGGAAGCCGTGGAGAAAGCCATTAGGGCAGCCTTAGTCGAAAACCACGGTAGCGTGCCGCAGCAACTTAATCACGGCCAACTGGTTTCGATCTGTCAGTCCACGGGAGTGTGGGATGTTCTTCCACCCGCTTTGAAAGGGCTAATTCAAGAAGTGGAGTGGTATCGGTCAAAGAATCTCAGGCCGACCTCTCAATCTGTTGACAGAGACTCGTCGGAACAACTGCAAAAATATTTCATCGTCGCCCGCCGGCTCATCGACTACATGGAGTTTCACGTCATCGGCAACGATTCCGTGCTCAAACGCCTCAAGGTCGCGTAGGCGCGAATACGATCATTGGAGCGCGGACATTCTTGTCCGCGTCTTTTTGGCGGGTTGGAAAACCCGCCCTCCTAATACGCCGTCGACTCAATGCGCATCTAAAGCCGCTTGAGATTGACCTGAAGGGGGAGCGTTAAACCTCTGCCAGTTCCTTCGAGGTCATAGCGTAGCTGCATAGCTCGTTTTCCCTCGCTCGCAGCTCGATTGGTCACACACCGAGGAATACAGCGAAAACTGCGACAATCACAACACTGGCGCAAATGGCGCAAATGCCGGCGATCAGAAGACCCTGCGGTGATCGAGTGACTCGAGGCGGGACGTCAGGAAGCAAAATCTTTGTCGATTTGGAGAGCATCATCATGGGCATTGAGCAGAGCAGCTTCAATGCCACATGCGGAAATTTAAAGTGTTGAAAGGATTGGAACTATAGCAAGATTCTTTGGAGTTATCGGGAGCAGGTTAAACCGAGGAAAAGAAGGCCAAACGGACTTTTTCCCGAACAATCTGGAGAACGCGACAGTTATGCCTGGTCGCCATCGGCGCCATTTCACAAATCGACAGCGCCTACTTTTTGATTTTCTCCGCTCTCACGTCCCTGGACTTTATCCAGCCGATGATACCCTTCTGGGTCTTGACCATGAACCAATCATTGCCGCCGGTACTCTGAATCATCGGCGTAAGAATTTCTCCTTGATTCAACTGACCCAACTTTTCTGATTGATCATCCTGGCTCGGGAACAGACCGGCATCATTGACCGCCACAACCAAGCGAGCCGGCAAACGTCGAACGTCGCTTTCGACTACGGTCCCGCCAGACACGCCTCCTTGGGTTACTCCCCCCGAAGGTCTTCCACCCGTGATTCCTTGACCATGCGGGATGCTTCCGACCGCTCTACCATACTCGCCGAAGGCTTGGGCAAAGACAAAAGACGCGGAGACAATCTGCGCGACGGCGATGGACGCAACGATAAAGCCGCTTTTCATAATCAACTTCTCCTTGATGGAATCATTTTATGCGATCTCAGCACAGTTCTCCTAGGGTTATAAATTCTAGTGCCGTGGAGGGCTGCCCGGATTACTGCGACTGCGAGCGATACGTTTATCTGCCGTCAGACATCGAAAAGTCTTTCGGCGCAAGCATGACAGCTCGCACAATGGAGAGAAATACAATGCCGCCCATGACACAGAGGATTCGGCGATGCAGAACTATTACTGCTGGACGGCGAAGGCTGGCGCGGTGGAGCATCACTGACAGCATAAGTCGCTTGCGCCAACGGATGATTTGAAAAAGAGATATAACCGTCAATAGGAACAAGGATGGAGAGCGAGATTACCGAACCGACTCTTAATGAGACATGCCGCGGCTTGTTCAAAGGTCGGATTAACCCGCAACCGTGAAAAACGTCGGGTCTAAACTCACTTGCCGCAGGTTAGATGAAAATTCTAGCTTAACGAGCCTCCGAGGAAAAAGAGTATTAGTCGATGGATTAATCGAAGACAGAAAAAACTTTTGTGCGGCGATGGAGGACAACGTAACAACCGCCGTCTCTGGATGTACAGACACAGCTAATGAGTGTCGATCGTTGTCAAATTTTAGTTGCGTTAAAAAAAAGGGTGGTTCTTCCGAACCACCCTTTTCCAGCAATAGCTGTGGTCTTTTAGGCTGACGGGCTTATGGGCATGGACCTCCGGTGATTGCCCCGGTCGCGCTGTTAAACACCCATGCCGTAGCACCGCAATTCCCATGAACAGCGGATAACGTAAATCCGTTCGTTCCAACAGCAGTGGCAGTAGTGGTCACGTCAGCCGTTTTGTTAAAGCCCGGAGGCGTACCAGACGCCAGGGCCGCGCCGACGTAGTAGATCGAGTGGCGTTTTCATCGCGAAATAGGCTTCCTCCGCCACAGCGCCGTTTCTTAGATCAGACTTGATCTGCGCCTCATAACCGCGTTTTCTGTACGCCGAAAACTGCGGGATCGCGATCGCGGCCAAGATACCGATGATGGCGACCACCACCAGCAACTCGATCAGGGTAAAACCTGATTCGCTCTTTAATCTCAATCTATTCATCTTTTCAGTTGCTCTCTTTCAGTTTGACTCTATTTCGTTATTTCTGGCTTGTTCTCAAAAATCATCAAAAAAAGGGTGGTTTTTCAAACCACCCTTTTCCTGGTCTGCTATCAGAAGATTTGAACACCAGACCGACTTACGGACATCCACCAGCTGGGCCGGTGATCGTGCCCGTAAGGCTGTTAAACGTCCAGTTTACGGCAGCACAGTTCGCATGAGTCGCCGATCAACAGTGAAGGTGTTGGCGCCGGCTACCGCGGTTGTGGTAACTGTGGCCGTCGGGTTAAAACCAGAAGGCGTTCCAGCCACCAGCGCGCCGCCAAAATACGTGCCATTGGCGGCAAAGTTGGCTTCCTGCGCCACAGCGCCGTTTCTTAAATCAGACTTGATCGCCGCTTCGTACCCACGCTTTCGGTAGGCCGAAAATTGCGGGATCGCGATCGCGGCCAAATACCGATGATGGCGACAACCACCAGCAACTCGATCAGGGTAAAACCTGATTGCGCTCTTAAGTGTAGCTCAATCTATTCATCTTTTACAGCTTTTCTTCACGTTTTCGGCTGAGGGGCTTTGGTTTCATGGACATCCTGTAATTACCTCAGTGTTTGAGCTGAGATAATTGAGCCAGCTCAATCAGTATGTAGCAGTTACGCGTTAATCATGGAGCAGCCGGTAGCGACAGATCGGGACGATTTGACCGGTAGTGCTATGAAAAGTACATGTAACGTGCAGCCGCAGTTCGCATGAAGTACAGAGTAAGGTGAAAGCGGTGGCTAGAGTAGCGCCACGAGCCGTAACGTGACACAAGGCGACTGGTTAAAACCAGGAAGCAGAGCGGCTGCAGCCGGAGTTGGCTGCTACATAGGTCTTGCCATTTTGCGCGAAAATAAGCTTCCTGCGCCACGGCCCCGTTTCTCAAATCGGATTTGACCTGCGCCTCATAACCGCGCTTTCTGTACGCCGAAAATTGCGGGATCGCGATCGCTGCCAAGATACCGATGATGGCGACCACCACCAGCAACTCGATCAGGGTAAAACCTGATTCGCTCTTTAATCTCAATCTATTCATCTTTTCAGTTTCTCCTTTTTCTTAGTTTTGGATCTGGTTTATGATTCTTCCGGCGCCACGGGCTCTTGAATACACTCTCCGACTAATTGATGCTTTGTGCTCGCTCCCCCTTTTTCAGAATGATACTCCCTACGCCATGAAACGCCGAGATGCTCTAGCGCAAGAAAAAGGCCATCGGATTAATGATCGCGTAGTCTCGCCAGTGCCCTCCAAGAAATCGATGGATAAATATAATCGACGTATTTCAGCGTTTATCGTGAAGCGCCAAAGATTTGCCGGTTCACCTCGGGATGTCTCGACCGCAAATTTCGGAACTTGCGGCAGACTATCAGGGAGAAGTGACAAATTTTGTTACCGCGAATCATCGTGGGCAACCAGGCATCGGTCTTTGAATTCAATAACTGATACTTTTCCAGTCGATGGCGCAGTGAGCGATAATTGATGCCAAGGATCTCGGCTGCTCTTTTTTGCACCCCGTTGGCTCGTTTCAACGCGCCCAGCAAGATCCCTCTTTCATGGGTCTCCAACTCGGCATCGAGGGACAGTCCCTTGCTAAAATAGAGCTTCCGCCTCCTCCGGGGCGTTTTTCTCGAATACTAGCGGAATCTTCCGGCGACGCCCGGTCACGTGTTGCGGCAAGTCTTCTTCGGTGAGGATATTCTTGCCCGCAACCGCCACCGCGTGCTCAATGATGTTTTCCAATTCCCGAATGTTCCCTGGATAGGAATGATTCATCAACTGCAGCAGCGCATTGCTGGAGATTTCTTCGACTCTTCTTGTCATGGGATTCGGCAAATTTCCGCAGAAAGTAATCCGCCAGCGCAGGGATGTCTTCCTTGCGGCTACGCAGCGGAGGCATGACGATCTGCACGACGTTCAGCCGGTAAAAGAGATCTTCCCGGAAACGCCCTTCTTCCATTTCCTTGCGCAACTCCTTGTTGGTCGCGGATATCACCCGGACATCGACTTTGACCGGCTTGCTGCCGCCCACCGGGGTAAAGCTTTTTTCCTGGAGCACCCGCAGCAGTTTGACCTGAAGATGCAGCGGCAACTCGCCGACCTCATCTAAAAAAATCGTTCCCTGATCCGACTGTTTGAAGAGCCCCAGCGTGGTCGGACACCGCGCCGGTGAAGGCGCCGCGAACATGCCCGAAGAGTTCGCTCTCCATCAGGGTCTCGGGGATGGCGCCGCAGTTGACCGCGACAAACGGTTGATCTTTCCTCGGCCCGTTGAGGTGAATCGCCCGGGCCACGAGTTCTTTGCCGGTGCCGCTTTCGCCGGTAATAAGCACATTGGTGTTGCTCGCCGCGACTTTTTGCACCAGCTGATAGATTTTCTCGATGCCGCCACTTTTGCCGATGACGCCTTCGAACTGAAAGAGATGTTGCGCGTGCCCCGGCGCGTTCCGCGCTAATTCAACTTCCCGGCCACGGCGCAGCTCTTCTTCGAGGCGCATCTTCTCTTCAATCTGTTTTTGCTTGGTAATGTCGTCGAAAATGGCTACGAAACCAATCAAGTGCTCGTGACCGTTGTTGAGAGGAGCTACCGTAAGGCGAATTTGCTTCTGGCTGTCGCGGGGGCCAGTCGATGGAAAGCTCATCGGTGATGATCGCGCCGGCGCTGCCATTGCGCTGAAAATCGTAACGCAGGCCGGGAAAGATTTGATCCAGCCGCTTTCCCTGAATCGTCGTTTCATCGAGACTCGTCAGAGCTTGCGCCTGGCGGTTGAAATAATTGATGCGCCCGTCCGGATCGGTGATCGCCACGCCGCTGCCTATGCCTTGCAAAAGCGCTTCTTTTAAGGCGTCCAGGTCGCGATAATCGTCTTGCTTCTCTTTCAGCAATTTTTCCGTATTGCCGAGTTTGTTGGTCAGGAACCCGCTCAGCCCGGCGATCACAAAATAGCTCGCAATGCTCTGACCAATGGAAAATAGCGTCGGCCAGGAAAGCGGCAGCCCAACCCCGGGATTGCGCGTAGCGCGACCAGAGGATCAGGCCGGCGTAGGATAAGCTGGAGCAGGCCGCGGTGAAAAACGCGCCGCGGTAAAACAGCAGCATGGCGCCATTCATCACCGCCATGTTGTAGAGAAATGAAAACGGGCTGGCGATATCGCCGGTGATCCAGATGATGCCCGTGATCAGAAGAACGTCAAAGCCGACTTGGGCATGGGCGAACGGACGAAGATTCGGGATGCGGGACAAAACCGCAACCGAACCGATGGAAACGACATAAGCGATAATCAGAGGAATCGAGAGATCGAGGAGATAGCGGAGTTCTCCCTCGGTGCGCAAGAAATGAAACAGCGCCGCTGCGCCGAGGAAAAAAGACACGATGATCACCCGCAAAAGCAGCAGCCAGCGAATCTTATCCGCCAATGCTTTACGTTCGTCCGTCAACGTGACCACGTTACTCGCCGGCTTGCGCGTTAATTTCGTTGATCGGCCCACTTGCGGGTTAACCACCGGCGAGTGATCCCATCTGGAAAATCGGCAAATACATGGCGATCACCAGGCCGCCCAGCATCACGCCGAGGACCACCATGATCATCGGTTCCATCATCGCGGTCAAATTGGTGACGGCATCGTCAACCTCTTCTTCATAAAGGTCGGCGACCTTTTTGAGCATGGTGTCAAGCCCGCCGGTGCTTTCACCGACGGCGACCATCTGACACACCAGAGGCGGAAAAATCTTGCTGTCTCTCAACGGTTCCGCAACGGTCTTACCCTGACTGATGCTGACTCGGCTTTCCATAATTGCTTTTTCAACGACTTTGTTGCCGGCGGTTCTTGCGGTGATGGCGAGGCCATCCAAGATCGGCACTCCGGAACTTAGTAGCAGCGACATGTTTTGCGAGAAGCGCGCCACGGCGAGTTTGCGCAAAAGATCGCCGATAATCGGCATGCGGAGCAAGGCTCGATCGATATTCATTTCCCCTTGAGGTGTCTTGCGATAGGCGGAAAAGCCCATCGACGATCCCCACACGCACCGATAATGAGAATGTACCAATAGGCGACGAACCAGTTGCTGATGTTGATACAGATCTGCGTCGGTGCCGGCAGGGCTTTGCCCATGCTGCCATAAAGTTCGGCAAACACCGGAATCACGAAGATCATCAAGACCGACACGACGATGACCGCCACGCCGACGATGGCGCAGGGATAGATCATCGCGCCTTTGACTTTTTTCTTGAGCCGGTTGGCCTTCTCGATAAACAACGCGATGCGATTAAGAATCGTGTTCAGTATGCCGCCGGCTTCGCCGGCCTCGACCATGTTGCACGTACAGGTCGTCAAAAATTTTCGGGTGTTTTGCCAGCGCGTCGGCCAAGGTGGTGCCGCCTTCGACGTCCTGTTTGACCGCTGCTACCGTTTTGCGCAGCAATTTGCTTTCGGTTTGCTCGCCGAGGATATCCAGACATTGGACGATCGGCAGACCGGCATCGATCATAGTGGCCAACTGACGGGTAAACAGAGAGACTCTTTGGTTTTGACGGAATCGCCGAAGCCGGGTATTGAGATTTCTTTCTCAAGCCCTTTATTCTTTTCCCTGACCCGATTTGGAGTCGGGCGAATTCTTTGCTCGCGCAAACGCGCCAGCGCGGCCTCGAGATTGGGCGCCTCGAGATTGTCGCCTTTGACTAATCTTCCCTGCGCGGTTTTGCCTTCCCAAACAAATATGGCCATAGTCAAATCTCTCTCGCGTTATTCATAATCGGTGATCGCGCCGTTTGCAGATCCGTCGCTCGCGCCCAAGCTTTAGAACCCCAGAGAAAACACCGACCCAAATCCCTTGTCTGTATCGGTCACTCGGATGGTTTCTTCGACAGTGGTGAAGCCGTTGCGGACTTTTTGCAGCGCGCTCATACGCAGAGTGCTCATACCGAGTTTTACTGCTTCTCGCTTCAATTCCATCGCCGATGCCCCTTTGAGGATCAGTTCTTTGATGGCTCATGCATGACCATAATTTCATAGATCGCCAGGCGGCCCGCGATAGCCGGTGTCGCTGCAATCATTGCAGCCGCGACCGTGGAAACTTGGAAAGCCGGCGCTAATGTCGCTGGTGTCTACGCCGAAGTTGAGTCAAAACCTCGGGCTTGGTTTCGATCGGTTCCTTGCATTTCTCGCAGATCTTGCGCACCAGCCGCTGGGCGAGAATGAGATTGATCGAAGACGTCAACAGAAACGGCTCAACCCCCATGTTGATCAATCGATCGATGGTGGCCGGGCAGTCATTGGTATGCAATGTGCTCAGGACGAGATGTCCGGTCAACGCTGCTTTGATGGCGATCTGAGCGGTTTCTAGATCGCGCATTTCGCCGACCATGATGATGTCGGGATCCTGGCGCAAAAACGACCGCAAGCAGGCCGCGAAAGTGAGGCCGATCTGATCTCGCACCTGAACTTGATTGATCCCGACGAGATTATATTCCACCGGATCTTCCGCCGTGGAAATGTTAACGTCAGGTTTGTTGAGCTCCGAAAGCGCCGAATAAAGCGTCGTCGATTTGCCGCTCCCGGTCGGGCCGGTGATGAGAATCATCCCGTAGGGTTTATGGATCGCATCCTGGAAATCCTTCAAATGTTGCGGATCGAATCCTAGCTTGGCCATGTCGAGCTGCAAGTTCGACTTGTCCAATAAACGCATGACCACTTTCTCGCCGAACAGGGTCGGCAGCACCGAAACACGGATATCCAACTCGCCGCCGACGCCCATTTTGAGTTTGATGCGGCCATCTTGAGCGAGGCGCCGTTCGGCGATATCCAGACCCGCCATGACCTTGAGCCGTGAAACCAGCGCGTTTTTAAGACGCAGGGGCGGACTCATGATTTCCTGAAGCACGCCGTCGATGCGAAAGCGCACGCGAAAAATCTTTTCATAAGGTTCGACATGAATATCGCTGCAGCCGCGCTTCGCGGCATCCGCTAGGATGGCATTGACCAGCGTAACCACGGGCGCATCCATGGTGGCTTGCTGCAGTTCCTGGAGGTTAACGTCGTCGTTTCCTGGATGACCTCCATCTCGCCGTCGCCGAATCTTTTTAAGACATCGTCATAGCTGACGCCGCCGAAGCGACGTTCTAATACTTTTTTTAATATTGGACGGCGTCGCCAGCGCCGTGCGCACGCCGTAACCGGTGACAAATTTGACTTCATTGATCGCGACCAAATCCGTCGGATCGGAAATGGCCACGGTCAAAGTCGAACCCAGGAGTTTATAGGGAACAAGTTGATGTTTCTGGACAATTTGCGGCGGCACTAAGCTGAAAACTGCGTCATCGATCTCGCCGGGGACGATTTCAATGATTTCGATACCAAATTGTTTGGCGAAAAAATTGGTGAGGATGTCTTCGTTGGTGAAGCCGAGACGGACCAATTCCCTGATCACGCTTGAGCTGTTGTCCTTGTCCTTTTTCTGTGCTTCGGAGAGTTGCTCCCGGCTGACTATCCCGCCTTTAACCAAAAGCTCTGCGAAACGCGGTTCCATAGAGTTCTACGAAAAGTACCAAATTATCGTAGATCGCTAGAACCCTGTCAACAAAATGTGCAGCTGTGTCAAGCACAAGAACGCGTTTTATTATTGAGCTGGAATGCTCAACTATTCGAAATGAATCCTATTTCTGCAATGCGGCTTGTGCCGCCGCCAATTTTGCGATGGCTACGCGGTAGGGTGAACAACTGACGTAATCAGGCCTATGTCATGACAAAATGCCACGGAACGGGGATCGCCTCCATGTTCGCCGCAGATACCGATCTCCAGACTTTTGCGAACTTTCCGGCCTTTGGCCACGGCGATGCGCATGAGCGCACCGACACCGTCCTCATCGATGCTGACGAACGGATCGTCGGGCAAAAGGCCTTGGACCACATAACTCGGCAGAAACTTCCCCGCGTCGTCGCGGGACAGGCCAAGACAAGTTTGGGTCAGGTCGTTGGTGCCGAAAGAGAAAAACTCCGCTTCTTGCGCGATCTCATCGGCAACCATGCAGGCGCGCGGCAATTCGATCATCGTCCCGATCAAGATAGCGAGTCTTGACGCCGTAGGCTTTCATGGTTTCCCGGGCGACGCGTTCAACGATAGTTTTTTGTTCGTGTAACTCTTGACGCGAACCAACAAGCGGAATCATGACTTCGGGAAAAGGATTTTTCCCTTCGCGACGCAGCTCACAAGCGGCTTCAAAGATCGCTTGCGCCTGCATCTCGGTGATTTCCGGATAGGAAATTCCCAGCCGGCAGCCACGGTGGCCCAGCATGGGATTAAATTCTTGCAGAACATTTACTTTATCGCGCAGCAGGTCGACGGGCACACCCATCACTTGAGCCAGCTCGACGATTTCTGCATCACTGTTCGGGCAAAAACTCATGGAGCGGCGGATCCAGAGTGCGAATCGTTACCGGCAGACCGCCCATGATATCGAGAATGCCTTTGAAGTCCTCTTTCTGCATCGGCAGAAGTTTGGCCAAAGCGCGACGGCGGCCGGCTTCGTCATCTGCAAGAATCATTTCGCGCACGGCCTGAATCCGGTCGCCCTGAAAGAACATATGTTCGGTGCGGCAAAGGCCGATTCCTTCACTGCCGAATGCTTTGGCGATCGCCGCTTGATCGGGCTGATCCGCATTGGTGCGCACACCCAACTTGCGCACGTCATCCGCCCACCGCATGAGCTTGGCGAATTGCTGATAGATGCGTGATTTGTCCGGAGCTCAGAGAATGCCCGAGCAAAACCTGCAAGACTTCCGACGGCAGGGTTTGAATTTCGCCCTTGATGACTTCCCCGGTGCTACCGTCGATGGAAATCCAGTCGCCTTCCTTCAATTCAGCGTGATCCACCCGCAGCGTGCGCGCGACATAATCGACCTGCAGCGCTTCGCAACCTGCCACGCAGACTTTTCCCATCTGACGCGCGACTAGCGCGGCGTGGGAAGTCATGCCGCCGCGAGCAGTTAAAATACCCTGCGCCGCATCCATGCCGCGAATGTCGTCCGGGCTGGTTTCCAACCGGCACAGCACAATCCGCTCGCCGCGTTTTTTCCATTCAACGGCATCGTCCGCATGAAATACGACGCGTCCCGTGGCGGCGCCCGGTCCTGCGGGCAGACCCTTAGCCAACAAACGGCCTTCTCTATTCGCGCGTTCCTTATCTTTTTGATCGAATATCGGACGCAGGAGTTGGTTGAGCTGGTCCGGCTCGATCCTTAATAGCGCATCTTTCCGGCTGATAATCCGTTCCTCGACCATGTCGACAGCGATACGGATCGCAGCGAATCCGGTGCGTTTCGCGGTGCGAGTTTGCAGCATCCAGAGCTTGCCCTCTTCAATCGTGAACTCGATGTCCTGCATATCTTTGTAATGTTTTTCAAGGAGCTTGCAGACACGCTCGAGATCCGCGAAGGCCTTGGGCATAACCTGCTTTAGCTCGGCGATGGGATTGGGCGTGCGGGTTCCCGCCACCACGTCCTCGCCTTGGGCGTTGACGAGAAATTCGCCATAAAAACGCTTATCTCCGGCTGCCGGGTCGCGAGTAAAGGCCACGCCGGTAGCGCAGTTTTCCCCTAGATTGCCGAAAACCATCGCTTGAACGTTCACCGCTGTGCCCCAATCGTGCGGGATCTGGTAGAGTTCGCGATAAGCAATCGCTCGATCGTTATTCCACGAGCCGAATACCGCGCCAATGGCACCCCACAATTGTTCGAAAGGGTCTTCGGGGAAGGCTTTACCGGTCTGACTTTTGATTGCGCTCTTGTATTCCTGGACCAGCGTTTGAAGATCACTCTCGGTTAAATCCGTATCGACCTGGGTGCCGCGCGCCTTCTTCTTGCGTTCAAGTAGCTCGACCAGCGGGTCAGCGGCGGATTTATCTGCGGCTTTTATTCCGAGCACCACGTCAGCATACATCTGCACGAAGCGACGGTAAGAATCATAGGCAAATCGCGGATTGTTTGTGCGCTGAATTAGGCCTTCAACGGTTTGGTCGTTGAGGCCCAAGTTTAATACCGTGTCCATCATCCCCGGCATCGACTCGCGGGCGCCCGAGCGCACCGAGACCAATAGGGGATTATTTTTGTCACCGAAACGTCGGCCGAGGCATTTTTCGATTCGACCGAGTGCTGTCTTGACTTGGGCGTCGAGAGTTTTCGGGAAGTTACGCCGATGGGCGTAATAATAGCTACAGACGTCCGTACTAATCGTAAACCCAGGCGGTACGGGTACTCCGATCCGAGTCATCTCATGGAGCCCGGCACCTTTGCCGCCGAGCCTATCGCGCATCTTGGCGTTGCCTTCGGCTTTGCCGTTGCCAAAGAAATAAAGGGTCTGTCGCTGATTCGCCATGGTTGTGTAACCCTCGTCAGAAGTTATGAAGCGGTGCCTTCGCTTCGGAAACGATCAATGTAGCGCCGCCTCACACTGATGAAAACTGATACAGAAACGGCGCGGACTTTATCTCTTTGTCCATGTGATATTGAATAAAACGCATCACTGCCGAGCGAAGTTCCTGGACTACCGAAAATGGCAATGGGATAGCATCGGGAAGCGCGCCGGTTTCTAACTGCAACGCCGTCAAGATCTCTACAGCCATCGCCCCGAGCGGCAAGGTCTCGCGCCGTGCGCGGGCGCAAACCTCACAAAGGATCCCGCCGTCCGCGGGACTAAAATGCCACTGGGCGGAGGCCTCAGTGAGACGGTCGCCGCCGCAGCGTTTACAAGCATCCAACACCGGCTGATATCCTGTCAGCTTTAATAGTTTGAGTTCGAACGTCGTGAGAAACCTTAGCGAAGTGCCGTTTGCATCTAATGAACTTAACCCATCTCTCAAGTGTTGGAAAACCGCCAGGCTCTCGTCCCGTTCACCCGTCAGACCATCCGTGATTTCGACTATATAAGATGCATGAGAAATCGACTCTAGGCTAGATGTCAGGTGGCGAAAGCCGTGCGCAAGCTCAGCGCCCAGGATAAATACCAGATTCGAATGGACACGTTCTTGGAAGCGCAGGTTAACCAGCGAAAACGGTTCGAGAGAATTTACAAAACGTCTACGCGAGCGTAGTGCGCCCTTCGCAATACCAGTAATTTTCCCGAAATTCTCCGTTAGCAACGAAACTATTTTATCGGATTCCCCGAAAGGTCGGGTCCGCAAAACGATCGCCGGGGTAACATGGCTAAGACGCATAATTCAATGCTCAATTGTCCTTGTGCGGGTACTTTCTTCGGAACCTTATCATTTTTTTATTTAAGGTGACAAGTATTTAGAATATCTAGGATTTCTAGCAGGGCCAAACTTGACACGAGAAATCATCGTGATTAGATTCCCTGGGCTGTTATTGGAGGGACAAGGTCGGAATGAGCGATGAAAGCAAAAATATTAGTCGAGAACGTGCCGAGGATCAGCGAGCCGAGGGAACGGAGATTGATCGCATCAGCGCGCTAGAGGCTGAACTCACCGATCTTAGGCAACAATTGGTCGCCAAGGAGGGTGAAGCCAAGGATAATTACGACCGATTCGTGCGGCAAACCGCCGAGCTGGATAATTTTAAAAAGCGCGCAAGCCGCGAGCGTGAAGACGGTATTCGTTTCGCCAATGAAGTTTTGATCAAGGACTTGCTTCCGATCGTGGACAACTTGGAGCGCGCGGTCGCTCATGCCTCCGGTGGCGGCAATGGTAAGCCACTGGTCGAAGGCGTGGAAATGGTTCTCAAAGGGTTTCTCGATGTTCTTAGCAAACACGGCGTTAGCCAAATCGTTGCTCTCGGCCAGAGTTTCGATCCGGCCAAGCACGAGGCAATGGCCCAGCTCGATAGTGAGAGTCATGCGCCAAACTCGGTGATCGACGAGCATCAAAGAGGTTATTTTTACCGCGAGCGCCTTCTGCGTCCTGCCCTGGTGACCATCGCTAAGGGTTTAAAAACTAACGAGAAAAAAAACGAACCCAACAAGGTTGAAAACGACCCGACCGATGATTAAATAATCTCCATTGAACAGAATTTGACGAAGTATCTTGAGGAGTAAGAAAAATGGCAAAAGTTATTGGTATCGACCTAGGAACAACCAACTCCTGCGTCGCAATCATGGAGACTGGCGATCCGAATGTTCTCGCCAATTCCGAAGGTAGCCGCACCACACCATCCGTAGTTGCTTTCACCGACAACGGTGAGCGACTCGTCGGACAGATCGCCAGAAGGCAGGCGATCACGAATCCGGAGAACACGATTTCCGCAGTTAAGCGTTTGATCGGAAGACGCAGCGACGACCCCATGGTGCAAAAGGCGGGCAGTCTGTCTCCTTATAAGATCGTCCGCGCCGACAATGGTGATGCGTGGGTTGAATGCCGGGGAAAACGCTATAGCCCGGCTGAAATCTCGGCGTTTATTCTGCAAAAAATGAAGCAAACCGCAGAAGATTACCTCGGCGAAAAAGTTACCGAAGCCGTGATTACGGTGCCAGCCTATTTTAATGACAGCCAACGACAAGCAACTAAAGACGCAGGGCGTATCGCAGGCTTGAATGTGCTGCGGATTATTAATGAACCCACTGCGGCGTCGCTGGCTTACGGCCTGGACAAGAAAAAAGACGAAAAGATCGCCGTGTTCGATCTCGGCGGCGGCACTTTCGATATTTCTGTCTTGGAATTGGGTGAGGGCGTGTTCGAGGTCAAAGCCACCAATGGCGATACGTTTTTGGGCGGCGAGGATTTCGATCAACGGATCATCGACTACCTAGCCGACGAATTTAAAAAGGACCAAGCCATCGATCTACGCAAGGACCGCATGGCATTGCAGCGTCTCAAAGAGGCAGCGGAGAAAGCCAAGTGCGAGCTCTCCTCATCGGTGGAAACCGACATCAATCTACCGTTCATCACTGCGGATCAGCAGGGGCCGAAGCACCTCAACATGAAGTTAACACGCTCCAAGCTTGAAGCTCTATGCGCCGATTTGATCGACCGGACCGAAGGGCCGTGCCGCCAGGCGATGAAAGACGCTGGCCTAAGCGCCAGCGATATTCACGAAGTTATTCTGGTTGGCGGCATGACGCGCATGCCGGCCGTACAAGAGAGGGTAAAGAAAATCTTCGGCAAAGACCCGCACAAGGGCGTGAACCCGGACGAGGTCGTCGCCATCGGTGCAGCTATTCAAGGCGCAGTGCTCACCGGCGAAGTGAAAGACGTGTTGCTTTTGGACGTCACCCCGTTGTCGTTGGGAATCGAGACGCTTGGCGGTGTATTCACCAAGTTGATCGACCGCAACACGACGATTCCGACCAAAAAGAGTCAGGTTTTTTCCACGGCGCAGGATAATCAATCGGCCGTGTCGATCCGAGTGTTTCAAGGCGAGCGCGAAATGGCCGCGAACAATAAACTTCTCGGTCAGTTCGACTTAGTCGGCATTCCGATGGCGCCGCGCGGCGTACCGCAAGTTGAGGTCACCTTCGACATTGATGCCAATGGTATTGTGCATGTGGCGGCCAAGGACCTGGGCACGGGCAAAGAGCAATCGATTAAGATCACTGCATCGAGTGGTTTGAGCGAAGAAGAAATCAAAAACATGGTGCGCGATGCCGAGGCGCACGCGGCGGAAGATAAAAAACGTAAGGACACTGTGGAGGCGCGCAATCAACTCGATACGCTGATTTACTCGACTGAGAAATCGCTCAAAGAGTATGGCAATGATCTCGAATCCAGTGTGAAAGAGAATATCGAAGCGGCATTGAAAAAGGCGAGGGAAGTCTTGGACGGACAGGATGCCGATGCCATGCGCAAGGCGGCTGAGGAACTGAGCCAGGCCTCTCACAAACTTGCTGAAGCCATGTATGCTAAGGCCTCTCAACAGCAAAGCCCGCAGCAACCCGGCGCAGATAAACCGGACGGTCAAGGCGGCGAGTCCGCAAGCGGCAAGAAGAAAGACGATGTGGTCGATGCCGATTTTACGGAGGTCAAAGAATAACCACACGGCATGATTGCAGCGTTACCAAACGAGAGCCCCTGCTCCCAAGATTGAGGAGAGGGGCTTTCTTACTTAGGAATTCTGAGGTTTCCCTTGGCCGGCAAAAAAGACTACTACGAACTACTCGGCGTTGGCCGCACCGCCGGGGAAGAAGAAATCAAAAAAGCCTACCGCAAACTAGCTTTGCAGCATCATCCGGATCGTAATCCGGGCGATAAACAAGCGGAAGAGAAGTTTAAGGAAGTTTCCGAGGCCTATTCGGTACTTTCTGACGCCCAAAAGCGTTCGCAGTACGATCAATTCGGTCACGCCGCTTTTGGTGATGGCGGGCCTGGCTTCGATTTCTCCGGCGGTTTCGAAGACATCTTCGGCGACATTTTCGGCGAATTTTTCGGTGGCGGTGGCGGCTCCAACCGGCGCCGAGGACGCGGTCGCGGCGATGACTTGCGTTATAACTTAACGCTAAAATTTGAAGAAGCGGTTGCCGGAGTTGAAAAAAAAATCAAAATCCCCCGCCATGGTCCGTGCGAAACCTGCCGCGGTAACGGCGCCAAGCCGGGTACTGCGCCGCAAGCCTGCCCGACCTGCCGCGGCCGCGGCCAGGTAAGCTTTCAACAGGGATTCTTTAGCGTCTCGCGCACTTGTAATCAGTGCCAAGGCCAGGGAACGATCATTAAAGATCCATGCCTCACGTGCAACGGCGCGGGTCGAGTGCGCGCGATGCATACCCTAAGCGTCAAGATTCCTGCGGGCGTCGATACTGGCTCACGTCTCAAACTGCGTGACGAGGGAGAAACCGGCACAGCCGGCGGAGGACCCGGCGATCTTTACGTCGTGGTTCAGGTCGAACCTCATCCTATTTTTGTTCGCGAACACTTGGATATCATCTGTGACGTTCCGATCAGCTTCGTGCAGGCGACGCTGGGCGCGGAAATTGACGTACCGACGTTGGACGGCAAAGTTAAAATGAAAATCCCCGCCGGAACCCAATCGGGCAAGGTTTTTCGAATGAAAGGCAAAGGAGTTAAAGACGTTCAGGGATTTCAGCAAGGCGATCAGCATGTGCGCGTCACGGTGGAAACACCAACGCGTCTGACGGTGAAGCAAAAAGAACTTTTGAAAGAGTTTGCCGTCCTGGGAGGCGAAGAGCTGAATCCACTCACCAAGGGTTTCTTCGATAAGATGAAGGAGTTATTTGGCTAGCTCGCAAACGTAGGGTATCCAGTCCTGCCCCGATTGACTTTGTGCCTGCATTTTTGTCCGCTCCAAAAGTCTGCCAAAGAGTTTTGTGTTGACCTCAAGAGGTGGTGCGTCTAAGTTAACTGAGAAGTGGAGTCATTATGAGCGAAACCGAATGGAAAGCCGAAAACACCGATAACAAAGCTTCCCAAGTGGACATCCCGGAGGTGCTTCCGCTCCTGCCGATTCGCGACATCGTGATCTATCCTTATATGATGCTGCCGCTGTTCGTCGGCCGTGACGTTTCGATCCGCGCAGTGGAAGAAGCGCTTTCCAGGGACCGCCTCATTTTTCTGGTTTCGCAAAAGAATTCCGCCGAGGAAAATCCCGCCACCGCGGACATTCATCGTGTCGGCACGATTGCCTCGATTATGCGCATGCTGAAACTAGCGGACGGCCGAGTGAAAATCCTGGTCCAAGGTTTGGCCAAAGGCGAGGTCGACACCTATTTACGCGAGCGCCCTTTCTTCGAAGTCAAAATCCGCAAAGTAATCGAGCCAACTCTGGCCGAGGTGCCGATCGAAGTCGAAGCATTGATGCGCACGGCCAAAGAAAAAATCGAGCAGATTTTGAATCTCAAGAATCTGCCACCCGAGATCGTCATGGTGACGGACAATATCAGCGATCCCGGTGTATTGGCCGACTTGGTCGCTTCGAACTTGAGACTCAAGATCGAAGAGAGCCAGGCGATTCTCGAAGTGTTCGATCCGATTGAGCGCTTGAAAAAAGTCAATGACCTGCTCGCTCGCGAACTCGAGCTCTCGACGATGCAGGCGCGCATCCAGAACCAAGCCAAAGAAGAAATGAGCAAGACCCAGCGCGACTATTTTTTGCGCGAGCAGCTGAAACAAATTCAGCAAGAGCTGGGCGAAGGAGACGAACGCGCCGAGGAAATTGGCGAACTCAAAAAGCAGATCGAGAAAGCCAAAATGCCGACCGAGGTCAAGCGCGAGTCGGATAAACAACTGCACCGGCTCGAGCAAATGCATCCGGAGTCGTCCGAAGCATCGCTTAGTGCGCACCTATCTCGATTGGCTGGTTGACTTACCGTGGAGTAAAAAGACCAAAGACAATTTGAATATCAAGAAAGCCAAGCAGGTTCTCGACGAAGATCATTACAATCTGGAAAAAATCAAAGAACGCATTCTCGAATATCTTGCCGTCAACAAACTGCGGCGCAAAATCAAAGGTCCGATTCTTTGCTTTGTCGGCCCGCCGGGCGTCGGTAAAACCTCGCTCGGACGATCGGTCGCGCGCGCCTTGGGACGAAATTTCGTGCGCATCTCTCTCGGCGGCGTGCGCGATGAAGCCGAGATCCGCGGTCACCGGCGGACCTACGTGGGCGCTCTGCCCGGGCGTGTCGTCCAGGGTATCAAACAAGCGGGATCGAACAATCCAGTTTTCATGCTCGATGAGATCGACAAAGTCGGCGCGGATTTTCGCGGCGATCCATCGGCGGCGCTGCTGGAGGTCTTGGATCCCGAGCAGAACCATGCCTTCAGCGATCACTATTTAAATTTGCCTTTCGACCTCTCAAACGTGCTGTTTATCTGCACCGCTAATTTGCTCGATCCGGTACCGGCAGCATTGGCGGACCGAATGGAGGTCATTCAGCTTTCGGGTTATACCAACGAAGAGAAACTGGAAATCGCGCGTAAATTTCTAATTCCACGCCAGCTCGATGATAATGGCATTTCGACCAAGCATCTGGAGATTTCAAACGATGCCATATTGCGGATTATCGCTGAGTATACGAAAGAGGCTGGTCTGCGCAATCTCGAACGGGAGTTTGCGGCGATTTGCCGCAAAGTCGCGCGTAAGGTTGCCGAAGGAAAAGTCGAACTTACACGCATCACTCGCGCAAATGTCCATTCGCTACTGGGCGCGCCGAAATTCTTGCCCGAGGCCGAGCAGGAAACCCACGAGATTGGCGTCGCCACCGGTCTGGCATGGACCAGCTCGGGTGGTGAAATTCTCTACATCGAAGCTTCGCTGTCGCGTGGCCGTGGCAACCTGACGTTGACCGGGCAGTTGGGCGAGGTCATGAAAGAATCGGCTCAAGCAGCCGTCAGTTACGCGCGCGCCCATGCGAAGAAACTGGGTATCGAAGAAGACTTCTACCAGAAACTCGATATTCATATTCACGTGCCGGCTGGAGCCATCCCCAAAGATGGACCATCCGCCGGTATTACCATGGCGACCGCACTGATTTCCGCGTTGACGCGGCGGCCGGTGAGCCGCGATGTCGCGATGACCGGCGAGATCACGCTGCGCGGCAGAGTGTTACCGATCGGCGGCTTGAAAGAGAAATCGCTGGCGGCATTTCGCGCTGGCATGAAAACCATCGTCATTCCGGACCGCAATGAAAAGGATCTCGACGAAGTGCCGAAGGTCTTGCGGCGCAAACTCAACTGGGTCGTGGCGAAAAATATGTCCGACGTGCTCCAGGCAGCACTGATGGATAAAGAAAAATTGCCGAGCAAAACTCGCACCGCCGAGCCCAAGAAAAATGCACGGGCGGCAAAGCGAAAAATCGCTAGGCGGCGCGCGCGGCCCTTGAGAAAAAACCAGCGGGATCGATCTTTACCGCTCCGGCCATAGTAATCCATCGGCATCTCGTATTCATACGCGGCTATTTCCGGGTTACTGAGAACCCTTTCCAAAAGGCTTTTTTAATCCCAGTTTGCCATGAAGCTGAGTCAGCTCGGAGAATTTAGTCTCATCGAGGAAATCAGGCGTGCGACGCCCGTTGGGCGCGGTGTGCGGATCGGAATCGGCGACGACGCGGCATGGGTTGACAACACGCTTGGGTCATCGCTCGTCACCGCCGATTTATTGGTGGAAGGCGTTCATTTCAATCTTAAGTGGACATCGATGTTCGAACTCGGTTACAAGTCCCTGGCCGTGAATCTTAGTGATATCGCGGCCATGGGCGGCGTACCTGGGTACGTCATCCTTTCGTTGGGAATTCCCGCGCACTTCGATAGCAAACAAGTTGCGCTGTTCTACCAAGGTATTTTCGCGCTCGCCAAACCGAACCGTGTTTCCCTCGTCGGCGGCGACACCAACGTCGCCAAGTTACTGACGATCTCGGTCTGTGTGATCGGTCATGCGCCATACCCACCGATTCGCCGCAACACCGCTCAAGTCGGGGACGATATTTATGTCACCGGGACCTTGGGTGATGCCGCTTTGGCATTGAAATTCTTATTGCGCCGCAAACGAGCGAAACGGCGCGGCGCACTGGCGCAACTACTGCGGCGCCATCATCGACCGACTCCGCGACTCGCCGCCGGGGCTGCGCTGGCGCGGCGAAAATTGGCCACGGCGATGATCGACATCAGCGACGGGTTACTGCAGGACCTCGGCCATATTTGTAAGGCCAGCGGTATTGGCGCATCGGTGTGGAATGATCAGTTGCCACTGTCGAGAGCGTATCGCACTCTCGCCGGCAAAGACGGCATTCGCTACGCGCTGAGCGGCGGTGAAGATTATGAGCTGCTATTTTGCGCCCGACCGCGAGATCGTGCGCGTGTCAGAAAACTGGAAGGAATCGCTCACGTGCCGATCACCCGGATTGGCACGTGTGTGCCGGCGCCCCTTGGTATCGACGTAGTGGATGACTCGGGCAAATCGCTGCATACTTCGATCACGGGCCACGATCATTTCACAAAATAGTGTGGCCCCCGAGAAACGGACCGACTAGACTATTCAGCAACCTTAGGACCGGTCTTTCTTTTTGTAAAAGCAAACCATGGATGCCGAACGTTTAGTTGAGCTGCTTGAAAAAGTTCGCCAATGTCGTGTCAGCGTTAGTGACGCCGTCGCGCAAATGCGCCACCTACCGTTCGAGGATCTCGGCTTTGCTAAGATCGATCATCACCGGGCTCTGCGCCAGGGCTTTCCTGAAGTCATTATGGGGCAAGGCAAGGAACCTAAAGATATTGTCGCCATTGTGCGCGCCATGCGCCGGCACAAGACCAATGTTCTCGTGACTCGGCTCGACCCGGACATGATCGCAAAGCTCCAAAAACTACGCAGCGGTCTCGAATTTCAGCCGATCGCGCGTACCGCCACCTGGTTGGCCAAGCCGATCAAGATTACCGGCAGAGGCACGGTGTTAGTCGTTTGCGCCGGGACCTCAGATATCCCCGTAGCGGAAGAGGCTGCAGTGACCGCGTCGATGATGGGGAACCGGATCGAAAGATTGTTTGATGTCGGTGTCGCCGGCATTCATCGATTGATTGACAACCGCGGCAAGCTGGAGGCCGCATCGGTTTTGGTCGTAGTCGCGGGCATGGAAGGAGCATTGCCAAGCGTAGTCGCCGGGCTGATCAGCAAACCGGTTATCGCCGTGCCGACCAGCGTCGGCTATGGCGCTAGTTTTCATGGACTTTCAGCGCTGTTGGGTATGCTCAATTCCTGCGCCGCTGGCGTCACTGTGGTGAATATTGACAACGGTTTCGGCGCCGGGTTTGCGGCAAGCCTGATAAACCGGGTATAAATAAGGACCATGCGGCGTTTTTACTACAATTGGAATTCGCGAAACGACCCACCTACAATATGTTACAGAATGCTAGACTACGAGCGTCACCCTTCCGCTAGGTGATGTCACGATAAACCTTCACTCGTGTTAAATGCCATGCTCGCGGGAAAATTTGCTAACGTTGGGACGATGATTTTAGCGGCGGACGCAAACGCGTCGATAACCCTTGACTGAACCACTGCAAAGAAACCTAACGCCAAGAGCTGATAACATGGAGAACCAGAAAAATTACCGCCTAACAAAACGTCAATCAGAGATCGCGGTGCGCGTCGTCGGCACTTCTCAGGCCGATTTGTTTGCCAACTCCGCCTTTGCGCTGTTCGATGTGATAACCGACATTAACGCAATCGAAATCAAAGACCGCTTGCCCTTGGAAGTCGAGGGCAGCGACCGCGACGATTTGATGGTGAACTGGGCGCGGGAGTTGCTCTATCTGTACCAAAGCGGCGGCTATCTCCTGAAGGAATTTCAAATTCGCGAGGTCAAAGATACGGTCGTGAAGGCGGAAGTGTGCGGCGAGAAGATCGACCCAGACCGTCATGAAGTCAAACAGGAAATCGCGTCCGTGGCATTTCACAAGAGCCGTATGGAAAAAACCGGCAATCAATGGACGGCTCATTTGATTTTCGAGATCTAATTTTCTGCGCGTCTTTGTCCACGCCGCACCGTAACGGTTGCTATTCACACGCGTCGATACGGAAATTTAATGGCTTGCGATTGGCTTTGGCCGACTGACAATTTGTGATTTAGTATTTCCAAGCGAGCAATGGGACACCCAACCGACAACGAATACGAAGGAACGTCCTTATTCGCGGATCCGATTCACCGATATATTTCGTTCACCGTGCCGACCAAAAAATCCGAGGTGACCGAAAAAGCGTTGATCGATTCACCGTGGGTGCAGCGGCTGCGCTATATTTATCAGCTGCAGAGTGCGCGCTGGGTGTATCCTTCGGCGGAACACAGCCGTTTTCAGCATTCGCTCGGCGCGATGCACTTGGCAGGAGAGTTTGCCAAACATCTTTATCCGTCGCTGCATCAGGTCCTCGCTGATGAGTGCCCGTCGGCGCCCTATATCGAAGAGTACATGCGGGTCACCGGACTGTTGCACGATATCGGCCACGGACCGTTCGGCCATTTCTTCGATGATAACTTTCTCCACAACTACGATCTCACTCATGAAGATCTGGGCCAAACCATTATTCAAAAATACCTCGGCGATGTCATCCGCGAGTTGCGCCGCAGCCCGAGCGGTCCGTTTGCGCCAGGGGAAGAGCTGCGCCCGGAAGACATCGCTTTTCCGATCAAGAAAAGCGGCAAGGACGATCACCGAAAACCCAAATGGGTGCGTTTTCTACAACCCCTGACCAACGGGATTTTTACCTTTGATAATCTCGACTATGTCTCGCGCGATTCTTACATGTGCGGTGTGCATAGCGGCCCGATCGATCGCGAGCGCTTGATTTACTACACGTTCTTTACGCCCAAAGGCCTCACGGTACACAAAGCCGGTAATAGTGCGCTGACGGCTTTTCTGAACACGCGCTTATATCTTTATACCAACGTTTACTACCACCGCACGACGCGCGCCATCGACCTTCATTTGCGCGATATTTTTCCCGAGACAATGAAGGTGCTCTTCCCTGGCAATCCGCTGGATCACATGGAAGATTATCTCTACCTGACCGACTGGTCCTTGCTTGAAGACGTTTCCCGATGGCGCCGCCAGAAGGGCGAGCTTGAAGCCCTCGGCAAGGAATGGGAGACTGTGCTGCACCGCGAAGTGAAGTGGAAAATGGCCTACGACCGGACCTTGTCGTTGAATGAGCTGCGTTATGGCGTATCGCTGATTCAAGACACCGATTGGGAAAAGCGCATTCGCTCCGCCTTGCCGGCGGCAGAGCGCGATTTGGTGTTTCGGGTCGATATGGCGACCCAGGATCCGCGCCCGGAAAATCCTTTCGCCATGGGTAAGAAACAAATCCACATTTATGATCCGTCCAGCGGCGAGATTACTAAGGAATCGCTGGCTGAACTATTCGAATTCATCCCTTCCAAGATCGTTCAGTTTCGCGTCTTCGCACTCGATCATGAGCACGATCAGCTGCTCGCCGAAGTCGCTGACAATACGCTCAAAGGTCAGGCCCCGGCGATAAAAACCAGTGTCTAATTCAAGTCCGTATAAAATTCCCATCGTTCTTTCGGCGCACTTTCGAAGCGGTACTATTTGCAGATCGTTGAAGACGTTGCCCAAGCTTGCGGTGCGCGTTTGATGTACGCCGGTGAGACTCGCTTGGAGGACCGAGGCTGCCACGACGAGAGGACCTCATGAAAGAAATCATCGTTCAGGCTTTCGAGGAAAGCGTACGAGTTAAGCAGGCATTCTTGCGCGATAACATCGACGCTTTAGTTTGTGCGACCGACGCCATCGTCGCCGCCTTTCGAAACGGCAACAAACTACTACTCTTTGGCAATGGGGGCAGCGCTGCCGACGCTCAGCATATTGCCGCGGAATTCGTGAACCGCTTTCGCATCGAGCGGCCGCCGCTGCCCGCGATCGCTTTAACGACGGACTCCTCAGCGTTGACAAGCATCGCCAACGACTACGATTACGCCGAAATTTTCGCCAAACAGGTGCGCGCCCTGGGCAAGGCCGGGGATATCGCGATCGCCATTTCAACCAGCGGCAACGCCGCCAACGTGCTCAGCGCGGTCGAGGCCAGTCGCGCGCTTAAGATCACCACTATCGGTCTCACGGGTGGCAGCGGCGGCAAACTCGCCGGCAACGTGGACCATCTCTTACGGGTCGCGGAGAGCCAAAGCACCGCTCGTATCCAAGAAACCCATATTCTTATCGCCCACGTTATTTGCGAACTGGTCGACATGCAGCTTTTTCCTACCAATTGAGAAACAGACTATGACGCCGAAACAAATTCGTCGATCTTTTTCAGGATTTCTCCTCCAGCCCAATAATCGCCAAAACTAATTCCCGTCAGGACTATCGACGCACCCGAAGTTAGCGCCAAGCACAGAGCGGCTCCGAAGCGCGACAACGGAACCGACCTAGTGCATGCCTTGATCCTGTCAAAACCACCACTGCTTATAGTTGATCCGAAAGCCTCTGCCTAATTGCCAGCTTTACCACCGGGGACTTTTTTGCTTAGATGGCAGCCAATTCCTCCACTGCAGATGCTAATCACGCTCACCACAGACTTCGGTTACCATGATGCTTTCGTCGGTATCATGAAGGGCGTCATTTTCGCGATCAATCCGCAAGCACAAGTAATCGATTTAAGCCACGGCATTCCGGCCCAAGACATCGTGGCAGGAGCGCTGACGTTGCGCCACGCCATCGGTTATTTTCCGCGCGGGACGATCCATGTCGCGGTAGTCGACCCTGGCGTCGGCACGCCGCGTCGTCCTCTGCTCATCGAATCGGACGGCAGTTATTTCATCGGGCCGGATAACGGAATCTTCAGCCTTACGTTGGCGGGCAAAACTCCGATTCGGATCATAGAAATATCGAACCCGACTTATCGTCTCGGGTCGAGCAGTGCGACCTTTCATGGTCGGGACATCTTTGCCCCCGCCGCTGCCCATCTCAGCCTCGGCGCTGAGCCGCACAGTTTCGGGACAGCGGTGGAATCCATGGTCGAGCTAGCGCTGCCAAAACTTACTCGCAGCGAGCGTCAAATAGACGGCGCGATCATGTATATCGATGGTTATGGTAATCTGTTTACAAACGTGAACGAGCATGATTTGACAGGACTGCCAATCGACCGGTTGATCACCCAATGTGGGTCTTTGAGAATAATTGGTGTAGTCCCAAGCTATGGCTCGACGCACGAGAACCAATATGTCGCCGTCATCAATAGCTGGGGAATGTTGGAAGTCGCGCTATGTAATGGCAGCGCCCGTGAAGTCACGGGCCTGAAGGTTGGAGACAAAGTCACGTTGACATGGGACAAATAGCGCCCACGGGGATTTTTTTATGAGCGAGCGTCTAAGCTGGGATCAATATTTTATGACCATTACACTACAGGTGGCGGAGCGCTCCACTTGCACCCGAGCCAAAGTGGGCGCAGTGATCGTCCGCGAGAAAAACATTCTCGCGACCGGCTACAACGGCGCGCCGGCGGGAATGCCTCACTGCACCGATGTTGGCTGCCTGATTTATGAATCGAAAACACCCAATGGCGATACCGAGCAAAACTGCTTCCGCACGATCCATGCCGAGATGAACGCTATCGCGCAGGCTGCCAAAAACGGTTCAAGCATCAAAGACGGCGCGATTTACATTACACACACGCCCTGCATTCACTGTCTCAAGGTTCTGGTGAATACCGGCCTCAAAGACATCTTCTATTTGAAGCCGTATAAGCTGCATACGTTGGAAGAGTTGTTGCGCTACACCCAAGTGCACCTCTATCCAGTTGAGCTGCCGGGAAATTAAAAAAGGGCGAGGAGATTAACTCCTCGCCCTTTTATTCACTGCTAACCAACTTTCCGCTAGATTTTACCCTGCAATAGAATTGCAATAACAAAACCGTAGAGCGCCAAAGCTTCGAGCAGCGCTAGGGTGAGCACGAGAGGCAAGAAAAGTTTTTCGGCGGCGTTTGGATTGCGGCCGATACTTTCCATTGCAGCGGCACCGACCCGGCCCTGCCCTAAGGCGGCGCCAAAGGCAGCGAGCGCAACCGCGACCCCGGCAGCGATCGCAATCGCGGCTTTCACCTGTGAATCCGCGGCGCCGGCTGCCCCTTCGGCAGCAACGGCTAGACTCGCAACCATTAAGGCCGGGACCAGAATGCCGAAAAATGCGCACAGTTTTCTCATATTCTTCTCCTTTCCAGCGACTTAAGCCTACCTCTCCTCTATCCTCATCCTCGCCACAGCGGCCGATCGCTTACTGACCTGATTAATGCGCTTCATGTCCATGTTCTTCGTCGTGACCGTGGCTGATCGCCAAGGCTACATAAATCATGCTCAATAAAGTGAATACGAAAGCCTGAATCAAACTCACCAGCGTGCCCATTGCGTAAAACGCCACCGGCACCACCAGCTTCGTAAGGCTAATGAACGCACCGATAACTTCATGGTCTCCCATCATGTTGCCGAACAGACGCAAAGACAGGGATACGGGTCTGAAGCCATGGGAAAAAAGCTCGAGAATTAAGAAAAAAACCACCGAGATCAGCAGGACCGGCAAAAAAGCGAGTTTGGCGACAATATTACTGCCGGGTAAACTGGTCATCGGACCGATGAAATGTTTGAAATATCCCGGCCCCTGCTCGCGCACGCCAATGACGTTGTATCCGATAAAGGAAACCAGGGCGAGACCGATGGTGGTGTTCAGATTTCCCGTAGGGGCCGCAAATCCCGGCAGTAAGCCCATCAAATTAGATAAAAGTATAAAGAAGAAAAACGTGCCGAAAAATGGCACGTACTTGCGTCCGGCTTTACCGATGATCGCATCGCTTTGGCTAACCACGAGCTGGACCACCAGTTCGGCGATATTACGGGAGTCCAGGTCGGCTGCCGGCACGAGAGGGTCCTGAGATTTGACCAGGGCGCCGCGTGCTTTGACCGCGAATAAGATGAGCAAGATTGCCGCGATAACCGCAAAAAATGTATGATCACCAAAAGCATGCTGCAAGTCTTCCGGCAGTAAGTTATACCACGTAAATGGATGTTCCATTCCTATATCTCCAACCCAACTGTCTTAAGCACGGATTCCAAAAGGATTGCTAAGATCAAAGTAGAGAAACCGAGGGCAAACGAAATAGCATCCAAATTGAATCGAAAAAACAGCGTCGTTAACAATCCCAAAAACAGAATTATCTTAAGCACCAATAGAGCGATGCCCGCCCTTACACGACCTTTTTCCGCTAAAGGCCCGAGCATCCAGCCGACGCCGTAGCTCAACAGGAAAAAATTCAAACCCATGAATATGCCGCCGATAATGAGCGCATTGGAATCGATCCATTTGCTGCGACCGAGCGTCAGGAGCAGCGCGACCAGGAATAGTGCGTGCCATAGTTCAATGCGCAGTATCGTTTTCTTCGCTAACGCTTCCATCAGCTCCGGGTCGGAAAAACTTCACCCACCTGACCAGCCGCACAAAGGCACCAATAAATGCGATCACGGTCAAGGTAAGCAACAGCCATGGCGACGTGCCGAAATATCGATCTAAAAAATACCCCAGCACCAAGCCGCCGATAATCGTGCCTGGCAATTCAAAGGCAACTCCTAAATATAAGCCCGCTCCGCGAAGTAGGGGAGTTTGGCTGTCTTGGCGGCGATTGGGGCGGTCCCCAACTTTCTGCACTGGGCTAGATTTTTAACACGAAGGTTATAGGCGGTCAACTAACAATCGCTATCCGCCCATTCGTCAAAAGCCGCTATTGTTTTATTTAAATCCGCTGTCGAATGAGCTAGAGAAACAAACATTGCCTCGAATGGCGCCGGCGGCAAATAGATTCCGCGCTTGAGCATGCCATGAAAAAATCTTGCGAATCTCTCCCGATCGCATTGGCGCGCATGATCAGGTTGGGTAACCTGATCAACACCAAAGAAAAGGGTCATCATCGAACCGACGCGATTAAGGGTTGCGCGCATCGAGTGCTGAGCGATTACGGAAGCTAAGCCGTCGGCGAGTTTTTTTGCTTTAGTTTCCAGTAATTCATAGGCACCTGGCTTCCTGAGTTGTTTTAGTGTCTCAAGCCCAGCTGCGACTGCCATCGGATTACCCGACAAAGTTCCTGCTTGGTAAACCGGCCCGAGCGGTGCGAGTTGATCCATAATTTCTCGGCGGCCACCGAATGCGGCCAATGGCAAGCCTCCACCCAAGATTTTCCCCAAGCAGGTCAGGTCAGGCTCGATCTTAAAAAGCTTTTGAGCGCCACCAATGCCGACACGAAAGCCAGTGATGACTTCATCGAAGATGAGAAGCGCGCGATGTTGCTGAGTAATCTTTCGTAAATGGGCGAGAAAATGCAGCTGCGGTAGAATGACACCAATATTGCCGCAGATCGGTTCGACGATCACGGCGGCAATATCCTTGCCATGCCGGGCGAATATGGTTTCGATGGAATCTAGGTCGTTGAATTGCGCCACTAACGTTTCACGGGCGAATGTTGGGGGAACGCCGGAACTATCCGGTAAGCTTAAAGTTGCTAGGCCTGAACCGGCTCTGACCAGAAGACCATCGGAATGGCCATGATAGCAGCCGTCGAATTTGACGATTTTATTCCGCCGAGTAAATGCACGCGCGAGTCGAATCGCGCTCATCGCGGCTTCGGTGCCAGAACTTACTAAACGCACTTTTTGCACGGAGGGCATTAGCTTGGTTACCCATTCAGCCAATTCCGCTTCAGCTTCAGTCGGCGCCCCAAACGTCGTGCCGTTTTTTGCGACTTTATTTAGGACTTGCACGATTTTCGCCGGGGCGTGTCCTAGGATCAAGGGTCCCCACGATGCCACGAAGTCAATGTACCGCTTGCCATTAGTGTCGAAGACGTAACTTCCGTGGCCACGCGCAAGCACAAGCGGATCGCCGCCAACGGCTTTCCACGCACGCACCGGGCTGTTCACACCACCGGGAATTGTTTTTAACGCGCGGCCGGAAAATTTTTTGAGATCGAGTCATCATCATGAATTCATGGCGCTAACACCAAGGCGATTTCTGTCAAGACCGATGAAAAGAAGAGGAAAAAAAATTCTTCTTGTTTTTTTCTTGCAAAGAAATTTGAAAAGGATTATCACAGTTCTTTCCGAAATGCAGAAGAATTTTTTCGTTCATCGCCGATGCGACGAAAGAAATCTTATTGTCCCTTTTTTCACTTTTCCCGACGGCTCATTTTGGATGCGATTAGCGGCATGACAATTAAGTTTTCCGAACTTGTTAATAGCGATGTTGGCGATCTCGAATAACCCAACAATTTCCAGAATCTTGCGGAGTTATTAACAGCTGTGGATAACACTGTTTGTAACTATTTTAATTTACGTCAATAAATTAAATACTTAGTGGTGATAATTATGGGCGAGCTGTGGTCGGAAGCATTGGAAGAAATCAAAGATCGAGTCGGCAAGCAAAACTTCGATACCTGGATCAAACCGGTTCGTTTCATAACCAAAAACAGGAATGAAGTCACGCTGGAGGTTCCCAATAAGTTTTTTCGTGACTGGTTGACGGAAAATTACATCGGCCAAATCGAAAATATTTTAGCCACATTCGCCAAACAAGATATTAAAATTGTTTTTTCCGTTAACCAAAAATTGGCTGCGCGGTCGACGGTTGAGAAGATTCCCAAAAAAGACGAAAAAGAACGTGATAAGCCGCCCCGAACTAGCAACCTGATTCCTAAGTATACGTTCGAAAACTTCGTTATCGGAGCCAGCAATCAATTCGCTCATGCGGCCTGCATGGCGGTCGCAAATCAACCGGGCGATCACTACAATCCGCTGTTTATCTATGGTGGCGTCGGTCTTGGAAAAACTCATTTAGTCAACGCAATCGGCCACTGGGCGGAAGCCCAACGGGCCGGTCTAAAAGTCGTTTATTTAAGTTCCGAGTCGTTCATGAACGAACTCATTGGCTCTCTTAGAAGAGATCGCATGGATGAGTTTAAAGCAAAATTTCGTACCGTAGATATTCTAATCCTGGATGACGTTCAGTTCCTTGCCGGCAAGGAAAGAACCCAAGAAGAGTTCTTTCATACTTTTAACTCGCTATATGAATCGCACAAGCAAATCGTCATTACTTCCGATAAGTTTCCGAAAGAAATTCCCGGACTGGAAGATCGCCTGCGCAACCGATTTGAGTGGGGACTGATCGCGGATATCCAGCCGCCCGACGTCGAGACTCGAATCGCAATTCTGCAAAAAAAGGCCGAAGTAGAAGGCGTCAGGCTGCCCTCTGACGTCGCGATTTTTCTAGCCACCCATATCAACTCGAACGTTCGTGAACTGGAAGGGTCCCTCACACGCCTTGGTGCTTTCTCATCACTCACGAAGACACCAATCACTTTGGAGCTAACCAAGGAAGTATTGCGCAATACACTGAGAGGAGCAGAGAAAGATCTAACCGTCGAAGGCATTCAGAAAACCATCTGCGACTATTTCAATATCAGAATCGGCGATCTAAAAGCCAAGCGACGAACACAGAACATCGCCCTGCCCAGGCAGGTTGCGATGTATCTCTGCCGCAAGCACACGGAAAACTCGTTCCCGGCGATCGGCGACAAATTCGGCGGCCGCGATCATTCCACGGTTATTCATGCCTCAAAAACCATCGAACAGCGCATCAAAGATGATCCGCATATGCAAAACACCATTGAAAAACTCGAAAGAACGCTCAACGTCAAAAAATAGCTGTGAATATCCTGTGGTTAACTCCTCAGAGCGCTGTGGATGATTGTGGAGTAATTCGCGAGTGCTCTTTGCATACGTGAAAAGCGGCAAAACGAGCCTCCCTAAGTCACAAGCTATGCAATTGATTTCTTGACGCAAACACGTCTGTTTACCTTGTCCACAGCCCCTACTATTACTCCTGAATTTTATATATATATTTAAGAAATAGGATTAGGGGAGGGATGTATGGAAATTAAAGCTAAGCGGGGAGATCTTCTCGCCACGCTTTATTGGACCCAAAGTATCGTGGAACGGCGTAATACCATGCCGATCCTCGGCAATGTTCTGATTGAAGCAAAGAAAAACGCTATTCATCTCACGGCGACCGACTTAGAGGTCGGGGTTCGTGGGCAGGTTGACGGCGAGGTCACCAAAGAAGGTACAGTCACCGTAAACGCAAAAAAACTTTATGAAATAATTCGCGAAGTTTCCCACGATCAGGTTCAACTCAAGCGCCTGGAAAATGAATGGGTTGAGATTCGTAGCGGCAAATCCTTATTCAAAATTGTCGGCATGGATGCGAAAGAGTTTCCTCAATTTCCTGCCTTTGACGGCAAAGGCCTCTCGACAACTCCAGCATCGACGATTCGAGAGATGATTGAGCGGACGATATTTGCGGTTTCAACGGACGAAACGCGTTACAGCTTAAACGGCGTATTTATTGAACAAAGGGATGACGGTAAGGTTCGCATGGTAGCTACGGATGGTCATCGTCTGGCATTTGAGGAAAAGACGGTCGGTTCTTTGGGCCTCACGAAAGGAGTAATCCTTCCGAGAAAGGGACTTGCCGAGCTGAAAAAATTATTAGAGAGCGGTGAAGACGGCGCAGTATCTCTTGGGTTCAAGGAAAACATGGCCTTGGTAATAAAGGATAGGGTCGAGTTTTTCATGCGCCTGATCGATGGCGACTTCCCCGATTATACGAAAGTGATACCAAAGGATAATCCAAATCTCGCCAAACTCGACCACGACGAGATGCTTCAAGCTTTGCGCCGCGTGTCCATCTTGTCGAGTGAGCGGTACAAAGGAATCAAGATGGAGTTTACTGACGGTCGCGTATCGATTTCGGCCAATAATCCTGATTTAGGCGAAGCAGTAGAGGAAATCGAAGCGGACTATAAAGGCAAAGGGATCTCCATCGGTTTTAACGCTCGCTACTTAATCGACGTTTTAGCTGTGCTCGGCGGCGACGGCGAGATCAGTGTCGAGCTCAAAGACGAATTGAGCCCGAGTATCATCCGCAAAAATGGCGTCGACGGCTATCTTTACGTGCTGATGCCCATGCGCTTGTAGGGTTTATCGAAATTTATACGGCTACTCCGGCCGATGCTCTGCGAGGCCAATCTTAGGTCTTGAACTTAGCATCGAGGGCGTACTTTTCATTGAGGCCGACAATCTCGTTGAATTCATCAAAAGGCATCAAGCGATCCAAAATACTGAGCGTCGAACCCTCGCGACGCAACGTCGTGTAAACTTCGCTCAGCGATTTGGCCACCGAGTAAAGCGGCGCCAACGGCCAGACGATCAGTTCGAACCCAAGGTCTTTAAGTTCTTGCGGCCCCATCAACGGCGTAACGCCCCGCTCCAACATGTTTGCGACCAGCGGCCCGGGTACGTTGCGCGCAATTTCCTTCATCTCTTCTTTGGTTTCCGGCGCTTCGATAAAGACGGCATCGGCTCCGGCGGATTTGAACGCGATCCCTCTTGAGATCGCCTCACCAAGTCCTAGAGCCTGACGAGAGTCGGTGCGCGCGACGATAAAGAAATCATCGTCGCCTTTCGCTTCTTTTGCAGCACTGAGCTTTTTCAGTTGCTCGTCTAAGGGAATGACTTGCTTTCCTTTCATATGACCGCAGCGTTTAGGCCAAATCTGATCTTCGAGAAACATCCCGCCGGCTCCGGCGCGAATCAAGTCTTGCACGGTGCGGATGACATTGATCGCATTGCCGTAACCGGTGTCCGCATCAACGATCACGGGGGTGTCGAGGACCGAACAAATTCGCTGGGCGGCGTTTACGACTTCGGTTTGCGTGAGTAGTCCGAAATCGGGTTCGCCTAAAATTGTCGCTGATAAACTGTATCCCGTGATGAAAACGACTTCGAAGCCGGCTCTCGCGGCGATCTTGGCGCTTAGGGCGTCGTAAACGCCAGGCATGATGAGCTGGCCCCGTTCCGCTAAAGCTCGGTGAATCAAGCTGCCTTTGCTCATTAGGTTACAATACCATGCTTGCGATTGCGCGACCGATACAGAGTATCGAGGTGTGGGCACCTATCTTCTGGGGCCGCCGCGCCTGAAACTACTTCGTTGAGGGATCGGCTCGGGCTTCGGTGCAGCGCGTAGAATTTTCTCTGGTTTAAGTCCGAGGATGTCTGCGCCGTAGCGGGTTTTATCGAGATGATCGCAGCGGGCTTTAATTTTCTGGCGAATTTGGTGCCGTTTCGCCGTATCGGATCTGGCGGCTTTGAGGTCTTCTAGATCGACGACCACGGCGCCTTCATGGCCGCGCAGTTTCATATGAATAGAAAATTTCGTTCCCTCGCCCTCGCGGGAACTGTAGTCGACTTTTTTGTCAATGCTGCGAATAATGTCTCGCAGCAAATTTTCTTCTTCTTGAAGCACTCCCTTGCCAAACATAATGCCTCCTTCCCAGATCGACAGGATCGCCGATCCGGACGCAAATACATTAGGGTTTGGAAAATTTACGCCAATCGATTGGCAAGATCAATCACGAATTTAATCTTGCGCGTGCTCGACAATTCCAAAGCCTAGAAATTTCCCGCCGACTGCTCCGGTCCATCTCTCGGAAATTTGCCACCATAACCGTTAGCGTTATGAGCCAGGGCAGAATCGGCCGAATGAGCTACGAATCTGTCCGATGGCGGCGCCAATCTCGCTCCGTCACATCACACAGGGCTGGAGGAACTTCGCTTCCGAGCGCGCTGATTAACTGGCGACCGGTTCGTTCGATTAGGCATGACGCGGGCAAGCCCATCGCTAATTCTCTTTTGCAAATGCGCGCTAGGGCAGCTCCGGTGGCAGACTATGATTACGGTTTCCGTAGCTATGAATGCGCCTCCGTGCTGACGAACAATTCATCGAGCGTCATGTTGCGCCCGAGCAAACCCTGTTCCCGTGAATACTGCATAAGCGTTTCCAGAGCTATTTTGTTGACTTCACCCAAGCCGTAAGCCCATGGGTCGGGCCCGAGAAGCTCCTCTTGTTCTTCTAAAAAGTAGCGGAACCAGGCCAGTGGAACAATACGCGGATTGGCCATTCGTCTGTAGGCTGCCTGTTTAGACTCTTGAAACGCTTGCATCAAGTTGATCGGCACCCAAGGATATTTGTCGACGATTTCTTGTTTGATGGCCGTAGTATGCATAATCGGGAAAATACCTGTGCGCTTGTAGTAATCCATTTCAAGATCGCGATAATTGGGAAATAGCCGGGTCACACGCTTGTCTTTATCGAGAATCGGTTGGATCAACTCAGGGTGAATAAGCGCGTCCAATTCTCCCTCGACGAGCATTTTCTCGACGCTTTTCCCCGGCGCAATACGCTGAATATTCAAATCGCGCGGCGGCGCCCATTCCACCTCTTCATCATCCTGCTTGTACCAATCGATCGAGCGATGCGGCACATCGTGTTCATGTTCCAGGATGCCGCGGATCCAAAGGTTCGCGGTCGCCTGAAAATTACGCAGGCCGACTTTTTTACCGATCAAGTCGCGGGGCTTAGTTATGCCCTTGGTGGAATTTAAAAAGATAAAGCTGTGGCGGAAGCGGCGGTGGAGAAAAACCGGGATGGCGGTAAACGGCAGGTCGGTGTATTTCGCCATTAGATAATTCGACATGGACAGTTCGGCGACATCAAACTCGCGATTGCGGAGCATGCGCCAGTGGCGGACGTCCGAGTTCATATCCGTGAGCACCGTCAGTTCGATACCGTCAGGTTTAACCGTGCCTTCCTTCAAAGCGCGGATGCTTTCATAATCTCCGGTTGCCAAAGTGAGGTGAATTTTCTTGCTCATGGGCGCCTACTTAGCATGCTTGCCGTATCATGCCAAATGGTTGAATTCAGTGCATGAATTGCTAGTGCTAGCGCGCTATAATGGCGGGATCTAGCCAGTGGAATTCCAGATCGGGGGAATCAATGAGAGGACGATACTTGCAGTTGGCAGTCATCATCTTGGCGGTTTTCGCGGCGAGTTCCGCATGGGCGCAGAAAGCAGTCCGGATAAACTGGACGGCTGTGACCGGCGCACAGAGCGGGATGTTCATGGCTCAGCAGGAGGGGCTATTTAGGAAGAATGGTTTAGATGTCGAGCTTATTCACATCCCATCGAGCTCTCGGGGGATCCAAGCGATCCTCGCTGGCGAGATCGCCTTCTCGTTCATGGACGGTGTGAATGCGGTCCAAGCGAATTTGAAAGGAGCAAACCTGGTCTTAATCGCCGGCGCGACCAACCGCCAAGTGTTTTCGTTGATGGCGAAACCGGAGATCAAGAGGATCGCGGATTTAAGAGGCAAGAAAGTCGGTATCACCCGGGTCGGCTCGTCGACGCACACTTCAGCGCTTTACGCTTTGAACTCCGGCGGATTACGAACTACTGATTATCAACTGTTGCCGCTGCTCGAAGTCCCCAATATTTTTACTGCCTTGGTGGCGGGCCAGATCGATGCCGGAGTCGTTTCACCGCCAACCAATGCGCGTGCTAAACGGGCGGGATTCGTCGAATTAATGAATGTCGCCAAGGAAGGTCCCGAGTTTGTGTCTGTCGCGGTTGGTACGAGCCGGAGATATATCCGGGCGAATGAAGACACGGTTCGGCGTGTCGTGCGTGCCTATGCCGAGGGTGTGCAGATATTTAAAACGAACAAACCAGCGGCGCTCAGAATGATTCAAAACCAACTAAAGGTAAAGGAGCCGGACATTCAGGAAGACACCTATAGTCAATTTCGTGAGTACCTAGAGTATCCGCCTTACGTGAGTAAAAAAGGTATGGAGTCGGTTCTTGCTGAGATCGCCGACAAAGAGCCGGCAGCAAAAGGCGCCAAACCGGACGATTTTATCGACATGCGTTTTGTCGCCGAGCTGGAGAAAAAGGCCGGCGGTAAGTAGCAGCAATCCTTGTTATCGAGTCTTCGCGGAAACGACTCTAGTTGGCGCCGATCAGGTGATATTCGTCTCGCCATGACTAGCTCAACTTGATTTACGCAATTTCTTGGCGCGCCGTAGGAAATAGTCCCACATCGAAACCAGCCGGTGCGGCGTATAAATCTGTTCATATTTAACCGCGGCTTCTTCGTCGCTGGTCCAAGACGGATCGCCGGACGCTGTAGCCATAAGCTGAATGCGGGCGGCCTTTTCCAAAAACACCGCATAGAGCGTCGCGATTTCGATAGATTCACCGACCACGGTGGAACCGTGATTTTTCATTAAGACGCCGCGGCACTTGCCCAAGCTTTTTGCCACTTCCACGCCAAGTTCCGAGGTCCGGATCAGAGCCGTGGTGTAGTCGAAGGTAGGCAACCCTTGGTAAAAAATGTTGCCTTCATGGCTGATTGGGCGGAGCGGTTGACCAAGGGCGCCGAAGGCGGTGGCGTAGGGCGGATGCGAATGGACTACGCAATTCACATCGGGCCGAGCTTTCATGATCTCGGTATGAATGAAAACCTCGGAGTGGCGCTCGTATTTACCTTCGACTTTTTTTCCGCTGCCGATATCGACGACGATGATGTGCTGCGGGCGAATCTCTTCGAAGCCGAAGCTGTGCGGCTTCATGAGAATCCGATTCTGACCGGGGATGCGCACGGACACGTGGCCGAGGATATTATCCCAATGGCCTTCATGGGCCAGGATATTACAAGAGTAAGCCAGTTTTTCTTTCAGTTCTTTGATATTCGCAGCCATCCTGTCACCTCAAGAGTTGCTGAATCGAAGCGTGAGAGCTGAGGGCGATTGGATACCCAGCAGTTGCTATTAGTTTTTCGCGCGTAATCGAAATCGTTGAATTTTACCCGTCATGGTCTTGGGCAGGTCGTCGACGAATTCAATCCAGCGCGGATATTTGTACGGCGCCAATTTGTTCTTGACGTGATTTTGCAGTTCAACGCGCAGTTCGGCGCTGGCCTTAAATTCGCTCTTGAGCAAAACGAAAGCCTTCGGTTTTAACAGACCGTCGGCGTCGTTGTCGCCAATGACGCCGGATTCGAGCACTGCGGGGTGTTCCATCAAAGTATTTTCAATCTCGATCGGCGACACCCACAAGCCGCCGACTTTCATCATGTCGTCGGAGCGGCCGCAGTACCAATAATAGCCGTCGGCATCGCAATAGTAAGTGTCGCCGGTTTTGAGCCACTCGCCTTGCATCATTCGTTTGGTCTGCTCGTGCTTGTTCCAGTAAAAGGGCGAATTGGCGTCGCCTTTCACCATTAAATTGCCGATCTCGCCGATCGGTACTTCTTTCCCCTCATCGTCAACGACCTTCGCTTCGAAGGCGGGAGTGACTTCGCCGCTGCTCCCGGCTTTCGCCCGCCCGGGTCGATTGGCAAGAAAATCATGGGTCGCTTCGGTGGAACCGACCACGTCCAGGAGCTCGAGACCCGTGCGCTCTTTCCATTGGTAGAAAAGCGCCGGCGGCAGCGGTTCGCCGGACGAGAGACAAATTCGTAAGGAGCTAAAATCATATTTCTTTTCGATCCGTAGAAAGCGCGCGAACAGCGTCGGCACGGAGAAAAAGAAGGTTGGCTTGTACTTTTCAATGACCTGAAGGATCTTTTCCGGCTCAGGTTTTTCCGGCCAGAGTACGGTGGAGGCGCCGAAGCGAAATGGAAAGTAGAGAGAATTGCCCAATCCGTAAGAGAAAAACATCTTCGACGCCGAAAAGCACAGGTCGTTCTCGGTCATCCTGAGCACCGGTTTGACGAACAAATCGCTGATCGTGATCATGTCGTGCTGTAGGTGCACGGCGCCTTTGGGATTGCCGGTACTGCCGGAGGTATAACCCCAGAAGCAGACGTCGTCTTTGGTGGTTTTCTCTGCTTCGAGTTTGTCGGAGGCTTTGGCGGTCAAATCTTCATAGGAATGTGCCCTACCCCGAGCCGTGCCGACGACCAAGACATGCTTAAGAAATGGCGTGCGGTCCCAAATCTTTTCAATCTCCGGCAACACCGATTCATGCACGACAATCGCCCGCGCCCGGCTATCGCTGATTAAATACTCGTAATCCTTGGCGAACATCCAGGGATTGGTCGGCACGGCGACGGCGCCGATCTTGATAGCGCCGAAAAAACTATAAGCGAATTCCGGCGAGTCCGGCAGAATCACCAGCACGCGGTTCTCGATTTCGATGCCGAGATTTCTCAGCGCGTTGCCGGTGCGGTTGACCTGTTCGAAGACTTGCTGGTAGGTGATTTTTTGATCTTGATAGTAGATCGCGACTTTGCCGCCGCGACCTTGAGCGATGTTTTCATCGACAAAGGTCGTGGCGGCGTTGTAGGTGTCAGGCAGCGCGAGCGCCATTGCTTTAGAGGTTTGCCGAGGATAGAAGATCGGGGATGGTTATCCTCGATCCTCGTTACGATATTCATTCTCCACCGATAATCTCCGAATCGGTCTCCGTGGCAATCACGACGGACTTCGAATCGGTGTAATGTTCGATCGCTTCGTCGCCGTGCTCTTTGCCGAGACCGCTCTGTTTGACGCCGCCGAAGGGTAGCTCGTCGTAGATGATCTGCGCCGAATTGACCCAGGTGTACCCGGCCTCGATATTCTCTGCGCCGTACATCGCGCGGTTGATATCTTTCGTCCAGATCGAAGAGCCCAGACCGAAGATCGAGCTGTTAGCCTGCTCGACCGCTTGGTCTAAATTCTTCACGCGCACGATCGGCAGGGCCGGACCGAAGACTTCCTCTTGAATCATGCGCGACTTAGGATCGACGTCCGCGACCAAAGTGGGCTGCAAGTAATAACCTTTGTCGTAGTCGTCACTTTTGGGCCGCTGGCCGCCGAAGATTATTTTTGCGCCGCCCTTAACGGCGTCTTCGACCTGTTCTTCGACTTCTTGGCGCTGTTCTTTGGTGTGCAGCGGGCCCATCAGAACGCCAGGTTTAAGACCATTGCCGATGGTGATTTTCTTAGCTTTCTCGACCAGTTTTTCCATGAACGAGTCGGCAATGCTGTCGAACAAATAGAGCCGCTTGACCGCCAAGCAGGCCTGACCGCAGTTAAAGAACCGGCCCACGGAAGCAGCGCTGACGGCGCGATCGATATCGGCGTCGTCGCAAACGATCATCGGATCGCTGCCGCCCAATTCCAAAGTCACGTGCTTGAAATCCTTGGCGGCGGATTGCATGACTCTGCGGCCGGTGTCGGTGGCGCCGGTGAAGCCGATTTTTCTGACAGTCGGGTTGACCAGCAACTCTTCGCCGACGACGCTGCCGGGACCGGTAACGACGTTTAACACACCTTTGGGTCCGCCGGCATCCTGGATCGCTTTATCGATGATCTCACAGGTGCGCAGATCGGTCAGCGGCGTCGTGCCGGCCGGCTTGACCACCACGCAATTGCCCGCGAGCAGCGCCGGACCGAGTTTGTTGCCCATTAACGAAACCGGGAAGTTCCACGGTACGATGGAGCCGCACACGCCGAGAGGTTTACGCAGAACCAAGCCATGCCGGCCGGTGTCGAGCAACACCGCGCTGGTGCGCATGGTTTTAGCCATGCCGCCGTAGTGGTCGAGGGTATGAACGAAACGGCGGATTTCCAAAATCGACTCGCGCATCGGCTTGCCCTGTTCTTTGGTCAGCAGCGTGGCGAGTTCTTTTTCCTGTTGAAGAATGGTATGGCCCGCCGCCAATAAGACTGCGCCGCGTTTGGAGGGCGCCATATGGGACCATTTCTTCAGCGCGCCCTGAGCCGCGTCGATGGCACGGCGAATATCATTGACGGTTCCCTTGGGAACACTGTCGACAACTTCTCCGGTGGCCGGATTGCGGACCTCGGTCGTTTGTCCGCTTTCGGAATCGACTTGCTCGCCGGCGATTAACATCTTCATAAGGTTCCTCCTGAAACTTCTGTTAAGAACTAAGAGAAAAATCATGTTCATAGCTGGAAGTCAAGAATTCACGGCGGCGAAAGAGTTGACAGTTCGCCGCGTTGCGGCTAACGCTGATCACGTTGAGTGTGCTATTCGAGACCTATCAAGGAGCGACTAATGGCACGCAATGGATTCAAAATCTTCGATGCCGATACCCACGTGCGACCCGATGCCGATCTCCTGGAACCGTATATGTCGGCTTCGAGCCGCCAAAGATTGGCGCAGTACAATAGTTCTAAGGCGCGCAATAAAGACGGTGCGGTTACCTATTTGATGGGCGAACGCAGCTATAAGCGCCGTTTGGGACTCGCCGGCGAAGCATCGGCACAGAATAAAGACTATATGAGTGGCTACAAGCGCCACCAACATGGCAAGCCCAATCCGCTTTGCGAGCGCGATCCGGCGATTCGTATCCAGGACATGGATGTCGAAGGCGTCGATGTCAATTTGATGTTGCCCTCGGGCTGGTTTGGCTGCTGGACCACTATTGATGACGTTAGTTTGGAAACCGCGGTCTATGAAGCCTACCACCGTTGGATGGCGGATTACTGCGCGGCTTTCCCGAAGCGGTTGAAAGGGGTGATTTTAGTCGCGGCGCGCGATATCAAAACATCGCTCGCCGAGTTGCACCGATGCGCAAAGGAATCGTGGCCGCTGGCGATCTTCGTCTACGCGCCCTATCAGTTTCCCCTGGACCATCCCGATCTTGAACCGATATGGAAGGCCGCGGCCGACAACGATTTAGCCATCGCGCTGCACACGTTTACCGTCATGCCGCCCTACGCGCCGGGCGGATTGGACTCCTGGGACAATCTCTGGCTGCAAAGATCGGCGGCGCACCCCTGGTGCGGCCAACGGAACATGGCAGCGATTATCGGCGCGGGAATCATGGACCGGTTTCCCAACATTCGCGTCGGAACCCTAGAAGCCGGCCACGGTTGGCTTCCTGCCTGGGTCAATCGCCTCGAAGAACATACCAAGCTCTGCCCAGAAGCGATTCCTCAGCTGAAGCAGTCGATTCACGACTACGTCACCGGCGGGCGCTATTTTCAGAGCATCGAGGTTTCCGAAGGCGCGGCGATTACGCAAAGTGTTATCGACTTACTCGGTTCCGGCATCTTGATGTTCGGCTCGGACTATCCCCACGGCGAAAGCTGGTTTCCGGTTTCCGTGGAAACAGTGCTCGGCTGGAAATTAAAAGAATCTGACATGCGCCAGCTCTTTTGGGACAACGCGACACGCTACTATCGGCGGTACTCTGAATGAAGCCGGTGAGCGCGGGACTAAAGCTCAAAAAGTTGCTTGCCCGCAGAGGGAAAGTCCTCGCCGTGCTCGGCGCGCCTAACGCTTTCCATGCCAAGATCATGGAGGCCAACGGCGTCGAGGCATGCTTCGTCGGGACGAGCATCACGGGGGGCAACTATACGGGTCTACCGGATCTCGGCATCCTCTCGATGACCGAGTGCGTCGGCATTGCCAAGTGGATCGCGCGCAGCGTGAAAATTCCAGTGATCCTCGACGGCGATACCGGCCACGGCGGTATCATGGCAGTGCGGCGGCTGGTGCGTGAGTGCATTGAGGCGGGGCTCGCGGGCTTGCGTCTGGACGATCAGCCGCTGGAGCAAAAGCGCCGCACGATGTCGTCGGGTATCTCGATCGTCGCGCGCGAGGAAGCGGTGACGCGCTACCGCGCCGCGGTGGACGCGAAAAACGAAATCGATGCGAATTTCGTCATCATGGCGCAATGCTACGCGCGTAACGCCGTCAACGGCGGCATGGCGGAGTTGTTAAAACGGCTGCGGCGGTATGAACAAGAAGCAGGCGTAGATTGGGTTCAGTTCGAAGCGCCGCACTCCGTCGCTGAGATTAAGCGGGCGCGAAAAGTCGTTAAAGGACCGTTCTCGGCAATGAAGGGGGAGTTGCCGCGCGCGTTGACTCTGGCGGAGCATAAAGAACTTCAACTCAATGCCGCCTGGTATACTTTTCTGCCAGACCAAGTCCTCAAGATCGCAGCGTGGCGCTTTCTTGAGTCGTTTAAAGAAAAGGATATGAACGCGTGGTTCGAATTTACCAATGACAATCCAGACACCCCTTTTAGCGGGGGGAAGGCGTTGCCATGGGACGCCACCGGCATGAGCGAGCTGAGCCAATGGGAAACACGCTATTTTACCAAGAAGAAGCGGAGGTAGCGTTGATGCGGCACCTGCTGCTGATTATCTCGATCCTGCTTTTCTCGGGGCGATTGGAAGCCCAGAGCGATTTCTACAAAGGTAAGCAGATAAAGATCGTGGTCGGCGCATCGGCCGGGGCCGCGAGCGATCTTTACGCGCGCGCGGTCGCGCAACATCTGCCGAAACAGATTGCCGGCAAGCCCGATGTAATTGTCCAGAATATGCCTGGCGGCGGTTCGTTGACCGCGGCAAACTATGTTTACAGCGTCGCTAAGCCGGATGGTTTGACGCTCGGCGCGGTGACGGCGCCGATTTATTTCGCCCAGCTTCTCGGTCGCAAAGAAGTTCAGTTCGACTGGGCGAAGTTTACCTGGATCGGTACGCCGGAAGAGAACGACGAGTTGTTTTTCATCAAGGCGGATTTGCCCTACAAGACCTTGCTCGATCTGCGCAAGGCGAGCGAGCCGCCGCGCTGCGGCGCTTCGGGCGTGGGCAGCACCGGATTTTACATTCCGAAACTATTAGAGGAAATCTTCGGCTTCAAGCTCAACATGGTCACGGGCTATCCAGGCGCGGCCGACGTCGACATCGCCGTCGAAAAGAATGAGGTTCACTGCCGCGGCACGACGATTAGCGCGTTTTTTGGCCGCGAGCCGGGGAAGAGCTGGGCGAAAAATGGCTATGTTCGCTTCTTGGTTCAAACCGGCGAGAAGCGCAATCATCGGTTGCCCGATACGCCGACAATCTGGGAATTGATGGATCAGGAAAAAGCCAATGACGCGCAGCGCCGCTTGGCGCGCGTGGTGTTGGGCCCAGGTGCCTTCGGCCGGCCCATACTAGCGACTCCCGGTATTCCCGCCGAGCGCGTGAAGATTTTGCGCGATGCCTACGCGAAGATGCTTAAAGATCCGGAGTTCGTGGCGGAATCGAACAAACGACAGTGGGAAATCAACCCGGTCAGCGGCGAAAAGCTCGAAGCTCTGGCAAAAGAAGTGATTCATCAACCGGCAGATGTCGTTGCGCGGATGAAAAAAGTTTTAGGGGAATAAAGCAAGCCAATTGCAAGGAGAAGACATGGACCTTAGCAATTATATCGTCAGGGCGCGCCCGGGGATCCTCGGTGGCAAGCATGAAGAGAAGAGACCGCTGCGGCAGTTGAGTTCGTTACCGGTCAAGCGGCATGTTTTTATCAATCGCGACTCGCACCCTGATGCGGATATCTACGTCGCGATTCATGAAGCGAAGGATTTGCCGTCGCCGGTCCCGGATTATCAAGTGCCGCACTGCCACAACACCGATGAGTTTTATTATTTCATTGGCAATAACCCGGATCTCACCGGCTTGGAAGGCCAGATCATCTTCGAAGGCAAAGTCCATCGAATCGTCTCGCCGGCTTGCGTGTACATCCCCACCGGCACGGTGCATGAGTATAAAGTGACCAAAGGTGCCGGAACCGTGACGGTTTTGTTCCGCAATCGCGGTTACACCCACGAAGATCGACCCTTCGATCTGGCCAAAGGCGAGCGCGATTTTGCCAAGTATGCCGGCTATATTTTTCATCCTGAGGTTCGCCCTACGACCGAAATTAAATATCACACGGCCGCAGCGCCGGGCGTGCGTTACGTTTTCGTCGACGGCAAACTCAAACCTGAGGCGGGCTTCTACACGGTGGTGCGCAGCGTGAGCAACGTGCAACCGACGCAGGCCAACTACGTCGACATGCACACCCATAACTGCGACACGCAGCATATCGCCATCGGCACCGGTCCTGAGCTGACCGGTCTAAAGATCGAGTTTCAAATTCGCGACGAAAAAGTTGTCGTCGAGAGCCCGATGGGCGTAAATATTCCCGCTGGAACGCCCCACTCCCAGCGCATCATCGATGGGTCGGGGCACTTCTTCAATTTCGTGCCCAAGAGCAATTACAACGACGGGTTAGCTTGACTAATTGGATGCGCTCTTTGGACTGCCGACACCGTGCCGGTAGCAAAAGTTTCGATTTTTCTGTGCAGCGCGAAGTCAATCACGAATCGGGGGCAAAATGAGCGACGGAAAAAATCAAATAGCGGTCTTTGGCGGCGGCTGTTTCTGGTGCACCGAGGCTGTCTTCGATGAGCTCCGGGGCGTCCAGTCGGTGGTCTCCGGCTATGCCGGCGGAGCAATTAAGAACCCGACTTACGAGCAGGTGTGCTCCGGCACCACCGGACACGCGGAAGTGATTCGCATCGAGTTCGACCCGGCCGAAGTTTCTTTCCGTGATTTGCTGACGGTGTTTTTCGCGACCCATGACCCGACGACGCTCAATCGCCAGGGCAACGATAGCGGCACGCAATACCGCTCGGCGGTTTTCTATGCCGATGAGCAGCAAAAAAATGACGCCGCGGCGTTCATCAAAGAACTCGACGAGGCCAAGACATTTAAAAGTCCGATCGTGACCACGCTCGAGCCGTTGACGGAATTCTACCCGGCGGAGGATTACCATCAAAAATTTTTCGCCAACAATCCGTACCAGCCCTATTGTCAGTATTCGATCCCGCCGAAACTAAACAAGCTGCACAAGCAGTTCTCGGCGTTGCTGAAATCACACGGTAAAGTCTAACTACCCCAGCCGCTGAAGAGTGGATTTTCGAAGCGATGCGCTCAAATCCTGCGCATCGACGCTTTTTGGGGCACGTGACTCCGGCTATGACAAGAATTGTTTTTTTACCGATGGCCGAAATATGCGGCGATCTTTTTGCATCCTCGCCCAGGCGCGATGCGCCATGCTAATAAATTCACGAGTTCGCAATTCACCACAGGGGTGTTGATCGTGGCAGTTCAAGTGGCAAGTGACCTCGGCGGCAATGCCGAGCAACCTGAAAGCCGCGCAGTAGTCATGCTGTCGGGAGGCAGGTTTCTCTTCGCCTGTGCAGGTTTTGCCGCAGCGCTTCTCCTCGTCGGACGCACGATCGCATTTCCGGTGGGACTGCTGGCGGGCGAAGTTTTCGCGACCATTCTCGGGTTATTTCTATTCGGCTCTTTTCGCTATCAGATCCATAAGAACGCGCTCACGTATGGGATGGTGTTGGTCATCGTGGCGACCTTCTGCGGTTTAAGCACTTCGCAGTGGCACCGTGACATCGCCGAGAACGGCTGGTGGCTCTGGACGCGGGATAATCTTTTCACTTTTCACGGACTGGACCAGCTCATCCATGCCGACACAATGTTGTTCATTCTCGGCTTGACGTTTTTCGTATCGGTGATCGCGCAAACCCGCTTGCTCGAAGGAATCACTTTCTTTTTGCTGCGGCGTTATCAAGGCGCGATATTGCCGACGGTGATCTCCGTTACCGCCGTAGTCGCCGTCGCGTCGGGGATTCTCGACGGCGTTTCCATGATCGGTCTAACGATCCGCACGCTGGTCATCATTCTTCTCCTCGCCGCGGCCCCTACTTCGGCGATTCGCTATGCGGTGATGGTTTGTACCGCCGTGACGACGATCTGCGGTATCTGGCTGGCTTACGGGGAGCCGCCGAACTTAATCATGAAGGCCAACCTTCATCCTTATTTAGACGACGCTTTTTTTCTCCGCTATTGCCTGCCGGCGGCAATCGCGAGCTATTTGGTCATCGCGTGGCAACTTAAGAAAAGCTCGGCGGTCAACAGATCAATCTCGATGCCCTGGATGTGATCGACTCCAATGCGGAAGACGTGCGATTTCTTCAGGCTTCGCGTCACGGCGAGGTGTTAACGCCGGTTGAACTCGTCGAGGACAGCGCGGGCGAGTTGAATGACAAAGACGGATGCCGTCATCGCGCGCTTACGGCGAGGCGAGTCTCTGGGCATCGCCTTGGTCCACGAAAACGTTCCGGAGACGACGCGCAAACAGACTGCTTGGGTCATTTCGTCAGCGAAGAACTTGCCGATGCCCTCGACCGGCATTATGTGCTCGATGCTGCAGGTGATCATCATGGCGCGCTGCAGGCGGAAAAGATCGTCGATCAAACGATCGCTAGTTTCGCCCAGCGCCGGCAATGGGCGCAAAAAATCGGCGCGCTTGCGCTGCTACCGTTCATCGGTTTACTGATCGCCCACGGCGTCAACCATGAAGTGCCGCTGTTTTTAGCTTCTTTTGCCGGCTTTCTAGTCGCGTTGCTAGGCATTTTCGAACATTCCCAAAATGCGCGACCTCGCTTTACGTGAGGCGCGCCACGAATATGCCGAGTATATCTTCTTGTTTCCTTTGTTTCTCTCAATCACGCTGCTGACCAAGGCGGGATTTTTCGACGCTCTCCAGGTGCTGATCCGTGACGGCATCGAAGTACTCGGGCATGGCCATGTGGCCTTCGCACAGTTTCTCGGCTGCACGGTTTTATCGGCGATTCTCGACAACAACGTGGTCGCCGACTTCGCGTCCCGCGCGCTGCATCGATTGGATATTTCCGTGCTCCATCTCTTTGCGATGGCACAGATCGCGGGCTACGCTCTTGGCGGTTGTTGGACGCACATCGGTAGCGCCCAGTCGGTCGTCGCTTATGCGTTCATTCGACGGGATGTCGATGAGCGTTACACGCCGGTGCAATGGATCAAAGAGATGACGCCAGTCATCATTAAAATTCTCGTGCTCTTGACAGTGATCATCTATATCGAGAGCGCCGTCCTCAGCTGGTTACACTGAGGCTACTTTCAATAGCCGGCGACGTCAGCTCAAAAACGACGAGGTATTTTCAACTAGAATTCACTCCACGCCGCTGATAAGTTGGCGCCGAAAATTCGCAGGAGGCATTGTTCAGTCATGGGCAATAGGAACATCGTCGAAAAGATCTTGATCGGCGCCGCAGCCTTATCGGCATTGCTGTGTGGCGATCGAGTTTGGGCCCAGGAATTTACCCTGCGCGCGGTCTACAATGCGCTCAGCGGCGTCATGGCGCCGATTTGGCTGGCGCAGGATGCTGCATTGTTTAACAAGCACGGCGTCAATGTCGATTTAAAATATCTAGCGGCGACGACGGCTGTGCAGGGCATGGTCGGTGGCGGCGAAGAAGTCGGATTGGTCGGCGGCCAGGGCATCGACGCTAAATTAGAAGGCGCTGATCTGACGTATATTGCCAGCTGTCTGCCGGTCTTTGTCTTCCAGGTTTACGCGCGTCCGGAAGTGAAGTCGCTGGCCGACCTGAAGGGGAAGATTGTCGCGGTGACACAGCCCGCGGCTTCAACCGATTATGCCATGCGGATTGTGCTGAAACGCAACGGTTTGGAGCCGGATAAGGACGTGAAGATTCTCTACGCGCAGGACATCAACGGCGTATTAACTAACGTTAGCGCAGGCAATGCCGCAGCCGGCATCATGTCCGCGCCTACTTCGATCCGCGCCAATGCCGCCGGCTTGCGCTCCATCGTCGATGTCACGAGCCTCAAAATTCCATTTCTATTTACCGGCGTGCTGTCGTCGCCGAAGGTCGTTCGCGAGAAGAATGAGGCTTTGACGCGCTTTCTCCGCGGCTATATCGAGGCCTTGGCGGTGATTCGCAAAGACAAAGAAGCGACTCTGCGCTCCCTGGGTAAGTTTCTCAAAACCACCGATCAAGCCGTGCTCGAATCGGTTTACGATGACTATAAAGACACGTTTCCAATTACACCGTTAATGACCGTGGCGGAAGTCAAAGCCGTGCTCGATGTGGCGAAGAGTCCGAAGGCGAAGCAGATGAAACCGGAAGAGTTCTTCGACAATTCAATAATCCAGAAAATCCAGGCGTCGGGATTTATCGAGCAGGTAAACAAGCGGTAGAGCAGTCTTGCAGTCGCAACTCTCTCTCGTCATTCTCAATCGTTGGAGGGCTAAGCGATGATAATCCGGATCGCGTTCTTATTATTGTCTTCGGTCTTTCTTCCGGCGTTCGCGTGGGGACAAACGGCGGAACTGATCAATCAAGTAAAGAAAGAAGGCGGCGAAGTCATTCTCTATACCACCATGACGGTGGGCGACTTCCAGCACTTCAACAAGGCCGCCAAAGAAAAATATCCCTTTCTGAATATTCGCCATGTTTATCTGAGCTCGGGGCGCCAAGCGGCGCGCGTCCAGCAGGAATTCCGCGCCGGCCGGGTTCAAGGCGATGTCTTGGGTAACAGTCCGGAGCCTCTCCTCTACTTTAAACAGCAGGGTGTGTTGGGTACTTATCTATCTTCGGAAACAAAAAATCTCTTGAAGGGGGCATGGGATCCGGACGGTTACTGGTCGGGGATCACCACCGATCTGTTGGTGACTGGATTCAATCCACGCTTGATTTCGCGAACCGCCGCGCCAAAAAATTATGACGACTACTTGAAGCCTCAATTCAAAGGCCAACTGGCGGTCAATCGCGGTGTTCCTTATCCCTTGACCGGCATGGTTTCGCTGCGCGGCGAGGAGCAGGGACTCGCCTATTTCAAGAAATTAAGCCAGCAGGATTTACGTTTGGTCGAGGGCTATACGCACACGATCAATCTGATGGCGGCGGGCGAGTATTCGTTAACGACATTCATGCAGATCTCCAAGCTCGACGCCATGAAGCGCAAGGAGGCTCCGGTGGACTGGCTTGCCATGCCGCAGACTTTGGCGACGATCTCCACGGTGGCGATGATCAAGAATCCGCTCCATCCTGCGGCGGCGCAGTTGCTCATCGACTTCTATCTCTCGGCGGAAGGCCAGCGCGCCTTGGCGGCCGCGGGAAAAATTCCCCTGCGCCGCGGCGTGAAAACTCAGTCGCGCGAGATCGATCAACTGATGGAGACCGGCAGTTTTCACGTGATTCTTCCCGAAGGCAGCTACGATCGCTACATGAAGATCTACAACGACTATCTCGGCGTCAGATGACAGACGGGTTATTGTCATTCCGAGTCCTTCGACTGCACTCAGGACAAACTCCGCGAGGAATCTTTCCCTGACTGTCGATTTGTGGTGAATTCTAAGTAAGCCATAATTCGGCGACGGACAACGCCGTGTCGTCTACTTTTTCGCCGCGGCTAAGAGCTCGCGGTAAAAGGGGCTTTTTTCCAAACGCTGCCACGGGCCGTCATCGACGACGTCTTCGCTTTTGACCGACTTCACTTTCGGGTTGGTGAGCGCGAGGAAGCGCGCCATGTTTTGGATTCCTGGAATGGTCGGCCTGATGTCGAGATTGTACAGCCACTGCAACGCGCTGTAGCCGATCTCCGCGTCCTGGGGGCTTTTCAGCCGGAGGTTTTTGACCAGCGATTTGATCACGGCTTCTTTATTAGCGGGTTTATGAATGAAGGAGACGGTTTCGGCAAAGCCGCGCATCAACGAATCGATGATCTGAGGATTTTGCTTGAGATAACTGCGCCGCGTCGCTGCTGCCAAGCCTTGATAAGGAATCGGCGCTTTGCCCAAGTCGAGCAAGACCGGAAAGCCTTTTTCTTTGAGCGCTCGGCTGTGAGTGTAATTGAGATAAGTCGCCTCGATGCCGCCGGATTCCAGCGACTGGGCAAGCACCGGCGAGTCGCCGACGATCATGACCGTCATTCGATCCCGACCGGGTTCCAAACCCAGGTGCTCAATCGCAAGCATGGCCATCGACCAGACGCCGCCGCCGATGCTTTGCACGCCGATGCGCTTTCCTTTCAAATCCTCGGCGCTGCGCACGCTTGGGACGGCGATGAAATCGCCATCGGCTTTGTTGACGATGCCGGCGAAGAAGGCGACATCCAAGCCGCTGGTCGCCGCGCTGACGACCGAGCCCGGGATCGTGTACGCCACTTGAATGTCGCCGGAAACCAGTGCGGCCATCGTCTGCGGTCCGCTGCGAATATTGATGACCTCGATGTTGACGCCATGCTTGCGATAGAGCCCCTGCTCGGCGCCAAGCCACAAAGCGACGACTTTTTCGCTGAAGGCGCCGTGGGCGATGCGCACCAGCGGCAGCTCGGCGGCCTCGGCGTCGCGTAGCAGTATGGAAACCAACAGGAACGAAGCGACCAGGGCACAGCAGCGCGTTGGTGAATGCGTATGTTTCATTTACCGCAACCTCCGTGATCGGTCTGAGGACGATTTGCGCGTACCATAAGTAATCCGCGACCGAAGCGTCAAGTGAGAATTGCTTGACAGCGGCGGCCGATCAAAGTTAATCGTGCCGAAGTGTGCAACCGGAGGTGAACACTCATGGCAAGCAAGTCTGAAAATATGCGGCGCGTCGATCACCAGAAGCTCATCAGCTTCGTGAGCAGCGCCTTTGCGAAACTCGGCGTGCCGGAGGGCGACGCCGAGATTGCGGCGCAGGGTCTGGTCGCCGCCGATCTGCGCGGCGTCGACACCCATGGTGTCATTCGCTTCAACCCGACGAGTTGGTACGTGAAGTGGCTGCGCGACGGCGAAATGAATCCGGCGCCGAACATTCATGTGGTGTCTGAGAGCGCGATCATCGGCGCTGCTCGACGGCGACCGCGGCATCGGTATGGTTATCGGCCGGCGGGCAATGGAGCTAGCCATTCGCAAGGCGAATGAAAGTGGCGTCGGCATCGTCGCCGTGCGCAACAGCCGCCACTTCGGCATGTCGGCGAATTACGCCATGCAAGCGCTGGCGCACGACATGATCGGCATCGCCATGACCAATGCGAGCAGACAGGTGGTGCCGACGTTCGGCCGCGATGCCCGATTCGGTACCAATCCAATTTGTCTCGCCGCGCCGGCGCTGGAGGAGCGGCCCTTCGTTCTCGATATGGCGACGACCACCGCCGCTGCGGGTAAACTAGAACTCGCGGCGCGCCAGGGTAAATCGATTCCTGCGGGTTGGGCGTTGAACGAAAAGGCCGAGAGCACGGATGATCCGCGGATCGCACAAAAAGCAAGAAAGCTCTTGCCCCTCGGCGGCTCGCGCGAGGGCGGCAACCACAAAGGTTACGGCTTAGCGATTCTCGTGGAAATTCTCTGCGGTGTTCTCTCCGGCACGGTGACTGCGCTCAATGCCAACCAAGATCCGCGCGGCCATTTTTTCGGCGCGATTCGCGTCGACGCCTTTCGCCCCGCCGAAGAATTCAAGCGCGATATGGACCGATTGATTCGCGAGTTGAAATCAACGCCGCCGCTCGACGGACAGGAAAGAGTCTACGTCGCCGGGGAAATCGAGTTTGAAACCGCTGAAGAGAGAGCGGCAAATGGGATTCCGCTACTCAGTTCGATTCTCGAAGGTCTGAAAGACGTGGGCGAACAACTCGGCGTGCCGTACGATCTGGAATAAGCTGCGACCAGGATTTGCATGACAGTCGCACAGGCCGATGTGGCATACTTGCCGTCACTTAAACATTCCGGACGAGTGCCATTATGTACACAAATCGGGAACTCAGTAACTGCCGCGTGAGATGACGACTTCCTTTAAGACCACATCCTTAGTCGGGCGGTCACGCGCATCACGCGACACGTTGCCGATGGCCACGATAACTTCTTGGCCTTTGATGACTTCGCCGAACACGCTGTGGCGATTGTCGAGGTGCAGCGTAGGGGCGAGAGTAATGAAAAACTGGCTGCCGTTGGTGTTCGGGCCGGCGTTGGCCATCGAGAGTATGCCGCCTTTGGTATGGCGCAAGTCGGGGTTAAATTCATCTTCAAATTTATATCCCGGCCCGCCGGTGCCATTCCCGAGGGGATCGCCGCCCTGGATCATGAAGCCGGGAATGACGCGATGAAAGATCGTGCCGTTATACAAGCGGCCGTTTCACTTTCTCGCCCGTTTTGGGATCGGTCCATTCCTTCGTCCCGCTGGCAAGCCCGACGAAATTCGCCACTGTTTTGGGCGCTTTGTCATCGAACAGCTGAACGACGACATCGCCCATGCTGGTTTTAAACGTCGCATAAAGCGGGCCTTTCTTTTCCGTGCCTTCCGCGGCGAAACCGTGCGAGGCCATGACGAGCAATGCGACGAATGCTAAAAATAATTTCTTCATTATTATTCACTCCTCACTTTTGTCCGAGTTCTACCAGGACTTCGTTGACAAATCTAAGATCCATGTAGCCATGGCCTACCATTGGGCCATCAGTTCGACGCCCTTATCAGGGGGTTCAATGCCTCTTTGACTAGAGTTTTACGATCTCGTGGTCAGCCAAGCTGCTAAGGCAACCGAAAGCAATTGCATAAATGCTCTACAAATATAAATGGGTACGCGTTAGCGCGATTCGGCTTTGAGTTCCTGAATCAGTGACAGATCGAAAAATTTATACGGTATCGCCAAAATGGCCGGGTCTTCGTAGCTCATGGTGCGCAACACGTTGGCGATCACTTCTACGGTCAAGCCATATTTACTGAACACACCCTTTTTGGCGCCAAGGTAAATCGGCAGGGCGCCGGTCAAAGCGCCTGGGGTGGCAACCCGCAGCAACGTTTGCGCGCCGGTTGGGAGCGCGGGCACGAAGGCGGCGATAAGAAGCACGACAAGGAAAAATAGCCTGCGGTTTTTCATATCGGGTACAATGGTCGCCATAAGCTAAAACAAACTCAGCGAAGCGGTCAAGGGAACGTAACGATCGACGACCAAGAACGGGCGCACGAGATATAGAAAAGACATCCGGCAGCACTGCGGTTAATCTTGTAGGCACAACTTATGGCTGTTTTGGCTATCCTTGTTTTGACAATGACTTTTGTGGATGGTATAGCAAATTCTGCCCGAGCGGGGGGAGACGATTTATATGGCTTGGTTTGATCGAAACCCTGGTTCAAAGAAGGGCTCGGAAGCGGAGCCCGAGAAAATTCCGCTGGCGCCAAAGGCAGTCAAAGGGCCGGTTCCGATGGCTACCGTAGCGCCGGGAGCCAAACCAGAACCTAAGGTCGAGGTATCGCCTCAGCCCTCGTCAGCCGGGTTGATTGGCTATCTGTATAAAGGAAGCCGGATCAGCGGCCATTTAAGTTTCCAGGGATCGGCAAGAATCGATGGTATCGTGGACGGAGAAATTCAGTGTCAGGGCACTTTGACCATCGGTGAAGGCGCGGAAGTTCGGGCGAAAATATCCGGCGAGGTGGTCGTGATTCGCGGCAAGGTCGAAGGCGACGTGGTCGCCAAAGAAAAAGTGGAGTTGGCAGCGCCGGCACGGTTGATCGGCAACGTCGATGCTCCCCGGTTGAGCATCACCGACGGTGTCGTGTTCGATGGCAATTGTTCCATGGGAACGGTAAAACAAAAAGGTGGAAGCGTCACTCCACTGAACCCGAGTGTCGACAAAGCGCAGCCGGCGAAGCTCCAAGCGGATTCCAAAAGCTAGCCGTCGGTTCGCTGTCTTTCCCATCCCGAGATCCTACGTTCATCATCGAAGGTAGGTTTTTTATTATTAGGGCTTCGGTTATCGTTGCCCGAGTGGGGCACGACAGTGAAGCGCCAATAAGAAACGAAGCGCGAATGATTAACATAGATATTAGTATTGTTTATCAGATGGTCCTGTTTGTAGTTCTTTGGGTCATCCTGAGTAAAATTTTATTCAAACCTTATTTGAGCTTGCTTGAGGAGCGAGAGCGCAAGACCACTGGAGCGCAGCACGATTCCGCCGATCTGGAACACGAGGGAGCCAGACTAAAATCCCAATACGAAGAAAAAATCGCCCGGGCGCAGGCCGCTGCATATGCCGCCAAAGAGGCGATCCTGCAAGACGGCCGGCAACAGCGCGAAACAATTCTTGCCGAGGCGCGTGAACAGGCAGCGCGCACGCTCAGTCAGATGCGCCAGGAAGTCGCAGCGGCGCTGGAGCAAGAAAAACGCCTGGCCGCCTCGGAAGTTTCTATTGTTGCTGCGGAGATGGCCAGTAAAGTTCTCGGGAGGAAAGTGGCGTGAGCGTGCTGGAGTTATTCACCGCGGCTTCGGCTTGGGCATCGGCCGCGGGCGCGGAGCATCACACGCCGCCGATTTCCGACGTTATTTTTCCCACCCTCAATTTTCTTATCTACGCCTTTATCATCGTAAAATTCGCTCTGCCTTTAGTTCGCAGTTTCCTCCAATCCAGGCACGAAGAAGTGCTGAGCGCGATCACCCTGGCGTCGGCCAAAAAACAACAGGCCGAGGCGCTGGTGCGCGATTACCAAACTAAACTTGCCGGTCTGGACAAGGAAACGCAGGCGATTCAGACCGAGATGCGCGATGAGGGCGAGCGGGAAAAAAGCAAATTGCTTAGTGAAGCTAGGGCGCTGGCGCTAAAGATCAAAGACGATGCCCAGTTTTTAGCCGAGCAGGAAGTGAAAATAGCGCGGCAGAAAATCCGCGAGGAAATGGCCAATCTCGCCGAAGCGACGGCGCGGGAACTGGTGCAAAGCAATCTCACCGCGGCGGATCAAAGCCGGCTGGTGCAAGATTTTATTCAGGATATTGGATAGGCGCGATGATCGAAGGCAGCTTAAGTCGTAGATACACCAAGGCGCTATTTCAACTGGCGCGCGAAGATCGCCAAGAGGAACAGATCGGCCGGGAGATCGAAGAGTTCCACGCGACCTATAGTGCTTCGGAGCTTCATAAGGTCCTAACCAATCCCGCTCTCGCCGTCGATACGCGCAAAAAAATCCTCACACAGGTCATCCAGAGCCAGCAGCTATCGCCGTTAACCGCGCATTTTATCGGGCTGCTTTTAGAGCGGGACCGTCTTGGTCATTTGCCCGGGATTGTCAGCAGCTATCGCCGTTTGCTCAACGAAGCCAAAGGACGAGTCGAGGCCAAGGTGGTCAGCGCCAGCGCCCTCGAATCGGCGATGGTGGAGCAGCTACGCGCGCGGCTGCACGGCATTTCCGGAAAAGATGTCGTGCTGCAGCAAGACACCGATCCGAGCCTGCTCGGCGGCCTGTTAATCGAGCTTGAGGGCAAAGTCTACGACGGCAGCATTCGCACCCAGCTGGAAAAGATGAAACAGCGCATCGCGCGCGGCTACTAAGGAGCCAACTTATGGATATCGGAACAGCGGAAATCAGCCGGATCATAAAAGAACAGATTCGTGATTACGAAAAGACGGTTGAGGTCCAGGAAATCGGCACGGTGCTGTCCACGGGTGATGGGATCGCGCGTATTTACGGTCTCGATAAAGTCGCGGCCGGCGAGCTGTTGGAGTTTCCCCACGATATTTACGGCATTGCGCTCAATCTCGAAGAAGACAACGTGGGCGCGGCCCTGTTCGGCGAAACCCACATGATCAAAGAGGGCGACACGGTCAAACGGACCGGGAGGATCGCCGAAGTTCCGGTCGGAAAAGAGTTGATCGGGCGCGTGGTCGATGCGCTTGGGCAACCGATCGACGGTCGCGGTCCGCTTGACGCCAAAGAGCGCAGGCGTATCGAGCTTAAAGCTCCCGGCATCGTCGCGCGTCAACCGGTAAAAGAGCCGCTACAGACCGGTCTGAAGGCGATCGACGGCATGATTCCGATCGGCCGCGGCCAGCGCGAGCTGATCATCGGCGACCGCCAGACCGGCAAGACCGCCGTCGCCATCGACGCGATCATCAATCAAAAAGGCGGCAACGTCATCTGCATTTATGTCGCCATCGGTCAGAAGCGCTCTACCGTAGCTCAGGTCGTCGATCGGCTTCGAGAGGCGGGCGCCATGGAATATTCCATCATCGTGGCGGCGACGGCATCCGAGGCGGCCCCGCTGCAATTCATCGCGCCTTACTCCGGCTGCACCATTGGCGAATATTTCCGCGACAATGGCGGCCATGCCTTGGTCATCTATGACGATCTTTCAAAGCATGCAGTGGCCTATCGGCAATTATCCTTGTTGCTGCGCCGGCCGCCCGGACGTGAAGCATTTCCCGGCGACGTGTTTTATCTCCATTCTCGCTTGCTCGAACGGGCCGCGAAGATGAGCGATGCCATGGGCGGCGGATCGCTGACCGCGCTGCCGATCATCGAAACTCAGGCGGGCGATGTCTCGGCCTACATTCCCACCAACGTGATCTCGATTACCGACGGCCAGATCTTTTTGGAAAGCGATCTTTTTTATTCCGGCGTCCGTCCGGCGATCAACGTCGGCATCTCGGTTTCTCGGGTCGGCGGTAACGCGCAAATCAAGGCGATGAAGCAAGTTGCCGGTACCCTGCGCCTTGAACTGGCGCAATATCGCGAGATGGCGGCCTTCGCGCAGTTTGGCTCCGACTTAGACCAAGCGACGCAGCGCCAGCTCAATCGCGGCGCGCGCCTGGTCGAATTATTAAAACAGGGACAGTACCAGCCGCTGTCGGTTGAAAAGCAGATTCTGATTATCTACGCCGGCACCAATGGTTTCGTCGATGAGTTGCCGCTGTCGGCGCTCAAGAAATACGAGCAGGAACTGCATTCGTTTATCGAAGCGAAACACCCGGATATCTCCGCCGACATTCTCAAAAAGCGCGAGCTCGACGGTGACCTTCGGGCTAAGCTGAGTAAGGCGCTGGAAGAGTTTAAAGGGATATTCAAAGCGTAATCTGGGATTGAAGGATGCCGCGGATTTTGTGTCATCCTGAGCGTTAGCGAAGGATCTCGGTCGAGATTCTTCGGCTACGCCTAAGAATGACAGCAATAAGTAAATTAGAAGCCAATGGCGACTCTCAAAGCGATACGTAAGCGAATCAGCTCGATCCGCAACACCCAGCAAATCACCAAGGCCATGAAGATGGTCTCGGCGGCGAAGCTGCGGCGTGCCCAGGAAGCGGCGGTGCAAGCCCGACCGTACGCGGAAAAGATGACCGAACTGTTGAAGAACGTTGCGGCCCGGGTTTCGAGCGAGGCCCACGGGCTGTTGCAAGCGCGCGAGGAAAAAAAGATTCAACTGGTGCTGTTTACTTCAGACCGAGGTCTATGCGGCGGCTATAACGCCAACCTGATTCGCGCCGCCGAGGCATTTATGCGCCGCAACGCCGGTAAGGAAGTCGAGCTGACTTTAGTCGGACGCAAGGGCGCCGACCACTTTCGCCGCCGCCGCGTCGCCATCGCCGACCGTCATATCGGTATTCTGGCCAGGCCGTTCGAGGAATTGGCCGCCGAGGTAGCGCATAAACTGATCGCGCGCTTCATCAACGGCGAAACCGACGCCGTCTATATTCTCTACAGCCATTTTCGCTCGGCGCTGTCGCAGGTGCCGACATTGGAAAAGCTTCTGCCGGTGGCGTTGTCCGAGACCAGCGAGGCCGAGGCACAGCAGCAGACCGAATATCTTTATGAGCCCGGCGTAGAGGAGCTTTTGGCGAGCCTGTTGCCGCGAATTACCGACGTGGCGGTGCAGCGGGCGCTGCTGGAAGCGACTGCCAGCGAGCATGGCGCGCGCATGACCGCGATGGATTCGGCGACCACCAATGCTTCGAAGATGATGGGTTCGTTGACGCTGCAGATGAACCGCGCACGGCAGGCTTCGATCACCCGCGAGTTGATGGAAATCGTTGGCACCGCAGAAGCGTTGAAATAGCAAAATGCCGTGATCGTGAAAACGTCGTTTCCGTGATCAGGAAACGAACCGACGAACACGAATCACGAGCACGAACACGTGAGTTGGAGGTTTTTAAGTTATGGGCATGGGGAAAATTACCCAGGTTCTGGGTGCGGTCATTGACGTCGAGTTTTCAGATGGCTCGCTGCCGGCGATCTATAATGCGCTCAAGCTGAGCAATCCCGCGATCAGCGACGCGCAGTGGAACCTGGTCATCGAGGTCGCGCAGCACCTGGGTGAGAACACCGTCCGCTGTATCGCCATGGATACCACCGAGGGTCTGGTGCGCGGCATGGAAGTCATGGATACAGGCGCGGGTATCACGGTTCCAGTGGGGGAAGCAACGCTGGGACGGATTCTCAACGTCATCGGCGAACCGGTCGACGAGGCGCGGCCCGATTAACGCTACGAAATTCTATCCGATTCACCGTCCGACTCCGGAATTCGTCGATCAAGAAACCAAAGTTCAGGCCTTCGAAACCGGCATCAAAGTCGTTGACCTGCTCGCGCCCTATGCGCGTGGTGGAAAAATCGGATTATTTGGTGGTGCCGGTGTCGGCAAGACCGTCATTCTCATGGAATTGATCAATAACGTCGCTATGAAGCACGGCGGTTACTCGGTCTTCGGCGGCGTCGGTGAGCGCACCCGTGAAGGAAACGATCTGTGGCTGGAAATGAAGGAATCGGGAGTTATTAACAAGACTTCCTTGGTCTATGGCCAGATGAACGAGCCCCCTGGAGCCCGTGCCCGGGTAGCGCTAACCGCGCTCACCTTGGCTGAATACTTCCGCGATGACGAAGGCCGCGACGTGCTACTGTTCTTGGATAACATTTTCCGGTTTACCCAGGCCAACTCCGAGGTATCGACCTTGCTTGGGCGTATGCCTTCTGCCGTCGGTTATCAGCCGACTCTTTCAACCGACTTGGGCGAACTACAAGAACGAATCACCACGACGCACAAAGGTTCGATTACATCCGTGCAGGCGATCTACGTTCCCGCCGACGATTTGACCGATCCGGCGCCAGCGACTACTTTCGCCCATTTGGATGCAACCACCGTGCTTTCGCGCCAGATTGCTGAGTTGGGAATTTATCCGGCGGTGGATCCGCTCGACTCAACATCGCGAATTTTAGATCCCCATGTCGTCGGTACGGAACATTACGACGTCGCTCGGTCCGTCCAACTGATCCTCCAGCGTTACAAAGACTTGCAAGACATCATCGCGATTCTCGGTATGGACGAGTTATCTGAAGAAGATCGGATGACGGTCGCTCGGGCGCGGAAAATTCAGCGCTTTCTGTCGCAACCTTTTCACGTCGCCGAGGCGTTCACCGGAACTCCCGGCGCCTATGTAGAATTGAAGGATACCATCCGCGGTTTTAAGGAAGTCGTGGACGGCAAGCACGACGATATCCCGGAACAAGCCTTCTATATGGTTGGCACGATTGAGCAGGCTGTTGAGAAGGCCAAGAAAATGGCGGCCAGCTAAAAAAGGCGACGAGGCAGAGGCAAAAGGCACGAGTAAGAATTCCTGCGCACGGCTGATGCCTATTGCCTGACTGCCTATTGCCTGGAAATTCAATGGCAGACAAGATCAGACTAAGAGTGGTGACGCCGAGCCGGCAGGTACTCGATGAGGAAGTCGACGAGGTCACCGCGCCGGGCGAGCTCGGCGAGTTCGGCGTGCTGCCGAACCATATCGCATTTCTATCGACCTTGGTGCCCGGCGAGTTGAGTTACAAACAGGGCGCCCACAAAGTGACTTTGGCGATCAGCGGTGGTTATGCCGAGGTCTTGGACAATGTCATGACCGTGCTGGCACCGGCCGCGGAGTTTCCCGCTGAGATCGACGCGCCGCGGGCGCAGCGAGCCAAGGAAAGCGCTGAGAAACTGATGGCCACGCTCAATCCTGAAGAGGACGATTGGAAGCTGGCCGAGGCTGCTTACCGGCGCGCTGCTGTGCGCCTCCTGCTTGCGGGCAAGGAAACAAGACGATAAAAGATAGAGAAAAGGGAGGATGATTTATGGCCGATGCTGCCAAACAAGAACCCGTCATTACGATGTGGAGTAAAGAATTCACCTATGATCGATGGATGAAGACTAAAGGGATTCCGATCCATACCGGTTATTACATCCCTGATCTACGCACCGTCGAGTTGGAATGGTGGGAAGAGAGAGGCTGTAAAGCCGCGTTTATTCAACTCTTGGGCCAAGAAGGTGTCAGCGCAGCGCGGGTCACTGAAGTTCCTCCTGGCAAATCATTGCCGGCGGTAAAGTTTGCTTTGGATGAAATTGTTTATGTCTGTTCCGGGCGCGGCTTGACCACGGTGTGGGCGGGCGAAGGCAAAGCGAAGAAAAACTTCGAATGGCAAGAGCACTCGATGTTTCTGGTGCCGCGCAACCATTGGCATGTCTTCAGCAACATGCAGGGCGACAAGCCGGTTAGACTATTTCATTACAGCTATATGCCCATGGCGATGTCGGCTTTGCCCGAACCCGACATGTACTTCAACAATCCGTACGAACCAAAGATCACCGCGGATCAGGGCGATTTCTATTCCGAAGCCAAGATGGTCCAAGCGAAGGACGCCGATGAAGGTCTCGGCATGCGCGCGTTCTGGTACGGCAACTTTTTTCCCGATATGCGCGCTTGGAACAAGCTCGACGCCAACGAGCGCCGTGGCGCTGGCGGGAAGAGTGTCTTTATGCAGTTTCCGAATTCCGAGCTGACAGCGCACATGTCTGTGTTTGCGCCCAAGACCTATAAGAAGGCGCACCGCCATGGTCCAGGCCGTGCGATTATCATTCCGGCGGGCGAAGGCTATTCGATCATGTGGGAAGAGGGCAAAGAGAAGGTCGTTTGCCCATGGCATGAATGCTCCATGGTGACGCCGCCCAACAAGTGGTTCCATCAGCATTTCAATGCCGGCGGCGACATGGCGCGTTACCTGGCGCTTCATCCGCCGATGCAGTTCCATGGCCATGCGGAGAAGGTCGAAGACCGCGCCAAAGACCAGATCGAGTATCCGAACGAGGATCCGTTCATTCGCAATAAGTTTGAAGAAGAGCTGGGTAAGCGCGGCATCAAGAGCATCATGCCGGATGAATGCTACAAAAACCCGGACTACGAGTGGTCCAAGTCGATGGGTAAACAATAAGCTAGAGCGGCACTAACTTCCAAACAATCCGATTAGGGAATCCCCGCTCCAGCGAGCGGGGATTCCTGTTATTAGGGTACGAAAAGATGGATGAAAAATTGAGGCAAAAGATGCACGACGATATTTACGATCACGACCACCCGGATAATTTCGTCATTGGAGAAGACGAGATCGTCACTGAAATCGAAGGCCTGGAGATGTTCTCGCTCAAGAGCGTAGGCATCGACATCGGCTCTTCGACCTCACATTTGATTTTCTCACTGATCACGCTACGCCGCGAAGGCGCTTCGCTGTCCGGGAAGTTTAGAGTCACCAATCGCGAGGTGCTTTACCGCTCGCCGATCATGTTGACTCCTTATACGTCGGCAACCAAAATCGACACCGACAAGGTCAACGCGTTTATTCACAACGCTTACCGCGAAGCCGGTTTGACCCCGGAAGACGTCGACACCGGCGCGGTGATTATCACCGGCGAGGCGTTGAAAAAAGAAAACGCTCAGCCGATCGTCGAGAACTTCGCCAAATACTCCGGCAAATTCATCTGTGCCGCGGCGGGCCATAATCACGAAGCGCTGCTGGCGGCCTACGGCTGCGGTGCAGTGGATTTATCGAAATCCGAGCATAAGACCGTGCTGAACGTCGATATGGGCGGCGGGACGACCAAATTTTCCCTGGTCGAAGACGGCGTCGTGACGCAAACGGCGTCCATCAGCGTCGGCGCGCGGCTGATCGCCTTCGACGAAAAGGACAAGATCACGCGCATCGAAGATCCGGGCCGGATTATGATGAACGAGCTTGGCTACAACGTCGAGCTGGGTCAGACGATCAGCGAAAAGATGAAAGAAGACTTTGGCGCCTATATGGCAAAAATTCTCTTCGAGATCATCGAAACGGGTCCGAAATCGCCCATGGCGAGCTCGCTGATGGTGACGCCGCCGTTCGTCAACTACAAGGGTTTCAAGCAAGTCCAACACATCGTCTTCTCCGGCGGTGTTTCCGAGCATGTCTATGATCGCGACCCGAAGGCCTATGGGGATATTGGCCCGGTCCTGGGCAGGAACATGCGCGAGTATTTGAAAAAACTGCCGAAGGACGTTTTGCGCGAGCCCATCGAAGGCATCCGCGCGACGGTCATCGGCGCCGGCGAGTACACGATTCAAGCGAGCGGCAATACCAGCTATGTTTCCAATGAAAAAGCACTACCCGTGCATGGTCTGAAAGTCATTCAAGCGCCGATTCGGGAGGGCGAGTCGGTTAGTGGGGCGCTGAAGCAAGCGCTGCGTAAATTCGACCTGACCCGTTTTACTTCCGGGTTGGCGCTGTCATTGACCGTGAGCGGCGTGCCGGATTACCAGTCGGTGAAGCGCATCGCCGAAGGGGTGGCGGAGATTCTCAAGGATGCCGATGATCCGAAATGCCCGTTGTATTTGACACTCGATCTCGACATCGCCAAGTCGCTCGGCGGCATGCTCAAAGATGAGTGCCATGTGACGCGCGATATTATCGCGATCGACGGCATTGAAGTCGGTGATCTGGACTACATCGACATCGGCGAATGCTTGGGCATCACCGAAGTTATTCCGGTGACCGTTAAATCGCTGATGTTTCCGACCACCCATGCCGATTAAGTTTCCTGACTGAGTTAGGAGCGCGGTTCTCCCGTGAGAATGACGAAAATAGCATGGGAGGTGCCTTTAGATCCGCGATTGTCCTCCTTTGACTCGCCCTAATCGCAGGGGACAGTATTTGATCACTGCCGGAGATTCACCGCGTTCCGGCAGCTACGACGATTCTTTCGACTGCGGCGTAAATTAGCCAGATGGGGGCTGCAACGGAGCGGCCCTTTTGTTGTCAAAGACGCTCATGGCTGAATACTACGCGTTTCAAGCCGCGTTGTTGTTCTCGATCGCCCATGTATTTGTGCGGCGCGGCCTGGTTCATTCCAATGCCCTTACCGGTTCGCTGATTTCCCTCGGTACCAGTGCTGCCATTTTTTGGCTGTTGGCATTTGTGATGGTGCCATGGTCGACACTGTGGACGCCGGCTATCGGCTATTTTGCCGCCGCGGGTGTTTTCGCGCCGGCTATCGGTCAAACTCTCGGTTACATCGGCATGGAGCGGATCGGCGTCGCTCGGGCGTCTCCCATCGTCAATACGTCGCCGATTTTTTCGTCCATCTTTGCGGTCTGGTTTTTGGGCGAAGTATGGCTGCTGCAAAATATCCTCGGGACGTGCCTGGTTATTCTCGGCGTTATCATACTTTCGTTGATCAAGTCGGCCGACGGCGGCTGGCGGAAGCGCGATGTTATCTTCCCCGCCTTCGGCGCGGTGGCGTTCGGAATTTCCACGACCCTGAGAAAATTTGGCTTGGCTGAAGTGCCAACCCCGCTGTTCGCCGCTGCCGTGACGGTGGGGACCGCTTTTTTAGTGTTATCGGTCATCATTCTGCTTCGCGGCGGCCGCCGAGCGGTGCGCTTCAATCGAAAAAGCAGCGGCTGGTTGGCCGGCGCGGCGGTGGTGAACAGCGGCGCGATTTTATCTTTTTTCTCCGCCCTCAACCTCGGCAAGGTTGTCGAGGTCGAACCCTTGGTGGCGTGCAATCCTCTACTGAGCCTGCTGTGGACCGGTATCTTCCTCCGTCGAGTTGAGCGGCTCTCGAGTCGGATCATTCTGGGCGCAAGCGTCACGGTTGCGGGCACGGTGCTCGTCATTACCGCCAAGTAAGACCCGCAATGGAAATCTACTTCTCGTTTCAGGCGGCGCTGTGCTTCTCCATCGCGCATATTTTTATCCGCCGCGGTCTGGTGCAATCGAACGCGATGACCGGGTCGTTCATCTCGCTGTCGACGACCGCGACCGTGCTATGGTTGCTCTTTCCGTTTTTCGCCGGTCTTTCCGACCTATGGACGCCGGCGTCACTGATCTTCGTCGCCGCCGGCATATTCGCGCCCGGCATCGGCCGGACCATGAGCTACGTCGGGATCGAGAAGATCGGGGTGGCGCGCTCCGTACCCATTGCGAATTCTTCGCCGATCTTTGCTTCCATATTCGCGGTCATCTTTCTTGCCGAAGTTTGGCTGCTGCAGAATATCGTCGGGACGCTGCTGGTCATCAGCGGCGTCGTTGCACTGTCAATGGCAAAGCCCGCTCAAGGGCGGTGGCGCAAGTTCGACGTGATCTATCCAGCGATCGGCGCCCTGGCGTTCGGAGCGTCATCGATTTTGCGCAAAGCAGGACTGGAGTACGTCGCCATCCCCGTGCTGGCTGGCGGCCGTAACGGCCGGCACGGCGGCGATTTTTTCGTTTGCGCTGCTGCAGTTTCGCGGCGGCAAGGAGGCGCTGAAGCTGACGCGGCAAAGTGCGGCCTGGCTTTTTCCCGCGGCGCTTTTCAACACCGCAGCGACGCTCTCGGTGTTCTACGCTCTCAGCCACGGCAAGGTCGTGATCGTCGAGCCGCTGGTCAGCTCCAATCCGGTGCTGACACTGCTCTTCACGGCGATTTTTCTCCGCGACTTGGAAGCCGTCAATTTGCGCGTTATCGGCGGCGCGCTCCTCACGGTGGTGGGAACCATTCTCGTCGTTTTGGCGAAATAGCGATGATTTGTTTCGATTTTCAATGGTGATATGACTGGAGCGAATAATTTATCGGAGAGGAATGCGCAATGTCTAAAGCGATACAAACCGAACGGAAAATGTGGAGTAAGACATTTACCTACGATGAGTGGATGGAAAGCCAGGGCATTCCGATTCATCGCGGTTATTACATCGAGGATCTGCGAACGTTGCAGTTGGGCTGGTGGGACGCGCGCGAGTGCAATTCCGCCTTCATCCAGCTCGTCGGCCAGGAAGGTATCACCGCGGCGCGGGTAACGGAAATTCCGCCGGGGAAAACTCTGCCGCCGTTGAAATTTGCCCTCGATGAAATCGTCTACGTTGTCGAAGGCCGTGGGTTGACGACCATATGGGCGGGCGAGAAGCGGCCCAAAAAGACCTTTGAGTGGCAAAAGCACAGCATGTTCCTGGTGCCGCACAATTACACACATCAGTTCAGTAACATGCAGGGTGACAAGCCGGTGCGGTTGCTGCAGTACAGTTACATGCCGCTGACGTTGTCCGGCGTGCGCGACCCGAATCTTATTTTCGGCAATTCCTACGAAGGGTCCGACATCCAGAATGAGATGGATTTTTATTCCGAAGCGAAGATGATCTCGCAAGACACGTTGGATGAATCCTGGGGCCGGCGCGCTTACTGGTATGGCAACTTTTTTCCCGATATGCGCGCCTGGGACAAACTTGACGCCAATGTCAGGCGCGGCGCCGGCGGGCGCAGCGTTTACATCCAATTTGCCGATTCGGAAATGTCTTGCCACATGTCGGTTTTCGACGCGCGCTTGTATAAGAAAGCGCACCGCCACGGCCCGGGCCGGGTGATCGTCATCCCGGTCGGCGAAGGCTACTCAATCATGTGGGAAGAAGGCAAAGACAAAGTCGTCGTGCCCTGGCACGAAGCGAGCTGCTTCACGCCGCCGAACAAATGGTTTCACCAGCACTTCAACGCTGGCGGCGAACCAGCGCGCTATTTGGCACTCCATCCACCGAGACAGTTTCTCGGCCACGCCGAGAAAGTCGAAGATCGAGCCAAAGACCAGATCGAGTATGTCAACGAAGATACTTGGGTGAGAGAGAAGTTCAAAGACGAATTGGCGAGGCGCGGACTCACTTCGCTGATGCCCACGGAAGCATACACGGACCCGAGTTTCGAGTGGAACTGGAAGCCGTTTATCAAGAGCGCGAAGTAGCGTTAGCGAGTTTTCAGGGACTATCTGCGGCTAACCAAATCAGAACGGACTGAAGAAATAGGCGCGCAAGCTGCTGATACAAATCGCGGACCGTGCACGCAGCATTCCAGAGCCAGGTTTCAAGGGCGGGCACATCAAGAGATCTTTCCTGCTGCTTGAATAATGGATTTCTGTTCGATCCTATTTGACTCAATCGATCGCCCAGTTGCCAAATTTGATCGTCGCGACTGTTCCCTGCTAATTTCTGGCCATGAACCATAAGAAAAGAGTCCTTGCCATCGGAGCGATGGGCCCCGAATTCGACCAAACCGCGGATCTCCCCGCATCCATTATTCCGACCGAGCCTCAGCAAACGAAGGCGCGCCCGGCTGGACCGTCGTCTGCGAAGTCGGTGAGAATACTGTTGTGAAATTGTCGCAACGTGATCATATACTCGCGCGCATCGACGCCGCCAAGCGCGAGATTCTCGTGGCCGACAGCATGGTGAAGCTGATGGACTTTCGGAGCAAGGCCGACGCGTTGCGGCAGCTGGTTCGAGTATCGAGAGACATGCAGCTCATCAACTTGGCCAATGAGCTAAAGTTGAGGTGTGAAACGCAGCTCGGCGAAATGCTTCGGAAGACCCATTTGAGCAAAGGCGGTCGACCATCGAAAACCGTTCCCAATGGCAGGAGTGGTTTTACGCTTCGCGAGCTTGGAATCGACAAAAATCTCTCGTCATGGTGTCAGCGACTTGCGAGTGCGCCAAGGGATAAATTCGAGCGCGTCATGGCAGAGGCGCGAACCGGGGAATGGGAGCTGACACGCCACACTCTCAGAAAGTTTCTGATCGAGCTCCCACCGAAAGACATAAAGGGCCAAGATGAAGGCGTTTCACCTCAATATCGCTGCCCCTCTTGCGGTTTTTCTTGGCGGGGAAAACCAAAGTGATTGTTACCGTTCGCGAAAAAGAGTTCAGTTTTCGAGGGATGTTTTTCACACCCTGAACTGATCAGACGTCGCCGCGATGGCTACTGTTTGAGTCGCGGCAGTACCTTTTCCCCAAACAAATCCAATTGTCTCGGATCCGGATCGGCCAAGCCGATGATCAGCGTGTCCAGTCCTCTCGATAGGAAGGCTCCGATTCGCTCGGCGACGGCGGCTGGTGAACCCACCAAGGATGTGTTGGCTACGTCGGCGCGCAGGCGGCCGTAATACCGCATCACGTAATCCTCGACCGTTTTCACGGCTTTGGCTTGGTCGTCGTCGATGGCCATGAAAGTTAGGCCGGCTTTGGTGATTTTATTCGGATCTCTACCAGCGGCGCGGGCGTAACCGGAGATTTTCTCCCAGGTCGATGGGAAATCCGGGATCGCCGAGCTGCCACAGATAAAACCGTCAGCCCAGGTACCAGCTCGTTTCAGTGCAGTCTCGGCGCTGCCGCCGGTCCAGATCGGCGGATGTGGTTTCTGCACCGGGCGCGGGCCAACGGTCAGATTCTCGACATTAAAAAACTTGCCTTTGTGGGTGACATTGTCTTCGGTCCAGAGGCGTTTCATCAGTTGCACTTGTTCTACTGCCCGGCTGCCGCGATGTTCATAAGGAATTTCTACGGCTTTGTAATCACTTTCTCGGCTGCCGAAGCCGAGACCCAAAGTGACTCGACCGTTGGAAATAAAATCTAAGGTCGCGATAATTTTGGCCAGATGGCTCGGATGGCGCAGATTGCCGAGCAACACGGAAGTGCCGAGACGGAGTTTCTGGGTCGCGCCGGCGGCTGCCGCGAGAATGGTCAACGGTTCGAGATTGTCGTAGGCGATTCGATCGATGGTCCACATGGAATGGCAACCCATGGCCTCGCATTGTTTTGCGAAGTTGACGACATTCTCCGGTTTGGTGAGCGGCGCCGGGTTGACCCAGGCGAGTCCGATGTTAGCCATGTTGATATCTCCTTATTTGACTTCGGGTTCGAATTAGGTGCCTCAAAATAGACCAGGCCATTGCCCCTTTTCAAGGTTAAACGTCTGAGATATACCGAACGACAGATTATCTAAGGAGGACAAAATCATGGAAGCTTCGACATTCAAACTTAAGACACCGCATATCAGCGGCGGGCGCAGTCACATTCCTCTAGCCAAGACCGACAACATGACGATCGGGCTCAATTACTATGTTCCCGGGCGCAAGAATAAGCTTCACACTCACCCGGGGGAAGACCATACGTTTGTCGTGATGGATGGGCAGGCGACTTTCTATAATAAAGAAAATCAACCGACGGTGCTGAACAAAGGCGAAGGCATCATGCTGCCGGAGAATCACTACTACTATTTTGCCAGCACGGGCGATCAGCCGCTCGCGTTGTTTCGCGTTAGCGCCAAGAAAGGCAATAAGCCGAAAGTCCTGCGTGTCGATAGTGAAGGCAACAAGAGAACCGATGAGGAAGTCGATTTCGTCGTCGTCGACGGTCAAATCGTCGAGGGCCAGTATTGGGAGATGAAGTAGCCGGCCATCAGAGGTGATTGTGGGCACGAGAAGCCGCCAGTTGTCCGTCCTATTCGTGATTGCGGTCGGGCTCGTAGGACTTGCCAATGCACAGAGTTCACCGGATCGCGCCAAGCTTATCGAGGACGCAAAGAAGGAAGGCAAAGTCGTATTTTACACCGGAGCTTCCGCCAACGACGGCAATGCGCTGAAGGTGGCTTTCGAAAGGAAATATCCATTCTTGAAGATGGAATATTTTCGCGCCGGCAAGGATAAACTCCTGGGCAAATATCTAACCGAAGTCCGCAACAACACTTTTCTGCCGGATGTTTACCAAGGCAGCGTGTTTCCGTTGGCGGCACTGCAACAGAAAGGTTTGTTGGCGCGCTACCAGTCGCCGGAACGCGAAGCGATTCACGAAAATTTGCGCGATAACAACGACTATTGGGCGCCGGTGATTCTGAACGCGATGACGATTACCTACAACACCCGGCTGGTGAAGGGCGGTGACATTCCCAAAAGCTACGATGACCTGCTCTTGCCTAGGTGGAAAGGCAGATTGGGCCTCGATCTCAACAAGACCGAGTGGTACGTGGCGATGATGCAGACACTCGGCGAGGAACGAGGCCGCAGATACATGGAGGCCCTCAGCAAGCAAAATGTGCAAGCGCGCGACGGCAATACGATTATTGGACAACTACTCGCAGCGGGAGAATTTTCCCTGGCAGTTTCACAGTACCCGACCAGCGTCGAAGAGATGAAGAAATCCGGCGCGCCGATCGAGTGGATACCGCTGCAGCCGCATTTTGTTTATGCGCAGGTGCTCGCGCTTACGGCGAAGAATTCTCACCCGGCAGCAGGCAAGCTGTTTATTGACTATTGCCTGTCGGAAGAAGGGCAGCAGGTGCTCAAAGGAATCAGCCGGATTACCGTGCGGAAAGACGTTTTGCCGAACCCGCCCAAGCTGATTCAAGGGCACAAGCTTTTAGTGGTCAATCCAGTAAGCGCCGACGATTACAATCGCTACAACAATGAGTACCACAAATATTTCAGGTGAGACATGAAGATCACGGACGTCAAAACGATTCGCCTGCGCGCGACCATACCGACTGAAGGCCAGGTCTTTAGCCGCTCGGGCGTGCGAAATACGCGCTCGACGACATTGGTTCAAGTGGAAACCGACGAAGGCGTGAGCGGAATCGGTTCGGCTTCTGGCAACGGCGAGTTGATCGAAGTGATCGTCGCGAAAGTTTTAAAGCCGCTCTTGATCGGTATGGATCCGACGGAGATCGACGAGATCTGGGACAAAGCTTACTTCCGAGGCGGTCACAAAGAGTTCGGCACGCGCGGCATCGGTGTTGTTGCGTTGAGCGGTGTCGATATCGCGCTGTGGGATATCCTTGGCAAAGTTCGCGGCGTGCCTGTGTATCAACTCTTGGGCGGCAAGTGCCGCGATAAAGTTCCGGTCTATGCGACTGCGCTTTATCCCGAAGAGCCGGAGAAAGTGGCGGCGCGGGCGCGCGCTTTCGCCGACCAGGGCTTTCACGGCGTCAAGATCAAAGTGGGCTTCGACTTGGAGCAAGATATTCGCATCGTCCGCGCGGTGCGCGAGGAGCTCGGCAAAGATTTCACGGTGATGACCGACGCCAACCAAGGATATTCGGTCGACGTCGGTCTCAAGGCCGCCGCCGCGTTTGCGGAGTGCGGCGCGTTTTGGCTCGAAGAGCCGTTGTTTGTCGAGGATATCGAAGGGCACGCCACGCTTCGCGAGAAAACCAAAGTGCCGATTGCCGTCGGCGAAAATCTGCATACCTACTATGCGTTCGAGAACTTCATCGTTCGAGGCGCGGTCGATTTCATCCAACCGGATGTCGCCCGCGCCGGTGGTATCACCGAGATCAAGAGAATCACCGCGCTGGCGGCAAAGCACAATGTTCCGGTGTCGTTTCATACTTGGGGCGATGGAGTCGCGCTGGCGGCCAGCGTGCACTTGTCGGCGGCGCTAAAAGATTGCATCGTCATGGAGCTGGACTACACGTACAACCCACTCCGTGAAGAACTGTTGAACGAGCCCTTCAAAGTGCAAAAGGGTTTTCTTACGCCACCGGACAAGCCGGGTTTGGGCATTGAGTTGAATCCGCAAGCGCTTGAACGGTTCGCTTTCGCCGGCGCCGAAGATTTGGCGGTTCGACAGAAAACTTTAGCGTTCGTTTGACTTGCGCTGAGCTTTTCAAGTTCTGCGTATTTGTGCGTTCCCATCATAAATTGTTCTAAGAAACTTTGACTCGCCCACCGAATGACAAATGTGTTGCTCTTCGGGCAGTGGCGTATTCCAACCCGGATATCTTCCCTCCCGATGGTATGTCGCTGACGAATTCCAGGTAACAGAAGGGTGAGTTTACGCCACATTTCTCGTGGCATAAGGCTTGCGCCTTTTCTTGGCGCGTTTTGAGCGTTCATGGAGGCCAGTATGATTCGACATGTTTTTCGTTTTTTGGCTACGGGTTGGAAGCCGATCGTCGTGATCGCGATGCTGGTTGCAGTCCTTGGCGGTGTGACAACTGCGGCTTTGGCCATAAATTCGGTTCGCGGCGGAGCACTGGCGCAACCGTTGTTTCCCGCTGACAACTGGTGGAATTTGGATATCAGCAGTTGGCCGCTGGACGCCAACTCGACAGGCTTCATTTCATTTATTGGAAGCACGCGCCGCTTGCATCCTGACTTCGGTGGGAACGACACGAGCACGACGAACGGAATTTACGGCATGCCCTACGCCGTCGTGAGCGGAGTCAGTAACTCTGATCTGAAGCCTGTGCAGTTTCAGTACTGGGATGAAAGCGACGGCGTGGATCTGAAGACCGGCGCGAGTTTTCCTTTCTATCCAATTCCGCCGGAAGTGATCACGCAGGCCCGTTGGGTGGAAGGCGGCGATCCAGGCAACGTCGATAAACGCAGCAGCCAAGATCGTCATTTGCTGATCGTCGATCGCGATCGCAATTATCTCTACGAGCTTTACAACGTGTTCTACGATACCACCCAAGCAAAGTGGTATGCCGGCTCCGGCGCCTTCTTTGACATGAGTACCAACAATCGCCGGACGAATGGCTGGACGTCGGCCGATGCTGCTGGCTTGGCGATACTTCCGGGACTGGTCCGTTACGACGAAGTTTATGATCCAACGGCGAGCGAAATCCGCCACGCCTTTCGCGTGACCGTGCGTTCGAGCAACGGTTTTGTCTATCCCGCTTCTCATCGCGCCGGTTCGACGGCGGCCGCTTTGCCTATGGGAGCGCGCCTGCGCTTAAAAGCGAGTGTCGATGTCACTACGCGTACGAGCGATCCGAATATCCAAAAAATCTTACGTGCTATGCAGAAATATGGTTTGATCGTCGCCGATAACGGCTCCGACATGTATATCACCGGAACGTACGATACCCGATGGGACAACGGTAAACTCAATCCCGCTTTCGGCAATCTGACGGCGAGTGATTTCGAAGTGGTTCAGTTGGGCTACAATCCGGCCGAGCGCAGTGACACGTGCCGGAAGCGCCGACATTTTTGAAGGTCATCCCGTAAGCTATTGTCAGTGATTTGTGCGTTTGAAAACGCTTGGCGCTTAGCGGTGCCAGGCGTTTTTTTATTCGCCGGCGTCATGTGATTTATTGGCAGTAGCGCAGTCCTATTTTCACCGCATTCACCGAAACCATTCCATGGCCTGAAATGCTCTTCGCTCACGCTCGACGGCAGCGGCATCGTGAAGAACTGCACACCAGAACCAATCTCGGGCTCGTCGCAAAATTAATTATCAGCGTGCGCATACCTGGGAGCCCGCGTGTGTGGGCATTGTCTAAAGCCGCGGAGTTGGTAATATGAACCGGCTTTTTTATGTACGAAGAAGATACTATAGCGGCGATCGCAACCGCGCCCGGCGAAGGCGGTGTGGCGATCGTGCGGGTCAGCGGTGCTGACGCGGAAAATATCGCGGCAAGAATCTTCGTTCGGCCGGATGGAAAGAATGGCGGATTTAAATCCCATCGCCTTTACCATGGCAAGATTTGCGACCCGGAGAGCAAGCGGGTCTTGGATGAAGTGCTGCTTACGATCATGCGCAATCCGCGCAGCTACACGGGCGAAGACGTAGTCGAGATCCACGGTCATGGCGGAGCCTTCATATCTCGCCGGATTCTCGGACTGGTGCTGGCACAAGGAGCGCGCCAGGCCGAGCGCGGTGAATTTACCAAACGAGCTTTTCTCAACGGCCGGCTGGATTTGACCCAAGCCGAGGGCGTGCTCGATCTGATCCGTGCGCGAACCGACAAAGGCGCCGATCTGGCGCTGCATCAAGCCGGCGGCGAACTATCAAAGTGGGTTCGTGACCTGCGCGAAGACCTCCTCGAAATTCTGGTTCAAGTTGAAGCGGCCATCGATTTTCCGGATGAGGAAATTGAGCTGCTGCAGCGCCCCGCTCTGGTAAAAAAGATTCGAGCGGCTTCGTGTACAAATTAGCGATATTTTAGCTACTTATGATTGGGGAAGACTTTTCCGTGACGGCGTCAAGGTATGTATTTGTGGGCGTCCCAACGTCGGCAAGTCGAGCTTGCTTAACGCCCTCCTCGGTGCCGAACGCGTGATCGTAACTCCGCTGCCGGGTACCACCCGCGACGTTATCGAGGAATCGCTCGATTTGAACGGTTTGCCTGCCGTGCTTTGGGACACTGCCGGTATTCACGAAACCGATGAGCAAGTAGAAAGCATCGGTGTGCAGCGCTCCCGAGAGCATTTAGAAAAAGCGGATGCGGTGATTTTTGTCGTCGATGGCTCGGTGCCATTGAGCGCAGAGGATCGCGCGTTATTCAACGAAATTGCTTCGAAAAAAAGAAAATTGTTGGCGATTAACAAAAGCGACTTGCCCCTAGACAATGCGCTGATCGAGGAACTAAAAAGACTTCGATGATCCTAGGGAACTCGTCTGTGTGTCGGCCCAGCGAGGCGACGGAATCCAGGAACTGAAGGTGAAGCTGAGGGAGCTAATTCTCGACACCGATGCGGAACCGTCGATCGTCATAACTAACTTGCGGCACAAGAGCGCTTTGATGCAGCGGCAACCAAGCGCTAAAGCAAGCGCTGGTATCTCTCGACGAAAAACGGGCTGCAGAGTTAATCGCAGTGGATCTCAATGAGGCCAGTGCCGCTCTTGAAGAAATCATTGGAATGGTCCGTTCCGATGATATTTTAGAACGTATTTTTAGTCAATTTTGCATTGGAAAATAACATATTTAAATTATATAATACTTAATATATGAAAAATTATCGTAGAGAAATGTTTCACGTGAAACTATGAGTACCGAGCAGCCTTTTGATGTAATCGTAGTGGGCGCCGGGCATGCGGGTATAGAAGCATGCCTGGCCGCGGCACGCATGGGATGCAGCACTCTCATGTTGACCCTCAATCTCGATCATATCGGTCAGATGTCATGCAATCCGGCCATTGGGGGGATCGGCAAAGGTCATCTGGTTAAAGAAATCGATGCGCTCGGCGGCGAAATGGGGCGAGCGATTGATGATACCGGGATACAGTTTCGGCTGCTCAATACAAAAAAAGGCCCGGCCGTGCGGGCTTCGAGGGCGCAGGCCGACAAGGCGCTTTACCGGCAAAGGATGAAGCGAGTGCTTGAAACCTGCCCCGGATTGACACTGCGCCAAGGAAGCGTCGAAGGATTGATTGTCGATGGCGGCCAAGTGAAAGGTGTCGAGACCCAAATCGGTGAGAAGTTTTATGGGCGCAAAGTAATCTTGACCACTGGCACGTTTCTTAAAGGCCTTATCCATATTGGTGATAAGAACTTCTCAGCAGGCCGGGCCGGTGACTTTGCGGTTCACGGTCTGAGCGAGTCCATGGTTAATTTGGGTTTCAAAGTGGGGAGATTGAAAACCGGGACTTGTCCGCGGTTGGATGCGAGGACAATCGATTTTTCCCAGTTGACGATTCAGCCAGGCGATCAGGATCCGATTCCATTTTCATTTTCGAGTCAAGGAATTGTTCAGCGCCAAGTGCCTTGCCATATAACCTATACGAACAGTCGAACCCACGAGATCATCCGCTCAGCAATCCATCGCTCGCCGATGTACTCCGGTCTGATCAAAAGCCGTGGACCCCGTTATTGTCCCTCGATCGAGGACAAAATCCATCGCTTCGCTGATAAGACTCGGCATCAGATATTTTTGGAACCGGAAGGGCTCGACACGAGTGAAATCTATCCGAATGGGCTTTCGACCAGTTTACCCCTGGATGTGCAGATTGAGATGGTGCGATCAATTGAAGGTCTTGAGCGCGCCGACATTATGCGACCGGGATATGCAATCGAATACGATTATTTCGATCCAATGCAGCTCTACCCGACGCTCGAAACAAAGTTGGTTGCGGGGCTTTATCATGCAGGCCAAATCAATGGCACAACCGGTTATGAAGAGGCTGCGGCCCAGGGCATCGTCGCAGGCATTAACGCCGTACTCAGTCTGCGCGGGAATGAGCCAGTGGTATTCTCGCGGGATCAAGCCTATATCGGGGTCTTAATCGATGATCTCGTCACCAAAGGAACCGACAGTGAGCCTTATCGCATGTTCACGTCACGAGCCGAGTATCGCCTTTTACTGCGAGAAGACAATGCCGATTTACGGCTAACAGAGATCGGCCGTCAAATCGGTTTGGCGAGCGAGTCTGCAAATCAGCGAGTCTCCAATAAGAAAGAATCTGTCGGCAACTTGATACGCGCTCTTGAGAGTAAGCAATTGGCGGTAAATTCAGACATCAATGCCCAGCTTGAATCTTTTGATTCCACGCCGCTGCGAAATCCAACGACATGCGCACAGCTTCTTAAACGGCCGGAAATTTCACTGCCTCAATTACACTCCCTGCGTCCCGACCTGCCGTCCTTGGCATTTGATATTGAGGCCCAGGCCGAGGTTCAAATTAAGTATGCCGGCTACGTAAATCGACAGTTAGAGATGGTCGAACGATTCGAAAAAATGGAGCATGTACGTCTGCCTGATGATATTGATTATTCCACGATCAGCGGGTTGTCTCGCGAAGTCTGCGAAAAGCTCACCCGCATTAAACCCAGGTCGCTAGGGCAGGCATCACGCATTTCAGGAATTACCCCTGCCGCTATGACTTTGCTGTCTTTCTATATTAAGAAAACAAAGAAGAGCGCCTGAGCTGTCTTTCGAACAGCGGCAAAAGGCTGAGTCGGTTTATCTCGCATATCGTTTCACGTGAAACGGAATATTTTGCTTTGCTTTTGGAGTTTATTATGATAGAAATAAGTGCACTCTTAACAATAATCGTAACATATTGAAATAACTAGAGAATATGTTGAATCGGGTGATCGCGATCGCGAATCAAAAGGGCGGCGTGGGTAAGACCACGACAGCGATTAATCTCGCCGCTTCACTGTCGGTCGAAGGCAAAAGAGCGTTGTTGGTCGACATCGATCCTCAGGGAAACAGCACGACCGGCTTAGGAGTTGAATCGATCACAACTAAGTTCCAGCCTTTATCACGTGCTCGACGGTTCGCGCTCCATTGGCGAGGTTGTATGTCAGACAGAGATGGCGCAGCTTCTGCTGCTCCCCGCGACTAAGGATCTCGTTGGCGCCGAAGTGGAATTGGTCAATGCCGAACGGCGCGAGTACCGTTTGAAAGATGCCCTTGCAGCCGTGTCAGGAGATTACGATTATGTGTTCCTCGATTGCCCGCCTTCATTGGGGTTGCTGACAATCAATGCGCTGACAGCGGCTGATTCCTTCTTGATACCGATTCAAAGCGAATATTACGCGCTAGAAGGACTGAGCGCGATTCTCGAAACCGTCCGGCTGGTGCAAGAGAGTCTCAATCCAACACTCCATTTGGAAGGGATTGCGATCACCATGTTCGACGGCCGCAACCGGTTATCGCATCAGGTGGTCGAGGAGATTCGCGCGCATTTCCCCGACAAACTTTTCCGTACGATCATCCGTCGCAACGTGCGTCTGAGTGAGAGTCCGAGTTATGGCAAGCCGATTTGTTTGTATGACCCGATCTCGACGGGCGCGCAAGACTACCGAGACTTAGCCAAGGAGTTAATCAGCCGTGGAGAACACGATGTCACCGCCGAAAAGGGGCTTGGGTAGAGGCCTGAGCGCGCTGATTCCGAGCGCAGCGGAACCCCAGACCGACAAGCACGCCGAGCCAACCTACCTTCGAGGTCGCAGTCGACCGGATCACACCGAGTCCGTTTCAACCGCGGCGTAGCTTCGACGAAGGAAAAATTGAAGAACTCGCCGCATCGATTCGAAACCAGGGAATTATTCAACCACTGGTAGTCCGACCGCGCGGTAGCGATTATGAATTGATTGCCGGTGAACGGCGCTGGCGCGCGGCAATAAAAGCCGGGCTCAGCCGGGTGCCGGTGGTCGTGCGCAGCGCGAACGATCATGAGGCCTTGCAACTTGCATTGGTAGAAAATCTTCAGCGTGAAGATTTAAACCCCATCGAAGAAGCGGCCGGCTATCGCCGTTTGCAGGAAGAATTTCGCTGGAGCCAGGAAGAGATGGCCGAAAAGGTCGGAAAGAGTCGTCCGGCGATCGCTAACTCCCTGCGTCTGCTGGCGCTTCCCGGCGGAAGTGCAACAGGAATTGTCCGCAGGCAATTTGCCCGCGGGTCAGGCGCGCGCGCTCTTGGGCTTGCATACCGAACCGCTGATTCTATCGCCGCTTGTCGTGAAGTCATTGCCAAGGGCCTATCGACGCGGGAAACCGAAAAAATGGTCAGCGCCATTTGATCGTCGGTCGCAAACGCCGACGCGCGATTCCGCTCATCGATCCCGACCTAAAATCGATCGTCGAGGAACTTCAACGCTCGCTCGGCAAGCGTGTGCGCCTAATGCCGAAAGCCCGCTCGGCTAAAGGCAAGATCGAGATCGAGTATTACACTCTGGCGGATCTCGAGCGAATCATTCAAACCATCACCAAGCAGTCCGGTCGGTACATAGGTCGCGGTCACTCGGCCTCGGCTTACGACTGGTCGAGAATAATTCTTTTTCCGATGCTTCTAGGTATCGAGCAAAGGCTTTAATTCCGTCCAGCGTCGTGACCGGCGCAGAGCAGGTGAAATTCTGGCAGACGTAGATGGTTGGTTTATCGTCGACTTGTGTTTTACCCCGCGAGCAGCGGCGAGACTGTGTCCATCGACATTGCCGGGCTGACTACTTGCAACGTCATGTTGGGAAGATAGCAGGCATGAATTTGCTTCACGATTTCTAGTGCGCGCGGGTCATCTTGGTCCCCGATCAGAACGATTTCTTTGGCCGGATTCAGATACAGATCCAACGCGCACAGCAAGTGCGCAAAACCAAACGGTTGGCTTTCCATGGCATCGTAGTAGGAGCGCAAAACGGTTTCGGCGCGGGTGCGATAGTCGTCGTTGCCGGTCATGTGGAAGAGACGCAGAAGCGACTGTGTTGCCATGGCGTTGCCTGACGGGATCGACGCATCGAATACCGGTTTTGCCCGGCTGATCAGCTGCTCATGGGACTTGCCGGTATAAAAGAACCCGCCATCCTGTTCGTCCCAAAACTCCCGCAACATAATTTCGGTCAGTTGGGTCGCTTGCTCCAATAGGGTTCGGTCAAAAAGCACCTCATACAAGTCGAGCAGGCCGACGACAAGAAAAGCATAGTCATCGAGATAACCGAGCAGCTTCGCCTGGCCGTCTTTATAAGTATGCAGCAAGAATCCGTCGCGAAACATTTCGCTGAAAATGAAATTCACGTTTCGCCGCGCCGCTTCAACGTAGGCGGTCTGATCGACAATCCTAATCGCATGGGCGAGGCCCGAAAGCATCAAACCGTTCCATGCGGTGATGATTTTCTCGTCGCGAAACGGCTTGATACGGTTTTCACGCGCGGCGAAGAGTTTCTGTTTGACGTTGGCAATCAGCGTTTCGATCTCGTTTCGGTCTTTGCGAAAAAACTTGCTCGCTTGATCGAGAGTCAAGATCGGATGAAGAATGCTTTTGTCTTCAAAGTTTCCTTCCTCACTGACATCATAAATGCGGCTGAAAATCTCGCCGTCCTCTTCGCCGACCAACGCGTTGATTTCCGCCGGCGTCCAGACGAAAAATTTTCCTTCTTCGCCTTCGCTGTCGGCATCCTGGGTGGAATAGAATCCACCGTTCGGATCGACCATCTCACGTAAGAGATAATTCGCCGTCTCAGCGACGACCGTTTTGAACAAGGGCTCGCCGGTGATGGTGTATGCTTGAGCGTAACTGCGCAGAAGCTGCGCGTTGTCGTAGAGCATTTTCTCGAAGTGCGGCACGAGCCACTTGGCATCGACCGAATAGCGATGAAATCCGCCGCCTAGGTGATCGTAAATTCCGCCATTGGCCATCTTCGTCAGTGTGTGCGCGACGATGTCTAAGTCGCGACGCTGCTTCGAATGGTTGTAAGCACGCAGGAACAACTCATAAACCCCGGCATTGGGAAACTTCGGCGCCTGTCCCATCCCGCCATTGTCCGCGTCGTAGGCTCGAGAAAGTTTCTCGGCGCTATCATCGATGATGCTCGGACTAAAAGTCTTGTCGCTCGGCTGCGACACTGACATACGGTGCAAAACGGAAAGAATTTCGCCGACGCTTTTCTCGACGTCCGCTGGCTTTTCCCGATAAGCTTGGGAAACGCCGACCAAGATGCGGGGAAATCCCGGCATGCCCTGGCGGTCCTCCGGCGGAAAATAAGTGCCGCCGTAAAACGGTTTGCGGTCGGGAGTGAGAAACATAGTCATGGGCCAACCGCCGCGGCCGGTAAGCACTTGCACGGCGCTCATGTAAATCTCGTCGAGATCGGGCCGCTCTTCGCGGTCGACTTTGATGCTGACGAAAAGATCGTTCATCAGCGCGGCGATTTTCTCGTTTTCGAACGACTCACGCTCCATCACGTGACACCAATGACACGCGGAATAACCGATGCTCAAAAGGATCGGCTTGTTGTCCTGCTTGGCTTTCTGAAAAGCTTCGTCGCCCCAGGCATACCAGTCCACCGGGTTATGGGCGTGTTGCAGCAAATAGGGGCTAGTTTCATGAATCAAACGGTTGGTGTGCTGATGTTCCATGAGCGGAGAACTCCGTGGACGGATTTTTTTCACGCTAGCACAAAGCGTCCAAGGCCGAAACCAAGCAGGCGAAGAAGCGCGGCGACTAAGCGTCGCTCGGTGAAAGACGAAGCGGAGGAACTGGCTTAGCGAATTTTCAGATCGAAGGCGACCGGACCTTTGTCGCCTTTGCGGGATTGGAACTGCACCGAGTCGCCTTCGTTGAGGTCTTCAAGTTGACCGCGTGGCGCGAGACTCCCCCGATGAAAAAACACATCGTCGCTGCCGTCGTCCGGACTAATGAACCCAAAGCCCTTTTGACGGATAATTTTCTTGATTGTACCAGTCATAGGATTTTCTTCCTCCAAAACGGTAAAGGCGAGCTTGACAATCCAGCATCGTCTCCCTAGCCTGAGCTTCCTAGCTTCATACGACCAAAACCACCTTGAGTGCAATCCTTTATTATATTACCGGTCATGGCTACGGCCATGCGGTTCGATCCAATCAGGTGATCTTGGCGTTGCGTAAAGCGCACCCCAATACGCAAATTCATGTGCGCACGACCGCGCCCGAATGGTTGTTTGGCAATCATCCCCAAGCGATCTGCTATTCGCGACAAGCGATCGATGTTGGAATTATTCAAAAAGATAGCCTCGCGATGGATCTTGGTAAAACCCTGGAAGCCTGCCGGCAGTTTTATGGCGCCGCACACGCCATCGTGCAGCAAGAACTATCGTTCATCAGCCAAAACGATATTAAATTGATCGTGGGAGATATCCCGCCGCTCGGTTTTGAAATCGCGTCCAGCGCCGGCATACCGTCGGTTGCGCTCAGCAACTTTTCCTGGGACGACATTTATCGTGCATATCGAGCGGACTACCCGGATTTTGATGCGATCGTCGAGCAGATCGCGGCTTACTATCAAAAAGCGACCTTGGCGCTGACGCTTCCCTATCCGTGTGACATGACTGTCTTTCCGTGTCGCCAGGAAATCCCCTGGGTCGCACGCACGTCGGGTCTAACGAAGGAACTGGCGAGAACCAAGTTCAGACTGCCGCATAACGCCAAGATTATCCTGCTCAGCTTCGGCGGCCTCGGTCTGAATCGATTATCTTGGGACCGATTCAAACGGCTTGGAGATTTTTATTTTGTTGCTACAGGGGACCGTGAAACTATTAACGGCAACCTATGCGTCTTGTCCGACACACAGAGCCACTACGAGGATTTGGTACAAGCTGTCGACGCGATCGTGACCAAGCCGGGCTACGGCATTGTCGCCGATGTGCTCGCCCACAAACTCCCCATGCTTTACACCGACCGAGGTGAATTTCCGGAGTATTCGCGACTGGTCAAAGCCCTGGGCGAATGCGCGACGGCGGAATATATTTCACAGGCCGAGCTCCTTTCGGGAAACCTCGCTCCATCTTTGCATTCGCTGTTTTCTAAGCCGCCGACCTGGCCCCTTGTTCGCCTCGATGGTGCTGCCGTAGCCGCCGACAAGATTCTCCAACTCTTCGACCAACAACGGTAGCTTCCATGCACATGGGTGTTCACGAATCTAGTTTTCATCGAGCCGCTGGCGCTAAGTTGACAGACCCAGGCCATTCATCCAGAGTTAAAGACGACCTATGAGTATAGAAAAAGTCATTGTCGCGAAGCCGCGGGGCTTTTGCGCGGGGGTGGAAATGGCGGTGGAAACCGTCGAACGCGCGCTCAAGCGGCATGGTGCGCCCATCTATGTTTTCCATGAGATCGTTCATAATCAGTATGTAGTCCGTAACTTCACCGGCCGGGGTGTCCACTTTGTGCAGTCCATCGATGAAGTGCCGAAGGGCGGCAAGCTTATCTTTAGCGCACACGGAATTTCTCCGGCAATTTGGCAAGGGGCAAAAGAACGAGGGCTGGAATTGATCATCGACGCGACTTGCCCATTGGTCGATAAGGTCCATCGTGAGGTGCGCAAATTCGCTGCGCAAGGTTACTGGATTATTCTGGTTGGTCACGAGCAGCATGATGAGATCGTCGGCACCAGCGGCGAAGCACCCGAACGTATCCGCATCGTCGCGACCGCCGAAGACGCTAGACGAGTGATCATTCCAGATCCGCAAAAAGTCGCAGTGCTGACCCAAACAACACTAAGTGTTGATGATACCCGAGAGGTGATTGATATTCTCAAGCAAAGATTTCCTAAGCTTAGTGACGCCGGCCAAAGAAGACATTTGTTACGCGACGCAGAATCGTCAGGACGCGGTGAAGCAGCTAGCCAGAGAGGTGGATTTGGTTCTGGTGATCGGTTCGCGTAATAGCGAAAACTCAAATCAGCTCTGCAAGGTCGCCCAGTCGCAAGGCGCAAAGGCGCATCTTGTGGATGATCATCACAGTATCGATCCGCGCTGGCTCGACGGAGTTAAACGCATCGGTATCACATCCGGCGCTTCCGTCCCTGAAACATTGGTCGAATTGGCGGTCGAGTTTTTTGCACGACAAGGCGCCGAAGTAGCTCAACTCGGGTTTGTCGAAGAAAATATTCATTTTGCCCTTCCCGCAGAAATCCGCCCGACACCTTAGAAGAGTCGGGCGCTAGACTGCGCTAATTATTCCTCTTGGTGATTACTTAGGCATTTGCTTATTTTTTATGCATGCACCCTCTGGATTTCCTGGCCCAACCAAGCATAACTAACTAATTTCACTGTGATATTTATAATAAACGGTAGTGGCATGAGCATTGCTGCATGTATCCAAAATCGCCTATTTTAACCTTAATTGCCTAAATTTTATACATAAAGCTGGAGGGTATATCGTGGGGAAGCGATGCACGAATTGGCTATATATTTTTTTTCTTATCGGCGTTCTACCGTTGACCTTCTCTTTGATCGCGCAAGCACAGCAAACCCCGCAGATTCCAGCCGCATCTGTTACTAGCGAAACGCCTGCCGCAGCTGTGCCCCCTGCGGGCTGCGCCAGCGCCAAAGATCGATAAAGGTGACAATGCATGGATGCTCACGTCGTCAGCGTTGGTCTTGATGATGACCATTCCCGGTCTTTTTCTTTTTTATGGGGGCCTAGTGCGCAGTAAGAATGTGCTAGGCACGATCATGCACAGTTTTATCATGGTTGCAGCCATCAGCATTCAATGGGCGCTGTGGGGTTACACGTTAGCGTTCGGTCCGGATATCGGCGGATTTATTGGCGGACTCGATTGGATCGGCTTGAGCGGCGTGGGCGTAGAACCGAACGCTGACTATGCCGCGACCCTGCCGCATATGACGTTCATGGTTTACCAAATGATGTTCGCCGTCATCACCCCCGCGCTGATCACGGGTGCTTTTGCGGAGCGGGTTAAATTCAGCACGTTCATGGTCTTTATAGTGATCTGGGCAACCGTCGTATACGACCCGTTGGCGCATTGGGTTTGGGGCGTTAAGGGTTGGATGCGCGAGATGGGCGCGTTGGATTTTGCCGGAGGAACTGTTGTGCATATCAGCTCCGGCGCTGCTGCGTTAGTCGCTGCGCTAATGTTCGGTCGGCGCATCGGTTATGGCCAGGAGGCGATGCCGCCACACAATTTGCCATTCAGTATTATCGGCGCGGGCCTCCTTTGGGTCGGTTGGTTTGGTTTTAATGCCGGTAGCGCGCTCGCAGCCGATGGCCTGGCTACTTCGGCGTTCGTAGCTACCCACCTTGCGACCGCTGCCGCGACTCTTGCTTGGCTCGCGATGGATTGGATCCTAAGGGGAAAACCGACAGTTTTAGGTGCCGCCAGCGGCGCTGTCGCTGGTTTGGTGGCGATTACCCCCGGCGCGGGATTTGTCGATCCAATGTCAGCAATCCTCATCGGCATCGGCGGCGGTGTGTTCTGTTCGATCGCCTGTAGTCTGAAACCTAAGTTCGGTTATGACGATGCCCTCGACGTGGTAGGTGTGCACGGCGTCGGCGGCACGTGGGGCGCTTTGGCGACCGGGCTCTTCGCATCGAAAGCCGTCAACGCAGCGGGCAACAACGGTTTCTTTTTTGGTAATCCCGGCCAGCTATGGATTCAATTTGTCGCTGTCGTTGCTACAATTGCTTTTTCGATGGTTCTGACCGCTGTCATTCTCATGGTGCTCAAAAGCATCATGGGTCTCAGAGTGGCCGATGATGAGGAGCGCATGGGCCTCGATTTGACGCAGCATAACGAACGCGCTTACGAATGAACGGCGACCAAAAAAAGTAGCTCTGGAGTGAAGAATGTGATACAGGATTGCGACTTAAATACTAATTGCAAAATTCAGAGAGGAGCAAGTTGATGCCAGTGAAAGACGCATTAGATATGGCGAAGAAGAACAAAGCGGAGATTGTCGATTTCAAGTTCATCGACGTACCCGGGTTATGGCAGCACTTTTCGATCCCGGTGGCCGAACTGTCCGCCGATACTTTCGATCAAGGATTAGGCTTTGACGGATCGAGCATTCGGGGATTTCAATCGATCAACGAGTCCGACATGATCCTGCTCCCCGACCCCGACACCGCCATGATGGACCCGTTCACCGAACACTCCACCGATCAGCTTTGTCTGCAACGTTTTAGACGCCATCACCCGCGAGCCCTATTCCAGAGATCCCCGCTACATCACCCAGAAAGCCGAGAAGTATCTCAAGTCCAGCGGCCTAGCCGACATCAGTTACTGGGGTCCCGAGATCGAGTTTTTTATTTTCGACAGCGTCCGATTCGATCAGAACCACCACGAAGGCTACTATCACATCGACTCCGAGGAAGGGTTTTGGAACTCCGGCAAAGAAGGAATCAATTTAGGCAACAAGATCAGATACAAAGAAGGCTATTTCCCGGTCCCGCCGATGGACCAGTACCAGGACCTCAGATCCGAGATGGTCATCAACCTAGAGAAATGCGGCATCAAGATCGAAGTGCACCACCACGAGGTCGCCACCGCCGGCCAGACCGAGATCGACATGCGTTTTGACACCATGACCAAGATGGCCGACAAGGTCTTGCTGTATAAGTACGTGGTCAAGAACACCGCCCGCAAGCGAGGGAAAGTGGTCACCTGCATGCCCAAGCCCTTGTTTCAAGACAACGGCTCCGGCATGCACTGCCACCAGAGTTTATGGAAGGCCGGCAAGAATATTTTCTACGACAAGAAGGGCTACGGACTGATCAGTGAAACCGCCCGGTATTATATCGGCGGATTGATCAAGCACGCCCACGCGCTGTGCGCTTTCATCGCCCCCACGACCAACTCTTATCGGAGACTGGTTCCCGGCTACGAAGCGCCGATCAATTTAGTGTACTCGGCGAGAAACCGCAGTGCCTGCGTCCGGATCCCGATGTATTCTACCAGTGAGAAGGCCAAGCGACTTGAGTTTAGAACCCCCGACCCGAGCAGCAACCCGTACTTTGCGTTTCCGGCCATGCTGATGGCGGGATTGGACGGGATTAGAAACAAGATCGAGCCGCCCAAACCGATCGACAAGAACTTGTATGAGTTGGAGCCGGAAGAAGCGGCCAAGGTGAAATCGATGCCGGGGTCGTTGGACCAAGCGTTGGATGCGTTGGAGAAGGACCATGAGTTTCTCCTAAGAGGGGATGTGTTCACCAAGGACGTGATCGAGACCTGGCTGGAGTACAAGAGAAAGCACGAAGTGGATGCGATCCGCTTGCGGCCCCACCCTTGGGAGTTCGCTCTGTATTTCGATATCTAGGCCGGACTAAGGAGAGAGGGACTGGGCACGGGATTGATCTGCTGTAGGGATAATGCCACTCTAGTCCCTGACCGCAGTCCTCAACAGCCGGCTTTCAGTCCTTCCACAAAAGGGGGCATGTTATGAAAAAAATTGAAGCGATCATCAAACCCTTCAAGCTCGATGAAGTGAAACAGAAGCTCACAGCGGCGGGCATTACCGGCATGACAATTACCGAGGTCAAAGGATTCGGCCGGCAAAAGGGCCACACGGAGCTATACCGTGGCGCCGAATACACCGTGGATTTTTTGCCCAAAGTGAAAATCGAGATCCTGGCTCCAGAAGAGATGACGCCAAAAATTGTCGAAGCAATTCTCGAATCGGCGCAAACCGGAAAAATCGGCGATGGAAAAATTTTCGTGTCGTCGGTCGAAGACGTGATTCGTATTCGGACTAATGAGCGAGGTGAAGAAGCGATTAGTTAGGCTGTTGCTGACGACGTAGTAACCAACCACGTATTGACCAACGAGGACCTCAGCGAGCGATAACTTAGCTCGTTGAGGTCCTTTTTTATTTTTGCCAAGTACTCAGGGATTTGAAAAATGCAGTGACGGTCAACTTGTGACCGTCACTGTGAATGACAGTTATTTCTTGTCTTCTCCTGGCTGTTTACCCGGTTCGAAGCCACCGACTTCGTGATAGACGACTTTTTTCTCCTCTTCGAACGCCCTGACTTCGGGAATTTGTCCCGGGAGGCCGAGTTTTTTCCACTCTGCAGCGACTTTGTCGTACATTTCTTTGCGTAAAGCGGTGCGCTTGGAGAAGACTGGCAAGTAACGATGCTCTTTGCAGGCGTTGATCAATGCCTTCGAACCGTAGGGCCGTTTTTCCGGTGGATTCTGGGTCGGATCGAGCCAAGTGCTCCAAGTGTTGCGTAGTATATCGATATCATCGATCGGATTGCAGCGGCTGCTCATCGCCCAAATCACTTGATCCATGTCGGTGGGATCGATGTCTTCATCCACGGCGATGATCCATTTTGTGTAATACGCGCCGCCCGGCACTTGCGCGGCGAGCGCTAAGGCCTGTGCCGCGTGGCCCGCATAGCGTTGCTCCAGCGCGAGCACGGTCATGCCGAAGCCTCCGGCACCGGCAGGGTGAGCATAAACTCCTTGGATTCCCGGGATGCCGAGTTTATCCAAGTCGTCCCAGATACGGGCCGAACGAATGATCGAGAAAAAGCCGCTCTGTTCATTCGATGGATAGTCAGCCATCAACGCATTGGTGAGAATGGGATTATTGCGATAGTGTACCGCGGTCACTTCAACCAGGGGGCAACCCGCCTCGGGTCGCCCATAGTAGCCGGGAAACTCACCGAACGGCCCTTCGCTCTTGACCGAATTCGGTTTGATGACGCCTTCGATCATGAATTCCGCATTGGCTGGCAAAAGTAAATTCGTTGTCTTGCCTTTGACCACAGGGATCGGCTCGCCTTTGATGCCACCGAGGAACTCGTACTCGGAAACATTCTTCGGAAACGTCTGCGAGCCCACCACCATGAACAATGGGTCGATGCCCCAAGCCGCAGCGACTTCAACGGGCTTGCCTTGCTGCCAGGAACGGGTGATGTGCAAGCGCGCGTCTTTTCCCGGTGACAGATAAAGACCGGTTTCCCTCTTGCCTTGAAGCATCATGCGATACGTGCCGACGTTGAGATAACCGGAGTCCGGATCGCGCGTAATCACACAGTCCGCGGTGCCGGCGTAGCGCCCGCCATCCAATGGCCAGTGGCGCGGGATCGGTAACTGAGTCAGGTCGATCTGATCGCCGATGAGCGTGTTCTGGTAGAAATCCGCTTGCGCAGCCGCCACTTCGCGGGGCGCCATGCGATTCTTGAGTTTATCTTTGACCCGGCGAATCAGTTCAACAGTCGGTGTGTCGGCAGGTTCTTCCATGGTCAGGGCGATACGTGGAATGCTCGGGCCGAGGATATTCCACAGCGAGCGAGCTTTGTATGGGCTCTTCTCATAGCCTTTGATATTGTCGAAGAGAATTGCCGGCGAGGGCTTCTGTTTGGCAACGAGATAACCGATGGCGCTCATTTCTTCTTCGCAGCTCACCGCCTCCTTGACGTGAACCAGATCTCCCAACTCCTCCACGCGCTGGAGCCATTCCCGCAAATCCTGAATCGGCCCTTTACTGGTAGTAGATTCGGTTGCCTTCTCTTCTCGTTTTGCCATCAGTTTTTCCTCCAAAGATTTTGTGTCGGTAATTGCTGCCTACAAACGCGCGCTCTTGGGCAGCAGCGACTTGAAATAAGCAAAGGCATCATAGGAACGGTACATCATGTTTTCTTTCATGTAGTCGATCTCGGCCTGCGGCATGATCGACGGCTTGCCCACGCAGCTGGCGATAAATTGCATATAAGCCGTGCGCTCCAGATAAATCGAATGAACGGTAGCATATTCTAAGCTATCGCCACACACAACAATGCCGTGACCCTTGAGGAGCATTGCCGTGCGATCTCCTAAAGTCTGACAAATTTCCTTGCCGTCTTGAACGGTATAGATAAGCCGCGGACTAGGGAAAATTGGCGTTTCGGGCGCGAAGACCGCTGCTTGGTTGTAGATCGGTAAAATTGGCGTTCCGGCCACTGAAAACGCCGTGGCGATGGTTTGGTGCGTGTGCACGACGGAGTTGACGTCCGGACGGGCATTGTAGATTGAAGCGTGAATCATGGTTTCGCGCGGTGGATTCTTAACTTTGGTTACGGCCCGTTTATTCCCGGCCTTCGCATAGTTCTGTTCGCAAACCTCCATGTATTCATCGATATCGACTTCAATGATGTGTTTGGGGGCGATCTCTCCGAGGGGCGCTAAAACCGGTTTGATGAAAAACCTTCTAGTTCCCGGAATGCGCGCACTGACATGACCGTGATAATCGGCCAATCCCTGATAAAACATGATCCGGTTCCCTAACGCCACCTTCTTTTTGAGTTCATCGAGTTCTTTTTTGCTCGCCTTCACCTCAATCCCCTTTCCAAAATTAGATTTAAGATGCCTGTTTCAAATGCGGTGTTTCGCTGACCGAATGATTGTCTTCACTCTCCCACCAGCGAATATTCATCCAATTCCACTGATCGGGATATTGCCGAACGGTTCGCTCCAGCCATTGGGTCAATCGAATGGTGTTCTCTCGGATCTGCCTCTGGCCTCTTCCCGAACGATCGAGCTCCAGTTCCGGTTCGATTTGCAATTTGAGTGTGTTGTCCGGTTGCCGGACCACGCACGCGGGCACGACCGCTGCGCCCGTGCGCAGCGCCAATGTTACCGGGCCGCGCCGCGCCCGCACGGTCTTACCAAACAAAGGTACTGCGATCCCAGTACTGCCGCGGTATTCATCGGCGATGATCACGGCGATTTGGTTATTTCGCAACACGCGACTGAGCTCTCGGAGCGCTTGGCGTCGGGGCCGCGCGTGAATCGTTCTTTGCCGCACTTGGAGTCGGTAGTCGTCCATGAGTTGGGCAACGCGATCATCGCGGGGTTGATTTACCAATACGTGAGTCGGAAGCCCCTCTACGGCCAAGCGTGAACCTGCAAGATAAAAATTGCCCAAATGCGCGCTCAACACTAGCGCGCCCTTTTGTTTTGCCAGCGCGGCTTGCAGATACTCCCATCCTTCGACGCTGATTTTCGAACGATATTCCTCATCGCTCGCTTTTAGGAAAGTAGCGATTTCAACATTGGCCCGAAAGAAATTTCGCAGTGACCGCCGGGCGATATCCAAAACAATCAAGGGATCCAAGGTTGTGTTGAAAGCAACCTGAATGTTGCCGATGGAACGCTTGCGAAAGCCGACAAAAATCCAAAAGCCAAGGCTCGCAAGCCAATCCGAAAGCCGATAGATCCCCTGTGGAAATGCTCTAGCCAGACTGCAACCGATCATTAAACTTAAACGCGTGAGTATTAAGACAGCCTTTCCAGCGAGCCAATCGATCATGGAGATACTGAAATATGCCACTGCCGAGCGTTCCGAAGGACGCCAATCTACGATACTTCGACCCTCATCGCAAGCGAATTGTCCGCCTCTATTTGGGGTACGAGCGATTATCGTTTGACAATATTAATATGAGTAAATTCAGCCACTTATCAGAAAAGAGAAGCCCTCAGAAAGTGATCCGGCAGTTTCTATTGCCGCCGAGGTATGGTAGAAACGTCAAACTATCGTGATTGCGGATTTACCCCATGCGAATGATTTTGCCGCCATTAAAAGAGCGTCGGGCCGTGGACCGTTTTTTGTCCGCGTTTTTTCGTAAATACAAGGCCTTGGACTTCCGCAAGGCCATCGCCGCATTGTGCCGCTTTTATCACCTGAAAAATCCCCAAGTGGAATGGTTTGAGTACATCGACTGGGGTAAGACAGCCGGTAAGACTTACGAGAACGGGCAGATCTATTTGGTCCATCCCGAAAACTGGAAAAAGGGGCGCAAGTACAACTCGGAGCGCCGCTGGATCAATACGGTTTATCATGAGATGGGTCATTATGTTTTCTGGGCCGATGCCGAAAACAAGGCGGACATCTTTGCATCGCGCATGGTGCGCGGGTTGAACCACAACAGGTAAACCGGCGGGCGGTGAACCGTCCGGTGTTTTTGTAAATTCTCATGGACTACAAAGAGACACTTAATTTACCGAAAACCGACTTTCCCATGCGTGGGAACTTGCCCCAGAACGAACCCAAGCAAGTTGAAAGATGGGAACGGGAACGGACTTATTTCACTATCCTCGAGGCGAATCAGGGTAAGCCCCACTTCGTCCTGCACGACGGCCCGCCCTACGCCAACGGCAACATTCACATCGGTCATGCGCTCAACAAGATTCTCAAAGACATCATCGTGAAGTACCGATCGATGACCGGCCATGTGGCGCCTTACGTTCCGGGCTGGGATTGTCATGGTTTACCGATCGAACTGCAGGTCGAGAAGAACATCGGCCGCGTCAAGAAGCTCGCCATGAGCAAGGCGGAGATCCGCCAGCTATGTAAAGAATACGCAGAAAAATACATCGCGATTCAGCGCGAAGAGTTCAAGCGTCTTGGCGTGCTCGGCGATTGGGAACGGCCCTATCTAACATTGGATCCAGCCTACGAAGCGCAAGAGATCCGCGAGCTTGGGAAAATCGTCGAGTCGGGGGCGCTCTATCGCCAGAAGAAGCCGGTCTATTGGTGCGCGTCGTGCGTGACGGCGCTGGCGGAAGCCGAGGTCGAGTACGAGGATCACACTTCGGCGTCGATCTATGTGAAATTCCCGGTCAAGGATGAAGGCGGAAGGATGAAGGCGGAAGCTGAAAGCTTCTTTGTCATCTGGACGACTACACCTTGGACTCTGCCGGCGAATCAGGCGATCGCGGTTCACCCCAAGTTCACTTACCGCCGGGTGAAAACCTCCCACGGTGGGTTGATCATGAACTCGGAATTGATCCCCAACGTGATGAAGGCGATCGGTCTCGATGAGAAAGACTATGAGGTCGGTGCCGAAGTGTGGACCGGCGCCGAGCTTGAAGGCATCGTTTGCCGCCATCCTTGGATCGATAGAGATTCGAAGGTGATCCTCGGTGAATTTGTGACCCAGGATCAAGGAACTGGATGTGTTCACATCGCCCCGGGCCACGGCCAAGAAGACTATGAAGTCGGCCTGCGCTACGGCCTGCCGGTGATGGCGCCCGTGGATCCCGAGGGCAAATTCACTGCGGAAGCGGGGGATTTGCAGGGCGAGTCGGTTTTTAAAGCGGACGCAAAAATTATTCAAAAATTGATCGATGCCGGCGCATTGCTTAAAGAGGACAAGCTCATCCATAGCTATCCGCACTGTTGGCGCTGCAAAAAACCGGTGATCTTTCGCGCCACCGAGCAGTGGTTCATCTCGATGGAAAAAATGGGCCTGCGCGAGCTAGCGCTCGCAGCGATCGATCAAGTGGGTTGGATTCCACCTTGGGGCAAGGATCGGATTCGCGGCATGCTCGAAAGCCGGCCGGATTGGTGCATTTCGCGCCAGCGCTCATGGGGCGTGCCGATTCCGGCGGTCTACTGCAAAGGCTGTAACGAAGCAGTATTGAATCAAGCCTTGTGCGAGCACATCGCTGCGATCTTTGAAAAAGAGGGTTCGGACGCGTGGTATATCCGACCGCTCGCGGACTTGTTGCCGAGGAATTTCACCTGCCCGCAGTGCGGTGGGAAGGATTTTACCCGCGAAGAAGACATCCTCGATGTCTGGTTCGACTCTGGGGTGAGCTGGGCATCGGTCGTCGAGCGAGATCCGCGCTTGGGCGGCAGGGCCGATCTTTATCTCGAAGGCAGCGACCAGCACCGCGGCTGGTTTCACACGTCTCTGCTCACGTCTTTGGCGACGCGCGAGCACGCGCCCTATGGAAGCGTCTTGACTCATGGCTTCACCCTCGATGGCAAAGGGCGCAAAATGTCCAAATCTTTGGGCAACGTGATTGCGCCGCAGGAGATCAGCAAAAAATTTGGCGCCGAGATTTTGCGCCTGTGGGTTGCCGCCGAAGATTACCGGGAAGATGTGCGCATTTCCGATGAAATTCTCAATCGCCTCGTCGAGGCTTACCGGCGCTTGAGAAATACCGCGCGCTTTCTCATCAGCAATCTCTATGATTTCGATCCGGCAAAAGATGTGCTGCCGACGACCGAACTCGATGAAATGGACCGCTGGATTCTCCAGCGCACGCAGAGCGTGCTCAGCCGCTGCCGCGAGGCCTACGACAATTACGAGTTTCACGCCGTCTATCATACGCTCAACAATTTCTGCAGCGTCGATCTGAGCGCGCAGTACTTAGACATCGTTAAAGACCGCCTCTACTGCGAGGGAAAAACATCGAGCAAACGGCGCGCGGCGCAGACGACTGTGTACCGCGTTCTCGACGTGTTGGTGCACTTGATGGCGCCGATCCTGTCTTTCACGGCAGAAGAGGTCTGGAATTACATGCCCGACAAGGATAGCCGGGCTAAGAGCGTTTTCCTTTCGCCGATTCCCGATCCTGACACGAGCTCTGAACGATCCGCAGCTCGCCGAAAAATGGGACCGGATCTTTCGCGAGCGGAGCGAGGTGCTGAAGGCGTTGGAACAGGCGCGAGCCGCGGGAATCATCGGCCATTCGCTCGACGCCAACGTTCGTTTCGAGCCATGTAACGGTGATCAAAGCTCGCTTCTGCGAGAGCTGATCCAGAAGGACCGCGCGCGGTTGCAGGATTTGCTGATCGTTTCCCAGGCAAGCCTGACGGAGGAAGCGGTTGAAGTCACGACGGATTCGGTCTCCGCTTACGATGCCGCGTTGTTGAATTGTCGCGTCCTGGTCGGCAAAGCCACCGGCGCTAAGTGCGATCGTTGTTGGAAATATGATCCAGACGTCGGCAAAGACCCCGCGCATCCGACCGTTTGTCCTCGTTGCGCCGCGGTGCTGAACAGCGGAGCGACGGCTTGAGCGCGAAGTGGAAGCTTGTCCTGAGTTGGCTGGTACCGATTATCGTTCTCGATCAGCTGACAAAAATCATCGTCGACCGGACCATGCCGCTGCACCACTCGATTCCGATTGTCGACGGTTTTTTTAGTCTCACTTATGTACGCAACACCGGCGCGGCCTTTGGTATCTTCGCCGGCAGCCACGAAGTTTTTCGTTTGCCATTTTTAATCGGAGTATCGATTCTGGCGATTGGTTTTATCCTCGTCATGCTCAAGCGTTTGCGCGACGACGCGACCGGGCTCGTTACAGCGCTGACGTTTATTCTCGGCGGTGCCATCGGCAATCTGATCGACCGCGTGCTCCATGGCGAAGTGATCGATTTTCTCGATGTCTATTATTCGAATTACCATTGGCCCGCTTTCAACCTCGCCGACAGTTTCATTACCGTCGGAGTAACGATCACGCTCTTCTATTTAGTTGGGGCCAAAGGCGATGATCCGTTTGCCGCGAACTAGGCTTCTTCCTTCAAAGTAACCACCGTGGCGCCCCAGCCGCCGGCTTCCGGCGGTGCATCTTCGTACGAAAGAACGGCGGGATGGCGGCTCAACGCCATACGGACATTGTTGCGTTGTACGCCGATGCCTTTGCCGTGAATGATGCGCAGTTGTCGTAGACCGGCTTGGGCGCACTGGTCGAGGTATTCGTTCACTACGCTGGAAATGTCCTTGGGCTGGAAAGCGTGGAGGTCGAGAAAATCTTCCAGAGGCAACACTACCGGCTCATCGAACGGCGATTTATCATCTAACATCGAAGTCGGCTCCGGCTGATTTTTTACCGTCTTGACCATAAAAAACAGGGCAGGACAAAGGTCCTGCCCTGTAGGCGTAGCATCATGAACTCTTGGAAGCTCAGTCCCAGCGCTTATCGCCTTTCAAGCGACCGCCGACTTTGCCAATCGCGGCTTCGATAATCGAAATATCGACGAGCTTTTCATAGGTCGGTTTTTCTTGCGCCTTGATGCTGCCAAGCTCTACCATGGCGGTTAATCGTCCATTCGACCATGTCCTTCGGCAAACCGTCGTTCACCGGCCATGCTCCAACGTTAGCGAGAATGTCATAAGTCTGGGCTACGGCATCGGCGTCTTGCTGGGTGTATTTTACGGCGATCTCCACCGTTTTGGCCTTATTGTTGTAGATAAAGCGGTTCGCTTTGACCAGTGCCGTCATAATGTCGATATAGAGCTGGCGATTTTCTTTAATCTCTTTTTCCGGCGCGATGTAGGCTGCGTAGAGCCACTTGGGCAACGGCTCCCAGAGATTGACGAGAATATTGAGATCCGGTTTTTTCTTTTTGGCGACGATCGCTTGATCGACGTGGAGGATCGCGGTATCGATCTGGCCGCTGAGCAAACCGGCGACCCGTCCCTTGGTGCTGACCGGCACATATTGCACGTCCTTCGGCGTCAGACCGCAACTCGCCATCACGGCGCGGCTCATCACTTCGTTGAAAGCGCCGACTTCCTGGATGCCGATCTTGCGATCTTTGAGATCCTTGCAGCTTTTGATATCGCCTTGCACCAGCATCGATTGGGAGAGTTTGTGCGAATAGGTGCCGAGCACTTTAGTGCCGGCGCCGCGCGCCGCGGCGATGATCGCCGGGTCGGAGCTGGTGCCAGTGATGTCGAGGCCGCCGGCGACGCTGCCACGCAGAGTTTGCGTGCCGCCTTCGAAGGTCACCAATTCGACATCGATATTTTGCTCGCCGAAGAATCCCATTTCCTTGGCGATGTAAGGCGGCAGATGCACAACATTTGGCGGCGTCACGGGTACGCCGAAAACAATTTTGCGTTTGGCTTGCGCGAAGGCCGACGGCAATGCCAACGCCAAGCTGAGCGCCACGATGAGAAAACAGAGAGTTCTTTTCATAAAGCCCCCTTTTAAGTTTTACTCAATCTCGTTCCAAGGAATTGCGCCACGGCGCGATGCGCCCTTCGACCCACTTGGCCAGCGACATCAGGCCTACTCCTAATACCATAACCACGACGATGGGAACAAAGAGTTTATCGGTTTCGAGCGCGTTGGCGTAGCGGACAATCATGTAGCCCAAGCCGGTAACGGAAGTATAAAACTCAGCGACGATCATGCCCACCAAACCGCGGCCGATGGCCAAGCGCACGCCGGCGACGATGAAAGGAATGGCCGATGGGATGATGAGATGGCGCCATAGCTGGCCTTCGCTGGAGCAAAAGGAGCGCGCGACCTCCTGAAGATTTCGGTCGACGTTCTTGACTCCCTCATAGGTGTTGAGCAGCACCGGAAAGACCATGAATAAAAAAACGATGATCACCTTGGCCGGAACTTTGAAGCCGAACCACAAGACAATCAACGGCACGACGGCGACCATCGGCGTGGAGTAGAGCGCATTGATATAGATATCGGCGGCCCACTCCACGATCGAGAAACGGCCCATGATCACGCCGAGGAGGACGCCGACGATGAGCGAAAGAATCGAGGCGTAGGTCAAGACCAGCAGGCTCTCTTTCATGTAACTCTGCAATTCACCGCTGGCCACCAAACCAATGAAAGCCCGTCCGATCGCTGAAGGATAAGTGAAGAGAATCGGATTGACGCGCCGGCCGTAAACCTCCCAAAGCAAGAACACGACGGCAAAAGAGATAGTGCGTACGACATACTTTCGTATTCATGGCGCCGCCTTTTGAGCTTTAGCGCTGCCGAGATCCTGCATGAGCATCTCCCAGAGCGAATTTCGCAGCTCGATGTAACACGGATGGGCGCGCACCGAGAGAATCTTTCTTGGCCGAGGAATATCGACCGGGACGATTTTGCGAATCGTCCCAGGACGGCTTGACATCACGACGATGCGGTCGCCGAGCAGGATCGCTTCATCGATGCTATGGGTGACGAAGATCATGGTCTTCGTCTCGGTCTCCAGTATACGCAAGAGTTCCTCTTGCATCATTTCGCGGGTCTGCGCGTCCAACGCTCCAAACGGCTCGTCCATCAGCAAGAGCGCTGGATTGATCGCCAGCGCGCGCGCCAAACCGGCGCGCTGCTGCATGCCACCAGAAAGCTGATGCGGATAGGACTTGGCAAACTCCTTGAGTCCCATCAATTGAAGATAGCGCGCTACCGTCGTTGCGATTTGCTGTTTCGATGCGCCTCTGAGCGCCAATCCGTAGGCGATGTTTTCATCGAGCCGTTTCCATGGGAAGAGCCCAAAATGCTGAAAAACGACGGCTACATCCGGACGAGGCTCAGAGACCAGGGCTCCGTCTATCAGCACCTCGCCGCGGTCGCGGGAAATCAAACAATCGACAATGCGCAATAGCGTAGTCTTGCCGCAACCGCTCGGTCCTAAGACGCAAACACTCTCGTTTGCCTCGACGTCGAGATTAATGTCGTGCAGCGCGACGACATCGCCGCCGCCGTATGTTTTCGTCAGATTTCGAATGACGATCTTGGCCATGCGGGGATCAAGATGCCGGAGTTTCCAAGAGTTGTTTAACGGTTTGCAAAAAGCGCGCGCCAATGGCGCCGTCGACGACGCGATGGTCGGCCGAGAGCGTCGCGGTCATCGACGGTTTGATGGCAAACATGCCGTCGTCGGCGACCACCCGAGGCGCGACCCGTCCGACCGCGAGGATGGCGCACTGGGGCGGGTTGATGATCGCAACGAAGCTATCGACGCCGAGCATGCCGAGATTGGACACGGTGAAGGTGCCGTCTTCATAGTCCAACGGGAACAGTTTCTTCGTCTGCGCCTTTTCAATCAGCTCGCGGCTGCGCGCGGCCAATTCCGTGAGACTCAAGCGATCCGCGTTGCGAATCACCGGCACCACCAGCCCTTCTTCGAGGGCTATCGCCATGCCGAGATTGATATCCGCACGAAGGTTGAATTCCTGCTTCGGTAAAACTCGCGTTGAGCGACGGAAAATCCTTCAACGCGCCGGCGCAGGCGTGGAGGATGAAGTCATTGATCGACGGCGGGTTCCCTTCACCCTGCTGTTTCGCCGCGGACCTGAGCCTAGTGATCGCGCTCATGTCGATGTCCATGCTTAAATAAAAATGCGGCGCGCTTTGCTTACTTTGAGTCATCCGCTCGCCGACGATCCGGCGCATGGGACTGAGCGGCAGAATTTGATCCGCCGTGACCGCTTGCGTTACGCCTGTTTGGCTTGATGCCGCGCGCAATACATCTTCAGCCAAGATACTTCCCTCCGGGCCGCTGCCTTTGAGAGCTGCGAGATCGATATCTTTTTCTCTCGCAATTCTTCTTGCTGCCGGAGAAGCGAGGATGCGGCCGGTTATGGCCGCAGGCGCAGGAGTTGATGATATGGCGCGGCCCTCACCCCTACGCTCTCCCCGAGGGAGAGGGGGCTTAGGAGCCGCTTCTTGGCCGCGAGTAGCTGAGCGACCTCCTGTCCCCTCTCCTCTTGGGAGAGGGCTAGGGTGAGGGTTCTGTTTCGCTGGTACATCCGCTGTTTCACCCGGCGCCAGAATTGCCGCGATACGATTTCCGACCGGAACCTCGTCGCCGGCCTGCGCAATCACTTGAGCGAGCACGCCGGTCGCAGGCGCTTCGATCTCGACTGTCGCTTTGTCGGTCTCGACCTCCATGAGCGGTTCGCCCTTGGAGACCGCTTGCCCTTCGGCTTTGAGCCACTTGAGCAGCTTGCCGGTTTGTTGCGCCACGCCGAGGGCGGGCATGATTACGTTGGTCGCCAAGTCAGCCTCGGTTCAAGGATTCAAATGTTCAAGGTTCAATTCGGTCAACCCTTCACTCGCTCTAGCGCCCCAGGATTATTGAGGTTGGATTGGGTTTCGCGCGTCGTCGATAACTCACCGCCGGTAGTGAAATAGTGCGTGCCGGCGACCAGCAATTTTTCCGACGGGAAGCGCGTGATCACTTCGCAGCCGTCTTTGGTGACGACCACTTCTTCTTCGAGCCGCGCCGCGGACCAACCGTCGGACGCAGGCCAGTAAGTTTCGAGCGCGAACACCATGCCTTCTTCGATCACTTCCGGATGATCGAGAGAAACCAAGCGGCTGAAAATCGGTTTTTCCCAGATCGATAAGCCGACACCATGGCCGTACTGGAGAGCGAAAGCCGCTTCTTCATTGGCGAAGCCAAACTCTTCGGCTTTGGGCCAGAGCTTGACGACGTCGGCCGTGGTGATACCCGGCTTGACGATGCTGATCGCGGCGTCCATGTAGTCGCGGCTGCGCTTGTAGGCATCGACCATCGCTGGCGAAGCACTGCCAATCGCGAAGGTGCGATAGTAGCAGGTGCGATAACCGTTGTAGCTGTGCAGGATATCGAAGAACGCCGGATCGCCGGGACGGAGCACGCGGTCGGTATAGACATGCGGATGCGGACTGCAACGCTCGCCTGATATCGCGTTCACGCCTTCGACATGCTCGGAGCCGAGATCGTAGAGCACTTTGCTGACGACGCCGACGCATTCGTTCTCTTTGACGCCCGGCTTCATGAAGCGATAAAGCTCGTCATAGGCGGCATCGACCATCATGGTCGCGCAATTGAGCAGCGTGATCTCATCCTGGGTTTTGATTTTGCGCACTTCGTGCATGAGTTGCTGGCCGTCGACGACTTTGATGCCTTGAGCTTGCAGCGCAAAAAGCACCGGCATCTCGATCACGTCGACGCCGACGGGTTCGTTTTGCAAATGGCGTTTTTCCAGTTCCAATTTGATTTTCTTGGCGACATCATCCGCCAATCCCGATCCCGGATGGGTTGCGCCGCGCAATGTCGAGATGCCGGCGCGCGAGCGTTCGCCGAGCCAAGGACAGTAGATCTGATGATGGCGCGCCGCTGAGCCAAAATCCCAAAGGATCGGCTCGTCATCCTGAGGCAAGAGCGAGAAGCGCACCAGCTTGTCCATCGCCCAGGTGCCGATATGAGTCGCGGTGATGTAACGGATATTGTTCATGTCGAAGCAAAGGAGCGAACCCAGCTCCGACTTTTTGAGCGCAGCTTTGATACGATTCAGACGATCCTGGCGCAGCCGTTCCAGATTGACGCGCTCTTCCCAGTCGACGGCCATCAGGCCGAAGGTTTTAAGGCCCATAGGCTACCTCCTTGTTCCAAGGTTCCAGTCGTTCCAAACGTTCCGCCCAGAAACTTCCTTGGAACGACTGGAACCATTGAAACTTTTGGAACTGGTTTCGTCTATTTTCTGCTGCATATCTGCCGCGCCATAGCGGCCACAGTTTCCGGTGTCGGCACGGTTTGATCTTCGAGCACCGGCGAGAACGGCACCGGCACGTCCATCGCGCCCATGCGCTTGACCGGCGCATCGAGATAATAAAACGCGCCATCGGCAATCACAGAAGCAATCTCCGCAGTGACGCCATAGCCTTCGTAACCTTCGTCGATGACGATAGCGCGGCTGGTTTTTTTCACTGAATCGACCAACGTTTGTTTGTCGAGCGGCGCCGTGGTTCTGACATCGACCACTTCCGCGCTGATGCCGCTCGCTTCGAGCGAATCCGCCGCCGCTAGGGCTACCTGAACCATGCTGCTCGTTGCCACCAGAGTGATGTCCTTACCTGCGCGCTTCACGTCGGCGACGCCGAACGGAATGGTATATTCCTCCCGCGGCACCGGCCCTTTCAATTGATACATCATCTTGTCTTCGAAAAAGACCACGGGATTGTCGTCGCGGATGGCGCTCTTGAGCAGCCCCTTGGCATCGTAGGGCGTGGCGGGCACCGCGACTTTCAAGCCGGGAATATGGCTCACCCATGCGTGCAGGCTCTGGCTATGCTGCGCGGCCGAACGGCGCGACGCGCCGAGCGTGGTGCGCAAGACCAGCGGCACTTTTAGCTTGCCGCCCGACATGTAGTGAATCTTTGCCGCTTGGTTAACCAACTGATCCATCGTCAGCGTAAGAAAATCGCCGAACATGATGTCGACCACCGGCCGCATGCCGGTCATGGCCGCGCCAACGCCGATGCCGGCTATGCCGGCCTCGGAGATCGGCGAGTCGATGACGCGCTCGGGGCCGAATTCCTTGACCAGTCCCGACAACACTTTGAACGGCGTTCCCGCTTCAGCGACGTCTTCACCGATGATAAAAACCGTCGGATCGCGGCGCATTTCCTCGGCAAGCGCCTCGTTGATCGCTTGGCTGAAGGTGATTTCGCGCGCTCCGCTCTGTGGTTTTGCCATGACGCTAGGCGTAAACATGCTGATTGACTTCGTCGGGATCGGGATACTTGGCGTTGAGCGCGAACTCGACCGCCGCCTTCATTTCGCTCGACAGTTCACGCTCGATCGTCTCCAGTGCATTGCCGTCCGCCATCCGGTTTTTCTGCAGCCAGTCGGCGAGCAGCTTGATCGGATCGCGCCGCGTTTTCCATTCTTCCTCTTCCGCCTTGGATCGATAGTAAGCGCGATCGATGTCGCCGACGTGGTGGCCGTGAAAACGGTAGGTGTTGCACAGCAAAAACGACGGCCCGTCGCCGCGGCGCGCACTCTCGACGAACTTCATAGCCGTGGCGTGAACGACTTTCACATCCTGTCCGTCGACGGATTCGCTGTGAATGCCAAAAGCTCGCGCGCGAGCGGTCACTTCGCCCGCAGTGGTTTCACGATAATGGGTGTATTCGTTGTATTGATTGTTCTCGCAAACATAGACGACCGGCAGTTTCCACAACGAAGCCATGTTCATCGTTTCGTAAAGCAACCCTTGCCCCAGGGCGCCATCGCCGAAAAAACATACAGCCACCTGATCGCTGCCGCGCATCTTCGCCGACATCGCGGCGCCCGTGGCAATGCCCGCGCTACCGCCGACAATCGCATTGGCGCCGAGATTCCCGGTGTCTTGATCGGCGATATGCATGGAGCCGCCTTTGCCACGGCAGTAGCCCGCTTCCTTGCCGAGCAATTCGGCGAACATCTTGTCGACCGCCGCGCCTTTGGCGATGCAGTGGCCGTGGCCGCGGTGGGTGCTCGTGATGTAGTCGTCGCGGCGCAACGCTTCGCACACGCCCACGGCCACGGCCTCTTCGCCGATATAGAGATGAGCCAAACCTGGCATCTTAGCGCCGAGATAAAGCTGGTTCACCTCTTCTTCGAACAAGCGGATCTTTAGCATCTGGCGATAAAAATGGAGCCAGCGCTCGTCGTGAACCGGCGCGCGCTTTGCCGGTTGCGATTTGGTTCTTAGTTGATCGGGCCATCGACCGCTACAGCCGGCAATTGGAGTGTTGGAGTAATGGAGTATGGTCCGAAACCATCACTCCAATACTCCTTTACTCCATTCACCCATTCTTGTTTCCCGCCATGCGCGCCAGGGCTTGGAACAGTATCGCAAAATCTTTCTCCGCCAGCCCCATGCCGCGAGCGGTCGTGAGCATTTCATTCGTAATAGCCGTGGTTGGGAGCGGTACGTCGTGTTGACGGCCGAGTTCCAGCGCTAACAGCAAATCCTTCTGCATCATGTTGACATCGAACCACGCCTCGTCCGGCATCTTCAAAACAAACGGGCCGCGGTATTTCACCATGGGCGAGGCGATCACGCTGTTCAATAACACCTCGACCGCGGTTTCACGGGCGATGCCGCTCTTCTCGGCGAGCAATACCCCTTCGCTGAAAGCGAGCATCTGCACGGCGAGACTTAGATTGGTCGCGATTTTCATCGATACCGCAAGGCCGTTGGCGCCGACGTGAGTGACTTTGGGACCGATGACTTGCAGGATGGGCAATGCTTTCTCGAACGTCGCGTCATCGCCGCCGACCATGATCGAAAGTTTGCCCTCTTCGAGCGTAATAACGCTGCCCGAAACCGGCGCGTCGAGCATCTCCGAGCCCTTGGCTTTCACCTGTTGAGCGACGGCGCGGCTCGCCGCCGGACTCACAGTGCTCATGTCGACGTAGATTTTATCGCTGACCGAGACCGGCGATGACACCGTCATCGCCGCCGGTGACGGCTATCAGCGCCTCAGTATTCGTCACCATGGAAAAGGTAATTTCCGCAGCTTCGGCGACCGCGCGGGGCGTTGCGCCCCACTTCATTCCCGCGTCGAGCAGCCACTGCGCCTTCGCGCGGGTCCGGTTGTAACCGGTGACTTGATGACCCGCGTCGAGGAGCCGCTGAACCATGCGACTGCCCATGACGCCGAGACCAACAAAACCTAGACTTGCCACAGAAGCCTCCCTTTACGAATCTTCCGTATAGCCGAACCCGGGATGATTTGTACAGCGATTTAAAAATTTCGCGAGAGTCAAATTCTCGCAGCGCTGCAGCGGGTGCGATCGGCGCAGAATTTCGGTCCACTGCCAAAGTTAAAAAAGGGTTTGTTGCAGCGAATAATTACGGAGATGACAGGACAAGAGGAAGCCATTATGTTACTGCGAATTCGTCCGCGGGCGGATGCTATCTGCCCGCCGCTTGCGGGAATTTTATTAGGAATCGATTTATGCTCCTTACTCGTGGCCAGCTTTACCAAAATCTCCATGATCGCGTCGTAATTGACGGGTTTAGTTAGGTGGGCGTCAAAACCCGCTTCCTGGGTCCGTTGGCGGTCTTGCTTCTGGCCCCAACCGGTAAGTGCGATCAGGACCATATCTTCACCCCACGATTGCTCCCGGATCTTGCGTGCAACTTCGTAGCCGTTGAGCTTCGGCATCGCGATATCGAGGACGATGACATCGGGACGAAATTTCTCCGCGACGTCAAAGGCGTCCAAGCCATTTTGCGCGATCTGCACCTCATTGCCATCTTGGCGTAACAAACGCGCAAGGGTCGCGGCGGATTCCGGGAAATCGTCGGCAACCAGAACGCGCCGGCCGCGCACGGGAGTGATCTCGGTGCGCCGGAGTTCTTTTTGCCAATCGCGAGTTTCGTCGCCGCGGTTCAATATCGTCGGCAGCCGGACCATAAATTCGCTGCCGCGATTGACCCCGTCACTGTGCACTTCGACCACGCCGCCGTGCATCTCGACCAATCGATGCACGAGCGTGAGGCCTAGCCCCAGCCCACCTTCGGCGCGCGTGTACGACCGGTCAACCTGATAGAACAACTCGAATAGATGCGGCAGATTTTCCGCGGCAATACCGATGCCGGTATCTTTAACTCGGACCACGACAGTGTTGTCGAGAAGTTCGACGTTCAGTTGGATATGACCGGGCTCGGATGTGTACTTGGCCGAGTTATTCAACAGATTCATAAACACCTGGGTCAACCGCACCCGATCGCCTTCCACATAAATCGGCTCAGTCGGCATGTTTAGAGTAAGCCGGTGTTGTCTAAGATCGATCAACGGCCGACTCGACTCCAGGGCGGCCTTGATAATATCGATCAGATTGGCCGACTCTTTCTGCAAGGTAAGTTTGTCACGAGTGATCCGGCTGACGTCGAAGAGATCATCGGTCAAGCGGGTGAGGTAGCTCACTTGGCGCTCGATGATGTCGTGGCCCCAACGGCTGTCGTATTCCATGGAGTCGGGAGCCTTCTGCAAGGTGACGACGTTGCGGATCAGCGAAAGCGGATTGCGCAGCTCATGAGCCAAGGTCGCCAAGAATTCATCCTTGCGCCGATCGGCATCGCGTAAAGTTTGATCGGTTTCACGCAGCACATTGTCGAGTCGCAATTTTTCGACCGCCAACCAGGTGCGTTCGGCGACGATGTTGACCAGCGTGACTTCGCGCTCACTCCAATCGTGGGCGCCCAGCATGGCAACGATCAAGCCGGAGACCAATTCGCCGTCACGAAGCAGCGGCGTGGCGACGAACGCGCTGATTCCCAGCTCAAGATAGGCGTTGATAGACTGCGCGGTCCTTTGATCCGCTAGCGACATCGTTGATGACAATGATTTGTCCGGTTTTCCCCGCCGCTACAACCGCCGGACCGAATGCGCTCAAGGAATAACTGCCGGTTAACGAGGAGATGTGCGGGTGATAATCTCGTAACACCGTAACTTGATCCTGCTGGACATCAATCTCGACAAAGCCGCAACGGCTGACACGCAAGTGTTCGCCAAGGGCGACGGCGACGGCCCACAATAGTTCATCGGGATTGGCTGCAAAGCGAATGCACTCGCCCAGATCGAGCAGAAATAAAGTATCCGCCTCGGCTTGCTTGCGCCGGGTAATATCCCGGACGGCGATGTTAATACCGAGAAATTCCCCGGCCGTGGTTGTAACCGGGTAATAGCTGCACAGCCAATGACGCCGTTCCTTTGGGTGGTTGGCGAAGGGCCCGTTGACTTCGACGTCCACTACCGGTTGACCGCTCTCCATCACGCGTCGGCAATGACTCTCAAGCCCATCCGCCAAACCGGGTATGGTTTCACGCAGCGACTTCGATGTGAAGAAATCGCGCGGGTGTCCGATCAATTCCGCCAGCGCTTCGTTGATCGATACGTAGTGAAGCTCGCGGTTGACAAAACACAACCCGACTGGCGCGGAAGCATAGATTGTATTGATTTGCGCCAATCTTTCGCTGCCAAGCCGTTCACTCCGCCGCATACCCTCGGCGACGCGGCGGTGTCGGATTCCGAGGCCAGTGACGATCCAGATCATCAACAATGCCAAACCGTGATTCATTACAGGGATCCAGGTTGGCACCCCGGGCAACGCTGGCGAGAGACCGAAGTCCAGAACCATCAATACAGTACAGGTACCCGCGGCTAATAATCTTTTCCCGGATTTCCGGTAAGGCTACGACTAAAAGCAAGAGCGGCGATATAGAAAAATGGCACCAACAAGCCCGTCAGTGCGCGCAGATCGGCGAGGAAAATCAGCAGCAGAAGCAGCGGACCCAAGATCCAGATTAGCGGCCCCATGGGCCCAAATAATGCGTACTCTGACCCCGTCAGTGTGACATCGATTTTCCCAGATTCTGTCGGCTGAACTTTCATCAAGTGTAAAAATACGGCATTAATGTGGACTAAACCGCTCCAATCGTTGGTATTTTATCAAATCGGCTTTCGCTGCCCACAACAACAACGCAGGACCTTTAGACAAAACAGTCCCAAAAAGGTATCAGGTGAGGCGGCCAAACGCCAGAGAAATGTCGCCGCCGAAAAATTGCCCAGCGCCGTAACTGTTCGATAAAATGCAAAATAACCCTGTAAACCGGGATCGATTCGCAACGGCGCGCTTGCTTGACAAGGCCGGCGCGGCAGACGATAGATGGCAGCAGTCTTTTTTTCAGGGAGAGTTGCATGGCGGATCATCGAAAGTATTATCGGGATTTTCGCGAACATCTGAAGGCGCTTGAGCAGCGCGGCAAATTGGTTCGCATTCAACGTCAAATCAACAAAGACACCGAACTGATGCCGTTAGTACGCTGGCAGTTTCGCGGCTTGGAAGAGCGCGAGCGCAAGGCTTTTCTGTTCGAGAACATTGTCGATTCCAAAGGCCGGCGCTACACCATGCCGGTGACGGTGGGAACGCTGGCGGCAACCACCGAGATCTATGCCATCGGTATGATGTGCGAGCCCGACGAAATTGCCGAGCGCTGGACGCAGGCACAGCTCAATCCCATCGAACCGGTCAAAGTCGACAGCGCGCCGGCGCAGGAAGTTGTGTGGCAAGGCGCGGAATTGCTTGACGGTCACGGTCTCGACATGATCCCGGTGCCGATTTCTACCCCGGGCTTCGACAATGCGCCCTATCTCACATCCGCGAACTGGATTACCAAGGATGTTGAAACCGGTATTTACAATATCGGCAACTACCGCAGCCAGATCAAATCCGCCAATCGCACCGGCGGGCTGTTTACGTCGCAGCACATGGGCCAGCACTGGCGCAAATGTAAAGCTAAAGGCCAGCGGCTCGAAGCCTGCATCGCTATCGGCGTGATTCCGAGCATCGCCTATTCGGCGACGGCAAAAATTCCCTATGACTTCGACGAATATCGTCTCGCCGGCGGTTTGGCCGGCGCTCCGGTGGAAGTCGTCCAAGCCAAAACGGTCGATTTGCTGGTGCCGGCGACGGCGGAAATCATTATCGAAGGAACCATTCCCACCGACATGGTCGAACCGGAAGGGCCGTTCGGCGAATACCCCGGATATATGGGCCATCGTACGGTCTCGCCGTTTCTCGAAGTAACTTGCATCACGCACCGGCGGGACGCGATCTACACCGCGCTCATGAGCCAATTCCCGCCCAGCGAGTCGAGCAAGATCAAACACACGGGCACGGAAAAAATTATCTACAAGTTTTTGCGCCACGACAGCGGCAATTCGGCGGTGCTCGATGTTGCGCTGCACGACGAAGTGAGCGGCAGCGGCCAGGCATATTGCGTCATCAAAATGCGCAACGCCAGCAAGGCCGATGCTTGGCGCGCACTAAACTCATCGGCGGGCTTCACCGGCAGTTACGCCAAGGTTTGTATTGCCGTCGATGAAGACGTCGATATTCACGATCCGGCGATGGTCAATTGGGCGATCTGCTACAGCATGAGACCCGACGAAGACGTGGCGATCGCCAAAGGAAAATCGCCGGGTCTCGATCCGTCAACCTACCCGCCGGGAATGGAAAGCGAAGATAAGCGACCCGGATCGACCTCGGCATTGCTGATCAACGCCGTGCGTCCTTGGCCGTATACGCCGGTGTCGCTGCCGAAGAAGGAGTTCATGGAGCGTTCGAAGCAGATTTGGGAAGAATTGGAATTACCGCCTCTCAAACCGCGGATGCCCTGGTTTGGTTACAGTCTCGGTGCGTGGACCCAGCAGGACGAAGAAGAAGCTGCCTTGGCCGTCAAAGGCGATTATTTCGCAACGGGGACAAAACAGACGGAGCAACGGAAAAAGGCTTAAAGGATGAAGGCGAAGGGAAATCATGTTTCCTTCGTCTCCGATCACTTGATATCCCCCAACCGCGCCGCTCGCGCGGACCTTTTAAGTTACAGATGGCGTTCGACCTCACGCATGTTCTCGTCGGCGCGGCGCTCTTGCTCGCCGCTTTTGTCAAAGGCGCAACCGGTCTCGGCTTTCCGCTGATCGCCACCCCAACGATCGCGCTCCTTTTAGATATCCGCACCGCAGTCACGGTCCTTATTTTACCGAATCTTTTTATGGATTCGGCGCAGGTGATTCGCGGTGGGCTTCCGTACGACGTCTTCCGACGTTTCTCAAGTTTGATCTTGCCGACGATTATCGGCGTGTTCCTCGGCACCATGGCTTTAGTCAATACGCCGCTGTGGATTTTGAATTTGTGCCTGGGCATGATGGTGCTCGTATTTGTCCTGTCGAACCTGCTCAAATTCGATTTCAGCGTCTCCGCGCACGGGGAAAAAATCCTGTCACCGATTTTTGGCTTCCTCAGCGGTTTTTTGAACGGCTTGACCAACGCCGCGGGCCCGACACTGGCAATTTATCTCTACAGTCTCAAATTGGAAAAGCGAAATTTCGTAAAATCGATCGCGACGATTTTTGTGACGACCAAACTGACTCAACTGGTGGCGATCTCGACCTGGAATTTATTCAACTGGGAAACGATTACTTTGTCGGTGCAGGTGCTCCTGTTCACGCTGGTGGGTTTCTATGCAGGCATGAAGGCTCAGGACCGGGTGAATCAGAAGAACTTCAATCGCGGCTTACTCATTCTCCTATCCGTCGTCGGTGTCGTGCTGGTTGTCCGAGCGCTAACCCAGGCGCGGTAGGAAGCTGTTTTATCTATCCTCGTCCCAAGGCACCGTCGGAAGTCTGTCGAGAGCTTTGACGAAGCGCTCAAGATTGAAAGGCTGCTCCTGTTTCAGAACGTCAAAGATTTCGGCTGAAACCACGCAGGCGATCAGCCGCTTGGCTTCCTTTTCGGAATGACCGGTTGCCATGAGACGTTTCAGAGTTTGCCCGGTCTGCGGTGGGTCATTACTGCGGAGTTGGTTATCCACGACTTTCATGATTGCGGCATGCAAGACTGGATTGGTTTGGGGCTCACTCACGTTAAACCCTCCGATTATGCTCACAGCGCCGGCGCGTACAAGATTGTCCGGCAAGCCGCGGATGTAGTCCACGGTTTCTTTGAGCGAGATCACATCGGCGTACTTCATCGCCATGTCGAATAGATTGATCTTGTGCGAGGCTTGACCGCGGTCGAAAACGCAATCTTCGATCACAGACACTTTCATGTTGTAGGAAAAGGCGTCGATGACGCTGGCGCGCACACAGCCGCTCGTCGTCGTGCCCGTAACCAGAATGCTGTCGGCGTGTACTTCGTTCAGCATGCTCATCAATGGCGTGCCGAAGAATGCGCTAGGCTTTTGTTTGCGCACGACGATGTCGCCCGGCTGAGGCGCTATTTCCTCGACGATTTGATTGGCCTTTTCCCATGCCGATGTCATGTCCTCGGTGGTGCGGCTGCTTTTTGCCGCCCAGCCGCCGATGGTGACCGTGGTGTTGGCGCGATTTTCCTCAGCCGTGGTGTAGAAAGTGGGCAGATGTTTTTTACGTGCTTCGGCGAGCAGCTCGCGGATCTTGTAAACCCCTTCCCATCCCTCCTCGCCGCAACTTGTTCGAAAGCGTTTAACCGATTCGAGAATCGGCTCGGGCTTGTCGCCGGTAAAATTATAATTGACATCGATGATGAGTAGCTGCGGGCCGCTGACCGAAACCCGCTTTTTTGCCAAAACCGGAAAGCGCGAAAACTTCTTTGTCGCGTGCCGTAAGAATATCGTCCCAAGAGTTCATTGAGTTTATCCTCCGATCGCCAAATTATGCCGAATGTTCGCAGCAAAGCGGCGTTGATGTCAAGGCGATTGGAACAAACGGTGCGTTGACGCGCGCGTCTGCCATGCCCTATAACTAACCGCTGTATGCAAATGCGGCGATGTTTACACTACCGCTCAGGATTAAAAATTATCACCGCTCGCGTGACGCTCGTTTGCCTGCTCATATTCTCGAGTGGTTGCGGTTCCTCGGTGGCGGTTTGGACCGATGGCGAAGTGCCGTTCGTGCGCTCGACGCCGGAAGTTATCGATCGCATGCTCGAACTGGCGCGAATCAAACCGGCGATGTGGTTTATGACATCGGCAGCGGCGACGGCGCGATTGTGATCGCGGCGGCGAAAAAATACGGCGTGCGCGGCGTCGGCATCGAGATCGATCAAGATTTGGTGCTAAGAGCGCGCGACAACGCGTTTCGCGAAAAAGTCGAACACTTAGTCGAGTTTCGCGCTCAGGATGCGTTCACCGTCGACATGTCGCCGGCAACCGTCGTAACGCTCTACATGCTGCCCGAGTTTAACGCTAAATTACGGCCGATCTTGCAACGCCAGCTTAAAGCCCGGCACCCGCGTGGTCTCGCACGATTACCCGATCGAAGGATGGGTACCCGACCGCACCGAAGTTGTGAAAGGCGACTTTTGTTCACGATCATACGGTCATGCTGTTCGAGATCCCGTGATGCGGGTCGGCTAATATGAAACCATTCAGAAACCGGGCAATCGATAGAACTGCACCGGATTCGATTCGAGGATTTTGGTCTTGGCTTGGTCACTGATATCGCCGCGGTCCTGTAACATCTTGGCGGCGAAACGTTCGCGGTCGCCATGCGGCATATCCGAAGCAAAGAGGATCTGGCCGTCGCCGACCAATTCCAGAACCTGCGGCAAGAGCGCATCCTCCACCTCCGTGCTGAAATAGAGATTGCCCGTTTTCACGTATTCCATCGGCGCCAGCTTTTGGATCGGCGCCGTGCGCGAGACCACGGCGGCAAGATTTTTCGCGGAATGCTGGTAGCGATGGTGCAAGCGCTCGAGAATGAAATGAACCCACAGACAACCGGCTTCCAAATAAACCACGCGCAGGCTCGGAAAGCGGTCGAAGATCCCGCCACTCATCATCGACACCAGGCCCATCGGCACGGGCATCAAAAACGGAATCACGCCGGAAGGATAGATATGGCTGTAGAGATTATTGATCGATGGGCAAGACCAACCGACGTGCACCGACAACGGCAAATCCGACTCGGCAACCGCTTCGTAAAACGGCAACAGGCTGGCGTCGTCCAGTAAGCGATCGCCGGCGGTGCCGAGAATCATGATGCCGACGGCGCCGAGTTTCTTGGCTTCCTTGACTTGGCGAACCGACGCAGGGATCTCGTCGAGATTGACGACGCCCACCCACTTGAGCCGTTCTTGACCCGAGAGGACGTCGCCGAGCCAACGGTTGTAAGAATCGCACAGGGCGGTCATGTAGAGCAGAGTTGGCGCTTAGGGGATAAGCGAGGAACAGCGTTGGATACAGAACCTGAAGCCAGATCCCCTCTTCATCGAGGATTTGCAGGCGTTCTTTTAAGCTGGTCAGCTCCATACTACCCAGCGTGTCGGGCTTGCGTTGCGCATGACGCACCGGTTTGCCTTGGTAACTCGCGGGCGTACCGAGATTGTTGCAGCCGGGACCGACGCGACGAGGGAACAGCTGCTCGTCGATCATCCAGTAAGCTAGCCCCTCTTCAATGCCGCCGACAACCTGGGGTCGATGAGCGCGAAACGCCGGATCGAAATATTTGTCACTAAACGTAACCGGATTTTCTTCGACGTGGCCGTCGGCATCGATGACGCGCATATTACTTTCCTCCGCTCGTGCTTGTTGAGCTAATTTTTTACAAGCATCGCCGAGACTATTCAACAATCGCGCGCTGCGTCCACGAATGACCGATGCCGCGCTCAACGATACAGGGCGTCGATGAAGCCGCTCGATTGCAATTGCCGCACGAAGGAATCATCGAAAAATTTTCTTGGCTCGCTGTCTTTCGCCTTGGGAATTCTGGCGGCGAGATCGTCCAAAACCGACTTCATCGCTTCGACGGTCGTGAGTGGGACTTTGAGCATGTATTTCTGTACGTCGACATCGTACGATTCGGCCAGCGCCGCCGGATTTGCTGTGCGTAAAAACTTGCCCATCACCTTGAGCGCAAAAGGCTTGTCTCGTTTGGCGCGCGCGATCGCTTCGGTTTGCGCCGTTACGTAACGGCGCACCAGATCGGGGTCGTCGCGGATCAAGTGGCCGCGCGTGGTGATCCCGGTGAACGCATAAGGAATTCCCAGCGAGGCGACATCAAGCAATGCATGATGGCCGAGCTTCAGAGCTTGAGTGATGGCTGGATAGGAAAGGATGCCGGCTTGAATGCGATTCCCCTGCAGAGCCGCGACCATGGATTCCATGCCGCCGACCTGGACGATGGCGACGTCTTTCTCGGGCACGAGGCCGAAATGGCGCAGCGCCAGGCGCGCCCCGACATCGATCGATGTGCCGAACCGGGTGATGCCCAAGGTCTTGCCCTTCAAGTGCTCCGCCTTTTCGATTTCCGGCCGGGCGATGAGTTGCTGCACAAGAGACTCCAACGTCGTGCCAACGACGATGACATCGGCGCCGCCGAGGGCTGCGCTTGCAGTGGTGCCGCCCGAGATCTGCAAGAACTGCACTTCGCCGGCAATCAAAGCGTTCATGCCTTCGACGCCGGTGGGCGTGGCGATCACTTCCACGTCCAGGCCATGTTTGTTGAAGATGCCGGCTTCGCGCGCGATCCAGGGCGGACACATCGATGAAGAGAGCGAAGTAAAAGCCATGCGGACTCTGCGCAATGACGCAGAGTCCGCCGCAGCGGCCGGCTTCGATGGAAAGGCGATTAGACTAAGGGCGAGGAGGAGAAAGGCGCCGGAGCGACCTGACATGCTACTGCCAGCCGTAAAACCGTTTGGCGTTTTCGCCTAGGACGCGCGATTTGGTTTGCTCGGAAATATCCTTACGGCCGCGGATGGTAGCGGTCACGTAAGGAAACATGCCGTCCCAATGCGGATAGTCCGAAGCGAATAAAACTTTATCGTCGCCGATCCGTTCGATCACGTAGGGCAGCGTTTCTTCTTCCGGCTCCATGGCGAAGAACCAATTGCCGTGTTTGATGTATTCGCTCGGTTTGTGTTTGAGCAGCGGCGCTTCGACTTTGCCGCGCTTCTCCCATTCCTCGTCCATGCGTTCCATCCAGTAAGGCACCCAGCCGACGCCGCACTCCAAGAACGCCACGCGAAGCTTGGGAAAACGCTCAGGGATGCCACCGTACATCAAACCGGCAAACTGAATGAAGGTTTCTACCGGCCGGCCAATCGTGTGCATGAAAATAAAACTGTCAAAACGAATTTCTCCCGCTGGGCCCTCGCGCCGGTTGTGCACGCAGAGGGGCACGTTGAGTCGTTCGAGTTCTTCATAGAGCGGCCAAAAAGTTTCCGCGCCCAGATGTTCCTTCATGCCTTGAGTAGCGACCGCGATCGACGCGAGCCCTAACTTGGTGACGGCGCGGTTGGCTTCGGCGACCGCGGCTTTTGGGTCCTGCAACGGCACCAACGCGATGCCTTTCAAGCGCGGGCTTTGCTGGCACACTTCGGCGATAAAATCGTTGTAAGCTGTCGCATAAGCGACTGCGTAGTTGCGCTCGACCATACTGTTGACGGCGAAGCTGCTGGTCGGAAACAGCACGGAAAGATCGATGCCTTCCTTGTCCATATCTTGGAGACGCGTCGGCAGATCGTTGTCCTCCATGCCGCCAAGCAGACCGCCAAGATTTGTGTCCATGCCGTCGGACGGCAGCAGTCTACCGGTGCGTTTGGAAAATGGCTCGGGCAGACGTTTTCGAATATCGGAATCTTTTTCGACGATGTGACCGTCGGCATCGATGGTCGTCATGACTAGGCCTCCTTAGTTGATAATGATCGATCAACGACCGGAGCTTAGTCGTAGAGCCGGACCAGTGTCAACGGGAACCTGCGCGAAATTTACAAATTGAATCGCGAACAGTTCTGAACGTCGTGGGAAAGTACGGTTGGTTGTACACGGTATCGACAAGGCCGCTCGGCGGAGCGATTGAGCGCTTCGCCGAGCAAGCATTCGGCTTCAGTTGAACAATCCCGTCGATTAATACTCGCTGCGTTGGCGCTGCATGCGCTGAATGTCTTGGCGATTACGATTGATCTCGGCCTGGTTGCGGTTGATTTGCTGTTGTTGCTGATAGTTGGTGTTTTCGTGGCCTTGCAATTGGTCGCCGACCAATGCGCCGGCGCCGAGTCCGAGAGCACCGCCAATCGCGGCACCGGCCCCGGGATGTCCAACTGCCGCGCCGACGATACCGCCAGTGGCCGCGCCGCCCAGTACGCCGATGCCCGCGCCCTTTTCGCGTGTGCTTAGGGGACCGCCGGCGCACCCGGTGAGTAAAACCGCGCCCGCTAGTAAAGTAATCGCCGTACTGCGATAGAGTAGATTTTTGCCTAACATGATGAATCTCCTTTTCAGTTCCCTAGGATTTATTGGCTTTGCCTTTGCTCTTTTGTTTGCTGTTGTATCGACCGGCGCCGACCGGTGCTCGATCTGAGTCACTCGACTTACGCCGTTCATCGACGCGTACCCAGCCACGCTTCGGATCGGCAGACCACTGCGCGTCATTTTTCTCGGTTATCTTCTTGTGCGACGAAGTCTCTTTGGAATTTTTATTCTCGCCGGCGTTGCCTGCACTTGAAAGTGTTACGACTCCAACGTTCAGCACCAAGAATAGCGCTATCCACATTATCGGTTTTTTGATGATCATATCGATGCCTTGCCAGGCTTATAAAGCAACCCCAATGCCAGTACAAAACGCATGCTATTTTGTCGAGTTAGAAAACTCATGAAAAAAATTCCGAGTAAAAAAGTTCGCCGCCAAGGAAAAATTACGGGTTCTATTTCGTTGCCGAAAACATCCGTCCCTTGTGACGGTCGAAGGATGGGGGTTGAATTAAACCAGGGCGCTAACTAGCGCAGAGACTCGAGGGTCTTGATGCGCTCGGAAGTAGCGGGATGACTCGCCAGAACACCGCCGCTATCGCCGTTGCGGCGCAGCAGCCAGGTCAAGGTATTGGTCATGGTTTGTTTTGAATAGCCCGCGCGTCTGAGCAGGGTCACTGCGTGGCGATCGGCCTCCAGCTCGAGGGGTCGGCTGTAACTGTTGCTGATCAGAGTCCCCGCGATCGGCGCGACGGCGCCGCTGCCGGGGAAAACTTTTTCCAACAAAGCTACGCCGAGACCGACCCCGACACCGACTATTTGAGCTTTGGCTGGATGGCCGAGATCTTCGTGAGCGATTTCATGGGCCAAAACCCCGCGCAGCTGATCGTCGTTCGCTTGGCTTAACAACCCCGAAGTAACGTAATATCGGCCGTCTCCGGCGCTGGCGGCATTGATTGCCGGATCGTCAACCACGGAAATGCGAATGTCTTCGACTGGAAGCCGATGATCCGTAACGCGTAGAACCGGCAACATGACCTGGCGCAGCCTTGCCGTTTGCTGTTCGGCAAGACGCGAGTTTTCCCCACGCGGTGGACGCTCGTTACGGAAGGCGTCGCAATTCGCTGCCGGCGCGAGCACAATCATCAGCGCCAATGACAGCGACAAACCCACCCGTTGGATCATTCGCACGGTTCTTTGCGAGCCTACGAAATTCATTTTGTCCCGCTCCTCGCACTTCAATATTCGTCAGCGCAAAGCATATGCCAGAACGCAAACGCTGTGAAAATCGCGCGATCGAGATTGACGGGGGTGAAATAAAGTTATGCTGCGGGAAAAAATTACTCTTTGGAGTAGAGCGCGAGTTTGGCGTTCAACGTTTTTGGCGTGATGCCTAAAAGCTGGGCCGCTTGGGTTTTGTTGCCGGCGGTGGCGGTCAGCGCGCGCTCGATGGCCTGCCGTTCGGCTTCGGCCAGCGAGATCGGGCCGCGGTCGGTGGGCTCGTCTATGACGGCAGTGAGACAGTATTGTTGAAAATCTTTGGCGGTGAGTTGCGAACCACTGGCGAGCACGGTGAGGCGTTCCATGGCGTTGCGTAGTTCGCGCACGTTGCCTGGCCAAGTGTGGGCCAAGAGCGCCGGCGCCAAGTCTTCGGCCCACGGCACTACCGCACGCTGATATTTCACGGCGAAAGATTCGAGAAAATAGCCGGCCAACAAGGGGATGTCTTCGCCGCGCTCGCGCAGCGGCGGCAGCTCAAGGTGAAAAACGTTCAAGCGATAGAATAAATCCTGACGCAGCTTACCTTCTTTCACCGCTGCCGTCGGCTGGCGATTGGTCGCGGCGACCACACGCACGGAGACTGAAATAGTTTTGTTGCCGCCGATGCGGCGAATCTGTCCTTCTTCAAGCACTCGCAGAAACTTTGGCTGGATCTCCGGCGCCATCTCGGTGATTTCATCGAGAAACAGCGTACCGCCGTCGGCTTGCTCGAAGCAGCCAAGATGACGATCGACGGCGCTGGTGAACGCGCCCTTTTCATGACCGAAGAGCTCGCTCTCCATCAGAGTCGGCGAGATCGCCGCGCAGTTGAGCGCGAGAAAGTTTCCTTCGCGCCGCGGCGAGAGGTCGTGCAAGGTCTGCGCGACCAATTCTTTGCCGGTGCCGCTTTCGCCGTTCACCAACACCGCGGCATCGGTGGCCGCGATCTGGCCGATCTGTTGGTAGAGCCGGCGCATCGGCGCCGATTTGCCGATCAGAGCACCGTAGGACCCGAGCGGCGATTCGAGTCGTTGACGCAGTGCCCCCGCTTCGCGCGCCAAAGCGACGTGTTTCAAGCCTTTTTCGAGGACCTGGCGCAGACGAGCCGGCTCCAGTGGTTTGGGTAGATAGTCGTATGCGCCAAGCTTGATCGCTTGTACCGCGGTGTCGACGGTTGCTTGCCCGGTGACAAAAATAATCGCGATTTTTTGCGCCCGCGCGCCGAGTGCTTCGACAAACTCCAAGCCGTTCATGCCTGGCATCGACAGATCGGTGACGATGGCATGGGGCAGCTCGGTGTCGCAGGCTTTGAGCGCGGTCTTGCCGTCGGCAGCTTCTGCTGCTTTGTAGCCCCAGCTTTCGAGTAAAATGACCAGGCCGTCACGGGTTGCGGCGTCATCATCGACGACCAGGACATTGGCAGGGGGGCGGGCCATCTAGTGCACTCTCTCCAGAGGCAGTGTGATGCGAAACGTCGCGCCCCGCCCGGCGCCATTGCGATCTCGATAAACCAGCGAACCGCCATGGGATTCCACGATCAGTTGACTCAGCGGTAGACCGATACCGCTGCCGCCAATTTTCGTCGTCTTGCCGAACTCGAACATTTCGGCGCGTCGTTCCAGAGGCATGCCGGGGCCGGCATCGCTGATATCAACGATTAGTTCCTGCCCGTTGCTGCTCGCCGCCACATCTATCTCGCCGCCGTCGGGTTGCGCTTCCATCGCATTGCGCAGCAAATTATCAAAAGTCTGGCGCAAACGCGTGGCGTCGCCCTCAAGCGGCCAGGGGCCGGCGGCCAGATGCTTGGACAATTGGATCTTCTTGACGCTACAGCTAGCGCTGAGTGCTTCTAGGCTGGTGTTCAGAACTTCGGCGACATCGATCGGCTTTTTCTCCATGGCTACCGGAGCGGAGTAATCGGTAAAATCGCGCACCAGCCGATCGACTTGGCGGATACTCGATTCCAGCGCAGCGATCGACCGCTCCGATTGCTCGTTGTTTCCATCGTCTGTTGTAGCTCTTCCGCGAAGGACTTCGAGATGGATCGCCAGCGCGTTGAGTGGTGTTTTCACTTCGTGCGCCAGTGTTCGGGCGGCCATCGCCAACCTTTGCACCGGCACGGGAACCCCGACGGTTTTTCTTTGTCGCATGACCAGACGATCGATCAAATCCAAGCTCGCGCCGACTTCGTCATGGCTCGGATACTGTGGCCGCGCCGCATAGGTACCCGCTTCAGCTTGGCGCAAAGTATCACTGATCAAGCGAAAACGGCGGGTATAAAGCGCCGTCGTCAGAAAGGCGCTGAGCAAAGCAACCCCGCCGCCGAGGGCAAACAGCAAACTAAGTTGGCGCCACATGCCGGATAATAGACCGGTCCAGTCCGCCGGGTTGATCCACAGGCGTAGCCCTCCAGGGCCGCGCACGCCCGAGGGCATCTGCAACGGCACCCAAACATCGTAATAATCAATGGTGCCCTGGCGCTTGGCATTGATAACCGCATCGCCGCGGCGAAGCTTATCCATGGTTGTCTCGCCGACGGCAGGTTTGTCTTTCTCGCCGTCGACCGAAGAGTAGAGCAGACGACCTTCGGCATTGACGACCCACATGGCCTCGATGCTGGCGCTACGGTCGACAAACGCTTGCATCAACCCTTTGACTTCTGCCTGTCGCGACGGCGTGTAGCGCACGGAGCCGGAAGAAGATTTCCTACGACTGGTATTCGGCAAGAGATTGCCGAGAAAATTCCAAAACGTCGAGGCGGAGCGCTGCGGCTGTTGCGATTCGATGACTACCGAGCGTTCGCGCAGGCTATCGGCGAGAGCGATTTCGACTTGACGAGCCATCAGCAGCGCCGTTTGCAGTGTGGCTTCCGTGGTCAGCCGTTGGGCTATCAGCCAAATGCCGGCGCCGAGCATGCCAAAAATGACCACAAGGGTGGCGCAAAACACGGCTATTTGTTGCTGTCGCAAGCTCATTCTAGGGGTAGGATATCAGATCGACAGAAGCCAGCAAAGATTAGATTTTACAGCGAAAATGGCTGTCTTGCGCCTCCCGTCAGCATATTGCATAGTGAACTTGATGTTAGTCGACGCACACCAACGCCCGCTCAAGGACCTGCGCATCTCGGTGACCGACCGGTGTAACTTCCGCTGCACCTATTGCATGCCGATGGACGAGTACGAGTGGATCAATAAGAAGGAAATTCTCACCTTCGAAGAAATTACCCGCCTGGCTTCACTTTTCGTGCATCTCGGCGTTGAAAAGATCCGGCTTACCGGGGGGGAGCCGCTGGTGCGCCAGAAGCTGGATCATTTGGTCGCCAAGTTATCGGTCATCGACGGTCTCAAGGATCTTTGCCTGACGACCAATGCCGCTTTGCTGACCGACCAGATCGATGCCTTAAAAGCCGCCGGCCTAAAACGGCTCAATATCAGTATCGACAGTTTGGACCCGGAGCGCTTCAAGCGCATGACCAAACGCGGCGATCTCAACAAAGTTCTCGACGGTATTTTTGCCGCCAAGAGCGCCGGTCTTGCGCCCATCAAGTTGAATGCCGTCATCGAACGCGGTGTCAACGACGGTGATATCATTCCGCTCGTCGAATTTGCCCGCGAGCACGACTTCGCCATGCGCTTCATCGAATACATGGACGTCGGCAACTCGAACAACTGGACCTCGGCCAAGCTCGTTGCCAAAAAGGAAATCATCGAAACCATTCACGCGCGCTATCCGCTCAGGGAAATCGGCCGCGAACAAGGCAGCGCGCCGTCGGTGGATTATGAATTCGTCGATGGCCACGGTGATATCGGCGTGATCGCGTCGGTCACGGAGCCGTTTTGTTCGAGCTGCACCAGGATTCGCCTCACAGCGGATGGCAAGCTGGTTACCTGCCTGTTCTCCCAAGTAGGGTACGATGTCAAAGCTCTGTTGCGCAGTGGCAAAACGGATGCTGAAATCAGCAATTTCCTGAGTTCGATCTGGCGCGAGCGCACCGACCGCTATTCCGAGGAACGGTTGCAAGCGCTCAACTCCGCCAACTACGATCCCAAGAGCCACAAAAAGATCGAGATGATTTCTCTCGGCGGGTGAGATTCCAACCTGCCGTGAAGACTAATCCTTCGGTAGCAGGCCGCGCTGCTCCAAGCTGGTGCGATCCTCCGGGGTCAAGCGCTCTAGAGGCACGAATCCGCGGTCTTGGTAGGCGCGCGCGCAGCTGTCAACAAAGCTCTCGGTGAAGAGCTGCCCGAAGCCGTAACTGGAACCGCTGCACTCAGAGGTAGCGCCGGTCCGCGGCTGGATCATCTTGACGGTTTGACCCGTGCATCCGCTAAGGACGAGCGAAACACCCGCGAGGATGATTGCTTCGACAAAACTCTGCGCGTTGCGATTTTTCATCGGACCGCCTCCTGTTGATGTAACGACGCGATGTCAGCACGATTCTAACAATTCCCATTAGACGCTCAAGTAAGGATTTCGTTATTCTGATCGTGACGGTTGCTCGCATCATGAATGGGCAGCAAGGGGTGCAACAAAATTAAATTGGGAGGACGGAAATGTTGCTTAAAAACAAAATCGCACTGGTTACCGGTTCAACGCATAATATTGGCCTGGGCATCGCACGGGCGTTTGCGCGCGAAGGCGCCAAAGTTGTCGTGCATTCGCGGCATGAAGAAGATGCCAAGAAAGTCGCGCAGGAATTTAACGGCGACTACTTCGCAGCGGACGTGTCACAGGCGGAGCAAGTTGCGGCGATGTTCAATCACATTAGAACTAGACTCGGTCGTCTGGATGTTCTGGTCAATAACGTGGCGCACTCCGCCAAGGGCGGTATTCTGGATATCTCGCTGGAAGAGTGGAACCGGATCTTGGCGATCAACTTGACGGGCTACTTTTTATGCATTCAGCACGCCGGTCGCATGATGAAGGAGCAAGGCGGCGGCAGCATCATCAATATCTCTGCGGGATCAGGGGAGCGCTCGAGTCCCGGCGGCGCCGCATATTCGATTTCGAAAGGCGCGGTCAATTCACTGACCAGGCAAGCTGCCGCCGATCTCGCGCCGACGATTCGGGTGAATGGTCTTATATCGGGTCTGGTCGGCACGCCCATTGGGTCGAAGCACATGGGCAAACGTAAGTCAGAATATGACATGATTCCGCTCCGTCGCATCGGCCAGCCGGAAGACGTCGCCGAAGCGGCGGTGTTTTTGGCTTCGGACAAGGCGAGTTATATCACCAACACGATTCTGCCGGTCGATGGCGGGCGGTTGAACGCGATGAGCAGCGGCAGTTCCAATTGAATAGGTCAGTTCGTCCTACTCTTCACGATTTATAAGCTTGGCGCGCAACGAAAGGCGGTTCGTTGGCGCCGGAGCGTGCTACCGGATATACTCATCCGGGAATCGATACGAGTGAGAGCGTATCTACGGATCAGGCGATGATCGGAACAATATCATCTTCGACCGCGGCCAACGGAATTTTGGCTATTGCGACGAAGCAGTCTGACCCTAAGACCGGATCGGTTTCCTCCCCTTCATCTCTCTCCGTTGAAAATACTACTCACTCATCAGTCCGTGGTCTCGATCCATCTGCAGTAGCTTCGAGCCGGTGAGTCCCAGACTAAGACCGACCGCCCTGGCAGCGGAGTAAGTGGTCGGGATCTGAGTAGTAAAGAAAAGGCGGTTGTACGCGAACTTGAGATGCGCGACCGCGAGGTGCACGCACATGAACAGGCGCACGCCGCGGCGGGCGCCGGCATTGCCGGAGCACCGAGCTACACCTATGAAACCGGGCCCGACGGCAGGCGCTATGCCGTGGGTGGAGAGGTGCCGATTCACGTGCGGACGGGTTCGGATGATCCGCAAGTTGCCATTCAACAATATGAGCAGGTGGTTCGTGCCGCTCTAGCGCCGGCCAATCCGTCCTCACACGACCGCGCTGTCGCAGCCAACGCGCAAACGAAAATCGCTGAGCTGCAGGCAAAGGCGGCTTCAGAACGCCAGTCAAAAGCGCCGGGATCGCTCGCCAACGAAAGTGGTGCGGCGAAGAACGAAACTGGGACAGCAAGCGCAGATCTGCTGAAAACTGCTGCCACTGCAAATAGCTCGTTCGGCGCCTATCGAAGCTCCCAGACGCAACAATTGTCGTCGCTAAACATTTTCCGCGGAAAGCTCGTCAGCCTGGTTGCATAATACGCGTTACGAAACGCTCTCGAAAACATCGACAGTTTGAAAAAGTGAATATGCTGTCTTACTCGCCGGTCAATGCGGTTCCGATCTCTGTCGCGTGATGGTTGGGTGCTCTTTGCCACCTGCGGTGTCCGTTCCTTTGCCTACGGGTTTCTTTCGGTTATTCTCGGGCTCTATCTCGACGCCGGCGGGCTGAGCCCAGCCGCGATCGGGCTCGGTATTTGCGCTCAGCCAGGATCCGATCCTGCTCACCATCGCTGCGATCTTCGGCACCATCAGCCCGTCTGGTAAAGAAGGCGGCCCGTTTCTCTCCATCACCGATCCGCGTTAACTCAAAATTCAAAGACGCGCGATCGCTTCTCCGCCCGCAGCGGTAAGAATCACGACCAACCAGGGCGGAAATTTCCAAAACATCAACAGGCCAAAGGCAAACAGCCCGAGGCCGAAGTCGGCGGGCGCAAAGATCGCGCTGGTCCACACTGGCTTGTACAAAGCGGTGAGCAGCAAGCCGACCACGGCAGCGTTGATCCCTTTCAATGCAGATTGAAACGCGGGCACGGCGCGAAGAATATCCCAGAAAGGAAGGGCGCCCGCGATTAATAGAAACGAAGGCAAAAAGATCGCCACGAGGGCAACTGCAGCTCCCGTCCAACCGTTGGGTTCGGCGGACATGACCGCGCCGAGGTACGCGGAAAACGTGAAGAGCGGGCCGGGCACGGCCTGCGTGGCGCCGTAGCCGGCGACGAATTGCGCGTTGGTGACCCAGCCCGGTCCGACTACTTCGGTTTGCAGCAGCGGCAAAACCACGTGGCCGCCGCCAAAAACCAATGAACCGACACGAAAGAAACTATCGAACACTTCGAGCGCATGACTGGGCTGGATCTGTCGTAAAAGCGGTAACCCGATGAGAAGCGCAAAGAAGATCACCCACGCGGCGATTCCGGTTTTTTTACTTAGCGGAAACCGAATGTGGGAGAGAGACGAGGAAGCCGTACCCGGAAAGATGATCAAGCCGACAATGCCGGCGGTGGCAATCGAGGAAAGTTGGCCCACGGCGGTTGGCCATGCGAGCGTGACTATCGAAGCGAGAATCGCAATTGTGGCGCGCTCGCGGTCCGGACAAAGCGAACGAGCCATTCCCCACACCGCTTGAGCAACGACGGCAACGGCCACGACTTTAAGGCCGTGCAGCCAACCGGCATCGGCAGCGCTCGCAAATGCGCCGATGCCAAAGGCGAAGGCGATCAGCGCAAGCGCCGACGGCAGGGTAAAGCCCAGCCACGCGGCAACGCCTCCGAGGAGTCGCGCGCGCGCAATGCCGATCGCGATGCCGACCTGGCTGCTCGCCGGCCCGGGCAGAAACTGGCAAAGGGCTACCAAGTCGGCATAGCTCTGTTCATCGATCCATTTCCGGCGCCGAACGTACTCTTCATGGAAATATCCCAGATGAGCGATGGGACCGCCGAACGAAGTCAGTCCGAGTCGTGTCGATACGCGCAAGACTTCGAGAAAAGATCCGCGGCCTTGGTCACGCGCCAATTCAGGACTAGCCACCTGAGCTAGTTCACTCATGGCTTGCTAACGCTCCGTTCTTTTATGCTCAGATTATTCAAGTTATTTTCTCGCTGGCGTTTCCCAGCGTTGATTGGTGACGGGCGGCGCGCTGGGACGGACGATGTGAATAAATTTGTAACCCGCCTCGGTGTGACATCCGTTGCATGCGCTCAGGGTCTCATCGTACGACTTCTGAAACTCTCCTGAACTTTTACGTTTAATGGAATCCGCTAACTGTGCGACTTGAGTCTGGAGGACCGCATCCAAGATGTTCGAGATTTTGACGCCATTTTTTTCGGCGTTTAGCGCTTTGGCGGCTTCCATGGTTTCTTTGAGTTCATCGAGCTCGTAATCTGCCAATTCCCAATTTGTCGCCTTGGCGGCGAACCAAAGTTTTCCTGCATGCAACTGGATCGTCGTCATGTACTCTCCTAACCCCGGCGCCAGATCTTTTGCAGTCTGGACATCCGCTTGCACGCGTTTGAGTGAATCTTGCAGTATCGTTAACGGCGTGGCGTTTGCCTCGCTAAGACTTCGAACCTTGCTCTCCAGACTATTGATCTTAAAAAGAAGAATGATGATCAAAATGACGCACAGAATCATTCCGGCCCACACATAAGCTGCGTGCTTCATGGGATTCTCCTCTAGAAATTCGTCCGCAGCGGATAAATTCGGCGTAGTCGCCGGAACCTCATTCGTCCTCTAGCAATTCGCCGAAAAGCTCGCTCACTTTTTGCCGCGCGGTTAATAATGCTTTTCGTCCCTCGGGTGTTGCCTGGTACATCCGGCGCAGACTTTTGCCGGATCGCTCGCTGCTGGAGCATAGGTAGCCTTTTCGCTCCAGTCCATGGAGCAATGGATAGAGGGTGCCGGGGCTGAGCTTGTATCCGTGTCGTCCAAGTTCCTCGATAAACCAGAGACCGAAGACCGGACCCTGGGAAGCGTGGTGCAAAATATGCAACCGGATCAAGCCGCCATAAAGATCCCGATCTGTTGGAGTCTCACCGCCGATGTTTCCGAGTTTTGGCATTTCGTTATCGAAATTCGATATAACTCGGTCCCCACCTCGCGTCAAGATACCTTCCGTTATTCCGCATAGGCGATTGATGATCGTTGTAGTGGAGGGCCTGGTGTCTGCGGCTTATCGTTAAAACCGCCGTTTCCGGCGACGCTGTCAATTCATCCGCTTCCTGCTATCCTTGGGGCGAGGAGTCAAAGCAATGTCCGAAATCGGTAATGAAATTGTCATTATCTTTTTGCTGATCCTGGCCAACGGGGTATTTGCCATGTCTGAGATGGCCGTGATCACGGCGCGTAAGTCGCGACTGCAAGACTGGGTATCGAAGGGCAACCACCGCGCCAAAGTCGCCTTGGAGCTGGCAATGGCGCCGAACCGATTTCTCTCCGCGGTTCAGGTCGGTATTACCCTCGTTGGCATTTTGGCGGGAGCGTTCGCGGGACGGAGTGTCGCCCAATGGCTCGCCGCGCACATCGTCGACTTCCCGGTTATCGGCGCCTACCATCAACAAATCGGTCTCGGGACCGTCGTTCTGATCATTACCTACTTTTCGCTGGTCTTTGGTGAATTGGTTCCCAAGCGTCTTGCCTTGCGCCACCCCGAGGCGATCGCCACGTTTGTCGCCCTACCTCTGCGGTTGTTTACCCGTCTGTCGTCGCCGATGGTTCATTTACTTGGTTTGTCGACTGATGCGGTGTGCCGTTTGTTCGGCCGTCAGCCTATCAGCGAGCCGCCGGTCACTGAGGAGGAGATCAAAACCTTGGTGAAGCAGGGCACCGAAGCGGGCGTATTCGAGGAATCGGAGCAAGACATGGTTGAGGCGGTGTTGCGGTTGGGGGACAAGACTGCGCGGTTCTTGATGACGCCGCGAACCCAGATCGCATGGCTGGACCTCGAAGACAGCACGGAGCAGGTTCGCGAAAAAATTATCTCCAGCGGGCATTCTTGTTTCCCGGTGGCAACCGGCAGTCTCGACAAAGTCGACGGGGTGGTACAGGCGAAGGATTTATTGGCGAACAGCCTGGCCGGGCATGGTCTCGACCTCAAGCCTTTGATGCATCAACCATTGTTCGTGCCGCGAACGGTCACCGCGCTGGAAGTGCTAGAGTCGTTCAAAAAGTCGGGGCAGCATATCGCTCTCGTGGTCGATGAGTATGGCGGTATTGAAGGCCTGCTCACGCACCATGATATTTTAGAAGCAATCGCCGGCGATATTCCCTTCGACGGCAAGCCGGGCGATCCTAAAGCGGTGCAGCGGCACGATGGCTCCTGGCTGTTGGACGGCATGTTGAGCATCGATGAGTTCAAAGAGATATTTAATATTGAGGACCTGCCAGGGGAGAAACGCGATGCCTATCAAACTTTAGGCGGCTTCGTCTTCACCAAAATGGGGCGGATTCCGTCAGTAGCGGATTTCTTCGAATGGAATAGTTTGCGGTTTGAAGTCGTCGACATGGACGGCAAGAGAATCGACAAAGTGCTGGTGAGCCCGCGGGTTATTGAGGGACCAGGGACAGCCGACACCGTGAGCGCGGAACGCGACTAATACTCTGAAAATCCAACGCACGCGGCTATCTTATAGCGATCGAATGAGCGGCCAAAGTATCAAGCCAACGACTCCCGAAATAGCCACTATCACGGGTTCGGGGACCTTGTAGCGCCATAAGACAGCGAGACTGATTAGCCCGATAATCGCCGTTGGAAGATCGATCGTAGGGCGTCAATTAACTGCGGCGCAACATCTCGGCGCGCCGATTGACGTCGTCCCAATTAATATTTTGAAAAAACGCATCGATGTATCCCCGCGCGTTGGCGCCGTAGTCGATCGCATAGGCATGCTCGTACATGTCCATCACGAGCAAAGGCACGCCCCAAGCGAGGCTATGCGTATGATCCCACGCCCAATAGTTGTGGACGGCATTGTCGCGAAAGTTGTAATTCAGAATCGACCCAACCCGACCCGCCGCCGAGGGACATCGACGTAAGACGAAAGTCCTGTTCCCAGGTCGCCAACGAACCATAGCTGGCATTAATCAGGCTTGTGATCGTACCGCTGGCCTTTCCATCGCCACCGAGATTGGCGAAGTAGAATTCATGCAGGATCATCGAATTTGTCGCAATGATCTCTTCACGTTTCAGCGAGCCCATTTGATAAGGCGGCGCGTCCTTCGGCAGATTGCCGATCTGGCGCTGGATCTGATTCAAACGATTCACCGCGCCCGTATAGTTGTTTTGATGGTGCGACAGAATCAGTTTTTCTGACAGCCCTTTCAATTTGCCGGCGTTGAAGGGCAATGGTTTTACCTGGTTCTCACCGCGGTATGCCGGCGGAAGCTGTACCGCGGAGCCGGCTTGCTTTTGAGTTTCCTGTGCCATGACATATCCTCCGTCAAAAAAATTCGAGAAATTGGCTAACGTAGCAATCATACTGCCTTTAACGGTCGCGCCGAGAAGCTCGCGTCGGGTCATGGGTCATTCCCTCCTTCTTTGGAGCGCTTCACGGGAGACATGCGCTATCTCTTTGCTCCGTTGTTGTGGTCGGTCGAGAGGCCTCTAAGATTCTAGTCCTGCTTGCGCCTAAAATATTCATAAAGATCGTCGAACATGGCCGAGGCGCGCGCCAGCCGGCTTTCATCGTCTTTGTGCCCCATTGCGATTCCCGCAATTAATCGATCGATGCCGATGGTTTCTTCACGCGCGAATTTTGAATCTTTAAGATCGATGTCATGGATGATCTCTGCGATTGATTTGAGCGCCGGATCTTTTAGGGTGAACCTTTCGAGCAAGACTTCGAAGGTGCAGCGATCGCCTTCGTGAGTGAACTCGGCTTCGTACATGTCGAAACGAAGCTCTGCGGGTTCCGGTTGATATCCTTTGGCTGGCACGAATTTAAAGCGGGCGCCAGGGTCGATGAAATGGCGGATCAACCATGCGCTACCCATTCGATCGACGTGAATACCTTTGCGTGTGACCCATGTTCGGTCATGGAACTCTTCGGCTTGCAATTTCATCTGCATTGCTTTTTCCGCCGCACTAGGCTGGCGCAATCGCGCGTCAAGGGCAAAAATCTGCCGTTCCACGGCCTCACGGCCGGGAGCGCCGAAAAAATCGATGGCCGTAATCTCGGCGACGCGCTTATGCAGCTTCTCCAATTCTAATGTGAGTTGTTTTGTATTCGCGCCCGGGGCTTTCGATTTCTTGGATAAAGAATTTCTAAGCCGCTCCGCTTCCTGGCTGATCTCTCGATATTCCGGTTCCCGGGCCGAACGAAACAGCTCCTCTACTTCATTGTCGGTGAGGCCGTCGACGAAACGGGCCTCACAGAGCGAAGCGTCACCGCCCGACTCGATCACCTCGCGCAGAACCCATTGAAAATCTTCCTGAGCTTGCTCGCTTTTTGGCAGGACATAAACGGAGTTCTTTATAGGAACTGAGCCCAGTCTCTGCAGCCGTCGCCAGATTTTCACTCGTAAATAATCAGGTTTTGGCGGGATTTGATGGATGAGAAGCAGCCAGCGCCCGCCTGATTCTTTTTCCTGAATGATGTCTTCCATACTTGACTAGAAGATACGGTTGCTATAGTGAAAGACTTCAGCTGCTAGTTTTATATCTAACACCGACGTTTGACCGAGTCTACAGCATGCAACCTTGAAATATTGGAATAGGTGGCGAAAAGAGATGGCGACGACGAAAGCAGAACCGGCCGAAGAATTGCACAACGATGCAGCCCCGATGGCAAGCGGAGTGGGGTTATGGCCGCTTGTGGATATTTCTTGAAACTAGGCACCGTCGGTTTCGGCGGCCCGGTGGCGCTGGTCGGCTTCATGCATCGAGACCTCGTTGAGAAACGAAGATGGCTCACGGAGGATACCTACAAGTTATCCCTCGCGCTCGCCCAGATCATGCCCGGGGCCGCTGGCGGCACAGGTGGCAATTGCCATCGGTTACTTCGAAGGCGGTGTTCTTGGCGCGACGCTCGTCGGTCTAGCGTTCATCATTCCTTCTTTTTTAATGGTCGTCGCTATCTCGTTCGCATACGTCGCGTATGGCGGACTATGGTGGATGCAAGCGCTATTCTATGCGATCGGCGCAACGGTCATCGCAATTATCGCCATCGCCGCTTACAAGCTTGCCCGTAGCACGAACAAGCGCGATCCGCTGCTCTGGGGAATTTTCGCCGTGCTCACAGTCGTGACCGTGTGGGCGCAGAGCGAGCTGGCCGAATTCTTTATTCTTGCAGGACTGGTGGTTCTGGTTTTTCACGCGTGGCCAGGTTGGAAACGAGGCTTCTCATGGTACTTGGTGCCGTCGCCCTGGGTTTGGCTGTCTGGCTGATGGAGACTTGGCTCAGCCAAGCCGGAACCTCAGCCGATTCGGCGGATATACTGGCTGCAGATTCTTCTGTTTTTTACCAAGGCCGGCGCTTTTGTATTCGGCAGCGGGCTGGCAATCATTCCGTTTTTACAACAAGGAGTGGTGCAACAATTTGGCTGGCTGAACGAACATCAATTCTTGGACGCCGTAGCGGTGGCGATGATCACTCCCGGCCCAGTGGTGATCACTGTCGCTTTATCGGCTTTCTCGTCGCCGGGTTGGCCGGATCCATCATGGCATCGATCGGCATTTTTCTGCCGGTCTATTTGTTTACGATTATTCCGGCGCCCTGGTTCAAACGCCACCGAAATAACCCACAGCTTAAGGCGTTCGTTGACGGCGCTACTGCGGCGGCCACCGGCGCGATCACGGGCGCAGTGATTGTTCTGGCCGCAAGAGCGATTACAGATTTGCCCACAGCGGCAATCGCACTTATCAGCCTCGGCGTCTTATGGCGCTACAAGATTCCCGAACCGGTGATCGTCACTATCTCAGGGGTTGTTGGATTAATACTCTGGCCGTTACTGCGGCTGGGATGAGTATCAGAGCCTCGACACGACCTGACTATTAAAAAATTTTGTTTTCCAAGATCGACAGCGAATCCAGAAAAAGAAACTTTCGATGGAACAAGATAGTTACGCGCGAGTGGCAATTCTTTGCTCTGGCAATCGTGAGGCGAGGAGGAACACAACCGCCGAGAATAGCCGATTCTCAGATTTGTTCGGGGCCTTCGCCGCCAGGCGGATTTACGTTGAGCCTGCGATATATCACGATGATTTTTGCGAGGACGTTCGAGAACAGCTCATGCGGGTTGACGGCGTTCTGGTATGGGTCAATCCCATTGAAGGCGGGAGGGACAGATCCGTCCTCGATTCTATGCTTCGTGATGTCGCAGGCGCTGGCGTTTTTGTCAGCACGCACCCCGACGTCATCCTGAAGTTGGGGACAAAAGAAGTTCTGTATCGCACGCGCAATCTTGGGTGGGGCTGCGACACACATCTATACGGCAGTATGGATCAGATGGTTCAAGAGCTGCCTTTGCGACTGGCAGCTGGCAAGGCCCGGGTACTCAAGCAGCATCGCGGCAATGGTGGAAACGGCGTATGGAAAGTCCAGCTGCCGGTAGACGCCTTGGCGAATAGCGAAGGCTGCAGCCTCGCTGCGTTGCCGCAGCCTGAAACCATCATTTGTGTCCGCCACGCCAAGCGTGGTTGCAGCGAAGAGCAAATCACGCTGGGCGAATTCTATCGCCGGTGTGAGCCTTACTTTTCCGCCAACGGCCGGATGATTGATCAAGAATATCAAGAGCGCCTCCCGGAAGGCATGATTCGCTGCTATCTCGTGCATGACAGGGTAGTCGGGTTTGGACATCAGGCTATCAATGCGCTGTTTCCCGCGCCCCTGGGCGCAGCTTCAACGGAAGCGCCCCCACCCGGGCCCCGTTTATACTATCCGCCGTCCATGCCGGAATTCCAGACCCTTAAACGCAAGCTGGAGCACGAGTGGGTGTCGGCAGTGCAGCGACTGTTGGAAATTGAGACCGAGAGTCTTCCGATTCTCTGGGATTGCGATTTCCTGCTCGGTCCGAAGGGAGACAACGGCGAAGACACCTATGTTCTTTGCGAAATCAACGTCAGCAGCGTTGCGCCGTATCCCGAATCTGCTGTGCCTTACGTCGTCGATGCGTCAGTGGCTCGGGTGCAGACGGCGCGACAGAGACGCTTTTCGGCGCGCGGCAAGACGTTTTAGGTCAGTAAGAGAGATTAAGATGCTGACAGGGTTTCTTATTATCCGCGAAAATCGAATTGCCGAAAAATGCAAGCTTGTTTCTGCAATCTTTTTGCCGTTTCTAATTTTCCTTATGGGAATGGCAATGACCAGAAATCTTGAGGCCGAAGAAGCCGGGCCGCTACGATTGATACAAACAATCCCATTACGCAATGGAGAGGGCCGCATCGATCATATGGCCGTGGATCTCAAAGGCGAACGGTTGTTCATTGCTGCGTTGGGGAACAACACCGTGGAGATTGTGGACCTTCGTGCTGGCAAGCACATGGAGACCATTACCGGATTGCATGAGCCGCAGGGTGTTGGGTTCGATCCTGAATGTCAACAAAATCATTCGATACGCCAATGCGAAAGGCGGCGCCTGTCGAGGTGCTTGACGGTCGTCGTTCATGGGAGCGTCAAGAGCATCGAGATTGTCCGATGACGCCGACAACATTCGGTACGATGCCGCCGCCCGGCGTGTTTATGTCGGTTACTGGGAGCGGCCAGGCTCGGAATCCTATCCAATTAGAAGAGTCTGGTGATCACGTATTGGCGAGATCAAATTGGACGGCTACCTCTGAATCCTTCCAATTAGAAAAGTCCGGGCCGCGCATCTTCGTGTATTCCTGCCTCCGGAAAAATAGTTGTCGTGGACCGTGAGAAGCGGGCGACGCTCGCAGCATGGCCAACCGCGGGCGCTACGGCCAATTTCCCAATGGCACTTGACGAAACGCATCATCGGCTGTTTGTCGGCTTTCGAAAACCCGCGAAACTCAGCGTCTTCGACACCGAATCCGGCAAAGTCGTGATTAACCTGCCCAGCCCAGGGGACGCCGACGACATTTTTTACGATGGTACAAGGCAGCGAATTTACATTTCCGGTGGAGACGGCTTCATCGGCATTATCCAACAGCAGGATACTGATCACTATAAATCACTAACAAAAATCCCTACGGCTTCGGGTGCCCGCACGTCGTTGTTCGTGCCTGAGTTAGGTCGTCTCTATCTCGCGGTTCCACATCGTGGTACCCAAAGAACAGAGATACGAGTGTACGAGGCGCAGCCATGAATACATTGTCTTCATAGATGCGGGTATCCGGAAAGGCATTAGCAGTGCGGCCGCCAACTGGATGTTTACAACGGGTTTGACTTTTAGCTTCTCTCTGGCAACTATCTCACAAGTAACTGACGCACATCACGGTCACTTCATTTGACTGCTGGACAAGGCATAATCGCGGTGAGTAGAATAAATTCCAACTAGGTAGAGTGGTCGGGAGGCAATTTAAATCTCATGCTTAAAGTCATACCTGTAGAAGAAGCCATCGGATTGCCGTTGGCCCACGATATTACCGAGATCGTGCCCGGCAAGCATAAAGGTCCGGCGTTTAGCCGCGGCCATATCATTCGTCAAGAAGATGTTTCGAAGCTTTTGGATGTCGGCAAGCGGAATATTTATGTGATGGAGTTGGAAAAGGACGAGCTGCATGAAGAAGACGCGGCTCGCCGGCTGGCGAAAGCTGCGGCGGGGTCGAATCTAAAACTAACGGATCCAAGCGAGGGGAGAATCAATCTGGTCGCGGAAATTTCCGGCTTGCTCAAGGTCGACGCCGACCTGCTTTATCGGTTCAATTCTTTGGGCGACCTTATGCTGGCGACGCTGCCGGGGGACCGCTACGTAAGAGAGGGCACGGTGGTCGCCGGGACGCGCACGATTCCCGTGGTCGTGAAAGAGGAGTTGATTCAAAAAGCTGAAGCACTGTGCAAAGAAAAACCGATTGTCACCCTGCTGCCCATAACGTCAAAGAAAGTACACTTAGTCGTCACCGGCAGCGAAGTTTTTACCGGCCGGATCAAGGACGGCTTCGGTCCGATCGTTACACGGAAAGTCAGTGAGCTTGGTTCGACGGTGGCATCCGTCAAGTTGGCCCCCGACGATCCGGATGTGATTGCCGGCGATATCAATGAGGCTAAGAAAGCGGGCGCGGACATCATTCTCGTCAGCGGTGGCATGTCTGTCGATCCGGACGATAAAACGCCGGAAGGTATTCGGCGCAGCGGCGCTAAAGTAGAAACTCACGGTTTCCCGGTGTTGCCAGGCTCCATGTTTGTCATGGCCTATCTCGGCGACACGCCGGTCATGGGATTGTCCGGCTGCGTGCTCCATGATCCGTTTACTGCTTTCGATGCGTTGTTGCCGCGCATGCTTGCCGGAGAGAAAATCTCTCGCGCCGATATTATGGCCATGGGCCACGGCGGCCTGCAGCGCAAGCACGACCATTGAAGCACCAATAGGGGATGATCCGCACCCAGTCCATGAACGAGTGAAAACAAAACGATAGCAACCGAACGGGAGGAAGCAGTGGATATTTTACGAAGCCTCAAAGAGCGTTGTGATCCTAAGAATGCCGCACTGATTGTCGTCGACGTGCAAAATGATTTCGTCAGTCCGGACGGCAGCGCCGCTAAACGCGGCGAAGACGTGAACGCGGCGATGGCAATCATGCCGCCTTTGTTAAGTGTGATTGATCAGGCCCGGCGGGTTGGGCTCACGATCGTCTATATTAGGACGACGCATAGCGAGTGGACGGACACACCCTCGTGGATCTATCGCACTTCACAAAAAGGCGGGCTGAGCACTTGCCGCGAAGGTTCGTGGGGCGCGGAGTTGTATGAGGGAATTGCGCCGCTGCCGACGGAGCGCGTCGTGATCAAACACCGCTACAGCGCCTTCATCAACACCGATCTCAATACCGTGCTCAAGGCGCGCAATATTCAGAGTGTTTTGGTGTGTGGCGTGGCGACCAACGTGTGCGTTGAAACCACTGCGCGAGACGCTTATATGTACGATTATTACGTGACGATGATCGAAGACTGTTCCGCGGCGTACGAAGCCAAGCTGCATCTCGGCACGCTCGACAATATGCGCCGGCATTTCGGCCTGGTAGCCTCGTCGAAAGATATCATCGAAGCGTGGCAGGATCTGCCGGACAAGCGCGCGGCTGGACTGTAGCGCGGTCGATTCTCCGCAGCCATCGAGAGGCATAAAAAAGCCCTGGTAGGGTCGCTACCAGGGCTTTTTGAGTTTTGGAGGTTTTTTTATCCGAAATTTATTTCATGAAATCCGCGTTGATTCTTTCCAGCGCTTCTACCGGCGGCTGCAAATCTGCTTGCGCCAGCTCGGACAGCGGAATGTCAGCAAGATTTAGCTCTTCGGCGAAATCCTTGCGGTTGGGATTGTAATAAATCAAGCCGGTCAAAAACTTTCCCTCGGCGATCGCGCCGTGAATTGCCTGGATCGCTTGCGCTTTATTAGTCGGATCGTAGTCTTTGCCGAGCTTGTGCAGGATGATATGCGAGCCGTCGTGCATTGTGACTTCGTGGTCGGTGCCTTCCTCATAATCCGCTTCGATATTCTCGTAGGGCGGGATGAAGTCGAGATCATGGATCGGATCGAGATGGCCTTTGACGTACTTCAGGCTCTTAGTCGAGCCTTCATGATTGTTGAACGTCACACAAGGACTGATGACGTCCAGAATTCCGCTGCCGTTATGATGTAGAGAGCCTTGGACCAGCGGAGTGAGCTGTTTGCGGTCGCCGGAGAAGCTGCGGGCAACATAAGTGGCACCTAGGGTGATGGCCAGCTCGGCCAAATCAATCGCCGGGATGTCATTCACTTTGCCGCCCTTCATCACCGAACCGACATCGGCGGTAGCGGAAAATTGGCCCTTGGTGAGCCCGTACACCCCGTTGTTTTCGATAATGTAGGTAATGTTCACATTGCGCCGCATCATATGACAAAAGTTACCCAAGCCGATGGCTGAGGTGTCGCCGTCACCGGAGACCCCGATGGGCAGCAAAGTGTGATTCGCCAAATTTGCGCCGGTAGCGACCGCCGACATTCTGCCGTGGACAGCGTTAAAGCCAAAGGATTGGCTCAAAAAATAAGCCGGCGTTTTCGACGAGCAGCCGATGCCGCTCAGCTTGACCACTTTGCGCGGGTCGATGCTGCTTTCGAAATAGGCGCGCTGGACCGACGCTGAGATCGCGTCATGACCGCAGCCGCGGCACATGGTTGATGGCGCGCCGTCGTAATCTTTCTCGGTTAATTTTAGACGATTGAGCTTCGCTTCTGCCATTTTTTTCTTCCTTTACTACGCAGTTTTTGCAGATTTGGCGGCGGCAAAGATTTGGTTAACGACTTCAAGAGGCGTTGCCGGCAAGCCATTGTAAATCAGTACACTAATTATTTTTGTGCCAAATTCGGGGTGCTCGTCTTTTATGATCGCCGCCATCTGACCGTCACGATTTTGCTCGACCAGATAGATGGTGTCGTGTTCCGCCAAAAATTCGAAGACTTCGCTGGTCAACGGCAATGCGCGGATCAGCATATGATTGGTTTTTAATCCCTGCGCTTTCAATCGGTCGCGGGCTTCGCGCACCGGCTCGTAACTAGAACCGTAACAGATGATGCCGGTTTTGACGCCTCTTTCCCTCTCGACGATCGGTTTGGGAACAAACTTACGCGCGGTTTCGAACTTTTTGCGTAAACGATCGAGTATGTCTTTGTAGTCGTGCTCGTCTTCGGAATACTTGGCGTCAGCGTCGTGGCCGGAACCGCGGGTAAAGTAGGATGCCATGCGATTTTCGTTGCCCGGCACGGTTCGGTAAGGAATACCGTCGCCGTCCTGATCAAAATAACGGCGAAATTTCTTACCGGCTTTGGTCCATTCCTCCAGCTGTCCGGCGTTCAATCGCTTGCCCCAGTCAAAAGGCTCCTGGTTTAACTTCAGCGGATCCGATGACCAGAGATTCATGCCGAGATCGAGATCCATCGCGACGAACACCGGGGTTTGGAATCGGTCGGCGTAGTTGAAGCTCTGGCGGGCAAAATCGAAACAGGAATTCATGTCATGAGGAATTAGAATAATATGGCGAGTATCACCGTGGGATGCGCCGTACATGAGCGAGATGTCGGCTTGCTGGGTTCTGGTCGGTAATCCGGTGGATGGGCCGCCGCGCTGGATGATGAAAAGGACGCAGGGAATCTCGGCGTAATAGGCTAAGCCGATCGATTCATTCATCAACGAAAGCCCCGGCCCGGAAGTCGAGGTCATGGCCCGAGCGCCCGCCCATCCGGCGCCGACGATCATCCCAACGGAAGCGATTTCGTCTTCGGCCTGAACAATGGCATAGGCCTTTTTGTCGTTTATGGGTTTACGTAGTCGAGGCAGGTAAAATTCCATTGCTTCAGCGAGAGAACTCGACGGCGTAATCGGATACCAGCAAATCACCGAAGCCCCGCCGTAGATGGCGCCGAGCGCCGCCGCCGTGTTGCCTTCGGTGATGATTTTGCCTTTATTGCCGTTGGGGATGGGTTCCAGCCGAGCGATATTCTGCTTGTAGCCCTGCTCTTTGCAATACTGATAGCCGGCATCAATACAAATCATGTTGGATTCGATGACGGCTGGTTTTTTGCCGAAGGTATCCTCGAGCACTGCCTTGATCACTGACATGTCAATGCCAAAGAGATAAGCCAAGGCGCCGACATAGATCATGTTTCGCTGTTTGGCCCGGAGCGGCGAAGCGGGCACGAGTTTGGCGACCAGCTTATTGGCAGGAAAGCCGAAGTATTGAACGCCGTCCCGCTTTAGATTTGCCGGCAACGGGTTTGAATCGTCATAAAGTATGACGCCTCCGTCGCGCACCCGATAAATATCTTTAGCGGCCGTCGCATCGTTGAACATCACCATGACGTCGATGACGTCTTTGCGGCTCAAATAGCCGTCTGCATTAGCGCGGATCTGATACCACGTCGGTAATCCCTGAATGTTCGACGGGAACATATTCTTAGATGAGCAGGGAATACCCATCTTAAAGATCGCCTTAAAAAGAATGTTGTTCGATGAGGCACTGCCCGGAACCATTCTCAGTCGCGACACATATATTAAGATCATTGATCAACGGCGTATCCAAAATCCAACCTCCTTAGCTTTGAGCAATACTTCCACTGTAGCATATAGTCGTTGAAAGACAACGCTTTAGGACCGTTTAACCCGGCGTGTATTGATCCTCTGAATCCATAAATTCGGCGACTTCTTTCCAAGTGCGGCGGACCTGTTCGTCGATGTTAAATGCCGTCGCATACTGCAAAATTTCCGGCATTGAGAGCAATCCAACCAGCTCACCGCCAGTGCCGCTGACAGGCATATTTCTGATATCCTGACGGTACATCTCAGCCAAAACGTCGCCGACCAGTGCCGAGCGGGGCATTTTTATTATCGGCGCAGTCATAACTTGACTGATTGGCCGTGGCTTTGACATCGATTCCCTGCGCAGCCACGCGCTTGAGAAGGTCGCGCTCGGTAAATATACCGGACGGGGCCCCGTCTCTTGGTCGCGATAATCGCGGTTAACCCCCGCTGGTTCATTAGATCGACCGTGGCTCGCACGGTTGTCGACTCGTCGACCAGGACAGGCGTGGCAGCCGCGATATCGGCGACCATGCGGGTTTCGCTTGCGCCTTGGCCAAGCTCTACAGCAAGATTGAGAATGCGGCGCATGGAAAGAATGCCGATGATTTTCCCGCGCCGGCCGCGCACGAGCAGATGGCGGTACTTGCCGCGATACATCCGCGCGAAGGCATCGACAATACGGGTTTCTTCGACGACCGCGCGAACCGGGGATGTCATAACTTCTTGTATTTTTGTCGTGCGCAGGTCGAGATCAGCGCTGACAACGCGTTTCAAGACATCTTTTTCAGTAAATATGCCTACCGGCACATCGGCGTCGGTGATGATCACGCGGCCGACGTCTTCCGTCACCATCCGCTCAACGACTTCGAAAACTGAAGCGTCTGCGGGCACGGCCGTAAGATTCGTGGTCATGATCTCGTTGACTTTGTTCGAAAGCATGAAAGACCTCCTGAGGTTGCGTTGGTGATTTGACGGACCCTGTTGCCCGAGGATGAGTTATTATATCACTTGTACCAGTACCGGGCACAAGACTCCCCTTTTATCTTTAGACTGTCCGGTGGATTGCGAGCCGGCGTGTCACCATGTTAGATTTAATTTCGTTTCCAGGGAGGCAATAAGCGTTATGAGCCGCAGGGAAACTGAATCTGAACACGGGCTGGTTACCGAAACCAAAAAAAAGGTCAAACGCCCACCCCTCTATAAAGTTTTACTCCACAACGACGATTACACGACTAAAGAGTTTGTTGTGCAAATTCTTCAGTATGTCTTTCATAAAGAACAAACTGAAGCGGTCCAAATCATGCTTCACGTGCACAAAAAAGGGCTTGGAGTGGCAGGCGTTTATAGTTACGAAATCGCCGAAACCAAGGTTGCCTTGGTGGAAAATCTGGCGCGGCAACATGAATATCCCCTAAAGTGCACAATGGAAGAGGCTTAGGATGATCAGCAAAGAACTTGAAGCCACCCTCAATACGGCGCTCAAGGAAGCCAAGACCCGGCGCCACGAGTACGTCAGTCTCGAACATCTGCTTTACGCCTTGCTCAAAGACAAGAACGGCAAGGCCGCGATCGTTGCATGCGGCGGCGATCTCGAGCGCTTGGGTAAATCCTTAGAGGAGTTTTTTAGCGGCCAGCTCGAAGCCCTGCCGGAAGGATGGGACCAAGAGCCGCAACAGACATTGAGCTTTCACCGCGTGCTGCAGCGAGCCGTTATTCACGCCCAGTCCGCGGAGCGAAAGGAAATCAATGGCGGTAATCTGTTGATCGCCATGTACCGCGAGCCCGATTCCTACGCCGTTTATTTGCTTGAAGAGCAGGGCATCACGCCGTTTTGACGTGGTCAATTATGTGTCCCACGGCGTGTCCAAAATCGCCACCGAAGAAGAGGGTGAAGCACCGGCCGAGGAAGATCAGGATGATGAAGAGGGTCAACCGACTCGGCGGATGAAACCGTTGGAAGCCTTTACAGTCAACCTGGTCGATAAAGCGGCTCAGGGCAATATCGATCCCCTCATCGGTCGCAACGATGAGATCGAGCGGACGATTCACGTGCTATGTCGCCGGCGCAAGAATAACCCGATCTACGTCGGCGATCCCGGGGTCGGCAAGACCGCGATCGCTGAGGGACTGGCGCTGAAGATCCACGGCGGGGAGATCCCCGACGCGCTCAAAGACGCGGTGATCTATGCGCTCGACATGGGCGCACTGCTTGCGGGGACCAAATTTCGCGGCGATTTCGAAGCCCGGCTCAAGGGCGTTTTGAACGGCCTCAAGAAACATCCCAACTCGATCTTGTTCATCGACGAGATTCACACCATCGTCGGCGCCGGCGCGACCAGCGGCGGCTCTATGGACGCGTCGAATATTCTCAAGCCCGCACTGGCGTCGGGAGAACTGAAATGCATCGGTTCAACGACCTATCACGATTATAAGAGTTATTTCGAACGAGACCGGGCGCTGGCGCGCCGATTCCAGAAAATCGAAGTGCCGGAGCCGAGCCAGGATGAAGCGATTCAAATCCTCGAAGGTCTGAAGCCGCACTATGAGAAACACCACGGCGTTCACTACAGCAGCGGCGCTATTCGCGCGGCGGTAAGACTGTCGGCGAAGCATATCAACGACCGACGCTTACCTGACAAAGCGATCGACGTGATCGACGAAGTGGGCGCCGCGGTGAAGATCCAACCGATCGAGAAACGGCGCAAAATGATCGGTCCGAAAGATATTGAGAGAATTGTCGCCAAAATTGCTAAAATTCCTCCGCGTTCGGTGTCGACCTCAGACAAGGAGCAGCTCCAAAATCTCGACCGGGATCTAAAGCTCGTCGTCTTCGGTCAAGATCCTGCCATCGAGACATTGGCGAGCACGATCAAACTATCGCGCTCGGGGTTGGGTCATCCGGAAAAACCGATCGGCTGTTTTCTGTTCGCGGGCCCGACCGGTGTCGGCAAGACCGAGCTGGCCAAACAGTTGGCCCATACGATGGGTATCGAGTTTCTCCGCTTCGACATGAGCGAGTACATGGAAAAGCACACCGTGTCGCGTCTGATCGGCGCTCCGCCGGGCTACGTCGGCTTCGACCAGGGCGGTTTGCTGACCGATGCGATCAATCGCAACCCCTATGCGGTGTTGTTGCTCGACGAAATTGAAAAAGCGCACCCGGACCTTTTCAATATTTTGCTCCAAGTCATGGATCACGCGACGCTCACGGACAACAACGGCAAGAAGGCCGACTTCCGCAATATCGTCTTGATCATGACCACCAACGCCGGCGCGCGCGAGATGAGCGGCACGCCGCTTGGCTTCGGCGAGCGGTCCAACGTTGGCAAAGGGAAAGAGGCCATCGAAAAAATGTTCAGCCCGGAATTTCGCAACCGGTTGGACTCGATTGTCACCTTCAACCCGCTGAGCCCCGAGAACATTGAACGAGTTGTCGACAAGTTCATCATCGAGCTCGACCAGCAGTTGAACGACCGCAAAGTTTTCTTGCAGCTGACCCCCAAGGCGCGCCGCTGGTTTGCTGAGCGCGGTTACGACCCGACGTTTGGGGCAAGACCGATGGCTCGCTTGATTCAAAACGAGATCAAGCGCGTTCTTGCCGACGAAATCTTGTTTGGCAAACTGCAAAACGGCGGCAAAGTCGAAGTCGACGAAAACGACGGTCAGTTGCGGTTTAATTATACGACGCCGCTGTCCGTCCCGGCCGAGCCCGTCAAGGAATCTGAATAAGGTGTTGCGATCGCTTCGCGCCCCATGTGAATGGAACAACTGATCGTTCTGTTGTTTCTGGTTTTTTTTAGCCTCGAGTTCCTCGTCGAATTCGCGCTCAATGAATTGAACCTGCGTTACGTGCGCGCCTGTTGGGCGGAGAAAAGAATTCCCGATTTTTTCCAGGGGCAAATAAGCGCGGAAGCCTACGAGAAATCGGTTCAATACACGCTGGCGAAAGGGCGGTTTCAACGCTGGAGCGAAGTCTACGGAGGGTTGACGACGCTCGCGATTTTGTTTAGCGGCCTGCTGGGTCTATTGGATCATCTTAGCGCTCGCCTCGCCACGCAGGTCGGGCTCGATCCTTATGTTCACGGCATTCTGTTTTGCCTCGGCGTCGGTTTCGTGTTGGCGCTAGTCGGTTTGCCAGTCGATCTCTATTCGACCTTCGGTCTGGAAGTCAGGTTCGGCTTTAACAAGACTACGGTCACGCTCTATCTTGCCGATAAACTCAAAGGGATTATTCTCGGGCTGGTGATCGGCGTCCCGTTTCTTTTCGTCATACTCTGGCTAATGCGGGTAACCGGCGAGTATTGGTGGGTTTGGGGATTTGTCTTTATCACCGCGTTTCAACTCTTGATGATCGTGATCTTCCCGACGTTTATCGCGCCCTGGTTCAACAAGTTCGAGCCCCTGAAGGAGGGCGAGTTTCGTAATCGGATCCTGGCGTTGGCGGATCAGGTTGGATTCAAAACCAGCGGCATCTATTCCATGGACGGTTCGAAACGCTCGGCGCATTCCAACGCTTATTTCACAGGTGTTGGTAAGTCGAAGCGCATCGTGTTGTTCGACACGTTGATCGAGCAGATGACGGCGGATCAAGGCTTGGCGGTCCTCGCTCACGAGATGGGCCACTACAAGATGAAACATATCCGGCGCATGTTAATAGTCTCGACGGCGTTTCTCTTCGTCGGCCTTTACGTGTTGAGTTTGCTGGTGGATTACCCGCCACTCTTTGCCGCCTTCGGCCTCACACCGAGCGCTCACGCGGCGCTGGTTCTCTTCAGCTTGCTCTCGGGTCCATTCACGTTTTACCTGAGCCCGTTAATGAATCTGCTATCGCGCAAGCACGAGTATGAGGCCGACCGTTTCGCGGCGCTCACGCTGCGCAACGGCAAATCGATGGAAGAAGCGCTGATCAATCTGACGGTAAAGAATTTGGCAAACCTGACGCCGCATCCCTGGTACTCCGCATACCACTATTCGCACCCCAGCCCTGCAGAACGGATCGACGCGATCCGGCAGTGTCCGGCATGAAAGAGAGTCAAAATTTATTGATTGTACCGCGGCGAGAAAATGGTCGGTGCGAGTGGATTTGAACCACACCAAGAAAAAATAGCGCACGCGTGAAAGTCTCCTGCAACTCTAAGTAGCCGCGCAGCGCTTTGGTTGTTTATAGTGCGTCGGTGGCCATCCGAATAATCCCGCGTTTCACCCGTCAATTACCGCCAAAAACCGAAATCCTTATTCAAGGGTGTTGGTTTTGGTAACCCACACGCGCGCCGCTGCGCCTCCACTGCCATGCGGGCAAATTTAGTAGTGATGGTCTTTCACGTGAAAAAAATCATTAAGACGTCATCATGCAGCACTGGATGCAGCCGCGGGCGTGAGTCACCTTTCAACCGAAATTACGTCGCATAGCGTTTTCCATTTATTCCGAAGCCATTGAATTTGCTTCCAGTTCGCAAAGCCTCCTGCGCGCCTGTTCAGTCGAAGAACATCGCAAAAGCACATTTCGAATAGCTTCGAGGGGGCGTCGACGCTTCATTTCGTTTATTGAGAACATTCGCATGAAACAGCTCACGTAAGCATCGTAGCCACCGACCTTAGCCGGGGTGAGTTCCCACACAGTTGTGAGAGGGATGAGCCCCGCGATTACGAGCCGCCTGACTGTAATAGACGCCGTGGGCGCGCCATCTATGGAGATGAAAACGCGTTCACCAGAATCAAACAAAATCTCGCACCAACACTGTGAGCCATCATCCCGTTCCCTAACAATGGAACTCATCCTTCACCTCGAAGCATGAAACTCGCACAGCTATACGCCAGCGAGTTCGTGGCGTCAAAGCGTGGCTTTGTGGACTCCTATTACAGACGACACGTGGCGATGCCACTCTTGTCAATTCTTGAGCTTGCCTGCGAGCTTAGCACCGGCTCATTTGCAGCCGCCGAAAATCAAAAGATATTCGAACTTGCCCCAGCGTTGGCACCCCCTTTTTTAATGCACAATTTCTTGGAAAAATTCCATAAAATTACACGGAGCTTCATTGTAATTTTGCCTCCCAGATCTATTATCAGTTTTTCACCTACAACCCAGTTGCCATATGCCTCACGCAAAATAGCGCGGAACCGACCGAGCCAGCATGGAACCAGCAACCGCCTACCTTCTGATGTTTGTTATCTGTGTCTGCTTAGGACTGGGGACAGCGAAGATTGCTATTTATCGCGGAGTGCCGGGCTCTGCATTCCTTTGGTTCATTGCAGGAACCATCCTCGCTTTCATAGCCCTGCCAGCGGCCATATTTTTTAAGCCTGTTCGAAAATCATCGAGCGCGAAGATATCGCTTCGAGCCGATCGAGGAAATGCCCGCAGTGCGCAGCGGCGTGAAGATGAAAGCTAAGTATGTCGATTTTGTCGGCTGAATTTTTAGGGATGCGCCTGTCGCGCTGCCGGAATCATTCATGTTAGTCAGCCGGACGGGCGTTAATGCACGGCCCACCGCGCCGCGGCTTATTCTTGAGGATGTGCTGGGTGGGGAAGGAACCGTCGCGCGGCTCCCATTGACTCGTTTGAGCTCAATATGCGGTCAAAACGTCTTTCCTGGTCCTTGGCGGCGGGTTTCACCGCAACCGTTTCGGCAATGCGAAAGTCAATAGGTTACTGCCCGCGGCGACGGTAACGAACTGCTCCCCGGCCGACAGGTAAGTCACCGGCGCCGCCGCGATTTGTCCCCCGGTCGCGAAGGACCAAAGCAGCTTGCCCGTCTTCGAGTCCAAGGCGAAGAAAGTGCTCTGGTCGCCGCCGAACAGAATGCCGGTACGGGTGGAAAGCAGTCCCCCCATTTCGGCGTCGATCAAGCGGGGCTCGCTTCGGTGTTCCCAGATCAGCTTCCCCGTGCCAGCCTCCAGCGCCCGGACGGCGGTGTAGAGCGGCGAGGAGCGTGCACGCGGCCAACTGCTGACGGTCGAGCCGCTGCCATCGTTCGGGAAAAACACTTTGCCCTGTTCGAGCGCCGGCACGAACATGCGATCGAGAGCCGGGTCATAGGTCGGCGACCACCAGTTCGTGCCGCCGACATTTCCCGGATAGGTTAAGACGCCTTTCTTCGCTTCGACTGGATCTGAGCGCCGCACCGGCCGCCCGCGTTCGTCTAGGCGCTCGGCCCAATTCTGGCGGACAATAGGGGATTCCCGACAGGAAGCGCCCGGATATGCGGTCGAGCACGTAATAAAAGCCGTTGCGGTTCGCCCAAAGCAGGCGCTTCTCCACGCCCTGGCTGGTCTTCCGATCGGCGATCACCGGGATCTGTGCCGAATCCCAGTCGTGCGCGTCGCCAGGGCTGAACTGGAAGTGCCACACCAGCTTTCCGGTAGCTGCCGCGAAGGGCGACGACAGAGTTCGTGTACAGGTTGTCGCCCTTGCGCACCGTCGCGTCGTAATCCGGTTTTGGGTTGCCTACGCCCCAGTAGAGCAGGTCTTCCTCCGGCATCGTAGGAACCGGTGAGCCAGGCGGAAGCGCCGCCGGTGCGCCAGGATTCGCCTTCCCAGGTCTCGTGACCCGGCTCGCCCGGTCCCGGGATGGTGTAGAAGCGCCAGCGCTCCTTGCCGGTGCTCGCTTCGTACGCCGCGATGAAGCCGCGTCCGAGCGGCTGCACGCTCACGCCGATCACCACCAGGTCGCGCACCACGAGCGGCGCGCCGGTGATGAAATAGCCTGCCTTGTAGTCGGCGAGCGTGGCGTCCCACTGCAGTGTTCCGCCATCTGCGGAGAGCGCGAGCAAATGCGCATCGCCGGTCGCCACGAACAGCTTGTCGCCGAGAATCGCGGCGCCGCGGTTGATCAGGCCATAGCTGCCCCCGCTGACCGTGCCGAGGGGGTGCTTGCGCTGGAATTCCCACACCGCCTTGCCGCTGGCCGCCTCCAGCGCCATAACATGGCCAGCCGAGCTGGTGACGAACATCACGCCCGAACGCACGATCGGCGAGGTTTCGATGCGCGCTTGCGCCACCGGGAACTGGTAGATCCAGCGCACCGCAAGCTGGTCCACATTGTCGGGACCGATCTGCGCCAGCGCGCTATGGCGGATCGAGGAATAGGAGCCCGAATAGGTCAGCCATTCGTCGGCGGGCTCGGCGAGTGCACGGATCTCTTCGTACTGCACCGGCTTGATGCTCTCCCTGCTTGCGGCTGAGACCTTCAGAGCGCCGCCGCCTGGCGTGCCGCTCTTTCGAGCGAGCCGACATACGCCACCAGTTGCCAGAGCGGCGCCTCGGGCAGTGAAAAAGCCTGCATCGCGCTGCCCGGCACGCCATGGCGAATGGTGCGGAAAACAGCCCAGTCGCTGCTGCCATGGCTGAGTTCCCGGCCGAACAGCGCCGGACCCCGCGGCGTGCCACTGCCTTCGCTCGAATGACACATCGCGCAATGGGCCTGGAACAGGCGCGCGCCGGCATCGATATCGGCAACGGAGGTATTCGGGTTGCGGATCACCGGGTAGGGATTTCGCGTGTCGATTAGCCGCGTCACGGATTGCTCGGAACCGGGCGACATGAAGCTGAGCAGGTCGGACCACTCCATGTCGGGAATCTTTCCCGCCGCCGCCAAAAGCACGAGGTGCGCGCGCCAGCGCAGCTGCGGAACCGCAACCACGGCGAGCACTGCCAGCGCCATCAGCACTGCGATAGACCAGCCGATCGATTTGCCCAACCTAAGATCCTTTTGAGTCACGTACTTTCGGTGAAGCCAGAGGCTTGATTTGTGAACCGCTCAAAGCGGTTTCGCCGGTTACGCCAACAGGTTTGCTATTATGCTACAACGATCTCGCCCGCGCCAGCCAAAAAGATTTCATTGGCGTTATTAGATGGCACCACCGCCGCTTCGCGCAGTTGTTCGACCTCCAGCAGGATCGTATGACCAAGTGATCAGCTAGAAGCACTCAAATTACGATACTTTTTGGCATCTGTCCGCGAATTGTCACGAGAATCGTGTGATATACGGCAAGCTGCGCGTCCTGCTTATCGTCGAACTCTTCAGGTGAGCAATCGATCGTTGAAACAATCGGCCATGATACATGAATTGTCGGACCGATTTTACCCAGAGTGCGCGTGGTCGCATACCAATGTTGTAGGCAAGCGATTGCAACCAGCGATGATCGAAGCATCAAGGAAGATACATCAAGAGCGACTCGAAAGGAGCAATGGCAGAGGCTTTTCGAGGGCAACCCGAACCCTTTACCGAAACCCTGCGCGACGAGGACAACACAAAACAGAGACAAATTATTAATAAGTTAGGTGGGAAGAAATGGTCGGGGCGAGTGGATTTGAACCACCGACTTCACGGACCCGAACCGTGCGCTCTACCAAGCTGAGCCACGCCCCGACTCGCCCAACGTAGCATACCGAAGGCATAAAACAACAGGCTTCGGCGCGCCATCTCAAAGCGCAAATCTCAGATGAAATCTCAGATTGCGAATGCATAGGCGGGCTTGATCTAGAGCTGCCCGACCGCTTTGCGCATCTGCTGAATTGTGTCGCAGTAATTCGGCGTCTTGAAGATACCCGAGCCTGAGACAATGACTTCAGCGCCCGCTTTGACGACGCGATCGATGTTGTCGGTCTTGATGCCGCCGTCGGCTTCGATAAGAATCGGCAGCTTTCGCTGTTCCACGATTTTTCTTACTTCCTCGATCTTGGGCAGGACATCCGGGATGAAAGCCTGGCCGCCGAAACCAGGAAAGACCGTCATCATGAGGATCATATCGATGTCCGGGAGGCACCCTGCGACTTTGCTTAAAGGGACATCGGGATTAACGGCGATGGAAACTTTGGCACCGAGCTCGCGGAGTTTGTTGAGAGTTGCGTTCGGATTTGCGCAGGTATCCGGATGCACGGAAATCCAATCGGCGCCGGCCTTGATAAACTCCGGCGCGTACTTATCAGGATCGGTGATCATCAGGTGAACGTCCACCGGAATAACCGTGACCTTCCGCACCCATTCCACTACGACCGGGCCAATGGTGATGTTCGGCACGAAGTGACCGTCCATGACATCGACGTGCAGCCAATCGGCGCCCGCGGCTTCGACAGCTTGGATTTCGTCCTTGAGACGGCTGAAATCCGCGGACAAAATAGACGGAGCGATTTTTATCGAGTGCATCTAAGAGACCTTTCTCATCCGCGCGGCAAAAAAACCATCGGTATTATCCCGGTGCGGCAACGCTTGATAGTATTTTCCCCGCACCATATGCGACGCGCTGTCGGGAAGATATCGCGCGGCATCTTCCAACTCAAATTCTTCGTGTTCATTTAAGAAGCTTTCGACCATGCAATCATTTTCATCTTTGCTTAGCGTGCAGGTGGAATAAACCAGCACGCCATTACCTTTCAAGTGCCGAGCGACATTGCCGAGAATCTTTGCCTGCAACAGGCACAGCCGCTTGATATCGCTCTCGTCGCGCTGCCATTTGATCTCTGGGTGGGACCGCAACGTGCCCAAACCGCTGCACGGCGCATCGACTAAAATCCGGTCGTACGCGGCGGGTCCAAGCGAACCAGGCAGGTTACCGCTCGCATCTGCTCGAACGGCGTGAATAGAGCTTAGCTGTAAGCGCGCAAGGTTCTCTCTTACCCGATCGATACCGCGGGCGGCCGAATCGAGGGCGATCAATTCCCCCTGATCGCGCATCATCTCGGCGATGTGGGTGCTTTTGCCACCGGGCGCGGCACAAGCGTCGAGAATTCGCTCGCCCGATTGCGGGCGGAGAAGATAGGTCACCAACTGCGAGGATTCGCCTTGGACTTGAAAAAATCCCTCCGCGAAGCCGGGTAGTCCGACAACCGCCGGACCGGATACAACCGCAATTCCTTGTGGCGAGCACTTGGTTGGGTTGGCATTGATTCCTGCCGTTAGAAACCGACCCAGTAACTCTTCTCTGCTACACTTGAGTGTATTCACGCGCACGACCAACGGCGATCGTTCATTATTAGCGCGCATCAACGATATTGCTTCTGCCATGCCGAAATCGGCGAGCCAGTGCCGCACCAACCATTCGGGATGGGAGAATTCTTCGCCAAGGGTTTCCCTACTTTGAGCGTTCGGCGCGGCTTCTACCACTTTGTTATTGTGTCGAAGAAAATTGCGCAGTACGCCGTTGACGAATCCTGCTGCGTGACCGCCATGAAACTTGGCGAGCTCGACGGCTTCATTGACCGCCGCGTAGTCGGGGATCTTGTCGAGGAAAATCAGTTGATAAAGCGTGGTCCGAAGGAGATTCCGAATGAATGGATCGGCTTGTGTCAAGGGGCGGCGCATATGCGGGCTTAGCTTCGCGTCGATACTACCGCGCCAACGCAGGGTGCCGTACACGACCTCGGTAAGCAGCGCCCGGTCGCGATCATCGAGCGTTGCGGTTTCAAGTGCGTGATCGACGAGGATGTTGGCGTAGGCCTTTTGGGTATCGACCTTGAGCAGAATCTCGCTCGCCATCTGGCGCACGCTTTTATTCTTCTGTTTAGCCGAGGCGTTCACCGGCTTTGATCCTTGCGCCCTTGATAAATTCTACGCCGGGAAGGCGGTTTTTATTTTCCAGTTGGACTTCTTCGAGGCCAATCACGCCAGAGTCCGTTGCGACCCAAAATCCCCCGGCGTCGGCGCGGACGATCTCGCCGGGATTCGCGGCGTGGTCAGCCGAAATAATCTTAGCGCGATGCACTTTGAGGAGTTTGCCGCCTAGGAAAGTATAACTGCCGGGCCAAGGATCGAGGCCGCGCACACGCCGTTCGATGTCTTGTGCCGACCGGCGCCAATCGATGAGACCGTCTTCCTTCTGCAAAATCGGCGCTAGGGTTGCCAGGCTTTCATCTTGCTCGCGTGGCGTCAGCGAACCATCTTTGAGCCGGCGCAGGGTATCGAGGAGCAGGCGCGCGCCGATGGGAGTGAGTTTGGCTTGTAGCGAGCCGGTGGTTTCATCAGCCGCCAGCGCGATCGGTTCTTGAAGATAGATCGCGCCGGCGTCCATTTTTTCTACAAGCTTCATCGTAGTCACGCCGCCCTCGGGTTCGCCGTTGATGATCGTCCAGGCGGCCGGCGCGGCACCGCGATATTTCGGTAAAAGCGAATAGTGGACGTTGAGACAGCCCTGCGGGGCAAGGTCAAGAACCGACTTCGGCAAAATCCGCCCGTAGGCGACCACCACGATAATCTCCGGCTGCCATTTGCCGAGCGTTCCAAGAAATTCCGCCGTGCGAATTTTTTCCGGCGCGACGACCGGGATACCCCGGCTCTCGGCAAATTTTCTTACCGGCGATGGCGCGCGCTGTTGGCCTCTCCCTGACGGTCGGTCGGGTTGGGTCACGACGCCCACCACCGAATCGGGGCCCTGAACCAGTTCCGCCAAAGTGGCCGCGGCGATTTGCGGCGTCCCCATAAAAACGATCGGCCATGTCGTCGACATTGCGGTCTCTCTAAATGCAAATGCGAGAAAAAAGGGAGTAAGAACGAACTGCCGCTCAGATCATCGCCGTTGCGTGATCTTTCGACGGCTCCGTGCCGTCGCGCAGCATTTTTCTGCGCCTGCGACTGTAAAGGTCGCGCTTCAAGCGGCTGATCCGGTCGATGAAGAGCTTGCCGTCAAGATGATCGATTTCATGCTGTAGGGCGACCGCGAGCAGCCCTTCGGCGGCGATTCTGACTTCTTTTTCATTCTCGTCCGAAGCGACGACCTCCACTTGCGCGGCGCGGCGCACCTCGGCGGTGAAATCGACGACGCTTAAGCAGCCCTCTTCCCAGGTGACTTCCCCCTCGGCCCGAGCGATGACCGGATTGATCAGTTTGTAGACCTGCTTGCCGGGATTCTCGTGATCGATATCGAGTACGATGATGCGCTGTGACTGGCCGATCTGGGGCGCGGCAAGCCCGACCCCGGGCGCCGCGTACATGGTGTCCAACATGTCATTGACCAGTTGGACCGTTTTGCCGGTGATGTTTTTAACCGGCGCGGCCGCTTTGGCGAGTATCGGATTGGGATATTTCAATATTTCTAAAATCGCCATAACCTACTAATATTCATAGCATACTGTAGGGATCGACATCAATGTGGAGACGCGTATTGCGGCCCTGTGGGGCGAATTGTCGAGCGCGTTTGGCGAACTCAATCAAAGTTGAGCTTTGCTTACCTTTGAGCAAAATCTGCCAACGATAACGGTTGCGTAGCTTTTCGATCGGCGCCGGGGAGGGTCCGAGAATTTCGATTTGCTCGCGTGCGTTCGCTTCCTGTGCCTGCAGTTCGCGGAGTTTCGCAGTCCAGGATTTTGCCTGCTTTTCAACCTCTTCCATCTTTGGACCGTCGAGCCGCAAACTGATCAGGCGGCCAAAGGGCGGGTAATTGAGCTCGCGGCGAAAGCCAGCTTCCATCTCGAAGAAACCTTTATAGTCATGATTGATGAGATACTGAATTGCGTAATGTTCCGGCGCGTAGGTTTGAATTAACACTCGCCCGGGATGATCGCCGCGCCCCGATCGGCCGGCAACCTGGCTTAAAAGTTGGTAGGTTCTTTCGGCGGCGCGGAAGTCGGGTAGATTAAATGATAGATCGGCCAGCACGGCGCCGACGAGCGTCACGCCGGAAACGTCATGGCCTTTGGTGACCATCTGCGTGCCGACGAGAATGTCGAGCTCTCCCTTCTCCCATCGTCGGATCAGACTTTCCTGCGAACCCCTCGTGGTAGTGGTATCGCGATCCATGCGCGCGATTCGCGCGCTCGGCGCGAACTGCTGTAAGAGCTGTTCGATTTGCTCGGTGCCGGCGCCCACGTTTGCCAGCGTGGGATTTTCGCATTCAGGGCAAATTTCGCTGGACGGCCGACGGAAGTCGCAGTGATGACAGGCAAGATTATTGTGCTTGAAATGCAGCGTTAGGGTGACGCTGCAATAGGGGCAGCGCCACACATAGCCACATAGCGTGCATTGCAAGAAATTAGCGAAGCCCCGGCGATTCAGGAAAATCAACGTCTGATGGCCGTCCTGCAAATTTTTGGCGAGGGCCTCAAGTAATGGCTCTGAGATGAGCCGTCGATTGCCGCTATTGGTTTCCGGGATGCTGCCGCTGAACTCATCATGGGCGGCGCGGGCGTTTTGTGAGATTGGCGGCGCAGATCGATAGTCTCGATCGTCGGCAAGGGCCGTGCCTCGACGCGCTTGGTCATTTCGAGGAGCCGGTAGCGGCCTTGGCGGCAATTCTCGTAGCTCTCCAGCGCGGGCGTTGCCGAGCCTAGAATCACCGGACAATCGGAAAACTTGCCGCGCACGATCGCGACGTCCCTACCGTTGTAGCGCAACCCCTCCTCTTGCTTGTAAGAAGGATCATGTTCTTCATCGACGACGATCAATCCTAGATTTGGAACCGGCGCGAATACGGCCGACCGTGCTCCCACGACGACATCGACCGCGCCAGCAACGATCCGCCACCACTGCGCCCAGCGTTCCGCGCCGGTCAAACCGCTGTGGAGCACGCCGACCCGACCGGGAAAACGCGCATTGAGCCGATCTAACAATTGCGGCGTCAAGGATATTTCCGGAATTAGAATGAGGCAGCGGCGGCCGAGCTCCCGAACCCGCTCCATGGCGCGAAGATAGACTTCGGTCTTGCCACTGCCGGTGACTCCGAACATCAAGAACGTTTCGAATCCGCCGGAGTTGATTCGATCGGTGATCGTCTGTAACGCGATTTGCTGCTCTTCGGTTAAGTCAAACTTGCTCGAGTCAGCAGTCGGTGTGTGCGTCGTGGCAAAATAAAGATCATCTTTTTTACGCCGCTGTTTGGCCAAGTGCTCTTCTATTTCGACGATTTCGAGGGATTCGAGGCGCGCCAGCACACGATCCACGTTCTGTCCGGAAAATTTCCGCATCAACAATTTAACCGGGACCTTACCTTTTCGCTGGCGCAGTTCGGCGAGGATGTTTTGGCTTAGTTCATCCTGAGGTTCGGTTAAAGCCGATTTCAAAACCACCGTCCTTTTACTCTCCCGCCGGGAATTCGGCGGTAGGACCGTTGCCAATACTTCGCCAAGGCTCGCGAGGTAGTACCGAGAAATCCAACGGCTAAGCTTGAGCAGTTGCGCGTCGAGAATTGGGCGCTCATCAAGCGGTGCAATCATCGGTTTGGCGCGATCGATTGGATTATCCGACAAAATCTCCCAAACGACCCCGGTGACGGTGCGCTTCTGCAAGGGAACTAACACCCGGCTGCCGACCGAGATTTGGCCAATGAGTGGCGGGGGGATGCTGTAAACAAGGGTATCTCTGAGCGGCGACGGGACGATCACCCGAGCAAATTTTTCCGCCTCATGCATCGTTGCTTTAGTAACTAGCGGACGCTGCAAAAGCAACTTGAGCAACTATACCGGCGATTTACGGATGAGCGTGCCTAGTAAGTAGCGAGTGACAAGATTGGGGTGATCAGGGTCAGTTAAACAAATTTGCTGTGCAACATATAAACAGCATGTATAATATTGTCTTAAAAGCGTTGTGAAGTTGACTTTGTTGCCGGTGCTTGAGTAAGAATTCCGCCAATTTAGTCGTTTTTTGGTGTGTTGTGGATATTGCTCGAACATTAAGAATTTTTCCGAATGTCCAATACTGAACGGTGCGATTCAGCTTATTTGTCGTAAATTTATTAATCGATGGCGCCTTTTTGGAAAATGTTTAACCTCGGTTTCCTAAACCCCTTCCAAAGCAAAGACGGCTTTGTTGCCCTCGATATTGGTTCCAGCTCGATCAAACTTGCTGAAACGGCGTTCGAGCGGAACGGTTTCCGGCTCTGCAGTCTTGGCATACTGCCGCTGCCGCCGGACGCAATCCAACAGAACATGGTTGTCGAGCCTGCCCCACTTATCGAAGCCGTACGACAGCTAATCAAAGAGCATGGGGTCTCCGCGACGAAAGTCATTTGTGCGGTTCCAGGGCGGGCCGTGATCATGAAGAAAATCCAGATGCCCAGGCAGACCGATCAGGAACTAGAAACCAACATCGAGTTCGAGGCTAACAACGTCATCCCGGAAAATCTCGCTAACGTCAATCTCGACTATCAGGTCCTCAAGCTTCTCGACGGCGGCAATAAGATGGAAGTTTTGCTAGTTGCCGTGAAGAAGGAAATCGTCAACAGCTACGCCGAGGTTATCGAAAAAGCCGGCCTATCTCCTGCCGTGATCGATGTCGATTACTTCGCGATGGAAAACCTGTACGAAGCCAACTATCCTCCCCAGCCCGGCGGCGGCATGGTCGGGCTCATTCACATGGGAGCGCGCTACACCAGCGTGACTCTGCTCGAAAACGGTTATTCGATGTTCACCGGTGATCTGACCGTCGGCGGCGAAGAGTTTACCGAGACTCTGAGAAAAGAGTTGAATGTATCGAACGAGGCCGCGGAGGCCGCTAAAATAAACGGCTCGCTCGACGGTGAGACGAAACTTGAACTCGAAACCATGCTGAAGCCGGCGATGGAAGACATCGTCGATGAAATTCGCCGAACCGTCAGCTTGTACGGCACCGCGGGCGCGACCGAGGGCGAAGGCTTAAAGCATATCTATCTCAGCGGCGGTGGCGCAAAGGTTCCGGGTCTGCGCGCGTTGCTACAAGAAAAATTGAGCGTCCCGATCAGCCTCACGGAACCTTTTCGCGGCTTTGCGGTGAATAAAAATATCGACAAAAATTTTCTCGCTGAGTCCGCTTCTCTATTTACAGTAGTGGCCGGCCTATCGATCCGTCGCCCGGGGGATAAATGATTCACATAAATCTCCTGCCGGTAAAGGAGCTTGTGGCCGCGGTCAAGCGGCGTCGAGAAGTGACGCTTGGCACGATCGTGGTCGGCGCCGCGGCGCTGATTCTGGCTGGTTTGTTTTCCTATCAGGTTTATGAGCTTACAACGCTGAACAGTGAACTCACCACGTTAAGAAACGACATCCAGGCGCTCAATGTGAAGGTGAAAGAAGTCGGTGAGCTGCAAAATCGCATTAAAGAATTTAATAGCAAACACAAAGTCATCGCCGATTTAAACAGAAAGAAGTCCGGTCCGGTCGGGGTGATGGAGAGCTTGTCGGGGGCAACTCCGTCGCGGCTTTGGTTAACGGAATTCAAAGAGATCGGCGGTAAGCTTACGATCAGCGGTTTCGCCGCGGACAACCAAACGGTGGCGGACTTCTTAAAATCCTTGGCGACAACCGATTATTTCCGCGACGTCGAACTCGTCGAAAGTACGCAAGGCCAAGAAGCCGGCGCGTTTAAAAAATTTACGATTCGAACTTCAGTGTATTATTTGCCCCAACCTGCGACGGGAAAAAAGACCGCCGCCGCGCCGGCGAAAGAGGAGAAAAAAAGTTGAACGAACTACTGGACAAGATTCTCGCGCAATCCCAGGTAAAGAAGATTGCCATCTTGGCCGGAACCATTCTGTTGGTGTTCGCGCTCTATTATAGTTTCGTCTACAGCCCGCGCTCGGATGAAATTGCCAAACTCGCCGATAGCGTCGAAATCGCCCGCAATGAGAAGCAAGTGAAACTTAGCCAAGGCGGCTAATATGGCGCGCTTGCAGACGGAGTTGCGCGTGATGGAAGCAAAGCTCAAGGAGGCAGTGGCGCAACTGCCGGATCGCAAAGAAATCCCGGATTTATTGACCAACCTGTCGAACAAGGCGCGGGAAGCGGGTTTAGATATTCTGCTATTTCGGCCGCGGCCAGAAGCTTTTCAAGAATTTTACGCTGAGGTTCCCGTGGATATTGTCGTTCGCGGGGGTTTTCACAATGCCGTCGCGTTCTTCGATGACGTGAGCAAACTCAACCGGATTGTTAACATCGACAACATCGATTTTAGAAATCCGCGCGTAGCGGGCGATCAGGTCACGATGGATATCTCCAATTTGGCAACCACGTATCGTTTCCTAGATGAAACAGAACGAAAAAAAGTCGCGCAAGACAAAGCCAAAGCCGAAGCCGCTAAGAAGTAAGCACTGTGATTAGAATCGTAAAAAGCTCGTCCTGGCTTATGGTTATGTTGCTGATCGCTCAACTTTCAGCTCAGGAGAAAAATCCGGCGCTTATAAAACCTGCGAACGTCGCTGCGCCAAAGTCCGCACGCGCCCCGGGCGCCGAAACCGAAGCCGCCGCGACGAACAACAAAGACGTTCGCGGAGATCCGCAAACGGCTAAGCCGCCGCCAAATGGAAAAATAGAAAATAGCGAAGGTAAGTTGGCGCCTGTTGAAAACCCGCAACCTGCCACCGTTGTAGGTCGGCGCGATCCATTTCGCCCGATAACGTTGAATTTACGCACCAACGTTCGCCGCCGGGAAAACTTATCGCCACTGGAACGCTTCGAACTGGGACAGCTGAAGTTGGTTGGCATCATATGGAACATCAAGAACCCTACCGCATTGGTCGAAGATGCCACAGGGCTAGGTTACACGGTCAAAGTTGGCACGCCGATCGGCAGCAATGACGGTCAAGTTAAAAACAATCGGACCTGACGCGTTGCTGATCGAGGAAGAGTTTATCGACTTTTATGGGGTCAAAAAAAAGCGGGAGGTCAGCATGAGGCTGGCTGTGGAGAGATCGGAATGATTCGAGCATACGCCAAAGCGTGGAGGAAACCGTTGCTTGGGTTCAAAGAAATCGACACTTCACAGAGCCTGCCGAGGCTGGCAAGTTTGGCGTTCGCGTTGTCGCTATCGCTCAGCGCTTGTGCGCACCGTTCAGGGAGGAAAACGGATGCTTCCACGGCACAGGGTTCGATCGCATCGCGCAGTGGCGCTGGTCAGCCTGCCGTTAAGAACGAGTCCCTCGACCCACAAGCGATCGCATGTGCAAGACTTTTCGGTCCGTGAAGAATCGGGCCAAACTATTCTCGCGCTAAAATTGTCAAAGCCGATATCGCAGTACCGTCATTTCCCGCTTACGCAACCGGCGCGGATCGTCGTGGATCTTTTTGGCGACGCTGTTTTGCCCGCGGATATGGATTCGTTCCGGGTCGGAACGAATCTCGTTGGCACGGTTCGGTTGAGCAGCGCTCAGGGATCATTGAGAGTCAGCATTGATGCGATTTCCGCAGAACTGCCGGTTTATAGCGTGGCACCCGACGACGGTGGAATCAAAATCGTTGTTGGCAGTGCCGATCCGAAGATCACGGCAAACCGGGAATTGACTCTAGTGCGCGGCGGCAAACGGATGGATACCATCGCGGCTCAAGCAAAGAGTTTGCTGACGGACACGCAGGGCGCGCCCGCGGCAGCTGGCACTGCCCTGACGGACAGCAAGAAATATACGGGTCAGAAATTATCCTTTGATTTTAAAGACGCCGATATCAAGAATATTTTCCGTCTTTTGGCCGAAGTGAGCGGGCGTAACATCGTGGTCACGAGTGACGTCAACCGACGCGTAACGCTGCGCCTGGTTGAGGTCCCATGGGATCAGGCCATGGATTTATTGATCAGTACCAATGGGTTGGACCAAGAAGAGATTGGCAATGTGGTGCGCATTTCTACCCTGCCTCAAATGAAATCCGATAGAGACGCGCGTGCGGCAAATCAAAAAGCCAAAGAGAATGAGGAATCGCTGCAAACCGTCTACTTCAATGTGAATTATGCCAAGGTGAAAGATCTCGAGGGCAAGGTAAAAACAGTTCTGAGCAAACGCCCGGATGCGTCGCTCGTCGTCGACGAACGCAGTAACACGATTATGATTCGTGATGTGAAGAAATCCATTGAGGACGCGAGCATCTTAATGGCGAAGCTTGATACTCGGACACCACAGGTGCTCATCGAGTCCAATCTGATTGAAACCACGCCGACATTTGCGCGCGCCCTGGGGTTTCGATTCCAGTTTACCAGCGGTGGAACGACGTTCAGTTCTGCCGCAGGCGCGGGTAGTCCATTCACGCGCAACACGGCGGGGGCTTTTCCCTCTGTCCCTAATGGTCTGGGAGGAACGGTATCCGTGGCTCAGGCTGCGGTTGGAGGACTACGAAACCTTGCCAGCGCTTTAGAGGCGGCGGAGAGCGAGGGCAATATCCGTATAATTTCCCGTCCGTCAGTGGTTACGCTGAACAACATCGCATCAACGATTCGCAGCGAACGGATATTGCGGATACCTTTGCCTTCGTCGACAAACATTGCGAGCGGAAGCGGATCGTCGGCGGCAGGCGCAGCGGTCGCGACGGAAAAAATTCCCGTCGGAATCATCTTGACCGTAACCCCGCAAGTTTCGAGCGACGGATATGTCTTGATGAATATTAACGTAAAGTCCAGTTCTCTGGCTGCGAATCCGACTGGCGGACAGGGAGTCATTCCTTTCGACGAGCTGAATCGAGAGGCGGTGGCGAACGTTCTGGTCAGAGACGGTGAAACCATTGTTCTTGGCGGTATTCTTAAAGATACTGCATCCTCGTCAGAGGCAGGAATTCCCTACCTTAAAGATATTCCCGTTTTCGGTTGGTTATTCAAAAGCAACCGGATGCAGAAGGACTTTGAAGAGTTGATGGTCTTTATCACGCCGCGAATAACCGATGCGGGAGCATCAAATCTCCCGTCCGCCGAGCAACTCTGGAGGAGATCAAATGCGGACAACTTATGGAGATAAGCAAGGTCCCGCGGGGACAAATCCGTAGTTTGACGAATAAACTGCTTCGAGGTGCGTTAGCTCTCTTGGCTATTACGTATTCCAACCGCTCAGTACTGATACTATTCTTTCCTCGATTATCAGCCCTATCCCAATGAGCCTCTGATTCCTCGCCAGCGTTGATTTCGAAACCTAAGAAGCTGTGAAACCCACTTAGTATTCGGTTCGCGTAGCGCAATTTATGTTGATCTGACAAATAGTGTCAGTAAACGTTCGGCATCAATTGACACTGCCGCCGAGTTTACTTCCAAATATACCTTAAGATTCTTACTCGTTGGCCGAACTATATAGGTAAGCCCTTGGCATGTTTTTGGCTGCGCTCTATCTCCCGATAGTCTGGTTAGTGCCTAGACACGGTTTAAGGTGTTGCCTAAGAGCGTGAATAAAATGAAGATTCGTCGAAACCAAAGCGGATTCACCTTGATTGAGTTGATGGCACAATCGGCGTGGCAGGGCTGCTTATGGCGATCGCTATGCCATTTTTCACCAGGACTCTTCCCGGCCTGAGACTGAACGATGCGGCACGCCAAATCGCTACGGAGCTACAGCAAGTTCGCATGCGCGCGGTTGCGCAAAGTATTCCGTATCAACTCGCCTTCTCGGCGACGACCTACGTGGTGCAGAGCTGTAACGGGGCCTGTGCGAACGTCGGCGGAAACATGGCGCTACCCGAAGGAATCACAATCACTCCCCCAGCGAGCGGCGCCGCAGTTTCAGCCGCGGGGCACGGTTGCGGCCACCTCGACGATCAGAGTAAGCAACGGAACTACCAACAAGTGGGTTTGCGTGAAAATCGTTGGACGGATCAACGTTCAGAATACCGTTTGCACCTAGACGATCCCATGCGCAAGCGGAGACAATGAAAGCAGCAACGACAAGACGGTTTCACGCTGATCGAGACTTCTCGTCGCTATCTCGATTTTTTCTTTCGCGGTTCTCGGCCTGGCCGCGGGGACGATTTCGGTAACTCGGACCAATCAAAACAGCCACCTCAATGCGAGTGCGATCAATCTGGCGCAATCAAAGCTCGAAGACGTGAGGGCCATGACCACGACGGCGTTCTCCGCCCTAGTGTGTCCGAGCGCCACACCTTGTTCCGACACTGCCGTCGCCTCCAATACTACGTTCAATCGGCAGTGGTGGATTACGACTAATTCTCCGGTGGCAGGCGTGAATAGAATCGACGTCACCATCGCCTGGACGGACTACACCCCTCACAGTCTGACGTTTACGGGTTCGGTGGCGCAATAGGAAACAATGACGACTGAAGGATCAAAGCGGCTTTACTCTCATCGAGATGTTGATAACGATGGGACTATCGTTGTTTATCCTGGCTTCGATCGGCGGTGTTTTCCGGGCGCAGACCCATACGATCAAGGGCCAGGAAAGCCGCATGGAGGCCCACGAATACGCTCTGACCGTCATCGACGTCATGATTCGCGAAATCAGGAACGCCGGCTATTTTCCGAGTACGGCATGTGACGCTACGGGCGGAATCACATCTGCTTCGGCCACCAGCATCAGTTTTCAATACGATAGGGACGGCGATGGCGTTTGTAGCGGTGATCGACGAGGTCATTACCTTTGCGTTCGCCGGATCAAATGTCACGCGCAATCTGACCACTGGCCAGGGCTCTCCGACGGCAACGTCACGGCCGTTCAATTCACGTACTATCCGCAGCAGACATCGGGCACCGCTGCGACGCGCATTCAGCTCAGCCTGTGTCCTCTGCCAACTTTACCGCCATTGCGAAAGATAGCCATCTCTCTAACCGTGCAGCCGAAGAGCACGGACAGCCAATTTACCGGTTCGGCGGTGACGATGTCGGCTACGGCCGATCTGCGCAATCACGGACTGTGAAATTATTACCTTATGGACGCGCCAATCTCTAAAGGCAGGAAGTGTGAAGTCAAAGTTAGCGAGACGTACGTGGTATCACCTTGGTCGTGGTTCTGATGATCATGGTGATCCTGCTTTCCGTGATTGGCAGCGGGGCTTATGTTTAGCGGCATCAACACCAAAATCGCAATGAACTATCGAACCGGCACAATGGCTTTCAACGCGGCGGATATCGGCATCACCACCGTCGCCAATACGCTTGGTGTCGAGTGGTCCTCCCAACTTTCCAGCTAATACCACGGCTTTCGCTCTGGCAAGCAATCTTTGCTATCGGTCCGGTTACCGGGACCGGCTCGGTGTCGTCTCGACCACTCCCGTCATCAAATCCAAAGCTGGTTTTTCTTTAGGGTCGGGTACGGGCTACAAACGTCGGTGGCTATGCCGTCCATCAGTATCCAATCGCTGTCACCGGCACCTACAGCACCGGATCAACGTGTCCGTCTCTAGGCAATGAGACTGCGGCCCGTGTCGTCGAAGCCCAGGCCGAGTACGGCCCGGTGCAAATAGGAGAATCGAAAATGACGTCTAAAAAAAGCCATAGCGATAAGTCAGATCGTCTGGATGGTTTTTTTCAACGTCGGGAACCTAGGCCTCGCGCTCGCCGACGACAGCGATATCTTCGGCACCAACATCGAACCCAACGTCATGATCGCACTGGATAGCTCGGGCAGTATGGACGAATCGAAGTGCGAACCTCTTGCGTACGATCCAGCGATCGACCTATCCAGTCGGATGATTACACATCACCGCATCCCGAGTCTATCGAAAGCAGAAGCGGTAACTATAACTCAAGGACTGCAGCAATTCGCATCCTCGTTACGCAGCTCATACGACGCAATTGCGTCGAAGCCGCGCAAATGCTCGACGGTGGGCAGCATTACGGCGAGGACTACGCTTCCATCGTCCGGAACGTGCATGGCTCTATTGTCGGCAACTTATCTCCACTATCTTTGCTACAATCAACTGCACAGGTTTGACTTGCGACAGTCGAGCCGAAGATCGATATCGCCAAGCAGGTCATCACGAATTTGATTAACAACGTCGATGGTGTTCGCTTCGGCGTTATGAATTTAGACATAGCGGCGGCGACTACGGTCTAGATGGTGGCGACGATCGGAACCGCGAAATCGACAGATCGATCACTAGCCGTCAATACATCGAATGCCAACGGCGGCACACCCTTACCGGCGAGCAACTGGACGATGCCGGGCGATACTTACAAAGGCACCCAATGGCGCAACGGTAGCACTTATGCGAGCCCGATACAGTATCAGTTGCCAGCCTAATTTCGTTATCGTTATCTCGGACGGTTTGCAGAACGAGTTACACTCGTTCTACGACCACGTCAGGCGACCAACCGCTATACCCAGGATCATTCAACCACATTCACGGGAACCCAAAACATTATTGGTTCATGCGGTGGGCTTCGCCATTGACGCTTCAGAACCGGATGATGAGGTGGCTGCCATGCACTTCTTCAGCAACGGCGAAAAATGGCGGCGGCAGCTACTTCACCAGCTAACAATGCGCAACAGTTGGAAGTTGCCCTGCGAGAACGCGATCAGTCAAATCCTGGCGGCAGCATTTTCTTTTGCGACCCCAGTCATTCCGACCACCGGCACCAGCTGGCAGCACGAAAGCTTATCTGGCGTCGTTCCAGTCCAATCCATCACGGCCATTCTGGCGCGGCTACCTTAAGGCGTACACTCGAGATACCAACGGCAACGATTCCCGGTTGACGCCGATGGTTTGCCATCGGGGACGCCGGTGTGGGACGCCGGCACTCAGCTGAGCACACAAGACGGCCACCAGCCGAAATATAAAAACTTACGTCAGCGGCAGTCGCTGCAGGATTTCACATACAACGAATATCACGGCGACTCATTTAGCAGTGACAAGCTCTCCCTTCCCGCTCGGCGCGACCACCTCAACTGAAGCGCGAGACCGGATAGTCAACTACATTCGCGGCGCGATCGACTACAACGATGAAGATTCCCCCGATGGCAACACCACCGAGGCGCGCCCCTGGAAGTTCGGCGATATCTTCCATTCGACGCCGGTGCTGGTGACCCCGCCATTCCTTGACGACGGCGGACTCGAGCTACAACGCATTCAAGACTGCGCAAGCGGCGCGGACTACGATCCTTCTTGCCGGCGCCAATGATGGCATGCTGCATGCCTTTCTGGACAGTACCGGCGACGAATCGTGGGCCTTCATTCCGCCGGTTCTGCTCGACGATTTGAAAAATCTCAACCGCGCTCTCCGGCACGCGCGACTACTACGTCGATGCCGGCCCGATCGTCGCAGACGTGAAAACCGGCGGCACCTGGAAAACCATCGCGGTGTTCGGTCTGAGACGAGGCGGAAAATACTATTACGCTTTGGACATCACCAATCCGACTAGCTCCGACCTATCTCTGGGGCTTCACCGACACGAACCTGGGCGAGACATGGTCGGAACCGGCCATCGGCAAGGTCAAGATGTCGGATGGCACCGACAAGTGGGTTGCTTTCGTGGGCGGCGGTTTCGACACGACAAACACGAATTACAACAGCGGCAGTGAGGACCAGCGAGGCTCTCTTCGTCATCGATCTCGCCAACGGCGCCAAGCTGTGGGAATACTACAACGCGACCGGTTCAACCGATGATCGGCAATACATGAACTTCAGCATCCCCGGCATCGCCGCCGGCGGCAGTCGACCTCAATGGCGATGGCTATATTGACCGGGTTTACCTCGGCGACGTCGGCGGACAACTGTGGAAGTTCGACGTGGCGCCCGCAGGAGGCGCCACGGTCTCCGGTGGACTAGTCACCAACTGGACCGGCAAACGATTTTTTGCCGCGGCCGCCGTCCCAAACCAATCCCCCGGCGGCCGGCGAATATTATCCGACCCAAGCGATTTACAGTACCCCCGAGCCTGGCGTACGACGGCGCAAGAATACCTTTGGGTCTTCTTTGGCACCGGCGATCGCTTTCATCCGAACAATACTTCTTCGAATCGCTTCTACGGCATTAAAGACAACACCACGATGACCAACGGCAGCCGCACTCACCGGAGTCGAATCTGACCAATTTAAGCTCTGGCAGCGGGACGATTTCCCAAGGCTGGTATGTGCCGATGGCGAGTAACGAAAAGATTTTGGCGTCGTCGGATGTTTTCGACGCGAAGGTATTTTTTACGAGCTTTTACGCCGACGACAGTGGCCGTTTGCGGCGGCGGCGGCGGCGACGCTAAACTCTATGCGGTCAACATGACCACCGGCGATGCGGCGCTTAACCTTGACCAGCGGCGCGATTCTCGCCGCGGGAACAGCGGCGCTTGACCATGGCCAAGACGATCGGAACAGGTATTCCGACCAAACCGATTATCATCATGAGCGGTCCGGCATCAAGGTGACGCCCTATCTTACTGCTGGTACCACCAACCACCAGATATCGACGACTGCGATACCGACGGATGACGGTTCGAAAAAGCTCATCGGCTGGCGCGAGGTTTTTTAGCCAGTGAATCGATTCATCGCTTTACTCGGGGTTTGGCTCGTCGCTGGCTTTTGGCGCTCCGGCATCGGCCGGAGTCGAAGAAGCGACTACGCAAAACGAGGCTGCGATGGAGCTTTTTCGCAAGGGAAAACTTGGCAGAGGCAGTTGCCTGATTTCAAAAGGCGGTTAAGGAGGATTCAACGTATCTGCCGGCCCGGCTTAATCTCGCGCACGCATACGAGCGGCTCAACCGGCTTGATGAAGCGATCCAAGAGTACCGCGGCGCCATCGCGCTCGAGCCGAAACATTTCTTTGCGCACAACAACCTCGGGGTGCTTCTCGATAAGAAAGGTCGATACGATGAGGCGATCGCCGAATTTGAGGGCGCTCTCAGGAGCGAGCCGGGCAACGCCATGGCTCTCAAAAATCTGGCAACGGCAAAGAAGAACCAAGCGGCCATTCAAGAACGCCAGTTGCAAATCCAATTGGCTGAAAAGAACGCGCAGGCTAAGCCAAAAGATCCCGAAGCGAGTTATCACGTCGCCAGAGTCCACGCTTCCTATGGTAACAAGCCTCTGGCGTTACAATGGCTCGACCGTTCTTTACGCCAAGGCTACAAGCAGATCGCACGGGTGAAAAGCGATCCGGCGTTCGCAAGTCTGCGCGACGATCGCGACTTTGAGCTACTGCTGCTCGGAAAATAAACCTGACTTCCGTTTTCTTCCAATTTCGATAGCATTTTACTTGTTTTATAGCGTTCAAAGCGCAAATCGGCGATTTGCCTGCTGCCGAAATCGGCTATATATAATCTCTGCCTACCCGCACTTTCTAACTCGCGTGAATTTTTGGGAGGGAAAATGGCCGGCGAAAAAACCGTCAACGATATCACCTTTCGTATCCGTCACACCATGATGCTGGTCAGCGATCTCGATCGCAGCATGGAGTTTTACAGCAAGCTGCTCGGCATGGACGTGCAGCGCATTCGTCCGAATCCGGATAAAAGCGAGCGCGTCGGTTATCTTGGGTACGGCACCGAGGACGAATATCCGGGATTGGAATTGATCGAAACCGGCGGGCCCGGGCATGTTAAAGAAATGCCTAAATGGTACGGCCACGTCGCGCTCTACGTTTCCGATCTGTACAAGTTGAGCGAGAAACTGAAAGCTGCAGGTGTGAAATTTACCCTGGGTCCGGAACCCAACCGCCCCGGTAGTCAGGATCACGTGGCGTTTATTCAAGATCCGGACGGTTATACCCTGGAACTCACCGAGCGCCACTCCAAGAGCGGACCGCCGATCAGATAGATCACTCGCCGTTTCTAGTTCACGAAAAGCGCGCGGAAGCGCCGGCTGTAGTCATCCAGCTTTTCCGCCAATTGAACATGGCTCGGCGCCAGTTTGAGATGGGTCGGATACCCTTCCGGTTTCAGCCCCGGTCGAGCAGATTCCCGGCCTCGTCGAACGAAAAGTTTTTGCCCATCTTCAGAAAGCGCGAAGTCGATAAACAGCTTCGCTGCGTTGGGATGCGGCGATTTCTCGACGACACTGATCGGATGGAGCGCGACGATCGCGGGCTCGATGCCGATCCAGTCCACCGGCGCGCCTTGTTTCTTCATCAGGTGCGGACGATACCAATAAGCGACGATCTGCAAATCGTACTCGCCCGCGCCGAGCAGCTGCGTCACCAGCCCACGGCCGCTACGAATCGCGATTTCTTGTTTCGCCAGCCCTTGCATGAGATCCATGCCTTTCTTCTCCCCCATCAGATAAAGCATGTTGGCGAACCAACGATCCTCGTTTTGATCGAACACCATGCGCCCCTTCCAACGCGGATGGAGCAAATCCTCGTAGCGCTTGGGAATCTCATCCCGTTTCACCCGGGTGGTGTTGTAGGCGGTGACAATCAGATTATCGTACAGGTCGGTCCAGTATCCGTTCGGATCCTTAAACCCATCCGGATACGCCGCCGCGTGCGGCGATCTGTACGGTGCGATGAATCCCCTTCTTTGCAGATGGAAAGTTTCGAACTCACCGACGCTGATGGCATCGGCCGTGTAAGTACCGGTTTGTCGCTCGACGTTCAGCCGGCTAAAGATCTTGTCGTGGGAGGAGCGAAAGATGTCGGTTTTGATGAAAGGGTATTTGGCTTCGAAGGCTTGAGTCAGTGAGCGAGCAAACTCGGTTTCGACTGAGGTGTAAAACACCAACTTAGCTTCTTTTTTTGCACCTTCGACCAGCGCCGCCTCGCGTCCATCGATCTCGGCGCCATGAACCACGCCGCTTAAACACATCAGCAGCAAAAGGCAAAGGATCTGAACTCTGATCTTCATTCCCTACCTCCGTTTTGCTCCATTCTTGACGGCAACGGCATCTGCAATAGCGTTCCAATCCTTGCACCGGCTCACTTGCGCATGATCGGTATCCGTCCGATTCCAAGGACAATCGATCAATGCCACCGGAACTTTCATCTGGCCGGCCAAATATTCAGCCATCGGCAGCGAGTCCTCCACCGCCCAACAGAACTGGCGCACCGCCAATTCGTCTAAGCTGATCGCCATCGTGTTCTCAGTCTTGAAGCGCGAGTACTTGTCCACGACAATCAAAGAATCATGAGAAACCCGATGCTTGACCAGCCATTCGAGCGACGGCTCGAATGACTCTGGCGGCCGGCCGGTCACAATGGCAATTTCAAATCCTTCCTTCTGCCATCGCCGCAGCACGTTCAGCGCTTCGGCAACCGGTTCCATTCGCAACAATTCCTCCGGTCGATGAACGATGCGATACAACTCATCACGTTCCTCAGGTCCCAAGCCGCAGGCTTCGCCGACATCGAAGTTGGTCAGCTGCTCGTAAGTAAACCGCTTCCCGAACTGCCGCTCGACGATGACGAGAAAATGCCGTGCCGCCTGGCACAGCACATCGTCCAGGTCGACGTAGATGATTTTTGAGCTTGGTCCCATTGCCCTCACAGTTGATCGATTGGTGTCGGCTCATCGAGCTTGAGTTCTATGCTCCCGGCTACACCATCAATGGCAAGAAAAGCATTGCGCAAAAACATCCGGCCGAGAATTCCAATGACATCCGCGCCGTGCTCACGATTCTTATCGCGCAAACCCGGAACTGCTACGCATTCGATGATTACGGTGTAAACCGTACGCCGACCTTCGCTGTCGATCGCCGGAAGTGAAACTCTGCCAAGATACTGTTGAAGACGTCCGTAGCCGTGGATGCCATGAATCTCCCGCATGCCCTGCGATGTAAGCTGGAGCGCTTCGGCGATCTCTTGATCGATCATCGCTCCATAAGCTCCGGTGTCGAGCAGAAACTCGCCGCGAATTTCCCTGCCGAGTTCATCGCTCTGCCGGCTCCAAGAGCCGGGGATCAGCGGGCCAACCGCTCGCAATCGCGCGGTCGTTGTCGCGACTTCAATTCGATAGCGCCAGTCGGTCATTTGCGGTCGATTAGTGTGAGCGCTTAGAGCTTGGAAACAAATTCGCTACCGCGCACCAGGAAGCGATAAGGCTTGGTTTTCCACTTGCCGGCATAGTCGACGCCGATGCGCGGTGTGGCCACAAATTTTGGCGTCGTCTCGCCGCGATCTTCGACGTAAAGAATATCGCCATTAAGGTTGGCGCCGTTGAGCGATCGGTCGACGGCAAAAGCTTGGCAGAGCTTACCCGGTCCACTCGCGAGATTACGCAATAGGGTACTTTTCCGTCGCTTCTTCATCAATTCGATGCCATCCACCGGCTCCACCGCGCGAATCAATACTGCCGCGGGGTAGTCCTTCGCTTCGGTGACCAAGTTCAGCATGTTGTAGAATCCATAGATAAAGTAAACATACGCCCGCCCCGCCGGCCCGAACATGACTTCCGTGCGCGCCGTCCGACCTTTGGATGCGTGACAGGCCAAATCTTGCGGGCCGATGTAGGCTTCGGTTTCGACAATCCGCCCGATGGCGGGGCCGTCGTTGTGTCGGCGCACCAAGTACTTGCCGAGCAGTTGCTTGGCGACATCGATGGTTGCCTGTTGGTAAAACGAGCGGGAAAGTTTCACAGCTGAAGATTCTGCTGACTGATTCGCTTTGGCATTGTCTGCGATTGCAAAGCGGCAATGCTCCATGTTTCGTCGGCCACGGATTATTCGTAACGTGCGAGCCAGCGGCGTTGTTGATCACGCAACCGTTTATCCGCCCAGCCGACATATTCGTTATGGTCCGCGTCGGTACCCGCCCAGATCAGGGTATTGCCACGGACCAATTCCCGGCTTAAACCCAAGTGGAAACCGCTTTGCTCCAAGGCTCGACCGTAACTTTCAATGTTCTCTGGATAGAATTCGCTCTGTTCAAGTCGATTATTGAAAAACGTCAATTGCAGCCTGCCCCGATGCTGGAGATGTTCGAACGGCGAGACGCTGATCGTGTAGAGTTTGTACGGCGGCTGTGAAGTGCTTTTCGCACGCGACGTCTCGCTGACGATTTTTACCTCCATTTCCCGGGGTAATTTCGCCATCACTTCTTCGCGTGAAGCGTAACTTTCAAAACCGGCGATCAATGCTGCACGCGCGCTTTCGACTTCGGTGAAACTCTCCGAGCCACAACTTGTCACTAGAACAGTGACCAAGCAAAGAATAGAAATCCGGAACATGCTTGATCGAATTATTCCGACTGCGGCAAGCCGTCCTTGATCTCCACCCACGGCGCCTTCGATCCGACGTGCATGTGCTTTGAAGCTTTCACCCCAGGATCGCTGTCCAAAGTTCCCGGACGGAAGCGAAGCTGTTCGGGATCTTTATCTTTCTTCTTTAGAATCGGCGAGCCGCAGCGTCCGCAAAAAACGCGGTGATATCCCGGCGACGACTCCCATTCCTTGAGCAAATCCTCTCCGGCAACAAAACGGAACGAAGCTGTTGGGATCGTCGACCCGCTGGAAAAAGCCGAACCCGACATCTTCCGGCAAAGGCTGCAATGACAGTTGGTCACCGCGCCGAGATCGCCTTCGATTTCATACCGAACCCCGCCGCACAGACACGAACCTTTGAGCATCTCTTTTTCTCCTTTCGCTTGGTCTTCACAGCAACTCAACTTGAGAGGCGCCGCTTGGATTCAAAGCACTCGTCGCAGACTACTTGATCTCCTTCACCAAACTCCAATCCACCAACTGGCTGAGCGGAATGTCCTTGGTCAGCTTGAGTCTTTCCTTCGTGAGTTGGACGTCCAGTTGCACGCCTTTGTCGGAAATCATGCCGTCGTCGCTGAACGAACTCATCGAAGCATCGTAAGCTCTGGCCGATTGGGCGGGGGTGATGTGCAGATAGTCGGATAGCATCTGCACCATTTCATTGCGATTTTGCTTCAGATAGCGCGTGCCCCGCACCGTGGCGCGGACGGTTCTTTTCACTTGTTCCCTTTGCGTTTGCAGCTTTTGATCCATAACCGCGATGCCCGATAACGGCAATTCAATCAAATCGCCCAAGTAGACCAACCGCCTAAAGCCTTCGTCTTCAGCCTTCACCGCAAAGGCGACATCGATTGCCGTAGCATCGATCGAGCCGGCGTGCAGCGCCGCCAAGCGGGTCGGGCTTTCGCCGGTGACGATGATCTTCACATCCTTTTCAGGCTCGAAACCAAAATGGCGCACTGCGACTCGCGAAAGATAATCCACTGTGCCCGCTACCGAGTCGACACCGATGATTTTACCCTTGAGGTCTTTGGGCGTTTTTATTTCAGGGCGCGCGATCAAGACATGCAGCGGTCGCCCGGCGATCCCGACCACGGCTTTGATCGGAGCCCCGGTCACCGCGGCGCGCAGCGCCGAACCCCAGGCAAGCAGATAGTCGATGTCGCCGGATATCAGACCTTTGACGCCGATGGCCGGTTGCATTTGAATCTTGTCGACGTCCAAACCCTCGCTTTTAAAGAAACCCTTGCGCATGGCGACTACCACCGGAAATTCAAACAACCCGCGACTGGGTGTCGCGATGGTAATCCGTTCGGCATGGACCGGTCCGACCGGACCCAGCGCTAACACGATCAAAGCCAACACCCGGAAGCTTAATCCCATGATAAATTGCTTTGTTCCCATCGCCGCGGAACCTCTCCTATTCCAAGCGAATATTCTTGGTGAAATTGTAGTTCCTCGAGTAGTCGCTTTCGTACTTGCAGACGATGCGGTTTCTATCCCAACCGCCGGTGAAACAAGATTTAAGGAAAGACATCATCAGGCTCCAGGCGTCTTTCGCCGCTTCCTTGCGGTAGCGGCCCGGCATCGTGTCATTCAGCCAGCCGTGCGGCGCGTCACGGTAAATACGCACATGACAATTCTTCTTGGCTTTTTCCAAACAATTGCGAAAGCGCACGACGTCGTCGACGGAAATAATGTGATCGGCTTCGCCGAAGATGCCGAGGACGGGACAAGTTACTTGCGCGATCAATTCTTCGATCGCCGTCGGCCGGAGACTGCTGCCCTGCCACTCCCGGCCGCCGATGGCGCCGTAGAGCACCACGGCTCCGGCAATGTCACTGCGCTTCGCCGCCAGCAGGAGCGGCTGACGGCCGGTTTGGCAGACGCCGATAATACCGATGCGCTCGGCGTCGACGGCCTTGAGTTTTTTCAAATATCCAACCGCGCCGTTCAAGTCTTCCAAAGCGCCGTCGTCGCTCAGATCGACCCGTTGTGCGCCGCTCAATACCGTTTTGCGATCGCCGCTAAAGCGGTGAAATAAGTCTGGCGCCAAACCGACGAAACCGGCTTGGGCTAGCCTGACGGTGAGGTCTTTGGTGTGCTGATCGATGCCGTAGCGTTCGTGCAGAATGATCACGGCCGGCCGTTTGCCCTTGGCTTTAGGCAATGCTCGCACGGCGCTGATGCTTTGGCCGTATTTGATCATTGTCGGGGTAATTCCAGTTGTCTTCTTCGCCGCCATGCGACCTCCAGGTGGTCTTTTGGGGATGCGTTCAGTGCCGTGAAATTCCGCCAAGCTTATCCTCGCGTCCGTAAAGGAGTCAAGGCGAAGCATCGAGACTTTGTCTCTCTAACCAGCTAGCTGTATATTCAGCCGATGGATTTTCAAGATGGTGCGAGCGTAATCGCAAACCTTACGACGATTGGCCGTAAAACCGGCCAGCGGCGGACAGTGGAGCTCCGCTTGGTCTTTTATCAAGGCTGTTTCTACGCTACATCCACGCGTGTCGAGGGCAAGCACTGGTGTCAGAACATGCTCAAAAATCCTGCCGTGGAGTTAACGGTCAAGGGCGAGAAATTTTCCTGCGTTTCAAAGCAAGTCACCGATGAGAGCTTGCGGCGGCAAATCCTGACCTTGCGCGATTCGCCGCCGCTGATGGAACGGATGGTTTTCGAGATTAGGCCGGTAAAATAATCGTTGGAACGCGGTTCGTCAGATCCATTTCCGCGGTATCGACGAGCTACTTCTTGGTTTCTTCTTTCTGATCCGCCGCTTTCTTTTCAATCCCCTCGACGCCCTTTTGCATGCCTTCCATCATCGACTTTTCTTTTTGCATGCCCTCTTGAATGGCCCTTTGCGCTTCCGCCGCCTTGGCGTCTGAATCCTTCTTGTCGCCGCCGCATCCGGCAATCGCCACAGCCAATCCCATCGCCAATATCGTTCGTCCAAATGTTTTCACGCTTCACCTCCCCTGAATTTTTCTTACACCCTTAGTTAGCAGGAAAAACCGCGCTGGTGCAATCGCGCCTTGCGCAGGATCAATGCTCGCTTTCCTTTCGGCTCGTGTTTGTTATGCTCGTTCAAACGATGGCGAGAAATATTATTGCGCATAGTTCGATATTCTTTTGTTTTCTGGTTGTCGCGATAGCGGGTTTTGCGCAATCCTCCGGGAAGGCAAAACTCGGCGCTAACCTAAGCGTAGTTGAAGCGGGGCGCTGGACGGCCATCCAACGCGGCATCGAGTTTCGTAAAATGGCCTTGGAGCGATCAGAACCCGCTTCTACGATAGATCTCAAGTTACTGCGCCTCGATCCTAAAACAGTTGTTCCCCGTGTGCTCACCGCGAGCCAATTTCAACTCAAGGCTGCCAGCGCCAAGACTTTTGCCGAGAAAAGCGGTGCTCTGGCGGCGGTCAACGCCAATTACTTCGATGAGAACGGGCGGCCTTTGGCGTATCTCAAGAGCACCGAAAAAGAAATCAACCGCTCGGTTTCCAAGCATGCGCTTTATACCGGCATCTTCGGAATGAGCGCCGCCAGCCCGTTTGTCGTTCACCGCGATGATTTTCAACCGGGGCAATCGACCGAAGCGCTGCAAACCGGGCCACTCCTATTAAATCGTGGCGCGCCGGTCGAGGTGCTGTCCGGAGTGGGACGTTACGCGCGCCGGTCGGTGATCGGCATGGATAAAGAATCTCGCGTGATCGTCGCTGTCGCCGACGCGGTGATCGGCGGGCTGAGCTTTGGCGAACTGCAAGAGCTATTCAGAAATGGCATGTGGCAAGTGAACGCAGTCGATTTGTTGAATCTCGACGGCGGCGGTTCGGCGCAGCTTTATGTGAAGGCCGGTAAGTTCGAAGAATGGCTGCCGGGAACCGCGGAAGTGCCGGTCGCCATCGGCTTTTTTCTCAAGACGAATTGACCGCTCCCTCGATCCAAACTGTACAAATAATCTTTACGCCCGCTGCCTGAAATTCCTTCTAATTTTAAGCGCCAATTCCTACTCTAGCGCGGCAAAAGCGATGCGGCTCCAATTGAGCGCCGAAGCAGGCAGAATACCCAGATAGAGGGTGCCGATCACCGCGACGGCGATCGCAATGTAGACATAAGGCGCTTGCCCGAAGCTCTTGCCTTCGGCACCGCCTTCTTCCATGTACATAGCGACGATCACCCGCAGATAATAAACCACCGAAAGCACGCTATTGAGCACACCAATGATGGCCAACGTCAAATGGCCCGCGAGGATAGCGGAGCGAAACACGTAGAATTTTCCGACGAAGCCGGCAAGCGGCGGAAAGCCGGCGAGCGAGAGCATGAACAGCGACATGGCCAAGCCAAGGAACGGTCGCTTGAATCCGAGTCCGGCAAAGTCGCGATAGCTTTCTTTCGGATCATCGCCTTCGGCCACGCAACTGAGCACAGCGAAAGCGCCGACGGTCATGCTCGCGTAAGTTAGAAGATAAAAAACCAGCGGCAAGCCGCCCCATTCTTCACCGGCCACGACGGCAATCAGCAAATAACCGGCATGTGCGATGCTCGAATAGGCTAGCATGCGCTTGACGCTGGTCTGCGTGATCGCCAACAGATTTCCCAAAGTCATGGTGCCGATGGCGATGATCCACAGGGGAAAGACCCAATCGCTATCGAGCGGCGAAAGTTTGTGCAGCAGAATGCGTGCCCAGGCGGCGAAAGCCGCAGCCTTCACCGCGACCGACATAAATCCGGTGACGGGCGTCGGCGCGCCTTCGTAAACGTCCGGCACCCAAAAATGAAACGGCACGGCGCCGACCTTGAAAGCAAAACCGACCAGCAGAAGAAAGCCGCCGCCGACCAAATAGAGCGGCCAATCGCTCGGCTGCTCCAGCATGTACGAGGCGATCCGGTTCAGATTCGTCGATCCGGTGGCGCCGTAGATCAAGGCTATGCCGTAAAGCAGAAAACCGGTGGCGAAGGCGCCCATCAGAAAGTATTTCATCGCCGCTTCGCTGGACCGGCTGCTCGAGCGCCACATGCCGGTGAGCACATAGACTGCGATGGACATCGTCTCGAGACCGAGAAAAAATATAATGAGATCGTTGGCCGCGGCCATCAGGATCATGCCAACGGTGGCGAACAGCACCAGCGCGTAGAATTCGCCCTCGTGGATATGCGTCTGGCGGACGTAGTGGATCGCCGAGAGAATCGTCAAACCGGCACTCCCGACGAAAAGCATGGTGAAGAAGAGCGCGAAGTTGTCGAGCATGATGCTGTCGTTGAAAGCGCTCTCGTTGGCGCCCCACAGCAGCATCGCTTCACCGAACGCCAGGCCGAGACCGACGAGACTTAGCAGAGCGAGAATGCCTTTCGGTTCGTGCTCCTTGATAAAAAGATCGCGCATCAAGACCACCAGCGCGGTCACGAGCACCTGAGCGGCGGGGAGCAGCGGGATCAGATTAGCGTCCATAAATCGTCGACTCTCCGCTCGGCTTGGGGTTGTCGGACACAGGCTTGGCGGGCGTGCTCAGAATCCGCTGCAATGACAGCTCGACCGCCGGCTTCATCCGCTGCAGAAAGGGCTGAGGATAAATGCCCATCACCAAAATCAATACGAGAATCGGCACGAGGAGAAGAATTTCCCGGCCGTTCAAATCTTGCAACTTTTCGTTGGCCGGATTGGTCAACGGACCAAAGATCACCCGGCGAAACATCCAAAGCATGTAGATCGCGCCGAGAATAACGCCCGTGGCCGCCGCCGCGGTCCAGCCTGGAGCGACGCGGAAGGAACCTAGCAAGATCAAGAATTCGCCGACAAAACCGTTCAAGCCGGGCAGGCCGATGGAAGAAAACGTCACGACCAACAGTAACGCCGAGAAGAGCGGGATTTGTTTCCACAAGCCGCCGAAGTCGTCGATCAGGCGGGTATGACGCCGGTCGTAAATCATACCGACCAAGAGAAACAGCGCGCCGGTCGAAAGACCGTGGTTGAGCATCTGATAAAGGCCACCTTGGACGCCTTGGATGTTGAACGCGAACAAACCGAGCATGACGAAGCCCATGTGGCTGACTGACGAATAGGCGACCAGTTTTTTGATGTCGCTTTGCATCATCGCGACCACTGCACCGTAGATGATGCCGACCACGGCCAGAGCGACGAAGATCGGCGCTGCCGCTAGCGCGGCCTCGGGAAACAGCGGCATGGCGAAACGCAGAAAGCCATAGGTGCCGAGTTTGAGCAGCACGCCCGCGAGAATCACCGATCCGGCCGTGGGCGCTTCGACGTGAGCGTCGGGCAGCCAGGTGTGAAATGGAAACAGCGGCACCTTGATCGCGAAGGACAAAGCGAACGCAAAAAACAGCCAGGTTTGCTGTTCGGGCGGCAAATGCAGCGTGTAGAGCTTTAGCAGATCGAAAGTCAGAACCTGCTCGACCTGGGCGTAACGGGTCGCCAAATAAATAATCGCGACCAGCATGAGCAAGCTGCCGGCCATGGTGTAAATGACGAACTTGAGCGCTGCGTAGATGCGTCGCGACCCGCCCCACACGCCGATGAGAAAATACATCGGCACCAGCATCACTTCCCAAAAAACGTAGAAGAGAAACAGATCCAGCGCCACGAACGCGCCGAGCATGCCGGTTTCGAGCAGCAGCATGAAAATCAGATATTCTTTGACTTTGTCCTTGACTGACCAGGATGCCAGAATCGCGATCGGCATGAGCAGCGTCGTGAGCAACACTAGAAAAATGCTGATGCCGTCGATGCCGACGATATATTCGATGCCGAAGGCGGGCATCCAGGGGATGCGCTCGATCATTTGCATTTCGCCGCTGGTGCCATCGAATCCATTCAAAACTCCCAGCGACCAAAAAAAATTGAGCGTGCTGGCGATCAGTGCGATGGCGAATAGCGCCTGACCGTGACGTCGCGGAATCAACAGCAGCACGGCCGCGCCGATGACGGGGAGGGCAAGCAACATCGTGAGATTGCCGATGGCGAGTCCGGACATGTTTATATTTGACCCAAATAGTAGGCGAGCAGCGCCAATGTGCCGAGCAGGAAGCCGGCGACGTAGTGTTGCACGTTGCCGGTTTGCAACCCGCGCCAGATCCAACTGAATCCCCGCGCGGTGGCGGCGACGCCGTTGACGGCGCCGTCGATCACCCAGGGATCGAAAAAGCGGGCAAAGAACGCCGAGCAGGCCGTAAACGGTCGCACCACCACGGCGTCATAGAATTCGTCGACGTAATACTTGTTCAGCGACAAACCGTAGAAAAAACCGCCCTCGGCGGCGCTCGCGCTGATCTTCGCGTCGGCTCGGCCATATTTGATGAAGGCGATGATTATGCCGACCGCGACGACTCCGAGCGTGATCAAAGTCACCGTGATTTCCGTCTGCACCGAGCCATGATGCGCTTCCGCGAGCGCCGAACAGCGGCTCCAACCAGCGATCCCAACGGCTACCCCAGAGATATTCCGGCGCGCCCAACCAGCCGGTGAAGATCGAGCCGATGGCGAGAATAATCAATGGCAAGGTCATGGTCGCCGGCGACTCATGCAGATGCGCCTTGGTGTGCGCGTCGGCGCGGCAGTCGCCGTGAAACACCATGATGAGCTGGCGAAACATATAGAAAGCAGTCAATCCCGCGGTGAACAGGCCGATGCCCCATAAAACCGTCGCGCCGTGGCTGAACGCCTGCCATAGAATCAAATCCTTGGAAAAAAATCCCGCGGTAAACGGCGCACCGGCGATCGCCAGCGTGGCGATCACATAGGTCCAATAAGTTGTCGGCATGTGGGCCTTGAGGCCGCCCATTTTGCGCATGTCTTGCTCGCCGCCCATGGCGTGGATCACGCTGCCCGAACCGAGGAATAAACAGGCTTTGAAAAAGGCGTGGGTAAAAACATGAAAGATCGCCGCGCTGAAGGCGCCCAAGCCCAGGGCCAAAAACATGTAGCCCAACTGACTCACCGTGGAATAGGCCAGAACTTTTTTAATATCGTTTTGCGTCAGCGCGATGGTCGCGGCGAAAAACGCCGTGGCGGCGCCGATCACCGCGATCAGCGCTAAGGTCTCCGGCGCCAGAGCGAAGAGAAAATGCAACCGCGCGGTCATATACACTCCGGCGGTGACCATGGTCGCCGCATGGATCAACGCGCTCACCGGCGTCGGTCCGGCCATCGCGTCGGGCAGCCAAACGAACAGCGGGATTTGCGCCGATTTGCCGGTGGCGCCGACGAAGAGCAGTAGTGTAATTACGCTGATGATCGCCGGGCTGAGCATCGATGCGTGCTTTTGCAATTCGAGAAAATCGAGTGTCCAAATACCCTGGCGGCCCAACTCGGTGAGCAGCAACAACATGCCCAGGACAAAGCCGAAATCGCCGATGCGATTGACAATAAATGCTTTGTTGCCGGCGATGCTATTGTTTGGATCGTGATACCAAAAACCAACCAAAAGATACGAGCACAGACCGACGCCCTCCCAGCCGACGAACAGGAGTAGAAGATTGTCGCCCATGACCAGGACGAGCATGAAGAAAATGAAAAGATTCAGATAGACGAAGAAGCGCACCAGGTCTTCGTCGTGCTCCATATAACCGAGAGAATAAACGTGAATCAGAAAGCCGATGCCGGTGACGATCAGCAGCATCACGGCGCTGAGCGCGTCGATCTGGAACGAGAGATTCACCTGGAAGGCGCCGGAATCGATCCAGGTATAAATCGTATCGCGAAAGATTCCCGCCGCGGGCAATTGCCAAAAAACGTAGCAGGCGAGCGCGAAAGACGCGCCCACCGCCGCGCACGCCAATGCGCCAGCGGTCTTTTTGCCCAGCGCTCGCCCAAAGAACAGGTTAATCGCGCTGCCTAGCAGCGGAATCAACGGGATCCAGCGCAGAAGATCGAAAGCGGCAATGTTTGACGCGGAGGCTACCATTTGAGCAGCTGCATCTCCTGGGGATCGAGAGTCTCGCGATGGCGAAATACGGAAATGATAATCGCCAGACCTATGACGGCTTCAGCGGCGGCGACGGCCATCACAAAGAAGACCACGACCTGCCCTTCCATCGAACCGAGAAATCGTGAAAAGGCGATGAATGTCAGATTGACCGCGTTAAGCATCAACTCGATGGACATCAGCACGATGATCAGGTTGCGCCGGATCAGCACGCCAACGACGCCGATGACAAAAACGATTGCGCTTAAAATGAGATAATAGTTGAGCGGAACCATCGCTTTTCAACGCTCCCGCTTGGCCAATACCACCCCGCCGACAATCGCCACCAACAGCACGATGGAAGCGATCTCGAAAGGCAGCACGAATTCGGTGAATAGACTCTTGGCCAAGCTTTCCGGACTGCCGAACAATTCGGTGGCGGCTACCGGGTCGGCGAGCAGTTCGCCCTTGGATACCATGGGCAGCAGCAGGGCGCCGAGCAGCAAGGCCAATATCGTTCCCAGTGCCCACCAGGCGCGGCGCGGTCGCTCCGGCGTCATGGGATTGAGAAACATGATAACGAACAAGAAAAGCACCATGATCGCGCCCGCATAAACCATGACTTGGAGCACGCCGACCATCGGCGCCTGCAAAGTGATGAAGAAAATCGCGATGAGCAAAAGCGCCGCCACCAGCGCCACTGCCGCATGCACCACGTTGCGGACAAACACCACCATCAAGGACGAGAGGACCAGTAAGACCGCCAGAACGAAAAAAATCACTGTGGAAGGGTTCATGATTTTCGATTTATTGCACGGCGACGATCACAATCGCGGTAATCGCCACATTGATCAGCGCCGCCGGCAGCAGCATCTTCCAGCCCAACCGCATCACCTGATCGTAGCGAAACCGCGGCACGCTCCAGCGCAGCAGAATTTGCAACCAGCAGAAAAACACGCACCTTGACCGTAAAAGCGCCCACCTGGAGCACAACCACGGCAAGCTGGGGCAAAAGCCATTCGCCGCCCCAGGGAAAATGAAAGCCATCGCGCATTAAATAGGGAACCTGCCAGCCGCCGAAGAAAAGCGTCGCGACCAAGCCGGCAACCGTGACGATCTCGGCAAACTCGCCGGCAAAAAACATCAGAAACTTACCGCCCGAATATTCCACATGGTAGCCGGCGACCAGCTCGGACTCGCCTTCCGGGAGATCAAACGGAATCCGTTTGGTTTCGGCGACGGCGGCGGTGAAGAACAACAAGAACGCCAGTGGCTGGAGAAAAATTCCCCAGGCCGGCAGCCAACCGATAATGGGTTTAAGAAAGCCCAGCCATTGGGGCAACAGATCACGGATCAAAGTCCCTTGATCGCGCGCGATTTCTTGCAGTTCCAGGGTGCCATAAACCATCAGAATACCCATAATCGACAGGCCCATGGCGATCTCGTAGGAAATCATCTGTGCCGAACCGCGCACTCCGCCAAGCAGGGAAAACTTATTGTTCGACGCCCACGCGCCGATGACGATGCCGTAAACACCGAGTGAGCCCATGGCGAAAACGTAGAGAATACCGATGTTGATGTTGGCAACCTGCAGATTGATCACCCGCTCGCCGATCACCAGCACATCGCCGAAGGGAATCACGGCAAAAGTCACCAGCGCAGTGAAAAGCGCCATGCACGGCGCCAATGTGTGCAGGAATTTATCGCCCGTCGGCGGAATGAAATCTTCCTTGGTGAGAAATTTGAGCGGGTCGGCGATCATGGTGTTGACCAACCCCAGGCCGGCAAAGCCGAAGATCGATGCCCGGTTGGCGCCGATGCGATCCTGAATCAGCGCGCTCCCCTTGCGCTCGATCCAGCCGAGGACACCGGCCAGATTGAGCACCATGAACAGAACCAGGAAGGCTTTCGCCGCGACAATCGCTACGTCAACGATCATGATACTCCGCCACCACCGCTGCCCAACTCAATTCCCTGATCGCCAATCAAATCGTAATCGATCTTGCCGTAGCCGGCGTATGTCCCGCGCTCAGCGCGGTGAATATTTCTCGCGGCGTAGAATAACCGACGGGCTCTCCCGCGGCATCAAGCAATCGGATGAAAATTTCGGCGTCTTGCAGCGCGTTCTCCGGTGCGATCACCGCCGCATTGAGTCTTTGCAGTCGCCCCTTGCGGTTGGTGTAGGTTCCTTCTTTTTCGCCAAAATGCGTCGCCGGCAACACCACGTGCGCCAGCTTGGCGGTCTCGCTCAAGCGGGTGTCTTGGACGACGAGAAAGGGAAGCTTTTGCAACGCCGCCCGAACCGTTGTCCGGCTCGCCGGCATTGGTGATCAAATCTTCGCCGACGACATAGGCGGCCGAAAAATGACCGGCGACGAGCTTCTGCATGAGCGAATCAAAACCGCCGTTGCTCACCCCCATGTCGCGCGCGCCGCGGAAATTGGGCGAGCGATCCGGGCTCATCAAAATTTTTTGTACTTCGGTCAGCTCGCGCTCTTGGTAAACTACTTCAAGCGCGGCCTGCGGCGAAAGTTTTTTTATCAGCTTGGCAAAGAGGTAAGCCTCTTCGTTGGTGTTTCTGCCGGAAAGAATGCCGGCCAGCGGCTGGCTCGAACCAAGCCCCTGGTAAACTGCTTGCAGCGCGGTCTCCCAATCGGTCGGTACCAAACCGCCTTCCTGGCGGATCATCGGCGTGGTCAAGCGCTCGCCGCCGGCGAGATCGTGAAAGCAGTAACGTCCTTCGTCGCAGAGCCAATGGCTGTTCACAGCTTCGTTAATGCGCGGCTTAAAACGCGCGATTCGATTCTGATAGGTCTCGACGCTGATGTTACAGCCCGTGCTGCAGCCCGGGCAAATCGACGGCGTCTTTTGCAGATACCAAACTCTGACTTTGAAACGGAAATCGCGATCGGTCAGCGCGCCGACCGGGCAAATGTCGACGACGTTGGCCGACAGCGGATTGTCGAGCTCCTGTTCCGAGAATAGCGCGATCGTCGAATGATCACCGCGGTTGACCACCGCCAATTCGTTGGTCTGGGTGATTTCCTGGCAGAAAGCGCACGCAGCGCGTGCACTTGATGCAGCGCTCGCCGTCGAAGACGACATTGGGGCCGAAAATCGTTCTCTTCCGATCATGCACCTTGCCGACTTCGAAGCGGCTTTCCTGGCGGTCATGCTGCATGTAATAATCCTGCAGCCAGCACTCGCCGGCCTGATCGCAGATCGGGCAGTCGACCGGATGATTGATCAGCAGAAATTCCAAAACCGCCTTGCGCACCGCTAAGACTTTCGGGCTTTGGGTCAAGATGCCCATGCCCTCCGCGACCTGGGTATTGCAGGCGATTTGCAGCTTGGGCATCTTCTCGATCTCGACCATGCACATGCGGCAATTGCCGGCGATCGAAAGCTTGGGATGATAGCAATAGTGCGGGATCGCCACCCCAACATCGGCCGCCGCTTGAATCACGGTCTTGCCTTTGGTCGTGACGACTTCTTTACCGTCAATGGTGATTTTTACCGGATCCATAGTTCAAAGAAAGTCGAAGATCGAGGATCGATGATAGCAGATCGCGTCGGAGCGAATGCCATCATCGATCCTCCATTTCCTCATATTCCAGCCACCGTACATTTTTTCGCCGCGATGTGAGATTCAAACTCGTCGCGAAACTTCCTGATAAACGCCGCCGCCGGCATCGCCGCGGCATCGCCGAAGGGACAAATCGTATTGCCCATAATGTTGCCGCTGATATTTAAAATTAGATCGAGATCGTCCTTGTCGCCTTCGCCGTGCTCGATCCGATGAAAAATCTTTTCCATCCAGTGACAGCCCTCGCGGCACGGACTGCATTGGCCGCAGGATTCGTGGGCGTAAAAACGGGCAATGTTCCAGGCCGCGCGCACCATGCAGGTGGTCTCGTCCATGACGATAACGCCGCCGGAGCCGAGCAGGCTGCCCGCGGCTTGAACCGATTCATAATCCAAATTTACTTTTTCGATTTCCTCGGGCCGTAGCACGGGCATCGATCCCCCGCCGGGAATGACACCCTTCAACTTCTTGCCGTTGGGCACGCCGCCGCAATCTTCCTCGAGAAATTTCTTGAACGGATAGCCCATTTCCAATTCGTAGACTCCCGGACGCGTGATATGACCGCTGACGCTGAAAAGTTTCGTGCCTTTGCTCTTCTCGGTGCCCATAGCCGCGTAGGCGGCGGCTCCCCGCTCGATAATCCAGGGTAGCGCCGCGAGGGTCTCGACGTTGTTAACTACGGTCGGACAACCGAACAGGCCATGGGTCGCGGGAAACGGCGGTTTCACCTTGGGCCAGCCGCGCCCGCCTTCCAAGGACGAGAGCAGCGCGGTTTCTTCGCCGCAGATATACGCGCCCGCGCCCCGATGCACGATGACATCGAGGTCATAGCCTGAGCCAAAAATGTTTTTGCCGATGTAGCCGGCTTGAATGGCTTCCTCGACCGCTTGCTCCAAACGAGTCGCGCCAAACGCCAACTCGCCGCGAATGTAAATAAACGCGGTATGGGACTGAATCGCGAAAGCGGCGATCAAAGTGCCTTCGATGGTGGCGTGCGGATCTTCTTCGATCAGCAACCGGTCTTTGAAAGTTCCCGGCTCGCTTTCGTCGGCGTTGCAAACCAGATACTTGGGCTTGGGATTATCCTTGGGCACGAAGCTCCACTTCATGCCGGTGGGAAAACCGGCGCCGCCCCGGCCGCGCAGCCCGGATGCTTTCACTTCGTCGATCAGCTGTTCCGGCTTCATGCTCTGGACCACTTTTTGCCACGAGCCGTAGCCGCCGTGCGCTTGATAGACCGACAAGCGGTGCGAGTCGGCTTCGCCGATATTGCGGAGCAGTATTTTTTCCATGTTGCGGGATCGCCCGGCTATTTCAGCGTTTCGAGAATTTCCGTCACTTTCTCTTCCGTTAGATTCTCGTAGTAGTCATCGTTGATCTGCATCATCGGCGCAGTGCCGCAGGAGGCCAAGCACTCCACTTCGGTCAGCGTGAATCGTCCGTCCGGTGTTGTCTGCCCAGGCTCGATGCCGTGCTTCTGCTTGATGAACGCGGTGATTCTTTCGGCGCCGCCGAGAGCGCAGGGCAAGGTCCGGCAGATTTGAATGTGATGCCGGCCGATCGGCTTCGTATTGTACATGGTGTAAAAGCTCACCACGCCATGCACGCGCGCGGGCGGCTGATCCATCAATTTGGCCACATAGCCAATCGCCTCCGGTCCGAGATGGCCGAATTCCCGCTGCGCTAAATATAATACCGGCAGCATCGCCGCTTCCTTCTTGGGATAGCGCGCCACCGTCGCTTCGAACTCCTTCAGTGTTTCGGGTGAAAACTCTAATGCCATTTTATTATTTAGGACTGAGGACTGAGTAACTAGGACTGAGTCTTAATACTCAGACCTCAGTCCTCAGCACTCGTTACTATTTCTATCGGTCACACTCGCCGCCGATCATATTGATCATGCCGAAGGTCGGAATGATGTCGGCGATCATGTGGCCTTTGACCATCTCGTGAAACGCGCCCATGGCAATGAAGCAGGGCGGCCGCACGCGCAGCCGATAAGGCCGGCCGCCACCGTCGCTGACAATATAAAAACCGAGCTCGCCATTGCCCCCCTCGACCGCAAAATAGGTTTCGCCCGCGGGCACTTGAATGCCTTCCATGATGATCTTGAAATGGTGCATCAGGCCTTCGATACTGCCGTAAACCTTCTCTTTTTCCGGCAATACGAAGCGTGGATCGTCGATCCAGACCGGCCCCACGGGCAATTGCGCCAGTGCCTGATCGACGATGCTCATGCTCTGCTCGATCTCGCGCAAGCGACAGAGAAAGCGATCGTAATTGTCGCCCTTACTCCCGACCGGAACTTCGAAATCCATCCGATCATAGACAAGATAGGGAAAGGCCTTGCGCACGTCGTAATCGACCCCTGTGGAGCGCAGCACCGGGCCCGTGAGACAGTAGCTCAGCGCGGCCTCGGGCGAAATCACGCCGATATTGGACATACGATCGAGAAAAATCCGATTGCGCGACAGCAGGTGATCGCAGTCGCCGAGAAGCCGGCGAATCGTCGTGAAAGTTTGCTTGACTCGCTCGCCGAATTGCGGCGGCAGATCGTGCTTGAGCCCACCGATGCGCACGTAGGTTACCGTTAGCCGGGCGCCGGTGAGATCTTCGATGATTCGAGTGATCAACTCGCGCGCCTCGATCATATAGAAACCCGCGGTAATGGCGCCCAATTCCGACGCCGCCATGCCGCAGCAAGTCAAGTGATCGTAGATCCGCGCCAGTTCGCTGATGATCACACGGATATACTGACAGCGCAGTGGAGTTTCCGCGCCGATTAGTTTTTCCACCGCCAGTGCATAACCGACGTTGTTGATCAGGGAGGAGGCGTAGTTGAGCCGGTCCGTGTAAGGGATGACTTGCGTCCAGGTCGCCTGTTCGCAACTCTTGTCGAAACCCCGGTGCAGAAAGCCCACTTCAACGTCGCAGGCCAGAACTTTCTCGCCTTCGAGCTTGAGATTGAATTTGATGGTACCATGGGTCGCCGGATGGGACGGGCCCATCTGCAATTCCATGGTTTCCAACGGCAGATCTTTGTTGTCAGCTTTCATCGCCGTGGCGTAACTAGCGCTTCAACTCTTCGTTCCCAATGTTTTTTTCAAACGCAGCAATTTGTTGTGGGAGCGTTCGTCGACGAAAGTGCCCTCGACTTGGCGTTCCGGAACCCTCGGTTGGCAGAGATTGACCGGATAATCCTTGCGCAGCGGAAACCCTTGAAATTCATCGTACAATAAAATGCGCCGCAAATCCGGATGATCGATAAAGCGAATGCCAAATAAATCCCACACCTCGCGTTCGAGAAAGTTGGCGCCGCTCCAGAGCGGTGTCAGCGACTCCACGGCTGGATCGTTTTCCGGTACCGGCACACGGACGCGCAGCCGGCACCGGTGCTTGCGCGAAACCAATTGATAGACAACCTCGAAGCGCGGCTCTTTTTTTTTCCAGTAATCCACGGCCGTGATATCCGATAAAAAGTCGAATTCCAGTCGTCCATCCCGTTTCAAGAGGAGAAAGCTATCGCGCAACCCGTCGCGAGCAAGCAGCAAAAGATCATCCCCCTGCGCGCTGAGCGCGTCGAGCACCTTGGAGCCTAGCTTCTCTTGGATATAGGAGAGCCGCGAATCGACATCAGGCATGGAAAATCAATCCCAATCCAACGCGCCTTTTTTCCAGACGTAAATGTAGCCGACGGTCAGAATGATGAGGAAGATGCCCATTTGCACCAGCCCGAAGATGCCCAGCTGGCGAAAATAAATCGCCCAAGGATACAGAAACACGACTTCCAAATCGAAGACCAGAAACAACATGGCAATCAGGTAGAATCGGATCGAAAAGCGGATGCGCGCATCACCCTTGGGCGGATTGCCCGATTCAAAGGGCTGAGATTTGGCCGGATTGGTGGATTTGGGGCCTATATACGAGGCGATCAGGAGCAACGCCAAGACTACTACCGCCGCCAGCGCAAACATCACAAATAACGGGAAATAGGGATGATTCATGAATCTGTGAGTATTAAAAAAAAACCATACCTCGCCGTCACGAAAAGGTATGGTATGAGTTCACTTCACGCCATCAGGTGTAATAAATTTGTATTGGAAATCCAGGGTGTTGTCAAGGTAGAGTCGGTGCTCGTAAGCGCTTGTGGGGGCGTTATCCCGGCAAACTCATGACTAGAATCTACCAATCTGAAAGCGGCAACTGCACCATCGCGCTGGCGGGCGATACAATGCTCACGCGAAAACTCATACCGGAAGAGTGGCTTCCTAAAGCTCCGCGAAGTTCTGCGCAGCGCTGACGCGACCTTCACCAATCGGCGGTCCTGGCGTCGAGAAGGACTCCGACCGCAGAGGCAGGCCCGTGCTCGCCGAGGGCGAGGTGGCCAAAGGAGTCATCGAACGAGTCGCCCGACTTTCTCTACCTTACGGCACGAAAGTCACCGCTCAAGATGGGATGGGACTGTTGAGATCTAATCAACTATGACTCCGCCAGAATTTCCTTCACCCGTTTGATGACCTCGGGAGGTTGAGTAATGGTGGCGATCATTTTCTTTTGAAGCTGTTCTCCGCTGAGATAAGTCGCGCCGTCCCAGTCCAAGAGTTTTTTCGCCTCGGCGGCAAACTCGCCGTCTTTTAGCATGCGCTCGAAACTTTCACGCAGAATCTGCAGCCGCTCCTTCGGCACGCCGGGCGGGGCGGCAAAAGGTCGATCAAATTCGGTGTAGGCGAGCATGACATTCATAAGATCGATGAATGGCTTCGCTTCGGGTCGCGCGAGCTCCGCGACCGTGGGAACCGGCGGCAGCAGAGAGCTTTTCTCCGGTCCCTGCTGGACGACGAAAGTAACGTAATTCTCCTTGACCCAACGGTTCCACGGCGCGCGGATCACCGTGACATCAGACGTGGCGCGGCAATCCACTTCGCCCCGCTCCAATCCCAAATCAGTGTCGCGGCCGGATTGAAAGCCGGTAACGTTCTTTACTTTAAAATCGAGAATCCTCTCCATCAAATTGGCGAACACGAAGCTGATACTGCCCGTCCCCGATTGGCCAAAACGGGGCGGCGTTTTTGCTGCGCGTATGGCCGCAATACTTTTGTACTCGGTGTCCGACCGGCACGCGACCATCATGGGCGCCTTGTTGAAGCTGCCGATCCAACTGAGTTTGCGAAAATCGGTTTTCACCTCCGGCCGGCCAACCATTTGCTCGATGTAGTTCGCGCGGCTTATTGCGGCAATCGTGAGTCCGTCCGGTTTGGCGACGTTGAATAGGTAATTGGCAGCGACAAGCCCGCCTGCTCCCGACATATTTTGCACGACAATGCCGGGATTTCCCGGCATGTGTTTGCCCAGGAAGCGCCCGACGAGACGCGCGCTAATGTCCGTGGTGCGCGCCGGGGCCGCTGGCGACGAGAAAGCGAATCGTCTTCCCGTCAAAGAATACGTCGCGGCTCTGCGACTCGACGCGCGCGGCCAAGCCGGTCACGACAACCAACAGTATCCAGATAAATGTCGTCCATGACTTTCGTCCATCGTTGCAACGTCTCCGTCCGAACATGTGAGCCTCGTCATCGCGTTCTTGAATTGTCGCCCGGATGGCGCTCGGCGGAATCCGGGGATTCTCCTGGATTTCATGTCATCCAGGCTACAAAGAAAAACGTGCAGTCGCAGGCCTTACAGTCCCTGCGCCGCCGCGTTTCTCCCGGCTAATCTCGAGAAAACCACATTGCGCGTTTGTCCGGTGCAGGATGGATAGTTGTGGAAGAACAATCCGACGATGTCGCCCGACGCGAACAGGCCGCGAATCGGATTGTTGGATGTGTTGAGCACCTGCGCTTGGGTGTTGATCTGCAAGCCGCCGAAGGTAAAAGTGATGCCGCCCGTGATCGCGTAAGCCCAGTAGGGCGGCTTGTCGATGGTGTCCGCCCAGTTGGATTTCTTTGGCGAAATTCCTTCGGTGCAGCGCCCGTCCAATTTCGTAGCGTCGAACGGAATGTCTTTGCGGACCGCATTGTTGAATTCACCAATCGTATGATTGAGCACGGCGGGCTCGATGCTGATCTTCGTCGCCAGTTCATCGATCGTGTGCGCTTCGATAGGGATGCGAGAATTCGTAGTAGCGCTTGTTCAGCAAATGCGTCGCCTTCTGATCGTAGATCTGGTAGGCGACCGCGCCTGGTTGTCCCAGCACCGCCCAACCGGTCTTGGCATAGGTGTAGGAATGGCGCGCTTCGCCTTCGTCGAAAAAGCGCTGGCCCATGGAATTCACGGTGATGCCGTACGTGTAGCCGTAGCGGTTGGCCTTATTGCTGATCTCAACGTCGGGAAAAGTGGCGTCGATCGGCGTCGCATGCGCGCCTTGCCAATGGCCCGCAGTCTTCGCGCCCAGATCGATCGCCATCATCAGAACTTCGCCGGTGTCATGCTTGCTGCCGCGCACTTTCATCAGATCGGCATTGGCGCCGAGATAGCGCGCGCGCTTTTCCGCGCTTGCTTGAAACCCGCCGGCACAGAGAATCACCGAGCCGCTGCGAATTTCATACTCTTCATTGGGATCGGACACTCTGACTCCGTCGATATGACGGTCGTTGCCGAGTAGAGCGGCGACCTTCGACTCGTAGCGCAGCTCGATGCCCATCTTGGTCGCAATCGCGCGCCATTGCATGAGCTGATCCAAGCCGCCGCCGACCCCGCCGGTCGGGTGAATCACCATGCCCGGCTCGAAATAGTAGCGGCCGTCGATGATGACGTGGCTGTCGATGTCCCATTTGATGCCGACCTCGCGCATCCAGTGAATCGCCGCGGTCGACTGCGAAACCAATACGTCGGACAATTCTTTATTGATCCGACCGCGTGTCACACGCTGCAAGTCGCTATGAAATTGTTCGGCCGTGTAGGCCGGAATGTGAAGTTTGGCGAACATCGCGTCATCCATGTCCGGCAGGAACTGGCGGATCTCTTCGGCGCCGGAAAATACCCAGCGAAATCCGGTGTGAGAGAAGCGCGCATTGCCGCCGAATTCCGGCTCCGGCGCCTTTTCGAGCATGACGACTTTCGGCGCGCCCGCCTGTTTCGCCGCGACCGCCGCCTCGAACGCGGCGCTGCCACCGCCGACCACGACCACAGGGATGTTTTCAGTTCTCACGATTGATGATCTCCGTATTGGCGATAATTAAAATATGATATGTGTGTGCTCAGTTTTTCTTATACAGGCTCTGGATAAAACCGGAGCTTTCGAGCTTGTTCATGAACGAGTTGTCGATGAGACTCTCGACGCGCACTTCAGCGATCTTTGGGTTGAGCTGAATCAAAAGCTTTTGCAGCCGCTTCATTCCTTCTATGGTGGTATGCGGCGCGCGTTCATAATTGGAAATCACGGCCTGATAGGACTCCTCGACATCGGCCGGATTGCTCAAGCGCAGATTCGATGCCAGCAGCCGGCTCACCAGTTCCTTGTTAGCTGGATCGCCGATCAATGCGATCGCCTCGATCGTCGCTTTCAAATAACCTTCGATCACCTGAGACTTTATCGTTGCCGTGCGCCGCGTCGTCACCATCATGTTCTGCGGCAGCGTCACGCCGGCAGACTTTAAGTTGTAAAGCAAAGTGTAACCCTTGTGGGCGTAGAGATCGCCCATCGCGCCTCTGAGCGTGGTGGCATCCACGCTGCCGCTTTCGAGCGCCAAGCGCCGATTCATTTCCGTGCCCGGTATTGTCAGAAAGGTAATCTTGGATTGAATCGGATCGATGCTAAGTCCTTGGAGCGATAACATCGATACCAGATGCGAGGTCGATCCTGGACCGCTGACCGCGATCCGCTTGCCACGAAGATCTTCCGACTTCTTGATTTCGGGTCGTGTGTTAAGGCGGAAGTCTAGTTTCTGATTAAAGTTGGCGATGCCGACCAGCTCTGCGCCGCTGAGACCAGCATTGACAAGATGTCCGGGGCCAATAATTGCGGCGTCGATCTCACCCGCAAGCAAAGCGGCGATAGCCAAGGGATTGCGCGGCATGAGAATGAACTGCATATCGACGCCATATTTTTTGAACAAGCCGCGCTCCCGCGCCACCCAGACATGAGTCATACTCTCGCTGGTCACGCTGGAAGAAAGGTTTGACTTGGTCTGCGCCGTCGCGGAAACGGACGCGACGACACAGCACGCCACCGCAAAAAGGGTGAGGAAAAAGCGGTGGCAGCTCGATCGGCTGCCACGGATCACGGTCGGAAGGCTAGCTCGGGTTTTTTTCGCCGACTGGCTCGACCGTCAGAAAACCATGTTCGGAAATATCGAAGTAGTTGCCATCGATATCTGACGTGCGGGTTTCGGCGTAAGGGCGACCGTTGGGGCGCTGCTTCGGTAGCTTATTGGGGTTGTACTTTTTCAGTCGCTCGACGATTTTTTCACCGTTCTCCACTTCAAAGCCGAAATGGTACAGCCCATTCGGCGATTGTTGCTCGTGATTTGGCAGGATCGCCAGATTGAAATAACCATCGGTTAAATAAATCGCCCCGCCTTCTTGCTTGTCTTTGTGCAGCATCTGCATCTCGAAGACATCCATATAAAACGTCGCAAGCTTTCCGGTATCTTCGGTGCGAATCGCGAGATGGCGAATTTTAGGCATATATCCTCCTCGATATTCTAGTTATAAATTTGCCTCAGGCATATTCCTTTCCCGTGAGGCTTGTCAAGGAAAGGGCAGTCTCGGTAGCTCTGCGCAGATGACAAAATTCTTCTGAGTTTTCACGTCATCAATGCAGGTTCAGCTCGATCTGATTGAGATCGACAATCATCGGCAGCATCGCATCGCGGATGACTTTCTCGCTGACTTCACCGAAGCGTTCTTTGAAACGATCCAAAGGCACGACCGCTTTCGCCATGGCGCGATGGCCTCCGGCACTGCCGATATCGTCGTAGAGCCGCTTCATGATGTCGCCCGCGCTTTTGACGTAGCCGACATTGCGCACCGAGATCACGACCCGGTCATGAACCAAAGCGGAAACCACGCCCCAGTCCACGCCTTCGATCTGTAGGCAAAACTCGGCCATTTGGGGAATCACGTCTTCGCGGTTGATCTCGCCCAAATGAATCACCGCGACACCGTTTTCGATATGTAGGTGGCTAAGCGCGCGTCCCATCGCCTCCAGATCTTCGCGCGGCAAAGCCGGCCGCTCGATCCGGGTGATCATCGCTTTGTTGGCGAGTGGATAAAGGAAGTTGAACGCATTTAGATCGGCGAGTTTGGTGCCGCGCTCCAAAAACAAGGTGTCGGTCTTGATTCCGTAGAGCAACGCAGTCGCCAGTCGCTGCGATGGCTCCATGCCGCAAGCGCGCAAATACTCGGTGAAGATGGTCGACGTGGCGCCGTAATCGGAACGTAGATCGGCGTAGCGAGATTTGAAGCCGATCCGTTTCGGATGATGATCGACCACGAGATCGACTCGACCCAGCGGCTGTTCGAAATAAGGCGGCTGGACATCGACAAGCGCTAGACGAGCGCCGTCTTTGTGCAGGTCGTCGTGGGTAATTCGGTCAATTTGAATGTCGAGAAGCCGAATCATGGCAACATTCTCGGGTCGGGTGACTTCGCCAAAAGTAACAATCGGCGTGGTCGGACGATTGCGCCCTAGGAGTTCGCGCAACGCCAGCGCGCTGCCGATGGCATCCGGGTCGGGATCGTGCTGTAGAAGGATATGGATCTTTTCACCTCCGTCGAACAGCGAACGGATGCGCTCGACCTTTTTAATGTTCAGGGTATCGAGTAGTTGGGACGCGCAGAACTCTTCGAAAATATCGGCGAGTTGAAGCTGTCGCACCAGCGGATCGGCGAGTTCCTTCTTGCCATTCTTTTCCGCGGTCAGCGACACGATCGAGATGCTTTTGTCGAGACCGCGCAATAGACGGCAAACTCGATCCTGAACGTCTGCATTGCGCACAAAGACAATCGCTTGATCGACATGGCGTAGGTTGATTTTTTTATAGGTCTCTTCCTTGAGCAGATCGCCGTGGCGCACCTTGCAACCCTGCCGGCGAATCCGCCGCGCCACCGCTTCTTCTTGCACAAGATAGAGGATCTCACCCTGCTCGCGAGCAGCATTGCGCATGAATTGGAACAAAAGGTCGTCTTCGCAGATCGCTAGATACTGCATACGCTTCCCCGGGAAAGGAATTATTTGGCAATCCAGAGAAGCGAACCGACAATAATGGTGGTCATAGACTTGAGGCGAAAGTCTATCATCGAGTTTCAGCCGTTGCTAGGACTATTCTTGATCGGCCTAACGGCACACCTTATAAGATGGTGATTAATTGAGAGAAAGCGAGCTGCGGAACGATGATTAACAGTGCTGAGAGGGGGTTTGGATTGGGGCAATTCACGCACGCCGAGCGACGACGCCGCTGGGACCGGGTCCGGGAATTGATGCGGCAGGAAAAACTTGATGCGATCGTCGGTTTTCCCAATCAGAGCCATTGGGATCAGTTTCAGGCCGACATCCGTTATCTGACTCATATCGGGGGGAATCAGACGGAAGTGGCCACAGTATTTCCGCTCGAGGGCGAGGTGACCGCATTTGTGCGTGGCGGCAATGAGGTTGAATGGTGGAGCGTCGCGCAGGATTGGGTGACCGACCTGCGCCCCACGCGGCGCTCCTGGGGCGAGCCGGTGATCGAGCGGCTGAGAGAATTGAAACTCGATCACAGCCGCATTGGCGTTAGTGGCTTGAGCGGGCTGCTGCGTGCTCCGGAAGGGACCGTTGTTAGCGGCATGCTGGAAAAACTCAAAGCCGCGTTTCCCGGTGCGCGATTCGAGAACGCTACCGAACTCTTGCAAGACGCGCGCTCAGTGAAGGGCCCCGAGGAAGTCGCCTGGATCGAACGCGCCGCGGAGATTCTCGACAAAGTCGTCGCGGCGATACTCGCCAAAGCTAAGCCCGGTGTCATGGAAAACGAAATGGTCGCGACGATTTGGCAAACGATCATCGCCAATGGCGGCGATTACCCGTCGATGACCCACTGGGGCGCCGGCGCCGGGGTTCCCTGGGCTTGCCGCATCGCCCCCCATCGGCCACTTCAAGCAGGGGATATGATCAACACGGAGCTCGAAGCCAAGTATGGCGGCTATATCGCGCAAACCGTTCAGGCGGCTTGCTTGGGAAAAATTCCGCCGGAATTGAAGCGAGCTTTCGACGCGAGCGTAAAGGTATTCGATGAACTCGTGCAGTTCATGAAGCCCGGCATCACCTTTCGCGAAGTCGTGACCGCTTATCGAAAGCTCGTGCGCGAGTCCGGCCATATGCCCAAAGGCATGCTGCTGCACGGGCGCGGCATCGGCGAAGACCGGCCGCAAATTACGGGAGAAATCGACGGGGATCTCTACAACAGCCCGACTTATACCAGGCACCTCGATCTGCCTTTGGTCGAAGGCAATGTTTTTGTTCTCAAACCAGGGGCGATGCCGGGCGATGCACCGGATTCCATCCGTTGCGGCGATACCGTGGTTATAGAAAAATCTGGCGCCCGCCGCCTGGGTAAACGAAGGTTTTCGTTTCCCGAGATTACGTGAGCTGTTCGTTATCGGTGAATACACGAATATAAATCCAAAATAGGTTGACGAGTCGTGACGATTTCTTGTAGTTTCCGCAAGAACAACGGGATTGATTCTCGGAGGTACAGAAGCATGGTCGCAGAAATTCGTTACGGCGTACAAACCCTCGATCACATCGCCATTCCGGTACGCGATTTGGCAATCAACCAGTCATTTTATGTCGACGTGCTCGGCTTGGAATTCAAAACTACGCGGCGCAATCCTGACGGCACGGCGCGGCAAACCTACGTGCTTGCCGGGAAAAACATTATCGGCCTGCATCTTCCGGGAGTGAATGCAGGGGTTTCGTTAAGCACGGGGCCGCGCATCGGCATTGGCCTCGGCCGCGAACGATTCGTACAAGCCCAGCGAAATTTGACGGCGGCCAATTATCCCTTTCGTGGCCCAGTGGACCACGGCGAAGACGGTCCGTTCGTATCCTCGCTCTATTTCGACGATCCTGATGGCAATCATTTGGAATTATGTATTCGCCGCAGCGAACCGTTAGGCGAATGCATTAGCCACACGGTTTTTGAAACGCTCAATATGAAAAAGTGCCTGACCTTTTACTCGGAAGTCCTCGGCAGCGGCGTGCCTATGGCGTGCGGCAGCGAAATGCTTATTCCCGTGCAGAACGGACAGATGATTGGTTTGGTGGAAGTCGAAGAATTATCCGAACGGAGCAAAAAGCACGGCCGTGGCTGTCACATGGCCATGGACGTGCCCCAGGACGATTTTGACTCGATGGTGACGCTGGTCGAGCGCTACGGCGGCAAGACTCAGGGCGATAAACGCGCCGAAGACGGCTTACGACCGGACGGCGAGCGCAGCATTTATTTGTTCGACCCCGATAACAACCGCTTACAGATCACCGCCCATGCGCCGAATCACACCGATGAGCTGCTCTCCGATGAGGAAAAATGGCGCCGGATCATCGCCAACCGTACCGAGCAAGGCCGCGGCTTGAGCCGATGGGAGTCCGGCGGAAAAAAGTTAATCTAAGGGGTCGACGAAAAATCATCTCGACGCACCGACCCATTGCGTCGGTGGTTTTCGCGCGATTACTTTTTAGCCAAGATCAAGGTCGTACCGGGTAAAGTTTTCGGGATATCGCTGTGGGTTTCGACCGAATTGAATCCTGCCTTTTTTAGCCAGTCGGAATATTGCGAAAGGGTCCAGCACTCGCCTTCGGGCGTGTGGGTCAGCGTATAAACCGAAAACCGCAATGCAAAGGTTGGTTCGGTGCGTTCTTCGTTCGGAACAAAATCGTTTACGACCAAAGTGCCGCCTACTTTCAGCGCGTTATAAGCTTTGGTAAACAGTTCCTGGTTTCCTTGCGGCGATTCGAAGCGGCAGAAGTTACTGGCGAGAACCAGATCGTAATGATTGCTTTCAAGCGCGGCCGTGTGGTGCTCGCCGTCGATGAAACGAATTTTTCCGTCGAGACCGCGTTCGCGATTGAGTTTCTTAGCGACTGCGTTGACGTTGGGCCAATCGAGTTGGGTAACCGATGCTGTCGGGTCGCGCGATAAAATCGTCATCCCGAAGATGCTCGAGCCCCCGGCGATGTCGAGGACTTTAATGCCTTTCAGAGCCCCGCCGATCTTCAGCACATCGCAAAGTGCTTTGGCCGCCGGCTCGGCGATCACGATAATACCAAGCACAAGCTTCTCCCAGACTTGCAATTCGGTGCCGGTGTCCATCCGGCTCAATGGCTTGCCGGTCTTAAGGGACTCTTTGAGATGTGCCATGCCGTCCCACAGTGCCAGCGCGACATGGCGAAAGTCACCCACATAAGACGGTTTCCCTTGCACTAAAAAAACCTCGGCCGTCGGCGTCAGAAAATATTTCCCCTCCCGTTTTTCGATCAGCCCCAGATGCCGGTAAGCTATCGAGCACAATGCGCGTCGCACGCGGATCCGTACCCGCTTCTCGAGAAATATCTTCTGCGCTCTTGAAACCTTTGTGAATGAAGCGTGAAAAAATCATACTCCAGCGCGGCGTCGAGGATTTGACTGTTAGCGAAATCGCCGAGGATGCGCATCAGCGGGCGCGGCGACAGCTCTTGTAGATTGGATGTTTCAGGCATGGTTAAGCTTTGTAGAACCCTTCTTTTTTGACGTACTGATAAACTCCTTCGAAAAACCAGGCGAAATAGGCCGTGCCGGTGCGCAAGCAATACTCCAGATTGAAACCCGGACGGGTTTCGGCCTTGCCTTCTTCAAGCATCTTTTTCAAAACCGTCCAATCCAAGTCAGCATGGGCCATCACGCCATCGTGTTCTTCCAAATCGGCTTCGGCGTGCATGCGAAAGTAGATGATCTTGTCCTCCGGGATTTGGAAATTTTTACGCAAAGCGCCGCCGAAGAACTTCGCCCAGTGGCCGACCGCTTCTTCGACGCAGAACGAGGCCCACCACTCCACCATCGTGCCTTCATAGAGCACACCGCGATAGTACTCTAGAAACGCGCGGCACTCCGGCAGCATTTCATACTCGATCATGTCGTCGTTCTTGAGCCCGAAGTTGCGCCCCTGTTCGAGAACAATTTGAATGTGTCCCGGCGGTTTTGGATGAATCATTTCATCGGCGACGTGGTTCGCAAAGTGCTTTTGCAAATCAGGATGTCGTTTAAAGAAAGGCAGATGGCGTTGGTAGGCAACGCCGTGAAAATTGTTGATCTCGGCGACGAAACCATACCAGTTCTGCCAGAAGACTTGGATCGCTTCCATCGGCAGCGTGCCGTTGGCCATGTCCGTGTGAAAGCGACCTTTGATCAGCCAACGATCGGCAATGTCGGCTAAATATTTTTTCAGATCGGCGATCACCGCGTCCGCTTCCTGCGGCGCGAGTTTTTTGCCGGAAAAATCTTGTCTGCCGAGTCCCATAATTTTCTCCTTCGCAAAACTAATAAAGCGCCCCGGGATTCAGAATGTTGTTCGGGTCGACGAGTTGCTTGATTTCTTTGATCACATCGTAAAGGCTGCCCAATCTTTGGTACGGTACGGGACCTTTCGTGCTCAACGTCGGCGCGGTCCAGACCACTCCCCGTTCGTTGCCGAATTGTTGCACCATGCCCATCCATTTACGCAGTTTGCCGACATCCTCGTCGTCGTAGGGATTGTAAAAAACAAAATATTCTTCCTTGATGCCGAGATCACGAGTAACGTAGCTGTCGTGCTGTGGCGAGTGCTCTGCGTCCCAGATGCCGCACTCGCGCTTAGCCGCTTCGTCGAGATCGTACATCTCTTTGAGAAACCTCAGCGGGTACATTTTCGACGTCACGGCAAACATTCCCGTATGACGCACGACCGTGCCGCACCAGCCGTCCGGGCCCATAATGTGCCAGTCGGGCCAACCGTGCAGGCCGAACTCCTGCGCTTTCGCACCCATCGCCTTGTCGGCGATTTCCGGCACATCGACGCCTCCCGCTTGCTGATAGATCCGGCGCATGCGTTTTTCTTTGAACGCCAGCTCTTCATCGTCGCGCGCTAAAAGTACCGTCTTCAAAAAAAACCAGCCGTCATCGGGGACCTTACGCTTGTCATAAAGTCCCTCTTCCATCGGCCAGTGGTACTGCCAGCGGTCGGTAAAATGGATATCGTAAACCACTTCGCCCTTGACCAGCTCGATCAGCGCGTCCTGCACTTGCAGCATTTGATCGCGGCGGAAGGAGTAACAGTAATCGTGCAGCCATTCGCGCTTGGCTTCGATGGCGCGCAAACAAACTTTGCTGATGATCCCCATTGAACCGGCAGCCAAGGTAAAGAGACCGAGCAAATCCGGCAGATGAATCCATTTTTGAAATGGCCCGAACGTCGTTCCCTGATTGGCCAGCGCGCCCAGTCGAATCGTCTCGCCGTTGGCGAGAATCACTTCCAAGCCAAGCACCATGTCGGCAATCCAACCGTATCTCGTCATGCCGTAGCCAATGCCGCCTTTATTGATCATGGCGCCAATGACCACGGCCGGACCATAAGTGCCGAAGTTTGGCAGCATCAGACCGCTTTGACGAAGCGCGTGATGAATTCCATAGACGCTCGCGCCGCCTTCGGCGATGACGTAATGCATGGCTGAATTGACTTCGAGAATCTTGTCCATGCCGAGCATGTCGAGCAGAATGCCGCCCTTGAGCGGCGAACTGATGCCCATGCCGACGCCGCCCTTGGCGACGATGGGAATTTTGTGCTCGTTGGCGAATTTAAGAATTTCGGCAACCTTGTGATTGCCGGCCTGATCCGACTCAATGCGCACGATGACATCCGGCAGTGCCCGGTAAGCGCCGTAAGCGAGGGTGTGCTGATAATTGATCTTGTCGATCGGATTCGTCGAAACCCGGCGTGGGCCGACGATTTCCTGTAATCTTACAACAATCTCGTCAAGGGTGAGCATGAAATCCAAATATCAAGACAAAGGGCAAATGAAAAAGGCAAAAACCGGAACGGGTCAGAGAACAGAGAATTACTATGAAAAGTCTTGAATTTTTAATTCTTAATTTTGCTTTTCGTCAAAGTTGCAGGTGACTACCGCCGGTGATCAAAATATGGCTGCCGGTAAGCATGCTAGCTTCATCGCCGGCTAGAAACGCGATCGCGCCGGCAACATCTTCAGGATAGAGATGCTTTTTCAACGGCCGAGTGTCTTTGACCCGTTCTCTAAACGCTTCGGGCATGATTAGCGAAGCATCGGTGAGCGTAAAAGCGGGGGTCACAACGTTGACCGCGATTCCTAAAGGGCCGAGTTCGATCGCCATCGTGTTGGCCATGGATTCGAGTGCCGACTTGGCCGCGGCGTAGGCGCCCATTTTCGCCAGCGGCTGTTGCGCCAAGCGAGTACTGACGACGATTATCCGGCCGGCCTTTTTTTCTTTCATCGCCGGCAAACAGGCGCGCGCGCAGAAATAGAAAGCCGACAGCTCATGCTCGATCGCCCGGTGAAAACTTTCCCAGGTGAGCTCGTGCAGCGGGCCGACTTGGAAAGGAAAATAAGCGTTGTTTACCAATATATCGATCGGACCGAGCTGCTGCTCGGTCATCTTCACCATCGTCTCGACCTGGTCTTGCTGCGTCACGTCGGCCTGAACGATCATGGCTCGAGCACCGGTGTTGGTGACTTCTTGCAGGACTTTTTCAGCGGCATCCTTATTCTGATGGTAATTGACAACCACGGCAGCGCCACCCCGCGCCAAGCGAATAGCGGCAGCCGCGCCAATGCCGCGGCTCGCGCCGGTGACGAGCGCGACTTTTCCCGCGAGACCGCGACTTTCAATCTCACTTGCCACTGTTGACGTTCCGATTAGATCGCGACGGTGTCTTCGGCGGCGCCTTTTTCGTAATTGGCGGCGTTATTCTTGAAGGACAGAAACTTCATCTTGACGTAAGGTGAACTGTAGCCGTTCAAGATACGCTCGACCCGGCCGGGTTTGCTGTAAAAGGATTGAAAGGCCCATCCCGTCAGCTCGCCTAACTGTTGGCGCGTCAAATGCTTGGTGGGCATGACGCAATGCTCCAGATCGTAAAGGCTAAGATTTTCAATTTCGATCATGCTTTCTTTTACGGCTTTTTTGTAAACCGGCGAACCTGGAATAGGATTGAGCAATTGAATCATCACAATGTCGGGATCGATCTCATCGACCGCTTTGGCGCGCTGACGAACCTTCGCTTCGTCGTCTTCCCAAAAGCCATTGAGATAAGTCGCAATTGTCGAAATATCGTTTTTGCGCAAGAACTGAACAAGGTCCTTCAGTTCCTTGACGCCGACTTTCATCGGCCCTTTGCGTGCTTCGGCGATCTCTTCATCCGTACCGCCGTCAACCCCGATCAACACCTGATACAGCCCGACTTTGCGTAGCCGCGGAACTAGATCGGCGTCGCGGATCAAGTTTTGCGCCCGGCTAAGGCAGAACCAACTCATGTCGAGTTTCTTTTCTTCCAGTGCTTCGACGAGATCGACCATCTTTTGCCGGTCCGAATTGAAATCGTCATCCATGAAGGTGAGGGCTTTCACGCCGTATTTTTTGTTGAGCAGTTCCATCTCGTCGGCGACCGCACGCCCACCGCGCGTGCGATGGGAACTGAAATCGCGCGGGTTGCGTTGATCGACCAACCACCACTCATAACAAAAATGACATGCGCCTTCGCAGCCCCTGGACGTCACCGCTTCGTTGTAATTGGGAATGACCGAATAACCGTAATATTTGTCCATCGGAAAAAGATCATAGGCAGGCATCGGCAACTCATCGAGATTGGCAATCACCGGACGGGCGGGATTGAGCACAATTTCGCCGTCTTTGCGCCAAGTGAGCCCACGAATATCGGCAAGTTTCGGCGCAGGCTTCTTGAGCTCTTCGAGCAATTCCCAAAGCGGGTACTCATTGTCGCCAAAGACGCCGACAATGGCGAAGTCGAGCTGGGGATTTTCCGACATGATTTTCTGCGGCACAGCGGTATACATCAAACCGCCGCCGACCGTTAATATTGTCGGCGCCACCTCTTTGATTCGCGCCATCGCCGCATGGAATCGGTTGAGCTGTGCAGCGCCCCCGGCCGCCGCAATCATAGCGCCAAAGAATACCATATCCGGTCGACGCTGCTTTATTTCGTCCAACATTTCTTCATCGTCTAGACCCAGCGCGCGGCAATCAAGCACCGAAACCTCGGCAGCCTTTTTCTCACGGATGAAGGCGGCGACCTGAGAATGGAGAGAGTTCACCGACAAATGACGATCGCCCCAAGGCGCCCAATTGCCCATCGGCGGCGTGATAAATAGAAGTTTCATAGCATCTCCGAATACGGCTGGATTATTGAAAGTCAAAATAGTTAATACCTAAACGATTGTCAAGATAAGCGGCTCTGAATTGCGCAGTTTTAAAGACCGCTGAAGCGACTGGAATTGACGATAAAAACTGCGTTAAATAACTGTTGACAAGCGTTATCCCTTTTGGTACTGGTTCGCAGGCTGACATGGATTCAAACGTTCTATAATTAGTAACTTATTTGGAGGGTATCCCGATGGCAAATGCCGCTCAAGAAGAACAACTTTTAGATATACGCGTCGCCGAAGCGTCCAGCGCGTACAAGTTTTATCTCAATCAGGAGAGCCAAGATCCTGGGAACGATTTCCGTCGTCCTCTTCCTGACGGTCTGGGAATTGGTCGGCAACACCCTTGCAGCTGATTAACCCGATGTTCATGAGCGCGCCGTCGCTGATTGGCAAAGCGGCGTGGCAGCTGTTCGCCTCCGGCGAAATTTATAATGATCTCTACGTCAGCGGTATCGAGTTTGCCTGGGGTTATTTTCTGTCTATCATCTTCGCCATACCCTTCGGAATCGCCATCGGCTGGTATAAAAAATTTGCCTATGTTTGCGACCCGTTTGTAAATGCCATGAACGCGACTCCGCGCGTTGCACTACTTCCGCTGGTCATTATTTGGCTCGGTATCGGTATTCTGTCGAAAGTCGGTATCATTTTCTTGGGCGCGGTTTTTCCGCTCTTGATCAATACCCGTGATGGCGTCAAAACTACCCCCGCGAATCTGCTTACCGCCGCCAGAAGTTTTGGTGCTTCCGAATGGCAGATTTTCAAATCTGTAGTGTTACCATCCACCGTGCCGTTCATATCTGACCGGTCTTCGCTTGGCCGTCGGACGCGCGCTGATTGGCGTCATGGTCGGTGAACTCTATGCCGCTACCGCCGGCATCGGCTTCATGATTACTGTCGCTGGCGCAACTTTCCAGACCGACAAAGTTTTTGTCGGGGTTTTGGTTTTCGCAATCACCGGCATGATCATGACCGATATTATCGACCGCTACGAAACGCGCTTCGATAAATGGCGTCCGAAAGTCGGTGCTGAGTAGAGTTACTTAGTTTTAGCTCTCTGAATCTCCGATCTAAAAAAAGGCCTTCGGAAAAATCCGAAGGCCTTTTTTTTCGACTCAAGCATCGTCTATTTTTCCAATCGCGCTCTCGTAGTCGTGGTTAGCGCGCCTCGTTTTTCGAAAGCTTTGTTGCTATAAAAATTCGATGACCAATCCGCGCCGCCAACTGGCTATCCGGGGCATAATCTTCGTCGTCTTGGTGGTGCTGCTGTTCTTCTTCAGCCGATATATTCCGCGGCCATTTAGCGCCTTTGCGCCGGCTGGGGAAGATTTCGATGACTTCGAGGGAATTTACTCCAATAGCGACAAATTAAGTAAGTTCTTACAAAACCTCGGGCCCTATTCCCCCGCGGTGTTCGTACTCCTACAGGTTTTGCAAGTAGTGGCGGCACCGTTCCCAGGCGAACTCACTGGAGTTGCAGGCGGCTATGTCTATGGTGAGACGTTCGGATTTATTCTCTCGACGGTTGGTCTTTCCCTAGGCTCCTGGGTCGCTTTTGAATTGGCAAGTATTCTCGGCCGGCCGTTTGTCGAGCGCTTTGTCAAGCGCGAGGTCATCGAGAAATTCAACTTTCTCACCACCAAGACCGGCACTTTCATCTGCTTCGTGCTCTTTTTATTCCCGGGATTTCCTAAAGACTATTTGTGCTACGTCTTAGGGTTGAGCCGGATGCGGCTAAGCACATTTTTAGTCGTATCGATTATCGGTCGACTACCGGGCACTTATCTTCTGACGATGCAAGGCGCGACAATTCGCAACGAAGAGTATCACACATTTTTTATACTCATAGTCGCCTCAGTGACGATTCTAGGAGTCGCCTATTTTTATCGAAATCAGCTGTTCGATTGGCTCAAGCATCGTCACGATCATAAATAGGATCATTCCGCACGCTCGTGAAAGATTTCAAAAATATAATCCCCGTGTCAAGTAGTAAAATAGCGGCGCGGCGAGAATGCGGTACCATGCGAACGGCGTTAACCTGCCGTGCTGCAGAAAGCTGACAAACCCCTTCACGGCAATGAGCGCGACGACAAAGGAAACAATCAAGCCAATTCCAAGCTGTAACGAATCTTGCAACGCCAACTGGTTTCCCATCTTGATCAGTTCATACCCAGTAGCCGCAAATAAAACCGGCACGGCAATAATAAAGGAAAACTCCGCGGCGCTTTTGCGATCCAAGCCCAACAACATCGCGCCAATGATCGTAGCGGCAGCCCGCGATGTACCCGGCCAAAGTGCCAGCACTTGAAACAAACCGATACCAAACGCCTGTCCGAGCGTCAGTTGATCGAGTGGACTGGCACGGTGCCGGGACACCAATCGCTCGACAAATAACATCGCCACGCCGCCAACGAACAACGCCAAAGTCACTGCTTCGGGAGTGAAAAGCTTTTCCTTAATCACATGCCGCGCCAGGTAGCCGACGAGTAAAGCGGGAAAAGTCGCAAGCGCGACCCGGCAGAGTCCTGACCAACCCGCGAGTGTCGAATGTCTCGAGCTCGTAAAACGATTGCCGGTCGGTATTAACCCGATAAATCTGCGCCAGTACAGAACGACCACGGATAAAATCGCACCGAATTGTATTACCACTTCGAAACTGGCCGCCTTTTCACCAACGAAGCCGAGCAAATGGCCGGCAATAATCAAATGGCCGGTGGACGAAACCGGAAGAAATTCAGTCAGACCTTCGACGATGCCCAGGATGATCGCGATATTCCAACTCACCCATGTGCTCCCTCTCCCAATAGCTTTAAAGCCGTGCGCTCCGTGAAATTTTCATCAATGGACGATTCGCCGACAAGATGAACCGTGTTCGTTAGGGTTTCATCATCACAAGATATTCATCGATAGCGCCAATTTGTTTTGGCGACTTGCCGACTCGCTGCTCTAAGTGGGGCAAGTTTTTTGTCTTCACGATGATCAGCAGCGGTTGCGTCGCGGTTTCCCACCGACTTTGGAATTCTTCGAAATCCAGCAGCGCCTTCCCTCCGGGCGGCGTCGGTTCGGGGTGTCCCGCAATCGCGTAGTAATTACCTAGAAATGTCCGCTTCTTATTAGCATGAGTAACTACCCAAATGGGTTTTTCGGTCCGTAAATAGAATGCCATGCCGGCCTGGTAGGTATCGAAGAAAACCACTTGGGTTGCCGGGGTAAGCCGTGAAGCTACGAGTTTCGCAAGCGGCAATGCCGAACGTTCCGGTGCGGCTAAAACCACCATGTGGGTGATAAAAGAACAAAAAGAGCAGCACGCTGACACTATGGATTAAGTAGAGTTTTCCCATACCGAGCAATCGCTGTCGGCTTTGGGCAATCAAAAAAAACAGAAATGCGTGATAACGGCACCATAGACCCAGAGAAAGTGAGCGTTATCGGCGACGGCATGGCGCGAATAGCCGGCGCTAAAATTGCCGGCCAGACTGATCCAAGGACTACGTAGAGCGTGATCAAACCTTGCGTCAACGCAACGAGCGACAGCGCGAAATTGACTCGCGCGCCGTTGGTCTCGTATCGATCTGTCAGTGCTACCGCCGTCAATATCGACAGCGCCGGCAGCACGGGAAGAATGTAGTGGGGCAGTTTGGCAGTCGGAGGCAGAGAAGAATAAAAACGGTAAGACACACCACAGGGTAATAAAAATGGTTTTGTCGTCGAAGGTGTTTTTACGGTAGCGACCTGCCATAAATGGCAACAACAGAGTCCATGGGAAAAAACTGATCATGCCGACCCAGATGAAATAATACCAAGGTTCGCTACGGTTGAATTCGGTGCTGGTAAAACGACCGAAGTGCTCGTCCCAAAAGTAATAGCGTAGATAGCCCGGATTGAAAGCGTCGACCTTAAGATACCAAGGAACGACAATAACAAGAAATAAGATGACGCCGGGAATGAGATAGATCCGCCGCAACAGAAACCATTGTTTGGTGATCAGGAGATAGAAAAAGATCACCATTCCCGGCAGTACGATGCCGATCAATCCTTTGATCAGCGTGGCGATGGCCAGCGACGCGTAGAGAATCAAGCAAAATATTCTGCGCCTTGTTAAGTCATCTGCGCGCGCGCCCTCGTAAAAGGCGCACAAAGCCAACGCCAGGAACAGCGTGAGATTCATATCGAAGATCACGACCCGGGCGAGCAGAAAAAACCCCAAGCTGGTGAGCAAGATCAGACGCGCTCCACTGCGCTGCCCAAAGGTCCCATCGGCGGCGAACGAACCAGTAAATCACGCCGATACAGGCAAGCGCCGCCAATGCAGACGGCAACCGCGCGGCCCATTCCGATATCGCCAAAGATTTTGTACGCTAGGGCGATCAGCCAATAGAAGAAGATCGGTTTATCGAGGACCGGGTGAAAGTTCTCATGCGGCGTAATCCAATCGTTGAGGACAAGAATCTCGCGAGCTTTCTCTGCGTTTCTACCCTCGTCCGGTTCAAACAATGCGGCGCTTCCTAGATGCAAAAACAGCACGACAACGGCCATGCCGAATAGAAACCAGGCTGCCCATCGCTCGGTCGTTGGCCGTAAAGTGCGCGATGGTTGAGGCTGCGGTTGTGGAGAGCTTGGCAATAGCGGCTCGTAACAATGCTGAATGATCACGTTTACCTGAGCCTAGCCGATTTGCAAGACTAGGTCGGTTTTTGCCGACAGAAGTATCAGTATCTGAAGAATGAAAATCAGTGTGATTACTAACCCGTAATCGCGCCCGTAGACTACATTGACATCGCTGGGGCCGTGGCGTAGCGTTGGAACGTGACTTGGCAGGGAGGTGCCTTATGTTTGGTAGTCTTGGCGCGCCTGAACTGATCGTTATTTTTGTCGTCGCGTTGGTGGTTTTCGGGCCCAGCAAGCTGCCTGAACTCGGCAAATCTTTGGGCGAAGCTATTCGAGGATTCAAGAAAGCGATGAGCGATCCCGAGCAAACCCTATCGAAAACTCGGAAACAAAAGCAAAGCCTGAAAAAGCTACGCATTCCTGATTTTTCTCGCCTAGCCGAAACCATTGGTGGCTAGTGATGATGCGGTCCGCAATAACAACCGCCGGTTTTCTATTGGCAGTGCTTCCGCTGCTTGTTAAGCCACCCTTCGGTTACTCTCAACAACCCGTCGCAAGTTTTTTGTATGACGAGCGCGGCCGTGTCGTGCGCCAAGAGCAAGACACCAATGGCGACGGCAAGATGGACCGTTGGACCTATTACAATACCCAAGGCCAAATCGAACGGGTCGAGCAGGACATGAATTTCGATGGGAAACCCGACGTAACGGTTTACTACGAATCCGCAAGACCGTCACGGCAAGAGGTTGCCAGCAAGAACGACGGTCAAATTGATACTTGGTATTATTTGAATGCCAAAGGCGAAGTCGAGCGCAAAGGCCAAGATCCGAATCGGTCGGGGAAAGCGACGTTGTGGATCATTTATGAGAATGGCCAGCCTGTGCGCAGCGAAGAGGACACTAAGATAACCGGCCGAGCAAACCGGACGGTGTTTTTTAAGAACGGCAAGATCAGCCGTGTTGATGAGGATACCAAAGGCGGCGGCAAGCCGGATACTTTTTCTTATTTTGAAAACGACCAGCTGGTACGCAAGGAGATGGATCGTAAGGGCGTCGGCAAGATCGACCTTTGGGGTTTTTACCAAAACGGCGCGCTCGTGAGACAAGACGAGGATTTGCGCGGCGACGGCAAGGTGAGCCGAATTGTCTATTTCCAGGGCGACGAAGTGCTGAGGCGCGATGAAGACACGAGCGGCCGCGGCCGTATGGATATGATCGAGCTGTTCTCGCAGAGCCAGTTGACGAAACGATTGCGCGATACTAAAGCAAGCGGCAAGTGGGACATTATCTACTATTTCAAGGATAACGAGATGGTTCGCGAAGAACGAGACACCAACGGCGACGGCATCTTCGACGTGAGAATCTTCTACGACAAGGGCCAGATTATCGCTCAGGAAGCCGACACCAATGGCGACCGCCGAGTGGACGTCTGGATAAATTTTCAGAACGGCGAACAGGTCGAACAGCTGGAAGATCAGAACTACCAAGGAAAAATCACCGCCCGTTATCTCTTCAAGTCCGGCCAAGTTGTCGATCAACAACAAGTAGCTAACGGCGAGCCACCGCGTGCTTCCGGGCAGTTCGCCGCGGTCGAAGAGGAAGTTAAATACATGACGGCCTATGGAGGCTCGGGAAGCCTTTCGAATCGGGCGTCTCTCGGCCTCACACCTGTGGAGTCCGGTAGTCAGATGAAGTAAGATCCACGCTTTGGATTGGATGATGGACAGGCGATTGGTTTTGACAGTTTTCGTAGTGGCGGCGGCCCTCTGGGCCTGCGAGCCGGTGCCCGTTCAATATCCACCAGGTTCTACGCAGTATCCATCAGACCAATGCAGGGACTACCAGCGCAACACCCCAGTCCGCGCAGGTAACTGGGTCGCAGCGCTGGCAACATGCCTGGAGCAAGGCATTGGAAGGCGTCGCCATGGGCGGATCCATCGGCGGCCCCTATGGCGCGGGCGGTGGCTTGATTATCGGACTGATCACGGGCCTGATCACCGCGAATTCGCACTACACGGAGATCAATAATCAAATTTCGACCGAGCAGCAAAAGGACGTGCAGTTAGAATCCGCTATCGAACAGGAGCTTGCACGCCAGCGTGGTCTGGAAAATCAAATTGATAGCGCCAACGCAGACAGCAGCTTCATCAAACACGGCCGCGGGGCCGGCGCAAACCGCGACAGCAAGCCCGCCGCCGGTGCGCTCAGCGCCGAGTCCGCTGCCGCCAGCTATCCGCACTAAAGAAAAAGACAACACAACTTTGGCGTCGTTAGGCAAACCGGCGCCGCCGCAGGTTCCGCCGAGTCCGTTCAAGAACGTCGAAATTAGAGACGTGAACGGTGACGGCATCCCGGACCTGTGGATTTATCACAATCCGCAAAAGCCCGGCGAGGTAATTCGTCAGGAAGAATCGACTAAAGCCAACGGTCAAGTCGACACCTGGAGTTATTTCAAAGAGGGCCAACTGGTGCGCCGCGAGGTAGATAGTAAGGGACTGGGTCGGCCGGACAGCGTTTTCTACTATGACAACGATAAGATTGTCCGCGAGGAACGTGACGAAACCGGGCAGGGAAGAATGAGCTACCGTGCCATCTATCAAAACGGACGACTCGCCAAAGTCGAAAAAGATAACAGCGGCAATGGACGCTCAGACCTTTGGATTTACTATGATACCACCCGTGACGGCGAGGTCGTGACTAAAGAAGAACGGGATTTAAACGGGGATGGTATTGCCGATTTGTGGAGCTATTACGATAACGGCCGGTTGGTGCGGCGCGATGTCAGCGCAATTGGTTTGGAAGTTCTATCCAAGCAAGAGCAGCTGCCGGTCCCGACTGCAGAGCTAAAAACTGTATCGGTTCCCGGTAGCTAAAACATGTACGATAAACCATCGATGGACTGGGGACAGTCCGAACTCGCGTCGCTCTTTCGCAGTCCGTTTTTGGTCCCTTCGCTGCTGGTTCATGGCATGCTGTTATTGGTTGCCTTGCGTGCCGCGACATTGACAATTCCGTTACCGGAAAAAAACACGCCAATCTCAGTGCAACTTCTGGAAGCGCGCACCGGGAGCTCAGACAGCAAGAGTATTGGCCTGGGCAAAGGTCCAGGTGGTCCTCGACAGCTGCCCAAATTGGGCGTGCCGATACCGCCAGCCCAACAAACCGGTAACTTGGCGACCGGCTCCACCGAAAGCATGGTACCGAGCCAGAATAACGTTGAAACCGCGCCGCCACCTAAGCCGGTCGTATTGCCGGGTCCCAAGGTTATCGCCGCCGACCCGCGCCAACAGACGGTGAATACAAAAGAGACCTCACCCGACTCATTGGTAAGGCTGCCGACGAAAGAAAGCCCAACCGCTCTGCCATCGAGCGCGAGCGCCGACTTGGAAGCTCAGCAAAGAAGCTTAGCCGCGCTTAAAGGTCCCGCAGACGGTCCGGGAATCAAAGCCTTGAAAGAGGGGGCGCAGGTACCCGGCGCGCTCAAGGGAAATGGAACGGGCGCCGGACCCTTCGGAGTCGCCGGCGGTAGCAGAAGCGGCTCAGGTATTACTGGCGGCGGCACGGGCTCAGGCACCGGTGGTGGCAGCACAACCGGGCTCAAGGGAATGCCCGCCGCTGATTACAATAACTATCTCAATCAATTAAAGAAGCGCGTCGAGTCGGTATGGAAATACCCGGAGAATGTCAGCGGCGTCCAGAAGGTAGCAATCCGCTTCGCACTCGATCGCGCGGGTAAACTGACGCTTTCAGAAGTATTGGATTCGTCGGATTCCCGACTCAACACCAGCGCGCTTGACGCGATCAGACGCGCCTCGCCTTTTCCAGCCATACCCGAAAGTCTCAAGGATCTTGCCAATGAGCCAATGATCCTCCGTTTCGAGGTCGCGATCCGAGTGCGTGGTTAGTGCTCGCCGTTTTATTGCAATAATTTTTAATTAGGGTAATCATCTTCCGAACATTTGGAAGGAAACGGCATGCAACAACAGGGTCTCGACTTAGTCGATATTATCCAAAAAGGAGCCATCGCTACTTATCCGTTGATTCTGTTGTCGATTGTCAGCGTAACGGTCGTGCTTGAACGGCTTTGGTCTTTGAGGAATATCAGCGCAATCACGTTGAGGATTACCGAGTCGCTTTTGGAACCGTTAAAGAGAGGACAGCGCGATCTCGCTGTGGCCATTTGCCGCCAGAACTCGCATTGCCCCGCTGGGCGGATTTTTTTGAACATTCTCGATAAGGACTCCAACCAACGCTTAGAAGTCGCCAACAATGTTGCGACGGAAGCAATGTTTGAGGAAGCACAACGGCTGAAGAAAAACCTGTGGATCCTCGGCACGGTCGCGAGCAGCGCGCCGTTTATCGGGCTTTTAGGGACTGTCGTCGGCATCATTAAGTCGTTTGAAAGCATGGCAGTGGCCGGTACCGGCGGGTTCGCCGTGGTCGCCGCGGGTATTTCCGAAGCGCTGGTCGCCACCGCTCTCGGTCTTGCCGTCGCGATCATCGCAGTCATCTTCTATAACTATTTTCAAACTCGCATCGCCAGCTTGAACGCACTCTTTCGCATTCAAGTGGCTAAGGTCCTGCAGAGTTTCACCACCGCTTGAGTGATCCATCATGTCGATGACCCCGCTCGGAGGAGGTGACGACAATTCGGGAATCGTCGCCGAAATTAACATCACGCCGTTGACCGATATTTTCCTGGTCTTGCTGATTATTTTTATGATCACCAGCTCGGCGATGGTCGAGTCGGGGGGCAAGGTTAACTTGCCCAAGGCGGTGGCAACCCAATCGGAGTCCCGCGGCACTACCGTCACGTTGACGCCTAAACGTGAAATTTTCGTCAATCAGAAGAAAGTCAATGAAGAAGGTCTAGAAGCCGCGCTTCAAGAAGCGCTCAATGCCAACGCGGATAAGACCGTGATCCTGCGCGGCGACAAAGACGTGCTCTTCGGCGAAACCGTCAGGGTGATGTCGATCATCAAGCGCGCCGGCGCATCGGAAATTGCCATCGCTGCTGAAGTCGATAGAAAACCCCGCTAGGCTTGCGCAGCGGGTCGATTAAATTCTGAGAATTTAGCGCGCCGGTCCCTCGCTCGGCGGCGGTGATTGCTGCGGTCGTTTCAAACCGTCCTCGCGATTGCGCTCGACATCCCGTTGAATGTCTTCCGGATTTCTCCCCAAGCGTTCCACTTCCAGCTTCAGTTTCTTTTCTTTCTCCAGGAAGACTTCCAAGTCCAACGATTTCTGCGTGCCGGTCTGATAGTAAACCGTTACCGAATCGTGACCGTTGGTACCGTCGCTCGCGCGCGCGTACACTTCGATCTGATTGCGTCCCTCAACGACCGGAACCGCCGATGAAAAAAAACCGTCGGCGGCTAAACGAAGTTGCGTCGCTTTTTGACCGTTGGTTCGGTTGACGATCTGAACATAATCGACACCGACAATCGAAATATTTTCCACTACGGCCAGGGCATCCGCTGGCCGAGTGACCGGCGTATAGGCGCCGCCGCTTTCTTTGGCGATGCCGACGGCCGCGCGCGGATAAGTCAGCGCCTCTTCGCCGAGCGCAAAAACGTGAACTTTAATACTCGCCTTGCCCGCCAGCCGCGCGGCATTGATGGCGAGATTAGTATCCTCAGGGGCGGCACGTTTACCAGCGCCGATCGGCAGCGATGGGAATCCGTCGGTCAGGAGGAACTGCACTTTGACCGCATCGGTGCGCTTTTCGCTTGTCCCTATACCCATCAGTTCGGTAATACCCATGCGGATGCCTTCGACCATGTTGGTACCGCCATAAGGGCCGTTGCGCATGATATCATCGAACGCACGCTTTACTTGTTCGAAGTCATGCGTCAGCGGCTGCAACAGTTTTGCGCCTTCACTGAACGACAACACGCCGACCCGTGTGGTTTCGGAATTGAGTTGAAGAAGCAGCCGGCGCGCCGCGGCGACCTCCGCGGCAAGCACGGAATTGCGTAAATTACGCAGCGGCGGCCTGCCAATACTCATGCCTCCGATGGAAATTTGCGGAGTCGGAAATCCCGACGATCCGGAGTTATCCGGAAGCTGGTTGGCGTCGCCCAAATCGCTGCCGGAATACATCGCCGTGCTGCCGGAGATGTCAATGACCAGCATGATATCCACGTTAGCGGAGCGGCCCGCTTCTCGAGCCACTTTACCACTAACGAAGATCAAATTTTGGTCTTGTGTAATCCGGCTATCGTTCGTTGGCGAAAGAATCTTTACCTGAGGTTCAGCGGACCAAGCAAGGCCGGGAACATTTGCGACAAGAACGAACAAAAAGACTAGCGGAACGAACCCTGATAAACGCTGGTTCATGACGCACCTCAATAACCGCCAAAACGCTAACATGATTGCCGGGGGGTGTAAACGACGGGACAGGAAGTATATGCCTCTGAAAGCGGGCTGTGATATAATACGAATTGTAATGAAAACAATTTGTGCGTCGACAACGGTCGGGCTGCTCCTTTATGCGGCGGCATCGGCCCATGCGGACTATGTTCTGGTGCTGAAGAATGGGCGGCAGATCACCGTTCAGAGCTATCGCGAAGAAGGATCGATGATCAAGTTCACCGGTCTCGGCGGCGAAATCGGCATCAGCAAAGAACAGATTGAAACGGTGCGCAAAACTGACGCGGGGGGCACGAGCAGCTTAAATCTTCGAGAACTCGAACGCTCGCAAGCCTCGCCGATGCCGGAAACAGGGTCTCAGCCTGCCGCCGTGGAGAAGCCCTCGGCAGCTGAGGAAAATCGCGCGCAGGAAGAAAGGGAATATCAGCAAAGCATAAGTAACATCACCGATCGGCTCAAGGAGGTGCGCGACCGCTATTCGCAATCGATTCGCGACACCGCCAGCGCCGAACCCAGCCAGCTCGTTAACGAAGGGCAGGTAAACGCGCGTCAGGACGACGTGGTTGCCCGATTCAAAGATGCTCAACAAAATCCCTCGGAGCCCACGCCGGTGAAATTGCTTGAGCCATCGCCCTTCAGCAGCTTGCCGCCGACCATGACGGGAAGTACAACCTACCAAGGCGAACCGTTTCCCCCTATGACTCTCCGCCCGTCTATACTGAGAAGCAGCAAGAACTGCTCGAGCTAAGAAATCAGGCGGTGGAACTGGAAAAGGAAAGGGAGCGTTTGATCAATGAAATGAAACAGAAGAACTTCGATTCGGCGAAAATTCTGGAATGAGCGATCTCGATGACTCAGAGCTGCGCCACGGCGGCTCGCAAACCCAACAAATAGCTATTCAAACCAAAACCGGCGATCTGGCCCACCGCTGCCTCGGCAATATGGGAATGATGGCGAAACGCCTCACGCTTGTGAATATTCGATAAGTGAATCTCAATCGTCGGAATACCCACAGCTGTAATAGCGTCGCGCATGGCGATGCTCGAGTGCGTGTACGCCGCCGGGTTGATGACGATTGCGCCAAATTTTTTCGGCGCTTCTTGAATCCAAGTGACCAATTCGCCTTCATGGTTCGACTGGCGGAACTCAATCTCAACACCGAGCTCGGCCGCGAGCGCGCGCACCTTTTGGTTGATTTGATCGAGCGTCAGCTTGCCGTAAATTTCCGGCTCCCTTTGGCCCAATAAATTGAGGTTAGGCCCGTTCAATACCAGGATTCTTTTTTTCTTCGCCATGGCTCTGTCCTGCGGCCTCGATGTTCGAACAAATCTAGCTAAGCAGTCAATCCGCGAATTATTTCGTTCGGGGCAAGCCAGTGGAAACGAGTCTTTCCGATACCCTCGCACATCACGAACTTGATCTTCCCGGCCGCGGCCTTTTTGTCCACTTCCATTCCTTGAATCAAGCTCTGGGGCGCGATTTCCGCCGGCAATTCAATTGGCAAACCGGATCTTTTAATCAGTTGAACGATTCGGTCGAGGCTTTTCTGATCGCACAAGCCTTGATGCCATGACAACGCAGTTGCTTTGGCCATTCCTACACCCACCGCCTCACCGTGGAGAAATTTTGTGTAAGCGGTCGCGGCTTCCAGTGCATGACCAATCGTATGACCGAAATTGAGCACCGCCCGATAGTCGTCCTCGCGCTCATCTTGTTCGACGACCCGGGCCTTGATTGCGCAACAGGTGGCGATCACGTCGATCAGTAACTTCAGCTCCAAGCTAAGCAAGCGCTCGATTTTTTCTTCCAGGAGGTGAAACAAGGCGGGATCCGCGATAATGCCATACTTGATGACTTCGGCAAGTCCGGCGACGAGTTCCCGGCGCGCCAAAGTCTGCAAGACGTTCACGTCGATGATCACCAGCTTCGGCTGATAAAAAGCACCGATCAGATTCTTTCCATCGGCGTGATTGACCCCGGTCTTGCCGCCGACGCTTGAGTCCACCTGGGCCAGGAGCGTGGTCGGCACCTGAACATAGGGTACTCCGCGCAGATAAGTTGCCGCAGCAAAGCCGGCCAGATCGCCCACCACACCGCCACCAAGCGCTAGCACACAAGATTTTCTCTCCAATCGTGCCGCGATCAGTCCATCGTAGATCGTTGCCAGCGATTTGAGATTTTTATGTTCTTCCCCGTCGGGCACGAGAATCGGGACGACGTCGAATCCGCCCACAGTCAGCGCTTCGTGAACCACGTCCAGATAAAGTTGCGCCACCGTCGGGTTGCTTACCACAGCGACTTTCCCGCGCAAGCCGGCGGCAGGCAAAAATTCGCCGACGCGCTCCAGGAGGTTTTCACCCACGTGGATCGGATAAGAACGATCAGCCAAATTAACAGTTAACGTTTGCATGCGGGGGCGTCTTCACGGTTCAGTTGCTCGATGATTTTATCGACCACCTGCTCTAACGTCAGATCGCTGGTATCGACGGTAAAATGAGCCTGGGCGTATCGGCTTTCGCGTTGTTTCAGAAGCTCCTCGACGCGCTCCCGTCGATTGGCGCCTTTGAGTAACGGACGCTTGGCGCCGCTGCCGGCTCGGCCCAACAACGTCTCAAGAGAAGCTGTAAGTCCGACCAATGTGGTTTTTTCGCGGAGCAAGGCGAGATTTTCATCGTCCATAATGACTCCACCGCCGGTGGCGAGCACCTGCCCGCCCTTTTGCAAGGTCTCCGCGAGTGTGCGCTTTTCCAATTGGCGAAAAAACGGCTCGCCTTTCTCGGCAAAGATTTCTCGCACTTTCTTGCCTTCGACTTTCTCAATGAGCCGGTCGAGATCGACAAAATGGCGCTGCAATCTCTTGGCGAGATTCCGTCCCACAGCGCTTTTGCCAACGGCCATAAAACCGATGAGCGCGATGTTTTGCTTGGGAGCTTTCGCCAACGAATTAGTAATTCTTGATCTGCTCGAGAAAATTTTCGTAGTTGCGCTTGATCTCCTTCAGAGAGTCGCCGCCAAATTTCTCCAGAAACGCTTTGGCGACTTCGAACGCAACTACCGATTCGCCGACAACCGCGGCCGCGGGTGCGGCGCAGACATCCGACCGCTCCACCGAAGCATCCGTCGGCTGCTTGGAACGCAAATCCACCGATTGTAGCGGGCTCATCAACGTCGAAATCGGCTTCATCGCGACTCTGACGACCAGCGGCGCGCCGTTGGTCATGCCGCCCTCCGTGCCGCCGGAATTATTGCTGCCGCGGTAGAAACCGGTCGGCACGATGCGCGGCGTTCCTTCGCCTACCATCTTGTTGGGATCGAAGAAAATCTCGTCATGAACCTGCGAACCGCGTCGATGCGCCATCTCGAAGCCGAGGCCAACTTCGACGCCCTTCATCGCCTGAATGCTCATCAGCGCTTGCGCCAGTCGACCGTCGAGCTTGCGATCCCATTGCGTGTGACTGCCTAGACCTGGGGGCAGTCCCAAAGTGATGACTTCAAAAACACCGCCCAGAGTGTTGCCTTGCTTTTTACACTCCTCGATAAGCGCGATCATTTTTTCTTCGGCTTGGCTATCCGCCGTGCGCACCGGAGACTCCTCCGCGCGCGCGTAGATTTCGTCGAAAGTCAGCCCGGTGAAATCAGCGGTAACGCCGCCGAGGGAGCGAATATAGCCCATGATCCGAATGCCGAAGGGCGCCAGCAACTGTTTGGCAAATGACCCGACGGCCGTGCGTGCCACGGTCTCACGCGCGCTGGCTCGCTCAAGGATATCGCGAACGTCGGTGCGATCATATTTAAGCGCGCCATTGAGATCGGCATGGCCGGGCCGGGGCTTGGTGACGGCGATCTTGTCGTCGCGATCTTCCGGTTTGGCGGACATTTTTTTCGTCCAGTTTTTCCAGTCGCGATTTTCGATGCCAAGCGCCACCGGTGAACCCAGGGTTTCCCCCCAGCGAATCCCCGAACGAATCTCTGCCTCATCCTTTTCGATCAACATTCTGCCGCCACGCCCATAGCCTTGCTGACGGCGCCAAAGATCGTGATTGATTTTGTCAATATCGATGGGGAATCCTGCCGGCACTCCGTCGACGATCATGGTCAAGCACGGTCCGTGCGATTCCCCCGCGGTGAAATAACGTAACATGGCGCCATGCTACAATATTGTGCCTTTTAGTTCCATAAGTTGACGGATTTCGGTGACCTTGGCAGGAGCGAAGAGGTCGACCGATTGCGCGGAAATAATGTTTTGTCGCTCAGGCCAATGCCTTAACAAAGGCCCGTTTTAGAAACACTCCGATCAAATGGCGCTTGTATTCGGCGCCACCTTCGAGGTCGTCGACGGGATTGGCGGCTTGCGCGAGAGCTTCGGCGGCATCGACGAGCTGTTTCTCGACTTGTGTTCGTGGACCTGTGAGCAAACCATTGGCAGTGTCGGATTGGGTCGGCACAGCGCTTACGCTGCCGACGACGGCGGTCGCCTTTTTAATTTGTCCGCCGTCTACTTCTAAAACTAGCGCCAAGCCGAGGGTCGGCCGTTCTTTGAGCTGATACTTGAGATAAGCGGAGCGTTGGGTTTTTGCCGGCAGCGGGATTTCGATGCCGACCAGTAGATCCTCACCGCCGAGCGAGGTTTCGTAGGCGCCGGTGATGAGCTTGCCGATGGCTACGCTTTTGTTTCCGGATTTTCCCTGAAGGTGGGCTGTGGCGCCGAGAGCGGTGAGCAGTGTTGCCGGGTCGGAATGCGGCTCGGCGAAGCAAAGGTTCCCGCCCAAGGTGCCGCACGCGCGCACGCGCGCATTGGCGACGTTGGTTTCCAGTTCCGCGAGCACGGGCAGGCTTTGCTTGACGATCGCGGATCTCTCGATAGCGCGGTGGGTCGCCGTGCTGCCGATCATGAGCGAGCCGTTTTTTACTTCGATCTTGTTCAAATCGGCAATCGTTTTCACATCGACGAGATGCTCGTAGCGCAACAAGTCATGCTTCATAGCGAGCAAAAGCTCAGTGCCGCCGGCATAGAGCCGGCCCTTCTCGCCGAATTCGCCGAGCATCTGCGCTGCTTCGGCAACGGTCTTCGGTTGGTGAATGGCAAAACGTCTTAGGGGCATCATAAGAAATTCTCGTTCAAGGGTTCAAGCGTTCAAAGGTTCAAGGTTGAAGGTTGCCTGATTTCTTCCTTGAACTTTTATCCTTTAACCTTCATCCTTTTTTCTTTGAGCGCGCGCCAAACTCTCTCCGGCGTGAGCGGCGCTTGGCGGATGCGCACGCCGACGGCGCGGTCGACGGCGTTGGCGATATTGGCGGCCATTGAATTGAGTGACGCTTCGCCGCCGCCTTTGGCGCCGTAGGGGCCGACACCGTCCTGATTTTGCACCAAGTGCAATTCGACATGTTTCGGCAAGTCGGAAAAGCGCGGCAAGCGATAGTCCAGGATCGATCCGTTCATCAATTGCGATCCTTCGTAAACGAGTTCTTCGAACAGACCGATACCCATGCCCATGGTCGCGGCGCCGATGTCCTGGCCCTCGGCGAGCGCGGGGTTGATCGCGAGTCCGACGTCGCCGACGGTGGCGAGTTTCTCCATGGTAATTTTGCCGGTTTCTTCGTCGACGGAGATTTCCACGCCGGTGGCGGCGGCTTCCCAGAAAACCGGCAGCGCGGCAAACTTGCCGGCCTTTCTTATATAGGATCGGCCGATTACTTCGCCGTCGGGAAGCGCGTAGAATTTACTAATCACTTGAGACCAATCGAGCTGGACCTCGCCGCAGCGTACGCCGCCGCGCACGGTTTGAATTTCTTCGACCTTAACCTTCAGCACATCGGCGGCCATCACGACCATCTGTTGGATCGCTTCCTCGCTCGCTTCCAATACCGCGCTGCCCATTAAAGTCGTCGTGCGGCTGGCGCCGGTGGAGCGATCGTAAGGCGTGATCGCGGTGTCCGAAGAAACCACGTTGACATTCTCGTACGGAACGCCCAGCGCTTCCGCGGCGATTTGCGGCAATACGGTGTGGCTTCCCTGTCCCAGTTCCGTGCTGCCGGTCATGATCGTGACGGAGCCGTCGGCGTGGACGCGCACCGCGGTCGACGTAAGCGGATAGGCGCCGGCGTCGCTGCCGGACAGGCGACGGTACGGCCATGGCCTTTCGGCTAAGGGCGTGCCCCAACCGACCGCTTTCGCGGCGGTCTCCAGGTCTTGTTTGAGCGTGCCGTCGAAAGGCCGCATGCCGGGGAAAAATTCTTCGCCGGGTTTGGCCGCATTGGCTAAACGAAATTCGTAGGGATCTTTGCCGATCTTCGCCGCCAGCTCGTCGATTTGCGATTCACCCGGCAAGGTCACCTGGGCGCAGCCGAAGCCGCGATAGGAACTGGCCGGCACGGTATTGGTGTAGAGCGAGCAATTTTCGATCAATACATTGGGAATCGCGTAGGGACCGACGCAGCGGTTGGTCGATTTCTCGACCACCAGCGGGCTGTTCTCGGCGTAGGCGCCGGTGTTCATGTAAGATCTTCGCCTGGCGCGCGATGATCTTGCCGTTGGCATCCGCAGCCGTGCGCATCCAGGTGTAGGCGTCGTCGCTGCGCGTCGTCAGCATCGCTTCTTCGACGGTGAGCTGCAGCTTCACCGGGCGCTTGGCTTTCCAGGAGCAGGCTGCGGTCAGCGGTTCGACTTTCGTGTACGACTTGCTGCCGTAACCGCCGCCGACAAAGGGAACGATCAGGCGCACTTTGCTCACCGGTAGATTGAAGATCGATTTCAAATCGTGGCGCACCATAAAAGGATGCTGCGCCGACGAATAAATGGTCACGCCCTGGTCGGTGACATCGGCGACGGACGACGTAGGGTTCCATCGCGTAGGCGTAGGTCATGGGAAAATAATAATTGCCCTCGACGACCGAGGCCGCTTCTTTGAACGCCTTCTCGACGTCGCCCCACTGGATTTTGTGGGTTTGGCAGATATTGGTCCCTTTGCCGGCGGTGACTTCGCCTTCGAAACCGCGCAGCGCCCCGGCTTCGAATTTCTTTTCATGCAAGAGCGGCGCGTCGTTCGCCATCGCCTCTTCCGGCGTGAAGACGCCTTTCAGTTCTTCATACTTGACGTCGATAAATTCCAACGCTTCGAACGCCGTCCGTTCATCGATCGCCACCACGGCGGCCACCGGCTCGCCGGCGTAACGCACTTTTTCAATCGCGAGCAGGGGATGATCTTTGACCGCGTGACCGAAATAGGGATTCAACCCGTCGAGATCGTAGCCGGTGACGACGCAATAAACGCCCGGATGCGCTTCGGCGCGCGACTTGTCGATGGAGATAATTTTCGCATGGGCGTAGGGACTGCGCAGAACTTTGGCGTAGGCCATGCCGATGAGCTTCAAGTCGGCGACGTATTGGGCCTTGCCGGTGACTTTGACCCGGCCGTCGCGGCGCGGGATCGAATGATTGACGACGTGGAAATCGGTTTTCTTTTCGGCGCTCACTTTTTCGACTCCTTCGACATCACTATCGGCGGCGCGCTGGATCGCCGCGACGATCGGCACATAACCGGTGCAGCGGCAGATGTTGCCGTCCATGTGGTGGATGATCTCGTCGCGCGTCGGCTTGGGATTTTCGTCCAACAGTGCTTTCGCCGACATGATCATGCCGGGCGTGCAAAAGCCGCACTGAAAGGCGAACTCATCGATGAACGCTTGCTGCAACGGATGGAGCGTGCCGTCGGGTTTTTCCAAGCCCTCGATAGTGGTGACGCTTTTGCCGCGCGCTTCGTAAGCCAAATAGGTGCAGGCGCTGACGGGCGCGCCGTCGATCAAGACCGTGCAAGCGCCGCAAACCTGAACTTCGCAGGAAACTTTGGTGCCGTTTAAATTGAGCGTGTTGCGCAGAACTTCGGCGAGGGTTTCCTGCGGCTCGCAGTCGACCTGCCAGGGCTTGCCGTTAAGTTGAAATGAAAGGTTCATAGTTCGGAATAATTGGAGTGATGGAGTGTTGGAGTACTGGAGTGTTGGGTTTCAGAATTAGTGCATCACTCCATCACTCCAGTACTCCATCACTCCGATTCTCTTTAATTGTAGCGCGGCAGAATGTTTTCCGCCCAGAGCTCCATCTGTTGCTGCAAGTTCTCCATGGTCGGATAGATGATCTTGAGCTCGAAGTGCTGCACGCCGCTTTCGATGAATTCATCGACCGCCGGCGCACGTCGTCCACGGAGCCGAAAATGTGGCGGTCGAGGGCGAACTGCATGCTGTCGATATCGCGCTCGTAGCTCTCGCTGCTGGTTTTGAGCGTCGGCATGGCGAGATTGAGACCTTCCTCGCGCGTCTTGGCGATGGTCGCGAGTTTCTCGACGGCGATGGTGATTTTCGACGGATCGCGGCCGTTGTCCTTGGCGGTTTGCGCCAAGATATCGCAGCCGACTTTCATTTCCTTGGGCGAGAGCCAGCCGGGAATCCAGCCTTCGCCGTACTTGCCGGCGCGTTTGGCGGCGAGCTTCATCCAGCCGCCGACCCAAACCGGCGGATGGGGTTTTTGGAATGGCTTCGGATAAACCTCGGCGTCTTTGAATTGGATGAAGTCGCCTTTGTACGATGCCAGGTCTTGGGTCCAGATCGCTTTCATCGCTTCGATATATTCGTCGGTGCGGTCGCCACGCCGCTCGTAGGGCACGCCGAAGACGCCGAACTCGTCCGACTCGCGCGTCGCCTTGGAACCGAGACCGACGCCGACCAACAAACGTCCCTTGGCGAGATGATCGAGGGTCGAGTACTGTTTGGCGGCGTAAATCGGGTTGCGGCAGGGCATAACCAAGCAAGCGACGCCGAGAACGATCTTTTTTGTTTCGGCCGCTAGATAGGAAAGCATCGTCGTGGCTTCGTAAAAATTGGCGTCCTGGGTGTCGTTGAGGGCCTCGGCGGCGCCCGAAGAAATATGATGTTTGTGCATCTCCGAGCTCCACACCACATGGTCGTGAACCCAGATCGCGTCGAAGCCCAGCTCTTCCGCCGACTTGGCGGCGTTGACGATATTTTCGATGCTCGATAACGGACCGGAATTCGGCACTCTCACGCCGAAGGAAATCTTATTCATGATTTGCTCCTACTTCTTTTCGGTGACTTCGACCTTATTGTACTTGAGGTGGCGATTGTACCAGTCGACGACGTTGGCCGCGACATCATCGAAATAATCATTGTAGATGCCGTAGTGCGTGGTCTTTTTGTACAAAACCAGTTTCTTGGGCTCGCCGGCTTTTTCGTATAAATCGAACGATTGCTGTTCCGGGGTCACGGCGTCGCCTTCGACGGCGATGAACAGCGCGCCGCGCGGCGAAATTTTATGGACGACATCGATGGGGCTATATTCCAAAATCGCCTCGGCGCAGGCCAACGGCATGGCATCGGGAATTTTATCGGCAACGTCTTTTTTGATCGTCGTGGTTTGGCGCTCCGGAGTTTGCACCATGACGCCGCCTTCGCGCGCGCTGACGATGGCGCCTTTACCGGTAAGCGCGCGTTGTTTGCGATCTTCGTCGATACTTTTAAGATAATCGACCCATTCATACTCGCGGCGCATGCAGTGGAGCCAATCGCGGCCGCTGCTCACACCGAGATAGCTGACGCAGCATTTGACCCGCGGTCGATGGCCGCGACATAGACGGCATTGCCGCCGCCGGTGCCGCCGGAGCCGTAGGTGGCGAGGCGATCGGCATCGATTTCCGGGCGGGTTTCCAGGTAACTCAAGGCGCTGCGGATATCTTCCGCCTGCCATTTCGGCATCACCCAGCCGCGCTCATTGCCTTCGCTGTCGCCCCAACCGCGATAATCGAAGCAAAGGCAGGCGTAGCCGGCGGCGCAAAGCTTGTCGAACATCATGATGTAGTGCTTGGCGTCTTTGAGGCCGAGGAATCCGGGTCCTTGGACGATACCCGGATACGGTTTGCCCTGATCGGAATCCGGCAGGTAGAGCACGCCGGCGAGCTTGATGCCTTCGCTGTAAAAATTTACTTTTTCAGTGCGCATAGAATTGCTCCAATCTCGTGATCGTGTTCGTGATCGTTCGTGTTCGTTACGAACACGAGCACGAAAGACGAGCACGATTCATGCTCTTACCGCCGGCAAAACTTCTTGACCCAACAAGTCGATCTGTTGATACCAATCGGCGTAGCGGAAGCGCAGATCGAAGACGATGTGGTTGAGCCCGGCTTCTTCGTAGCGTTTGGTATCGCGGGCGATGTCCGCCGGGGTTCCCGCCATGAGCAGCCCTTCGATATCCGCAACCGTCGAAAAGGTGCCGGACGCTGGTCTTACCCAAGTTTTCTTCGCGGGGGTGTTGCCTTCGTTGATCAGACCCTTGACGTTCACCTTGCTGAGCGCGACGTCTCTATTCTTGTCGAGGCTGGTGATTGGGATTGCTCCCGTGGTCACCATGGGGCGACCCGCCAGCTTGCACTGCTCTTCGAGGTATTTGACCATCTTGTTAAACGTCGCCGTGGGAATGCGTCCGGGCATCCAGCCGTCGCAGTAATCCGCCGCGCGCCGGCAAGAAGCCGGTGTGCCGCCGCCGTACCAAATCGGAATCGGTTTGCTCGGCGTCGGCTTGAGCTCGACGTCTTTGAAATCGTAGTAGTCGTCTTTGTAACTGATCTTTTCGCCGGCCCAGAAGCGGCGGCAGAGTTGAGCGTTGACTTTGGCGATGTTGGCGCGATCCTGCAAGGTCGTCTTCGTATAACCTGCCGCCTCGAATTCATGAGGAAAGGTACCGAGGCCAAGCCCCATAATGATATCGCTGCACAAGCGTGCTGAGGCCCGCCATGGACTGCGCCAGATGAATCGGATGGCGGTGCGAAATCATCGTGCCGGTGCCGAGAGTGAGTTTTTTGCAGACCGCCGCGATCGCCGCGAGAATCAGCAATCCCTCGATGTGGGTATTGTCTTCGCCTTCCATGCCGTGCGGTTCAAAGACCAAATGATCCCTGATCCAAACCGAGTCGAAGCCATAGGCCTCGGCCTTTTTTGCTCCCTCAATACAGCTTTCCGCCGAGCCATACTCGCAAAAGTGCGGCAGCAGTAAACCGAATTTCAATTTTGTTGCCATATTTCTTTCTCCTTTTTTATTTGGGCCGGATTACAGCCCGCGTTCTTCCAATAATGTATCGAGATCCGTGAGCGCCTTGATCGAGTCCGATTTCTTCGCCCAGCCGACGGCGATGGCCAGGGCATTCACCAGCGAAAACGCCGGGGTTAACGAATTAACCGAAGAATGCAGCCCGCGCTTTGCATAAAGGCAGACGTCGGCGGCCTTAGCGATCGGCGAACTCGGAAAATCGGTGATGCCAAGGATCGGCGCGCCAATTTTCTTGGCGTGCTGCAGCGCGGTCTGGACTTCCCGCGGCACTTCTAAAAAATCGATGGCGATCAGGACATCCCCCGGTTCCATGAATGCAAGTTGCTCGACGAGCGAAGTGCCGCCGGTCAAAAATAGCCAATGGGCGTCCTTTTTTACGCGCACCAGCCGAAAATAGAGAATGTAAGCAAGCGCCGTCGACGCGTTGAGACCAATGAGAAAAACCTTGCGCGCTTTTAATATCACTTCCACGGCCCTTTGGAAATCGACGTACGATGCCGCTCGCAAGGTTTCCTGCAGCAACTGAATATCGCGCTTGATCAGCTTGGCAAAAATATTCTCGTCGTCGCCCAGTTCCGCAAAAGTTTCTTTCATGCGATCCGCAGCGCGCAACTTGCGGCGCATTTCTTTTTGAATATCGCGCTTGAGCTCCGGGAAACCCGTATAGCCCAAGGTCTTGGCGAAGCGCACGACGGTCGCTTTGCTGACGCCCACCGCCTGGGCCAGATCATTGACATTGGACAGCAGCAGGGCGGAGCTATCGTTTTGCAGATAGTTTCCGAGCCTGCGCTGCGCCCCGTTGAGTGATTTGACCTTGGTCAGGATCTCTTTGATGGCGGCCATGAAACTTTTGTTTCATTTATCGCGTTGAAACTTTCTTGTCAAGAAGTGCGGGTTCAAATCTTGTCCATCGACACCTGCACGGAAGGCAGGCGGCGTAAGCATTTTTCTTGTGCCAGGAGCGCTTCGCCGAAGGGCCGCTCTTGCCGGTGGAGTTTAAATGCCTCAGCCGCGGCTGAGATTCTTGATAAAGCCGCTCTGCTCGATTTCCCGCATCAGGTCGCCGCGAATGAAGCTATCGTAGTCGGTGGTGCGCGCGCGCGGGTCTTTGTCTTTGATTTGGTCGAGGACCGTTTTTACTTCTTCGGTACGACGAAGTCGGCACGAGGCGAAAATAGCGCTGGGTGAATAATTGATAGGTTTCCTCCAGCACCGGCGGCTCGTCGATCTTGGTATATTTCTTGAGCACGCGGATGGCGACTTCTTTGTTGCGGCTGAGATAATGCGTGCTCTCGATAACGCCCTTGAGAAACTGGATGACTGCGGCCGGTGATTCTTAATGAAGGTCTCAGTGGTCATGTAGGACGTGCCCGGATAGCTGATGCCGAGCGCGCCGAGATCCATCATCTCTTTGTAGCCGAGCTGCTTGGCTTTGGTCAGCGCCGGCGAAGACAAAGCGCCGCCGTGGATGGCCCCGCTTTGTATGGCAGCCAGAATCTCCGGCAGGCCGCCGAGCTGAAGGATGGTCACATCTTTTTCAGGATCAAGACCGACTTTCTGCAAGTATTTGCGCACGCCGAAGTCGCTGAGCGCGCCGAACCGAGTGACCCCGAGTTTCTTGCCACGCAAATCCTGCGGCGCGCGAATCTCGGGAATGACCATCAGACTTTGCGGCGTGGTATTGAGAATCGTCGCGACCATCACGGTGTCGGCGCCGCCAAGTTTCGCGAGGATGCTGCCGGTGCCGGCGCCCTGGGTGATCTGGGTCTCGTTGGCAATGGTGGTGGCCATGGCCCGCGGCCCGCCGCCGATGTAGATCAGACCGACATCGAGTCCGTGCTTGTTAAAAATCCCCGCGTCGGTGCCGACCCAGGTGGCCAGCGACGCCGCGCCGATGGACGAATAGCTGACGCGCATGCGCGTCAGATGTTTGCGCTTGAGCAAAAATCCCGTCCGTTCCCGGCAGCAGGAAAATAGCAATGACAAGAATCCCGCGTTGAGGATCATAGCGCGCCCTCCCGCTTGTGCTATAGCACGGGCCGCCTTGCGGGCAAAAAGAAATTGCTTGCTCGATCCAGTCCCGACACCTCCGGCAAGTTATCTGCGCAGTCAGGCAGCATAAATCGCCGTAATCGTCCGCCGCGGTGGTTGACAGCTCTTCGAACCGGGCGCTAATTTCGATCTGAATTAGAAGGAGGATCTCACCATGGCAGGACCGGTAAAGGAATTTGAAGTTCATCCCTACGTACAATTCATGACGGACAAATACAGCGCCTATAAAAAATGGATCCAATCGGAAGGCGTGCCGATCATCGGCGGAGCTTTTGTGCAGGACGTGCGCACGGAAAAGCTCGAATACTGGCAGCGCAAGGACTGCTACGGCGCCATCTGCACGTTTTCCGATCAGATGGTCGCCGATGCCTACATCGCCGAGATCGCGCCGGGAAAGAGCATGAAGCCGCAGCGCCAGCTCTATGAAGAAATTATCACCGTTGCGGCCGGCCGCGGCGCCACCACCATCTGGTACGACGGAACGGCGAAGCGGACTTTCGAGTGGGAACGCGGCAGCACCTTCGCCATTCCGCTCAATGCCTGGCATCAGCACCATAACGCCAGCGGCACCGATCCCTGCCGTTACTTCGCGCTCACCAGCCAGCCGGTCTCCTTCGAGCTCTTTCGCGACGCGGAGTTTATCTACAACACCAACTACATGTTCAAAGACCGCTTCGATCCCGGCGATCCGGAGTTCTTTTCAAAGGACGGCAAATATTTCACCGAATATTACGGTGGTATTTTGCATTCGAATTTCATTCCCGACATCCGCAAGATCAATCTCGTGCCGCGCGAAAAGCGCGGCAAGGGCACGCGCAACATGTACATCCACATGTCGGGCAGCGCCGATGCTCGCGCACGTGTCGCAGTTTCCCGTGGGCCGCTACAAGAAAGCGCACCGCCACGGTCCCGGCGCGCACGTTTTTCTGCTCGACTCCACCGGCTACACGCTGATGTGGAATGAAGGCGAGAAGCCGGAGAGATACGACTGGCACGAAGGCACGTGCATCTCGCCGCCCGCCGGCGCCTGGCACCAGCACTACAATACCGGCAACTCAGCCCTGTAAATTCGTCGCGCTGCACGCCAACACCGCCGTGCAGGGTGAAGAGAGAGGCGTCGAGCAGCTCGAATTCGAGGAAGTGGACGAGTCGATGAAGAAGATGTACGCCGAAGAGTGCGCCAAGAACGGCGTGAAGGTCGATATGGATTAGTCTGAAGAGTTTCGGGTTCCGAGTTTTCAGATCGGAGAACTTCTAGCGGAAACTCGAAATCCGTAACCGCGCGCGCGCGATCCTTGCCGCGCACTTCGGCTATGGACGTAAGTCCGCCCTACGATTGCTGGACATGCGATCCTTCGCCTCCAGCTATGAAATTGCCCGCGACCACGATAATCGCCAGGGACAAAGTGACGCGGTATCTGCTGGTCCCTCAGCACGCGGTGATAGTCAGCGTTTCTGCGCGCAGCGCGATAGACGCTGGATAATGCGGACCGCTTGTCGGACGACTTACGAAGAAATCCTGCCGCTAGATGCCATTCCGTTAGAGAGCGGAAAATTCGCCGTACAACGAGATTCGCGGCACCTTGAGCGGACCCAGTGGCGCAATGCGAGCGGTTCGGACCATCTGGATAGTCGAGCACTGTCGGGCATCACAAAGTTCGTTACGCTTATACCGGACAAACGGAGAACGACATTCAGCATGAACGGATTTTACTCAAGAATTTCAATTTCAAATCCGCTCGTCCTGAGCAGCGTCGAAGGACTCCCAACGGTTTTTCAACATCTTGTTGGGTTCAGTAGGATTACGATGATGCGTAAACAAAAGCAGAAACGGCTGCAAGCAAAGGGTTGGAAAGTCGGGACCGTAAAGCAGTTCTTGGGTCTTTCCAACGAGGAGGCCGCGTACATCGAGCTGAAGATAAAACTTGCCGCGGGCTTGCGGCAGCGGCGACAGCAAAAGGGTCTATCGCAATTGGATCTTGCCGCTAAGCTTCAGTCGAGCCAGTCGCGCATCGCCAAAATGGAAGCAGGTGACCCATCGGTTTCCCTGGATCTGCTGATTCGTTCGCTGATTTCTCTGGGCACAACGGAGCGCGAGCTATCACGGCTCATCACGACGCAGCGAGCTGCGTAGCGACAGTTGCGCCTTTGAGCAAACAATTTTAGCCGAGCGTTGCAGTAGACTTGGGCAAGTCTGAAAAACGGCAAGTGAGGACGACCAAATTGTAGAGAGTTTTATGCCCGTTTCCATGGGCTCCACCCGCCAAGATTTAAAAAAACGACCCCAGTAGACTCGCACCCGTTGACTAAATAAATCAATACTCAGCTCTGACCCCAGAGCTTCCACTGACCAGCGGATCGGCGCCAGCTAGGCGTTCACGCCCCGGCGCCGCGGATCGAGGCGTCCTCCAGGCAGCCGGCGGCGGCTTGGTCCGGGTCGAGGGAATTGTCCCACAGCGCGCCGACGAAACGCGTGCCGGTCGCGCCGTCCGAGCGGGCCGAGCACATCCACACCAAAAGCGGGTTCATGATATCCGCGGGGAGCAGCTTGCGCCCGGGTTCCGGCGGGCGGTTGACGTCGCCGTTGTCGCACGCGCCGCCGGGCAGCAGCGCATTGACCGTGACGCCTTTGCCTTCGAGGTCGCGCGCCCAAATATAAGTAGACGAATCGATGGCCGCCTTAGTGACGCCGTAGGGGCTCTGGCCCACCGAGTAGAAATTGCGCAGCGAGGTGGTGAGGTTGATGATCTTGCCGTAGCCCCTCTCGATGAAGTAGGGCGAGACGGTGCGCGACATGAAAAAGGTGCCGGCGACGTTGACCTCCACCGTCTCGCGGTACAGAACCGGATCGACGGCCCAAAACGGCAGATGCCCGGCGGCCTCCGGCTTATCAGAGTCGCGGCGCAGGCGGCGGGCGTTGTTGACCAGCACATGGAGCACTCCGAAGGCGTCGACGGCGGCCCTCAGACAGTTTGCGCAGGATTCCAAATCGGTGATGTCGGTCTCGACGGCGAGCGCCCGGCCCGGCCCGGCGATGGCGGCGATCTCCTCCGCCACCGCGTTGAGACCGTCCATGACCGGCGAGGCCAGCACCAGGCGCGCGCCCTTTTCTGCGAGGCCGAGGCTCATCGCGCGGCCAAGGCCGCGGTCGGCGCCGGTCATGATGACGACGCGGCCCTCAAGATCGATGTCGGGCAGTTTTCATTTCCGCCATTGTTTTCCCTTTGATATTTATTGATACGACTATAGGAAGCTGCCAGCCCGTGCAAAAAAGCCTGCCGCCGTTTCGAGCCCAGCCGATATCCGTCACGCATCGGGTCAGACGATTGCTTTTCCGTGGAATAAGCAAGAATGCAAGGCGAAGACCCAGCTGTTCTTCTGAGTTGTAGAGCCTAGCGTTCGCCCGGATAGTCCGGCAGGCGCTTCAACGCGTCGACGAAGGACTCTTTCATTCCGCGCTCGGAACGCTTGATGTAGTTGCCGGTGAAAGGCAGGGTATCGTCGCGCTCAACTTTGGCGACGAGGAAGCGAAATTCTTTCGCTGCAAGCGCCGCGCGCAAGGCCTTTTCATACTCCTCCATGGTGCGCAGCGTCGCGGTGTGCGCGATGCCGGCGCCTTCGGCCATCTTGGCGAGATCCGTGCGTCGTGCCGTTGCCGTTTCGCCCATGCCGCTGTAGACGCCGTTGTCGAACACCACTGCGGTCAAATTTGCGGGGCGAACGTCGGCTGCGGTGATGAGGCTGCTCGTTTCTATGATGAGACTGCCATCGCCGTCGATCGCGACCACGCGGCGTTTGGGAAACGCGAGCGCGACACCGACGGCAAAAGGCAGGCACAGGCCCATGTTGAGGCCGTAGAAACTTGGCCGCTCGCCGTGCAACGCCGACCACATGCGCGCGTTCGAGGACAAATTGGTGATCGTGATGGTCTCGCCGTCGATGAGATCGGAGAGCAATTTCATGCAGGCAGAGTGTTTCACCAGAGCACCTCGCCAGTAAGGAGCAGCGCCGCGGGCATGTCCGAGGTGCGGCACATGAAGTGCGCATCGCGTATCGTTCGTTTGAGCGTGCGCCGCTCTCCGGCGATCTGATACGGAATGCGCAGCGCTTGTAGGAAGGGCTCGCCCACTTGGCGGAATACCTGGAGCTTCGAGCCCGAGATTCCCGAGCGATCGCCGAAGTCGCCGCGGTACGAGGCGAGGATGAACACCGGAATACCGTACTGCGGCCCCATGTGCATCAACGCGAGTCCGCCTTTCAACAGGCCAGCGATGCCGGTGACGAACACCGCGCGACGCCCCCCGATCGCCGCGCCGGCGGTGAGCGCCACACCGCCATCCTCGGAGGCGACCGTCACGCATTGAAAGTAGGGATCGGCTTGCACCGCTTGCGTGAGTGAGACCGTGGGGTCCTCCGGAAGCGTGACGTAGAGGTCGATCTTCTCCTCCTTCAGCGCTTCAATGATCAATCGTGCGGGTTCGGCATCCATCGATTCTCCTTGCATCGCGAAAAGAAGGCGCCGCCGCTGCATCGGGCAGCGGCCGCGCCAGTCAGCGCAGACATAGCGCAGGACCGGAAGAGCTGTCAATTTGCTTTTCTGCTTGACGAGAAACCCACCGTCGTCTCTGGTGGGTGATGGTGGCAGGTTTGAGTATTCAGTTATTTGACAAACAGGCTCACCGAGAGAGAACCCCGGGAACGTCTAAGCAACTTGGCTGACCAACCTCTGGCGCAACTGGTACGACGCCGAGGCCGGCACCATCGAGCGCAAAGTTTTCGAGCCCGGGAAATAAGGGGAAATCGGAAATCAGGGGAGGAATCAAGGGAGGGTGACCGAATTCCTGCGGCTCGGAGTTCGGTCACCGTCCCCTTGAACGGTCAAACTTGTAGATTTGATCGGTCCTGCATTTGATTCATTGAAGGTACTGTTTGAACCATTCGAGGACCGGTTTCATAGCTTCATTTGTCCTCTTCCCATACACGTCGAAGTGTACGCCGTCTTTTAGAGTGAAGAGCTTCTTCGGTTCCTTAGCCTTACGATACAATATATCGGCGTCATCAGCCTCGAGCTCGTCCTTCTCAGCTTGAACGAAGAGAATTGGTGTTGGAGACACCTTGTCAATAATCTCTTCCGGCTTGTAGCCCAGCCACCCATCAACGGTTGCTAGAGTTGTTCTGTTGCCTTTTTCCTTTTCCACCTGTTCAGCATCCTTCAAGGAAGAGGTCAGATCAGGAGGCATGATCAGTACCGAATCGGTTCCCTCATTCAAAAACCCATGGAAGTCTTTGGACTTGCCAGTCAAAGCCCTGTTTATCCTGTCCTCTTGAACTTTTTGCATGAGAGTTTGCCACTGCTGCTCGGTTCGAAATCTTCGCATTCTCCGCTCGCCATCACCGACCAGGACCATTGAGGCAACAGCCTTTACTCGTCGGTCTCGAGCTGCTATGTACGCTACTTCTCCTCCTCCCAGACTTACACCTAATATGGCGATTTTGTCAGGGTTAACTTCTGGTCTTGATTGCAAGTAGGATATGGCGTTGCTAGCGTCATAGATCTGCAGGTATGGAATTACCTCGCCGCGGACGCCTTCGCTCTCTCCGAATCCTCTGAAATCCATAGTCAGGGATACAAAGCCAGCTGCGTTCAACTCGTCAGCGAACCCAGGAAAGAAAGCATCCGCCGTGCTCATGAAACCTGGCACAAGCACGACACCAGGAAAACGTTTTCCTTGGGAATTGTCAGGCGTAGAAAGTATTCCGGACAGTTTTAGGCCGTCGCTATAGTAGCTTATTCTCTCTTTCATTACTCAAAGCTCCGTTTCAAAGGTTTTCGATTCGTTTATTAAATGCAGACTATAACTTGCCCCACGCTTCAACGAACCTGTGAGCATCGTCGATGACAGGTTCCGTCACCGGGACATAGGGAACAATAAGTCGATCCACGCCGGCTTCCACGAAGGGCTGCAGCCGGTTCTTGATTTCCTGTACCGATGTCGCCGGAATCACGGGCAAATTATCCATGTACTCGTCGATCATCTTCGCGCTGGCAGCCTTGAATCCGCCGGTCTATGAATAGGATTTTTGACCGACCTTTTCAATGGCCGGAGCTATAGCGCAGCACCGGCGAATTGGAATCTCTATTTCGTTTTGATGAAAAGCCCACTCTTCTATCGGGCGGCTCGGCCGGAGAGCGGCGGTAAGGGCGTCAAAGGCTCTTTATTGCGCCGCTTGCGTGAACGAGGCCGTGGGTTCCTCCGGAAGCGTGACGTAGAGGTCGATCTTCTCCTCCTTCAAGGAGGGGATCAGTCAGGGTCGCGTCTCTTAATTCTTAAATTTGGGCTTTCCAGTGGAAACGTAGCAAGAGTTAAGAATCAAAAGTACTGACCCTCAACCGCGTGATCACTAGAATGGGAATTTGGTCTTGCATTAAGGGGGGCTGGGCCGACTGGCGTAATAAAAATCGAGATCCGCCGAGTACTGATAGGTGGACTAGAGGTCGTCTGCGGAAAAGACCCGAGCGGGCGGTAGCACCTCGAAAGTCGCCCGAGTAGTTTGTCCATCTAGTCAACAACGTCCCCGATAGAGTCTCGGATGGCTAAAGATAAAAGGCTCAGAGACCGGATTGAACAAATCATAGCAAGTATTGGCTAACTCCGATTTGACCCCTTTGTCCCCACCTGTCCCAGCCGACCATTTTGTCCCCGCCCCCAGACCCAGTGCTTCACTGATCCTAGCTGATACAGAGCGCGACGCATTGACAGCTTAGCGAACCGGGTGATACTCCGACTAAAGTTAATTTTAATTTTCGGAGGAATAACCGAGATGCTGACAAAGGAACAAATGCATTCAATCGTGGGGGAGCTTTGGGTCGAAAACTCTCCAAAGATTTTTGAGTTCTTGACCAAGTACGCCGACACGAAGGAGAAGCAGGACGCTTGTCTGCAGACGATCCGCGATCGTCAAGCGGTCAACCGCATCTGGGTCGGACCAGATCGGCGTGTGGTCCTACGAGGCGTCCGGCGTGCAGCCACCTACATTCGATGGTCGATTCAAGTGGCCGCAGCCGCGCCTAAGCTAGTCGTTTATGCGTCGCGCTGAGCTTCCTGATCATCCACGCACGAGCGTCGTCACAGGCGGCGCTTCGGGAATCGGGCTGGGGATCGTCCGCCATCTTCTATCGCTCGCCGGCTCAGTCGTCGCCGTCGATCGCGATGCACAGGCATGTGCAAGCGCGCGAGCTGCGCTGGCCGGATTCGGCGATCGCGTCAGGGTCGTCGAAGCCGACATCGGTTCAGAGCAGGGCGCGGCTTCGGCCATCGAGGCGGCGTTGCAGACCTTCGGCTCGCTCGATCTTCTGTGCAACAACGCGGCATATCATCCGCTGGAGACAGTCGAAGCGCACAAGCTCGACACGTGGCGAGAGACCTTCCGGGTGAACGTCGATGGGACGATGCTCTGTTGCCGCGCAGCCATTCCGCCGATGCGGCAGCAGGGCTATGGCACGATTGTCAACATCGGCTCGGTCAGCGGCGTATCGCCTTACGCAACCGGCGCTGCCTATGCGGCTTCGAAAGCGGCCGTGGCCATGCTGACGCGCGCTCTAGCCCTCGAAGTCGGCGGCTACGGGATCACCGTCAATTGCATCGCGCCCGGATCGATTCGTCATCGTGTCGGCGCCGATCCCGACGCGGACGCTCCAAACATTCCAATGGGTTATCACGGGAGGTCCAGCGATGTGGCCGAAATGGTCGCATTCCTCGCGTCGAACGCGGCGCGATACATGACCGGAGCGACCCTCGTTCTCGACGGAGGTGCAACGGCAGGAAGACTGCGCGCCACATAACGCCATTAGACCCGGAGGAATATCATGTCTAGCGCTTACATGCCGGCCGACGCCGCAGTCGCAATCAACGATATGCTTGATTGTTGCGCGGTCGTGAAGCCGGGCCAGAACGTCTTTATTCTCGCGGCGATCGACGGATTGCACGGCGGCTGAAATCTCGTCAACGAACAGACAATAACCTGGATTCGGTCGGGAGTGCAGGCGCGCGGCGCGCATCCTACCGTGATATGGGCCGATATGCCGAGCAGACCGAATGTGATCTGGCCCAATATTCCGACACCCGAGACGGCCTGGAAGATTCCGCCGATCGTCAAAGCGGCGATGAAGGAGGCCGATCTCCAAAAACACTGCTTTGAGAGATTGAGGATGTGCTCGCCGGGGTTTGCGCCCTCGACGTTTGTTGCGGATTCTCCACGTACGCTTGCAATAACTGCACTGATGACGTCGAGATCCGAAGTGATGAATTTTCGCTCGGCAACATGGAGATTTCGCATGCCACGAATGCATGCACGCGAACTACACACGCATTGCGACTCAAACTGAAAACACAAAGAATTTCGCCTGGCTTTCAACCAAATTTTGTTGTCTGAACCGAACCTTGAACTGCCGCGCGAGCGGCTGATTGAAAACAGGGGCGCGTCTACTTCGCGATCACATCTTCCCCAGGGGTTGAAAAAGGGAATAAGAAAAAATTCTCACAGGAACGTCTGTGCCTCTTGACCAGACCTGCTAATGGGCGACCCGGAGCTGCTCTAAGCTTTTTCAATCAAGCAATCGGGATTGACACCCCTCGCGGTCCTAAAATATAACTCCGGTCATATAAGAAGGTTCAAAAAGACTACCCAGAGAGGAGGAGAAATGATCAAGCGAGACCTTCAAGACGGGACGAGTCTCTTCATTCTGCAAGAGGACCACGCTGACCTAGCAGCGCAGTTCGCAGCACATTGGGGGAACGAACGATTTGCCAAGCTCGAGCCATATGACTCCATGGTGTTTGCCGGCATCTACCACGACAGCGATCACAGGGAGACCGAAGCCGACATCCCCATAGAATCGGAAAAAGGGCTGCCTCATGGCCATAGAACTGTTCCTTTCTCACCGAAGAAAATCGCGGCGCTATCGAAAAACATCGATTGGGTGAGCGAGCGGGATCCATATGCCGGGTTGATCGTCTCAATGCACCACACAGGCCTTGCTCAGAGCCGCTATAACCTGATTCAGTCCTGGCAAACGGGCTATGGGACGGCCGCTCCCCAAAAACGGATAAGACCCGAGATGGAAGCCACGGTCAAAACGCTCGAGGCATCACAGCAAGAGCAGTTGAATCGGCTCGAGCGCATAGAGAAAAATTCGAGTCGTCACCTGTGGGTGAACTACCGTATCTTCCAGGTGTTTGACCTCCTGTCGCTTTACTTCTGCTGTGACGGGTACGAGGCCGACGGCAACATGAAGACTGTACGGATTACACCCGTCCCTACAGCTTACGACTCCGAGAAAGAGGTCGAGCTCCACATCATTCCTTCAGACTCACAGAGCGTCCGGATAGATCCTTATCCGTTCGACGTGTCTCCCCTTAGCATCGCCGTTATTGGGCGAGTGATGTCAGGAGATCCCGGGAAGTCCGAAGCCGCAAGTCGGATTGCCTTCCACAAAGCGGATCGACGATTGTTGAGTTGGGAAGTCATGAGTGTGTCCGAAGCGGCGCCGGTGTGAGTCGGTAATGAGTCAGAGTAGCCATTATAAGCGTGTCCATCGCTAGACGGCCGGACTGCTGCAACAGACACAGGCCCTCAGCCCTACACCGTTTTCCTTTCGGGTCCAGTTGTAGATGGGCCCCCGATTATGTGCGCACTAGCAAGAGTGAACGAGCAGAAAGTGAACGGAGGAGAATATGCCGAGTTGGAAAATGTTTTCTGCGGACGACCACGTGGACCTTCAGTACCTGCCAGGTGACATGTGGGTGAAGAGGGTCCCTCAGAAATACCGGGATAGGGTTCCCCGGCTGATCGAGACGAAGGACGGGTGGCACTTCGAAGCGGATGGCAAAATCTTCGGTAAGCACTACAAATATGATGAATTCACTAGCGCCAAGTTTGGGAAATCGACTAGCCCGGTGATCCAGGAGCCCGGGCGGTGGCGACCTACGACACCTGAGCTTCGCCTGGAAGACATGGATCGGGATGGTGTCGAATGCCAGGTGATGTACGGTGGGCTCATCGCGGGATTTCAACTGGAGGAACCCGAGCTGAACGCAGTGAGTATGCGGGCGTACAATGAGTGGATCGCGGAGTTTTGCGGCGCGTCCCCGGAGCGGTTGATTGGTTTGGGGTTCGTCCCAGTCCATGATGTCGACTCGGCTGTGCAGGAACTCTATAACTGCGCGAAGCTGGGGCTCAAGGGGGTGCAGTTCCAAGCATTCGATGCGAAGAGAAGGATCTGGGACTTGGCGTGGGAACCGCTATGGAGTGCGGCGGAGGAAACAGGAATTCCGATCTCCTTTCACCAAGGCGGCGGCCTCTGGAGCGACGTTGGGATCGACATACCGCCGGGCCGCGGCGTCGAATTGGTTGAGATAACAGTAGTGGCGGCCCAGCTGGACGAAGTGCTGGCAGCTCTTGTACTTTCCGGAGTGCTGGAGAGGCACCCCAAGTTCAGAGCCGTGCTCGGAGAGAGTTCACTTGGCTGGATACCTTACATCCTCGAGAAAATGGACCAGGAGTACGACATGCGACCGCGCCTCAGGCCGATCGATACGTCAAAGCTCAAGCTGAAGCCGTCGGAATATTATCAACGGCAGATGTACGCGACGTTCCAGGAGGACCACGTCGGCTTGAAACTCCTAGAGGAGTTGGGGGAGGACACCGTCCTGTGGGCCTCAGACTATCCCCACGGTGATTCCGTATGGCCGGATTCCCACAAAATTGTCGACAAGGACATGGCCGGTATGGACCAGGCCGTTGTACGCAAGATAACCCGCGACAACGCGCGGAAGCTTTACCTCGGACAGTAGAAGCAGCGAAAATGGCCACTCATGGAGAACTGACAACCATGGGCTGAACAGCGCTAAGACCGAATAAGCGTTTGCCACGTGCTGACACCAAGCAGCAGAATTAAATAAATCGAAAGGAGGTGTTTTATGACAGGAAAATCTGCCGGCGTGCTGGTCGTATTTTTAATGTCGGCATTGTTTGTACTTGCAAACGCCTCAGCCGCTGCGGAAGGACAAAAGATTCGAATTGGAATTTCCTCGAAATCGTTGGGTTTTCTACCCACAATTGTAGCGGAAAAAAAGGGATTTTATAAAAAATACGACCTTGACAGTGAGCACATCCACATATCGCTGGCCATAGCGATGAACGCTTTGGGTACAGGAGACCTCGATTATGCAACGACCCTAGCACAAGGCGTATCGGCTGCCATTCAGGGAGTACCGGTTAAATTGGTAATGATGACTCAGGATAAATTAACGTTTTTCCTATTGGTGCGCCCGGAAATAAAGAACGTTACTGATCTAAAAGGAAAAATTATAGCTATTAGCTATCCTGGCAGCTCGACCCATCTCGTTGCCACGATGATGCTTCGTAATTTCGGTTTGCAAGAAGACAAGGATTTTAAAATGCTGCCCAGCGGTGATGAGCAGGGGAGATTGGCTGCGCTTGAAGCAAAGCGCGTTCATGCTTCCATAGTATCGCCGCCGACCGACTACTTCGGGGAGAAAATGGGATTTAGAATATTACTGAGAGCAAGCGATCAAATCAAAATTCCACAAAATGCGTTAATCGTACGCGACAAGAAAATTCAGGAATCTCGTGACCAATTGAAGAGAATGATGAAGGGAACGATAGAGGCGCTTCAATATATTCAGACGCACAAACCTGAAGTAACGGATATTGCAGCAAAGTGGGTCGGAAGGGACCGCGAATCCGTGGGCAGAGAGATTAATGGCTATTGGTCAGCGTATAGCAGCGATGGGACCATGAGTGACGATGTCCTCCGGGAGACAATTAATATTGGATTACAGCGCGCAAAATTAGAAAAGAACATTCCAATCTCGCAAGTGGCAGACACATCGATACTAAACGAAGTTAAAAGGGAAATGGGGATTCGATAGCGGGATGGTTGGATGTTTGGGGTCGTCCATTAGCCGGCAGGGAAATTCTTAATGGGACGTACTTGATTAAGTTGACTAACTGCCAAGCTAATGTGTGAGTACTAAGATTTTGGTCTGACGAAGTTCGGGTACCCGCGCTCGATCACGAAGCTGGCGCCGCGATTCTGTAACGAGATTCCATCCACGACTACGCCCGAGCCGAATCCCATACCATCATGCCGGAAGTCAATGAGACTACTCCCGTGTGTAATCGTCCCCTACCATAGCACGACCACTCGCACCAACATTGGCACGGTTCTCAGAGCTATCGTAGGTCGGTCCGTTACATAATATCTCAACGGGGTGGCATAGGATCCGGACCGGTGAGCTTTTTATAGAGAGCAATGATTTCAGGATCCCTGGGGATCTCCCTGATAGCCTTTGCCTGCTCCTCCGCTGTCACAGGAGTTGGTGCCACTCCCGAAAGTTTTGCATACTCTTTGTGGTATCCCGGATCGCTCATCGCCCGCCGCATGGCCTCTACCAAAATCTTGACCCGGTCCTTCGGCGTGTTCGGTGGGAGAATGAATGGTGAACCCGCAACCTTTACGTTTCGCATCATGAACAGCAAACCCCGGGCCGTTTCTGATTTCGCAAAGGTTTCGAGTTCGGGCAGATTGCCGAATTTCGGATTTTTCTCTCCTTGCCTCCATTCAACGATTGCGTGAAAATTTGACTGGTCAACAAGTTCGGGGGTTTGTTGAAGCGACTGGACGTTGTGTGCCCTCCCGTCTACCTCGCCCGCTAATATCGCCTGGTCGAGTTCCGGGCTGCCGTATCCAACAGCGAACTTAACGCCTTTAAGACCGAGAAGGTATACAAAGATACGCGCCCCGACCCAGCTCGAATGCCCCACCGATTCAGCTCCGATACGCACTCCTTCCATTGCTAGGAGCTCCTTCAGACCGGTCGCACCTAATCGTTTGTGCGTAAACAAAACATGGTGGGTATCTCGATCTGCGGCGCCTAAGAAAATGAGCTTGTTAAGGTCATACTCCACACCCACCTCGCCCACAATCGCGCTGTGTATGATGCCTTCTGACATGGCGCCGATGGTAAGGCCATCAGCCCGCGTCTTTAGAAAGATCTGATTCGCAGCCTTCCTGCCTCCGCCCCCTGGCAGGAACTCCATCACAATAGTAGGATTTCCCGGAATGTATTTTTGTAAATAGGACATTAAAGTCCTTACTCTTATATCTCCGAGACCTCCGGGACTACGGCTCTGGATCACAGTAATGGATTTGCCTTGGTAAAAATGAGTCTGGGCGAACGCCATTACCGGAGGCAGCATAATCAAAATCGCACCACAAAACGCTGCTATGCCTTTTCTCTTCATGTCGCCTCCGAAATTTGTCTTCCCGACCTAATTTCCTGCGTTCGCTGGCAAATCAACAATACGCTCGATTTCATAGCAATATCTCCGACATTTGCGGTTGCCAAATGCATCGAGTGAACGAGCGATACATAGTACGCCAATCCAGCAGTCGCAAGTCGAATCGTCGGGCAAAGGGCGTGGGGACGCTGTTGACTAACTGGACAAATGGCAAGGGATCGGAATCAGCGGAGAAGAAATGCCGAGACATGCGAGGGCTCGATAGTCCAGGGACGGCGTCGACCCAAATTCCTTCTTCGGCAAAAAGGGGCATGCGATTTTTGATGGCGAGATCAACGATCTAAAGTCACTTGATGAGGCGCTGGAACTCGGCGTCGTCAAAGAGCGAGGCAAAGGACTTGTTGCGCTTTAACTGGCCCTTCTGCGCGGGGTTGGAGGCGATGGCGCGCTCGATCGCTTTCAGTGCCGCCGCCTTGTTGCCCTGGCGCAGGCTGATGTCGGCCATTGCCACCAGTGCCAGATCGTCCTCGGGCGAGGCCTTGAGTGCGCTCTCGGCGAGTGCCATGGCGCCTGTGAGATCGTTCTTCTCGATCAGCGGGCCGATCCGGCCAATCATCTCGAAGCCACGCGTGACACCCAGGATGCGGCGCAGCTCGACGAGCGGCTGCTTGTGGTCGTCGACACGGATGTCGAGCAGCGTGTCGTCGTAGTCGGCGCGAACCAGTGGCTTGACGATCTTGAGCATCGCGCCCTGCATGCCGCGGCGGTCGCCGCCTGCAGCCTGGCCGGCATCGAGGGCAGCCAACAGGCGCTCTGCCAAGGGACCCTTCGCGGCCTCGAAGGCCTTGCCCATCTCCTCGATCACGTTGCCATTGGCCAGCGTGTTGCCCTGCACGCAGTAGATCGGCGTGCACTTGTGGCCGGTCCAGTCGGGGATCGTCTTGCTCGACCACGCGGCGCTGCGGCCCTGGATGTCAATGACGGCGACCTGGCGGCGGTCGGGCTCCTTGTCGGCACGCAGCGCGAACTCGAGCGCCTGCTGCGGCGTCATCCCGCGCTCGATGCCGTCGATGACGAGCTTGCCGTACATCGGGTTGGAGGACGACTGATGCGCGACAATAGCAACGCCGCCTTTGCCAGTGACAACGCGGTTGCCGATCGACAGGGCCTTGGACTGCACACCGAGGCCGAGCAGGCCCGTGTCCTTCTCCACGGCGATGATTGAGAATGTGCTGTCCGCGGGCGCGTACTGCCGGGTGGGCGTCTCTTCGGCAGTGGCAGCCGTCAGCGCCAATCCAGATGCTGCAATTGCTGCCATCGCTGTCCTTCGCATCGGTTGCCCCCTCGCCATATTTACAGTGAGAATAAACCGCCTTTTTCTATGACCAAACTCATATCGCAGGACTGGTAGAGCGGTCAATTTCTTTCTGCTTGATGAAAAACCACGAATGGAAAGCGATGGGAAGGGTCATTTACGGCAGCAGGAAAACTGCATTCTTCGAGGAGAAAAAGGCAAATTTTGCGGCAGGATTGAACTGTACGACGCATCGAGCAAATCGCGTCTGTGTAGAGTCACTTGATTGCAAATCAAGTCGCTCGGACCTTCAGCGACCAAAGAATCCGCAATCGAAGCCAGCGTGCTTGAAAGTAATCCGACTTTGAGCCTTCGCCGAAAGGGATGGAGTGACACAGATCGAGGTGCTAACGTGACGCCAGCACAAGTCTAGAAGCCCACGGAGGCGTACATGTCCTTCCTTACTGACGAACAGAAAGACCTTGCGAACGAGATCGCCGCCCTACTCACCGAGCGAGGCGAGACGGTCTGCGTGGCGGAGTCTACCACTGGAGGCCTCGTGTCCGCGGCACTACTGTGGGTGGCCGGCGCGTCCAAGTACTACGCCGGTGGCAGCGTGCTCTACACGCTTGGCTCGCGCACGGCGCTGGCGGGTGTGCCGGCATCGATGTTTGAGAACTACCGCGGCACCACGCCGGAGATGATCGCCGCCATCGCCGACGCCATGCGCCAGCGCCTGGGCGCCACCTGGTGCATCGCCGAATCCGGCCTCGCCGGTCCCACGCGAGGCCGATCCGGCCTGCCACCCGGCCGCACGACGATCTGCGTCTGCGGCCCTGTAACGCGTGTCAACGTGCAGCAGACCGGCCTGCCGGACCGAGAGCCCAACATGATCGCCTTTACGACTCTGACGCTACGCTATCTGCGGGACGCGATTAAAGAGGCGGAGCATTAGGAGTTCGCCCCGCAGAAGCTACTAGGTCGCTGGGCGCCGACTTTGGCGTAGATTGAGCTCAATGTCGCTAAGCCAAAAGATTCCGTCCGCGATCGAATCGGCACTTCCTGGTCCATCTGGCGTTTCCATATAGAAGATCTGCTGGATCAGACAAGAGCTGTGTTGAAACGAGCCGCTTGACGCCTGATGGTCTTGCCCGCAGTGATCATCTGCACGGGCATTCTATCAGCCGTTGACGCTAATGGCCTTATCGTCTGCGTCCACGAGAGCACGCAGACCACCATGCGCATCTGCTTTAGTGATGTTGTGTTCTTGGCGGCTCGCGCACAATCATCTGCTGGATAAGGTATTCGCGATCTTCTAGGTTAGTTTTCCACTTTGGCATATAGAAATGCAGCGACTATCCGCGCTGGCGAGCGTCGATGCCGCTGCGCGGCTTGAATTCCTTCACAGGTTGTTTCAACTGACCGCTACAATTGCAATATTAGACCGAACCAAGATGAACCCGCGAATATCGCTAAGCGACCTCGTTGCCAGATTGGAATCGGCCGACCACACGATCGCCTATTTCAATACGCCATTGCCGGAACCCCTGCTCGACGGATTGCGCCTCCTGGCCGGACGGCGCGGCCGCGGCAGCCTCGATCTGGTCGTCGAACAGATTGACGATGTCGCCTATCTCAAAAAATTGAATTTTGCCGGTGCATCAGTGTACAACGGCGTCGGTCTGCCGCGGGAGACCTTGGTCATAGTCGATCGAATTCAAGGCTATTGGTTAGCCACCGACACAGATGCGGCCGGCGGCGCTCCGGTGGCGGCCGATAACGCGCCGGACCTCTATATCAAATTGCTCTGGCGCCGATTCGGCCTGGCTGTCTCTTATGAGGGCGAACTGAAGGAAATTTATCCTGACACTGGATTTTTTTGCGTCGGGTTGGAAGAACAACGAGAGCTGTGGTGTCGTTTCAGCCAACCACGAAGCAATGGCTTACCGGCGGCGGGCACCAGAGTTCAACTGTTCGGCTGGATCAAGTGGAACAGCCAGATCATGGAAGTCTTGGAGCTAGCTCCACTTGACCCCAAGACATGACCTTTACGGGCTATTACTTCTGGATTGGGCGGAACTTCGGTAGGCTGATCTCGGGCGTGACGTCGTCCCAGGCGACTTCGACGCGCATGCCGATCTCGACTTCTTTCGGATCGATACCGATCACATTGGTGTGCATGCGCACGCCCTCGTCCAGCTCGATGATGGCGAGCACGTAGGGCACGTCGTCAGCGAACGCCGGGTGGGCCGGCTGGTAAGAGATCGAGGAAGCGTAGACCCAACCCTTCCCGCTAGACTCGACCCACTCCAACGTCCCGACACCGAAGCACTCGGGCCCAGGGCAGACGTCGCGCGGGTAGAAAACCCGGGTTCCACATGCGGTGCAGCGTTGGTAGGTGAGGCGATGTTCCTTCGCAGCATCCCAGAATGGCTGGCTGACGTGGGATGGGGTAGGAAGAGGCTTCTTGTACTCGCTTGTAGTGGCCATCTCGGTGACTCCTTCGTGTTTGGGGCTTTTCGGGTTTACGGATGCTTCGCCCGCGGGCTCAGCATGACAGGAGTGCGGCCCTACAGTGCTGCGCCGCTCGCTAGCAGCAGCGCCGACTGCTGGGAGAAGGTGCCGCCGGAGCCTGTCACGTAAACCAAATCGGTAGGACCCGGTACCTGGTGCTCGCCGGCGTCGCGACGGATCTGGCGCACCGCCTCGGTGACCTGGGCACAGCCACCCGCGGTTGACGCCTGGCCATAGGAGAGCTGACCGCCATGCGTGTTCAGTGGCTTATCGCCTTTAAAGGTCAAATCGTGCTCCTGAACCCAGTCCCCAGCGGTGCCCTTCGGGCAGAAGCCGGACTCTTCCAGCTCACACATCACGGTGATGGTGAATGAGTCGTAAATCTCCATAACCTGGACATCGGACGGGCCGTAGCCCGACATGGCGAACGCTTTTCGCGCGGCCCGACCCACTGGGGAGATGGTGATCTCGCCGACGTGCGTGAGGTTGCCGCGCGACACGCCGTTGGCGCCGCCGAGCACGTAGGCTGGCTTATGGCGCATACCTCGCGCGATGTCCGCCCGGGTCACGATGAACGCGCAAGCCCCGGCGCAGGGCATGACGCATTCCAATAAATGAAGTGGATCTGCCACGATGCGCGAGTTCACAACGTCATCGACCGTAATCGGCACGTCGTGCCAGATGGCCATCGGATTGTGGTTGGCGTTGTAGCGCAGGTCCACGCTGATCTTGGCGCGCTTCTCAACCGTAGCGCCGTACAGCTTCTCGTAGCGCTTGGCAATCATGGCGTACCAGCCGTTCGCCCCCACGGTTGGGCCGAAGGGTGCGGCGAACTCAGAGGTAGCCGTCTCGGTGAGACCTGGCCCAGCTGGGCGTCGGGGCCGCGAGCCGTCTATCGCGGCACTCATGCCGCAGAGCACGTAGTCACACAAGCCCGCGTTGATGTAGGCAGCCGCCTGCAGCGCCATCGTGACTCCGGCCGCGCCTTGCGCATCACAGCCGGTGGCGAAAGTTGGGTAGATGCCCATGTATTCGGCCATCTTCGGGTTGTAGCCGCTCCCGGTCGGGGTCATGCCCTCTTCCAGGATCATCCCGTCGATGTCCGCTTTTGTCAGCCCAGCATCTTGAATCGCAAGATACGCCGCTTCAGCCAGCAAGCTCATCGCATCGCGGCCCGGCCGCGTCCGCTCTGGCTTCAGCTCGCCAATCCCGACGATAGCGGCCGCGCCGCGCATGTTGTCCCTCATACCCGTTCCCTCCGCTCATGAGAAAATAGCTTGCCTTTGATTGGTGTCAAGTCTTTAATCTTGATATTTCCGGACCGAGTCGGGGTAACCTGACGTCTCATGATCGTCAAAGTCCGTAGAAGCGGCGCGGGTTGTCGCAGAGAATTTTTTCGATCACCGCCGGCGATATGCTTTTCTTGCGCCGCATCACGCCCACCATACCGTCTTCTTTGGATTGATCCTGGTGGCCGTAATCCGACCCCATAATCATGTTGTCTTCGCCAATGTGAGTCAGGAGATAGGCCAGGTCTTCGTCCGCCTCGGCGGCAATGTAGAGACGGTAGTCTCTGAATAGCTTCGGACCCCACTCCATGGCTGCATCGGCGTCGCCGCCAGAGTTGAGTTTGGCGCCGCTGGACCGTTGGAGGTGGTGTAGCACGTAGGGTACCCAGGAGGCCGACGCCTCGATGAAGCCAAACCGCAGTTTCGGAAAGCGTTCGGGAATCTTGTGAGCCACGAGGTCGCGAAAGGCGAACAGCGGCAGCGAGCGTACGTGCGGCAAGTTGTGGCTGAAGCTGCGGTCAAAGACTTTAGTGATTTCCGGCGCACCAGCGCCGGTGTGAATGCAAATGGCCATACCCAACCGGTTGGCGGCCTCGTACACCGGAAAAAAATACGACTCTGCCAGGGAGCGCTCCCCCTCTACGCCGCGAAAGAACACGCCCACCGCACCGTGGTCACGCGCGGTTTCGATCTCGCGCACCGATGCCTGCATGTCCCGCAGCGGTGGGACGACAACCCAGCGCAAGCGATCGCCGCCCTGTTCCCAGGCTTTTGCCAGGTAACGGTTGTACGCAGCGCAGATGGCCACCTCCAGGTCGACCTCCACCGGCAAGTAACCCAGTAACAGGGTCGGAAATACGACTTCAGCGTCGACGCCGCGCATGTCCATGTCTCTTACCCGCGCGGTAGCGTCGGTGATGTAGCGCACCGCCTTTGCAATGTCCGTGCGCGCCTCTTCCGCGTCGGACCCACCCACGGCGACAATGGCACTGCCTTTGCCAAAGCGCTTGGGCACGGCCACTCCATCGATCAACCAGACCTGGTTGTTATGTCCATAGACACTGTTATCGGTGGTCGACGCCAATACGGGTCGACGTGGATAAAGTTCCGGGTCAAAGAGCTCCCACATCCCAGGATGTTCGATAATATGTGTATCTGCATCGACGACGCCAGCCATGAGTATTCTCCAGTGCCAATAGGTTTGGTGTTAGTAAAGGTATTCTAAGACCTGTTGCATGACAAGAAATGGGTGCCGCGTCAACGAAGCCAATGGGCTCGCGATTTACTTGTGATTTATTGGCCTGCTCGCCACGACGCTCAGACTGCCAGCGCTAGGATTTGCCAGTTAGTGTTGGGATTTGGTTGTTGGCTATTTGATTCTTCGCCCATTTTCATCGCCAAGGACGCTCCATCTTCAAACGAGATGAGCACTAGTCTCTTTCAGATGGGAGCTTTTAGACTCGAATTCGGCAACGTCCTGATCTTCCAAGTGGCGGCCAGACCGCGTGAGTCTCTCCGCGAATTTCAACTCTGACGATTGACATCCTCGCTCGTTGAGCGATAAATTTTCGGTCAGAACGCAGGTGGCTTAAATTTTCGATACATCGCACCGGGTGGCCGGGCGGGGCGGAAATGGCAGCTGTCGGCATAGAGTAGAAGCTCGAAAGGAAGTTCCATTGCCCAATCAGGACCGTCTCAACATCGCCGTGTTCATCGACTTCGACAACATCGAGATTGGCGTCAAATCGACGCTTGGTGAGAATTTCGACGTCGGCGCCATCCTCGACGCCTTAAAGGAGCGCGGCGAGGTGGTCACCAAGATCGCCTACGCCGACTGGACGCGCGCGGGCGAATACAGCCGGCACCTCACGCAGCACGCCATCCGCCTGGTGCAGCGCAACCTGACGCCCGGCGGCGACAAGAACGGCGCCGACATCAACCTGGCGCTCGATGCCCTCGAAATGGCCTTCACGCACCCGCATATCAACGCGTACGTGATCGTCGGCGGCGACAGCGACTTCCTCTCGCTTGTCGAAAAGCTCAAGCAATACGATAAGAAAGTGTTCGTCGTCGGCGGCCGGGCGTTCACCAGCACTATCCTCCAGCGCAACTGCCACGAGTTCATCGCCTATGAGAACCTGACGGGAGGCCGACGCTCGGCTGCCAGGAGCGGCCGCCCGTCGACGCCCGCCGCCTCCGCGCCCGTCGCGCAGGCGTTCCCCATCGTGCGGCGCGCGCTGAAGATCCTGTCCGAGCGCGAAGTCTCGCCGCAGATCGGCCTGCTCAAGAGCACGCTGCTCCAGCTCGACTCGACTTTCTCCGAGCGGACGTATGGTACGTCGTCGTTCCTCGATTTCGTCGAGAAGGTGGCGCAATCGGGTCTCGTCCAGCTAAAGCACGCCGGTCGAAGCGTTATGGTCGAGCTGAACGAAAATTTCGACGAGAGCGGGTCTTCGACCGCTGTCGTGGCGAGCCGGCCCAGTCGCCGTCGCAGAGACGGGCGACGAAGGTCATCGGGCTGCGCCCGAGGCCGAGACCGAGCCGCGGGCGGTGATGGCCGAGGCCGTGCAGGCGTCCCAGCTCGCCCCGGTCGAGGCACCAGTCGTGCCGAAGGGCGATCAGGCTGACGGGGTCCGCCTGGTGGGCCAGATCCTGACCGCTGCCACGACGGCACGGTGGCCGATGTACTTGCGCAATTTCAAGCAGCTTTTACGAGCCGCCGAGGGCGGCTTCGACGAGCGGCGATACGGGTTCATGGGGCTGCTCGATCTGCTGCGCGCAGGTCAGCGCGAGGGCCTCGTGCGACTCGAGCGGGATCGTCGAGGAGGCCTGCGCGTGTTCAAGGGGCCGGCGTTGCAGCAGACCGGACCTTCGCCCGCGATCGACCCATCCCAAGAAGTGACGGAAGCTGAACCCGAAGCCGGGCGCTTAGACACGCTGGATACGCAACCCGTCGAAGCTGAGGACAGATTCGAGCTGGAAGAAGAGGCCGAGGAGGATCGGTTCAATGTCGAGCCGATCCCGACCGACACGATGGCCGGGCCCCTCGATAGCACCGAGCCGAGACGTCCGCGCAGCCGCGTCGCGGCCGCTGCACCTGTGGCAGCGCGTGTGCCGCGAAAGGCGACTCCGAAAAAGCCCCCGGCGCGCGCAACCAAGCGGTCGAAAAAGCCGGCCGGATCCCAGTCCCCCGGCAAGAACAAGGTCTAACGCTCCCGGTCTCGGTCCCGCCGTACGTTATAAACGCTGCGTGTCTTGCGCTCACAAAAAGACTCAGAAGGACAATCATCTCTCATCGTGTGAGGCGACCGGGGATCGCGCCGCCTACGCGGGATCATCAAGCTGTCTGCCAGACCGGCGTGCGATATGACGCGCACGGCTCGCGCTTTTCTCTCCGGGTATCGCGAACTCCGAATTATTACTATGCCATCGAGATTGGCAGTGCCTCGTTTACTTGTTCTCGGTGTATTTTTTGATGAAAGCTTTTACGTCCGCTGGGGTGTCTTGAAGCTATTGGACGATCTTTTAGCAGCTGATGCCGACTTTATATTCGGGATCGAGCGGGTCACCTTTCTGAACTCGGCAACGTATTGCGGGTCCTTGATCATGGCGGCGAAAGCCTGGCGCAGAGTTGCGACGATTTCAGGTGATGTTCCCGGCGTCATCATGACCACACGCTGCATTGCCTGGGCGATATAAGTAACCTTCAAGGCTTCCCAGTGCAGACCGGATGGCATTTTCTTATGGATCGATTCATAGAGCTTTGAGAAGGGCATTAGATCCGGGGCATCGGAATTGGCTTCCAACTCGCCGTCGTCGGCGAGCAGCTCGTTGACATAGAGAGGTATCACCACGCCGGTTTTGACCATCTGCGGCTCAATCGTCGCGCGGTATGCCGGCAGTCCTTCGACAAAGTACTGGATCTCGTTTCGTTGCAGCGCAAGCCGCGCATCGGTGTTCGAAACGTAGCCGGTCACGTAGGAATACTTGGCTCCCAACAGATCCAGCTGGAGACGAAAACGCACGTCCTTTGTGCTGGCCGCAGTTAAACCGCCGGTTCGAAACGTTTGCGCTTTGAGAATATCCTGCGGGTTGCTCAGGCCCGGCGGCACGTCTTTTCGAATATAGGCGACACTGGAACCTTCGATGCTCGCGATATAAGCGAACTTCGCGAGATTGACGCGAAGGACGGGGTCGGCAAGCGAGAACATTAAAAAAGTTACCAGTGAAGTAACTGATGGTCAGGCCGTCGGGCTTCGCCATCTCGCCGAGATAGTTCGTTGCAACGATGCCGCCGGCCCCCGGCATATTGTTGACGATGGTCGTCGGGTTTCCGGAATAAACCGAGGCAGATACTTGGGCCGCAAGCCGCCCTTCGATGTCCGTCAGCCCCCCGGCGGCGAAATTGACCAGCACAGTGAGAGTCTTGCCTTTGTAGTATGAGACTTCCGCCGCGTCGCCAGCCACCGCCAGGACAAAGACGCCGAGAAACATCAGCAGTCGCAAGGTCGGTTGATTTAATTTCATGATAAACCTTTCTTTGAGAAGCCTCGATTCGGTTAAAATCGGCCTCTTACCGCGTTGACGCGTGCTGTGACTTTAGTGATCACCGAAAGGCGAGCGAGGTACGAAACAGTCTTGCGATAAGGCAGAAGACCAGAGTGATAGCTTGCAGTTGTTAAGCGTCTTTAAAGTCAACGAATTCCGAGTTCGCGCTTCGCCTGGTCGAGGTAGCTCAGATCAACATATCTTTCGGTTCCCGAGGAGGAAGAGAGCATTTTCCCATCGCGCATGTAATCCAAAACAACTTTCATCCCGTCCATGGCGGGACTGCCGTCGATGGGCCAAACCCGCCGCTTGGTGTAGATGTCGTATCCCCGCGCGGCGAATTTCCTTGCCACCTTAGCTACCGCGGCGGTGGCTTCGATCGCGTCGTCTCTATTCTTGTATAAGCCACTGATACGTGCGCACCAGACTCTTGAGATAGCGCACTACGAGTCCGCGGTTGGCTTTTGCCCAATCGCTTTTGGCCGCGACGGCAATCACTTGAAGCTGAGGAATATAATCACCGACATATCCCAAGTTGCTCAATCCTGATTCTTCGGCGAGCAACGTCAGCGGTTCCGCAATTAGGGTCGCATCGATGCCGCCGCTCTTGAGTGCCGCCCAACGCACCGAAACGCCGCCGATCTGGATCATGAGATAGTCTTTGGGATAGTGAAGATTGTTCTTGGCCAATATGAACTTGAGCGCATAGGTGACACTACCGGTCAAACCTGAGACGGCAATTTTTCCGCCTCTCAGGTCGCCGATAGTTTTAGTCGCCGGGCCGGCGACCAGCGAGTGCGTCAAGCTGCCGAGGACACCCGCGACGATCACCATCGGGGTTCCCGCCTCGGTGGCGCGGATGAAATCCTCCGGCCCGGTCGATGCGAGCTGGACGGAACCGCCTAGTAAAGCTTGTATCGCTCTGGTCCCCGACTCCACCACCGTGATCTGGACGTCCAAGCCTTCTTGGCTGTAAAAACCTTTCTTTTGCGCCAACAACGGCGGCGAGGTTCCCAAGCTCAACGAGGAAAGAGATAAGCCGATGGTTTCGCCGGTGGATTCCACCGGCGTTAAACTAAAAAGCCAAATTGTCCCGAGAAGAATGAGAGTGAATAGCTTGTACCTGAGCATGTGAGCGGGTTGTCCTAGCGTGAGAGATTAGAAAACGTCATGTCGGAAATATCTGAAACCCATTCCCGTCGCAAGGTGACCACGTGTGGTCTGAATAGTGACGATTGATCGTGCTTGCTCTTGATCCGTGGAGTCCGCTCGACGTCAGCCGCCGCAGGGTGGCGTGACGGCTGATAGTCATGTATTCATCAATAAATCTATGAGCTCACGTATTCGGAAAAACACTTTGCGATTGCTTCGACTGTTGTGCGCTCTCGTCTTTGTCGGAACGCTGGCGATCGCGACAAAAGCGAGCGGACAAGACGCGAAATCGACCATCCGGCTCCATTCACCGGGTCCATCCATTCTCAGTCTGGCTTTTGAAGTAGCGAAAGAAGAGGGATTCTACAGACAAGAAAGCGTCAATGTCGATCTCATTACGATGGCCTCGGGCGCCGGTGTCCAGGCGCTCGTCGCCGGCAGCGTGGATGCCAGCCAAATCCTCGGGTTAACGCTGCGCGCCGCCATCAATCGCGGAGCTCCCTTAAAGATAGTGATGGTCTTTAACGACCAGCCGACTTACCGCTTGATGGCGAAAAAGGAGATCGGATCCTTTGCGGACCTAAAGGGAAAGATCGTCGCCAGCAGTTCTCCGGGAGCATCAGCGGATACGTTGCTGCAGCGCCTTTTGGAAAAACGCGGCGTCGTTCCGCGCAAGGATGTCACGATCGTTTATACCGGGAGTTCCAATGTCACCTATCGATCCCTGATCGGTGGGTCGGTGGCCGCAGCTGTTCTAGTTCCTCCTTTGGACGCGGTTGCCAAAGAAGCCGATTTTCGCGAGCTGGCCGACTTCGCGAAGGAAGACCTCGGACCTTTTATCGGCGGCGGCGTATTGGTCAGCGACAAGTTTTTGCGGGAACGGCCGGACCTGCTTCTGCGATTTTTACGCGCGACCTGGAAAGCGCACCGGATGATCAAGACTAATAGGAATTATTCGGTAGCTGTATTATCCAGATTCATGAAACTTCAAACCGATGTGGCGGAAAAAATTTATGACGGCAGCCATCAAGCCTTCACCGACTATGGCTTCGGATCCGAAGACTGGCAGTCCAAGGTTCTCGAATTCGAAGTGGCAAAGACCGACAAAAGCTTAATCCAGAAGACCTTCGATTTTTCCATGGTCGAAAATTTAAATAAGCATTGAAGCAGTAGTTATCAAGAATAAGGAGATAGTAATGAGCGACACCTCGGCATTGATTACGCGCGTATCGGAGGAAGAAGGCATCGCCTGGCTGACCCTCAATCGTCCGGAAAGAAAAAATGCCCTGAGCAAGGCTTTGATGGCGGAGATCATCGAGTGCCTGAAGGAGTTGAGAGAGAATGACAGAATTCGCTGCATCGTAACGACCGGAGCTGGCGATTCGTTTTGTTCCGGGCTGGATCTGTACGATCTGAGGGAAAGCTGGCGACGTAAACGGAGGTGGGAAGAGGGCGGAACGGCGCGTGAGATCATCACTCTTTTAAGAAATTGTCCGCAGGTTACGATCGCGGCGATCAATGGCTACTGCCTGGGCGGTGGGATGTGTCTCTTGAACGGCCATGACATCGCGTTCGCGGCCGATAATGCAAAAATTGGCATGCCCGAGGTCATCCGCGGCAGCTACGGAGCTATCGCCACGCCGACGTTGTTTCAGTCCGGGATACCGTCAAAAAAAGCCTTCTACATTCAACTGTCCTCGGAAAACCTGACAGCGGCGGAGGCGGAAAAGCTCGGCCTGGTTTCCAAGGTGGTTCCTCAAGCACAACTCATGGAAGCCGCAAACGAATTTGCCCGGATGATCGCGAGTCGCGATCCGGTTACCCTGGAGCACGCCAAGATTGCCGCCTACGTGACAAAAGATCTGGACTTCAACAGGGCGCTTCAGGTCGACGATCTGGTCTCGCATCGACAGAAGTTTTACACGGATCCGCTCAACGACGTCGAAGAATATCTGAGATCACAGAAAGGCGGCGGTCGCCTGTCATACAAAAAGCCGGGGGAAAGGCTAATGTGAGGTGGGCTTTCCGCGGCGAGCCGTGCGCGTTCTCGGTTATCTGTAGAGTTGCGCACCCTTCATTTACTTGCCTGGTGCAGGATTGGTTTTGGAAACTTGCCTTGCGATGCGCATGATTCGTATTTCTTTTTTCAGGGCTGAGGATGAAAAGGCGCGCGCTCTTTAAATCGATTAGCTCTATAAATCAGTACGGCAACCTCGTCCCGATGCCTTTTTCCAGCGCGCTCTGGTAAATCGCGTTAGCCATCGCGATGTCTTGATTGACCGAGACCGATGGCTCGGATGAAGATGCGCTCTTGGTCGGACTGGCGCGCCGGCTTTTTGCCCGAGAGCAGTTCCGGCAGCTCGGCATAGAGGTCTTTTTCACTCAGGAAATTTTCTTTGAGCATGTCGCTGCATGTCCGATTTGTTCTTGCAGTGCAGCCAACTGTCGACGACGAACTTGTCGGCGTTCTTGTAAACTTCGCTTTCCATCTCCTGGTTTTTGCCGATGGAGTAAACCGTTATTCCGGCGCCGAGCCAGCTGTCTTTCACGAACGGCGTTGACGTGGTCGTCGCCGAGACGACGATATCCGCGCCGTTGAGCGCTGCTTCCGTCGATTCCACCGCGCGCACATTGAGGCCGTATTCTTCGCCGATTTCTTTGGCGTAGCTCTCGCGCGACGCCGGTGTGCGCGAGGTGACGCGGATTTCTTTTAGAGCGAAAGCCTTGGCCATCACCGGCACGGCGGCGCGCGCGGTGTCGCCGGCGCCGAGCATGGCCATGACGGATGAATCCTTGCGCGCGAGCACGCGCATGGCGACGGTCGCCGCCGCCGCGGTGCGCACGGCGTGACACCAGTCTTCGTCCATGATCGCGCGGATCTCGCCGCCTTCGCGGTCGCTGAGAATCAGAATTCTTCTTGGCCCGCGCGGCGGGCGCGACACATCGCGGCTGCCGCCGGCGGCTTTGATCGAACGGATGCGAAAGCCGGCGACCGGCTCAGTTGACCAAGCGCGCAGCCGGTGACCCAAGACTGCCAGCCTTGTTCCGGTTTGATCGCGAGATCTTCGGGCGTCGACCAGATGACCCGACCTTCGCTGTGATCGCGCAGCGCCTGCTCGGTGATTTCAATGGCGCGGCCGAGGTCGAGGACTTTTTTTACGTCCTCGTTGGAGAAATAAAGAATGCCTTCGGCTTCCATGGCTATTGCACGATGCTCAAGTTGCGGCAGCCGGTGGTCAAAAATTCCGGACCTTTCTCGGTGATGAGCACGTCTTCTTCCAGATGCACGGCGCTTTTTTCCGAGCGCACTTTGGGTTCCAGGGCGAGAACCATGCCGGGACGATAGAGCTCGGTTTCGACTTCGTTGAGCGACGGCGGTTCGGCTCTGCGACATGCCGATGCCGTGGCCGATGCGTTTCGGGCTGTCGACGGCTTGATAGCCGCGCTTGATCAATTCGCGATTGGCCACGCGGGAAACTTCGGCGAAGGGCGTGCCGGGTTGCATCGACTCAAAGCAGAGTCGATCACATCGCAGGCGGTCTCATGATCTTTTTTGTGTTCGTCGGTGGGTTCGCCGAAGATCGTCATGCGCGTGACGTCGCCGTAGTAGCCTTCGTAACAGGCGCCGAAGTCGGCGACCATGCGGTCGCCTTTATTGTAGCGGCGGTCGTCGTAACGGGTCGACGAATTCAGCATGAGAAACCCGGGATGGCGCGGATGGGCGCCTTCCTCGATCATCGAAATATAGAGCCGATCGGCGATTTCGCGCCGGGTCATGCCGGGCTTCAATTGCGGCAAGCAGCGATCGTAGGCTTTGACGGAAATGTCGCACGCTTTGCGCATGAACTCGATTTCCCGCGGGCTCTTGATGATGCGCATTTCGGTGAGCGCGGCGGTGCCGTCTTTGATTTGCGCTTTCGGCAAAGCTTCGGTGAGACCCGACAGATAGTTGACCGGAATGCCCAAACGCTGATCGTCGCCGAGCTCGAAGCCGAGTTTAGCTTCGCCAAGACCCATTTCCTTGATCGAGGCGGCGATCATCTCCTGCGGGAAAGGCACATCGGTGTAGGCGCGCACTTCGCCGACCCACGGCAGCGCCTTGGCTTTCGCTTTATCGTTGCCGTAGACGAGCAGCAGCGGCTTGCCGGATTTTGGCAGAACGCAGATCTGCGGTCGCTGGATGTGGTCCAGTTGATAACTGATCAGACCGCTGAAGTACCAGTAGTTGTTTTTCTCCGAGACGACCAGCGCGTCGAGACCGTCGCGCTCCATGAGCGCTTGGGCGCGTTGATAACGATCCAAATATTCTTGATCGGTGAACGGCGCTTCGGTTGCCATACCGTCTCCTTAGATCAGTGTCCTGTCCGTGAAGTTCGCTGTAAACCGCACCACTCCGCCAAAATCTCCCTTCCTCTTACAAAGAGGGGTTATGAAATCCCCCTTGAAAAGGGGGAACAGGGTAATTCGTTCGGCTTTGCACTTTCAACGATTTCAGAGACCCCGCTACGCGATCGCTTTTCGGCCTTCCAATCGCTTGATCTTGCCGACGTAGTCCAGCGCCTCGGGGAGTTGAATCACGGTCGCGTACTTGGCGTTCATCTCGAAAAGATTGACCAGATGCGAAGTGCGCGAGCGGTCGAAGATGCATTCTTCGACCGGAAATACCGGATAGCCGTAGGAATAACCGTCGAGCACGGTGCCGCGCACGCAGCCGCAGGTGCTGGTGCCGGCGACGAGCAAGCAGTCGATATTCTTGCGCACGAGATAGGTAATCAAATGGGTGCCGAAAAAGGCGCTGGCGCGGGCTTTGCGCACGATGAATTCATTATCCCTGGGCTTGATCATCTCGGGGAATTCCACCGCGAGTTTTTCAAAGTCGGTTTTGTCGACGCCGCGTTTGGTGGCGTTGCCGAAGGCGGCTTTGAAGTCGGGATCGCTGGTGGAATAGATCACCGGGATTTCGGCGTCGCGGCAGGCATGGAGCAATTCCTTGATTTTCGGCAGAGCGTCCCATGCCACCTGGCCGCAGCTGGTGGGAAATTCATCGATGGCATCCATGACCGGCATCGGTTTTGTGCCGGTGAAACCGGTGATGACGTCGATGATGATTAAGGCCGGATTGACGCCGAATTTGTCTTTGCCTTTATAGCCGGCCTTCTCATAAATTTTTCTTTCTTCTTCGGGGACGAATGTTTCCCATTCTCTCATGACGACCTCCTGTCACCTAGCGGATGCCAAGGGCATCGTTGTGCAATTTGGTTATCTCGCGCAGGTTTTTATAATTGTCCGGCGTGACCACGCGACGGCGAAAGCCCTCGAAAAGTTTCGGCGGGTCGGGCTTGACGTCTTTGCGCGGGCCGATCCGGCGAAAGGTTTTCAAGAACTCCTGACCATCTTTTGAAAGCAGATAGTCGACAAACAGTTTAGCCGAGTTGGGATGGGTCGCTTTGGCCGACAGCATGGCGACGTTAAGCTCGACCGCCACCGGCTCCAAGGGAATCCAATCCACCGGCGCGCCGGTCTGCTTCATGCGCTCGATTACTTGCGCATAGACGAAGGTCATCGAACGCTCGCCGACGCTGACAAAATTGGCCCGGTTGGTGTTGCCGCGCAAAAATACCGGCTCCTGCTTGGCCAGGCCTTTGAAATAGTTGATTGCCTTCTCCTGGCCCCATTCCTGACTCAAGCGCGACAAAGACGTCATGGTTTTCGATATCGATGATAAATTTTTGCTTGTATTGCGGTCTGAGCAGGTCGTCGTAGGTTTTCGGCAAGTCGTTGCGCGAGATCACTTTGGTGTTGTAGCCGAGCACCAGCGTATTGAGATAAACCGTCGACCAGATAACCTTTCGCGTCGTAAAGATCGTCGTAGAGATTGGCAAACTCCGGCGAAATGTAGGGCGCGATCAGATTGCGCTCGCGCATGGGTGTCAGCGACGGCGAGATACCCACCGCCACGTCGAATTTACTCGCTCCGGCTTGCGCCTCGGTGAGGATTCGACTGACCATCGCGGTGCCGCCGAGGCGGACGAGATCGGCGCGGATAAACGGATATTTCTTGCTGAAGGCATCGAGCAGCGGTTTGCTGTTCTGGATGTCCATCGTCGTATAAAAAATCAGCCCGCCTTCTTTCTTTGCGCCTTCGATGACCGAAGATTCGGCGGCCGATGCGCGCGCTAGGGAACAGCAGATAGATAGCATAGAGCCAGTAGCGAGCAGGAAGATATTTCATAAAGATCGTTTTCGAAACTCGGTTAACTTGGTTGCGATTCTGTGCAGCGAGGTTCGGCTCATGGCGAGTACAATTTATCGCCGCGCTTGGTCATGAAGATATCCAGAGGCAATTCGGCGCCGATACCTTTCTCCTTGGCTTTCTCATACATTTTCCGTGCCGTGGCGGCAAACTGGATGCCCATGCCGGTGTTGTTCTTAAAGAATGTGATTTCCTGATCGTCTCTCGCGGCCGCGGCATTTGCCGTTGAGCAACTCGCCCAGTTCATGCAGATCTTCGGCTTTCACCAGACCGCGTTCAAGGCGATCGTGGAATTCGGCCTGTTTGTCGAGAAAAATTTGCGGTTTGTAGCCGACGACGATGAGATTGGCTTTCATGACCGCTTCGTCATCAAGCTCCTTGCGCGGCAGAAAGCCGTCGCCGCCGACGATGCTGTTCATATGCATGCCGGCTTCAACCCATTTGCCTTGAATCACCGGATCGACCGTGTTGGTAGCGGCGGTAACGATGTCGCTGCCGCGAATCGCCGCTTCGGCCGATGCGACCGGAGTGACTTCGATGCCGGTTTCCTGGCTCAACTCTTTGGCGAAGCGCTCGCGATTTTCTTTGGTCGGGCTGTAGACTTTGATCTGCTTCAACGGATGCACACAGGCGTGGGCGGTGACTTGGGTTTTGGCTTGCTCGCCGGAGCCGAGCAAGCGCCATGACCTCGCTATCTTTACGCGCGAGATATTTGCTGGCGACGGCGCTGGTGGCGCCGACGCGCATGGTTGAGATGAAGTGATCGTCCATCAGCGCCAAGATCTCGCAGGTATCCATGTCGAAGAGCATCACCAAACCGATGAAATCGCCGGGGTAGACGCGGCGCTTGCTGCCGCCGACCTGGATGTCTTTGGAAAAGCTCGAATCGATGCGCAGCGCCATCGACTTGATCCCCGGGACGAGCCCCATGATGTTGTTGAAATAGTATTGGCCGCCTTCTTCCTTCCATGGAGTTCTGAGCCGCGCGCGCGGCGCGTTCATCGCTTTGCCCTCGCCCAATTCGCGAAAGGCGTGCTCGATCGCTTCGATCTCCTCCGACATCGGCAACAAATTTTCCATCTGATCGTTTTTCAGCACCAAGACCATGGAGATTCTCCTGTTCCCGTCGGCCGGCCTATAAGCACGAATCGATGCATATTTGAAACTTGGACAAAAGAAAAAGGGCTGAAGAAAGATCTTCAGCCCTTTTTATAAGTGTCGGCAAAGCTCCCCGCGGGCTTTTAGCCTTTCTTTTTTTTGAACCAGTCGGCGTCGATCTGAATAAACTGTTTCCACTTATCCGGAGTCGCCGCTTCCTCAAAGATCGCTTCGACGGGACAGACCGGCTCGCAGGCCCCGCAATCGATGCACTCCTCGGGATCGATATAGAGCTTATTTTCTTTCTCGAATTCCTCGGTCTCATTTTTGGTGGGGTGAATGCAGTCGACCGGGCAGACATCCACACACGCGGTATCCTTAGTGTCGATGCACGGCTCAGCAATGATGTAAGTCATCGATATTCCTCCTGGGCAGCAAACTAAAAATTTTAGTAGCAGATCGACTGCGCCAAGTCAAAAGGTTCGCTGGCAAGTCCAGAAAATTGATGAAAGGCAAATGTCTTGCCGGCTGCCCGGTTCGGCTTGACCCGCGCGCACAGCGATGTTAGAGGATGCGCAAATTCCTCAGAGGTAACCTGATTCATGCTCGTCCGAACCTGCTGGCGATTGGCGATTGTCCTGATTGTCTTGATCCAGGCCACGCTCGTTCATGGCGCTACTGTCGAAGAAGTTGTGAAGAGCCTTCGAGGCCTTTCCCCAGTCCAGCGTAAAGCGACGCTTGAGGAGGGCGCCCGCAAGGAGGGCGAGACGATCTGGTACACCTCTATGAGCCTCACCGATTTCCCCAAAATCACCGGCGCTTTCGAGAAAACGGTGCCGTTCGTCAAGGTCCGGGTTAACCGTTTATCCCAGTCGTCGATTATGCCGAAGATCGACACCGAGACGCGCGCCGGACGTTACGCCGTCGATGTCGTCGGCTCGGCGCCGATGGAAATGTGGGAATTGAAACAACGGGGCTATTCAGCGGCCTATCTTTCGCCTGAGCTCAAGGCGTTTCCCGCGGGTGCTTACGACCCGCAAGGGTATTGGGCGTCGACCGAAGTGACGCCGCTGGTGCTCGCCTTCAACACCCATCTGGTGCCGCCGGATGAAGCGCCGCGCAGTTATCAGGATCTGCTTCTGCCGAAATGGAAAGGCAAAATGAACTTCGGCAGCGACGAGTATGCCTGGTATTCGGTCATGCTCGACGGCATGGGAAAGGCCAAAGGTTTGGACTTCATGCGCGCGTTGGCGCGCCAGCAGCTGCACATCCCGGGCGGCAGCAGCGTCATGCGCGTGCAACTGATGCTCGCCGGAGAGTCGGCCCTCGCCATCGCCGCGCGCGGCCGGCGCGCGACTGAATATAAGGAAAAGGGCGCGCCGATCGACTATCGCTTGCTCGATCCCTATCCGGCAGAGCCCACTGGCCAAGCGCTGATGCGCCGTTCTGGCCATCCTCACGCGTCGATTCTGTTTATCGACTGGATGCTGTCAGAAGAAGGGCAGACCGTACTTGCGCAGCAGATTCCGCGAATCACGCTGCGCAAAGGGATCAAGCAAATTCCGCGGCATCAGGAGCTATATAAAAAAGAATTTGTATTCGTTAACCCCGCATTCCTCGGACCCAATCTCAACGAGCTGATCGCGTCCTATCAGCAGATTTTCAATACTCGCTAGTCAGGCCTGCTGAAAAAGACCTCATACCGGCTGCGATGCCGGTCTCAGATGGTCTCGTTGAAATTCCTGGATTCCGGGTCGCCGTCCTAGCTATCGCCGATGCTTCCCGCGACTTGACCTCTGGATCTTATGTTGCGCAATTTCTAGAGGCTTTTTCAGGACTGCTAGCTGGCAGCGGGCTCGAAACTCCCTGCCGGACGGGTTACTATTCCGGAATGCCGGTCGAGATCGTGCGCCGTGATGGCGGCAAGAAGTTCCCGGCGCGCCGACTCAAGAAAGTTGCTTTAGCGATCTTGGATTTGGTCGGACAGAAAAACACCGAGCTGAGCGTGGCCTTGATCGGCGACCGCGAAATGCAGCAACTCAATGCGCAGTACCGCGGCAAAGATTATCCGACGGATGTGTTGTCGTTTCCGGTTGAAACCAGCCGTGGCGCTCTCGCCGCCGCTGCTCGGCGACGTGATCATCTCTGTCGACAAAGCGTCGGCTCAAGCGCGCGAGCGCCGGCGCACGCTGGACGACGAAATGATCACCCTCTTGATCCACGGCATCGTCCATCTCCTAGGTTACGATCACGAGCGTTCGACCCAAGACGCTCGGATCATGACTCGGCTGGAGAAGAAAATCCTGCGGTCAGCTTTGTGAGCGCGGCCTATTAACGCTATAATCGCTTTCGAACTAAAAAAATCAGACACCTGAAAGAATCTAAATGTTTGAAGAAACTGAAGAACAACTGACCCGCCTGGATGATCGACTCGAGCTTTTGCGGAGGCGTCTTTGACGTCGAGGGCAAACAGAAGCGAGTCCAAGAGCTAACCCAGATCACCAGCCAGCCCGATTTCTGGAACGACAGCGACAAAGCCCAAGTTGTCCTCAAAGAACAGTCCGCTCTCAAGGCCGTGATCGGCGCGTGGGAGAAACACCGGGCGGATCTTGAGGAAGCGCGTTTTTATATCGACATCGCGCAAGAGGAAAAGAGCGACGAGGCGCTCGGCGAGGCCGCGGCGAAAATCGCCATGCGTCGGCAAAGAGCTGGCGCAGACCGAGCTGACCCAGCTGCTCGGCGGGCCCGACGACCGGAGAAACGCGATCGTCACGCTCCATCCCGGCGCCGGCGGCACCGAGGCGCAGGACTGGGCGGAAATTTTATTGCGCTTGTATCTGCGCTGGTGCGACCGGCGCGGTTATAAGAAAGAAATTCTCGACTATCAGCCGGGTGAAGAAGCCGGCGTGAAGAGCGTTACTTTCAACGTCACCGGCGACTACGCTTACGGTTACTTGAAAGCCGAAGCCGGCATTCATCGCCTGGTGCGTATCTCGCCTTTCGACGCCAACTCGCGCCGCCACACTTCATTCGCTTCCGTCTTCGTCTATCCGGAAGTGGACGACGATATTAAAATTGAGATCGATGACGCCGATCTGCGGGTGGACACCTACCGTTCCAGCGGCGCCGGCGGCCAGCACGTCAACAAGACCGATTCTGCCGTGCGCCTGACCCATCTTCCCAGCGGCATCGTCGTGGCCTGCCAAAACGAGCGCTCGCAACATAAAAACCGCGCCATGGCGATGAAGATTTTGAAATCGCGCCTCTACGAGCTCGAAATTGAAAAACAGAAAGCGAAGATGGAGAGCTACCACAAAACTAAAAAGGACATCGGTTTCGGCAGCCAGATCCGCTCCTACGTGCTTGCATCCGTACCGGATGGTGAAAGACCACCGGACCAATGTCGAAATCGGCAACGCCGATGCGGTGCTCGACGGCGACATCGATCCGTTCATCGAAGCTTACTTGATGCAGGCCGATGAGCCGGCTCGCGTCTTAGCAAACTGCGACCTGTCGGAACTTTTCTTCAATCTTTCAACGTTTTCTAAGCTAGCAGATGCAACCGATAGCGTGACGTGGAAATTCCACCTTGCGTCGACATGGCCAAGAATGGTTCTCTGAGAGCATCAAGTCGACGCCGGGGAGGAACCATGAACGGCAGAATCGATCTGCAACGGTCAAAGTAGCGGACAAGGGATCAATCATGAAGCGGCGGTATTAGAGCGCTATGGCGACGCTGCCAAGGCAGTCGAGGCCTGTCTCTGTCTGCCGGTGAGTTATGACAAAGATTTGTTGAAAGTCATTCCCGACGAGATCAGCGAAAAGGACTACGGCTGCGGCGATCCGTCGCGCTACGTCAAAGCCGGCGAAACGGTCCTCGATCTCGGATCGGGGAGCGGCAAAGCCTGCTACATTATGGCGCAGATCGTCGGCGCGCAGGGCAAAGTGATCGGCGTCGATTTCAATCCGCCGATGCTCGAGCTCGCGCGCAAGTATCAGAAATCGATCGGCGACAAGCTCGGTTATCACAACGTCGAGTTTCGCCGCGGCAAGATTCAGGATCTGCAAACCAACCTCGAATTGCTCGATCAGCACTTGCAGGACAATCCCGTGCGTTCGGTTGCCGACCTGGCGCGTTTGGCAGAGTTCGAAACGCGAATTCGTCGGGAGCAGCCCTTGATAGCCGACGATTCTGTCGACGTGATCGTTTCCAACTGCGTGCTCAATCTGGTCCGGCCCGAAGACAAGAAACAATTGTTCGCGGAAATGTACCGCGTGCTCAAGCGCGGCGGTCGAATAGCGATCTCGGACATCGTCAGCGACGAGGCGGTGCCTGAACATCTGGCGCAAGATCCCAGATCTGTGGAGCGCCTGTGTGTCCGGCGCTTTCCAAGAAGAAGAGTTTCTCCGGGCTTTCGAAGAAGCCAAGTTTCATGGCATCCAGATCGAGGATTTTAGTTCGAGCGCCTTATCAGACCGTCGAAGGCATCGAGTTTCGCGCCGTCACCGTGACCGCCTACAAGGGCAAAGAAGGGCCGTGCATCGAGCGCAACCAGGCGGTGATTTATCGCGGCCCGTGGAAGCAAGTGGTCGACGACGACGGCCACACGCTGGAGCGCGGCGCGCGCATGGCGGTGTGCGATAAAACCTTCCAGCTCTATTCTCAGCCGCCCTATGCCGGTCAATTCATTCTGGTGCCGCCGCGCGAAGAAGTCGCTCTGGACGACGCCGGTGCGTTCGACTGCGCGCGCGATCACAAGCGCCACGCCGCGCGAGACCAAGGGCGTTGATTTCAAGGTCACGCAATTGTCCGGCGGCGTTTGCGGGCCGGGTTCGAATTGCTGCTCGTAGAAATTAAAAAGTAAAAATTAAAAAGGCAAAAATAAGGATCAGTCCGGCGAAAACGAAGGCTTAGTCAGCCTACTTGCCATGCAACCCTTCGCTGAAAAGACTTCAATCGAGCGGCCAGGGCTTGAGCCGGCGCGGCGTCGAAGTCCTGCAGGTCAATCTGGGCCGCTACTGCAATCTGGCGTGCATTCACTGCCACGTCGAGTCGGGTCCGACGCGCAAAGAGATGATGAGCCGGGAGAACGTCGATGCGGTGCTGCGATTTTCTCGCGCGCACGGGCATTCCGACTTTGGATATCACCGGCGGCGCGCCTGAGCTGCACCCGGATTTCGCGTATCTGGTCGCGTCGGCGCGCCAGCTCGGACGCCACGTCATGGATCGTTGCAATCTGACGGTGATCTTCGAACCCGGCATGGAATATCTACCGGAGTTTTTTAAACGCAGCGAAGTCGAGCTGGTTTGTTCTCTGCCTTGCTATTCCGAAGAGAATGTCGACAAACAGCGCGGCAAAGGCACCTTCGACGCGAGCATTCGCGCTTTGCAGCAACTAAACGAAATAGGTTACGGCCAACCCGACAACGATTTGATTTTAAATCTTGTTTACAATCCCGTCGGTGCGCATTTGCCGCCGCCGCAAGAAAAGCTCGAACAGGACTACAAAAGAATTCTCGGTGAGCAATTCGGCATCGTCTTCAATCAGCTATTTTGTCTGACCAACATGCCGATCACGCGCTACGCCACTCATCTGAAGCTGCGCGGCGAGTACGAACGGTTACCGGGAATTGCTCGAAAGCAACTTCAACGCGCGCTACATTGGATCAAGTGATGTGCCGCAATCTGATCAGCATCGGTTGGAACGGCTCGGTGTACGACTGCGACTTCAATCAGATGCTCGATCTGCCGATTCGACGGACAGCGCGGGCGAGCAGCTTGACATCGCATCCCTGACTCTTGAGCAAGTCGCTCACGGCCGATCTGCAGTCGGCGATCATTGCTATGCCTGCACCGCGGGTTGCGGCAGCAGTTGCGGCGGCGCGCTGGTTCAATAGTTCCCGCTGCTACTCCAGCCAATTGACTTGCGGCCCTTGAGCATTCAACATCGCCTGACGATTGCCCGGAACTTCCCGCTCAGTCCACGCGCATGAAGCCAGCAAGGCTATCATTGTCGGTTGGTGCTCAGCGATTGTCATCGCCGCGAGTTTTTTTTTCCTGCCGGTGCACCAATGGTTCACGCAGTTTGAAAATTATGTGCATTCCCTTGGGCGTCTTCGGTCCGGTCGTCGATCGCCGCTAGGCTATGTTCTCTGTACCGTGCTGTTGATTCCCGGCAGCTGCGATCAGCTCGGCGCTGGAACAATGTTCGGTTTAAAGACCGGTTTCTTCGTCGTCCTCGCCGGCGCCAATCTCGGCGCGCTCTGTTCGTTTCTTTTGGCGCGCACTTTCCTGCGCGAAAAGGTTGCGAGCTGGGCGGCGGCGAATCCCAAGTTTCGATTCCTCGACCAGGCCATCGGCAGCGCAGGGGTTCAAAATGGTCTTGCTCACGCCGCTTGAGCCCGATATTTCCGTTCGTTCTGCTTAATTATTTTCTCGGGCTGACAGCGGTGCGCACCGCGCGCTTATGTTCTGGCGAATTTGCTCGGCATGTTGCCGGCGAATGTTTCTGTTCGTGTACATCGGCGCGGCGGCGCGCGATGCGCTTCGCGGGTCAACCGAGTGCGGCCACCGATTTCTATCAGCAGGTTCTAAAATACGTCGGCTTGGCGGCAACCATCGCCGTCGTCGTGTTCGTCACGCGCATGGCGCGCAAAGCGTTGCGCGAGGCCGAGCAGGCGCAGGAAGCCAGCGTCGTCGGGCAAGCCGCGATCTGGATGACAACTACCAGCCGACGTCTTTCGAGAAGATGGTGCTTGTCGACGATGCTCACGACAAGCAATTGCTCGAGAATTGCCGTCCGCCGCGGCGGGTCAATCCGACGCCGGCGAAAAAATACAATCTGGTGGTGATCGGCGGCGGCACCGCGGGTTTGGTCAGCGCGGCGGGCGCTGCCGGTTTGGGCGCGAAGGTCGCGCTCGTCGAGCGCAATCTCCTGGGCGGCGATTGTCTGAACGTCGGCTGCGTGCCTTCGAAAAGCATCCTCCGGGCGGCGCGGGCGGCCCATGACGCGATGAACAGTGTCCCATTCGGCGTTGCGCTCGCGAGCAAAGCCGAAGATCGATTTCGGCGCGGTGATGGAGCGCATGCGTAAGCTTCGCGCCGATATCAGCCGGCATGATTCCGTTGAACGTTTTACCAAGCTCGGCGTGGATGTGTTCATCGGCAGCGGCCGGTTTGTCGGGCCGAGCGCGATCGAAGTGGAGGGCAAGCGACTTGCAATTCGACCGCGCCGTGATTGCCAGCGGGCGGGCGGCCCAAAGAACCGCCGATTCCAGGTTTGCGCGAGGCTGGTTATTACACCAATGAGACGGTATTCACCTTGACCGAATTGCCGCGTCGGTTGGCAGTGATCGGCGCCGGCCCGATCGGTTGTGAGTTGGCGCAAGCTTTTCAGCGCTTCGGCAGCGCAGTGACATTGATCACCGACGGCAGCGGGATTCTTGCCAAAGAAGATCGCGACGCGGCGGATGATCCTGCACCGGCAGACTTGAAAAAGACGGCGTGAGGATCATCACCGGCGGCAAGATTCAACGCGTCGAAGCGAAGGCCGGCGAAAAGCAATTGATGTTCACTATCAACGACCAAGCCGCGGCGGTCGGTTGCGATGCCATCCTCGTCGCGGTCGGTCGCGCGCCCAATATCGAAAATCTCGGACTGGATGAAGCGGGCATCGGCTATTCGATCAGGGGCGTCGACGTAGACGAGCGCTTGCGCACGACCAATTCACGGGTGTTCGCCGCCGGCGATGTTTGCTCGCGCTATCAAGTATACTCACGCTGCCGACGCCATGGCGCGCATCGTCATCGCCAACGCGCTCTTTCTGGCGCGGCGCAAGGTGACCGATCTCGTCATTCCCTGGTGCACTTACACCGATCCCGAAATCGCCCATGTGGGCTATTATGAGAAAGATGCGCGAGCGGCCGGGTTTCGACGTCGCGAACGATCACGGAGACTTTGAGTCGATGTCGATCGCGCGATTCTCGACGGTGAGACCGAAGGCTTTGCGCGGGTTCACTATGATAAGAAAACCGGCTAGAATCCTCGGCGGCACCATCGTGGCGCGCCATGCCGGCGAGATGATCGGCGAGTTGACCCTGGCGATCACCGCGAAACAAAAGCATCGGCATGCTGTCTTCGACGATTCATCCCTATCCGACCCAGGCCGAAGCGCTGCATAAAATCGGCGACGCGTACATGCGCACGAAACTGACGGCGACCGTGCAAGTGATTTTCAAAAAATGGCTGGCGTGGCGACGATAAGACGGATCGTAAGGAGTGAGGGGTGAGGAGTCAGGAGGTTTTGATGCGAGTCACGTTGATTAGAACATTGGCGCTGGTTGCCATCTTGTTTGGACACGCTTCGGCGCAGGCGGCGTCGAAGGCGGAACTCTGGGCGCGCTGGCAAAAGCACGATCCGGCGAGCCGAACAGACGATCGATCATGGCGCCTGGGAGCGATTTCTCAAGCAGTATGTCGTCGCGCAACGCATCCTTCGGGCATTAATCGTGTCCGCTATCAAGCCGTCACGCCGGAGGATTTCAAGAGCTTGCAAAATTATTTGCAAGTCGATGCAGGCGTGACGATCTCGAACTTACAACCGCGCCGAACAGAAAGCCTATTGGATCAACGTCTACAACGCGATCACCGTGGAGTTGATCTTGTCGCGTTATCCGGTGGCATCGATCCGCGATATCAATATTTCACCGGGACTGATCGACGCGCGGACCGTGGGGCGCGAAATTGTTCACGCGTCGAAGGAGAGAGAGTTTCTCTCGACGATATCGAGCATCGTATTCTCGGCCGATCTGGAAGGATAATCGGGTTCATTACGCGCTCAATTGCGCCAGCCTGGGCTGTCCGAATCTGCAGCCGGCGGCATACACCGACGAGAATACCGAAGCGTTGCTCGAGCGCGGCGCCAAAGAATTTGTCAATCATCCGCGCGGCGTGTCGATACAAAAAGGCAAACTCCAGGTGTCGAGTCATTTACATTTGGTTCCAGGAAGACTTCGGCCGCGACGCCGAAGATTTGATGGAACATTGGCAGCAATATGCCAATCCCGCGCTGGCCGATGCGTTGGAAAAATACAGCGGCGGTTTGGCGCACGATTACGACTGGCGGCTCAATGGCGTGGAGGCCGAAGCCGATAGATTCTCTGCCGGGACGGTACGCGGTCCAATGAACATTTCCGTCATCGTTCCCGTCCTCAACGAAGAGAAAACCATTGGCGCGGCACTTACTGCGCTCAGCCAATTGGCGCCCTACGAAATCATCGTCGTCGACGGCGGCAGCGACGATCGCAGCCGGGAGATTTGCCGCCAGTTCGGCGTCAAGCTGATTTCGTCCGAGCGCGGGCGGGCGCGGCAAATGAATCATGGCGCGCGCCAGGCATCCGGCGAGGTGTTGTTGTTTCTCCATGCGGACACGCGCCTGCCGCAGTCGGCATTTGCCGATATTGCCGCGGCGTTGCGGGATCCGCGCTATCTCGGCGGGCGTTTCGATGTCGAGCTCGAAGGACGCCACCGGATGCTTAAAATCATCAGCGCGCTGATCAATTACCGGTCGCGCGCGACTAAAGTCGGCACCGGCGATCAGGCACTGTTCGTGCGCCGAGAAGTCTTCGAACGGATGGGCGGCTTTCCGGAAATCTCGTTGATGGAAGACGTCGCCTTTTGCCGCCAGCTCAAGCGCATGGGCGACATCGCCTGTTTGCGCAGCCGCGTCATAACTTCGGCGCGGCGCTGGGAAAGTCGACGGCATTTGGCGCACGATTTTCCGGATGTGGACGCTCAAGTCACTTTATCTCGCCGGCGTCTCGCCGGCGCGCTTGAAACATTTCTATGCCGACACGCGCTAACGCTCTGGCCGTCATGGCTAAAGCGCCGATTCCCGGCACGGTGAAAACCCGATTGGTGCCGCCGCTTGAGCGACGAGCAGGCGTGCGAGCTTTATTGCGCGCTGTTGTTGGATCAGCTCGATAATTTGACTGGATTGTCTGAGATCGATCTTTACCTCGCCTATACGCCGGCGCGACGCCGCGCCGCTGATCGAAAATCTTTCGCCGCCGGGTTTTCAATATTTTCCCCAACGCGGCGTGGATCTCGGCGCCCGCATGGATGAAGTTTTCGCTGAACTGTGGCGTCGCGGCCATCATCGTCTGGTGTTGATCGGCAGTGACTTGCCGGTTTTGCGGTTGGAAATCTTGCGCGAGGCCTTTAAGTATTTGGACGCGCCGGATCGACGGGCGGTGTTGGGACCAAGCCAAGACGGTGGTTACTATTTGGTCGGGATGAACCAAGCGATACCGGAGATATTTTCCGGCATGACCTGGAGCCATGACAGAGTTTTAGCCGATAGCCTCGTGAAGCTTCGTGAGCTTTGCATCAATTTTGCGTTTGCTACCCGACTGGTTCGACGTCGACACCATGGCGGATATCCAACGATTGCGCGGTCTGGATGGTTCCATAGGCAGCGCGACCATGAAAAGAACCTTAGAGTGCGTGCGACGGCTGAGAGCGGTGCCGGATTTGTCTCGTTTCCTTTGAGCCAAAGGTTCATCGCGGAGTGTCGATATATCGACACAAGTCGGCACGATATTCATCTTTTCTTAACACTGCATGCGATAAATGCCAAGCTGCGCTGCTGACCTCGGTGTGCGAAAGTGGTAAAAGTAAAATTATCAACCAACCTCTGGGCGCCGGTGCACGCCGGCTAGGACAGAAAATATGAATCCATCGATCGACCAGCTGTGTATCAACACGATCCGCATGTTATCGATAGACGCGGTCCAGAAGGCCAATTCGGGGCATCCCGGCGCGCCGATGGGGCTCGCGCCCGCGGCGTATGTTTTGTGGACGCGCTTTCTTAAGCACAATCCGCGCGATCCTCACTGGCCGGATCGCGATCGCTTCGTGCTCTCGGCCGGGCACGGATCGATGCTGCTTTACAGCATGCTTCATCTTACCGGTTACGACCTGCCGCTCGATCAAATCAAACAGTTTCGCCAGTGGGGCAGCCGCACTCCCGGCCACCCTGAGCGCGGCCACACGCCCGGCGTGGAGACCACAACCGGTCCGCTCGGTCAGGGCTTCGGCAACGGCGTCGGCATGGCGATCGCGGAAGCTCATTTGGCGGCGCGCTACAATCGGCCCGGCTTCGACATCGTCAATCACTTTACCTATGCGATCGTCAGCGACGGCGATCTTATGGAAGGCGTGGCCGCGGAAGCGGCGAGCCTCGCCGGCCATTTGAAATTGGGCAAGCTGATTTATCTCTACGACAACAATCGGATTTCGCTCGCGGGCGCCGCCGATCTCAGCTTTACCGAAGATTGCGCGAAACGGTTCGAAGCCTACGGCTGGCACACGGTATCCGTCGCCGACGGCAACGATATCGAAGCGATCGATCGCGCTCTTGCGCGCGGCCCGCGAGGAGACAATCGCGGCCTTCGCTGATTTTACTGCGCACCCACATCGGTTACGGCTCGCCGGGAAAACAAGATAGCTTCGAGGCGCACGGTTCGCCGCTCGGCGAGGCGGAAGTCAAAGCGACCAAGGAAAAGCTCGGTTGGCCGCTCGAGCCGAGCTTTTATATTCCGGATGAGGCCTCGGCGCATTTTCGCGAGGCGGTTGAGCAACGGCGAAAAATCCGAAGCGAGCTGGAAAGAGCGCTTCAGCGCGTACGCCGAGAAATTTCCGGAGCTCGCCAAAGAATTCGAACAAGTGATGAGCGGCGCGTTGCCGGCCGGCTGGGAGACAGCGATTCCAAGCTTTCCCGCCGACGCCAAAGGCGTGGCGACGCGCGCCGCCTCGGGAAAAATACTCGCTGCGATCGCGACCAAGCTGCCGACCTTGATCGGCGGCTCGGCGGATTTAAATCCGTCGACGTTCACGGTGCTGCCGAAGCTGGGCGATTTTGAAAGCCCCGAAGCGGAAGTTTGCCGATAATCAAGGATCTGCCGGCGGCGGCGTGGGATTACGCCGGACGCAATATGCATTTCGGCGTGCGCGAGCACGGCATGGGCGCGGCGTTGAACGGCATGGCGGCGCACGGCGGCATTATCCCGTTCGGCTCAACCTTCCTGATTTTTTCCGATTACGTTCGCCCGTCGATTCGCCTGGCGGCGCTGATGGGGATCGGCGTCATTTACGTTTTTACTCACGACAGCATCGGCGTCGGCGAAGACGGACCGACGCATCAACCGGTGGAGCAATTGGCGGCGTTGCGCGCCATACCGCGTCTGATCGTGATTCGCCCCGGCGACGCCAACGAAACCGCGGTGGCATGGCAGGTCGCGATTGAAAACCGCGCCTGTCCGGTGGCGCTGGTGCTGTCGCGGCAAAACATGCCGACGCTTGACCGCAGCCAATTTGCGCCGGCGGACGGATTGCGCAAAGGCGCCTATGTCTTGGCCGACGCGCCGGGCGGTAAACCCGACATCATCTTGATCGGCACGGGATCGGAAGTCTCATTGGTCGTCGCCGCGAAGGAAAAACTGGCGGAGCAAAAAATCTCGGCGCGAGTGGTTTCCATGCCCAGTTGGGAATTATTCGATGCAGCAGCCGCAAGCCTATCGCGACGCGGTTTTACCGCGCTCGGTGCGGGCGCGCCTGGCGGTGGAAGCGGCGCTGCCTCAAGGGTGGCACCGTTACGTCGGCGACGGCGGCGACATCATTGGCGTGGATCGGTTCGGCGCGTCGGCGCCGGGAAACGTGGTGATGGAAAAATATGGGTTTACCGTGAGCCACGTGGTCGAGCGCGCCAGCGCACTGTTGGGAAAATAAACAATGCGCATCGTCATCGGCGCCGATCATGCCGGCTTCGATTTGAAGCAGATCATCGGCGAGGATCTGCGCCGGCAGGGACATGAGGTCATCGACAAAGGAACCGACAGCGACGCGCCGGTGGATTATCCTGATTTTGCCGAAGCGGTCGGCGAGCGCGTGCTCGACGGCCAGGCGGAACGCGGCGTGCTGATTTGCGGCAGCGGCGTCGGCGCGTCGGTGTCGGCCAATAAGATTCCCGGCATTCGCGCCGGGCTTGTGCCACGATACTTATTCGGCGCGCCAGGGCGTCGAGCATGACGACATGAATGTGCTGGTGCTCGGCGCGCGGGTGATCGGCGTCGAGCTGGCGCGCGAACTGGTCGAGCATTTTCTGGCGGCGAAATTCAACGGCGAAGAGCGCCATCGCCGCCGCGTGGAAAAGATCAAGGCGCTGGAGCGGCGCTACGGCAAAACCGCTTAAAGGGAGAGACGTCAATGAATCCTTTGAAAGAGCTGGGAGAACAGGGCCAGTCGGTCTGGCTGGATTTTATCCGGCGCAATCTGCTTCGCAGCGGCGAGCTCAAGCGCATGGTGGAAGAGGACGGCATCCGCGGCGTGACCAGCAATCCGACGATTTTTGAAAAGGCGATCGCCGGCAGCACGGACTACGACGACGCGCTGCGCGCAAATGCTCGCCGAGGATCCCAACGATCGACGTCGGGAAACTCTACGAGCCGCTGGCCATCGAAGATATTCAGGAGGCGGCCGACGTGTTGCGTCCGGTTTATGACGCGACTCACGGCGACGACGGCTACGTCAGCCTCGAAGTGTCGCCGCACCTCGCGCACGACACCGAAAAAACCATCAGCGAAGCCAAGCGCTTGCGCGCGGCGGTCAACCGGCCGAACTTGATGGTCAAAGTGCCGGCGACGCCCGCGGGCATTCCCGCCATCGAGGAGCTCATCGCCGCCGGCATCAATATCAACATCACGTTGATGTTTTCGATGGCCATTACGAAGCGGTGGCGCGCGCTTATGTGAAAGGCTTGGAGCGCTGCGCCGATCCGGCGAAAGTCGCTTCGGTGGCGTCTTTCTTCGTCAGCCGCGTCGACACGATGGTGGACAAGGCGTTGGAAAACATCGGCACGCCCGAAGCCAAAGCTCTGCTGGGCAAAATCGCCATCGCCAATTCCAAAGTCGTCTATCGGCGCTTCCTGGAAATCTTTCACGGCGAGGGCTTCGCGGCGTTGCGCCAGCGCGGCGCGCGGGTGCAGCGGCCGCTGTGGGCGAGCACGGGGACGAAGAATCCGGCTTATTCCGATGTGCTTTACGTCGAAAACCTGATCGGCCCGGAAACCGTCAACACGCTGCCGCCCGATACCATCAACGCGTTTCGCGATCACGGCAAGATTCCCGGCATGACCGTGAGAGAAGGCTGGACGAAGCCGACGCCGCGCTGGCGCAGTCTGGCCGGCGCTCGGCATCGATCTCGATGCGATCACGGAAAAGCTCCAAGAAGACGGCGTCAGCCGCGTTCGCGGCTTCCTTCGATCAGTTGATGGCCGCCCTGGAAAAAAAGCGCAACGTCGATGGTCGGCGTTGAGTTGGACCGCTCAGGAGCTGCATCTGGGCAAACTACCAGCGGCGCGTGGAGCGCCGGCTCAAGGAATGGCAAGACGCAGCAATTCGCCAGCCGGCTGTGGAAAAAGGATCACACGCTTTGGTCGAAGGAGCCGCAGCCGGAGCTGACCGATCGCCTGGGCTGGCTCGAACTGCCGGAGACGATGGAGAAACAGGTCGGCGCGCTTGCGCGCCTTCGCCGACAAGGCCAAAGCCGACGGCATGAAACATGTCGTGTGCTCGGCATGGGCGGATCGAGCCTGGCGCCGGAAGTATTTCAAGAAACTTTCGGCAACGCCGCCGGGTTATCCCGACGCTGCAGGTGCTCGACAGCACCCATCCGGCGGCGGTCAAAGCGGTCGAAGCGCGGATCGATTTGGCGCGCACGCTATTTCTGGTGTCGAGCAAGTCGGGCACGACGACCGAAACCAATTCTTTTTTCTTTTATTTCTGGGACAAGCTGAAACAACTGAAAGCCGATCCCGGCGCGCATTTCGTCGCGATCACCGATCCCGGCACGCCGCTGGAAAAACTCGCCGGGGAGCGAAACTTCCGCGCCACGTTCAACGCGCCGGAAGACGTCGGCGGCCGCTACTCGGCGCTTGACGGTTTTCGGATTGGTGCCGGCGGCGCTGATCGGCGTCGATGTCGGCGCGGTTGCTGACGCGCGCGCGGCGCATGAGCGAAGCGTGCGGCGCGGCGTCGCCGGACGGCAACAATCCCGGCATGATGCTCGGCGCGGCTTTGGGCGAGTTGGCTTTGGCCAAACGCGACAAAGTGACTTTTCTCTGCTCGCCGTCGCTGGCGGCATTTCCCGCGTGGGTCGAGCAACTGATCGCCGAGAGCACCGGCAAAGATCGCAAAGGGCATCGTGCCGGTGGCCAACGAAAGCTCGGCGCGCCGGAAAAATACGGCGCCGACCGCTTCTTCGTTTACTTGCGATTGCCGGCGATGAAAACCATGAACTCGACCGCCAAGTGGCGGCGTTGGAAGCCAACGGCCATCCGGTGTTGCGCATCGAGTTGAACGACAAGAACGATCTCGGCCAGGAATTTTTCCGCTGGGAGTTCGCCGTCGCCGCGGCCGGCGCGGCGCATCGGCATCCATCCATTCAATCAGCCCGACGTGCAGCTGGCCAAGGATCTTGGCCAAGAAGGCGATGAGCGAGAGCGACGGCGAAGCGCAGCGCCAAACTGAAAGAGGAAGTTGCCGCCGCGGATAGCGACGCGCTGCGGCAAGCGGTGGCGTCTTGGCTCGGCAAGAAAAAGGCGCGCGATTATGTCGCGTGCAGGCTTATATCAATCCGTCGCCGGAGAACACGGCAGACGCTGCAGAGCATCTGCGCCGCGCTGCGAGAGCGGCTGGGCGCGGCGACGACGCTCGGCTTCGGCCCGCGCTTTCTTCATTCCACCGGCCAACTGCACAAAGGCGGACCGAACTCCGTGCTGGTGCTGCAGATCGTCGATCAGCCCGCCGAAAATTTGCCTGTGCCGGAGACCAACTATACTTTCGATGCTTTGATCCAGGCCCAGGCGCTCGGCGATTTTACCGCGTTAAAGCAACGGCGGCGGCGCGCGCTCAGAGTCAATTTGGGCGGCGATACGATTGCCGGCTGGATTGAAACGCGCTTGATCGGATGTCGATTGCGCGGACTAGTCGCAGAATTCTCGCCAGCGAAAGGAAGGACATGACAATGGAACTAGGCATGATCGGGCTGGGCCGGATGGGCGCCAACATGACCGAGCGGTTGTTGCTCGGCGGCCATAAGGTGATCAGCTACGACCGCAGCCCTGAGGCGATCCAGCGAGTCGTCGACAAAGGCGCGGTCGGGCGCATTCACTGGCCGACTTCGTCAAGCAACTGGGCCAGCCGCGCGCGATCTGGCTGATGGTGCCGTCGGGCGATCCGGTCGATCAGACCATCGAGCAATTGCTGCCGAAACTTGCCAAAGGCGATATCATCATCGATGGCGGCAACTCCAATTACAAAGATTCCATCCGCCGCGCCGAAAAACTGAAAGCTCACGGCATTCACTTCGTCGACGCCGGCACCAGCGGCGGCATCTGGGGTTTGCAGAAGGTTACTGCATGATGATCGGCGGCGAAAAAGCGATCGTCGACCGGCTGGAGCCGATTTTCACGACGCTGGCGCCGAGGACGGCTATCTCCACGTCGGCCCCAACGGCGCCGGCCATTTCGTCAAGATGATCCACAACGGCATCGAGTACGGCATGATGCAAGCGTACGGCGAAGGCTTCGAGATGCTGAAAGCTTCGCAGTTCGATCTCGATCTCGGCAAAGATCTCGCATCTGTGGAATCAGGGCAGCGTGGTGCGCTCATGGTTATTGGAACTGGCCGAAAGTGCATTTGAAAAAGATCCCAAGCTGTCGTCGATAAAGGCTACGTCGAAGATTCCGGCGAGGGGCGCTGGACAGTCGAGGAAGCGATCGACAAGAGCGTGCCGGCGCCGGTGCTGATGCTCTCGCTGTTCGCCCGCTTCGCCTCGCGCCAGGAGGATTCCTTTTCCGCGAAAGTCATCGCCGCGCTGCGCAACGAGTTCGGCGGCCATGCGGTCAAGAAAGGATAATGGCGATGGCGAGCGATCCGCACGATTATGTTCCCGACGGTTTAGCCAGCCGAGAAAGCCGCACGCCTGCGTGCTGGTGATTTTCGGCGCTTCCGGCGATCTCACCAAGCGCAAGCTGATTCCCGCGTTGTATAATCTCGCGTTGGAAAAGCGCCTGCCGGAGCGCTTCGCGGTGGTCGGTTATGCGCGCAGCGAAATGAGCCGACGAGAATTTCGCGACAAGATGCGCGAAGCGGTCAAGGAATTTTCCCGCACCGGGTTGAAAGATGAAGCGGTGTGGCAGCAGTTTGCCAACACGCTCTATTACGTGCGCGGCGGCTACGACGAGACCGACGGATATCAGAGTCTGAAAGAATTCATCGATGGCTTCGATCGCGGCAGCCGGGTCCTGCCGGCGCGGGTTTTTTATCTCGCCATGCCGCCGGATGTTTATGGCACCGTGATCGAGCGTATCGCCGCGCGCGGGCTTGGCACCGAAAGAAAGCGATGGTGAGCCGCGCGCGCGCGTGGTCATCGAAAAACCGTTCGGCACACGACCTGCAAACCGCGCGCGAGCTCAATCGCCGCCTGCACGAAGTGCTGGATGAGAGGCAGATCTATCGCATCGATCATTATCTCGGCAAAGAGACCGTGCAGAACATCATGGTGTTCCGCTTCGCCAACGCGGTGTTCGAGCCGATCTGGAACCGGCGCTACGTCGATCACGTGCAAATCACCGCCGCGGAAACGGTCGGCGTGGAAAACCGCGGCGGCTATTACGAAAAAGCCGGCGTGGTGCGCGACATGTTTCAAAACCATTTGTTGCAGCTGCTTGCCTGACCGCGATGGAGCCGCCGGTGGGCCTTGACGCCGACTGCGGTGCGCGATGAAAAAGGCAAGTTGCTCAAGTCGGTGCGTCCCGATCGCGCCCGAGGAAGTGGCGGGCGCGGCGGTGCGCGGCCAGTACGGTCCGGGCAGAATCGACGGTGAACCGGTGGTCGGGTATCGCGAGGAACCCGGCGTCGCGAAGAATTCGCCGACGCGTGACCTATGCGGCGATGCGATTTTTCATCGACAACTGGCGCTGGGAAGGCGTGCCGTTTTATTTGCGCTCGGGCAAGCATTTGTCCAAGCGCGTGACCGAAATCGCCATCCAGTTTAAGCGCCCGCCGATGTTGTTGTTCAAGTCGCATGCCGTCGAGGACGTCAATCCCAACGTGTTGGTGATGCGCATTCAGCCCGACGAAGGCGTGTCGTTGACCTTCGAAGTCAAACCGCCGGGACATGACATGGTCATCAGCCCGCTCAGCCTCGATTTCAAATACGAGGAGGCCTTCGGCAACAGCTCGCCCGAGGCCTACGAAACGCTGCTGGAGGATTGCATCGAAGGCGACTCGACCCTGTTCACGCGCCATGACTGGGTGGAGTTGGCATGGGCGCTCATGGATCCGATCATACAAGTTTGGAATCTGAGCAAGCCGAAAAATTTTCCCAACTACGAGGCCGGCTCCTGGGGACCGAAGAGAAGCCGATGAATTCATGGAGCGCGACGGCCGGCGCTGGCGCCGGCCGTGAAATTCGCGACCATGCAAGAATGTATTTACGCGATCGTAGGCGTAAGATTTTACGCCCCTACATTAGTCCTTGCCGTGAATTGAACCTTATATGTCCCTCGACAACTCGTTCTCGCCGGCGATATCGGCGGCACCAAGACCAATCTCGCGGTGTTTTCACTGCGCGGTGAAAAACTTCACGCCGAATCGCAAGCGAGTTTTCCGAGCAAACAATACTCGGGTTTGACGCCGATCCTCAAGGAATTCTCCCGGCAGCCAACTGACCATCGAAGCGGCGTGCTTCGGCATCGCCGGTCCGGTGGTGGATGGCCGGGTGAAGACGACCAATCTTCCCTGGATCGTCGACACCGAAGAATTGCGCCGGACGCTGAAGCTCGATGCGGTCAATCTACTCAACGATCTCGAAGCCGGCGCCTACGGCATGTTCACGCTGGAGGACGAAGAATTTTTCACGCTCAACGAAGGCGAATGCGCCAGGCCGGCAACAAAGCGTTGATCGCGGCCGGCACCGGCCTGGGCCAGGCGATGCTCTACGACGATGGCCGTCACTTTCGTCCGCTCGCTTCCGAAGGCGGCCACGGCGATTTTGCGCCGCGGGACGAAATGGAAATCGAGCTGTTCCGGTATCTGATGGCCGCTTCGGTCACGTGAGTTACGAACGGGTGCTTTCCGGTCCCGGGCTGTTCAACATCTATCGTTTCCTCAAAGAAAGCCGCGGCATGGAAGAACCGGCGTGGCTGGCGGAACGGTTCGCCGCCGGCGATGACCCCAGCGCAATCGTGTCGAAGGCGGCGCTGGCCAAGGAAGCCGAAATCTGCGTCAAGGCGCTCGATATGTTCGTGTCGATTTACGGCGCCGAGGCCGGTAACCTGGCGTTGCTCGCCAAGTCGGTGCGCGGCCTTTACGTCGGCGGCGGCATCGCGCCGAAAATTCTCGATAAGCTCAAAGACGGAACCTTCATGCGCGCCTTTCTCGACAAAGGACGTTACACCGACCTGCTCGCGGCATGCCCGTGCAAGTCGTATTGAATGACAAGACCGCGCTGCGCGGCGCCGCTTATTATGCGGCCTTTCTTGCCGATGGCTGATCGCGAAATCATCCTGTGCCGCGACGCTGCCGAGCTCGCGCAAAAAGCCGCAGAGCAATGGGTCGTGCTCGCCCGGCAGGCGATTGCCGGGTCCGGACGGTTCACCGTCGCGCTGTCCGGCGGCTCGACGCCTAAAACACTCTATTCACTATTGGCTTCGCCTGAATATCGCGGGC
>CAWERH010000058.1:0-66917 GCA_963811315.1 uncultured delta proteobacterium
AAGGCGCCGACCGTGCTTACAAGAATCCCCATGGGATGAGCGTCATGGTGAAATCCGTCAATCAATTTTTTGATATTTTCGTGAATAATCGAATGATAGGTGATGTTATGCGTCCAGTCTTCGAGTTGGGGTCTTGGTCGGCAGTTCGCCGTGAAGAATCAAATAGGCGGTCTCTAAATAAGTACTTTTGTGGGCGATCTGCTCGATGGGGTAACCGCGATAACGCAGGATGCCCTTGTCGCCATCGATATAAGTAATCTTACTCTGGCACGAGGCGGTGTTCATGAAACCGGGGTCATAACTAACGATCCCATCCTCTTCGGTGATGCGGATTTGAAACAAGTCCGTGGCCTTGATGGCCCCGTTCTTAATCGGAATCTCATACTGTTTTCCCGTCCGATTGTCGGTAATGGTCAATGTCTCAGCTGCCATAGTTTCTACCTTTCAACCTCTCGGCGTTGCTACATTTCAGGGTTCTTTTTTAGACCATCGCAGTGCAGCGGTCAACTGGAGGGGTCAGTCTTGAGCGGGCGTCAGTTTCCAAACAATTTTCCATTGTCCCCCGCCTAGCGGAACAACACACCATCGTAGCCGGCGAAAAACGCGGCGACTATGCGGTTTGGATCCGCTGCGACCAGTAAGCCGACCAGCCGGTTCATATAAGGCAAGGTTCAACCAGCATGACGGAGCTGTCGTCACTATCAAGCTCGGCTTTCACGATTGCCGGATCATCTTCCGGTAACAACCCCTGAGCGCTGCGCCACACCTAGGGGCGGCGCTAAATGTTTACCTAGTATTCCGCTGTCTGGCGCGCCCGGCAAAATTCCCGAATGATGGATCGCCGCGATCTCGACGTTTCTTTCTTTCGCCAACCGAGCGAGGTTGTTCAACCGCATCCCGGCCATGGGGCTGGATAGCGGGCGCTCGGGAATGCTCCGTTGCCGGCAGGGCGTCGCCATGTCGAACGAGATAGATCAAAGCCAAAGGACAAACCTCAAATCGATGCCCGCCAGAGCGTACGCCGGATAATTGGGACAAAGAGAAACGCCGAGTACTGGAATTCTGATCGAATTCACCGGCTATTTTTTGGCAGTAACCCAACAAGACGGAGTTGCAAAAAGCCTTTGTTCATATAGTATGCGGACGAGCGCTTTACAATCTTAACATCCCACGAATATCGGCAACCGTGATCGAGTTTCGCAACGTCAACAAATGGTTCGGCTCGCTTCACGTCCTTAGGGACATCGACCTAACCATCGAAGCGGGAAATGTCGTGGTCGTTTGTGGTCCGAGCGGCAGCGGCAAGAGCACGTTGATCCGCTGCATCAACCGTCTACAAGACCATTCAATCGGGCGATATCATCGTTGATGGCTTATCGCTCTTCAAACTCCGGCCTGGACTCTAGAAAAAATTGCGAACCCGAGGTCGGCATGGTATTTCAGTCGTTCAATCTTTACCCGCACATGACGGTGCTGGCTCAATATCACGCTGGCGCCGATCAAGGTCAAAGGTCTTGGCCAAGCGTGGAAGCGGAGGAAATCGGCGGCCGAGCTGTTGGTCGCGAGTTGGCATTCCCGACAAGGCTCAGTGTTTATCCGGCAAAATTCTATCCGGCGGCCAACAGCAGCGCGTAGCAATCGCCCGCGCGTTGGCCATGAAGCCGAAGATCATGCTGTTCGACGAGCCGACTTCCGCATTGGACCCCGAGATGATCAACGAAGTCCTGGAAGTCATGACCGATCTCGCGCGCGACGGTATGACCATGGTCGTTGTCACCCATGAGATGGGCTTCGCCAGGCGCGTCGCTGATCGGTGTGGTTTTCATGGACGAGGGCAAAATCGTTGAAACCGGCTACGCCGGAGAAATTTTTCGCCGCAGCCGAATCACCGAGAGCACAACAGTTTCTCAGCAAAATTCTTTCCCATTGAGGAGGACCGTAATGTAACTAGCTCTCCTCGTTGCCGCGTTGATCTGCGTCTTTTTTTTTTCGGCCGCTCTGCCGATCCTTCGCGGAGTCAGACGCTGGAAAAAATCGATAAGGGCGGGCACGCTGGTGATCGGCACGCGCACCGGCTCACCGCCCTTTGCATTCGTCAACAAGAACAACGAGTGGGTTGGATTTTCCATTGAACCTGGTCGAGCGGTACGGTGTTGCCCGTGCTGAGCAAGAAACTGAACAAGGCCATTAAACTGGAAAAGAAAGAATCCACGCCGCAGACGCGCATTCCTTTGTTGACGTCCAATGCCGTCGATTTGATCGCCGAGACCATGACGGATACGCAATCGCGCCGTGACAGTGTCGAATTTAAGTCTCACCTACTTCGTGACAGGAGCGCAATTTTTAGTGAAGAAGGGGAGCCCGATCAAAGGCATCCAAACCATCGCCGGTCGGAGAATCGCCGCGCAGCAAGGCTCGACCAACGCGCGAATCGTTCGTGAGAAAGCGCCGACCGCCAAGCTGCTGGAGTTTCCGGACCAACCGGCGGCGTTTCAAGCCCTCGCCCAAGGCCAAGTCCAAGCGTATACCAATGACGGCATTCAACTCGCGGGCCTGAAGGCGAAAGCCCCAAAGCCGGACGACTGGCGGTCGTCGGCGAATTCTATTCCTACGAACCCTATGGCATGGCGATGCGAAAAAATGATTCCGACTTCCGTCAGGCTGTCAATACCGGCTTGATGGACGCGATCGCGTCCGGCCTATATTTCGAAATCTACGACAAATGGTTCGGCCCCAAGGGTGACGTTCCCTATCCGCTCACCGCCGACACCAAGCGCTTTCTGCAAATGGAGTCGTCCCCAGTAAAGAAAAGTCGCGAGGCAACAGGCGTGAGGCGTGAGTAGGAGTCGGCAGAATCCTTTTCGTGCTCTCGCCTTTCGCCTCGCCTCATGCCTGCTTCTCAAAATGTCCTACCAACTCAACTGGAGCGTCCTGTGGAGCGGACAATCGGGCGCTTGGTTGATGCAGGGTGTCATCACAACTCTCGAGCTTTCCTTGCTCGCCTGGCTGCTCGCGGTTTTCCTTGGGATCGTTTCCGGCGCCTTACGCACCTCACCTTTCGCGCCGTTAAGATGGCTCGCCACCGCCTACGTCGAATTTTTTCGCAACGTACCCTTACTAGTTTGGATGTTTCTCTGTTATTTCGGCCTGCCGCCTTTGCTGCCGGAAGCAGCGCAAGAATGGCTGTTCGAGCATCACGCAGAATTTATCGCGGGATTGCTGGCCCTGGGGTTTATCACGGCGCGAGATTTTCCGAAGTCATCCGCGCGGGAATTCAGTCGATACCGAAAACCCAATACGAGGCGGCCGTCTCGACCGGTCTGACGGTGACGCAAGCCTTCCGGCTGGTCATTCTACCCATCGCCCTCAGATTGATCGTGCCCCCGGCCACGAATGAGAGCGTAAACCTGCTTAAGAATTCGTCTGTCGCCTTGACCATTGGCGTGGCCGAACTCACTTTCAGACGCGCCAGATCGAAACTTACACCGCCAAAGCGTTCGAAGCGCTCGCGGCCGGCACCCTGATCTATTTGGGACTCTGTCTAACCATCAGCTTGCTCATGGCCCGCATCGAACGGCGCGTTGCCATTCCCGGGCTGATCGTGCGCGGCCAAATTGGAGAATCTTGATTTGGATCTTCGGGTCATCGCCGACAATGGCGCGTTTCTGATTCTCCAGGGATTTTTCGGCCTCGGAACTTTTGCCGGCGGAACTCTCCGTTTGGCCTTGCCGGCCATTGCATTAGGGTTTGTTCTCGGAACTTTGATCGGTTTGGCGCGCCTGGCACGGTCCCGCTGGTTGCGCCTTCCGGCGACCATCTACGTGGAGTTTTTTCGCGGCGTGCCGTTGGTAATGGTGATTTTCTGGTTTTGGTTCATGATCCCCACGCTGCTCGGCACGTCGCTGCCAGAGTACAGCGTTGCCCTTACCGCCTTCGTCGTTTTCGAGGCAGCCTATTTGGCGGAAATCGTCCGCGCGGGGATTCAATCCGTGCCACGAGGCCAGCTTGAAGCCGCTACGGCGACGGGGCTGGCACGCGCGCCGATGATGCGCCACGTGATCCTTCCGCAAGCGCTGCGCAATATGATTCCCGCCCTGGCCACGCAATTCATCGTTTTGTTGAAAGACACCTCCCTGGCCTCGATCATCGGCTACGTCGATTTGACGAAAGCGGCGCAAATCGTCAACAACCGCGAGATCCGCCCCTTCGAGCTCTACCTATTCATCGCGGTAGTGTACTGGATTTGCAGCTACTCCATTTCCCGCTATGCGCTTCATCTAGAGCGTAAATTCGCCACCAGTACTAGCTAATTTGGCGAGCCCATGTCCGTGGCAACAATAAAATATCTACCGCCGTTTCGCTTTCGATCCGTAACCAGAATTTGGCTTGACCCTGCATTATCGGTACAGTAAGGCTTCATCTAGTTGGGATTTTTCATGCTGTTTTTGCAAAATACTCCTATCAATCAAATTCTTTCGTTGAACGAGATGATCGAGACCATCGAAGACACGCTCAGAGAAATCGCGCAGGGCCGCGGATTTGAGATCCCGCGGCAAAGGATTCATCATCCTAATCGAATGATCTTCGGTATTCTTCCCGGCTCCGTCCATGGCGTGATGGGCGCGTACTTGCAGACGGACATGGACCGCCGCATTCACCATGAGACGGTAGCGCTCTACAGCGTTGAAACCGGGGAACCGTTGATCTTCTTTCAAGATTGCGCGATCAATGAATATAGAACCGGTGCCGCGGGTGGCATTGGCGCGAAATACCTGGCGCGGACGGATGCGCGCCGAGTCGCGGTGCTCGGCAGCGCCGTCCATGCTGAAACGCAACTAACAGCGATGGCGGCCGTCAGAAACTTGACAGAGGTTAAAGTATACAGTTCCACCGCGGCGCATCGTCAATCCTTTGCCGAAAAGATGAGCCGCGAGTTGGCACTACCGGTTACGTCCACGACGAGCGCTCAAGAAGCTTTGGTGGACGCCGATATGATTATCACGGCGACCAACGCCAAGACGCCGATATTCGACGGGAACTGGTTAAAACCGGGCACCCATATCACTTCGATCGCAAACGGCGACAAAACCCGTGTAAGGCAAGAACTCGATGAAACCTCGCTGCGCCGCGCCGATCCGATTTTCGTGACTTCGAAAGCCACGGTATGTGTCAATGAAAGCGACATTTTCCGCGCCGTGCGCGATCGCGTCATCGCGTGGGACCGGGTGCATGAAATATCCAATTTGCTGCTTGGAAACGTCGCGGGACGCACAGACGATCAGCAAATCACCCTGTTTAAACTGCAGGGGACGGGCATCATGGACGTCGCTATCGGTCGGCTCGCCTATGAAAGGCTCAAAGACAGCAACCTGGCTCAACGGCTATAACCGCATCGGAGGTGACGGAGTGACTCATGGCCCACTTTGACATGCTCGTGATCGGCTCGGGTCCGGCGGGACAGAAGGCCGCGATTCAAGCGGCCAAAATCGGCAAAAAAGTCGGTGTTATTGAGCGCAAGACAGTTGCCGGCGGCATCTGTACCAACAGCGGTACGATCCCGAGCAAGTCCCTGCGCGAAGCGGTGATGTTCCTTTCCGGTTTCCGTCAACGCAACCTCTACGGCGCCAGCTATCGGGTGAAAAAAGATATTACCTTCGAGGACCTCGCCCAACGGTGCGATCATGTCGTCAAGGCAGAACAAGAAATCATTCAAAACCAGCTCGTAAGAAACTGCGTCGACTTCATCGTCGGCACGGCATCCCTGATTGACCCGCACCGCATCGCGATCAAACAAGAATCAGAAACTAACGAGCATACAGCCGATTATATCGTGATCGCCGTGGGCACGGTCACCGCCCACCCGCCGGGGATTCCTTTTGACGGCGAGAGCGTCATCGACAGCGATGGGCTGCTTTCGCTCAAGCAGCTGCCGAGATCTTTGACCATCGTCGGCGGGGGCGTCATCGGCTGCGAATATGCCTGCATCTTGGCCACTCTCGGCATTCCGGTCGTGCTGGTAGAACGCCGGCCGCGCCTGCTCGAGTTCGTCGATAGCGAAATTATTGAATCGCTGCAGTATCAAATGCGCAATATCGGCATCACGCTGCGCCTCAGCGAAGAAGTGGTCGGCGTCGCCAAAGCGACCGATCAATCCGTCGTGCTGCAACTGAAGAGCGGCAAACAAATTCGCGCCCCGTTATTGGTGTACTCGGCGGGCCGTGTTGGCGCGACCACGAACTTAGGGTTGGAGCAAATTGGGATATTGCCCGACGAGCGCGGGCGATTGAAAGTGAACGAAAACTTTCAGACCGCCGTGCCGCATATTTACGCCGCCGGCGACGTTATAGGCTTTCCCGCGCTCGCTTCGACATCGATGCAACAAGGACGCCATGCCGCCTGCCACGCCTTTGGTCTCGGCTGCGAAACATCCTCCCATCTCTTGCCTTATGGCATTTACACAATCCCGGAGATTTCGATGGTCGGGCGCAATGAGGACGAGCTCACGCGCGACGGCATCGGTTATGAAATTGGCATCGCCCGCTATCGGGAAATCGCTCGCGGCCAGATCATCGGCGACACCGTCGGCATGTTAAAATTGTTGTTTCACAGCGACACCCGCGAGTTGCTCGGCGTGCACGTGATCGGCGAGGGCGCCACAGAGTTGATACATATCGGCCAAGCCGTAATTGCCCACGGCGGCAAATTGGATTACTTCGTCGACGCGGTTTTCAATTACCCGACATTGGCCGAATGTTACAAAGTCGCGGCGCTCGCGGCATTGAACAAATTCTCGAGCAACAGCGCGCCGGTTTGCCATATCGCAACCGACTAATCCGCTGCCAAGATACCGGTTTCAACCTCACCCCATCGTCGAGACTTTGACGCGGCCGGATCTTATAAATCACCCGCACTTCCCCGGTACCGCGAAAGGGATATTTGTCCTTGCCGAGATATTTTTTTGCCAACTTATCGATATGGGCGTCGGCGCCGTTTTCGGTGATCTCCGTGACTTCACCCTGAATCGCCAGATACCGGTAAGCGTTGTCCGGATCTTGAATCGACAGCGCGACGCGCTTCTCACGGCGCATGTTCTTGTCCTTCACGCGGCCCTTCGCCGAGTTAATCCAAAAGAGCGAACCGTCGAAGTCGAACCATACCGGCGTCACTTGCGGACTACCGTCCGGCATCAAGGTCGCGAGCTGAGCAAACGCAATCTTGGTGAAAAGATCTTTGAACGCATCGGGGATTTTAGCGGCCATAACGCACCTCCTGATAAATGATACACATCAGCAGAAATAAACAGACAATTGGGATAAATTTTCGATCAAAAAATCCGGTTTCGCGGCGATCAGATCGTCTTTGTTGCCCAATCCATAGGTCACACCGCAGGTAATCACCCCGGCTCCCTTGCCGGCGTCGATATCGGTGTCGCCGTCGCCGACCATCAGCGCGCGGCCCGGCGGAATTTGAAAGCGCCGCAAAACCAAATTCAGCAGCGCCGGATGCGGTTTTTTCTCCGCTGCGCTGTCGCCACCAAGAATCGTATCAAATTGATTGTCGACGCCAAGTCCCCGCACCACGGCCACAGCGAGCCGCTCGATCTTATTGCTGATCAGGACGCGCCGCTTGTCACGAAAATATTCCAAAATTTCCCGCGCGCCCGGATAGAGCACCGTCCGGTCGAGCAAATGATGTTCGTAATGGTCGAGGAACACTCGCATCACATCTTCAAAATGATTCGGGCTTTCCTCCGGCAAAGCATGTTTAAGTAGATGCTCGACGCCTCGGCCGACGTGCGCATAAATCGCTTGGTCCGGCAGCGCGCCGCGATCGAAGTGTGCGCGGGTGAAATTTACCGCATCCGCCAGATCATGGCCGGTGTCAGCGAGTGTGCCATCGAGGTCGAACATGACCAGGTCGACGGTTTTTTTCATAGGCGTGATTGAAGGTTAATTTGACCGCGAAGTCAACGCGCGCGCGAAGTCGTTGCGTTGGCGATAGCAATTGTTATAACGTGCGCGCGGTCCGAGCTTCATCTCAGGATCCAAGAGGAGAAAGACATGAAACTGAAACCGCCAGGGTTCTTGATCGCGGTGCTCGTCAGCGTCATTGGGTTTGCTTCTGCGCTGGTCGCGGCGGATAAGCTCAACACCTCCTATATTTCTACGACTCCCGGTTCTTCATCGGTCCTCTGGATCGCCAAGGACGCAAAGATCTTCGACAAGCATGGCATCGACGCGACCGTCATATTTATCTCCGGCAGCGTACGCGGCATTCAATCGATCCTCGCCGGCGAAATTGCGATTGGCGAAGGCGGCGGTCCCGGTCTAGCCAGCGCTCGTCTGGCCGGCGGCGACGTCGTCGCCATTGCCGGCAACGTGAATGTGCTGCCTTACTATCTGGTATCGCAGCCGACGATCAAGAAACCTGAAGATTTGCGCGGTAAGATCGGCGGCACCCATATCGCCGGAACCACCGCGGAGTTTGCGCTGAAAGTGGGCTTGAAACGCATCGGCATCGATCCGCTCAAAGACGTCAACCTGCGGGTCATCGGCGGCGCCATCGAACGTATGGTGGCATTGCAAAAAGGCATCGTTAATTTCACGGTCGTCACCGAAGCGGGCAAAGCGATGGCGGAACGGCTCGGCTATCCCACCGTCGTCGATATGGTGGCGTTGCAGATTCCCTTTCCGCAAAACGGTATCTATACTTCGACCAAATTGATCCGCGAGAATCCGGACTTTGTCCGCCGCTACCTGCGCGCCTACGTCGAAGCGATTCACTATTTCAAAACTCATAAAGAAGACACGCTCAGGATCATGCGCAAGTATTCCCGGCTGGAAGATCGAAAAATACTCGAAGAAGCCTGGGACTGGCATACCAAGTTCATGCCCGAAGCGCCGTACCCGCCAGCCGAAGGCTATCAGCTAGTTTTGCAAGACATGGCTGAGAAAAATCCCAAAGCAGCGCAGGCCAATGTCAAAGACTATATCGACACGCGGTTTATCAAAGAGATTGGAAGACTCGGGGTTTATTAAGAGGTTTGTCGCGGAAATAGAACCAGTATCGAATCAGTTCCAGTCGTTCAAAAGTTCCAACCGTTCCAGTCTGGAGGATAGCTTCCGAATCACTATTGGAACGATTTGAACTACTGGAACGACTTGAACGGTCTTAAATTTTATCCCGCGCCGTCTGCAACAGCTGATGCATGGGCTCGATGTCGATCACCAAGGACGAGAGCTGCAATTTTTCATCGCGCAGATTTTCCGGCACTTCGCTCATCACTTCTTGTTCGAGAACGTGATAGACGGGAATCTTGAGAGCCACGCCCGCCAGCGGACCCGCGTAGCTGGGATCGCCTTCGGTCACCGTTTCGGCAAACACTTCGACGCCGTTGGCTTCACTGTTGCCCAACACCACCGTCAAATTTTCCGGACCATACTGGTCCGCCAGGCGCTTGATGACTCCTTGGTTTTCGAAGTTCATCGCGCCTGCGGCGGTTCAAACAAAGCACTCGGTGACTTGGAAAACGACTTCGTAGCCTGCGCCTTCCAGGCACTCCGCGATAACCGGTCCCGGCACGCCGTCCCGTTCGCCGATCGCGATAATTTTCTTTCCCTTTTGCATTCACCCTCCATTACACTTCGTTGCGGTCAACCAGAAAAGAACACCCGTCCGACAGTTGGGTCATGCGGCCGAGAAATAAACTGCCCTTGGCCATGAGCAAAGCGTTGCGGATTGCGCCGCTGCGCAAAGCGTCCAAGGCATGTCCCAAATAGACGATCGCCGAGGGAATATGTCCCTGGGTCGGCGCATAGCCTAGCATGCCGCGGCGCCGGACGAAATCTTCCATCTGGTTCTTCTGAATTTGCCCGCGCATGACCGCCAGCGCCGCCAGCGTCAGATAATTCGTGCGCGGCACGTCGCCGCTGCCGGACGGCACCGTGATCTCGGGATTGTGCAGCTCGACGCCGTAGCGGTCGACATCGGTCAATTTCATGCCGAGCTTGGCCAGCGGCTTTTCCGCGAGATATTCCGCCATCGCTTGCGGCGATGAGCCGCCGCGCACCGGATGAAACGCCGCGGAATCGAGCCGCATGCAGACTTGATCCGGCTTGGCCGGCGCCGAGAATGACGGCGAAGCTGCCGAGCACGTCCTCCAACACCGGCATATTGGTTTTCAAATGCGATTCGAATTTCATGCCGAGCTTGGCCAGCGAACCGCCGGCGACCACCGCGACTTTTTTCGCAACACCGGATTGAATCAAACTGGCGCCGTGCACCATCGCGTACATCGGCCCGGCGCAAAACGCTTTGGTATCGCAACCCGACGCATTGGCGCAGCCGACGTCTTCGGCGATCGCCTTCGCGAGATTGCCGCCGCCTCGGTTATAACGATCGCCGACCGCCTCCTCCGAGCAACTGATGACAAAGTCGATCTCCCCGGCGTTGACATTGAGGTCTGTCGAGCAGCGCGCGCAGCGAATGCGCGGCAGTGACTTTGGCGGCGAGATTTTCCAGCAAGATCTCAGCGACGAGATTGGCATCTTCCTCGTGGCCCGCTTGAAACGCGCCGGCCAATCGCTCGCCTGAGTAGAGCGGCAACGCGCCCTTGTCGCAGAGATTTCTTACTTCCGGCGCCGACCCTAAGCGGGGTTGGCGGTGTCCGACCGGATAACGAGCGCCCCGCTCGTGAAACCATTTTTCTTCCAGGGTGACCAGATCGAACTGATCCGCGCCCGCCATCGACGCATAAAATTGATCCTGATCGACGAGATCGCCGAACCGCCCTTGGGGGTTGGCACCCTCGATCAACTTGACGAACCAGGGCTTCGGCAGTTCGCTCAGTTTTTCCGGCGCAATATTGCCGATATAAACCTGGTGCGGCGCGTAAGCCGTCGCGGCTGCAAAGTCGCGCAGATGTTTTGTCAGTTGTTCGCCTAAAGCAGGATTTGCGCGCAGTTCGCGCAACGGCTTCGAACCATAGCGCACCAGATCCGGCACATGGGTTAACGAATAGAAAACTCCCTCGATCCCAACCCGTACTGGCTTAATTCCTTCTTTGTTTTCACTCACGCCTGTTGCCTCACGCCTCTCGCCTATTCTTATCCGGTAAAGCCGTGATGTTTCAAGAACACCTCGGCGTCGCCGGCGCCGAAAAACACCAGCCGAACTTCTTTTATGCTTTTGTCGAGATCCAGAAATTGCTCGATGGTTTTCGATGACACCGCGGCCGCTTCGCGCATCGGATAACCGTAAACTCCGGTCGAAATCGCGGGAAACGCAATGGTCTGAAGATTGTTCTGCAGCGCCAAACTAAGCGAGTTGGCGTAGCACGCGGCGAGCAACTCGGCCTTGTCCGGTCCGCCGCTGCCAAAAACCGGACCCACTGTGTGAATCACATGCTTGGCCGCCATGCGGCCCGCCGTGGTAATTACCGCCTGACCCGTCGGCAAGCCGTCCGGATATTCCGTGCGGCGAATCTCTTTGCACTGCTGCAAGATCTCCGGCCCGCCGGCGCGATGAATCGCGCCATCGACACCTCCACCGCCCATCAGAGTGCCATTGGCGGCGTTGACGATGGCATCGACTGCTTCTTTGGTGATATCGCCGACTTTCACGACGACGCGGCCTTGCAGAAAAGTTGGCAAACTCTCCATGCTCGTTTATCCGAGCGGCGCCAATTTCGCTAGCGCGGGCAGCAACTCATCGTAGGCGTGAATCAGCAACGCAGGTCGCGCCGCCTTGAGCGTCTCCTCGTCGCTGTAAGAGTGCTCGGTCGCTAGCGCGACTGGAATTACCTCCAGATACGTATCGCCAACCTTGCAGCCGTGGGCGTTGTTGCCGGCCTTCAAGTAAGTCGCCGTGCCGCTGAGTAATACGATCCGCAAATGCGTCGCTTTGTGCTTGCGATAAAGATAATAAAGCCCCTGCTCTTTGGCGTAGTAGGTTTCTTCGCGATCGACGATCTCATCGAAATAGGTGCCGATGCCGGCTTTCTCCATCGCCTGATGCTTATAGCGCCGGCCGCCAGTGGTCATGAGAATATTGCTCAACCCGGCGGCTTTGGCTTCCTGCAACGATTTCTCGATGCCGGCAATGAACTCCGGCGGATTGACATCGTAGCCGTGCTTGCGCGCGATTTCCAAAGCCAGGCCGCGAATCTCGACGCGTTTGGCTTCGTTGAAAGGCAAGCTGCGGTCCTTTGCGTATTCATCCGGCCAAATCAAAGGGATGAGAAATAAATCGAACGGCCCGTCGGCGACTTTCCTAAGCTCCTCAAACGTTAGAACCGGCTTGCCATAACGGGGTAAAAGCTCATTGGCGATCACCTGCACGCGCTCAATGTCGGTCTCCACCGTATCGGACATCGTGCGGACTAAAAGCGTTTCTACAGCCATGGCAGCACCTCCTTGTTTAGGAACGCCTTAGCGAACAGCGCAACCTCACCGTCATCTTACTCTCCCGTCTTTTCAAACGGTAGCCGGTGGCTGCGCTCCGAGTTACATTTTTTGCAACTGGGCACGAGGTTGCCCTTGGTCGATTTACCGCCGCGCACGATCGGCACAAGATGGTCCATCGTGAGATCGTGCGGCGAAAACTTTTCGCCGCAATGATGGCAGACTCCCGCCCCGCGCTTGCGCTTCCACCAAGGACTGGCCCGTAGCTCGCGCGCCTTCTGGCGCTCGCGGCGGATCTGCTCCTCGGAAACTTCGACTAAAAAGGGCGCGGCGTCCACGGCGAGATTTATCTCAACTTGTAGATGCGCCGGAGATTCTTGAAGTAAATGCCGAAGCCGATGGCGACGAGCAAATAGAGCAGACTCCGGCCCATCGCCCAGGCTTCGCCGCTCGCGGAATAGTTCCGGAACTCCCACAGCGCGAAGAACAGAAAGAAAACCGTCGAGCTCGCGATTAAAATCTTATGCGCGGTAATCAGTTTCATGGCGATTTGGCACTAATCAATCATAGTCGCGCGGTCCAGCGCAAGCAGCGAAACTTTAAGACTCGATTGCGAGAAAGCGCGATCATGATATAAATTTCTCCGGACCATTCGAAGGGAGATTTTGCCGATGAACAAACAACCCGTCAGTACGGATCGAGCCCCTAAAGCCATCGGTCCTTATGAGCAGGCGATCCGAGTTGGCGAATTCGTCTATACCGCCGGGCAGATTCCGATCGATCCGCAAACCGGCAATTTTGTCGAGGGCGGCATCACGGCGCAAACCCGCCAAGTCCTCAAGAATTTGCAAGCCGTATTGGAGGCGGCGGGATCTTCGCTCGAGCGCGCAGTCAAGGCCACAGTGTTTCTAAAGAACATCAGCGACTTTGGCGCCATGAACGAAGTGTACAGCGAATTTCTTGGCGCGTCCAAGCCGGCACGCTCCACCGTCGCCGTTGCCGATCTGCCGCGCGGCGCCCTGGTGGAAATCGACTTGATTGCAACGACCTAAAATCGAGCGAGATGTTAGCTCGCCAGCTATTCAGTCGAAAGCGGCAAATCATTTCCACCCGCTTCGAAGAGTAGATTCCGATTCGGCAAATTTAGCTGAAATGCATGCTCGCGACGTGCGAGCGGTGCGCTAACGGCGGGAAAATTAAATAGAGGTGAGCGGTTGCGGATCAGGCGTCTGCTCTACTTTTAGATTTCATGAGCCGCAACAATCCTATCGTTCATACAACGGGTCGAGTGATCTGTTGATATCCTCGACCGCGGGAAAATACAAAGCACGCGCGGCAAAGAGAAGAATGTAAGCCTGAAACTGCTCGCAGAGTATCGCAATCATCCGCCGCTCCGTGCCATCGACCTCGCGCCGGAGAACTACGCCGTTTTTCAAAAGAGAATATTCCCGGAACTCGGTGTCACATTTTTCCAAGAAGCTAGCGTAGTGCTCCGGTGATATTTCAATCAAAACCTTCATCCGAAGCCGACACTAGTTCTCACAGCTTGGGGATTCAATCGGGAGGACACTGAAAATTTTGTCGGATTTTGTGCAATTCACCTGTCCGGAAATTGGCAATAGAAGGTTAGACTCGGTCTGTGACCGGCTGTAGGGCGATCAAATTCCGAGAATCATTCGCACCAAACTCTGTAAGATCAGCTTCGCCGCGCCGCCAAGGCTCCTGGCGACGACATCGTCATTGGCTTCTTCTCCTCGCGGATAGGCAAAGATCCCTTTCGTGCCAGTGACTACCCAAGCCTTGGGATCGGCGTAAACCTCGGGCAGTTTCGCGGCGATGGCGTCTTTGCCCATTTTTTGCAGCCGCGTTTTCTGCTGAAAATCCTTGTAGCGGCGCAATTGGCCGCGGTTCAGCCAGATGCCATCGCAGTGCCGGCAACGCTGCAGTTGAATGTCCTGCGGCAAGATCGGGTCGGCAAATACGCGCAATTCATCGGCGCAACGCGGGCAATAAATCGTCTTCTGCGGCAATTTGATTCGATCGCGCAGAAGACTTTCGTCCACCGTGTCGAGCCGGTCGGCGTCTTCCCGAGCGACCGGGAACAGCTCCCACTTGTCGCACCAGATGCCGCCACAGATGCGGCACTGATCGAGTTGAATCAGCGTCCCCGGATTGGCCCGTGCCATCACCTCAATCATGTCGCGATCGCATTGCGGACAACGCAACACATTGGATTCTCCGAGTTATCGAACCGATTGAACGTTTGAACCTTGAACCTTTGAACTGACACCTCGTCGGCCGCGATGATTCCCGCCATCCGATACAGCAGCGCGATGCGCCGCTCGATCGGCGGATGGGTCGCCAGCAAATCGGCCAATGCGCCGCTACGTTCGTCTAAACGGCGCCGCAGCGGGTCCATGATAAAAAGATGCGCCGTGCCGCGGCTTGCTTTGGAAAACGGCATCGCGCCGTCACGGATCCTTTCCAGTGCGCGCGCCAGACCGCCCGGATTGCGCGTGTATTGCGCCGCCGTCGCATCCGCCAAATACTCCCGCTGCCTGGATACCGCCATCGCCAGGAGCTGGGCAATCAGCGGCGACAGGGCGATCAAGAGCAATAACGGCAAAAACAGCAGCGGGCTTTTGCGACTCATCCGCCGGCCCGATTGAGAACCATAGAAACCGCGCCGGCCCCAGTCGGACAACAAGACGATACCGCCGAGCAGCACGCTCACCAGCGTCATCAGTAAAATATCGTCATTGCGAATGTGCGACATCTCGTGGGCGATGACACCCTGGGTCTCTTCCCGGTCCAGCAGCGTCAACAGACCTGCGGTGACGCAAATCGCCGCGTTCTTTTCGTTGGTGCCGGTGGCGAGGGCGTTGGGCGCGGGATCGAAGCTGACAAATATGCGCGGCATTGGTGAACCCGAAGCCAAGGCCATTTCCGTCACGACGTTCTGCAGCTCGCGATGTTCGGGGATTTGCAGATTGAGCTTCTCCGCGCCGAGCGAAGCAAGGATCATATCGGCGCCGCGGTAATAAGCGGTCAAGGTCGTGGACGCGGCGAAACCGAGCGCTAATACGGTCGCCACGGGAAACGCCGGGCCAGCCGGCGTGAAGGCATCCAAGTAGAGATAGTCGACCGCCGTGCCGATCGCGAAGAAAAATAATATGAAGCAGCCCACCAGTGCGCCGCTCCAGTGCTGATTGTGCGCCTGGCGCTGGACGAAATCTAAAGTCTCTGGCGTCTCCAGGGGGCAGACCCTAGGCTACCGTGTCAAAGAGAGATTGACCTTGGGCAAGGCGGTTTCCGCTTCCGGCACCGAGAAAAATTCACTGGGTTGGAACTTGAATAGGCTCGCGAGCATATTCGACGGGAATACTTGCTGCTTGGTATTGTACTGGGTTACCAGATCATTGTAGTACTGGCGCGCGAACGCGAGTTGATTTTCGGTGGTCGTCAACTCCTCTTGCAGATCCAGCACGTTTTTGCTTCGCCTTGAGCTCCGGATAATTTTCCATCAGCGCGAAAACTTTGCCCAGAGACTGAGTGAGCGCCGTCTGCGCTTCCGCGGTTTCTTTGATGCCTTTCGAGGTCATCGCTTGGCTGCGCGCGTCGATCACTTTTTGCAGGGTGTCCTGCTCGTATTGCATGTAGCCTTTGACGGTTTCCACCAGGTTCGGAATCAAATCGTAGCGCCGCTTGAGCTGTACCTCGATCTGGCGCCAGGCGTTTTGCACGCGCAAGCGCAGCGCCACCAGCCCATTGTAAGTCGAAATGATCCAAATGCCGACGACGAAAATGATTGCCCAGAGAACGAATATCATAATGAACGCAGACCTCCCGGTTCGTCGCGCAGCAAGATAGATTGGGTCACGTCGCGCACGCGCGCCACGCCGGTCATGGTGAGCACCCGCTGCATTTCCTCGGCGAAGAGCGCAAACACACGTTCCACGCCGGCTGCACCGAAGGCGCCGACACCCCAGGCGACCGGCCGCCCAATCAAGACCGCCTTGGCGCCGAGCGCGAGCGCTTTGACGATGTCGCCGCCGCTGCGGATGCCGCTGTCGAGCAGCACCGGGACTTTGCCGTTCACCGCGTCGAGCACTTCGGGCAGCGCTTCCAAAGCCGCGCGGTTAAAGTCGAGAATACGCCCGCCGTGATTGGACACGATCAACGCGTCGGCGCCGGAGTTGACCGCCGCGCGCGCATCGTCGGCGCCCATGATGCCTTTGACGACGACGGGCAGATCCACTTGCTGTTTCATCCATTCGATATCTTTAGGCGTCGACTTGTGGCCCTTGCGCGGCTTGCCGTCCTTGGTGGACAGCGGCACTTCGTCGCCGATCTTCACCGGCTTGACTGTGTCCATGGTAATTCCTACCGCCGCGAAGCCAAGATCCTCTGCCGTCTTGGCATACTCCGAAACTTCTTCCCTGCCGCGATTCATGTAGGCCATGAAAACCAGCGGCGACTTCGCTGCGTTGCGCCAGCCTTTGGGATCGAACTTCGCGGCCTGGCTGGTTAACATCATCGCCCCCGCCCTCTCCGTTCCCTCGGCGACCTCGCGCTCGGCGTCTTTGCTGATCAGCACAAAGCTTCCTACCGGCGCGGTGATCGCCGGCGTCGGCAGCGTATGGCCAAAGAGCTCAATGGAAATATCCGGCTCGCTGACCTCATGGAAAATCTTTTGGCGGAAGAGATAGCGGTGAAACGCGCGCGGGTTGCGATGAAAGGTTGCTTTGGTTTCCGCCGCGCCGTTGAAATGCTTCCACGCCTCCGCCGGCACCTTTTGCCGCATGATTCCACGCAGCTCGCGCAGACCCATCTGTTCCAAGGGTGTTTCCGTCATAGGACCTCAGTTCGCAGAAAAATCTCCCAGCAGTTGCTGCCCGGATCGCGGAAGCAGAAAGACGCGAAAGACTCGTCTTGTTGCAGCGGAAACAATTCGCCGACTCCCAACTCTTTGCCTGCTGCGTCAAACTCCGCGTACGCCGTTTTCACTGCGTCTTTTGATTCTACCGTCAAAGTATTGCGAAAGTTGGTCGAAAACACTCCGAAGTCCTTGCGCAATGCACAGACGACAAATGTTTTTGTCTGAGGATGCTTCACGTAGATCACATGGTCGCTGAAGCGATGCACGTCCAAGCCCAAAACTTCGGTGTAGAATTGCCTATTCGCTTCCAGGTCGGTGGCAACCAGAGTGCCGTGGGTAAATCCCTGCGGCACATAGCCTCGTGCCGGGAAATCGCTCCTCCGGGATAGCGTCTCGTCCCAATGCGCCATTTTTACCGCGCCGAATCGTTCCGCGGTCGCCTGTTTGCGGTTGAACGCCTCGTAGCACTCGATTTCCCAGCCATTGGTGCCGGGCTCGACGAAATAGCACGAGTAGGAGCCGTGGCTCCACGTCGGCTTACCAATCGCACCGAGCTTGTATTCAGCCTTGTGCGCGAGCAGATATTCATAAGCGCGGTCGACTTCTTCAGGATTGACCACCCGCACGCCCCAGTGGTTATGCATCTGCTTGGTCGGCGCATCCGGTACTTCATGCAACACCAGCAACCAATGGGTGTTGGGATGTTTGAGCGTCGCCTCCCCCGCCTTCTCCGAGATCTTTTCAAAGGCCAGTAAATCGACCATCACTGCCATCGATTCTTTCAAGTTGCGGCATTCCATGTGCGTCGCCGCCAGAGCCAGTGGTCTTGATCATCGTCGCTCTCCTCGCATATTATACCATCGAGTCGTTTGAATGGCTGAAAATCTACAGCGCCCCTGATTGACCTGTCAAATCGCTAAGCTCCCGACTCAAAGTCGGGAGCGTAGCGCCCTGAGCAGAAGCGAAGGGCTCTGTCCGAATCATCAAGCGAATGCTTGATCGCGCAGGAAAGCCGAAAGCCAATCAAATTTCATCTTGACACAAACCGGTCTTTTCCTTAGATTCGCGCAGTTTTGCGGCGCGAGGGGATCTCGGTATGCAAGAGAGACTCATCTCGGTATATGTCGCCGTAATTCTTTTGTTGCTCGGCGCAGTCCGGCCCGCGTTCGCTCAAGAGCCTTTCTACAAAGGTAAAACCATCCGCATGATCGTTGCCACGTCGGCCGGCGGCGGCTTCGACGCCTATACGCGCATGATTGCCCGCCATATCGGCAAACATGTCCCCGGCCAACCCTCGATTACCGTCGAGAACATGCCGGGCGCGGGCCATCTGATCGGCGCCAACCATATGTACAAAGTTGCCAAACCCGACGGGCTCACCGTCGGCCACTTCCAGGGCGGGCTATTTCTTTACCAACTTTTCAAAAAACCAGGCATTGAATTCGACGCCGCCAAATTCGAGTACCTGGGCTCGCCGATCAAAGAAAGCCGCGCCTGCGCCTTCACCAAAGCGAGCGGCATTACCAGCGTCGAGAAATGGCTGGCGTCGAAGACGCCGGTAAAACTCGGCGGCATCGGCGGCGGCGCACCCGACGATACGGCGCGCATGCTCGCCGCTACCACCGCGCTGCCGATCCAACTCGTTGCCGGCTACAAGGGCACTTCGGAAATTCGCCTCGCCGCGGAGAGCGGCGAGCTGGCCGGCGGCTGCTGGACCTGGGATTCGATTCGCTCGACGTGGATGAAAGCGATCCAATCCGGCGAAGCGATCGTCGTGCTGCAAGCTTTGGCCAAACCTCATCCCGACCTTGCCAATGTCCCGCTTGCCACCAGTTTGGCCAAGAGCGACGAAGCGCGGCAGTTGATTGAAGCCGGGATCCAGGATCCCGCCGAATATTATCGCCCCTACGTTTTGCCACCGGGCACGCCGAAGGCGCGTGCGGAGATTTTGCGCCGCGCCTTCGCTGCGACGTTGAAAGATCCTGATTTTTTGGCCGATGCGAAAAAGGCCAATTTGGACATTGAGCCGGTCACCGGAGAGGAAATGGAGCGACTCGTCGCCGGAGTTTTCAAGCTCGATCCAACATTAGTCGCCAAGCTCAAGGCGATTCTAAACCCGAGTTGAATCGTCGCCGTCAACGAAAGGAACCATCCCGATGAGGGAAAGATTTAAGAAGCCATCGAGACTGGCCGCAGCCGTGTTGATTCTCCTCGGCATTTTCATTTTCGCCGACGCGCGGGTCAACGCCCAGACCAACTTCTACGATGGCAAGGCCATCCGCATGATCGTCGGTTTTACTCCAGGCGGCGGCTACGATGCCTATACCCGAACGATCGGCCGCCACATGGGCAAACACATTCCAGGCAACCCGGCGATCATCGTCGAAAACATGCCGGGAGCCGGGAGCATGATTTCGGCGAATTACGTTTTCAAAGCGGCAAAACCCGACGGGCTCACGATCGGCCATTTTATCGGCGGACTCTTCTTGCAGCAACTCCTGGCCAAACCCGGCATCGAATTCGACGCCGCCAAATTTCATTACGTCGGCGTGCCGGCCCAAGATAATTTTGTCATCGGCATCGCCAAGTCCACCGGCATCGCCGACGTCGAATCGTGGCTGGCAAGCAAACAAGTCGTCAAATTCGGCGGCGTCGCGTCGGGCTCCGGGTCGGACGATATTCCCAACGTGCTCAAGGTGACGCTCGGCCTGCCGATCCAATTGGTTTCTGGTTACAAAGGAACCGCCGACGTGCGTCTGGCGTTCAACAGCGGTGAAGTCGCCGGCCTCAGCAATTCCTGGGAATCGACGAAATCCACCTGGCGCAAGGAATTGGAAACCGGCGAGCTCAAATTGGTCCTTCAGGTGACCCTGAAACCGCACCCGGAGTTTCTCAAGCTGCCGATGGCCCTCAACTATGCCAAGACCGACGAGGCGAAGAGACTGATATCCACCGTCGCGCGCGTGCACGGCGCGACCGTGCGACCCTACGTGCTGCCGCCGAACACGCCGGCAGACCGCGTGCAGATCATTCGCAAAGCTTTTATGGACACGATGAAAGACCCGGATTTTCTCGCCGAGGCCAAGAAGGCCAATCTCGACATCAATCCCGCCGATGGCGCCGAACTCGAACAAAGCGTTAAGGAAATTTTAAAACTCGAGCCGGGTCTCGTGGCCAAACTCAAAGAGATTTTAAAATGACGGTCTTGCGGAGACCGCCATCTGCGACTTGAACGATTTGAACGTCCTGAACTTTTAAACCGGTCAACGGGAGAAGCGATGAAAATTACCATCGATCGAACCAAATGCGACGGCTTCGCCAAGTGCGTCCAAGCCTCGCCCAAAGTCTTCAAGCTCGACAGCAAAATGATCGCCGAAGTGATCGACCCCAAGGCGGACACCGACGAGAAGATTGTGCTGGCCGCGAAAATTTGCCCGACGAAAGCGATTAGTCTCGAAGATGAAGGAAGCGGGAAGAAAATTTTTCCGGCTGAATGAACGGTGTTTGACGAGCGACTTTAGACCCGCTGCCGACGGTCTTTAGCCGGTGTGGCGACCTCTTTCTTTTTCGGCCTGTTTTTCGACTTGCTGATTGTCCTCCAGAGACGGTGCCCTACTCTGATGGATTATTTACTTCGATTAAAAATCTCGTTGAAGCGCGCCACGGTGTCGTTGTAGTTTTCGATCATCCCTTCCGGCCGCGCCGGATAGAGCTGCAATCCTTGCGTTAGAGTTGGCGGATCGGGCAAAACGTCCGGTCGCGCCGGAATTCGGCGCAAGCCGCGCAGCAAATTTTGTCCTTCTTTCGACAGCGTGAAATCGACGAAAAGCCTGGCCGCATTGGGATGCGGCGCTTTTTCCGGAATTGCGATGGCATTGATCGCCGAGATCGTCGGTCCTTTGAATTTCACCCAATCGATGGGCGCTCCGCTCGCTTTCATCCGCTCCACCCGGTTCGAATAAACCACCGTCGCGAGTGCGACCTCACCCGCCGCCACGAGCTGTGCCAGCAGCGTATGGCCTGCGCGCATCTGCAGGTTTTGACCGGCAAATTTTTTCATGAAGTCGAGTCCCTTGTCTCGACCCAAAATCTGCAACCAGTGGTAAAACCACTGGTACTCTTCGGTTTCCAAAGCGATCCATCCCTTCCATTTGGGATTTAGCAGATCGTGATAACTTGCGGGCACATCCTTTGGCGGCACCAGCCGCGTGTTGTAGCCGATGACATAGGGAATTTGATACAGCGCAGTCCAGTGTCCTTGCGGATCTTTAAATCCGTCTCGATAAGCGGCAGCCTCGTCGGAAACGTATCGCGCCAGGAGCTTGAGATTCTTTAGCTGATAAACTTGAATGATGCTTGCTTGAAATACGTCCGCGCTGTGCGTGTTGGCGCGGTGCTCGACAAGAAATCGCGCCTGAATTTTTTCGCCGGTGGAACGAAAAATTTCAGTTTTTATGAACGGATACTTCTTCGAGAACTCGTTCGTAATAAGCGTCGCTTCCTCGGTGTCCATGCCGGCGTAAAGAACCAGCCGGCCTTCCTTCCTTGCGCCCTCCAACACGCGTTCGCGCTCGGCGCCGGCGGCGAAAGCCGAATTGACTGGCTGCAACATCGCTACGACAATCCATGCGAGCAAAAGTCGGTGCAAACGGATCATTGCCTTCTCCTCCATGCTCCTAACAATTCAGCCAAGCATAAAACTCCGACACCTTTGCCATGTCAACCCCCAAAATGGCTCGCCAGCGCACAAGCGAAGAAAACTTGACAACCAGGGTAAAGCTCTCTTATGGTCGGCGAAAAATAATTTTAGAGCGGCCTGGCACGTCTATCCCAGGCTTTCGGCACCCAATTGGAACTGCGCGATGCCACGGAATTATTCGTGGCGCTTGATTGAATGAGGAAAAAATTATGCCGGATTTCAAACTGATCTCCGCCGATAGCCACGTCAATGAACCGCCCGCTGCCTGGGAGCGCGTACAAAAGGAGTATGGTGAACGCGCGCCAAGAGTCGCCAAAGATCCACCGGGCGTGCCGAAAGGCATCTGGCTTGTGATCGACGGTCTGCCGCCGGTCGGTTTGTCGCACTACTCGAAAGGGCTCGCGGTCGAAAAAGCTAAAGGCATCTCTGAAGTCGATCAAGAGAAACATTTCGAGACCATTCGCTTCAACGAGACGTTTCGCTACGAAGATTATCCCGGCGGCTGGGAACCAACCGCTCGCCTGAAGGATCAAGACACCGACGGCGTCGACGCGGAGGTTCTCTTCTCCAGCGCGGCGCGCCAACTTTATAGCATCACTGACGAGCCCTATCAGCGCGCGATCTTTCGCTCTTACAATGAATGGCTAGCTGAATTTTGCAGCGTCGATCGGAAAAGACTCATCGGCCTGGCGCTTTTGCCGATCCTGGATATGGATCACACAGTCGAGGACATTCAACATTATGCCAAGCTCGGGTTTCGCGGCGTGCAACTGCCGACGCGCATCAAAGACAGCGGCTATTACGAATCCGTCTACGAACCCATGTGGGCGGCGCTGGAAGAAACCGCGATGGTGATCAACGTCCATACCAGCGCTACCCAAGGGGTCGCGCGCACGCACTACGAAGGGCCGCGCGATGTCGATCCAAAAAAACAGGCCCTCGGCTTGGCCAACAAACAGGCGCCGGCGCAGCAATTCCTCGGCAACATGATTCTGTCCGGCGTTTTCGACCGCCACCCCAAACTTAAAGTGGTCTGTGCCGAGTTCGACGTCGGCTGGGTGGCAAATCTCGTACAGCAAGTCGATTACTGGTTCGGCCGCGCCAGCACCTACGACGCCGAGAAAAATATCAACAAGCTCCCGCCCAGCGAGTATTTTAGGAGAAACGTTTTTTTCACCTACCAAGACGACCGCGCCGGCGTGCTGACAACGTCCGTGTACGGGGAGGACAACTTTCTTTGGGCGAGCGACTACCCGCACGGCGTAACTACTTGGCCATGCTCCAAAGAAACCGTCGATAGAAACTGTGTCGGGATCGATCCGTTAGTGAAGAGGAAACTGAATCGCGAAAACGTCGCTAAGCTTTATCGCTTGGCGGGTTAATAAGCTTCCAACGAATCATTATGTAGCTACGGCAGCTCCTTCAACAACCGGCCGTAACCTTTTTGCGGTTGCCTCACACGCAATCGTTTCTGAATCTCCCAACACTGCGTCGCGCCCGGATGAATCACCGGCACGCCGAGGTCCTGCTCCAGCGGTTCGATGATATCGACAATGCGGAGCTTGCCGCCCTGGAAATAAATTCCGTCCGCGTCGCGATGTTTCAAGAACAAATTTCTAGCTTGAGAGTAGATGTCCTTCGATGAAAGTCGGCCGACTTCTTCCCAGGGGCCGGGAAGCTTATCCAAGGCCAACACCTCGAAGCCGGCATCGGTGAAATAGCGCGCAACGATGCTCGTGTCTTCGAAATCGTAGCCGATGCCGACGAATTTCTTGATCTTGAGCGCTTTCATCGCCGCCACTTGATTCGTGCCGGAAGTGAAGATCGGAATGCCGAAACGCTTTTCCCACTTGGCGATAATCTCCGCCTCGCCTTTGTAACCGAGCAGCATGAACGGCGGCGTCCCGGCCGGATGAATCAGATCGACCTTGTCTTCGGCCAACTCGGCGATCTTTTCTTCGTAGGCCGGGATCGCCGCCTGGAACTCTTCGATCTTACCGTGCCGGACGTTGTTGAAAAGCGGAATCACCCCAATCCCATCCGGCAACATCTTGATCAGCTCCACCAAAGAACCTGAACCCTTGGTCGGCTTGATGATCCCAACCATTCCACGCCAGCAATCGTAGGGCATCGGAACTCTCCCGTTGATAGGCCACGGAAAGCTATTTTTCCATCTGCTTATCGCGCACGATTTGAATATCTTCGAGACAGCCGGCGCACATATAGGCGGCGTGCGGCAAAAAGATCAACTCGTCGGTCTCGCGCGGTTCCATACAGATACCGCAAAGCCGTTCCGCGCTAGGATCAGCGCTAGTAGGACGTTTGGTTTTTTTGGTTTCATTACCGTTCTGCTTCGTAAGGATATCATCACAAAGAACCACGCACTCGTCGCAGATATGCACGGACGGGCCGGCGATCAACTTCAGGACCTCACTCTCATGCTTACCGCAGAAGGAACAGCTCGCGACACTTCCTTCGTCTGAAAAACCCGGAATGTGCGCGGCCCACTTGTCGCCGAAGGCCTTCTTGAGAGTCTCTTCCAGGGCCGTCGAGATCTGCAGCAACTGCAGCGCTACCTCGCCGCGCTTGGGCGCGCTTTTAGATTCAAGAAAATTGCTGACCGCTTGCTGGAACATTTTCAGCGCCGGGCCGTATTTCTGCGCGTTGATCAAATCCGCGCACTCTACGAACCCGAACTTCGATGGAGTTTTCGCCATACGCCAATCCCCTAAAGTCAGTACAAACTCGGCAGCACGCAACACACACGCTCGCCGCGGACCAATTAAGACGCCGTTAGGTGGATTATTGCAAGAGGACAATGCCGCGCTAAACGCTCTGCACTGCGAGATAGAGGAGACTGTGATCCGAGCAGTCTTGATCCATTAATCTTTAGCCGCCGTCCGCTGGTCGGTCTAACCGCGCACTTCTATCTCAGCGTTGGAGCGACAATGATCCGCCGGCACACGCGCGGCACTACACCATCACGCTGCCGCAATTGATATTGTAAGCCTGGCCGGTGATATAGGCTGCGGCGTCGCTCGCGAGAAAGAGAATCGATCCGGCGATATCCTCAGGCTCCAGCACATGGCCGAGTGGGGTCGCTCGCAAGCGCGCCATGACATCCTCTTCCGATCGATGGCTGCGCGGCATCGACGTATTGGCCGAGCCGGGGCAGATGGCATTGACGGTGATTCCGTCGGGGCCGAGTTCGCGCGCCAGGGCTTTGACGAAACCGATGATGCCGGCTTTTGAAGCGGCATAGTCGGCGAACTCTCGGGCCCCGGTATTGGCAATGGATGACGCGAGGCTAATGATTCGCCCGCTTTTCTGTTTGCGCATGGCCGGCACGAAAGCGCGAACACAGAGGAAATTGCCGCCAAGATTGACGTTGATGGTCTTGTCCCAATCTTCTTCGCTCTTCGCCACCACCGGCGACTTGAGATAAACGCCAGCGTCGTTGACCAGAATATCGACACGGCCGAAGCGGTTAAAGGTTTGTTCCGCCAGATTCTTCACCGACGCTTCGCTCGCGACATTGACTTCGACCGCGATCGCCTCGGCGCCGAGCGTCTGCAACTCGCGGGCGACGCTCTTGGCTTTTTCTCCCTGCAAGTCGGCGACCACCACGCGCGCGCCATCACGTGCCATGCCGAGAGCAACCGTCCGGCCGATGCCTTGGGCGCCACCGGTAATCACGGCAACTTTGTTTTCGAGTTTCATCGTTAAAGCAAGCCTCCGTTGCAGTGAAAAGTCTGGCCGGTGATCGCGCTACTCTCCGGCGTCGTGAGAAAATAGTAAAGCTCCGCCAAATCTTCCGGCCGGCCGGTGCGCCCCAGTGGAATCGCGGGCGACCAGCGTTGCTTGCGCGCGTCGGGCGTTTCCTTCTCCATCACCCGCGGCGTATCCGTCGGCCCCGGCGCGACCGTATTGACGCGTATGCCGTCGGGCGCAAGCTCCAAGGCCAGACTTTTGGTAAATGCGATAATGCCGGCCTTGGCCGCCGAATAGGGCGCCCGCAAAGCCGATCCGGTGACCGCATAGTTGGATGCTGTGTTCAGAATCCGTCCGCTTTTCTGTTGCTGCATGACCGGCGCGACTTCCCGGCACAGCAGAAAAGTGCCCTTTAAATTCGTGTCGATCACCTGCTTCCATTCCCCCCAGGTAAATTCTTCGATGCGCTTGGTATAAAAGCTCCCGCCGGCGATATTAGCCAAAACATCGATCCGGCCAAATCGCGTAGCCACGTCCGTAACAACCGCCTTGACCTCGCGCGCCATAGTCACGTCAACGGACAACGCCTCTGCTTTGCCGCCGCCTTCGGCGATTTCACCGCGAACTTGCGCCGCCGCCGCATGATCGTAGTCGGCGACGACTACGGTCATGCCCGCCGCGGCCATGCGATGAGCGACGGCCCGGCCGATGCCGTTGCCGCCTCCCGTAATCAAAGCTAATGAGCTCAATGTACTTCTCCTCCCAATGTCGATGCATAGATTGCTTGGATCTCTTTTGCGTATCGCTCGGCCGCGGCGGCGCGGTCGACTTTGACTTTTCCAAAAACGTTGACCGATCTGACTTCGACCGGAAAGTCATCCTGTATTACGGCGATCTCGCGAATCTGCTCGTAATATTCAAGCCGCCGGTTGATGCGTTCGATCTCAGGCCAGAGCGCGGCGACAATTTCGTCGTTCGGCAAAGAGGATTCTTGCTTCGCCAGCGCCACCGCTATTTTCCGCCTCTCCGGCACGATCAGCGCGGCGACGAACGGCCTCCGGTCGCCGAGCAGGATGGCTTGTCGAATCGACGGCTCGTTCTCCAATTGGAGTTCTATGAACCCCGGATAGATATTCGATCCCTCGATGCAGTTAAAAACATCCTTCTTGCGGCCGATGATCCTAAGAGAACCATCGTCGTCGAGCGCGCCGAGATCGCCGCTGTGAAACCAGCCATCCGCGTCCAAAGCCTCGCGCGTTGCCTCCGGGTTCTTAAAGTAACCGGGAGTGACCGTCGGCCCTCGAACGAGAATTTCCGAATCATCGGCAATTTTTATCTCCACGTTGGCAAAGGGTTTACCCAAATTGCCGGGACGATTTTCGCCGACACCGCAAAGCGTGACGCCGCCGCACTCCGTGGAACCGTAAGACCCAATCAAAGGTATGCCGATCAACTCGAAAAAGCGCATGATCCGCGGTGGCATGGCCGCGCCGCCGTATGAGATATACTTGATGTGACCGCCAAGGGACCTGCGCACCGCATTGTCCGAGCGCTGTTCTCAGCACATTAAATCGCCAGCTCTCCTGTTCGTCGAGACCGCCGCTAGACTTTTTTCCATCGAGAAGTTCGAGTTCTTGCCAGAGTTGACGGTTTTCTTCTTGATCGAGCAGGCCTAGCCAGATTTTTTCCATCACTCTGGGCACCACCGCCATCGCCGTACCGTGAAGCGACTCAATGACCCTCAAATCAACCTCCAGTTCAGAGGCCTCGACGATCGCCATCGCCCTACCGGTGACCGCGCTTTTGAGAAAACCGAATCTGCCAAAGAGATGATTGAGACTTAAGACAATCACCGTCATCTCCTCCGGCTTGCTTGCGACGATCGCGGCGCCGTTGGTGATATTCGAAAGCAGATTTTCCTGCGTGCGCATGACCCCTTTCGGCTCGCCCGTGGAACCGGAAGTGTACATGATCGTCGCCAGGTCTCCGGCATGACACGGATTCGAGGATTTCCCGCATTCGGCTGGCGTCCGCCCGTTTGCCGATTTCAATCAAGTCTGTGAAACCAAAAGTACCTGGCAAACTCGCGGTACGCTCGCCCATGACTAAAACATGCGCGAGCGCCGGCAGATGGGCTTGCAGATTGAGCAAACGACCAACGCCGGTGGAATCTTGCACGAACGCCGCGCGGCAAGCCGAATGCCTGAGAATCTTTAGCAATAGGCCGTCCGACAGCGCCGGCGCAATGACGACATTAGGAAAGCCGCCGGCCAAGGTGGCAAGATCGGCGCACAGCCATTCGAGACTATTCTCGCCGATAATCGCGATCGGCTCTCCGGCATGTAGGCCAAGCGAATAAAGCGCCAGCAGCAGGTTTTGCACCAGCGCGCCAAAATCACGCCAGGAAATATCTTCGAATCGGTCGTCGCGCTGGAGCTTGAGGAAGAGGCGATCACCGAGTTGGTTTACGCGTTGAAAAAAAATCTCACCGATAGTACGGCCGAACGGTGGCGAATACAGTTGTGCCGTTTGTCCGCTCATAGCGAGCTGAAATGGGCCGGCTCGTACTTGCTGCGATTCGGCGCTTCGATGCGTTTAAGTCCTTTGATCTCGTTTCGATGTTGGTACGCATACAATAGCGCCTCCGCCACGTCGTCGAGATGACCATGCAAATATTTGCGCGCTGGCAGCGCCAGGCGCAATAGTTCCACGCCGCGCGCCATTTGGCTCGGCGCCGGCGGCGGACCTTTCGTCACTCTTACTCCCGCGCGCCGATAGAGAAATACCGCCAGCGCTTCAGCAGGAAAATCTTCGCTCTTGAGCTCGGGCAGAAACGTTTTGACATCGACAAACACCGCGTGGCCGGCCGGCGGACTCACCACTGGGACGCCGTGCTCTTTTAAGCGCTGCCACAGATAGCGCACTTGGTCGACACGGCTTTTGACGTAATGGTCCGCCGCAAAAATATCGCCGAGCGAGATCGCCAGTTGCTCCATGGCCAGGCCTGGCAGCTGCGCACCATCGAGGAAGCTCTGCATCGACGCCTTTTGATAGCTGCTCTGATCGCGCGTCAAAATCAGCCCGCCGGAAGACACTAAAAAATCTTTGAGGGCGCTCAGCGTACAGCCGTCCGCCAGATCGCAGGTTTCGCGCACGATCTCGAGGATCGTTCGCTCCTGATAACCAGCCTCCCGCTCTTTGATCAGGAAACTGTTCTCCAGAATCCGGCAGGCATCGAGAAACAGCGGAATTTGATGCTGCCGCGGCGATTTTTTTCGCTTCTCTGAGGTTCGCCAACGAAACCGGGTGCCCGCCGCAGGCATTGACGCTCAGCTCGACGTATAGACAGCTAATCTGATCGGCACCTTTTTCTTCAATCGCGCCGGCAAGTTTCTCGATATCCAAATTGCCCTTGAACGGCTCCTCGCCCGTCAAATCATGGGCGGCGTCACCAATGACATCGACAATCTTGGCGCCGTTCATTTCGATGTGGAAGCGCGTCGACGGAAACAACAAGTTTCCTGCGACAAAAGTGTCGGGTTTAATCTTGATCTTCGACCAAATCCGCTCCGCCGCTCGCCCCTGCGGAGTCGAAACAAGATAAGGAAACCCGAAAATACTCCGCACCTGTTCGGCAAGCCGAGCGAAGGCGCGGCTGCCCTCGGCCGCCAATCCCATACCGGGCTCGACGCAATTGGCCGCCGCCAACGCGGCGAGCTGTGGGGTGCTCAGTGAGCTGACACCGCTATCGGTGCACAGATCGACGTAAATTAAATCTTGCGGAATGAGCTCGGTGTTGAAGTAGGCGGCACGCAACGCCGCTTCGCGCTCGGCGAGCGTTGTTTGGCGCAGCGGTCTTACTGCGGCGATTTCGTACGGCACGGAAAAGGTCGAGCCCGACGACGGTATGTTCATGCCGGCAGAGTCCCCAGTCTGGCGAATCTCTGCATAACATGAAACGACAAGATCGGGAATACGATTCAGTTTGGGTTCTAGGGATTTTCCTGCGCGCGCTCAGCACGGGGTTGGCCCGGCCGCGCTGTCAGCATGGACAACGCCCGATGCACCATTTTGCGTTCGGTGGCAAACTTGAGCTGCTTGAGCGCCTGCTCGATGGGAAACCAGCGGGCATCGTCCGCCTCGTCATCATGGTCGCGAACATCGCCTTTCAGATACTCCAAGAGATAGAAGTGCACCCGCTTGTAAATGCGGATCGGCTCGCCTTCTTTGGTCTTATCGCGATAGGAATAGCGAATATCGCCCAGTTTGCGCACTAGCTTGCCCTTCAAGCCGGTTTCTTCCCGCACCTCACGCAACGCCGCTTCTTCGACCCGCTCGCCCTCTTCCACATGCCCCTTCGGCAAACCCCACCGATTACGCACGTGAATCAGGCCGATTTCGAAACCACTGCCATTTTTGCGATAAATGACTCCGCCGGCCGACACTTCCCTGACCGTGCGAATATCGCTTCCTTGGCCGCGGCGGCCATCCGCCACCTGATCGCCCAACCAGCCGAGATAAGCCGGGCTGCCGGCGATCAGCGGCAGCGCAATAACTTCCGGAACGGCATAGCTATGCAGTTCCCGAACTCGCTTTTCCAACGCAGGGAAGAGTTCTTTGCGGCTTTTGATGATCAGCAGCTCTTCTTCGCTCTGCTCGACTTGGCCTTGCCAGCGGATATACCGACTGGATTGATTTAATCCGATTGACACACGCCGCCAGGCGCTCTTCGACAAGAGTACGCGCCAGCTTTTCGCCTTCTTCCGGCGAGCCCGCAGTGACATAAACGACGATAAATTCCGGCATTACCTTTTGATCTTATAACCCCGCTTCACCGACAGTCAATAAACGGGGACAAATCGCATAGTTGACGAAGTTTTTGTCCTTGCCGATTGCGCCGCCGCATGATTTAGTTTCGTCATGAATGAGAAGCAAAGAAGAAATCCGCGCGGATATCTGGCGTTTGCTGACAGCAGAGAAAAGCCGCCCGTTTTCCCGGCGCGGCAGGCAGGATTCCCAATTTTGTCGGCGCTGAAGCGTGCGCGCGGCTGCTGGCCGAAACATCGCGGTGGAAAAATGCCAAGGTGCTGAAGATCAATCCCGATTCGCCCCAACGGGCGATTCGCCAGCGTGCCTTGGCGGAAGGCAAAATCATTTATATGGCCGTGCCGCGCCTGCGTAGCGGCAAACCGTTCATCGAGCTTGATCCGAAAAAGCTCAGTTGCTCGCCTTATGCCGCCTCGTCGATCAAAGGCGCCGATGCAGTACGGCCGGCCGGTAGAGCTGGATCAGATGAAGAAAATCGATTTGATTGTCTGCGGCTCGGTTGCCGTCAATCGCCGCGGCGCCCGAGTCGGCAAAGGCGGCGGCTATTCGGATCTGGAATTCGCATTGCTGACCCAAGCAAAGAAAATCAGCGCCAAAACGCCGATCGTCACATCGGTTCATCCGTTGCAAATCGTCAACGAAGAAATGCCCATGACCGACCACGACATTCCGCTGAATGCTCATCGTCACGCCGGACGGGTGATCGAAGTGACGGCGATCCTATGCAAGGCCCAAAGGGATCTATTGGAGCGCGTTGCCGCAGGACAAGATCGACGACATCCCCGTGCTGCAAAAACTTCCGCGCCGAGCGGTCTGATGCCACGCGTAAGCGGCTCGAAGTCATATTGAAGCCTCCCTGTATGTATGTTAGCTAAACAGATTCGGGGAAAATTCGTCATGGAAACAGAGAATATCGATTTTGCCAAAGGCAACGGGCTCGTTCCCGTGATTGTCCAGGACTATCAATCCCGCGAAGTGCTGATGGTTGCCTACATGAACCAGGAGGCGTGGGAAAAAACCAAGACCACCGGCAAGGCGCATTATTATAGCCGCTCGCGCCAAGGGCCGTGGTTCAAAGGCGAGGAGTCCGGCAATTTTCAGGAAGTAAAGGACGTTTTCATCGACTGCGACAACGACACGATTTTGTTGCAGGTCATCAGAGTCGGCGGCGCCGCTTGCCACGAAGGCTATCGGAGTTGCTTCTTCCGCCAGCGCACGGACGGTGACTGGAAAGTGATCGCCGAGCGGGTGTTTGATCCGCAAAGAGGTTTACAAGAAAGTTGAGCTTAACGAAAGCTGACAAAGAACTGAAGTGGAATTCCGAAGGGCAGTCTCGAAGAAATGACCATCGAGCTCTTCAAGAAGATCGGGCTGGAAAATTTCGACCACGAGCCGCAGCTATTTTCCATCCATCGACGACCGAACGATTCGTTGCAGCCTGGCGCGCCCCCAGGAAATGTCCCGTTATGTGGAAATGGGTACTCTGGACGTCGCCATCACCGGGAAAGATTGGATCCATGGAGAACCGATCGGATGTCCAGGTCGTCTGCGAGATGATGTATTCCAAGACCAGCTTTCGTCCCACTCGTTGGGTATTGGCGGTGCCGCACGACTCACCGATCCAAAAAATCGAAGACCTCAAGGCAAACGAATTTCGTCGGAGATGGTGAATTACACCAAGCGCTATTTTGCCGAACGAGAAATTTCCGTCGAAGTCGAATTTTCCTGGGGCGCCACCGAGGCCAAAGCCGCCGAAGGTCTCGTCGATGCGATCGTTGAAGTCACTGAAACCGGTAGCACGATCCGCGCTCATGGTCTGAAGATTATTCATGAGCTCATGGAATCTTGTCCCCAACTCATCGCCAATAAGCAAGCGTGGCTGGATCCTTGGAAACGGATCGAAGATCGAGCAGATCAAGCTCCTGTTGCTCGGCGCGCTTTCAGCGGAGAACAAAGTCGGCATCAAACTCAATGTGCCGGAAGCCGATCTTGAAAAAGTCATCGAGTTGATTCCGAGCATCACCGCGCCAACGGTCGCCCCGCTCCATCCTTCGCCGAACCTGAAAGGAATAAAATGGTATTCCGTGGAAAGCGTCCTGGAAGAAGCCAAAGTCCGGGACCTGATTCCGCAGCTGATTCAAGCCGGCGCCGTCGGCATTATCGAATACCCGCTGAATAAAATCATTTAGGTGTAAGCCACGAGGTGAAGCCGTCCGGGAAAACGCACTCCCGGCTCAAAACGCTAGCGCATGCCGCCCGCTGCCGGTTGCTTTTCTACGTGTCCGTCGCGCCGTTGAAAAAAATCCTTGGCAATTTCCGGAAACAAGGCATAGGTCAGCACATCTTCTTCGTTGCGCGCCAGCCTGCCGAATCCTTGCGCGCCTGCTCAAGGCCGGGCTGGAGAAGTCCGCCGGGCGCACGGTGATCGGCTCTTTTTTGCCGAGAACTTTTCTCTTGATTTCCTCGTTGATCGGCCCGGGAGGCTCGCCGTAAAGTCCCATGACGTAGTTGCGGGTCTCCGTCGCCACGACCGAATAGCGCTTGCCGGTCATGACATTGAGTGCCGCCTGCGAGCCGACGATCTGGCTTGTCGGCGTCACCAAGCGGCGGATAGCCGAGATCCTTTCTCACGTGGGGCATCTCAGCCAACACCGCGTCAAGCTTGTCTTCGGCCTTTTGCTGACGTAACTGCGCGACCAGATTGGAGAGCATGCCGCCGGGAATTTGCGAGATCAGCGCGTCGGTTTTGATCTGGTTGTTCACCGCGCTTTCGAATTCCGCGTAGTTCCGCCGCACCCCATAAAAGTAGTCGGCGATCTTCCACAGCTTACTAAGATCCAAGCCGGTATCATGGGGAGTGCCCATGAAAGCCGCCACCATTTGCTCGGTGGCCGGTTGCGAGCTGCCCTGAGAAAACGGCGCAATCGCCGTATCGAGAATGTCCACGCCCGCTTCGATAGCCATGATGTAATTCATCGGCGACAATCCGGTCGTGCAGTGCGAATGGAGATGCAGCGGCAAGGCGACCCGTGATTTGATTTTTTTGATGATCTCGTAGGCGGCGTAAGGCGCCAGCATGCCAGCCATGTCTTTCAGACAAATGATCTGCACGCCCGTCTCGGCAAGCTTCTCCGCGACGTGGACAAAATAATCCGTGGAATGAACCGGACTGGTGGTGTAGCAAACCGTCCCTTCGACCAGCTTGCCGGTTTTGAGCGCGGATTCGATGGCCGTTTTCATGTTGCGGAGATCGTTCATGGCATCGAAGATACGGAAAACATCGATACCATTGGCCGCGGCGCGTTCGACGAAGGCTCGCACGATATCATCGGGATAGTTGTGGTAGCCGACCACGTTCTGGCCGCGCAGGAGCATCTGGAAGCGGGTTTTGGGCATGGCCGCGCGCAACTTGCGCAGGCGCTCCCACGGGTCTTCTTTGAGAAAACGCAAAGTAGCGTCGAACGTCGCGCCGCCCCAAGTTTCCAACGACCAGTAGCCGACATCGTCGAGCTGTGCGGCAATCGGCAGCATATCCTCCGTTTTCATTCGCGTTGCGATTAAACACTGATGCGCATCACGCAACACCGTTTCCATAATTTCAATCTTACCTGCCATGGTCGCTCCTTCTATTTAAGATTAGCGCTTTATGAAAAATAAGCGGGTGGCGCTTCAAGAGATGACACGAGCGAGAGTCGTCACTCGATTATACATCGCAATCGACTTAGGGCAAGGAAAGTTGGGCGAGGCGGCCGAGGAATCGGTTTCGCAAGCGTTAATCGTAAAACTCGCTTTGCTTGTCTTCCAGACGTGCTTTTTCCTCGGCATCAATGACGGAAAGTCCCTTCACTTTTCTTGATTTTGGTGATATCGTAGAAATATTCGGAGACTTCCAGGCCATCATCGAACTCGTACATCTTGATGGCGTCCCACGGACAGATTTTCTTGTCCAGTCGATCTTCGGACTCGGTGCCGATCAGTTGCAACTGAAAGCGCTTCGGAACCGCTTCCGGCGGCACGGGTTTGCGGTTCTGGTCGAAAAATCGGTTGTTGTACTCGTAGAAGATCTCGCCGGTCTCTTTATGCTGTTGCACCTTGGTCAGGTCGTCGCTGTAACACATCTGACAGCCGATGCATTTATCGTTGTCGACGTAGACTCGATAGGGTTTCAGCCCGCCCGCGGCATTTCTTCATAGAGCAGATTGATGCAATCGTCGACCGGACAATGCGCCTCGCATATCGGCGAACCGGCGCAGCTCGAGCAATTCTCATCCATGACCGCCAAAAGTGCCGTTCCTTTGCGCTTTTTTGCTTCAGCCATGAGCTTCCGTCCTCGCTTTCATAAATCGTCCTTTGAGTGCCCACGCCACCGCGATCGCCAGCAAAACCCACCAATAACGGATCAAACCGATCCGACCCCACTCCAGCCAATAAACAAAATTGGGCGAACGAGAAATGAATTCGCTGAGCGCCTGTTGCGCTCCGGCATAATCCCGCGCTTCGCGTAAGGATTGCGGCAGACCGTAAAGCGCGCCATCGTCGCGCGGATTGATCTTGAGCGCCGCTTCGAAATCGCGCCGCGCTTCGGACCATTTATCTTGTTCGGCGTAAATCCCGCCGCGCGTCGTGAGCGCCGAAGCAAAATCCGGCTTTCGTTCCAGCGCTTTGTTCAAACTCGCGATCGCTTGATCCAAGTCCCTTTTTTCTTTTGCGCGACCGCCAGATTGCTGTAAGCCTCCGGCAACTCGGGTCTGAGTTCGATGACTTTATTATATTCCTTTATCGCCGCATCGACGTCTCCGCGGACTTCCAACTCCACATAACCCAATAATGTTCGCGCTTCGACGTGATTGGGATCGATGCCGATCGCTCGTTTGATTTCCAAAACCGCCGCTTGCGGATCGCGCAACCGCAAAAGCGACATACCGAGAAAGAGATGTAGATCGGCCTCGTTGGGATATTCTTTCAAAAGTGACTCAAAGGCAGTTTTCGCCTCCGCGGCTTTGCCCTGCCCGAGATCTCGGCGCGCGGATTCCCACCGAGGGTCGCTTTGGAAAGGAGGATGAGTATCGGTAGCGAAAACTAAACCAAATCCCATGAGGACGGCCAACACAGTTAGCCAAGCCCTTACCATCGACTATTTCCACATTTCGTTGGGGATATCGTCTTCTTTTCCCTCTTCGATCAGTTTATCGTTCTTGAAGGCTTCGCGCAGTCCCACCCAGGTGAAGAAAATCACCAGAATCAGCATTGCGACAATCGGGATATTGTCCGGCTTGGTGACGATTTCAAGAAAATTGTGCAATCCGCTCGCTTCTTCCATAAAAGTTAAGCACCTGTAAAATCAAGATAATTTAAAAATATTAAAATCTCTGCTCAAAGTCAACGAAGCTTTCGTCAAGGACCGAGAATAGCGGATGGCGCAGCGAGACTGCTTCACTCGATCCTCCATCTTCGACTCGATTTTCTTAATGTTGCTGATGATGACCGCGGCCGTGCTCGGTGTGGCGAAAAATCAACGACTTGATCACCACCGGCACCGCCTTGGCGTCGGGCAATTCCTGGCCGATGTCGACGAAATCGAAATCCTTGAGATCGATGCCGTCGATGGAAATGATGCCGGCTCCGGGTATCAGTTCGCGCTCTATGATATTGCCCATCAGTTTGGCGATATCCGCATCGAAGACCAAAACCAGCGGCTGCCCCTTATCAATATGCTCCTTCATCGCGCCGACCAAGCCCTCGGCCAGAGTGCGAATCAGAGGATAGGACGGCCCGAGCTCCCAGCGAATCGCTAATGCTACGGCGCGATCGGGATCATCGGCGTCGAAACGCTGCAATGCCCTTCCGACCGCGCCTTGATCTCGTCGGCGGTGATCGTGTCGGTCTGCTCGAATTGCGGCGTAACCACTTGCAGATTGCGCAGCGGCAGCAATTCCGGATGAGAAAGATAAATGGTATTGCCGCTGACCTGCACGGTGTATTGCGACGCGCCGATGACCGTGGCGCGAATCCGCACTTCGGCCGGACGCAGCGGAATATTGCCGCCGCCCAGCTGGTTGGCGCGGGCGCGGACTTTCTTGCCGAGATGAACGCCCAGATCGCCGAGATTGCGCTTTTCGTAGCCATAGATAAACTCGGAAACGCCGCCGGAAAACATCACCGCGTGAATCGGATCGGTGAAATCGAGATTCGGCGTCAGAAGCAGATCTTGCCACCTGCGGGCGAAAGCTTGCCGCGCTCGAGCACTTCGAAGAGCGAATCGCACAGCACTTGGGAAAACTTCTCTTTGTCCTCTTCGCTCATCGTGCTGCCCAGGGCCAGGTCACACCGGCCATTTTGGCGATTTTGAGCGCGGTGTCTTCGAGCCGGTTGATCCGCCGTTTTCGTCCATTGCGATCAGGCGCGCGCCGACTTCCATCGGCGCAAGTATCGATCACTTTTCCGCCCTGGACGATGGCGATTTTGCTGGTGCCGCCGCCGACATCGACATTCATGACCGTAAAATCGCCGCCCTCGTGATAGGTCATATGGACCGCGCCGGAACCGTAGGCCGCCAGAATCGATTCGAGATTGTGGCCCGCGGTGGCGCAAACGAACTTTCCCGCTTCCGCGGAAAACAGCGCGGCAATCGCTTCGGCGTTTTTCTTTTTCGCCGCCTCGCCGGTGACAATGATCGCGCCGGTGTCGATATCCTCGGGCGTCAGATTGGCTTTGCGATAGGCTTCGTGGATGAAATCGCCCAACTTGTTGGTATCGATCGTGGTTTTGTCGACGTAGGGCGTTAAAAGAATCGGCGATTCGTGGAGAATCTCGCGATTGACGACCACAAAACGGCTCGACAACGCGACGCCCTGGCGGCGCAAGGTCAAGCGCGAAAAAATCAGGTGCGAAGTCGATGAGCCGATGTCGATGCCGACGGAATTGAGCGTGATCCGCTCGGAGCGCCACATCGGATGATTTTCGTCCATGACTGCTTCTTCGTCTTCGTCGAAGTCATCGTCGTGCCCTTCATGCAGTTCTAAGTTCTTCGCTCTCCAGGTTATCCATGCGCGCTCGTCGATTCCTTTCTCGCTGGCACTGGTGATATCATGAATTGCATAACACAAGCATTGCATCGTCTTGCCACTCGTGGGAACGCGCGCCAAGCGGGATGGACAAGCCCCCATGATCAGGCGATAAGATGCCGTCTGTTCGTCGCCCATGGGACAGGAAGAATATCAAGAACTCTCCTCGTTCCTGAAGCGCTTTATTCGGCGCTTCAAGTTTCTTCAAGGGTTCGAGGGAATTTGTCTGACGGCGATCTGCGCGCTGCTGCTTTTCGCCGCTCGGCCCGGTGATCGTCCAGCTCAAAGATTTTTTTCCCTATGCGCCGCTGGTCTATAGCGTTCTCACCGCGCTCGTCTTGCTCGGCGTGATCGGCTGGACGGTCTATCCGATTTCTGCGGCCGGTTGTCACAGGAGCGGGCCGCGCTTTACATCGAGCAAAAACAGCCCAAACTGCGCAATAACTTAATCAATTCTCTGCAACTCTATCCTCAGGTCGTCGAACGCGAAAAATGCCCCGGGTTTTTCGGCGCTCGATGGTGCTCGCGCTGTTGCGCACCACACGGAAGCAGGTTGCCGGCCTCAAGATTGACGACTTGCTCGACACGCATCGGCATTAAAATCGCAGTCTGCGTTTGCTCGCCTTGCTTTTCGTTCCGGTGCTCGGCGATGGTGCTGTTCAATCCGTCCTGGGTCGGCGGACGATCAGCATGTTGACCCGGCCGTTGGACTACTTGCCGCCGACCCAGACAACGATCGAGGTCGAGCCCAAAGGGCTGCGCGTCGTGCGCGGCGCGCCGGTGACGATCCAAGCGGCCACCGCGGCGCTATTCCGAACTCGTTGGAACTGCATCACCTGGACCGGCACCAATGAGCGCGGCGAGCTCGTCGGCGCGGAAAAAGTCGCCATGGAAAGTCTGGGCGCAGGAAAGTTTAGCGCCAAGATCGCGCGCTTGGAAAAGAACCCTGCGCTATCGCGTCGCCACGCGGCGCGTTTACTTCGCCGACATTACACCGCCGAAGCCATCGATCCGCCGGAAATCGCCAACGTCCAACTATTGCTTTATCCGCCGGCCTACACCGGACTGGCTTCGGTCGCCGCTGCCGGAAGGCAACATCGAAGGGCTTAAAGGCTCGAGCCTGCGGCTCGACGCCGTCACCACCAAAGCGTCGTCAAAGCGGAGATCGTCATGGACGACGGCAAGAAGGTTCCGCTCAAGATTGACGGCCGCAAGCTGCAGGCAAACCTCGTGCTGTTCCAATCCCAGCCCTATCGAATCGAAGTGGAAGACGACCATGGCTTTCGAAAATTCGCCGATCACCTATGAGCTGCAGAGTCAAACCGGACGGCTTTCCCACCGTCGACTTGCTCCGCCCGACGGAAGATTTGGAGATCAACGGCGACGAGATTCTGACGCTGGAATACAGCGCGCGCGACGATTTCGGCATCGCCGAAGTGCACTCTCGGTCACCAAGATCGGCGACCGCGAAGACAAGATCACGTCTGCAGAAAGACGACGTCAAGCGACTCATCGTGCGCGATCAATATAAATGGGATCTCGGCAGGCTGGCGCTGCGCGACGGCGAGGAAGCGGTGTTTTTTCTTCAGGTCTTCGACAACGACACCATCTCCGGGCCCAAGATCGGCACCTCCCGCTCGGTGCGGTTGAAGCTTAAGAATCTCAAGGGCGAGCATCAACAGATCGCCGAGATGATCCGCGATCTTGAACAGCCGCATGGTCGACCTGCTGGCGGACCATCTGGAAAAGCCGGTGCCCGGCGAAAAGCCGACGACAGCAGTCCAAGGAGCTAGACAACAAATTCGACCAGAACCTCGCCGACGCGCTCAAGCAGACCGAAGAGATCATGCGCCGCAGCCGAGAAGGACCGCATGTCGGATTTCGCCACCTGGTCCGATCTTGAAGCGCTCAAGCGCAATCTCGAATTCACCAAGGACGATCTGCTCAAAAAGCAGCAGCAAGCAACCACCGACGAAGACAAGCTCAAGAGCCGCGACGAGATCGCCGCCGAGTTGGAGCGCATGTCGCTTGTTATCGGAAGACATCGGCAACCGGCTGAAGGCCCAAGAGTTGGCTTCCAAGGCGCAGGATCTGGCGCGCAGCCAAGAGCGCCTGATGGAGTCTCTCGAAAAGCTTCAGTAGCGGCGACAAGAATCTCGACGCGATCATGAAGCAGATCTCCGAGCTGGCGAAAACGCTGGCGGCTCTGCAACAAGCGTTGTCCCAACTGGCGCAACAGATGCCCGACGACTTTATGAACGCCGAAAACATGCAGGGGCTCGGCTTCAACGACATGTTCCGTGCGCTCGAGGAGATCCGCAAAAAACTCGCTCAAGGCGATATCGAAGGGGCGCGCCAAATGGCGCGTGATTTGTTCAATCAAATGGCGCAAATGGTTGCGTCGTTGCAGAACGCTCAGCGCTCGGCGATGAATTCCAGCATGGGCCGCATGCAGGGCGAAATGCAGCGCCAGTCGAACGAGCTTCAGGAGATCGCTCAGCGAGCAGCAGGAAATTTTGGCCAAAACCGAAGGCATCAACAATTCCGCCTTGACCGAGCGCGATGCCGGGCTGAAGAGCAAGCTCGATCAGTTTCTGCAAAAGGCCATCGCCGAACTCGGCAAATTGACCGAAGTATTTCCCGACCGCGAGGGACCGGATGACCCGAGCTTGCTCACCAACATGGACGACGCAACGATGAATTCGCTGCTCAAAAATCTCATCGCCAAGTTGAGTAACAAGGATTTTCCCGGCTATGGCGAGGGCGACGGCTACGCGCGCAAGGAGCTGGCGAAAAAGCGTAGTCCGGTTCAGGAGCCGAAGGCCCAACGCGCCGAGAAGAGCCTCAACGACATCAAGTCCGATCTTGACGCCCTGTTAAATCAACCGGCGCAAGCGCTCAACGACACGGACAAGCGCGCCTTGCGCGATCTGGCGCACCGCCAGGACGTGCTCAAAGAGCGCACCGAAGATTTGCACGAGAAGCTGGAATCGTTGTTTCAGCTGTTTCCGCAACTCGACCCAAAGATCGTTCAGGGCATCGGTGAAGCCGGTAGAGCCATGGGCAATGCGCATAACCGGCTCGGGCCAGTTGGATTCCCGCGGCGCGGTGCCGCCCGAGCGCACGGCTCTGGACCGGCTCTCGCAATCGCAACAACAGATGCAATCGGCCATGCAACAGATGGCGCAGCGTGGCCAACTCGGCAACATGCCGATCACCCGGTTGTTCCGCCAGGGCGGCCGTTTCATGCCCGGTGGGTTGATGGTGCCGTTGCCGGGCATGCCGCAATTTCCCCAGTTCGACATCGAAAACGGCTTCACCGGTTTGGATACCGAAAAATTCCGCCTGCCTGGCAAAGACGAATATAAGGCGCCGCGCAATTTTCGCGAAGAAATCCTCGACTCCCTCAAACAAGGCGTTCCACCGCAGATGAAAGAGCAGATCGAGCGCTATTTCAAAAATCTTGTCCGAGTGATCCTGTCTTGAAATACCGAATCTCGCTCGTCTCCGCTCTTCTGTGTCTTTTGTTCGCGGCGGTCCCTACGCGCGCCGCCGAAGTCGATCCCAAGTTCAAACCCGGCGAAGAGCTATTGGATGCCTGGCATACTGACCAGGCCGAGGCGCTCGCCGCCAAGTCCGTCAAGGAAGATCCGAAATCCGCCGCCGCGCTGGAGTTCGACGGCCGGGTAAAATTTTACCAGGGCCGCTACACGGAAGCTTTGACAAGTTTCGATCGCGCTCTCGCCATCGATTCAAAAGACCAACGGCGCCAGGCCTTGAAACTGCTCACCCAACTGACCGTCGATGTGCATAAGTCGTTGAAGCGCTATGAAAGCGCCCATTTTATCCTGTTCGCCGACGACAAACGCGACGGCATTCTCGCCAGCCTTGCGCTCGACGCGCTGGAAAAAAGCTACGCGAACACCGGCGCCGAGCTGGGCTTCTATCCGAAAGAAAAAGTGCGTGTCGAAATCGCCCCGGACGCAACCAGCTTCAACGCCATCTCGACTTTATCGCTGCGTGACATCGAAGAGACCGGGGCCGTCGGGATCTGTAAGTTCAACAAGCTGATGATCATCTCGCCGCGCTCGTTGAGCTTCGGCTACCGCTGGCTGGATTCGCTTGAGCCATGAATACCAGCACTACGCGATCGTCGGCCTGACGAACAACCAGGCGCCGATCTGGCTGCATGAGGGAATGGCACGTTTTTACGAGACCCGCTGGCGCAAACCGGAGCCGCCGAAAGACGCCGCCGAAGATTATTTGACCCCGGCGAATCAGACTTTGCTGGTGCAAGCTCTCGAGAAAAACCAGTTCGTCGGATTCAAAAAGATGGAGCCCTCGCTCATCCATCTCGACACCCCGGAGCAAGTGCAGCTGGCCTATGCCGAGGCCGCCTCGGCCGTCGATTTTATCAACCAAAGCAAAGGCCGGGCCGGAATGCGCGAGTTGATGGCGACCCTGATTGACAAGCCGACGCCGGAGGCGATCGAAAAAGTCTATGGCCTTTCCTTTGACGCCTTCGAAGCGCGTTGGAAAGCCTTCCTCAAGGCCAAAGGGCTGAAGCAGGTCGAAGGCAGCCGGGTGCGTAGATTCAAGGTCAAAAAAGATCAAAAGGAAGACGAAGAAGTCGTCGAACTGCGCGAGATTCAGTCGGCGGTAGCGCGCAACCGTACGCGTTTGGCCGATCAACTGCTCGCCAAAGGCCGCGGCGTCGCCGCCGCCAGCGAGTATCAGCGCGCCTTGCAGGTCAGCCCGCACTCGCCCGTCATTCTCAACAAGCTCGGCCGGGTGATGATCGAAATGAACCGCCCGGACGAAGCGCTGGGGCTGTTCAAGAAGTCCCTCGACGTCGATCCCGACAACGTCAACGCCTATGTTCAATTGGGCCGCGCCTATCACGCAACCAAGAATTTCAAGGACGCGCGCACCGTGCTGGAAGAAGCCATCCAGATCAATCCATTCAACCCGCTGATCTACCGCCTGCTTGGCGATGCTTACAACGCGCTCGGTGAACCAGAAAAGGCCCAGCAAGCTAAACTGACCTTGGATAAACTCGTCACTGGCAAATAAGCGGAACAAAAAGAGGAAAACCCATGGAAGCAACGGAGATTCAGCAGCACGAGATCACCGAGATCGAAGAATTTGCCAGCAGGCGCGACACCATGCTGGGCGAGATCCGTAAGGTCATCGTCGGCCAAGACGAAGTGATCGAGGAGGTGTTGATCGCGCTGTTCGCCCGAGGTCATTGTCTCTTGGTTGGCGTGCCGGGGCTGGCAAAGACCCTGCTGATCAGCACTCTCGCGGAAATTTTACATCTCGACTTCAACCGGATTCAGTTCACACCCGATCTGATGCCGTCCGATATCACCGGCACGGACATTTTGCAGGAAGACAGCACTACCGGCAAAAGAGCCTTTCAATTTCTCGAAGGACCGATCTTCACGAATATTTTATTGGCGGACGAGATCAACCGCACGCCGCCTAAGACTCAGGCGGCGTTGTTGCAATCGATGCAAGAATACAAAGTGACGGCGGGCGGGCGAACCTATCCGCTCGATTTGCCGTTTTTCGTGCTCGCCACGCAAAACCCCATCGAGCAGGAAGGAACTTATCCTCTGCCGGAAGCGCAACTCGACCGCTTCATGCTCAACATTGAAATCCGCTACCCGGATTTCGATGACGAAGTGCAGATCGTTACGCAGACAACTTCAAATCAGAAACCGGCTCCGAAAAAAGTCATGGATGCCGCGGCCATTTTGCGCTACCAGGAACTGGTGCGCAAAGTGCCGGTCTCCCACTTCGTGATCTCTTACGCGGTGGCGCTGGCGCAGAGCTCGCGGCCGCAAAGTCCCAGCGCTTCACAATACGTGAAGGACTATGTCGAATGGGGTGCCGGTCCGCGCGCGTCGCAGTATTTGATCCTCGGCGCCAAGGCGCGCACGATTATGCAAGGCCGTTACGCGGTGTCCGTCGAAGACATTCAGGCCCTCGCGCCGTCGGTGCTACGCCATCGCATCGTCCCCAATTTCAAAGCCCAGGGCGAAGGTCTGAGCGCGCTCGACATTATCAACCGCCTGCTCAAAGACGTGAAACCCGCAACCGACGGCAAAGCCGCACGGTAAATCCGCTTTGCGGATTCCAAATTTTCCATGGCAATGAAATCTGGAATCTGCAAAATCTCCTTGCAATTTTATTTTTATCGAGCCGCGAACGTGCGGACATCAGCCGTCGTGACGCAGGCCGGTGACGCGGCTAGATTCCGGCGGATAGTGGTGGTAGGGAGTGAGACGGTGATCACGAAGAGAAGAGAGGATTGAGAATGGAGGATGGAGGATAGAACATAGCCATCATCGATTCTCGATCTTCCATCCTCGGCCAAATAATCTCCAAACATGGCAGCAAACGACAAGAATTATTTTGACCCCAAAGTGCTCGCCGGGATCGCCAACCTTTCACTGCGCGCCCGCTGGGTCGTTGAGGGACTGCTGTCCGGCGTGCACAAGAGCCGCGCCAAAGGCTTTAGCGTCGAGTTCGAAGAGCACCGCGAATATACGCCGGGCGATGAAATCCGCCGCATCGACTGGAAGGCGTTCGGCAAATTCGACCGTTACTTCATCAAAGAGTACGAAGACGAAACCAATCTGCGCGCTTATCTCTTGCTCGACGCCAGCGCCTCGATGAACTACGCCTCCGACGGCATAACCAAATTCGACTACGGTTGCACTTTAACCGCGTCTCTCGCCTATCTCATTCTCAAACAGCAAGATGCCGCGGGCGTCGTCACATTCTCCAACCGCGTCGAATCCTTCGTGCCGCCGCGCGCCAAGCGCGACTATTTCCTGCAAATCCTCCATGCGTTGGAAAACCGCGGCCCCGCCGGCGAAACCAACGTCGGTAAAATTCTCGATGAGCTTGCCGGCCAGATCAAGCGCCGCGGTTTGATCGTCTTGGTGTCCGACTTGCTCGATGACCCCGAGCTGGTGCTCAAAGGCCTGCGCCAGTTTCGCTTCAAGGGCAACGACGTCATCGTCTTTCACCTGCTCGACCCGGCCGAGCTCGATCTTCCCTTCGACGGCAATATTTTGTTCGAGGATCTCGAAGCCGCGAACATCAACGTGGTCGCCGATCCGCGGGCGATTCGCAGCACTTACCAGCAGGTTGTGCAGGAATTTATTAGCGACATGCGCAAGCAATGCCACGACAACGCCATCGACTACCAGCAGATCTCGACCGCCACTCCGTTGGATCAGGCCTTGGCGAGCTATTTGAGCTGGAGGGGTTGATCCGTCCATGTCGGTGTTTTTTCTCTACCCGCTGTTTCTTTTCGGACTTGCCGCGGCATCGCTGCCGATCTTGATTCATTTGTTGAATCGGCGCCGGTTAAAACGAATTCGTTTTCCCGCCGTGCGTTTCATTCTGTTGTCACAGAAGCGCATTTCGCGCAGTTATCGCTTGCGCCATTGGTTGCTCTTGGCGTTGAGAACTCTCGCGGTGATTTTCCTCGCGCTGCTGCTTGCCAATCCGATCTTTCAAACCGGCGCCGGCCTATTTGCCGGCGGCGGACCGGTGGCGCTGGTAGTGCTCCTGGACAATTCGCTGAGCATGCGCTGGAGCGGCGACGGCAACGGCTTCAAACAAGCCAAGGAAGCCGCGCGACTTTTGCTCTCGGCGCTCAACGATAACGATCGCGCCGCGCTTATTCCGACAAATATCTCCGAGAAAGATGTCTTTCGCCTCAAGGGTCAAAAGGACGTGCTGCTCAAAGAGCTCGACGGTATCGAGGTCGCCGACGGCACGGCAAATCTGCCGGTTGCCCTGAGCAAGGCCTACGAGCTTTTGAACCAGCCGGCGGGCCAAAAGGAAATTCGCCTGGTTACCGATATGGCGCTCACCGGCTGGGATCAGTTCTCGGTCAGCGCATTGAAGCAGATCGATCCGTCGATTCCCTTCAAACTGATCCGTGTCGGCGCTAAACCGCCACCGCTCAACGGCGCCGTCAAAGAAGTTCGCCTCGCCAGCCAGGGCGTGGGCGTGAACTTGCCGATCCAGATCGAAGCGGCGGTTGCCAACTTCGGCGACAGCGAAATCAAAGATCTGTTGGTTCAGTTGAGCATCGATGGACAGAGCAAAGAACAAAAGCTCACGACCGTGGCACCGCGCGGCGAAAGCGCGGTGAGTTTTCAAACCCGTCTGACTCAGCCGGGCAGCCACAGCGGCCAAATCACCTTGAAGAAGGACGGCTTTGCCGGAAATAATACCGCCAACTTCGCCCTCGACGCGCAAGACAAGCTCAAAGTATTGATCGTCGACGGCGATCCGCAAACATCGCTGGTCCAGAGCGAGTCTTTTTTTGTCAGCCGGGCGCTCAATCCCGCCGGCGACCGTGATTCATCGCTGTTTCTACCGACGGTCATTCTCACCGATGCGCTTAACGGCGCAGCGCTCGACAATTATCAAGTGATCATTCTGTGCAACGTCGGCACATTGCCGGATGCGTTTGTCGCTGGGCTGCAGGGTTACCTGCGCGCGGGCGGCGGCTTGTTGATTTTCGGCGGCGATAAATTTCAGGCAGAGAACTATAACCAGAAACTCGCCCAAGCCCTGCCGGCCGAACTGCGCGATAAGAAACTCGGCCCTGAAGCCAACGGCGACAAGATCGAGAAATTCGACCCGGCACATCCGGCCATACAGATGCTCAGCGATCCCATCTTGTTGGAATCGCTCAAGTCGGCGCGGGTGTGGGGTTACACGCGCGCTAACGCCGCCGGAAAATCAGTCTTGATCTCGCTGGCGAATGGCGATCCGCTTTTGTTGGAACAAAAGATTGGCGCGGGAAAAGTCCTGTTCATGGCAACCACGGCCGATCGCGATTGGACCGACCTGCCGGTGAAAACGGTTTACTTGCCGTTGATTCAGTCGCTCACTCAGTATATCGCCGGCGGCAAGCGCGGCAGCTTAGACGGCGGTATCGCGGTCGGCGCGACTAAGGAGATCACGCTGCCGCCGAGTTATGTCGGTAAAAGCTTGCGCATCACCAAACCCGACAAACAGAACGCCGACGCAGCCATCGTCGCGGCGAAAGACCGCGCCACGGCGGCCATTGACGGCAACGAGCGCGCCGGGATCTATCGCTTGGTTTTACCGCCGGGCGGCGACGCCGGCGTGCCGCAGATCTACGCCGTCAACTCGCCGTTCCTCGAATCGCGCCTCGACCCGATCAGCGAGCGCGAACTACAAACTAAACTGACACCGATTCGCGCCGAGGTCATCGCCGCCGACGCGCTGAAAGAAGGCGGCAAACGCACCGACCTCGCGCTTCCCTTGATGGCTTTGCTCATTGTAACCTTGCTCGTGGAAGGTTGGCTGGGACAACGGTTTTAAAACAAGTAAAAATTAAAAATGCAAAAGTAAAAAGATTCTCGTCCCGACCATCGTTTTTAACTTTTAATTTTTAACTTTGAACTGATATGAATCGCCGCAAATTCATTCGCATCGCTTCTCAAGCCCTGCTTGGCGCAACCTTGGCGCCGACCCTCGGGCGCGCTGCCCAGCCGAGCGACAATCGCCGCCTGCAGTTTGTTTTTGCCCAGGTCAAATATCGCGGCGGTGAGTGGAATCCTCATCCGCTTGCGGTAACGCCGCTGATGGAAGAGCTGATGGTGCGCACCAGCGTCGAAGCCGACCCGGCGCGCCGTGAAGTTAACTTGACCGATCGCGATCTATTCAATACTCCGTTTCTATATCTCACAGGGAAGTATGAATTCGAGCCGTTCAGCAGCGATGAAATCGAGATCCTGCGGCGGTTTCTTTCCTACGGCGGCTTTATGCTGATCGACGATGCGCTCGGCCAACAGGGCTACGGTTTTGACAAAGCCGTGCGCCGGGAAATGCAGCGGGTGTTTCCCGGCAACGAGTTTAAGCGCCTGCCGGCGGGACATGCCGCGCTGCGCAGTTATTATCTCATGCGCGGCATCGGCGGCGTGCGAATGGTCAGCCCCACACTCGAAGGCATTGGCATCGGCAACTCGACGCCGGTCATCTATTGCCAAAACGATCTCGGTGGCGCCTGGGAGCGGGATCAGGTCGGCAAGTGGACCAACGCCTGCACGCCCGGCGGCGAACCGCAGCGCCGCGACGCGTTTCATTTGGGCATCAATCTGATTCTCTATGCCATGACCGAAAACTACAAAGACGACTTGATTCACGTTCCGTTCATCCGCAAGCGCCTGACTAAATAAACCATGCAGGAACTTTATCTCATCGGCAGCTTACCCTGGTGGCTGGTCGTCGCCGTCGCACTCGCCACCGCGGCGCTCCTGGCTGCTGCAATTTCTCGGTTTGAAAAAACGTCTATCTCTGGGCCAGAGCGGCGTGCTGACGTTCCTCCGCGCCGTGGTGTACATTGGTTTGATCTTCTTTTTGCTGGGTCCGGCGCTGATCGATAAGAGCGTGAGCAAACTGCGCCGGCCGCTGACTGTGCTGATCGACAGCTCGCAGAGCATGGGATTTCCGGCCAGCGCCAAAGCCGCGCCGGGAGAAAAGAACCCGCAGAGCCGCCTCGATCTGGTGCGCGAAAAACTCACCGCCGGTAAAGAACCGATGATCCAAGCGCTCGATCGCGATTATGATCTCCGACTGGTTCGTTTTGGCGCCGGTCTGGAACCCATCGCAGCCGGCAGCGTTGCCGGTTTGAAGCCTCAGGATCCGGGCACGCGGCTTTTGGAATTGCTGCAAGCGACCGCGCGCGATAGCGCGGCACAGTCGGGCATCGTGGTATTTAGCGACGGCATTACCAACGGCGATCGCAAGACCATCGAAGGCATGGCGCCGCTCGCCGTGCCGGTCTTCGCCGTCGGCGTCGGCGAAACCGAAGGCTTCACCGACGTGCGCATCGCCAAGTTCGGCGCGCCGGAGTTCGCCTTTCGTGGGCGCGAATTCAAGCTCGACCTGACGGTTCAGGCATCGGGTATGAAAGGCAAAACCGTGCCGCTGTTTTTCAACCGCGGTAAAAATCTCGTCACCACCCGTCCCATCGCGATCGACAGCGACACCTTCGAGCAGAAAGTCACGCTCAGCTTTACTCCGAGGGAGTTGGGTACGCACGCTTTCTCCGTGAGTATTCCGGCGCAAGCGGGCGAGCAGATCACCCAGAACAACCAAAAGGAATTTAAAGTCGAGGTGCAGCGCGACAAGATCCGCGTGCTGACGTTGTCGGGCTCGCCGGCATGGAACTACCGATTTCTGCGCATGGCGATGAAGCAAGACCCGCTGATCGAACTGGTCTCCTTCGTCTTTTTGCGCACGCCGACCGACACCGTTGACGTGCCGGAAAGCCAACTGAGCCTGATCCCCTTTCCGATCGACGATATTTTTCTCGAGGAACTGAAAAATTTCGACGTGATCTTTTTCGATGACTTCTCGCACCGCGCCTATTTCAATCCCGTTTATCTCGACCGGGTGAAAGATTTCGTCCGCGACGGCGGCGGGCTGGCGATGCTCGGCGGCGCGCGCGGCTTCGACAGCGGCGGTTACGGCGAAAGCGGCCTGCGCGAAGTGCTGCCGGTCGAGTTGGACGGCAAAGGTAACTTTCAGCAGCAAAGCGCCATCCATGCCGCGCTGACCCCGGCCGGTAAAGGTCATCCGATTACGCGCTTACTGCCCGATCCCAAGTCCAACGAGGAAGCCTGGAATAAAATGCCCGCACTCACCGGCTTGAATCAGGTCCGCGCCGTGCGCGGTGAAACATTGCTCACCAGCGGCGGCGAGGGATCGTCGAGCGGCGCGCCGTTGCTGGCGATCGGCCGTTTCGGCAAAGGCCGCACGTTGGCGTTGATGACCGACGACGCCTGGCGCTGGAACTTCATCTCCGTCGGCAACAAAGAAACGGCGCAAAATCATCTCAAACTAATTCGTCAGGCGGTCCGCTGGCTCGCCCAAGAGCCGTCCTTCGAACAAGTGCAACTTCGTCCGATCCCGGCGACTCAGCCGGGTGAGAAAGTCGCGATCAAGCTCAAGGTCTTGAAAGACGACTTCACGCCGGCGCGTCAAGCGTCCGTGCAACTCCGCGTGCTCGGCGCGGAGGGCGAGCCAACATTGGTCTCGGTGGCCCCCGACAGCGAAGAAGGCGAATATAGCGGCGAGTTCACCCCCACTAAAGAAGGAACCTATCGCGTCGAGGCGGAAGCTAGCTTGAGCGGAAAAGCTCTGGGCAAAGACCGGACGAGTTTCACCGCGCAATTTTCTTACGGCGAAACCGACGACGGCCTGCCCCGCCTGGATTTGTTGAAGCAGATCGCCCAATCGAGCAAAGGCGAATATTTCTCGATCAACGACTGGAATGAACAATCCCTAGCGAAAATCGCCGCCCGCCTGGAAAGCATCGCCCCTTCGGAAATCGTCGAACAGCGCCAAACCCGGTTGTGGAATAACCTATGGCCGTTCGCGATTATCCTGCTGCTGCTCAGCGTCGAGTGGTGGATGAGAAGAAAATGGGGGCTGATCTAATAGGGTTATTGTAGGGCAGACCGGAGTCTATCCTGAGCCCATGCCGAAGGATGTCTGCCTCTCGGACGGGCGACCACATAGGATCGCCCCTACCGATCACGGAACCCGAAACTCGAACAGCGAGAACGTGACAAATCTAACATTCGCCACTGCAAACCTGACCATTCTGATCGCGCTAATCGCGCTACCGGCGCGCGTCCTCGCCTTCTGCCATGAGTTAGAAGTCGTCCAAGGAAAAATCTTTCGCGCCGCGGCTGCCAACTCCGCGCCGCTAACGCTGGAATGGATGGGCCATTCGACTTTTCAGATTACCTCGTCGAAAGGCACGCGCATCCTAACCGATCCGCATGGCGCGTTCGATCTGCCGCGCCCGACTTTGCCCCAACATATCGTCACCACCAGCCATCAGCACGGACCGCATAACAGCGTTCACATGGCCCCGGGCACGCCGGTGATCTTGCATGGTCTCACATCTACCGGCGAAAATTGGCAAAAAATCTCGACTACGATCCGCGACGTCTCGGTTTACGTAGTTCCGGCGTTTCACGACAAAAGCCACGGCATGCAGCGCGGCAAAAATGCGATTTTTGTTTTTCGCGTCGATGATATCTGCATCGCCCACTTGGGCGATCTCGGCCATATCCTGACTCCCGACCAATTGAAGATGATGGGCAAAATCGATATCTTGCTCGTCCCCATCGCCGGCGGCTACTACACCGTCACGCCCGGCGAAGCGCGCGAAGTTACCAGGCTGGTGAATCCGAAGATTGTCATTCCGATGCATTTCTGGTGGGAACAGGCCGTGACGGAATACACTCAAGGCCTGACGCGGGTAAAAACGCTCAACACGCCGGCGCTAAAAATTTCCAAACCGGAATTGCCGCAACCGATCGAAACCATCGTCATGCCTTGGGGGCAGCGATAAATGTTTGAGCTCTCGGCGCTGCGCGCGAAAACATCAGCGTCAAGTCCGGGGCGGCTCTGACTGTCAGTTTGAGATAGAAGAAATACGGGGGCTATTCAGGCAATCGCCGCTTCACTCGCTGGAGTGAACGGATCTCCGCCGTTGAGCCTGAATGCTCTGACAATGGCGTCAAGCTCCGAACCGTCCAGCACTTCCTTTTCGAGCAACGTCTCGGCAACTTTATGCAGCAGACGGAGATTCGTCGTTAATAGGTCTTTGGCGCGATGGTAGCTCTCTTGGATAATGCGCCTGATCTCAGCGTCGATCTCAACGGCCGTGTTCTTGGAATAATCCGCTTTCTGGGTAAAATCTCTACCGAGAAAAATCTCTCCTTCTTTTTTGCCGAAAGTCATCGGCCCCAGCTTTTCACTCATTCCCCATTCGCACACCATCCGGCGCACCAGATCCGTGGCTTTCTCGATATCGTTCCCCGCGCCCGTCGTTACCTGCTCGAGCACAAGCTCTTCGGCGACGCGGCCACCAAACAGAATGACTAAATTATTGAGCAAATATTCCCTGGGATAGGTGTACTTTTCTTCCTCGGGCAGTTGCTGTGTCAGACCTAAAGCCATGCCGCGAGGAATGATCGTCACTTTGTGGATCGGATCGGCGCCCGGCAGCAGCTTCGCAACCAGGGCATGGCCGGCTTCATGATAGGCCGTAGTGCGCTTTTCTCCGTCGCTAATAAGCATACTGCGCCGCTCAGCGCCCATCATGACCTTGTCCTTGGCCAACTCGAGGTCGACCATATTGACTTTGTCCTGATCGTTCCGAGCTGCCAACAAAGCTGCTTCGTTTACGAGATTCTCCAAATCTGCGCCGGTAAAACCGGGCGTAGATCGCGCCAGCACTTTGACGTCCACGTCCGTTGCCAGGGGGACCTTGCGCGAGTGCACCTGCAGGATACCTTCCCGCCCTCGGATGTCGGGTCGTGGTACGACAACGTGCCGATCGAAGCGCCCCGGACGGAGCAATGCGGGATCCAGTACGTCAGGCCGGTTGGTTGCGGCGATAAGAATGACTCCCTCATTGGACTCGAATCCATCCATCTCGACCAGCAGCTGGTTCAACGTCTGTTCCCGTTCGTCATTGCCGCCGCCGAAGCCGGCGCCGCGGTGACGCCCGACTGCGTCGATTTCATCGATAAAAATGATGCAAGGCGCCTTCTTTTTGCCCTGAATGAACAGATCGCGAACCCGCGATGCGCCGACGCCGACGAACATTTCAACGAAATCGGAACCACTGATGGTGAAGAACGGCACCCCGGCTTCGCCCGCGATGGCGCGAGCCAACAGAGTCTTGCCAGTTCCCGGCGCCCCGACGAGCAAACATCCTTTGGGAATTCTGCCGCCGAGTTTCGTGAATTTTTTCGGATCTTTTAGGAATTCAATGATCTCTTGCAGATCATCTTTGGCCTCATCCACGCCGGCAACGTCGCTAAAGGTTACGCGGTGTTGATTCTCAGTAAGCAGTTTAGCGCGGCTCTTGCCGAAGGACATCGCCTTGCCGCCGCCCGCCTGCATCTGGCGCATGAAAAATATCCACACGCCGATGAGCAGCAGCATGGGAAACCAATTCAGCAGTAGCACCATATACCATGGCGAATCATCCTCGGCCTTAGCAGCGATCTTCACGTTCTTATCGCGCAATGACTTCACTAGCTCAGCATCACCCGGCTCAAAAGTTTTGAATTCTCCGCCGTTTTTGTATTTGCCTTGAATATAATGTCCTTGGATCACCACTGCTTGAACGTCGCCGCGTTCCACGGCCGCCATAAATTCGCTGAAGGTAATGTCCGGTTCGCGCCGGTATTGTTTGCTAAAAACGCTAAAAACCCCAAACAAAACCAGCGCCAAAACCAACCCCAGTGCAATATGTTTTGATGATTGACTCAAGAACTTGCTCCGTTCAGTAAAACCGCGCTCAGATCGTCGTGTTGATATTAGCTCTTTCGGGTACATACCCGCAAGCAAGGCATTTTTGCCGCGTTTAAGCCGGACACGTATCGGTGGCTCGCAGGTCCTTCAAACTTCGCCGGCAATGGTACGAGCAAGATATCGATCTTGCTCATCATCTTATTTTTTGCGCTGATCAGGGGTATGGCCGAGATCGCCCAAGTGGGCGATGAGATGTCGTCGACGCAAAACCGACGAAAATGCTCAAAGTCGCCGATATCTATTTAGTTTGTGGTACGTCCGTGGGGCAGAGATAAGCAACTTCCGCTTAGCGGAAACCTACTATCCATCGCGGTTATATTTTCGTTTCTTTGCAGTGTCACAAGATTTTTTCTGGCGCCGTTGATGCTCCTCTGCTGGTCTCGAAGCTTTCGCTCGAGTTGAAACTGCCTGGCCCCCGTTCATCGCACCGCACTGAACTGTCAACGAGGCGAACTCGTTAAGCGCCCGAACCAGATAACCACCATACCAGCCTCGATTCATCGGATTCTCCTTTCGCCAGGATTTGTCTTGTTTAAACTGCAGAAGCCGTGCCACCAGCACGGCAACCCAGGGCCTTTCTAGGCGACAGCACCAAGAAAATACGCCGATTGAGAATCGTCAAGGAGATCAATAGTTTGGTATCCACCAAAAGGCGGTCATGAGAAGCCACGGAGCCGAACGATGCTGGAGCTTTACCAAAAACCCGTCGCTTGGTCGCATCTGGCCAGACAATGTGACGGTGCGTTGACACTGGTTGCTCCGATCGTTGCACCAATCGCGTTTCCGCTTCAGAAATTAGTTTGAGAATTTTGTGATTGACGGTTCGGCCAGCGCGTGGCAAAACGGCGCTGTTATGGCGCCGGTTCGTCAAGCGAGGGGCACGCAACCAGAGGTAAACCCGCGGTGCTGATAAAACTCTTTCTGCTCCTTTTTGTTTACGGCGTGCCCCCAGCCCTCGTCCAAGCCGCGGAATCCCGCCCCGTTGTATCGATAAGCAGCCCCGGCGCCGGCAGCGCTTATGCAATGCCGTTCCGGATCGCCGAGGAACAAAATTTTTACATCGATGAAGGACTCGACGTGCGCATCTTGTCGGGTGTCCGGACCGCCACCAGCGTGCAAATGTTGGTCGGTGGAACTGTCGATGCAACGCAAACTGTCGGCCCAACGACACTGGCGGCGATGCTGCGGGGCATGCCGCTCAAGATCGTCATGGTCTTTAACGACAAACCATCGTATTGGCTTTATTCGAAGAAAAGCATTCGCACGTTTGCCGATCTCAAGGGAGTCAGGATTTCCAGCAGCTCACCGGGCAGCACCAACGATCGGCTTCTGAAGATCGTCCTGGAGAAGAACGGCGTGGACTGGAAAAACGATTTGCAGATCGTCTACATCGGCACATCAGACGTGGTCATCAAAGCGCTGCTTTCCGGCTCGATCGACGCGGCGGTTTTGAGCCATCCGGGAAACCTGATCGCCAAAGATGCGGGCTACACCGAGCTGGCGAGCTTCGAACGAGAAGTGGGCGCGCTGACCGGCGGTGTTGCCGTCAGCGAAGCTTTTCTGAACAAGCGACGCGACGCCGCGGTAAAGTTTCTTCGCGCCACGTTGAAAGGGCTCAAGTATTTTCGCAACAACCGGGAAGGCTCAGCCAAGATCATGGCCAAATACATGAGCCTGCCGTACGAAGCCGCGCTCAAAACCCACGATGCCAGCATCCCCTTCTACGTTTCCGACGGCATGATCTCGGAAGACTTTCAGGACAAGGTGCTGGATTTCGAGTTGAAAGCGATCGGCACCGACAAACGCATATCGCGCGATGTCGTCTTTGATTTCTCGATCATGAAGTCGCTTGCGGCGAAGTGATAAGCTCGCCGAGCGTTATCGTAAATTTCAAGATAATCTGCCCATAGTCTGTCAGTCGCTAAAGCTTACGGTCGCCGAACTGACTTTCCTCGACTTCCAGAATATCCTTGTGGAATGGCTACGCGAAAATCCGTGGTGATGGAATTTCTTAACGGCGCTTGGCGCTCCTGTCAAAAGAACTTTACCGCTGCTAACTTTAAAGCTCTTGCGGTTGACCCACACAGCTCATTTAGAGATATTCGTAACATTCAAGTTATGGGTTGAATGGTCGACGGTTGGTTTCCAGGATAAAAGAGGTCAAGATGCTTAAACGGTTTATCTCCCCGTACCATCCTCTTTTAATCGTCATAATATTCGCGTTGATTGCCTGGCCGGGTGCTGGACGCGCCGAACAGATCAGAGTTGGCTACGGCTCGTTGAGCACCAGTTATGCATCGATATGGGTGGCGGGCGAGGCGCGCTTGTTTCAGAAAAATGGCATCGATGCCGAAGTTCTTTATCTCGAAAGCGCACTCGTGCGCACGGCACTGCTCACCGGTGACATTGCGATGGGCGGCATGTCCGGAACGACCATGGCCGCGCCGCGTTTGCAAGGCGGAGATCCTATCTTGATTGCGAGCTTCCTGAACTCGCTGCAGTATCGCCTGGTGGTGCGTCCGGAGATTCGAACCGTTGCCGATCTCAAGGGCAAGCGCGTGGGCGTCGCTGGATTTGGTTTAGGGGCGCATCGAGGGGCGCAAGTCATGCTCGCCAAGCTTGGACTCAATCCCGATACCGATGTAACGATGCTGCAAATCGGCGGCGACCCGACGCGCCTGGCGGCGTTGCTCGCCGGCACGATCGATGCGTCGGTATTCAATCCGCCGCTCTACAAACGCGCGGTGGAAGCCGGCATGCGAGTGTTGGCGAATATCGAAGACATGAACTTTCCCGTCCAGGCTTCCGCGCTCGTGACCACCGACCGCTTCACTAAAAAGAACTACGACCTGACGCGGCGCGCCGTGCGTTCGATCATCGAAGCGATTCACGTGATCAAAACCAATCCTGAGCTGACTAAGCGGGCGATCCGAAAATACATGCGCTTCAAAGACGAGCGCGACACGGACGAAGCCTACCAGATCATGCGCGACATCCTGCCGCGGAAACCCTACCCCACCGTCGAAGGCGTGAAGGCTGTCCTCGACGAGCTCAGCCCGAAGCTGCCGGCGGCGAAAACAGCTCAGCCGCGCGATTTCATGGACACCCGTTTTATCGAAGAACTGGACCGCTCGGGATTTATCGACCGGCTCTATAAGTAAACATCCAATTTAAGCCAAGATCCGCGGCCCGAAAAGTTTGACGGAGTTGTCCCAGAGAATCTTGCGCCTCGCCTCATCGGAAATCGGCTGGGCATCGAGATCGGGCAGGGCGCGCTTGGGATCGATCGCATCCGGATGAGGATAGTCGGTATTCCAGACGATGTTCTCCCCGTTAAGGTCGGCTACCACATACTTGAGCGCGCGTTCATCGCTATCGCACGAGATAATGCATTGGCGCATAAAATATTCGCTCGGGAGCATCCGCAACTTTTCCGATTTGCCCATGACGCTATTGCGCCCATGGGTATGATCATCCATACGACCCAGCCAAAACGGCAACCAGCCGGCGTTGGATTCGAGAATAGCCAGGCGCAGCTTCGGAAAGCGCTCGAGAATACCCGGTGAAGATAAAATGTCCGAGCGTGGTCATGTTGTCGCAAGGAAATCCGAGGGCATGGTCCAGGCCGCGGAGCGCAAGCTCAATGTCGTCCTGTCGCTGTCCTTCGAGCTGGCGAAACGGATGAAAACGGCGCTGCCGGTATTCGCCGTGGGCCGAGATCGGAAAATCCAACTCACAAGCGAGATTCCAAAGCGCGTCGTACTCGGGCTCGTGCAAGTATTTTCCGACGGGAAGAAATGGATTGCGCACCGAGACCGCGCCCAATTCCGTGACTGCGCGCCGCGCCTCTTTGACCATCTCGCCGACATCTGAACCCGGCAACACCGCAACAAACTTTAGCCGCTTGGGATCCAAGCTGCAGTAGTCGTGGCACCAATTGTTATAGGCGCGGCACATGGCGGCGCCCAATTCCAAATCGGTGAGCGCCACCCGGTAAGCGAAGTTGCCGTTGTTGCCGGTGGGTAGCAGGACTTGAATATCCCAACCGTATCGATCCATGTCTTTGAGCCGGATCTCGGCGGACCACCATTGACGATAAGCTTCACCATACTTTTCTTCCAATACCGCCCAGGCGCTCGCCGGCGGCCGCAACTGAAGATCGCCTTTGGGAATGATCTTGCCATCGGGCTCGTACACCATGAACACACCGTCCATGAAAGCGACTTTGGGAACACGATCTCGGAACTTCGGTTCTACATATCGATCCCAAAGATATTCGGGTTCATGCATATGTGCATCGGCATCAATGACTTTCATTCCCTTCCACATGTTGAGCTCCTTTGCGGTAAATATAAATTCGGACAGTAGGTGATACGATGACGGAGTGTCAATAGTTGAGATTTCTGATGCGACTCAATCAGGCACTGGATCCTTCACCTCATCGGATGCACAGCGAAGAATCTTTCTTGCATGACAGGGTCTACGGTAAAAAGCCGCTTGATTCACCGATAAAGCCCGTCGATAAATCCCGAGCGGTCCAACTCCTCTAAAAACCTCACGTCAACAAAATCTTTTGGATCAGCGGTCCTGCGCCGCAGGGATTTTAGGGCTCAGGTCGGCAATAATGTTCTTGAACCCTTCCAATGTGGGGTAAGGCTTTCTTTGCGTGAGGCTATCAAGAATCTCATAGGCCTCATCCAGTTCTTTCTGGTCCTTCATGCGCATGTATTTGGCGATGGCCCGCTTGGTGACTTCCGGATTCGTTCTAATCAAATGGATCCCTTCGACAAACGACTTGACCAGACGCCGCATCACGTCCGGGTTCTTGGCGATATAACGCTGCGTTGTCACCAGCGCTGAATTCTGAAAGGGAATCCCCATCTCCGCCATATTCGCCATCACTCTCATGCCCGCTTCGACTGCCCTTTTGTGAACCGGTGGATTTAAAACCGTAGCATCGATCGAGCCATTGACCAGCGCGGCAAGCCGAGTCGCCTCGCCTCCGGTCTGTAAAAGGGTCACATCCTTTTCGGGATTCAACCCGAGCTTCGCCAGGACAAGACGAGCCGCCCTCTCCGCCAACAGCCCAAAACCGGCAACGCCCACGCGCCGCCCCTTTAAATCTGCCACTGACTTGATTTCCGGACGAACCACGAAACGGAACGGCAAGAAATTCTGAAACCCCAAGACCACGACCAAGTCAACTCCTTGCAGCCGGGGCGTCGCCATCGCGGCGCCCGACATCGCGCCGATGGGAACATCGCCGGCGATCAAAGCCGTCCGCACCAGATTGCTTTCGAGATACAGGACGTCGACATCCAGCCCGTTCTTGTCGAAGAGCCTGCCTTCTTTGGTAATCCAAATAAGCGCATAGCCCAAGGAGAAGGCGCCATAGCCGATTTTCAGATTGTCGGCCTTGCTCGCTCGGGTTGATATCCCTAAGGCTAGAAAAACTACCAAGGCGACGGTGCTCGATTTCATAAGATCTCGACTCGTTTTAATCCGCACAGCCATCTTCACGGAAATCCCCTCGCTCGACGCCTACCAAGGATAACTTGTTTTTATTTTTCATGAAATCGCGATTTCAACGAGTTCTAGCGTTTCCCGATGACTGCCACTTCAACGCTCGATGCTCGCGTCATCACCCCAAAGATCGGAAATCACGAGAGCGGGCTTCCCTAGCATTTCCTCCGCCTCACCGATCAAACAGCGCACCCCCTACGGACATTTCCTGGTATGTTCCTGAAATACGTTCGACCGCATGTTACATTAAGGTTGATCATGACGGGCGATCAACCAGCGCTAGAGCCAAAAGCAGCGCCTTTGAATCCGGAAATCCCAAAGACCTTGAACCGAGACTTAAAATCATGAGACGCGACATACTTTGCTTGATCCTGGCGCTGCTCGTCGGTTGCGCCAAAGTGCGCGCGATTACCGATGTACCGGAGATCCAGCTTGGCGACTCCGCCTTTTTTCCGACGATCGAAGCCTTCGCCGACGCGCCGATCATCGGTAGCAATAAAATCGACATACTTCAGAATGGCGATGAGCTCTTTCCAGCGATGCTGCGCGATATAAAAACCGCCAAATCGACGATCACCTTCGCGCAATATTTATTCAAAGGCGGCACTCTGGCTCGATAGCTCGCCGAGAGTTTCGCCGAACGCTGCCAAGCCGGCGTCAAGGTTTATATCTTGTTGGATGATCACGGCAGCAGCGAAGCTCCCGACGAGATCTTGGAGATCATGCGCCGGGCCGGCTGTAAGCTCGAGCATTTTCGGCGGGTGCAAGCGCCCCAAATCATCCTGCCGTGGAAACTCCTGCAATATAACTATCGCAATCACCGCCGCATCCTCGTCGTCGACGGACGCATCGGTTTCACCGGCGGTTACGGCATCAGCGACGACTGGCTGGGCGACGGCCGCACGCCGAAACACTGGCGCGACACCAACGTGCGCGTTGAAGGGCCGGCGGTAAAATATCTCCAGGCTGCTTTCACCGATAGCTGGCTTGAGACCACGGGAAATATTCTTGGCGGCGGCGAATTTTTTCCCCGTCTCGAAGCGCGCGGCCAAGTGTCGCTCCAGTTCGTCAGAAGCTCGCCGGTCGGCGGCAGCTTTCAGAATTACCTGCTCTATTTGCTGTCGATCACCTCGGCGAGAAAATCGATCCTAATCACCAATCCCTATTTCATTCCGGACGATCGAATGACCCAAGCTCTGCTGGACGCGGTCGCACGCAAGGTTCGCGTCACCGTGCTCGTCCCCGGCAAGATCGATTTCAAGATCACCTATCGCGCCAGCAGAAGACACTACGGTCAGATGTTGCTCGGCGGAATCCAAATTTACGAGTATTCGCCGGCACTCTTGCACTCCAAGACGATGGTGGTGGACGGCGTGTGGGCGACGGTCGGCAGCACTAACTTCGATAATCGTTCCTTCGCTTTGAACGAAGAGCTTAATCTGACTCTTTACGACCGGCCACTGGCACAAAATCTCGAGGCAAGCTTCGCAGAAGACCTCCGCCACTCGCGCCAAATCACCTATGAGGAATGGGACGCCCGCGGGTTGAAAGAAAAGTTTTTTGAGCTGTTCGCCTTTCCCGTCGAAGAGCAGCTATGACGCCGGCCAGGATCCGCCGCTTGTCGCGATCGGCTTATGTGCGCAAGTGCGAGGCGTTTACGTAGCAGCGGCGCGTATTGCCAATGCAGCGCTTCGTCACCGCCGATGGCCTCTTGCCACGAGCTCCATCGCTTGGCATTGTAATAGAAACCATACGCTTGACTTAGATAACCTAATTCACCAGCTCTATCCATTTACACTCCGAGGTAGACGAAACCAATTCATGGCAACTGAACCCAACAAAGTTATTTACTCGATGGTCGGCGTCAGCAAGTTCTACGACAAGCGCGCCGTTCTCAAAGACATTTATCTTTCCTACTTCTACGGCGCCAAGATCGGCGTGATCGGTCTCAACGGATCGGGCAAGTCGTCACTGCTACGGATCATGGCCGGAGTGGACAAGGAAATTAATGGCGCGGCCGTTCTCTCGCCGGGCTACAGCGTCGGCTATTTGGAACAGGAACCGTTGATCGATGATTCGCGCACGGTGCGCGAAGTTGTCGAAGAAGCCGTCCAAGAGACCGTCGATCTGCTCAAAGAATTCGAAGAAATCAACGCCAAGTTCGCCGAAGAAATGTCCGACGACGAGATGAACAAACTGCTCGAGCGTCAGGGTGAAGTGCAGGAGAAACTCGACCATCAAGATGCCTGGGATCTCGACGCGCGGTTGGAGATGGCGATGGATGCGCTGCGCTGTCCGCCCTCGGACACCGCGGTGAAAATCTTGTCCGGCGGCGAGCGGCGCCGGGTTGCCTTGTGCCGCTTGCTTTTACAGAAGCCCGATATTCTTTTGCTCGATGAGCCCACCAATCATCTGGACGCTGAGTCGGTAGCGTGGCTCGAACATCATCTGCAGACTTACCCGGGCACGATCATCGCGGTTACTCATGACCGATACTTTCTCGACAACGTGGCCGGTTGGATTCTGGAATTGGATCGTGGCCAAGGCATCCCATTCAAAGGAAATTACACCTCTTGGCTCGAACAGAAGCAGGAACGGCTGCGCCACGAGGAAAAGTCCGAGAGCGAACGACAAAAGACTTTGGAGCGTGAGCTCGAATGGATTCGTATGTCGCCGTCGGCGCGGCGCGCCAAGGGTAAGGCGCGTATCACCGCCTACGAAGCTCTGCTCGACCAGGAGGCGCAAAAGCGGCGCGAAGAATTGGAGATTCCCATTCCGCCGGGACCGCGTCTGGGCAACGTCGTGATCGAAGCGGACGGAGTCAGCAAAGCTTACGGCGACAATCTGCTGGTGGACGACATGACCTTCAAGCTTCCTCCCGGCGGCATCGTCGGCGTCATCGGCCCCAATGGCGCGGGCAAAACGACGTTGTTCCGCATGATCGTAGAACAGGAGAAACCCGACAGCGGCAAAATTCGCATCGGTGAGACGGTCACTTTGGGATACGTCGATCAAAGCCGTACGCTCGATCCAAAAAAATCGATCTGGGAAGAGATCAGCGGCGGCACCGACCTATTGAAAATCGGCACGCGCGAAGTGAACTCGCGCGCCTATGTGGCGCGGTTCAATTTTTCCGGCACCGATCAACAAAAGAAAGTCGGCGCGTTGTCGGGCGGCGAGCGCAATCGCGTCCATCTGGCGAAGATGTTGAAGGAAGGCGCCAACGTCTTGCTCCTCGACGAGCCGACCAACGACCTGGACGTGAACACGTTGCGCGCACTCGAGGAAGCGCTGGAAAATTTCGCCGGCTGCGCGGTCGTGATCTCCCACGACCGCTGGTTTCTCGATCGCATCGCCACGCATATGCTCGCCTTCGAAGGCGACAGCAAGGTGGTTTGGTTCGATGGCAACTATTCGGAGTACGAGGCGGACCGTAAGAACCGTCTCGGCGAAGCCGCCGCGCAGCCGCATCGGATCAAGTATCGTCCGTTGACGCGCGGGTGAAAGTAGAAGCATTTTCTGGTGTCAGTCCGAAACAATTCTTTGGAGCAAAGGATATCGCCATGAATATTCCCCGCTGCTCTCTATCCATTTGGAAGAACCTCTATGATGCCGCCGACGCTTTCAGAGAAATCGCCTGCTGGGAGTGGATGTCCGACGCCGATGTGTTCGGCGTGCAGAACCCGAGCGGCGGCGAGATCGGCTATTGCTGCGTGTTAGGTGAATTCGGCGAAGTCTTTGGTTTGGTGGTTTACCTGGGAAGCGCCGGTCTGGAGCAACATCGCAAGATTCAATCGGGAAGGATCCACGCTCGTTCGCCAGATGCTGTCTATAGCCAAAACTGCCTTACGGCTTGGTTCGGAGCCGCAGCGATCTCGACAAGAACGATCTCAAGGTTGTCAAAGATCTCGGCCGAAAATTCCGTGGCAGTGATGCCTGGCCGCAATTTCGCAGTCATGCAACCGGGTTATATACCCTGGTATCTTACCGAGGACGAAGCGAAGTTTCTCACCCTTTGCTTGGCGCAGGCGCGTCAAGTCGCTCTGCGTTTTGGCAAGGACCCAAACTGTCTTACCGCTCCGGGCAAGAATCTTTATCTCGTTCAGGTACCAAAGCAGAAGACCGATTCCCATTCGGTCGCGCAGCCGTCGGGATCTAGCTTGGCGCCGGGACAGCAGACGTTATTTCCGGAGGCGGATCGAAAGCCCGGAATTCGAATGGGATAGCCAGTGGTTAACTCCTGCTCCCCTCGTCAAGACCACAGTCCGACCGGTTCTGTTGGACGAGCTCCGGTTACAGCGCATCAAAAAAGCCAACCAAGGACATCGCGGCATATGGGAGATCGACGCTTTTTTCACGCCCTCTCCCGTAGACAACGGCGACCGGCCGTTTCTCCCTTTTACGCTCCTCTGCGCCGAGCGTGATTCCGGCATGATCTTAGGCACCGTATTGGCTGAAGTGAAAACTTGGGAAACAGAATTTGTCAAGGCATTTCTCGAAAGCGTCGAGCTGCACAAAATTCTTCCGAACAAATTGTCCCTGCGCAAAGAGGAACTGCGGCAGCTATTCGCGCCCTTGGCGGCGCAACTTGGTATAGAAATCGAGTTGACAAAAAAACTAAGCCGCCGTGGATCGTGCCAAACGAGGGCTGTTGAAGTTCATGGAAGGACGGCTCTGATCCCCCGGTGAAAGACTAGCTCCATAAAATATTGAGGAATGCTATGTGCGAATACTGTAATAAGAGCGAGACAACCGTCGAAAAATTGGAACCCGACGAAGAAAACCCCTGCGAGTGGATTTCTGAGGAGGCAGGACCCGGGGCATGTGCGGCCATGGCCGTTTGCTCTGTTTCCGCTTGGTATGTTGAGGATCATCTTTGCGATACCGACAAACTGGCGACCGAAAAAGAAATGAGCGAAGGTTTAGGTGAATTTTTGGATAGCGCCGGATTCAGCTCGCAATTTGAAATCCGGCCAATTGAGCAGGAAGAAACTTGCGATTATTTCGCCCCGGATTCCACCGACTGGGAACCCTGCGGGAAAAAGGCGACCTTCGCAAAATATATTCTGGACACATCTCTAGTATGCGCTGAACACGCTGCGGAGATGAACCAGGAATCCGAGGAGACGTAGTGCGCGGCAGGCGCGTTCCCAAATACGAATCGGATTTCAGACAAATCACCCGTTAGCGACAGCTCGATCTTCCCGGAAATACTTTTCCGACAATGCAGATTGTAAAATATTGGCACGACTGATAGCTGACAGATAATCGCTACTGAGCATCCCTCATGCTTTTGGCCGGACCTTGACAGACGTGCATGAACGACGATCCAACCCTTCCTCCGACTTCTGCAACCCATCTCAAACCACCGAATACCAGTAAAGAATACTCAGGAACTTCCGAGCGCGGCCGCACCGCAAGCTAGATCCGGAGGGCCTTGGCGGGCATTCAAGCGTTGAGCCGCCTGCGCATGTTCGACGCGCTGCATTACCGCGAGTATCGCTTGATCTGGTACGCCCAGGTCTTTGCGTCCCAGGCCACTTGGATGGATCAGGTGGCGCGCGGCTGGTTGCTCTATGAGCTCACCGACTCGACGCTACAGCTTGGCTTGGTGCGGGGCGTGCAAGCGATTCCGATTCTTTTGCTTTCGCCCTTGGCCGGAAGTGTTGCGGATCGTTACTCGCGCAAGAACCAGGTATTGATTGCGCAGATCGTGGACGGACTGCTCTACGCCATCGTAGCAGCGTTGATCTTCGCGGGTAAAATCGCGCCGTGGCATGTTTACGTAACCGCGTTCGGCATGTCGGTCGTCCAGGCTTTTCAACAGCCAGCGCGCGCCGCCATGATCGGCGATTCGGTGCCCGTCAAGCACCTGACCAACGCCATCGGCCTCAACTCCATCATCTTCAACGTGTCGCGCAGCACGGGTCCTGCTGTCGCCGGATTGCTGATCGCCGTCATGGGCACCGGCGGATCTTATACCGCGCAGGCGGTTTGTTATCTCTTGGCAACCATCTGGACCATGCAGTTAAGGTCTGGCCGAAGCGCTGCGAGCGATGCGCACGGCAAACGTGCGCCATGACGAATCTTTCCGCCAAAGCATCATCGAAGGTTGGAAGTTCAGCTGGCGCAACGAAGCGGTGCGCGCCAGCCTGCTGATCGTCGTTTGCTCGTCCATATTCATTATACCCTTCATGACACTGTTGCCGGTGTTTGCGCGCGACGTTCTCCACGTGGGCGCCACTGGGCAGGGACTACTGCTGAGCGCCATGGGCGTTGGCGCATTGTTCAGCTCGGTGTTGATCGCCTCTTTCGGCGATCGCGTGCCGCGCATCAATGTGATGTTGGTGGGCGTGACCTTGTACGGCATCATCATTGCCGCCTTCGCCCTCTCGCCGTGGTTCAGCTTATCCGTGATCCTGATGGGGCTCGTCGGCGTCGTTCACGTCACTTCCCACGCCTTGGCGCAAACCGTCATTCAAACCTACTCTCCGTCGGAATTTCGCGGCCGCACGATGGCGCTGTATCACATGACCCACGTATTTTACTCGCCGGGGGCATCTTCATCGGCGCGTTGGCGTCCTGGATCGGCGCTCAGTGGGCGACGGCGTCGTTGAGCCTCGCCGGCGCTCTCAGCATGGTCGGTATCTACCTCGCGCTGCCACGCGCGCGCTTGATTCGGTGATGGAATTAGCAGACAGCGTTGAAGATTTTGCTGGCGGCGGTAGCCAGATTTGATGGGAGGCGATGATGCCAAAAATCCTCGTTAACGGTATCGAGCTTTATTATGAAGCGCAGGGAAACGGCGAAACGGTGCTTCTGGTTCCGCCCAATTGGTGGCCCTGCGCGACATGGAATGTCGGCGTGGTTCCGCAACTCTCGCGGCGCTATCGCACACTTATTTACGACGGCCGCGGCACGGGACGGAGCGATAAGCCCGCGGATGGTTACACGGTCGATCAATTCGCGCAGGACGCCATTCAGCTTCTAGCGGCCCTCGGCATCAAACGTTGTCATGCCGTCGGGTTCGCCATCGGCGCCCAGATCATGCAGGCGATGGCGATCGAACGGCCCGATCTGGTTGCGACTTTAACGATGGCAGCAAGCGGCCCGGGCAAACGGAGGCTGGACGGCAGCCCGCGGGACGTTGGCAGTGAAGCAATTGACGAAATACAAAAGATCGGCTTCGAGAAATATATCCGGACCCACGTCGACAACGACGTCATGGCGTACAATCCCGACTTTTATCGCAATCACCGCGACGTCGGTGCCAGTCTCGCTCAAGCTCTCTGGTCGGGACAGAGCACCGTCGAGCAATATCGTGTCCACGAACTCGCTCGCCTCAGTTGGGATACCTTCGAGGCGGCTCCGAAAATCACGGTTCCAACGCTGATTCTTTGCGGCGCAGACGATGGCGTCGAACGTCGCGGCAGCACACCTGCGGCGACAGCGAAACGGTTGGCGGAGTTGGTGCCGGGAGCGGAATTAGCGCTCGTTCCGAAGACCAGACACATGACCTTTTGGGACGGCACAGGAGCACTCGACGCTTTGCAGGATTTTCTCAACCGCCATCCGATCGATACGAGATAGCTTCCGTCCATTCGTCCACCCTGACCCTGATTGTCGAGCAGCGTGGTTTGACTCGCTTGGTCCGGGCAAATATAAAAGCCGGATATGTTGAAGGTTTTTGTTCAGTTATTGTCATTGACAATTTTATGCAGTGCGGCAAACGCGCAGCAGTTGCACATTCACAGCGGCGCCGGTGTGAGCGCCACGCAACTACCCTTTTGGACCGCCAAACATCTCGGTATTTATGCCAAGTATGGCATGACCGTCGAGCTCGTCGCGATCAGCAGCGGCGCCCGCGGTATGCAGGCGCTGATTGGTGGAAGCACGCAGTCCGCGAACATGGCAGCCATGTCGCCGATTCGAACGGTCCTGAGTGGAGGCGACGTCGTGATCGTCGCCGGCTTTCTCAACAAGAGCTTGTTCAAGTTGGTCTCACAAAGAGACCTTCGCAAGCCCGCGGATCTGCGCGGCAAGAGAATCGGCCTGGCGAGCGCGGGGACTAGACGGAGTTCGGTGTTTTGATGGGCTGAAAGAATTAAATGTCCCTCGCGACAGCGTGAAATTGCTCCCCGCCGGCGGCAGCGCTGCCCGCTACGCCGCACTGGAAGCCAAGGGCCTCGATGCGACCTTACTTCCCTACGGCGAATCTTTGATGGCCGAGAAACGGGGCTTCACAATCTTAGCCGATCTGCCAGAGCTTGTCAGCGAGTTTCCCCGATCGTTTGATCATCGTGCGCCGATCGTCGCTCGAAAAAAGAGCGCGGCAATGTGAAGCGCTTCCTGCAAGCAACGAGCGAAGCGTTGTTCGAAATAAAAAGCAAGAACAGCCGAGAGCG
>CAWERH010000059.1:0-17424 GCA_963811315.1 uncultured delta proteobacterium
GTCTATTGTCCAGAACTAGACTGGTCGACGTATCGTAAAGTCTAGACATTACGCGTGAAACTGGAGTAAAGAAACGCTAAACCAAACCGCTACGGGGGCTCCGCGTGACAACCTTTCTACTCATCGTTCACGGATTATTGGCGGTGGCCTTGCTCGGCGCGGTCACGCACCAGTTGATCGGCGTTTTGCTGCCGGCGCGCAAAGCCGCGGGCTCGTTCGTCGGTCGCGTGCGCGCCGTATCAGCGCCGGCCTACGTGACAGCCGTCATCGTCCTCTATTTGGCGACGGCGGTCTTGGGCGGCATTATCTATCCTGATTACCGGCTCGGCGTCCGAGTCGTCGTCGAGCAATTGCAAATGTGGAGTGCTCACGGAGCTTTTGAATTGAAAGAGCATTTCGTCGCGGTGGGCTTGGGCATGTTACCCGCGTATGGGTACTTTTGGCGCCAACCGCTGGCAGCAAACTATACCGCCGCGCGAGCCGTAACGACCGCAACCCTCGCGTTCATCGTTTGGTGGAGTTTCTTCGTCGGTCATATATTAAACAATATCAGAGGATTCGGATCATGACTTCGTCCCACTCGGGCACGTTTGCGATCGTGTTCGCAGGGGTCTACGCCGTCGCTTATGTCATCGCGGTGGAACATAACTACGCCCTCTTCACTTATCATCCGGCGCTCGGCGAGTTCGGAGCGCTGGTCGAGCCCGCGCGGGATGGTCCGGCCATGTATTGGTATGGCTGGATGGCGACGGCCGTCATCACCGCCTTCATCGCGGCGGCGGTGGCTTGCTTTATCCCCGAGCGCGTAACGCAACGCCTCTGGGCCGGTTGGTCATGGGCAGTGCCTCTGGCCGTGATGGTGGTTTTCAGCTATCTTCTGAGCGGATTCTTCACCCGTTAGCGAGATCAGGTGACTCGTAGGCAGAGCCAAGCCTTCATCGGATGGACCAGAGCAGGGGCAACGAAATGAAGTATGGAATCGCGAGAACGTGTTTTCTGTTCGGCCTAGGGGTGCTTTTGACTTTGAGCACTGGCACAGGGGCTTGGGCGGGCGGCGAGGCAGCCGATGGCCACGACCATCCCGATGACGGGCAGAGGTTTTTTGGCTTCGTCAAGGAAACCAATGGCAGGGTAATACGCGATGCCAAAGTAACCGCCGAAATCAGCGGTCTGGGACAAGTGATCACCCGCACCGACGCCACGGGCGTCTATAAACTCCCCGGCTTCGGCAAGGACATCGCGCCCAACCGTGTTACCATTTCGTGCAGCAAGGAGGGTTACAAGCAAACCCGGATCTTTAACCGCACGCCGCTTACGAAAAACCCGGTTACTGCGATCGAGATCGAGTGCACCATGCAGCGAGTCGGCGCGAAATAGACACGGCCGCAAATCTCCTTCGTCGCCAGTGAATCTGAAGTTTATCATCCGCCGACCGTTTCACTTGAAACTCTGGGTGGCAATCTCCATCAGCATGGTTTTGATCGGGAGCGGCCAACTCGTCGCCGCGCAAACCCTAACCTTGCGCTACGCGCAAACCTACTCGGCGATCCGCAGCATTTTTTCGCTGCCGGTTTCGGTCGCCGAGCGCGCCGGCTTTTTTCGCCGCGAGCAGTTGGATTTCCGTCTGGTCGTGCCGCTGCCCGGCGGCTCCGACAAGATGATCGACGCACTGAACGACGGCAGCGCCGACCTGACGCATATCGCCACGCCTTTTTTGATCCGCGCCGTGCTTGCGGGCTCCGACGCGGTGGCGATCGCGGCGGAGTTCAACAACCCCATCTACAGTCTGGTGGCCAAGTCTGAGATCAAAAGCTTTGCCGACCTAAAAGGCAAACTGATCGGGCTCGCTGATGAGGCCGGCACGATCACGATCTCGACGCGCAAGCTGCTCGCTCTGCGCGGGCTGCGCAATGACGATTTCCGCGTAAAAATCATCGAAGGAACGCCGGCGCGCTACAATTGCTTGCGGCGCGGCGAATGCGACGCCGTGCCGCTCGGACAGCCGCAAGACCTGCTCGCCTTGAAGGAAGGCTATCGCTTGCTCGGACTCTCGACGGAAAGCGTCCCCGAATTTCTCTACACCGTCACCGCTGCGCGCCGGCCCTGGGCAGAAACGCACAAAGACGCCCTCGTGCGCTACGTGCGCGCGCTCGGCGCCGCCTTCAAGTTCATTCGCGATCCGGCCAATCGTTCCGCGGTCGTGAAAATCATTGTGGAAACGACGGACTCCACGGCAGAAATTGCCGAGCAAACCCTCACGCTGTTTTTCCAGCCCGAGCGCAATGTCTTGCCCAGGCAAGCAGAAATCAACGTCAACGGTTTGAACCAAGTGATTAATTTTATGGGCGAGGCAGGCACGATTGGAAAACCGCTTCCGACGGCGGAGCGCTTCATTGATCTGCGCTATCTAAGTATGGCCGGCGTGAAGTAGCGACGTGACTAAAAATGGTCTCGCGGCAGGTTAGTACGCAAGCCCGCAATTGATCCGCGTGATTTCATCAGAACTTTTCTGCGCTGACTTCCTTGCAAGATCCGACCTGCTTCTCTTTCACCACCCGGCATGAGATATTGAGTCGTAAAATAAATTTCCAATGCCGTCGGCCCACCGACTCGAATCGACACCGGTGAATTTTCTAGCTACATCTTCGCTCTGGCGCTCCCTGCGTCACCGTAATTACCGGCTGTATCTCACCGGTCAGTTAGTTTCGGTGTGCGGCACCTGGATGCAGCAGGTCGCGTTGAGCTGGCTTGTGTACCGTCTCACCGGTTCAGCGACCTTGCTCGGCGTCGTCGGCTTCGCCTCGCAGATTCCGATATTTGTCTTGGGACCGGTCGGCGGCGTGATCAGCGACCGCTACTCGTGCCATCGGGTTGCGGTGTGGAGTCAATGCGCCGCTTTGACCCAGGCGTTGTTGTTGGCGCTGCTCACTCTGATGGGTTGGATTCAGCCTGGGCACATCATTGTGCTCGGCGTCGCCCTCGGGCTGGTCTATGCTTTCGACATGCCGGCACGCCAGGCGTTGGTTCATCAGCTCGTCGAAACCGATGATCTCGCCAACGCCGTAGCGCTGAACTCGTCGATGATCAACTCCGCGCGCATCGTTGGCCCCGCCTTGGCCGGCATCGTGGTCGCCAAGTTCGGCGAGGGCATTTGTTTTCTCATCAACGCCATTAGTTACGTCGCCGTGATCTTGGCGCTGCTCGCGATGAAATTGCCGCAGCGGCCGGCTACATTGGTCAAAGCCATTTCCATCGCGGCTTCATTGCGTGAAGGCCTCCGTTACACTCTCGACACGACGCCGATTCGCGACCTCTTGATCTTGTTGGGCGTGGTCGGTTTCATGGGCATGCCGTACATGACGTTGATGCCGGTCTTCGCCGCTAACGTGCACAAAAGCGGCGCCGACGCGCTCGGTTTGATGTACGGCGCAGTGGGTTTAGGGCGCCGTCATCGGCGCGCTCTTTCTCGCCCAGCGGAAAAATATCATCGGTATCGGCCGGGTCATTGTGGTTGCTACTCTGCTCTTTGGACTTGGACTCATCGTCTTCACGGTCTCGCGCCCATTTTGGCTTACCTTGTTGATTTTGGTCGCCGTGGGCTGCGGTTGGATGGTGCTGATCGCGGCCTGCAACACCGCGCTGCAAACTCTCGCCGACAATCACATGCGCGGCCGCGTGATGAGTCTTTTCTCCATGATGCTCGTCGGCATGGCGCCCTTTGGCAGCCTGCTCGCGGGATGGGCCGCCGATCAGATCGGCGCGCCTCTGGTGATCGCCGCCGGCGGCGGTTTCTGCGCCTTAGCGGGAATTATTTTTGCGCGCCAGTTGCCGCGGCTGCGCGAAGCCGCGAAACCGATCTTGATTGCCCGCGGGATCATTGCCGATCCGACCCTTGAGACATTGATCGACCGCCCGGATCGCGCTTCACTGCTTATACACTTTGTCGATAAAGCCGCTTTTTTCCAAATCCCGCACGATACTGTCGTCGGCGACGTCTTCGAAGCGTAGTTGCGCGCCTGGTTTGCGGCTGACCGCTTCCTTGATCTGCGCTTCGGTTCCAGGACGGGTGACCAGCGGCACGTTGTCGTAAAGTTTCGCGCTCGCGGTGTACGCCGCTTCGAGATAATTCTCGTCGTTGATCCGGCTGTATTTGGCGATCATTTTCTTACTCTCGTCCTTGTGCGTTTTGAAAAATTGCATCGCTTCGATGTGCGCCATCACGACTTTTTTCACCGTATCTCTCTGGCGTGCCAGGTAGGTCTTGGTCGTCGTCGCGCAGATATAGGGAAACTCGAAACGCTTTTGGAAATCGGCGGTGCTGATCAAAATCTTGAACGGCATGCCCTTGGTCAGATGAATGATTCCGGGAGGCGATGGGAAGCCGGCAATTCTACCGGTGCGAAACGACGCCGCCCGTTCGGCGGGGCCGCCGACCTGCATGATCGGCACCTGCTTGTCCGGTTCCAAGCCCACGCCTCGAATGAGCGCTCGGGCGGCGACATCGGAGGCACTGCCGACGCGGCTGATGCCGATGCTTTTGCCTTTTAGATCTTCGGCGGATTTGACGTTCTCGCTGACCACCAACTCGTAGGGCAACGAGTTGAGATAGCATGCCACCATGACCAGATCCGCGCCGGCCACCACCGCGCTCGCCACGCCGCCGCCGGAAGCATTGGCTACTTGGACATCGCCGGCCACCAGGCTCGATACGCTGGTGGTCGTGCTCGGAATAAAAAGCAACTCGGCATCCAAACCATTTTTCTTGTAAAAGCCGCGATCCTGCGCCAGATACCACACGGAGTTACTACTCTCCAGAGCGCTGTGCGACAGTCGAACCTTGACTTGCGCGATGGCGCTCGAGGCTGAGATCGGAACCGCCAACAGCAATGATATTCCCGCAACCAAGCCAAAGCGCCGTGGAAATCTCATAGGACCTCCTCAAATTCAACGACAAAAGGAATTATCAATCGACCGAGTCAATGGCGAGCCGTAAAATACGCTTTTGCAATTTTTCGAGCAAACAGATTTCTTGCGCTTTGAGCCGCGATTCTCTCTCTGCTCCGACACATCATGAAAGGCGAACAAGCCCTCCAGGCACCCCGAATTGTTTCGTCGGTTACCCCCGGCACGCCCAGGTTCGAATTTCGACATGCTGATGCGCGCGGGGTAGCACTAGCAATCCCCGCGCGACGCATTTGGACCAGCCAGCCAAAATTTCACTAGCTAGAACTAGAACTCATCGATTGACAACTCCCGCCCCAGTGCATTAGCTTGCTTACAGCATCATTTGGGAAGGAGAAAATTCATGGAGTTCCTAAATTTAGGCGAGAAGATCGAAGAGGCTGGCAAAGATAGTATCAAGAATAGAAATGTCCATCTCTTCGGCACCGATAACTTCCGCTCCTGGATGCTCTACTTCGAACCGGGCGACGGCACTCCAATGCACTACCATCAATCGCCGGAAACATTTTTGGTGATCGACGGCAAGTGTTCGGTCAAAGGAATCAAGGGCGACGAACGAGTCATGGAAAAGAACGACATCGTTTTCTTGCCGGCGAAGGAATACTACCAGCTCACCAACACCGGAGTCGGTCCATTAGTGCTTTTTGGCAATCGTTCCGAAGCGTTCGGTGTACGCCCCGTCCGAGCCGATCAAGGCGCGGCAAGTTAGCGCCTCACTTTAAGCACGTCTCGGATCTTCGACGGCGACGGCACGTGGTCGCCGCGCCGCCGCCAATATTTCTGCTCGGTTCCCGCCATCGGTTGTTCCGTCCTCCGTCCTGAGAACCATTGTCGGCATTTGTCTTCGACGAAATATTCGTTAAAGACCGGCTTATTCAATCGTGCGCGGCATCGTCTAGGCACGAAGTCGATAACGACCGTCGCTCTATTTACGCGTTCAAAAAGCTAGGCCTGCATTTTGCGTTGGCCAAATCATTGTCAGACCAGCTCTCAACCGACCCTGGTTGGAGCGCCTGCGTTCGGACCTGCAAGATCAGATAAATATCGGCAGCCCTTGGTTTTTTTCCTGATCGCACAGCAAGTTCTGAATTGGTTGTGAGAAATCGTGCAAGGAAAATACAGATATCAAGGAGGGGAAAACCCGTTATAGAAGGAAAAATCAGATGGAATTCAGCTCCTGCCATTTAACTATCAACAGAATTGCATTTATCGGTAACTACTCGCCGCGCCAATGCGGCATCGCTACTTTTACAACGGATCTTTGCGAAGCCCTCGCCACTCAGTACTGCGGGACCACTTGTATCGCCGTTCCCGTCAACGATATCGAAGGCGGTTATGCCTACCCGCCGCGGGTACGTTTCGAGTTGGCCGAGAAAGACATCGACTCCTACCGCCGTGCCGCGGATTTTTTGAACATGAATAATGTCGATGTCGTTTCGTTGCAGTTCGAATACGGCATCTTTGGCGGCAAGGCCGGCAGCCATATTTTAACTCTGCTGCGCGAGCTACACATGCCGATCGTCACGACTCTGCACACCATCTTGCGCGAGCCGGATGCTCAACAACGGCGCGTGCTGGACGAAGTCGCGGCGTTGTCGGATCGTTTGATCGTCATGAGTGAACGGGGCGGGACATTTCTGCGTCAGGTCTACAATGTCGCGCCCGATAAAATTGATGTCATCCCGCATGGCATCCCCGATGTTCCTTTTGTCGATCCAAGCTTTCACAAGGACTTGTTCGGAGTCGAAGGTAAAACGGTCTTGTTGAGCTTCGGCCTGTTGTCGCCGAACAAGGGCATTGAAAACGTCATCGCGGCGCTGCCCGCCGTGATCAGCCGCCATCCCAACGTCGTTTATATGATCGTCGGCGCAACCCACCCCCATGTCAAACGGGATGACGGCGAAACCTACCGCCTGTCGTTGCAACGACTGGCGCAACAGCGGGGCGTTGAATCCCATGTTATTTTTTACAACCGCTTTGTCAGCGGCGAAGAATTACTCGATATTATCGGCGCCGCCGATATCTACATCACGCCCTACCTCAACGAAGCACAGATTGCTTCGGGAACGCTGGCCTATACGCTCGGCGCCGGCAAGGCCGTAATCTCGACGCCCTACTGGTATGCGGAGGAACTGCTGGCGGATGAACGCGGCGCCCTGGTGCCGTTTCGTGATCCGTCCGCATTGGCAGCGCGGGTCAATGAATTACTCGACAACGAAACGATCCGTCACGCCATGCGCAAACGCGCCTATCTGCTCGGACGCGAGATGATCTGGTCCCAGGTGGCGCAACGTTATATGGGAAGCTTTCAGCGCGCGCGCGCCGAGCGCCATCACTTCGCCTCGCCGGGATTTCGAGTCAAAGCCCTGGATCAAAGCGTGTTCGAGCTGCCGCCGCTGAAACTCGATCACTTACGGCGCATGACTGACGATACCGGAATTTTACAGCACGCGTTTTACGCCGTGCCCAATTACCGCCAGGGCTATACGACCGACGACAACGCCCGCGCGCTTATCGTCAGCGTGCTGCTGGAAGAATTGGGCAATCGCGAGGCCATTGAGCTTGCCTATCGCTACCTGGCATTTCTCTCCTATGCCTTCAATCCAAAAATTCAGCGCTTTCGCAACTTCATGGACTATCGGCGCGGCTGGCTCGAAGAGAGCGGGTCGGATGACAGCCACGGTCGAGCGCTATGGGCCCTCGGCATGCTGCTGGGCCGCTTAAATATCCCGTCTTTTCAGAATACCGCCAGCGATCTTTTCGAACACGCGATGCCGACAATCTTATCGACGACCAGTCCGCGCGCTTGGGCCTTCGCGCTCTTCGGCATCCATGAATATCTAAAACGCTTCGACGGTGATCGTCGCGCCGGCCAAGTGCTGGAAGAATTGGCTACGCGCTTGATGCAGCGCTACAAAGATCATCGCGCCGAGGGTTGGTGCTGGTATGAAAACTCGTTGTCTTACAGCAATGCCGTGTTGCCCCACGCTTTGCTCCTTTGCGGCCAGCGGATGCCGGATAAGCATATGGTCGAAACCGGACTGGAGTCGCTCCGTTGGCTCTGCGACGTGCAACACTCGGTGCCTGAAGGGGGACATTTCTTGCCGATCGGCTCCAACGGATTTTACGTTCGCGGCGGCGAGCGCGCTCGTTTCGATCAGCAGCCGCTGGAAGCGCAAGCCACGATCTCCGCGTGTCTGGAAGCATATCGCGCGACCAGCGACAAAAGCTGGCGCACCGAAGCGTATTGCGCCTTTGACTGGTATCTCGGACGCAACGATCTCAATCTCCCCGTTTACGATCCGGTCACGGGTGGCTGCCGGGACGGGCTCCATTCCGACCGTCAAAATGAAAATCAAGGGGCCGAATCGACGTTGGCCTTCCTGGTCGCCCTGCTTGAGCTACGCTCGCCCGACCCCATCCTGGAGGTGCGCTCGCAATGACCAACCTCTATCGGCAGCCTGCGTGCCGTGCTTCAGTGGTTGCATCAACAGTAAGCAAGCGTGGGGTTCGCGCAGCCTCGAGCCATCGAGCCGGCAGGTGATGATCCGGCGCGACGGTCAATTTTCGCAGGCCCCCACTGCGATCGCCCGCGACTTTAGCTGTCAAAGAATGCGAAAGCGCGCACCTCGATGCTCTGGCGCGGCGGCGCACCCGCGGGTGACTGCGGATCGTTAAACGAGGTATGCGGGGTAAAGCGCGCTCGCCCGTCTTTTGCCGAATCGTAAACTTTGAAAACCAAAGCCTCATCGCGGCGCATTTCGGGAAAATAGAACCAGCGATGGTCGGGATTGTACTTCAGGCGGTACGTCTGTCCGACCCGGTGCGGGTAACGGCGTTCAGCGACCAGCAAGTCGTCCAGCGCAACACTCTTGGCATCGGCGAGCGCCAACGGATTCGATTGAATTGGCCGGTTGATTGCCCGCCAGACTTGAATGATCGCGAAGCGCCGTTTGAGCAACTCTTCCGCTTCGTCGGGAAGAAACTCGCGCACCCGATTGGGGCCGGACCATTCGGTGTAATCATTGTGCGCCGACAGTACCGGCTCGCGGATCAACTTGGCTTCGCGCTCCGCTTCTTCCCCCGAGCGCAACGTATGATCGAAGATCACCACACGCGATGCCCCGGAAACTGCTTTGATCAGCTGCTCGACTTCGGGATAATAGACCGTTTGCAATTGCGCTTCGTCGAAGAAGTCCGCAACTTGAGTCCGGTGCTCGACGAACTTGAATCCGTTCTCATCCAGCGCGAGCTGGTCGGCAACTAGCCGGCCGTTACGAAGCGCCATCTTCTGCATATTTTCTGCGCCGGTTTTGCTCCGCCGGATATTGTTGGGGCCGTAGGTTTCGTTGACCAGTTTCTCGCCAGTGTTCATCGTGTAAGGGATATCGACAATCATTGTTTCATTCATCACGACGCTCCTTCCGTTTTTCCCTACGACAATTTCACGTCACAGAGCTGAATCAATCCGCCCGACCCCTAAGGTTATATACCAGCTCCGTCTGCCCTTGCCGATTGGACCAAAACTCATCTATAGCGTTCAGGATGAGACTTGTTAAATCTCACTTCTGGCTCAAGTAGATCTTCGCTATCGCTCAGCTCGAGGACAATCTCTCATTTTCCTCGGCTTACAGCAAAATCAGATCCTCTCGTGCTATCGACCTCAGCGATGACGATCTGCTGACACGAGTCCTCACGCGGCAATCGGTTATTGGGACCGACTCATGGTGGCGAGCTCTGGTTTCATCGTCTTATAGGCGATATTAACCTGGGGCGCGCCTCTTTTCACCGCGCCGTCGATCGCCTATAAGACGGTTTAGGTCAAGGAGGTTTCTATGCCGACTCAACGTATCAGCTATGTCGATCCAGCCACGTTGACCGATCCTGCCATGCTCGAAGAGCTCGATCGCTGCCGCCGCGAAGGCACGCCACGGCCCGAGAGTTCCGCGATTCGCGCCCACGTGCCCGCTTGTTTCTGGTCGTTCGCAAATTCGTGGCGCGATATTTTCAAGAACGGCGTCTGCGATCATGCCATCAAAGAGCTGTGCCGCGTCTACGTGTCTCGCTCGATCAATTGCGAGTATTGCGGCAACCAGCGCTCGCAAAAAGCGGCCAAGGCAGGTTTGGAAGAAGCGCAGTATGATGATCTGCTCAATTTCGAAAAATCAACGCAGTACGACGAACGACAAAAAGCCGCGCTTGGCTATGCCGAAGCGATCACCTGGCATCTTGATACCGACGACGGCTTTTGGAAGCGCCTCCATAAACATTTTTCCGAGCCGGAGCTCGTCGAACTCGGCTGCTTCATCGCACTGACGATGGGCCAACAGAGCTGGCTGCGCCTGCTCGATATCGAACACCACCAAGTCCTCGCCGGCACTGCCGGCGGCATGGCGCCGGGATTCGAAACCCGCACCGCTTTGGCCGAGTCGAAGGCGTCGGCAGAGTATTGGGCTAAGCAGAAGCAACCGCCGGCCCCAAAAAACTAACAGCCGACGCGAATCGTATCATTTCGACAAATCCGCAGCGATCGTCAAACGAGAGGGAAAAGCTCAGTCATTATTAGAGGAGGAGACCATGGACACTCATCGAGTCATCGATTCCGACGGACACGTGCAGGAGCGCGATACCGATATCAGGCCGCACTTGGAAGAGCCCTATTGCAACCGGCGCGGGTCGCTGTTGCCAAATGACGAGTGGGATTCCAGCATGTACGGCAAACTCGGGATGCGGGTCCCCGACGTGGCGACCAGGCTGCGCGATATGGACAAAGAAACCATCGATACCTCCGTGCTCTTTCCAACCAGCGCTTTTCACATGAGCCGTCTTACCGAAAAGGACTATGCCGCGGCCTACTGCCGCGCTTACAACAACTGGATCGCGGAACACTGCAAGGAAAGTCCGCGGCTCAAGGGCGTGGCTCTCGTGCCGTTTCAAAATGTTCCCGCCGCGGTGACGGAAGCAAATCGAGCGGTCACCAAACTGGGATTGGCCGGGATTGCCATCGCGTCCTTCGGCATGAAAGAGCATTTAGGCAAGCCGGAATTCTGGCCGATCTATGAGGAGCTTCAGCGGCTTAACGTGCCGCTGCTGGTGCACAACTCCCGCCAAGGACCGGCCGGCGAGATTCGCTTCGATAGTTTTCTGTTCAAGCATACGATCGGCCGCCCGATTGAAACGCTCATCGACTGCGCGGCGTTGATGTACGGCGGCGTGCCGGAAAAGTTTTCTAAACTGCGCATCGCTTTTCTGGAATGCGGCGCCGGCTGGGTTCCCTACTGGATGGATCGCATGGACGAGGAGTGGGAAAAAAGACAATCCGAAGCGCCTTTGCTCAAAGCCAAGCCCAGCGAGTACATGACCCGCGGCAATTGGTTTTTCGCCGCGGAACCGGAGGAGAGCACGCTGCCCTATGTCCTCGATCACGTTGGCGAAGACGTGATTCTTTTCGCCTCGGACTATCCTCACTGGGACGGTAACTTTCCCTACATGGTCTCGACGCTGAGAGAACGCAAAGATATTTCCGCGACCGCTAAACAGAAAATTCTTTGCGAGAACGCCCTGCGACTCTACGGCTGGGATCGGTGAGAGAAAAAGTTGGTGGCCGCCAACGCGCTCTGAATCATGCTCTAACGCTCGATCCAAAACGATCAAAAACTAGCAACGGAGGAAGGATGCGCATTGGATCGGAGTCATTGTTATTGCTTTGGCCCTCTCAACGACTGCATGGGCGCAGGGGGGCAAAGCGAGCACGCTGACCGATTTAGCAAAGTACAAAGGGCCGGACCGTGAACGCATTCTTTACGACGGCGCTAGGAAAGAGGGCAAGTTAGTTTGGTACACATCGTTAGTGCCGCACAACCTCATTGCGAAGGTATTTCAAGCCAAATATCCCGGTGTGACTATCGACATCTACCGCGCTGCAGGGAATACACTTGCGACCCGCCTGGTCGAGGAACGTCGTGCGAAACGCTACCTCGCCGATTCGATTGAATCGACGCCACCGCAAATGATGCTCCTGCGGGATACCCAGGCGCTCCAGCCATTCACATCACCCTACCTGGCAAACTATCCTGAGGTTTCGAAGGAGGTCGCCTCTGGCGATCTCGTTTTTTGGGCTACGGACCGGGAGTCTCTAATCGGCGTCGGCTATAACAAAAACGCCATACGCGCGGCTATCCTCCCGAAAAAATTCGACGACCTCCTCAATCCGGCGCTCAAAGGGCTGATGTCGACGGCCAACAATGAAACCGGTGCGCGTGCGATCGGAGCCATGCTGAAGGCGAAGGGTGAAGGCTTCGTCAGGAAATTGAAGGAACAGAATCTTCGGCCGCACGCGACGACGGCCGCGGGATTGGCCGACCTGATTATTTCCGGCGAGGCGCCGCTTTCGTTCACGATGGTGCAAACCAATTTGACCGCAGCCTGCCGCGACCAGAGGCGCGCCGGTTGCCTGGGTGCCCATGGAAGTCGTGGCGGTGAACGCCGGCAGCACCGCAGTCTTGAGCAACGCGCCTAATCCTCACGCGGCGCTATTGTTCGTCGATTTTTTGCTGAGTCCGGACGGACAGAAAATGTATGCGGAACAACTCTTCTACGGCAGCGCGGCGAAGGTATCTGGTTTCGAGAGATGGTACCCGGAAAAAGGAATAGCAACTGAGGAATACGAAAAGCGCGCGGATGGCTGGCTCAAGCTTTTGGAGGAGATCACCCGCAAGTGAGTTGAGCCAACGCGAGAGTGCTTCATCGACTTGCCACCATGGGTGCAACCCCGAACATCGAATCCGGCAAATCCAAGATTTTCCTCTAAAACCCCCTCCAGGTCTCGGCTACGTAGAACCTTCCAGGATTTCATTACCGGGACAGTCCATTGCGTGCCCCACCGAAGTAACTAAAATCCTTGCGATTTCGCGAGCATACTCGGTTGCTGCCGCGCCTATTACAAATCCCCTAGTTGCGCGTCTAATGAGTGCACAGCTGACTTGTTACCCGATGTCCGCGAAATCGGGGCGCGATATACGCTGGTAAAATCACTGGAGGTTATGGGTGCGATTTTAATTAAATTAGTACAGAATAACTAGCGAAACCTGGATTTGCCATTTTTCTTATCGCTTTTGCCCGATTCAGCGCGAGAGCGTTTTGCGCGCGCAGAAGAAACCTCAGTATTCGAGGCCGGTCGCGAGAATTTCCTTCGTCTCGGGGGTCGGTTTCTGCACAGCCGTGGCGACGATCCTGACGATTGGGACGATGCGATCGAAAACTTGCCGCTCAGCCGTCGGAGACCGCACTCTATGCGCCCGACGACGGACGAGCGGAACTGCAACTCGCCTCCGGCAATTTTATCCGCCTCGCGCCCCGCAGTTATCTCTCGGCATTGAACCTGCAGCGACGACATTAAACAGTTTTATCTCGGCGAAGGAACTGCCGGATGTTCAATATCCGGCGGCTTGGGACCAACGAAGTTATCGAGATCGACACGCCGAATGTGTCGGTCACTTTGGATCAGCCGGGAATTTATCGAATGGCCGTCGATGAAGACGGCAACAGCCGTATCTCCGTGCGGCGCGGTCGAGCAGTGATCGCCGCCAGCGGTCGACAAATCACCGTCGAGAACAGTGAGATTCGGATTTACGGCATCGACTCACCCAACTACGAGATCGTCGCTCTGCCCGGGACCGGACGCATTCGATCGATGGGTCGCCGAGCGGGACGATCGCTTCGATCGCGCCTATCCCGACGCCTCGAGATATGCGAGCGAAGACATGATCGGCGTCGAAGATCTCGCGAACGATGGCCGCTGGGAGCAGATTCCCGAGTATGGTTATGCGTGGACGCCGACCGCGGTGGCCGTCGGCTGGGTGCCGTTCAGTAGCGGCCGATGGTTCTGGCAGGATCCCTGGGGCTGGACGTGGATCAGCAACGAACGCTGGGGTTGGGCCACGTCTCACTATGGCCGCTGGATGCCCTATCGTTCGCGCTGGTACTGGGTTCCCGTGCGCCGCAAGAACATCACGCGTAAGATACGCGCCCGCCGTCGTCGAGTTCGTCCGCGTGCGCGATCATATCGGTTGGTTTCCGTTACATCCTCGCGATCGATTCATTCCCTGGTGGGAACGGCGCGATCGCCGGCCGGTCACGCAAAACATCACGTACGTTAACCGAACTTATGTCACGGTCGTCAATCAAAATAATTTTATCTCGGCGAGGCCGTTCAATAATTACCTCGTGCGCGACACGACCATCGTGCGCGAAGTAGGCTCGGCTCGAATGACCGAGTCGTTGCCGATCCCGAACCGGTCTTCGCTGCGGTTCGTTTCCGAGACGGGAGTGCGTCACGGCCAACGACCCTCGGCCACTGTGCTCGCTCGCCCCGCAGTGGTGCGCACCGCGCCCCCGCCCCCGCCGCTTACGTTTCAACAAAAATTTTCGGAGATCGAAAAGAACCAGGGCCGACCCATCGCGCCGGCTGTCGCCGCAGCGCTCAGATCGCAGACGGATCACAGCGGGTCATCCGGCATTCGCTTTCGTCCAGCAGCAATGGTCGAAGACGAACGCCAAGGCCTTCGCGCCGCGTACATCCGCGAGCCAAGTCCGGCCCCGCTCCGCAAGCAGTTGACGCCCGCGCGCGGGCAAAAGTTGGCGACGCGGGAAAATCCCATCGAACTGAAAACAAAAACGCCGGAGCGTCCGGAGCACGTGCAGAAGCCGCCTGCTCAACCGCAACAGCCGGCATCGTCTGCCCCGGCATCGAGCACGGGAGCGGTAAAGCGGTTGGAACTGCCAAGCCCGAACGCACTCGACAGCGGTAGGAAAACCAAAAGTCGGGTCGCGATCAGTCAAGCGCTCGAACAACAGCAAAAACTTCAGCGCCGACAACAAGAGCAGCAAAAGAACCAGGAACACCAAGCGCAAATACACCAGCAACAGCAAGAGCAGCAGCGTCTCCAGCAATTACGCCAACAGCAGCAGGTAGAACAGCAAGCGCGCGAGTTGCAAAGACAGCAAGAGCAGTTGCGCGCCCAACAACTAACGACAAAAACAACTCCAGGAACACCAAGCGCGGGAATTGCAGAAGCAGGAACAGGCGCAACCGCCTCAGCAGAAGGCCGTGGAACACAAGGCGCCGGTAGCACCGCCACAGCAAGACTTACGCCGCCTTCCGCCACAGAGACAACAACAACCGGAAGGACCGCAAGGCCAAGGGATTCAAGGTCAACCGGGACCGCGATTCAGCCCGCGGCAGTAATCGTTCCAGGCAAATTCAACTAGAGCGGGGTTTGGCGCTTAGGATTCGAGGGACTACGAACCACGCCGCAAGCATCGAGTGATTGACGGCACCTAACGCGGTGCTCTTATCTCCATCTCCAAGCCGTTCGGATCTTTGACAAAGATCGTTGTGAGCTTGCCCGAAGCGTCGCGATTTTCGCGCAGAATCTGAGCGCCCTTTTCTTTGAATTCTTTGCATACCTGATCGACATCGTCGGTGACAAAGCCGTAATGGTGCACGCCGACTCCCGTCGCCGACTCCATCAGTTGAATGGCGGGCGAACCGGCGATTCGGACAAAGCAGAAGCTGTAACCCGCGTCGCCTTTTCTAATTGCCGTCGGATGGCCGGCGAAGTATTTTTCATAGAACTTGATCGACTCGTTGAGGTCCTTGCAGTAAATCGCCACGTGTTCCAATTGATAATTCATCGCTCCTCCAAACTGAACAAACTAGTTCAAGGTAGTCGCAATCGCCGCGCTGCGTCAAGCTAGGCAAAAAAGCCGAACCCAATTGCCGCTCATCGAAATTGCGCCCGAAGTAATAATTTTTTAGCCGCGCGCGATCAATGCACTGCGAGCACCTGCCCGGTCGCCCTTTGCCACGAACGATTGAGACCCGCGAAGAATCCCCCCGCCACGAGAAACACGCCAATCAGCGACCATAAGAGCGGTTCGTAAGTTTGCCACTTGTCGAAGACCGCGCCGGCGGCCACGGGACCGATCACGCCACCCCAGGTGTAAAACAAGACCATATAGCCGCGAATCTTGGCATAATGCTTTCTGCCGAAAAGATCGCCGACCACGGCCCAGCCCAGCGGAAAAGTGATTTCCACCGCGGCAAAGAAAATTGTGAAAAGACAAAGCGCCCAGAGCGAGCTCGAAAAGATCGGAAGGAGCATCGCAGCAGCGGCAGCGAACAAAATGAACGCATTCAAGCGCGGCTTGTTCGCCTTGTCGGCAAACCAGCCCACAACCAGGGTCGCCGCCATGCCGAGAAATGCGTAGACACTCAGCAGCAAAGCCGCTTCCGATTGGCTGAGGCCTTTCCAAACCATCAGCGGGAATGAAATGAACCGCAAGCGCGTGGTAGGAACCGTTGCGAATTCCCGCTGCGATGACCGATCCCAAAATGCGAACGAACGCATAGCTTCGGCCACGGTGACGTTGATTTCTGATTTGGGCGTCAATACTGCGCCATCCGCCCCCGTCTGCGCGCTAACCGGTTCGTCGCCGTCGGGCAACAGCCCCATGCTCTCAGGTGAGCGGCGAATCGTCAGACAGAGCGGTATACCGATCAGTAAAAACAAAACACCTGCTGCGGCGGCGCCCCAGCGCCATCCCCAAGCTTGCACAATCACGCTGAGGATCGGTGCCAGAAGCACACCGCCCATGCCAAAAGCCGCGCTGCTGATCGCGATGGCGCGGGCGCGCTGGCGGATAAACCAAGTGTTGATCAGCACCATCGGCGCGTGCATGAATCCGCCGGCGTGGGAGAGCGAAATCACGCCGAGATAAACGAGCAGGAAAGCAGCGTAGTTGTTGACCTGCGCGAGCAGCAAGTAACCGACCCCATAAGCAGGACCGCCGCCAACATTATCGGCTTCGGGCCGTAGCGGTCGAGCAAGTGACCGACAATCGGTCCTTCGAGGGCGCCTTCGGCACGCGCCAGCGAGAAAGCCAGCGATGTCGAAGTGCGATTCAAATCCAGATCTTGGCTCAGAGGCAAAAAAAATACCGTAAAGCCGAAACTATGCAGCCCCGCGCCGAGCACACGCAAGGCGCAAGCGGCGGCCACCATGCGCCAACCGTAAAAAAGTTCGGAATTTTTTTTAGCAAGAGTGCGATCCTGTAGCGGGCGTGTTTCGAAACTGGTCATTGACCATCGGCAAGCCTGCCTCCCTACGAACGTATCGGAAAACAGATAAGACCTATCCCGCTCCTTGTAAAAAGTGACGAAAAAACGATTGCAATAGTAGTCGTTGGGATCGAAGTAGCCGCTATGGCTTGTCGGTCGAAGTTTTTTACAGCTGAAGCGATGCCCGCTGGCTAATTTGGGATTGAAGAAAATCAACTACGGCGACATCCATCACGGTTTTCATACCGTGCTTCACATCGATTCATCGGCGGACTGTTTGTTACTTTACGTGAGCGACGACTCGCATTCAAAGAGTGTCCTCCGCACTAACCATCCCACCG
>CAWERH010000060.1:0-53853 GCA_963811315.1 uncultured delta proteobacterium
GTAGCCGGTCGAATAAGGCCAAGATAAAGACGGTCAGTAACACGGAAATCTCTAAGATTTGTTGGGCGATCAATTTGCTGTGGCGTTCCATTATCTTTGAGAGATCCTTCCATCTGCATAGACGATACGATGTCGAGCGCTTGCTGCTACTAATTGTCTCGGATTTTCTCCGGTAAATTCAACCGGTGAAGCTCGCTTTACCGCGTAACTGCGAAAGGTTTTTTCCACGAATCCGCTCTCCGAGAGACCCTTGATGACGCTATCGTCGGCCAGCTCGGTTAGTCGAACCTCGCCGACGCGGGGATTGTAGGCTTTCATGAATCGTTGCAAGTTTTGCAATCCCTCCACCGACGGATAAAGCGAAACGTCCAAATCCCTTTGAAGATATCGGTATCCTTGTTCGGCCACTGCAGGATCATTGATCTTCAAACGCTCCATGAGGGTTTTGACGACTGCAGACTTATGGGTGGGAGACTTCACGAAGGCCAGTCCTTCGATGAGGGCTTGAAGCAAGTTGGTCGTCAGCTCAGGATTTTTTTGCAGGGAGACCTTTCTGACAATGATTCCGGAACTGAGAGTCTTGATGTTCGCTGCGTATTCGAGGTCAGATCGGGAAACCGCCGTCAGCATGTTTGAAAGCTATTTCCCCGCCTGCTGAGCGCGTTCATCGCCACCGATAACGAGATTCGAATATGCTCTGACGCCAGCCCGTATTTTGTGAAAAAACCCTTCTGTTCGGCAACCACCGTAGGTAAAAAGCCGGGCGAACTGGATGAAATGCCGATGCGGATCCTTTCTTGAGCCGGTGTCTGGCCGGCACCTGATAGAAAGACTACGAAAAAGAACAGCAAGAACAGTCGTTAGCCGAATAGAATCTGTTGGCTTCATTTCGTCCGTCCCTTTGAAACAGATTGCCAAACTCGTTAGCCCACCGCGTTTGAAATCTCTCTGGAAGTTTGAACTCGCAAGCTGCTGATCTCGTCCGCCGCTTGTTGTAGTTTTAGGGCGACAGTTTTTTGGCTTTCTTTGTTTCTTAGGTACCCTGCTGGAAAAGCCGCGCCTAGCGCCGCGATGTGTTCTCCTGCGTCACTTTTGATCGGTACCGCGACAGCTATCAGACCGGGAGTGCTGTCTTCATTGTTGACAGCGAATCCGCAGTCGCGAACTTTCGCGATCAGCGTCAGAATCTCCTTAAGGGACTTAGGTTGAGGATTCAGGGGAGATCTTAATTTGACTCCCTTCAAGCGCTTGATAATTTCGCCGTCGCTCAGTCCGGCCAGTAGAGCCTTACCGGCGGCGCTTGAGTAGGCCGGCACTCGCGATCCGATATCGACGGTGACTTTAACTCTCTCGGTGCCGTCGACTCTTTCAACGAACAAAACCGAAGCGCCGTCTAGTACTCCCAACGTAATCGTATGCTTGAACTCGTGGACCAGGTTGGCCATTGCCTTGAGAACCTTTTCGCGCTTGCCACCGGCAATAAAGCCACTGCCGACGTAAAAAGCATTGCGGCCGATCTTGTACTTTTTGTCGCGAGGATCTCTCTCGACAAAACGGTGTTGCTCCAAGGTCAGGAGAATCCTTAATGCGGATACTTTGTTGAGACTAAAATCCCGACTGATTTCCGTTAAACTCATCGGTTTAGCAGAGTCGCGTAGGGAGAGGAGCAGATTGAGCCCTTTAGCCAGGGAGGTGAGAGGCCGGGTTCCGCCGCGGGTTTCTGGTGTGACATTCATGAGTTTCAACATAGTAAACTAGATTTCTGAATATGAACTTGCATTATCAATGGCGCCATCTGATGTCAACGCTCTTTTCGCTGCTGCCGACTCCATGGGAATTGCCACTCGGCGAATTCTGATAAAGCAAAGGTGATCCTCGAACGGATGGTTGACGAGGCTGTGCAAATCTTAAACAACATGCGCGCCAATACATAGGCGCGTGAAAACTACATGCTTTCATCCCTCATACTTTCAACGTCACTCAATCACTCGACTCAGACATCCGCGCCAGGTCAATCGTTTGCAGTCTACACGAACTGCATCCCAGGTGGGATCATGCGCGGACCTGGCGATCTTTCAAATCTGCCAGCAGTCTTCTAACGTCTTTCACCATCATTGTGACGTAGCCAAACGACTTCGTCCGTCCTATCCATGACCGGATGCCGGTGCTCCTGCGACAGGAAGAACATGAAAAGAGATGACTTGATTCCGCGACGACTCCGTTTGACAGAGCCGAATCGGCGCTCCAACAGTTTCTGTCAGATTTGCTGGACGCGCACATCACATCGACGCGGGTCAATAATACGCGCTCCAACCTACCAGACTGTGGCGCACCGGCGGACGTTTATCGGCGCCGCGCCCATGCATTTTTATTGCGCATCCCAAGAAGTTTTCAACAGCGGCTGTTGATAAGTTTGTTGATTACTGGCTTGCCTCTAGAGGAGAGAAGCCAAAATAGGGCTTGTCAGCCAATCGCCAGCAAGATAGGCATCAAATCATTTGTTAATTAGACTAGTTAGCTATTTTCCTGTGATCCATGAAGTTTTTAGTTCCCTGTTTTGATAGCTCTTGATTGACAAGTACTGACAATAGACGGTTTCAAATACTTTTCTATCCATTACTTATCCACAGCCTATTTCCTGCCTTGATGGGACATTTTCTCTTGAAAAATAGAACGTTATCCTACGGGATTGAGTTAAGATCGCCTACCGAATGGCCAAGTGGTGGGGATCCACTTCAGGGGCCGGTGACTATGGTGCACCAGCCGAAGACCAAAGATTGCTTTTTTAAAGGATGGGCGGCGGAATCATCGCTTGAGCAGCAGTACAAAGGTTGTCGTTTATCCAAGCAGTGAACTTTTCATTGCCGTGCTCACGCTGCGGCTACGATTTGTTACGCCCGATCAACCATCCTGCGACCAAAATTCCGAAACAGACCCCAACTAGCATCAACACGGTGTTAGTGTCGATGTCCAATGCACTTAGCCAGACGGCGGTAACAATCGCAAAAGTACCGGCCACTAACAAATATAGATAATCTCGCGGTGCGTAGGCCATGACAACGTTTACTTCCCAAAGAATGACTTGGGCGCGGCGTTGTCCTTGAGCTTTGCACTGTTCATTTGGACGCAAAGTTTTCGCATTATCATATTGCTTTCGTCTCGAATTGGTTTTGCCTCAGTGACCGTTATGTCACCGGATTGGATGTCTTCGAGGATGGCAATGAGTGCGGCTCGAACCTCTTCGACGGTTTCGAGCTTCTTGTTTTTGAACTTAAGAATTTTAGCAGTTCGGTTCATGGCTGTGATTCATCGATTTTCTGGCGATCGAGCCATTCACCTCGGACTTTACAGGAACGGCAAGTTTTTGCCCCTGGAACGTTCCTGCAGGCATAGCAAACAAAGTGTAAAGGTTTGATGCCGCGGCGACCTGTTTCCGCCGATGATCTAACACAGTGGTGGCCGCATGCGTGCCTCGAAACGCTGAGAGTGTTCATTCACACTTTGTGCACTCGAAATCTTGCTTCGTAAATAGCCTTTTACGACCAAGTAGCTACCGACCAAGAGAACCCCACCGGCAATCATGAAGAGTAGAATTTGCATGTTTTGTTAGGGAGCAAGGCGAGGCCCAACGTAAAGCGCTGCAATTGGTCGTAAAGCTGGCGGCTATCAGGCAGTTTCGGGCAGGCTCGGCACTCGTGACAAGCGGGCAAGACTGGGTGGTTAGGGGTTAACCCATCGGCGGTCGGTCATTGGTAGATTGATTTGAAATAGTCACTCAGGCATATCGATTACGTCCTCAATCGATATGCCTGTAATTTATTAAGGCAGTTCTTTAGAGCTTCTTCTAGAGAATCACCCATACCGATGTATTATTCTTTAGATTCAGGAATCAAAATCTTCCCCGGTGATCGCCGGTTAGAATTTCGTACAGCAAAAGTAGTGTTTGTGCTGTAACTGACGGATGTTTCCGAGTCAGCAAGTATGGCCGATTCTTGGTTGACAACACTGCTCCCGCAGATAAAGCCCTAAGCTGTGACTAGGAATTCGCTGGCGAGGAAATACTTTGATCGCGTCACCCTTTTTTGAAGTGTTTAGTGATTGTCGGTCAAACTTGCCGGTTCTACAATCAACGCTCGGCGCATTAATAGTTCATCTACATTCTTCTAGGGGGATCAAAAGTTACAACCTATGCTTTAATGTTTCCGTCCAAACGACCAATCCCTGCAAAGTCGGCCCCGGCATCATTCGTGCGCAGTAGAGGACGGTGGCCAAAAAGGAAATACCCATCGTCGAAGAACTATCCGACGATGGCTTCAGAAATCCAGCTCGCGGTCAACCATTTCATGTCCGTTCAATGGTATTGACAGGTATTTTGTTTCTCCTTGTCTTGTACAGCCTCAAAGTTGCCAGCACGTTTCTAATTCCGGTCGTTTTGGCTCTCCTGCTTAATTTTCTTTTCAGTTCCGTCATACGGGGACTGGCGCGTTTTCACGTCCCCCCGCCTCTTGGCGCGGCATTGGTTCTTTTGGCTCTGGTCGGTGGTCTCGGAATGGGTATTTATCAGCTGGCGGTACCCATTGGGGATTGGGTGACAAAGTTTCCAGCAACGCTTCGACAGGTTGAGCACAAAGTGCAGTCTCTCAAGCAGTCTGTCCGGGAAGTGAGCAAGGTCACCGAGGGAGTTGACCGTCTTACGAATTTAAGTGACGGCGCAAAAAAACAGGAGGTGGAAATTAAGAAATCAACCATGGGCGAAAACTTGCGGGCTCCCACTCAAGAAGTCGTAGTCGGCGCTGGCATTATGGTTCTCTTGTTATTTTTTCTATTAGCGTCCGGCGATCTGTTCTTGCGCAAGTTGGTCAACATACTGCCAAATTTCCATGACAAAAAGCTCGCCGTCGAAATCTCCAGAGAGATAGAAAACAATATTTCCAGGTATCTCGTGACCATCACTCTCATCAATATCTGCTTCGGTGCAGCGGTGGGCACCTGTATGTACCTGCTCGGTTTGCCGAATCCACCGTTGTGGGGGGTCATGGCTGGTCTATTGCATTTCATCCCTTTCCTGGGATCGCTGATAGGAATCAGCATTGTGACGATGGTTGCGGCGGGAACGCTCGATAGCCTGGCGATGATAGTGCTTGTTCCTGCCATCTACCTGGGTTTAAACCTGATTCAGGAGTACCTAATAGTGCCCATCATATTGGGCCGTCGGCTCTTGCTCAATCCAGTTGCCGTCTTCCTGTGGTTAATTTTCTGGGGATGGCTTTGGGGCGTTCCCGGCGCCTTGATGGCAGTTCCTTTACTCGCGGTTCTAAAAATCGTTTGCGATCACGTCAGGCAGTTCTCTGCGGTCGCTGAGTTCATTGGACCGTGATCCGATAGTCGCACTAAAGATTTTGCATTTAGGTCCGCCCGCTGTGCGTGTTCGCCGTTCTTTACGGGAATTAAAGGAAAACTATGCGGTCATTTAAAGCCTCTTCGCACTCTAAAATCAGACCAATTAAAGTTACCTGCGACCGCTGCAAACAAATCGTTGAGGGGATTCGAGGCGAAGAGTTTATCGCTGGATTTTATGAAATGACAAAGTGGAATGAGTATCAACGCGAGAACGAACAGTACGTGTGTAACTCGTGCATGTTCGCTGATCCTAAATATGTAGAGCGTTACGGTTCTTGCTTCTAGCCCAGATCGATCCGGGCGCAAAAAAGCCACCGACATGGGTCGCTGAGGCGCCACTGTCGGCTATTCCCTAATAGCGATTTACCCCTTTGAATGTTCCATAGGGTTAAAACCAGGCATACTTGTCAACTTCATCAAGGGCAGTTTGGCTCTCGAAAGTGTGCTCACTCGATCTAAAGTTACATTAAACTCCCCCGCAAAGCAGAGGTACGATGATTGCTCATATTCGAGCTGCTGAAGAATAGAAATCGTTGGTGTTCGAAGAAATGAGACTCGGATAAATCTATAAGCCGATTTTCCCCATAACGATAATTCGGGAAGGATCATTCAGCTATGAATGAAGATGACAAATCCGCTTCGGAGCAGCGCAAGACAGATCACGACGAATCTCAATCTCTAAGCGACAACGCGAGGATCGCAGAATCAGCCGAAGCCAGGGAGAGGGCGCGTCATGCGATCATTAAATTAAGAATGCGACGAAGAAGGCGGACAGTAATTATAAAATGATCGGCTCATCGATTCCAATCGACAGACTCTCTTGTGGAAGCTGTCAGCATATTTATTGCAACGAGTGCAAAGAATGCTCTGCGCCAAAACAAGTCTCTGACTATTGGATTTGCCACGAATGTGGGGAGTTGAACGAGTCAAAAAATCGCTGAAGCGTAATCGTGAAAATTCAGCGCAAGCTTGACGGCATTTGCCGTAACAAGTTCGCGGTGAGTCTGCTTCGCCACGAAAAGAACTTCGGCTAACTCAACGGGCAGTGCGCGGTACGCCGGACCGACTTATCTGCGGCTACGCTACAAAGGAGACGGTGAGCACCGCCCAACCTCCCAGCATCATGGCCGTTTTTAGTGAGTTACGGCATGGCCGGAGATCGTCGTTACGGTTTATCGGCCATATAGCAGAAGTTTCCCTTTGCCTTCTCGACGGCTGATGCTGTGATACACGAACTCCACTCCGTCAATTGATCTGCGGTTTCCCGGCAGGTTAATTACGTGGCTACCTCGGCCTTCACGAAAGCGCGCGTTGATTTTCGGCCTAAATGTGTTGCCATCGCCAAATGTAACGATCATCTCATTGACTTCAATCGGAGCATCCCTAACTTCGATGCGCAATTCCCGGTATGGCCCCGATTTCCTCTTGACGTCAATTCGATCCCGATCATTTTTAAAGTCCACCTCCTGCTCCCCCAAAAGCTGCCATTGACCGGCTCTTTGAGCCGCTTCGGAAATGCCGATAAAAAGGAATGCGCATAAAAAGATCGCGAATAGAGATACCCTTTTCATATGACCTCCTAGTCCCGCTGTGAACAGTCCATGTTTTCCTCCGTCGGGACGGAACACAGCGCAAATACCGTACCAGGCAGCGAAAGTGTCTGTAGTGCTCTGTATCGTTAGAAGCAATGAATCGAGGCTTACCAATTGCGCTTTCAAATCTTTTAGATGGAATCACCTTGAAATTCTAAACCCGTAATCTCCCTTTTATGGGTCTCATGGTTGAGAAGGCAAAAAGCTGCGCTTCCCACCAATTCCTCCAAACTTGTATGACTAACCCCATCAACAGAATCGGTCCTCCAGTAAGTTTACTCCGATCTGATGGAACCCACGTCACGGCACTGCTGCGATGATAGCAGTCAGTTCCCGAAGGATTTGCGGTGGGAACATTTCGGCTTCAAGCCGTATGCATTCTTGGCAGAGGCGATCCCCTGGGTTGGCTTTAAGATCGATGAAGCGGACCTGAACGAAATGGACTTCGGGCCAATGCGAGCATTGGGTATTGAAGTGCCACGGCGAATCTGGCGAGTTTTCGCGTTTGCGGTAAACCGAGAACATTTACGGCAATTGTATTTTCCTAAGAGATTCGTAGCAAGAAAATATTTTGACGATTGAAGCGGTCACGCCCTTCGCCAACTTGATAAACTGGAAACATACCTGCGAAATTTGGGTGACATACTTGCTCCGTTTCGACGCTCGCTAACTAACTCACTCCTACGCCGCTTCCCTGTGTGCCTCGTACTTTTCAGACGCCATCTGCCGCCAGTCCGGCAGGTAGCCACAGGTACGGCAATAGAACTCTTCAGGAATGCGGTCGTTACATCGTGGGCACATACACCCATCGCCTTTTTCGGCTTCCATCGTCTCGCCCTCTTTCATATTTGTTTACCGCACAAACAGGCCACCTGCTGAGATGCTTTTCGTGAATTGGTCATTGCTCTGTGTAGGATTCTATATTCCAAATTTTTCTCCATCGTGACGGACAGCAAATAATGTACCAGCAGCACAATTGTTCAGCAGCCAACTCTTTGTGTTTTAGATGGCACAAATTGAGTTGCATTTGACAACGTAATGTCTTAATTCAGCGGCTCGTGGTGGAGATTAGACGCATCTTCGTTACTCCTGGAAGAAGATGCGGGACTACGAATTCCTGCAACTTTGTATGACAAACACCATCACGGAAGCAGACGGCCCTATCAACTCATTTAAGAATGTAACGGTAGGAGGATTTATTGCGTCATTTAAGATGCTTCGCGAATTCCGAGAGCACGCGAAGATAAAGAAGGCCGGTTGCTAACTGATATAGAAAAGCGCGCCCTTCGACGATCCGGTGCGCGTGGCCGGTAACTTCACCGCGGGCAAGCACGATCTCGCCTTTAACCTTGTGCGCCTGCTGGGGCACGCCATCCACAGCTATGATTGAAACGTTTCCTTGTCGGTATGCATCCATGATTTCCTCCAATGGTTGGTTTGCGCGGTCCTGGGTTTCGGTGTTCAATTGGCCTTGCGCTGTGCAGGCGGGCGGGGCGCGCGCACCCTGAATTTCGGCAAGGCGAGATTTACAAAATCGTAGGGGCTGGCCGATTTTATCCATCGGTTTATCTCCAGGGGTTGAGAGAGTTCTAGCTCTCTCAGCCCCGTTTTTTTATCGGGCTAGTTTACGTTCTCGCCTGCGATTGCGCGGTTTCCCCGCACAAAGGGGCAAAGTGAAACCTTTCACTTTTAGAGGGCAGTTCGGAGGTTCTTCAGGGGACGTTCAGAGAAAGGCATCTGAGAGACCATCGCGGATTCCTCAGAGGGCAAACGAAAGCGCCGCTTCACTTTTCACTGGAACCGCGCTTTTTTTGCTTGTCCGGGTTCGAGTCCAGGTGGGCCCACCAACTTTAGTGGTGTAAAAACCACCTCCGCTCAGAAGCCGCCAGAGGCAGCTTAAAGGTGAGAGTGATGTTGCTGCCGCGCACTCTCACCTCTTTCAACAATTCTCGCAGAAATTGCCTTTTTGCCTCTCCGCTCAGCGCCGCCGCATTTCGGCGACATCATTGTCCATTCGGAATATTGGAATAGCGGAAATTGTTTTTATGCTGCGCTCGTTGTGATCGAGAGCCTGCTTCTTTGAGCAATTCGTGGCCGCAACTCCTGCATAGCTAATTTCAGCAATAACGATCCGAGAGCATACGAAGTCTCATAAATTAACGGATTCTCGCGAGCACGCGCCATCAGACATCCAGGCTTGGTTTCTTCTCGATCGGCAGTCCGGCGGCTTGCCAAGCGTCCCACCCCCCGATCAGCGCTCGCGCGCGCTGCCATCCGGCTCGTCTTAGTTCCTGCGTCGCACGGACGCTGGTGGCTTCGTCCGGTCAAGCGCAGAACGTAATGATCCAGGTTTCGCGCGGTACGTTGAGTTCGGTGATTCGGCGGACGATTTGATCGGCCGGTATGCGCAGCGCGCCTTGAGCTTGGAATGCGCTGGAGTTGAAACTGGTCTCGGCGCGGCCGTCGACGATCAACAAGGGAGCGCCGGAGGATTGCAGCGCGCGGAGTTCTTCGATCGATATACGATCGCTGTCGTTCGCAGTGGCGCTTGGACGCGGCGCGCCGTCATTGGTTTTTGGCGTTGCCGTGTCGATTGGATCAGTACTCAAGGAAGCGGGCGGCGGCGTTCGGCCCAGCAACATCAACGAGCCGCCGTGCAGCGCCACCGACAGCAACACGACGAGGCAGCAAACGACAAACAACTGCTCGCTGCCCGGCACGCCGGCGAATACCGGCACGAGGATCAAGAGTAAGGAACTCAGGCCGCGCGGTCCGAACCATGCGATTAAGAAACAGCTGCGGCGCTCCAGCTTGGTGCGCGACAACGACAAGAGGAATACGATCGGCCGGATCAACACCACGGTTACGGCGAAGAGTACGGTCATCACGTTGAGCACAAGCAGGCCTTGCCATATGAGCGAGCTGCCAAACAGTATGAAGGTGAAGAGCAAGGTCATCTCGGCCGTGGTCTGGCCGTATTCGAGAAAGCAGTCGCATAGTTCCACGTCGAGGGCAGCAATCGTCAATCCGGCGCAGAAAGCGGCCAAGAAGCCGCTGCCATGTACGGCTTCCGCGGCCGCATAGGCGGCAAACGCCACGCCCAGCGAGTACAAAGATTCGTAGTCGCGGCGCACGCCGGTTTTGCGCCGCACCAATTCCAGCGCTCCGATCGCCAGCAAACCCACTGTGACCCCAGCTCCGGGCCCGAGGAGAAATAGCTCAAGCGCAAGGCGCGCCGATTCGACGCCGAAAAGATTGCTGTGGCTTATTGCAGCCATGGCGACGAGAATAATCGGCAGCAAGACGATATCGTTCAAGCCGCTTTCCAGACGCAATGCCAGTCGCACCGACTCAGGAAGACCCGGCCGTCTCAATAACCCGCGCAGCATCACCGGATCGGTCGATGCCAGAGCAGCGCCGATCATCACCGCCGCCGCCGGCGAAAAACCCAAAAGCATCCATGCCGCGAGTCCGATGAGCGCCGCCGACAACAAAGTGCCGGGCCCGATTACAAGAAAAGCTAAAAGGCGATGACGGCGGATTTCGGCAATGCTCAAGCTCACGGCGTCGGTAAACAACACCAGCACAAGGCTTAAGGTTGCGACGACCCGCAGGATCGGGGAATGCAGAGAAACATTCAATAATTGTAATCCGGCCGGCCCGAGCATCGCGCCGAGCGCGAGGAAAACACCGACTTGAGGAATATCGCTGCGATCGATGAAGCCGGATAAAAGCGCGGCGACGATAATCACCACACCCACCAGGGCTAAGGTCAAGATGAAGAATTGCGGGCTGAACGGTTCCATAGGCAGCGGCCGCAGACTCGGCGACTATATCAACGCGCAAGCGTTAGTCCAGGTGTTTTGCAAAATCTGACAATGAGACAGACATGGGACGCAATTTTTTCACCATCGTGCCCATCTATGGTCGAGGGCAAGTCGTGGCAATCTGGTTGGCATAGCGATTGCGCACTGGAAACGAAAAAGATTGATGCGTAGCGGGATTAATCACGATCGACGAGGAGAGAACAAATGTATAATCGAATGCTCTTACCACTGGACGGATCCAAGACCGCGGAAAAGGGTTCTCCCTACGCGCGCTTTCTCACGCGAACATTGAAACTGCCTGTGGAACTCCTGAGGTCGTCGATGTGGTCGAGGTGGCAATTCGGATTACCCTGAGAAAGCCCATTTTCTCGCCGCAATCTGCTTCAACAAGAGCCTGACAAAATGGTCGCGAATAGTTAGTCCGCTCCAAGTCACGCGGTGAAGACGGTGGCGCTGTTTCGACGTTTCGAGAATTCTCGAAACGTCGAAACGTGCTTGACAGGGTAGATCGTTTCGCCATACACCGCTGGCGATGGACGAAACCGAATATCGCGAGTCGCGACTCTGTCGATTACTGGGCAATCCGGTGATCTACCAGCTCGTCGTTTTCTTGGACCAAGGCGGACCGACCACGCCGAGTCGTCTTGCCAAACTCGCCGGCCGCTCGGTGCAGACGGTCAGCAGCCATCTCGCCAAGCTTCGCGCAGCCGACATCGTCCGATACGACACGGCTGGAAAAGAAGTCCGCTACTGGCTCAAGCATCACGGGGAAACCCGAGCGCTGTTCAAGGCGCTCGAAAAGATCGTCCACGCGTCGGGCAAGCTTGGTTAGACGTTCGCTTCGACGTTTCGAGAATTCTCGAAACGTGGAAGTTTCCCCTTGCCGGGTTTTGAAGTCCGGTTAACGATTTGAACGAAGCGAATCCTTAGATAAATCTCACGACGAGCGGATGACCGAGCCGGTCGAGGAATCACCATGACCGACTCGGAACTGAAGGCCGTCGAAGAGAAGCCTCCGTGGGGCTTCTCGAACGGCCGAATCATTGAACGGCTTGAATGGACCAATCTCATGATGAAGGGAGCGTGACGATTGGCATTGTCCGCCGATTCGCGTAAAATTACCGCCGACAGGAGATCAATTGTATGAAGATTCAGGCAAGTTTTGTGCAAGACGGCGAATGGTGGGTGGCGTGGACCGATGATATTCCAGGTGCGCTGACACAAGGCGCGACGTTAGAAGAGGCCCGTGAGAATCTCATCGATGCGGTGCGCATGATACGCGAGCCAGTCGATTTATCTAATCTACCCAAAAACAAGATAGTGATCGAACAACTCGAGGTGTGAGTGAAGCGACGGGAGCTCGTTCGACACTTGGAGCGATTCGGATGTGTTCTCGCCGACAAAGGGGCAAAGCATAGCAATACGTCAAACCTCGCCGATCCACGCCGCGTAACGACGGTTCCAAGACATACTGAGATTGCCGATTTCCTCGCACGAAAAATTTGCCGGCAACTCGGTATCCCAGATCAAAAGTAAAGAGGATATCCCATCTCATTTCGACGTTTCGAGAATTCTCGAAACGTGGAAGTTCCCCTCCGAGATCTGTCCTTGAACCTTTGAACCCTTCGACATACTCAGGGCAGGCTTTTGAACCCTGGAACCTTTGGAACGATGGAACTACTGGAACGAAAAACAATCGCCCACGAGCCACGATCACGGCAGTTTTCCCCACCACGATCCGTTGCGACGATCACGGCTTTTCTCCGAACACGAACACTTTGGACGGAACGCAGCGTTTGAATGATTGGAACGCATGGCTGGAGTAGATCCGGTGTCACAATTCGAGTTGGCGTAAATCTCGCAAATTGACGATTGTCACGCTACGGTTTACAGTGGTGGGTGATCAAAACGTTCGCGGACAAGGCCACCTACGAACTTTATCGCACGGGTAGATCAAGGCAATTTCCGCCGGACATTCGAAAGCGAGCATTGCGGCGATTGGAATATCTTGACTTAGCTGCCACCCTGGAGGACCTAAAGGTTCCGCCCAGCAACCGGCTCCATCAGCTTTCACGAGATCGGGTTGGCCAGTACTCCATATCCGTTAATGATCAATGGCGAATTTGTTTTCGATTTGTCGACGGCGATGTTTACGACGTCGAGCTAACCGACTATCACTAAATCGAGGTGCGAGATGACTATTCGGAATGACAAGCAAAGAATCGTTCGGCCTACCCATCCGGGTGAGATGCTGCGGGAGGACTTCCTGCCCGACTACGGTCTGAGCGTATCCAGTTTCGCCAAGGCACTCGGTGTATCACGCCAGACTGTCAATGAATTGCTTCGCGAACGCCGCTCCGTGAGCCCTGAGATGGCATTGCGCCTTTCTCGTTTGTTTGGCAATAGTCCCGAATTTTGGTTAAACGCTCAGCGCGCTGTGGATCTTTGGGAAGCCGCACGCACGATTGGAAGGAAGATCGAAAAGATTTCCCCGTTGAACGCTGCCTAAACGATTTGAACGGAACGCAAGCTCGGCCGATCTCACTATAGCCTGTTGCCTCAAGCCTCGCGCCTGCTTTGTCATTTCGACGTTTCGACGAATTCTCGAAACGTGGAAGTTCCCTCCGAATCCGATCCTTGAACCTTGAACCGTCTGGTTCTTACTGTTGCCTGTTGCCTCGTGCTTCAGCCTATTAGAGAAATCGTATGGCCGAAAAAGTAAAAGTTTGGTTCGATCCTGAAGGCGACTTTTTGGAAGTACGGTTCAGCGACGTGCCCGGGTTCATGCGCGAAACCACCCATGACGCGTTGATGGAGCGAGTCGACGAGCATGGACAGGTAGTCGGGTTCAGCATTCTCGGCGTCAGCCGTTTTCGCAAGGAGCGACCGTTTGAAGCAGAATTGAGCGCCGGCAAATAAACCCCGGCATTGAAAGTCCCGCAGCCAAGCGAACGCCCGCGTTTTTCTTGCTCACGCACAGCATACTGATCATGTCTCCCAACCCTCACGCCGTGTGCTCAACGCCTATTCCGGAGTGGCCGTGACGAGCGCATTCGTGGTATGGGTTCGCAACTCCAACCATGCTTTGAAGGAGGCGTCGAACGATGGCCAGTCGTGACACGGTCCCCATTGATAATTCTATTCTGGTGGTCAGAGGCCATCGCGTTATTCTCGCAGGAGACCTTGCGAAGATTTATGGTGTCGAGACCCGCGTGCTTAACCAAGCCGTCAAACGCCATCGGGAGAGATTTCCTGCAGACTTCACGTTTCGTTTGAGCCGCGACGAGGCAGTCGCTATCGCCGCATCAAGATCACAATCTGTGATCTTGAAACGCGGGGAGAATATTGAGTATCTACCGTATGTTTTCACGGAGCACGGCGCGATAATGGCAGCCAATGTGCTAAATAGCCGGCACGCGGTGCGAATGAGTGTGTATGTGGTTCGAGCCTTTATTCGCCTTCGGCAATCCGTCGAGCTTCAAAAGGACGTCCGGATCAAGTTGGACGAATGGAACGAGCAGTGACTGCGCATGATTCGAACATCAAGACGCTGTTTGCTGCGGTCCGCCAGCTCATGGCGCCGCCGGAGGCGAAGAAAAGAAAAATTGGTTTTCTGGTAGAAGAAAAAGCCGCCGCCTACAGACGAAAGTAGGTCTCTCATTTCGACGTTTCGAGAATTCTCGAAACGTGGAAGTTCCCCTCCGAGACTTGCGCCAAGCTCCAACTCGCTCGACTCTGGCGTACGCGAATATTCATCGACTATTCCAAAGCCAGCAGCCGCACGTAGCCGGGGATGGGTTCCCACAACCCCAACAACTCGAGGCGGTGTCGAACGTAAGCGGGCGAGTTGCTGAAAACCGGTTTGCCAAATTCTTCTTCCAGGCGTACCGCGCCGGGCAGGCCCAGCCATGAGCCGCCGCCGATGTATAGGCCGTCGGCCTCGGGGAATTTCTTAAATGCCGCAGCACCAAGCTGGTAGGACAAGTCCAAACCTTGTTGCAAGCCCATGCCTTCGAATTCTTTGGGTGTCATTACATGCGTCGACCAGCCGGCGACTTTGATCCCTTCACGGGCGAAAAACTTTGCCAGGTTCTGGTTCATCGGATCGGTCCACTTGTTGGCCAGGGCGATGTTCTTCAGTCCGAGTCGTTTCGCGCCGGCCACCATGCTCAGTACGTTGGCGGTGGCTTGAATCCCCGACGCCTCCTGCATCCGGCCGAGGAGTTCATCCAAGAAGTCCGGGCCCATGACGCAAGGCAGCGGCACGCCGCTTTGCACGATAAGATCGACATCGTACTTCGCCAGGGTCCTGGCGTATTCCGCCGCGGGCGCGAAAACCCGCTGGATCTCTTTGGGTGTAAACTCTTCCATGCCCACGGGGAGCGCCACGGTCGACACGCCGCGCGGGATCGAGAAGTAATACCACTCATATTCAGTGACCGTGTTGGTCGGAGACAGCGAGCCTAACTTCTTTTTGGGCCAGTAGGACTCCGGTAATGTCATGACAGACCTCCTACGATTGCCGTACTGTATGATATTGCGGCGCACGGTGAAAGTACTTATCACCGTAAATGCCGCGCGCACCAAATAGGCATGAGGCGCGAGGCAACAGGCGTGAGTCGGAAAGGGTCCCGTAGGCGAAAACCGTGATCGTGCTCGTGGACGTGGGATTAAAAAGGATAAAGGCAAAAGGATAAAGGATGAAAACGGAAAGGACGTGATCGTGGCTCGTGCACACCGGGACCGGCACCGTTCAAGCCGTTCAAAACGTTCAATGGTTCGGCAGGCTCACCATGATCGGCTCGAGCTTCCGCTCGTCCTGTTTCCTCGACAGGCTCGGAACTAAAGGCTGTCGAGGAAGCCTGCCGTGAGGCTTCTCGAACGGTCGAAGGATTCGCTCCGTTCAAAACGTTAACCCGGCGAGATCGCACGTCTTGAAGTGAAGATGATCGGAAAGCCGTAGGCGGGAGAACTGCACGTACGGTTTGATGAGGGGGAACAGGAGATTGTTTTACCGACGATTCTAAACGGGCACGAAGTTGGAAACGACAGATAGAGCCAAGAATCTACCTAACGAACGATGCGCCGGTTCTCTACTCTACCCGAGCGTGACCCCCACTGTGCGGTGCGCTCGGTTGCGATGGCCAATGCCTGATGCCGTAACGACCTCGACTTGCAACGGGTGGACTGACATACCATGTCCTCCATCGGCGTGTGAGCCGATTGCCGCTGTTTGAAAAACCTGCGGATTATTTTGCCTTCGAGAAAATACTACAAGGTAAAGCTACTTTTGTTATTGACTTACTTCTTGACGTATTTCGTCAAATCGTTCGCACTGGTTTCCGCCCCGTAGACGTTGCCGATGGCATCCGCCGCCACGCCTTCCGGCACCGACTCTTTGTCGGGCTCGGGCCCGATGCCCGGAATCAGCGCGTGCACTGAACCATCTTTAGCGCTGCCGATCCTAATGCCCCGTTTGAATCCGGGGTTGCGCTTCGCGTCCGACTGGGAATCAGCCACATAAATTGTATCGTTGCGATCAATGAAGATTCCACTCGGCCGGCCGAACTGCTTCCACTCCGCGAGAAACTTACCATCTTGGTCGAAAATCTGGATGCGGCCATTGCCGCGGTCGCCGACGAACAACCTACCTGTGGAATCGATGGCAATAGCGTGAAGTTCAGCGAATTCTCCCGGAGCCGATCCTTTCCTGCCCCATGCCTTGATAAACTTACCGTCTTTCGAAAACTTGACGATCCGCGCGTTAGATTCCCCGCCATGTCCATCGGCGACGAAAATATCGCCGCTCGGAGAAGTGACAACCGCCGACGGCCGATTAAATGTCTCTTGGCTGTCTCCTGCCACGCCCGCTTTTCCAAGCGCCAGCAACACTTTCCCGTCCGCACTGAACTTGACAACCTGATGGCCTTTGCCGTCTTTTCCGTCTGCGTCGGTGACCCATACGTTGCCGTCCTTGTCGACGTGCATGCCATGGGGAAATACAAACATGCCCGCGCCGAACCACTTCACGGCTTTGCCGGAGCGATCAAACTTGAAAATGGGCGCGAGGTCCGATCCGGCACAGCTGCGATCGCCGCATCTCTCAAAAGCCCAGATGTTGCCGTCCCGATCGACGTCCACCGCGGACGTAGATCCCCACTTCCTGCCATCGGGAAATTTCGCCCAGCCTTCTTCGACGCGGTACGGGTTCCCCTGCGCATATACTGCCGGGACCATGAAAAAGACCGCTGCGATAAGAGTGAAAAGTATCCGGCATGACTGGCACATAATTAACCTCCGTTTTGGTGAGCAATGCAGTGGGATTCGGCTCAGTGACACGTGCTTTTTCTATCGTGTAACAATACCACGCTGGGAAACCAGCCCAGGTGAACGGGGTGAATCGGAGAATGCAACGGGTTGGAAGCCCAATCGACAACCGCGCGGAAGTTAACTGAAGACTCCGTTTGCTGTCAACAGCGACATTTCCCCATGGACGTGGCTGTGAAGGCCGCGCGGGCGGTTAGTCTCGGAAAATCGACTAAAATAGGTTGAATCGCGACTTGACGACATTATCCTATTTGCTATCGACATAAACAGGAGGGCCGATCGATGCCGTTGACCATGCAAGCTTTGTCGAACAAGTTCGGTGTCGCGATTACAGGCGTAGACTTGTCAAAAGAGCTGGAGCAAAACCTCTTCAATGAGATTGTCGATGTCTTCGTGAAGAAGCAGGTCGTGGTTTTCCGCGATCAACATATCGAGCCGCAACATCAAGTTGCCTTCAGCCGGAGGTTTGGCCCCCTCGAAATGTTGTATGACGAGGATCAGCGGGTGCCGGGCTTTCCGGAAGTTGCCATCCTCTCCAATGAGAAGGTCGACGGTAAATTCATTGGCGTCGTCGCGGCTGGCGATTTCTGGCATTCGGACCAGTCCTACAGACGAGAGACGTCGCTCGCGACTCTGCTCTACGCCCATAAGCTACCTAAGCACGGCGGCGATACAGAATTCGCCGATATGCATGGCGCCTATGAAAGTCTACCCGATGACATCAAAAAGCGCATCGAGGGGCGCATGGGTATCCACCAGCGCAGCAAGCTGGGCAATCCACGCGTCGCGGTGACCCGAGAGGGCGGCGAGGAATATTACAAAAGGCAGGCCACTAAGAATGTGATCCATCCGATTGTCCGCACCCATCCGGTATCGGGCCGCAAGGGTCTTTATGTCTCGCCGCGTTTTACCGTCGGCATACAGGACATGGACGACGCTGAGGCGCAGCCGCTGCTCGATAGGTTATTTGCTTACCAGACGGCGCCTGGGAACGTGTATCGCCATAAATGGAGCCCGGGCGATTTCGTGATGTGGGATAATCGTAGCGTCAATCACCAGGCCTGCGGCGGTTATGCGATGGACGACATTCGCTTACTTCATCGCACATCGACCCAAGGGGACCAGCCGTTCGCCTGACTCAGTGACCGCCGAAAGAATAATCATGAAGCCAGTCAAATAGGCATGAGGCGCGAGGCAACAGGCGTGAGTCGCAACGGATCGTGGGGGGAAAACTGCCGTGACTCGTGTCCGTGAGTCGGAGAAGGGCCGTGTTCGTGCATCAAATAGGCATGAGGCGCGAGGCAATAGGCAACTCAAATAGGCATGAGGCGTGAGGCAATAGGCAATAGTATGACGGAAGAGGTTGAATCGCTTGCTCAGTTCAAGCCGTTGAGGAAACGGACAAGATTCCACTTCGATCGCGCGCGCATCGAGTATGCTCATAAACTCTCGCGCGCGGGGCGTTAATGTGCAGCGGATACGGGTCGAGTTCATGCCGGACGAGGAACACAGGCGAAACTAGGGGCTGTCCCAGAAGTTCACGATTGAATTCCAGCATCATTCTGTGAGATCTTCCCCTTCCCTCTTTGGCAAAGAGGGTGAGAATCGCATGGAGAAAATTCCCCCTTTTGAAAAGGGGACAAAGGGGGATTTGAGTTTGCTTCAGCTGTTGCATCGTTGGACTTTTTCAACGAACTTCTGGAGACGCCATACTAGCAGTACCGCGAAAATCACAGGGTCTGGTCTCTTGATTCTTGGGTTTTGTTTTTCGTTTCTGAGCCGACGTTTGGACTGCGCCAAAGTGATCAAGTCATTTGTTGTTAGTTAGTAGAAATGCACCCGAATTAAATCTGTCAGCCAGAATTTTGACCCGCCCCGATTTTGCCCGGGGTAATCAGCTCGCGACCGTGCTTGCCTGCCAGCCTGCCGCCCGTCCCTGACAATAATTCCTTTCAGAATGGTTCAATAGTAGACAGTAATTCCTGCCGTTTTAAACTAAGGGATCAAGTATGGAGTTGTATAGTTGCAGCATTCCGCTCGCGACTTTGTTCGTAGACGCTATGCGCCAAGGAAGAATTAGTCTGCCGGTTTCACCGTCGGAGATAGATCAGTGCGGCAGTGATCCGCTGACCGTAGGGCATTCCTTTTTCTGGGAGATGGCGGAGATCACCTCACAAGCTCCCCGAGCGATGCAGATACGAAGAGGTCGCAATCCTTCCCTCGGCCATCTTATTTGAAAAATTTAACGCCTGCGCTGACATCCACTGCAGCTAACAACCAAAACTTCACAAAGACATGATCTTATTAACAACGCGGCGCGAAGCCGCAAAACCACACGAGGCGACCGCACGGGCGGTCGTCTCGGTGAACGAAAGGAGTACGGCAATGAGTGGAAAAACCGACCAGGTCAAAGGGCGGATCAAAGAGGCAGCGGGTGTGCTAACGGACAATGAGCGCCTGAAGCGAAAGGGAAGGCTCGATCAGGTGGTAGGGAAGGTGAAGGAAACTGCGGAGAAGGCGGTGGATAAAATGAAGGACGTCTGACAGGCAACAGACCCCGCCGCCGGGCCAGGTGAGGAACGTGCACTAATTCTCACAGAAGGAGAAACATCGCATGAGCACATACAGTCGATTTCAACAAAGAATGATCAGAGTTCTGGGCAGCGCGTTGCTGGTGATGGGGGGCGCGTTAGTGGGCGTGGGGTGTAAGCCGAAGGATCCGTGGAGAAGGCCGGCAAGAAAGTGGACCAGGCGGTCGAGGGAGTAAAGGACAAGCTCAATCCCGAAGGACCCGTCGAAAAAGCTGGCAAGAAAGTGGACCAGGCGGTCGAGGACGCGAAGGGCAAGTAAACTCGCTTCACTCGTCGTCGCGGCGGGGTATTTGCCCCGCCCTCGACCAAGCTGTTTCCCAAGCTAGCCGGACGTCATATCGAATCAAAAGGGAGGTAACTCATATGGGGCTAATATTGTTGATCGTCTTAATTGTGCTCGTGTTTGGGGGTCTGCCCAACTGGGGATATCACTCGTACGGTTATCGTCCCTCGGGCATCGTCGGGACGATACTGATTATCGTCTTGATTCTATTTCTGTTGGGGCGAATCTAAAGGCGCGCTGGGCACCCAGCGCAGTGAACGGCGAGCCGGCTATGCCGGTTCAACGTTCAAAGGTTCAAAAGTTCAAGGACGGATTCTCGGGCGTTCCAGCCGTCGACGAATAGTTGATCACGCCTAGCCATCGTACTGGTCCTTCGATTGGCTCAGGATCAACTCCAGCCGGTATCCAGATGCCTTTGAAATTCCTGGATTCCGGGTCGCGCTAGCTATCGCCAGCTTGCCGGAATGACGATTGAATGATGTTGTGAATTTCTGGGTCAGGACACTAGATTGTCGTCACTTTTCTCTGTGTTTACTTTGGGACGTGCGTAATTTCTTCGCAACTCGGACAAAATTACCTTCCTCGATTCTGCTTCCGCACCGCGAAGGTCTCGCGTTATCTGATGTTTATCTCTTGGTATGGCGATTGCGCTTGTTCTCTCACAGATAAGGAGAGACACACAAATGAAGAAATCGACATCACTAATAGCGATGAGCTTACTGGCGGCTTTTCTGATCATCCCGAGCGGACGCGGCTATGCCAAAGACGATCCGCCGGGCAGTCACAGAGAGCGCGAAGAGTTACGTCGAGATAGGCAACAGCTCGAGGAGTTAAGACGGCGACGTGCCCAGGAGATCCGCGAAGGGGATAGGCGCGAAGCCCGTGAATACAACGAGAAGATACGTGACAAGCAGAGGGAAGTTCGCGGAGACCTGAGAGATATCTATGGGGACCGTGATGGTGGGAATCGCGATGGTTGGAATTGGGGTGGTTGGAATCGCGACCGTCGTGATCGCGACCGTTATGATCGTGACTGATTTCGCCTAAGGTTTTCAGGTTGTGCGAAGGGGCCGGCCAATCCATGGCGGCCCCTTCGCTATTTTCCAAGCCGCTAGAACCGCAGCCGTTCAAACAGTTCAAATCAATTGCTTCGCAAGGTTCACGCCTTCGGCGATCCGCTCGAATTGATCAGACACATTCAATCTCGATCCGGTGCGGGCTGGGATCACATAAAGCCCGGAGCGAGGTGAATTTCGGAGTCGGGCCTTGCAATGACACATTCGTCGGAAACGGCTACGCCCGTTCAATGTTCAAGGTTCGGTTCAAACACCTCCTCAGGGTCGCGTCTCTTGATTTTTACTTTTGATTTTGCGTCTGCGCGCGTCGTAGGTGAGCGAGATCCGGAAGGAGCCGCCTTCGCGGGCGTCGAAGGCATGCACGTGACAGGTCATGCCGTCCGGCACTTTCCACTTCGCGATGGCGCGCGCATCGAGGAGGGCTCGATAAACGCTCGCGCGGGGGGCGTTAATGTGGCAGCGGATACGGGTCGAGTTCATGCCGGACCAGGAACACAGGCGAAACCAGCAGTACGCGCTGCGTCGCGCGTTCAACCCGTCAGTTTTTGTTTGCCGCCCCAGCGGCAGCAGTGTATTCGGCCGTTCCCTTGGCTGGAATCGTCCAGAAATACACGGTGCTCCCACCGGCGTTCAACGTCTGTGCAGGTTTCCAACTGCCCATGTCGAAGGCGTGAGAGACGATCCGAGTTCCCGGCTTTAATTCGGCCAATAGTTTAGGAAGCAATTTAAGGTTGAGACTGGGCAGCAGGTAGAGCGTCACCACGGTCGCATCGCTAATATTAGCTTCGAACAAATCTTCGTTGAGAAAACGCACGCGATCGCCGACTCCCGCGGCTTTGAGATTCGCCTCTGCTTCTTTGATGCGTTCGGGATTGATGTCGATCCCGACGGCGCGCGCAGCGTTGTACTTCTGTACCGCCATGATCGGGATGCGCCCGTCACCCGAACCCAGATCATACACGACGTCGTTCTTGCCGACCTTGGAGACTTTGAGCATCGCATCCACGGCTTCATCGGGGGTCGGCACATAAACGACATCGGGCGAGCGGAGTTGCTTGCCACCGCTCGTGCTTTCGTCACTCGCCGCCTTCGAGCCTGCGGCCGGCTTGTTCTGTTGCGGTGAGGGTTGCTGTGCCTGTCCAGGTGATGGCGCGGCTGCGTCATAGCCGTTGAAACAGAGCGCCAATGCCAGCAGATATGACATTCTTTGGGTTTTCATTTATTTCCTCCTTCAATCAAACACGTTTGTGCCGTAACCAAGAAAGTGAAAGCGGTCAAGTCCGACCTTTGCTTTTTGTCAATGCGTATTCAATCCTCCGAACTCTTTGCTGAAGCTGTTTCTCTTCGCTACTCGCTCCTTCAGCAGTAAATTGACTGATCCTGTGGGATGAAAGCGTTGTAGATGGAAGGATCTAGCTTGGTCCGACCCGGTAAGAGCCCCTTTTACTGCCCTCGCGAAGCGATTCAAGGTTGCCATCCAGCGAGTTCGTCATTCACCTGCTTCACTAAGCGAAAATCGAAAATCTCTTCGGGCCTAACGCTGCGCTTGATGCCGCCGCCTTCGCGCGCTTCGTTGATCGCCGTATCCATAGTCTCGCGATCCACCAGTCCGTCCGGCGCCAACGCGCCGCCGGACAGATAATCGTGCACCCTGGCTGCAACCGCCGGGGTGATCTTGGTCCACTGCGTCGTGATCTTGATCGCTTCGTCACGCAGCGCGAGATAAGCGCGCGTACCCTTTAGGGCTGCGCGTAGATATTTCATGACTTCATGGGGCCGTTTCTCCAGCATGTCCTGCGTCACGCTGAGCGACCCGGCAAAGCCCTTGGTGTATTTTCCTGCCGACGCCACCGAATGAAATCCCTTGGGTTCGAGCAAGCCGGTACCGTCCACATTGGCGATCACCGCCTGCGCCGTGCCCATCAAGAGCGCCTGATAGCGCACGTCGGGACGGCCCAGGGCGAGCATCGTGACATCCTTGTCGACTTCCAAGCCATGGGCATGGAGGATCGCGCGGGCAACCATAAACGTCACGCTGCCGCGGTCGGCGACAGCGACTTTCTTACCGCGCAGATCTTCGACTCGTTTGATCTCCGGCGCGGCCACCAGGTCATAGGGCAGCTGGCGCACGAACCCCATCACCATGCGCAGCTTTGCGCCTTGCATGCTCGCCACCAGCGTGCCGGCGGAGGTCAAATTGACCTCGCCGGCCATCAGTGTTTTCACCGCAAGCCCGCCGCTCATCGGGATCAATTCGACATCATAGCCCTCAGCTCGGAAGTAGCCATTTTTCTGCGCCATGATCAGCGGATAGGAAGTTGTTCCCAGGCCCGGAATGCTAATGCGGAGCCGGTTCAACTCAGCGCCGGAAACGAATGTTTGGGGTGTCGCAGCCAGTAAAACCAATACCGTGAAAACGAGCCGCGTGGAGAAGCTAACGCGGCCGGCTCTAACGCTTCTTCGTCGGATAACTCGCGCCATCGAGCGACCTTTCGCAACGACTTGCTTGGCGCACTTTTTATGCGTAAGCCCAAGACCTGTCAAGCCAAAATTATTGACAGGCAGACGCCAATAATAGTATTGCGGAGCCCAATACCGTCCCATCGAAAACGGATTGCACCAAGCAAAGCGATTTCGAAAAAAAGCGAGGCAAGTGATGAAAAATGGTTTTAAGATCATCGATTCCGACATGCACATCATGGAGCCGCTTGACCTTTGGGACAACTATATGGACCCGCGTTTCAAAGACCGCGGGCCCCGTCCCGTGCGCGTGCCGACGCGCGGCGATCTCAATCTGCTCTTGATCGACGGCAAAGAGCCACGCCAGCAAAGCCCGACGCTGGCGCACGATGTGCGCATGATCAGCGGCAAGCGCAGCAACACCCGCGGTGATGTGATCGATTTCGCGCGCCGGCAAGACTTCAACGCAAAATCCCAGCTCGAAGCCATGGACATCGAGGGCCTTGACGTCGCCGTGCTGTTCCCCACTGCCTGCCTGCATATCATGACCATGCCCGAGATGGACCCGTTGCTCGCCGAGGCGATCTGCCGCGCCTATAACAATTGGCTCTATGATTTTTGTCAGGAAAACCCCGGGCGCCTTTACGGGGCAGCGATGCTCCCGCCCCATGATGTCTCTCTGGCGGTCCGCGAAGCGCGCCGAGCGCGAAGAGATTTGGGTTTTGTCACCGCTTTCCTCCGCGCCACGCCGCTGCCGGGGCAAACCTGGTTCAGCGTCTACTGGGAGCCGTTGTGGGCGGAGCTGGAAGAAACCGGTATGACCGTCGGCTTCCACGAGTGCACCAATTCGGGCCACTATCCTCACCTCGAACGCTTCGGTATCGGCAACCGGCTGCTGCGCCATGTCTGCACCCATGTCACCGGCCAGATGGTGACCATGGTGGACATGATTCTCGGCGGGGTCTTGGAACGCTTCCCGCAGCTGAGAGTCGCGTTCCTGGAATGCAATTGCGGCTGGGCGCCGTCCTGGCTCCAACGCATGGACCGCCACTGGGGGCAGCTGGGAAAAAATGACGCGCCGCTGCTTACCATGAAACCCAGCGAATACTTCACTCGTCAGTGCGTGATCGGCTGCGAAGGCGACGAAACCGATGTGGGCTTCGTGGTGCAGCAAATCGGCGATGACAATTTGGTATTTTCCACCGACTACCCGCACAGCGACTCGGACTTTCCGAAAGCGACGCAGGAGTTCTTCCATCAAGAGATGCCGGCGGACAGCCGCAGAAAGATTCTGTGGGATAACTGCGTGAAGTTCTACGGCATCGAAGGCTAACGCCTTTGGTTCAAGGTTGAATTTGCCGGCGGGAAAATCCTTGGAAGCTTGAGCCCTTGAAGGAATTATTTTCGGCGTTCCCGCTCGACTTCCGCGAGCAGGCTCATGTCGAGAAACGGTTCGGCATGGAGCGGATCTTTTAGCTTGCCTTCGTCGCGGAGAATTTCCAGGAACGAAAGTACCGACCCCTTGGTCAAGTAGGGGTAGTCGGGAAACATCTCCACCATGGCCTCGTAGCGCTTGCCAATCAGGCCGGCGTCATTCTGGCGGTAGATCTCCTGCAATAGTTTCTTGCTGCGCTCCGGCTGAGTTTTCACGAACTGAATGACTTCAACCAAGGCGCGGACGAATCGCTTCACGTCATCGCGATTGGTTTTCATAAATGCCCGCGTCGTCACTACTGCGTTGCCGGGGAATTCGACATCGCTCGGGTCGGCCAGCACGTGAAAACCATTCTTGGCCACCAGCTCCTTTTCGCTGCTGCTGAGCGTCGCCGCTTCGATGGCGCCCGACAACATGCCGCCGATGCGCGCCGGCGTGTCGCCGATCTGGATCAACGTCACATCTTTTAGCGGCTGCAAGTTCAGTTTCTTCAGGCCGATGCGCGCGCCGTAATCCGCCGTCGTGCCGAAGCGGCTGATGCCGACCCGTTTGCCGACGAGATCTGCGCCGCGCTTGATCGTGGGCAGGGCAACGAGAATCTGGTCGAGCCCATTGAGCCCGGCGAGCATGACGACGTCGGCGCCGCTGACCCGCGCCAAGATCGCCGGCGGGCCGCCCATGAAACCGAACTGAACGTCGCCGCTGATCAAGGCAGAGACCGATCGGCCGCCGATGTAGATCGGTTCAAGATTGAGACCGTTGCGCTGAAAAATCCCGGCGCGCACGCCGAGCGGCAAGACGACCTGCGAAACGGCCAGCGACCCGTAGGACGCGCGCAGCCGCGTCTGGCTTAGGCCTTCACCGGCGGCGACAACGAACCAGATGACAACAAGCACTAAACAACCTACGGAACGCAACATGGATGGTTCCTCCGCCAACTTTTTAATGATGGTTATAGAGCTTGACGCAATTATCCCACAGAATCTTTTTCTTCGACTGCTCACTGATTGGAATGGAGAGAAACTCCTCCAGCGCGTGCGGCCAGCGACAATCGATATGCGGGTAGTCCGTCGAGATCACGATATTGTCGTCGCCCAGGTCGTCGATGACGTGCTTAACCAGGACCTCGTCGACATCGACGGAGATGAAGCACTGCTGTTTGAAGTATTCGCTGGGTTTTTGCCTGAGCGGAATGTCCGCCATCTTGGCCTGCATCTCCCAATACTCATCGATGCGATAAAGCAGCCACGGCAGCCAGGAACAGTTGCCTTCCAGAAATGCAACTTTCAATTTCGGAAAACGTTCCAGCACGCCTCCGGCGGTGAAGGCGCTCACGGCCAGTATCTGCTCGATGGGGTTGCGTAACGGGTTGACCAGGAGATGCTGGTTGGGATGGCCCTCGAAGCGGTCCTTGGAGACCTGCGGCTGCTGCGGGCGCGCCGGCGGATGAAAACAGACAGGGATATCCATCTCCTGCGCCGCCGCCCACAGCGGATCAAAGTAACGGTCGTGGATCTGCCGTCCGTTGATCGGTTCCGGACAGATCGACAACCCCACCGCGCCGTTTTTTACCGCCCGCTTGGCTTCTGCGACGGCGAGATCCACGTCGTGCAGCGTGATCAGCGCCGAAGCCTTTAACCGCTGGGGATTCGCTTTACAGAAATCCGCCATCCAATCGTTCCATGCCTTGCACAGATCGTTGGCGTACTCCGGTTCAAAGTTTTCGTTGGTATGCAGCGGCGAGGTGCGGAACAGAACAGCCATATCGAGTCCCTCTTTGTCCATCGCGGCCAATTGAGACTCATTGTCGTAGTCCCGGGCCAGCGACTCATTAAATCGATCCGCCATCCGATTCTCATGGAAGCTCACTACCGGACTCGGCGGCCGAATCGGCTCGCCGTTACCGAGAAAATAACGGGTCATGCCATGCTTTTTGCGCGGCTCACCGTGCGGAATGCGGTCACCCCATTTCGGATTCATGTACTTCGTGTACAAATCCGCCGGCTCGAAAACATGCATGTCGCTATCGAAAGCGCGAAATCCGTTCTTGGCCATGGCAAAACCCTCCTTACGTCCGAGCAACAATCATTTCTCAGCAGATACGAACACAACAATCTCATTAGCAAACCCGCGCCGGATTGGCGACGTCTCAAAATAGGCATGAGGCGTTCGACGACGTCAGGACAAGCTGCCGGCAACAGGCAATAGTCGGAAAACAGCCGGTCAAAATCTCCGGGCATTTCAAAACGTTCAAAGCTGGGACTCCGAGGCGAAGAAACGCTTTGGTCTGTGCCTGCTCGATTATGCGGTGACCTCCAACCACATCCATCTACTGGTCAAAGACACAGTGCCAAACGATTCAGCACCTGGCGCAGTTGGTCAATATCCGGTAGTGGTTCAATTTGAGTTCGCACGATTTTTAAGAGGGAGAAAGATTCCTCGCTCCCGCTCGGAATGACAACAAGGAAACGGATATTGGGTGGTGGTTCAGTTAGGGAAAGATCTCTCACGGAGTTTATCCTGAGTCCATACCGAAGGGTTCGAGATGACAGATCCGTTTCGCTAACGCGCTAGAAATAGCCCCGGTTTGACGGACAGCAAAAGAAGGGACATGTGCCACAGGGCTTGCGCGCGAACGTCGCGGTTATCTGCGCTGGCTGTTTGAGGCCAGGGAGTGCTTCGGGCTCTCGGTGTGCAACTATATCGTGAAATCCAACGACATCCATCTTTTGATTAGAGACACCGCCGCTTTCAGCGCGTGATTGGCCCGCCGGTAATCAGCTCGTGATCCGTGTGTGCCTGCCCGCATGTTCCTGGTCATAATTCTTTTCAGATTGTTCAATAGCAGACAGCAATTCCTGCCGAGTCAGCGGACTATGCACTCAAAGAACGAAGGCAGGAGTTGAAGTCGTAAAAGCCTTGGGCGAGGATCCTTAAGTCAAGGGATCGACTTCATAGGTAAATGCGAAACATCTCAGACCAGATTGTTCTTTCGGCGACGGACCTCTCCAACTTCCTGAACTGCCGACACCTTACGGCACTGGAGCTCGGCGAGGCGCGTGGGAAACGGACGCCGTCCGCAGTTCTACGATCCTGTCCTCGAAGCGCTCTTCGCGCGCGGCCTGGAGCACGAGCGCCAGTACGTCGAGGGTCTTGAAAGCGCCGGTCGGCGCATCGTCAATCTCGCAGAGATCAAGGACAGAACGGAGGCGGTCGCGCGCACGGTGAATGCCCTGCGCGCAGGAGCCGACGCTATCGTCCAGGGCGCGCTCGAGGATGGGAATTGGTACGGCCGTCCAGACGTTCTGCTGAGGACGGATGCCCCGAGTGCCCTCGGCGTCTGGGCCTACGAGGTCGCCGATACGAAGCTCGCGCGCGAGACGCGTGGTGGGACCATTCTTCAACTGGGGCTCTACTGCGAGATGTTGGCGCGCATTCAGGGCCGCCGGCCGGAGCGTTTCTATGTGGTCACGCCCGACACCGCCGCGCCCGTTCACGAGTATCGCGTCGACGACTACGCGGCCTACTTTCGCCTGATCCGCGGGCTGCTCGAGGAGACGGTCGGTGAGGATGACGAGGTCCTCGCGGCGGCGAATTACCCAGAGCCGGTGGACCACTGCGACGTCTGCCCATGGTCGAGCGTCTGCAGTCACAAGCGACGAACGGACGACCATCTGTCTCTGGTGGCCGGCATCTCTCGCCTTCAGCGGCGCGAATTGGAGGCGCGCGACATCCCGACGCTCGCGGCACTTGCAGAGATGCCCGTTGCCTCTGGCGTTTAAGCCTAGGCGCGGCGCCGCAGCCACGTTCGAGCGCGTGCGCGAGCAAGCTCGCCTCCAGCTCGTCGCCCGAGAGACGCAACAGCCGGTCTTCGAGATAATCCAGCCAATCGAGCCGGAGAACGGCCTGTGCCGGCTGCCGGAGCCGTCACCTCGCGACCTGTTTCTGGATCTCGAAGGCGACCCATTCGCGGGCGAAGGCGGACGAGAGTATCTCTTCGGCATCGTGAGCCTCGGCGAGGGGGGCGAGCCGGTCTATCGAGCGTTCTGGGCGGAGACCGAGCAGGAGGAACGCGCGGCATTTGACTCGATCATGTCCCTGATCATGGAAGCGTGGGACAGCGATCCCGGCATGCACGTGTATCACTACGCGCCCTACGAGCCGTCAGCGTTCAAGCGCCTGTCCTGCCGTTACGCAGTCCGCGAACAGGACGTTGATCGTCTCCTGCGTGCCGGGCGGTTCGTGGATCTCTATCACGTCGTCCGACAGAGTCTGCGGGCCGGGGTGGAGCGCTACTCCATCAAGAACATGGAGCAGTTCTACGGCTTCACCCGCTCCGTCCCGTTGCTCGACGCAAGCCGTAGCCTGCGCGTGATGGAGCAGGCGCTGGAACTTGGTCGCTTCGACATCGTCACCCCGGAAGTTCGGTCGGCGGTCGAGGGCTACAACGCCGACGACTGTTTATCGACCCTGCGACTGCGCGACTGGCTGGAAACGCAGCGCACGGGTTTGATTGGTGACGGCATCGACATTCCCAGGCCGGCTCTGAAAGAAGCGGAAGCCTCGGAAGCCCTGAACGAGCGGGAACAGCGGGTCGCGGCCCTGCGAGAGCGATTGCTCGCGGATGTGCCTGCGGAGGCATCGGAACGCACGCCGGAGCAGTGGTCGCGTTGGCGGCTCGCTTACTTACTCGACTGGCATCGCCGAGAGGCAAAGGCCGGCTGGTGGGAGTACTACCGCCTGATCGAGATGCCGGAGGAGGACCTCTTCGACGAGCCGAGCGCGGTTGCCGGCCTCGAGTTGGTCGAACGCGTGGAGCTCGTGCTCAACAAGAAAACCGGCAAGCCGACGGGCTCGGTCGTCGATCGCTATCGATACCCGCCGCAGGAAATGGAGATTCGCGGCGGCGACGAGGTGAAGCTGACCGACGGCGCCAAGTTCGGCGACGTCGTTCGGGCGGACCGGACTGCGCGGACGCTCGATGTGCGCAAAGGAAAGAAGCACGCCGAGACCCATCCGACAGCGCTCTTTGCCCACAGTCACGTGTCGACCGAAGTGCTCGAGGACGCGATCTTTCGCGCTGGCGAGGGTGTTGCCATGGGTGCCGGCGCAACTCTCGTTCACCGGCTGTTGCGTGCCGATCCTCCGACGCTGCGCACGGGTTCATTCGCCGCCCGCGACACGGAATCGGCGGTGGAGTTCGCGGTGCGTATCGCCAACGATCTCGACAACACGGTGCTGGCGATTCAAGGTCCGCCCGGCGCCGGCAAGACCTTTACCGGCGCGCGAATGATTTGCGCCCTCGTTGAGCAGGGAAAGCGAGTGGGCGTCACCGCGACCAGCCACAAGGTGATTCGCAACCTGCTGAACGAAGTCGCGAACGTGGCGGCGACGCTGGGGATCGAGCCAAGACTCGCACACAAGGTCGGCGATGGCGGAAGATGAAGGCGGCGCCGGCGCGGCGGTGGCTGAAGTCGAAGACAACGACGCGGCGCTACAGCTGCTCAGGGACGGCGCCGCCAATGTCCTCGGAGGAACCGCCTGGCTGTGGGCGAGGCCCGAATTCGCCCAGGCGGTGGATGTGCTGTTCGTCGATGAAGCGGGACAGATGTCACTGGCGAACGTGCTCGCCGTCGCCCAGGCCGGCGGGAGCGTCGTGCTGCTGGGCGACCCGCAACAGCTCGAGCAACCGAAGAAGGGGAGTCACCCCGAAGGCGTGAACGACTCCGCCCTCCAGCACATTCTTGGTGAACACCAGACCATTCCGGCCGATCGCGGAATTTTTCTGCCGGTCACTTGGCGCCTCGCGCCCAGTATCTGCGCGTTCACATCAGAGATGTTCTACGAGGGCCGCCTGACATCCAAGCCGGGTCTGGAGAGGCAGCAACTCACTGGCGGCCCACTCACTGGAAGTGGCTTGTGGGTCCTCGATGTGGATCACGACGGCAACCGCAATGCCTCCGACGAAGAGGTCGAGGCGGTCGCGGACCTGGCTGCGAGGCTGACGGCTCCGGGTTCACAGTGGATCGATGAGCTCGGCGTCGCCAGGCAGATGACTGGCGACGAGATTCTCGTCGTCGCGCCTTACAACGCGCAGGTCAGCCGGCTCTCTGACCGGTTGAAGGGCACCGGCGTTCACGTCGGGACAGTAGACAAATTTCAAGGCCAGCAGGCTCCGGTCGTGATCTACTCGATGGCGACATCGCGCCCAGAAGAAGCACCGCGCGGTCTCGAGTTTCTCTACAGCCTGAACCGCCTGAACGTCGCTACCTCGCGGGCTCAATGTGCGGTGATTCTTGTGGCGAGCCCACACCTGTTCGTGCCTGACTGTTCCACTCCGCGACAGATGAAATTGGCCAATGCATTGTGCCGGTACAGCGTGAATGGCCTGACGTCGCTACTAGGGCTAATGTGCAGTGTCTCGTGGGGAGTGTACTCTGTTCGTGCCTGACTGTTCCACGCCGCGACAGATGAAATTGGCCAATGCATTGTGCCGGTACCGTGAGCTGGCCCAGGTTATCGCATGACAGTGGGCGGTTAAGAGCACCTGCGCGACCTCAAGATCGCATCTCCCGATTCTTGCCTCCTGCGTTTTCGTTTGCTGAATCAACGCATGGACTGCGCCAAAGTGATCAAGTCAATTGTTGGTTGGTTAGTGGAAATGCACTCGAATTAAATCTGTCACGGAGAAATTTGCTACGCCCGATTTGCCCGCGGTAATCAGCTCGCGATCGTGCTTGGTGCCGGCCCGACTCTGGGCTGAGTCTGCAAGCACCGTTGATCGGTTCAATTGAACCGAACCGTGCGCAGCCACTACAAGTTGGAATGGTGCGGATGACTATACGGAGTCCACCCCACTTGCACACCGACTTGACTCCGCAATTCGATCAAGCGTAATCTCGCGCTGAGTCCCGCTTAATTTACAAACACATTTGGAGGAATGCATGGCGCTCTTAATAGTGGACTATCTCAAGGCGTTTGGCTGGGGGTTGGTGGGCGCCATGACGATGGCGATTTCTCTCGGGATCTTGTTAAAGGTCTTCACTTGGCTGACACCTATCGACGAATGGGAGGAGCTGCGAAAAGGCAACCTCGGGATCGCAATCATCCTGGCTGCTGTGATTATAGGATTCGCGATCGTGGTCGGCTCTATGGTCGCGCCGCCGCCTATTATTCCCGTTGCGTCGTAGCCTCCGTGTTCAGGCGTATTTCTGACCTGGTTAGTCAACTAAGCTCGTTCGTCCCACCGATGATTTATGACCGGCCTCCGTCAACCCGATCAATAGCGGGCGGGAGGGTTCGCGTCGTTGTCAGAAATCCGTCAAATCCTTTTTTGTTTGCATTGCATTAAAGATGTTCCTATGAATCGGTTCGCATGGAACTCCGACACCACCCCCTAATGAGTTACTGCGGCCTAAGCAATTGGCCTCCTGTGTGGAAACCGGCAAATCCTCGGGGTGACAAGCCAAGCTTAACGGGTGAGATCGGCATGCTCAAATATGTTTTATGCCAAGAGTTAAGTAAGGAGTGTTTTCTGATTATTGTGCATGAGGGAGTTGGCTACATCGGATGTCTGCTCTTCGATGACGCCGCCTTTTGTCAGCAGGTAGGCAAACTTGTAGAGAATCACGCCGGGCGCTCAATAAAAGAAATCGGTGATTTGGATCTCTCCGCTACACTTTAAAGGCGATATTTTTCCTTTACATTATCTTGGGCCATTTTTGATTCCTCGGCGTGCTCGTATTGTTCATTGGCACCGGCGTCGTCGTCGGTCAACGACTTCGTTCAACACCGTCACTGCATCGGGCCCGTGCAAGATCTTTGGTTTTTAACATAAGTTTGCAAAATAGGCGTCGTTTATGTCGCTGCATGGTTATTTTGAGGCGAATTGGCACGATGATATCGTGGACGAATGGAAATCGTAACCCTTAGATTTGTCGTAACTGAAGACGATTTGAATAGCCTTTTAGTTAAATTTGTCACGGCCCCACCAAAGATACGTGATCTGCATTTCCGCGTTATGCCTGACGCCCTCTCTCTTGCGGGCGTCTACGAGACCGTCTTCCAATACCCTTCGACTCCGAGTGGAAATTCTTTGTTCAAAACGGAAGAATAGTTGCGCGATTGGCGGCCATAAAGGTTATCGGTATAGGCCTCGGCTTCCTCAAGGGTTACGTGCTGAAAGCGCTGAGTTCGAACAGTACCGTTTTGGAGTTTGAAGAGGAGAGCGTGGTGTTCGACGTTGATCGCTTTTTTGAGGCGATGGCTGTACCGATCAAAACGAATTTGCTCTCGGTATGTTGTGAGAGCGGACGGTTGGTGATCGAGTGTGATCGGCAAGCGCGCTAACGATGCATGGCTCAGTCTTGCTGCGGGCTGGGCCGCCGCCCGAGCGATTTTCGATTTGAACTGCTGCATCGCGCTGTGGGTTCTCTCGCCTATGGTACCAGCAAATCGTCTTACTGCGGAAAAGTTTTCTTGATCGACCACCCATACGAGGCGGCATGTGAGCCCCCCGATAGTGATGCTCAGCGTCAGAACTCTTGCAGTCGGAGTCTCTCTAGCCCCAAGCGTTTTAGTCTCCGTCTGGTATTCCAGCTGCCATTTTTGAGTTTGCCAATCGGGCTAGCGAGCCCAATTCGTCAACCCGTAGGAAATTTCTCCCATTAGCGCACCCTACCTAGACGCAAAAGCACGGTAGTTATGTACCGAATTTGAGAAACTTGCGATGTCCTAGGATTGGTATCTCCCTTGCTTTGCAACAGGTCATGACAACGACCAATAAGAAGATGGACGCGCCGGAATCCCTGGAAGCTTCACCCGATACCGAGAGGCTTTTGCTCGAGAGATTACGCAATAGCAACACGGACGAAGACTACTTTCGCTGGATGCTTTTTGTCGTCGGTTTTTATCGCGGCGTTAACAAGATTGATGCGGCGACGGAGTTGCTCGAAGGATTCATCAAAGCAACCAAGGATTTGGAACAGTCGGCGCACTGTCTTTTGGCCTTGGGTCAGATTGCCACAGATGAGCAACGGCTGGACGCCGCGCTCAAGCATTTTTCCGCTGCATTGCAGACGGGACCCCAGAAGCAAAAAGTGACCTATGTCTTGCACAACAATATCGCCTATTGTTTGAACCAACTGGGCCGTTTCATCGATGGCGAACGGCACTGTCGTCTTGCGATCGAAACGGACTGGAACCGGGCGAGCGCCTATCGCAACCTCGGTCTCAGCATGCAAGGCCAAGGAAAGACTGTCGAAGCGGCGTGGGCGTTAGTTGAGGCGATGAAATCGGATAGCACGGATAATCGTGCGCGGGGAATCCTGCAGAAGTTGATCGCGCAGAACCCTAACATGGTTGTGCAGTATCCCTGGATTACCCAGTGCCTGTATCCCGATTCGCAAGTAAGTGCCGATCAGCCGCTTATGTAATTTACTTTTAAGCAAAGCCGTTCTCCTGCGATTGCGTCCGCCAAATCTCTCTGCGCCCGATGGATTTTTAGTTTCGTGAAAATCTAGCTCTTGCGGCTTCCAGGCGTCTGCTCTTTCCTGGGATTCTGATCAAAACGTAATCCTCTCGGGTAAGGCACTCTTCTTGCGTTCTGAGCCTAGCCTCACTGTTCTCGCTTTCTATAAGTCGGACTGAGTAAACGATTGCGTTTTTTTCTCGCGTCGACCTTCTTAAGTTGGTAAGAAACCACTTCGGATGGCCGCTCGGTGAAAAATTCAGGCGACCTGTCAATAAAACTGACAAATTTGCGGCTTATTCAGTTGACAAAGAAACTTGCCAGTGACATAAGAATCTTAATCAAAAAATTGATTAGCCTAATTTAATTAACTTGCTGGACCAAATAGATTTAAAAATACTTTCTATTCTGCAAAATGACGGTAGGCGGCGCCTTGCGGATATTGCCGACGAGGTGGAGCTTTCGGCGCCGGCGGTCATGGAGCGGGTAAAAAAGCTGGAAGCCAGTGGGGTCATTCGCGGCTATCAGGCTTTAGTTGACGGAAAGAAAGTCGGTAAAGACATTACTGCTTTCATCGGTGTTTCGGTCGGCAGCCAGCGCGACATGGATAAGTTCTCGACGCAAATGATGGGTTATCGGGATGTTTTGGAATGCCACCACGTGACTGGTGACGAGAGTTTTATCTTGAAAGTGAAGTCGGCAAACACGGGGGCGCTGGAGAAATTGCTTGGGGAGATTCGCTCGGTTGACGGCGTTACCAGGACGGTGACTAAGGTGGTCCTTTCGACCGCAAAAGAGGGCCAGACGCTGGAACTCGACATGGGGTTGGCGGAGCCTACCAGTCCGAAGAAGAGCGATCTCTCCGTGAAGCAGGCGCGCGGCCGCGGTTAAATCCACAAATCGAGTTTGCGCAGGGCGGATTCCTTATTACATCGGTGATTTGGTTTTAATTTCACCTCAAATGGCAAAAGAGACCAATGAAGGGTAAATCTATGACTCAATCTGGTTTGCCACCCAAACAGGGCCTTTACGATCCGCGTTTCGAACACGATGCCTGCGGCGTCGGCTTTGTCGTCAATATCAAGGGCGAAAAGTCGCACGAAATCGTCGAGCAGGCGCTCACGGTCCTGCAAAATCTCGATCATCGCGGCGCTTGCGGTTGCGAGGAAAACAGCGGCGACGGCGCCGGCATTCTCATGCAGATTCCCCACGCTTTCCTCAAGGATGCCTGCGAAGGACTGGGCTTTAACTTGCCGGACGCCGGTGAGTATGGCGTCGGCATGATTTTCTTGCCGGATCAGCGCGATCAGCGCCGCCGCTTCGAGAAAACCCTGGAGAAAATTATCGCGGAAGAAGGCCAGAAGTGTCTCGGCTGGCGCAAGGTTCCGACGGACAACATGTATCTTGGTGAAACCGCGAAGGGTTCCGAGCCGTTTGTCCGGCAGGTTTTTATCGGCCGCGATCCGGCCATCGAGGACGAACTCGCTTTCGAGCGCAAGCTTTACGTGATTCGCCGGCGCGCCGAAAACGCGATTCGTTATGCCGGACTAGCCGGCGGCGACTTTTTTTACGTCCCCAGCATGTCCAGCCGGACTTTGATTTACAAAGGCATGCTCACGCCGCGTCAGGTGACGACGTTTTACCCGGATCTTTCGCGAACCCTTGGTGGAAACCGCCATTGCCGTCGTGCACTCTCGCTTCAGCACCAATACTTTTCCAAGCTGGGGTCGGGCGCATCCCTATCGCTATTTGATTCACAATGGCGAGATCAATACGCTCCGCGGCAACGAAAACTGGATGCATGCGCGCCAAGGCATGTTGGCCACGGAACTGTTTGGTGACGATATCAAGAAAGTCTTTCCGGTCATCCAAGAAGACGGCAGCGATTCAGCCAAGTTCGATAATTGCCTGGAATTTTTAGCGCTCAGCGGACGCTCTTTGCCGCACGCTGTCATGATGATGATCCCCGAGCCGTGGGAAAACCATGAGAGCATGGACGAGAAGAAGCACGCGTTCTATGAGTTTCACAGCAGCTTGATGGAGCCGTGGGATGGCCCGGCCTCGATCGCTTTCACCGACGGCACCGTGGTCGGTGCGGTGCTCGATCGCAACGGCCTGCGACCGTCGCGCTACTATGTCACCAAGGACGATCTCGTCATCATGGCGTCCGAAGTGGGCGTGCTTGACCTGCCGGCGGAGCGGATACTCGAAAAACGCCGGCTGCAACCGGGGCGCATGTTTTTGGTCGATACCCAGGAAGGCCGCATCATCAGCGACGAAGAGATCAAACAGGAGATGGCGTCAGCGCAGCCGTACGGTCAATGGTTGAAAGAGAATCAAGTGCGTTTCGCCGATCTGCCTGAGGTGGAGGAGAAAGAACCGTCCTACCATCATCAAGCGACGCTGCAGCGCTTGCAAACCTTCGGTTATAATTTCGAAGATCTGCGCATCAATATCGGTCCCATGGCGCAGAACAGCATTCAGCCCGTGGGGTCCATGGGGACCGACACGCCGCTGGCGGTTTTGTCGGACAAGCCGCAGTTGCTCTACAACTATTTTAAGCAGCTCTTCGCCCAAGTCACCAATCCGCCCATCGATCCGATTCGCGAAGAGTTGATCACGTCGACCACACTCACCATCGGCAGCGAAAGCAACATTATCAATCCTGAGCCGCAGAGCTGCCGGCAGCTGCGACTGCCGGAACCGATTCTGAAGAATTCCGATATGGAAAAGCTTCGCGCCATCGATCAGCCGGGAATCCGCTCCGCGACCTTGCCGATCCTGTTCGATCCGCGCAAAGGCAAGAAGGGATTGGTGAAGGCGTTGGACGTTTTGTTCAAGAGCGCCGATGACGAGATCGCCAAAGGCACGACGATTCTGATTCTTTCCGATAAAGGCATCGATCAGATCCATGCGCCGATTCCGGCGTTGTTGGCCTCGGCCGGCCTGCACCATCATCTGATCCGCACGGGTACGCGCACGCGGATCGGACTCGTGCTCGAGTCCGGTGAACCGCGCGAAGTGCATCATTTCTGTTTGCTGCTCGGATATGGCGTGCAGGCAATTAATCCGTACCTCGCTTACGAATGCCTGAGCGACATGATTCACGAAGGTTTATTGCCGAACATCAGTTACAAAGACGCGGTAAAAGGCTACGACAAGGCGGTCTACAAAGGCGTGGTCAAAGTGATGGCCAAGATGGGCATCTCGACGATCAAGTCCTATTGCGGCGCGCAGATCTTCGAGGCGGTCGGCTTGGGGAAGGAGGTGATCGACAAGTATTTCTCCTGGACGCCCTCACGCGTCGGCGGCATCGGACTGGAAGAGATCGCCCGCGAGGCGCAGCAACAGCACGCACGGGCGTTTCCGACCTATCCCCTGAACGGCCATACGTCTGGATGTCTACGGCCAGTATCAATACCGCAAGGATGGCGAACTGCATCTATTCAATCCGCGGACGATTCATTTGCTGCAAAAGGCCTGTCGCAACAACGATTACAAAGCGTTCAAAGAATATACCCAGCTGATCGACGATCAGTCGGAACGCATGGCGACGCTGCGCGGATTGATGAAGCTCAAACTTGCGCCGCAAGCCGATTCCCATCGAAGAAGTCGAGCCGGTGGAAGAGATCGTCAAGCGCTTCAAGACCGGCGCGATGTCGTACGGTTCGATCAGCAAAGAAGCGCATGAGGCACTGGCCGTGGCGATGAACCGCATCGGCGGCAAGAGCAACACCGGCGAGGGCGGCGAAGATCCAGCGCGTTACGTTCTCGAAGCCAACGGCGATTCGAAAAATAGCGCGATCAAGCAAGTCGCTTCGGGACGTTTCGGTGTGACGAGTTATTATCTAACTCAAGCCCGAGAGATTCAGATCAAGATGGCGCAAGGCGCCAAGCCGGGTGAAGGCGGCGAACTACCGGGCCGTAAAGTGTACCCGTGGATCGCCAAGGTGCGCCACTCGACACCGGGCGTCGGCCTGATTTCACCGCCGCCGCACCACGATATTTATTCGATCGAAGATTTGGCCCAGCTGATTCACGATCTCAAAAACGCCAATCACCACGCCCGTATCAGCGTGAAACTGGTATCGGAAATCGGCGTTGGCACGATCGCCGCAGGCGTGGCCAAAGGTCATGCCGATGTCGTGTTGATCAGCGGCCACGACGGCGGCACCGGGGCGTCGCCGCAAACCAGCATCAAACACGCCGGTCTGCCGTGGGAGCTTGGGTTAGCGGAAACGCACCAGACTTTAGTGCTCAACAATCTGCGTAGCCGCATCGCGGTGGAAACCGACGGACAACTGAAAACCGGGCGTGACGTGGTGGTCGCCGCCCTGCTCGGCGCGGAGGAGTTTGGATTTGCCACGACGGCTTTGGTGACGCTCGGTTGCATCATGATGCGGGTTTGTCACTTGGACACTTGTCCGGTCGGCGTGGCAACGCAAAACCCGGAGCTGAGAAAAAAATTCGCGGGCGATCCTGATCACGTCGTGAATTTCATGCGCTTTATCGCGCGCGAAATGCGCGAGCACATGGCCGAGCTAGGTTTTCGCACCATCAACGAAATGATCGGCCGCACCGAATGGCTCGAAATGCGCGCCGCGGTGGAGCATTGGAAGGCGAAAGGCTTGGACTACTCGGCGATTCTCTATCAGCCCAAGGCCGGTCCCGAGGTCGGCCGTTATTGTCAGATAGCGCAGAATCATGGTTTGGAGAACGCGCTGGATAATCAAGTGCTGCTCGATCTCGCCGTGCCGGCTCTCGAGCGCGGGGAAAAGGTCAAAGCCACGCTCGATATCCGCAACACCAATCGGGTGGTCGGGACAATTCTTGGTAGCGAGGTGACCCGCCGCTTTGGACCGCAGGGACTACCCGAAGACACGATCCACTTTCACTTCCAAGGTTCGGCAGGACAAAGCTTTGGCGCCTTCGTGCCGCCGGGGGTAACCCTGGAGCTCGAAGGGGACGCCAACGATTATTTCGGTAAAGGTTTGTCCGGCGGCAAAGTGGTTTTGTATCCGCCTGAGGGCTCGACCTTTGTCCCCGAGGAAAACATCATCGTCGGCAACGTTGCCTTCTACGGCGCGACCAACGGCGAAGCTTATATTCGAGGCATGGCCGGCGAGCGCTTCGGTGTGCGTAACAGCGGCGTGCGCGCGGTCGTGGAGGGGGTTGGCGATCACGCTTGCGAATACATGACTGGCGGACGAGTTATCGTCATCGGAAAAACCGGACGCAACTTTGCCGCAGGTATGTCCGGCGGCATCGCCTTTGTTCTGGACGAGGACGGCACATTTAAAAATCGTTGTAACTTTGAAACCGTATCCATCGAAAGACTCGACGATCGAGATCTCCAAGAAGTCGAAGAGTTGCTCAAGCGCCACGCGGTCTATACGCGAAGCGCGCGTGCCTGGCAGTTATTGGCGCTCTGGCAGGAGACCGCGGCCAAGTTCGTCAAGGTGATGCCCAGGGATTACCGCCGTGTGCTGGAAGCGTTGCAGGAGGCCGAAGCCAAGGGTCTGGTCGGCGATGATGCCTTGATGGCGGCGTTCGATGCCAACAAAAACGATGCGGCGCGCGTGAGCGGGAACTGAATCAACGTTGTCATCGGAGTCCTGCTCCCAGCGCCACGGAAGATAACCGAAAAAATTAATTTGCAGGTTACAGATCGCGATCGCGAGGATTGCATGCTGACGAGGAGAAGATCGACCGATGGGTAAGGCGACAGGATTCATGGATTACGAGCGGGAGCTGCCCCGGGATCGTTCGCCCCTGGAACGGGCGAAGGACTGGAATGAGTTTCACGAGCACTTTTCGGAGGAGAAATTGCGCCGACAGGGTGCGCGCTGCATGGACTGCGGTATTCCCTTTTGTCATACGGGCCAGCTGATCAGCGGCATGGCTTCGGGGTGTCCGGTCAATAATTTGATTCCCGAATGGAACGATTTGGTTTATCGCGGTCTCTGGAAAGAAGCCCTGGAGCGTTTGCACAAGACCAATAATTTTCCGGAATTTACCGGCCGAGTCTGCCCGGCGCCGTGCGAAGGGTCCTGTGTGCTCGGACTCAATGAGTTGCCGGTCACGATCAAGAACCTCGAAAACTCGATTATCGATAATGGCTTTGTCCAAGGTTGGGTGACTGCCGAGCCGCCGACCAAAAGAACCGGAAAAAATGTCGCGGTGATCGGGTCAGGACCCTCAGGGCTAGCGTGCGCCGCTCAACTCAACCGTGCGGGACATCTGATTACCGTCTACGAGCGTGCCGACCGCATCGGCGGGCTGCTCATGTACGGTATTCCCAATATGAAGCTCGATAAGAATATTGTGCAGCGACGCATCGATTTAATGGCCGCCGAGGGCGTAAAGTTCGTGATCAATACGGAAATCGGCGTGAACCTGCCGGCCGCGAAGTTGAAAGATGATTTCGACGCCGTGGTCATTTGCACCGGCGCGACGAAGGCGCGCGATCTGCCGATTCCAGGACGCGAGTTCAAGGGCATTTACATGGCCATGGATTTTCTTCGGGCCAACACCAAGAGCCTGCTTGACTCGCAGCATGAAGATGGCAACTACATCTCCGCAAAGGACAAGCATGTAATCGTAGTCGGCGGTGGCGATACCGGCACCGATTGCGTCGGCACGTCGATGCGCCATGGCTGCAAGAGTTTGACCCAACTGGAAATATTGCCGCGCCCGCCCGACACGCGGCAGACCGACAACCCGTGGCCGGAGTGGCCCAAGGTTTATAAGCTGGACTATGGACAAGAAGAGGCAGCCGCGCGCTTCGGCGCGGACCCGCGGATTTATCTGACCACGGGCGAAAAATTCGTCGGCGATGAACATGGCCATGTCAGGGAGCTGCACATCTACGATGTCGAGTGGACGAAGAACGACCAAGGCGCATTTATTCCCAAGCGGGTAGCAGGCACGGATAAGGTTTTGCCGGCCGATCTGGTGTTGCTTGCCATGGGTTTCCTGGGGCCCGAAGACCCAGTGTTGGTCCAACTCGGTATCGAGCGCGATCCGCGCTCCAATGCCAAGGCCGAATACGGTCAATTTACGACAAACGTTCCCGGCATTTTTGCCGCCGGGGATTGCCGGCGCGGCCAAAGCCTGGTTGTTTGGGCGATCAATGAGGGTCGCGGCGTTGCCCGAGAGTGCGACCGTTTCCTGATGGGTGGTACGCAACTGCCCTAAAACCGAGCCGGGCCACCCTAGCGCAACGCTCCGCTTGGGTAACGGCTACGAGGTGTTTTTGTTGGTCAGTCTGCGCGACAAAATGCCGCGGCAGCGCATGCTTCATGCCGAGGTTGCCATTTTTTGCTATCTTCAGCTTTTCCGATCTTTCCGATAGCGCTAAACAAAGGTGAATTCGAGGAGAATCCTTCCGCCGATTTTGTCCCTCGATTTTTGCCGCGCATGACATAAGCGTGGAATTCACGCTAAAAAACTGATTGACCTGCGGCTTTGTTTGGCTCCGTGAATGGCATCCTCATTGCGTTAAGATCTCACTGTAAGAAGCTGCATTACCGTTTCTCGCCTGACAAAGCCGAACTCTTCGAAAGGGGAGGGCGGAAAGCCAAGGGTCACAGCCGGCGCCTGCTCGAATCGAGTCGAGCGCCAAGCCTGACCGCCAAGCTGCCGAAAGCGAACCCACAAGTTGAAGGAGTTCGTTATGGCATCAAAAATCGTCAGTCCGATTCAAGTGAAACACCGCAGGTTGTCCAGATCACGTCGCTAAAAGACGCCGGCGAGGAGCACCGATTGGCCATCGAGTTGCGTGCGGTCGGTCAGGCCTTAGAGAAGTTCAAGTTCAAAGGGTTCAAACTTGCCGAGCGAAACGGGGTCTATACGGTCATCGGCCAGGGATCTGATTTAGCGGCAACCTTTTCACTGATTCGGTTTATCCGCGACTTTGTTCGCGGTGGCGGGTCGAAGGGCAGATCGGGTGGTTCGGGAAACCAGATCGAACTGACTTATTCGCGGGCCGAGATCGAAGCCCTCGATGCCCAAGGAGCGGGCAAAGCGAAAAGAGGGAAACAAGATACCGGACCCGTACGGCGTTGCGCAAATTCTTCGCGGCGTCGGTGCGTTTCTGGATAATCGCCAGGTGGCATCCGTGCTCGGTATCAGCCATCAGGACGAATGGGTCACCATGCTCTACAAGAGCCGTGACGGACGTGTCGAGCAGGAAAAGCAGGATCTCGAATACTTTTATGATTTTTGGGTCAAAATGTATTTACGCCGCAGCAACCGCGCCGCGCCGGACCAAGCGCGCGAACCCACACTCTACGTGGAGTGGGAAGAAAGCGGCAAGTCGCACACTTTATCCCGCACGCTGCACTAATAGGCATCTTTTTTATCGTTTGCTAGCGCGAGGCTAGTTGAGCTGAGCGATCCGGAGCGGTCGCTTAGCTTAGTGTCCTTAATTCCTGCCAGTTCAATTTGACGCCGACGCCGGTATTTTCGTATGAGTGTGTTCAATAGGAAAAACCTCCGTCGGTGGAGGTGCCGAAAAAAGGGAGGAGTACTGATGCTGCGTCGAGGCCCGCTGCTCTTCGGTTGCGCGATTCTATCGGCCATCGGTTTTTTGCCCGCGCTCACTTCGGCTCAGACTAAAATCACCATCGGTGTCGCCGCGATGAGCCCGCGAACGATCCCGCTCCTGCTCGCCCAGGAGCAGGGATTATTCGCCAAGCATGGCCTCGAAGCGCGCATCGTCCTGATCAAAGGAGCGCCGATCCTAGTGGCCAGCCTCATCTCCGGCGACCTCGAGGTGGGTTACACCGGCGGCACGTCCGTGCTCGGCGCGGCGTCGCAAGGGCCCTATCTAAAAATTCTCTCGTCGATCTCCAGCAAGCTCACGCATACGATGCTCGCCAATCCAAGTCTCAAGACCGCCGAGCAATTGCGCGGCAAGCGCTTCGGCATCCAGAGCATGGGTGGAACGACCTGGATGCACACAATCCTAGGCCTCGAGCATGTCGGTCTCGACGTCAAGCGGGACAACATCAGCATATTGATGATCGGCGACTCAGTGCTGATCGGCCAGGCGCTGGAAGCTGGCCGGGTCGATGCCGCGGTGCTCGACGGTGGCTTGGCGCGCCGGTTGATCAGCAAGGGATTTTCCGTGATCGTCGATCTGACGCCCGCGAATATTCCGATGGTCAATCAAGCGGTCGTCGTGGCGCCGGACTTTGTGCAAAAGCGCCCGGAGCTCGCCGAACGGATTCTCATGGTGCTGGTGGATAGCCTGGCTTATACGTTGGCGCCGATGAACAAAGCCGTCGTGGTCAAAACGATTATGCGCCGGCTGCAGATCGACGATCCCAAGGTCGGCGATGAAGGTTATCAGGATCTCATGACGAGCATCGAGCGCAAACCTTTTCCTTCGCTCGAAGGCTTACGCAACATCCGCCGGCTCATGGCCACGCAAAATCCCAAAGCGGCGAACGTCAAAGTCGAAGATTTGATCGACGCGCGGATTATCCGCAAGCTCGACGAGAACGGTTACATGGATAAAGTCGCGGCGGGTTACGGGCTTGAAGTAGATGGACGGCCCCTGCGTCGAAATCAACTCGAGAGAGAGTCGTGAAATTTTCTCTAAGCTCAAACGGAAAGCTAGCCAGACTTCAATTGCTCTTTGGTCCGCTTGGGAAGGGCGGTTATCACTGATCGCAGCAAGGAATTTACAGATTCGGGAGATTGGAATACAGCAGGCAACAGTCTGAATCTAGCACAACCGCAACAGCCTTATTTTTCATGAGCGGCGCAAAACGGTTTGGGCGAGACTTTTGGTAGTCGAACCGATATTCTCGTCGCATCTCGCCCTGCATCGCACTTTTACGATTTGATGTTTTCTTCATAGCTTCTCGTTCTTTTCTTGACGCCCTACGTGCACTGAAGATTCTAACTGACTCGCCCACGGAGGTAAAGCAAACGATCAATCACGCAAGTCAGTGATGACGCTTCGCCGACTGTCAGTCCCTTACTCTGCGGCAACGACTTCATTTGGCTGCACGAGGAAAAGACTCATTTAGCTTTGTAGACCTTGTCGAAAAATCCCTCGTCATCGAGTTTTTTGAGCCAGCTCAGGTCGACGATGCGCTCGGCTTTGACCGAAGCGACTTTGGGATTTTGTTCGGCGACAAACTTGAGCACGGTTCTCGTGCCTTCGACCGTCGGGTAGGGTTTGCGATCGAGCTCTTCCTGCGCTTCGGCGTAAAAATCCTCGGCAGCCTCGACGTTGGGTAGGCGAAGATTTTTTGCCAGGACTTCCTTGATCGCTTGCTTGTTTTCTTTGTTGAACACGTAGGCGTAGCTTTCCACCATGGCGCGGACAAAACTATCGAAGACCTTCGGGTGCGCCGCCATGTAGTCGCGGCGCGCCGCGAGCACGGTATTCTGGTAGGGGATCTTGGCTTGGTTGAGATTCAACAACTGTGGATAGCCTTTGCCCCGCATGATTTTGGTCGCGAGCCGTTGCAACATCGCGGCATCCAGACCCTTTTGCTCCAAGGCGGCCATGCGCTCCGGATCCAAGCCGGTTTGCAACAGGACGATGTTGTCACGCTTGATATCGAGACCGAGATGATCGAGAGCGATCAACGCGGAAATATGGGACGATCCGCCGAAGCGCGCTGTCCCCAGACGCTTACCCCTGAGATCCGCGGCGGACTTGATATTGGGCTGAGTGACCACGGAAAATGGCGATGTGTTGCTGATGCCGAGAAACATCGAGATATCCGTTCCGTTGGCAACCAGACTTACGAGAGCTGCGGGCGCATTGGCTGCGACCTGGATTTCGCCGGCGGCGAGCATCTGACTGACCAACGCCCCGCCCATGACGAAAATCAGTTGAACATCGACACCGTATTTCTCGAATATCTTTTTATCTCTGCCGACCCACAACGGCGTGTTATGGGGAGTCGCCGTGGACACGGCGAGCTTGAGTTGGGGTAACTTCGAAGATTGGCCAAGACGAAGAAGTGGCCATTGGAGATATCAGAATCAGCGCAAGCAAGCCGATCAGCACGCGAGTTGTGGTTCATAGATTTCGTCTCCAGTCGTTGGTGAATCTTGAAGGCCAGGTTCAATTCATTATTTACGCAGAGATCATTTGCTGTCCAGCGCAGTCTGTTCCAGTTTACAGTTTGAAAACGGTGAATCAATTCCCGTTAGGCGAGGGATAAGTTCCAATGCCAGCGGGGGCAGAGATCGAGGTGGGCATTTAATCGGTAATGCTTTCCGACTCTCTCGTCGCCGCCGAGGCGTAAGCGATACAAAGGACCATTCCCACGCAACCAGACCGATGCCCAATAGGAAGCCCGCGGCATCGGCGGCGAGCCAGACGCCGCTCCAGTTGGGAATCAGCAGGAGTAAACTGGCAAGCCAAAACAAACCGCGCTTGGGCCAATTCAATGGGCGAAACAAATAGCCGGCGCAGCCGGTGGCCAGCAGGATCACGCCGATCACCGCGGTGACGATCGCGACGATTATTTCCGTCGGCGAACCAATAAAAATCAGCGGTGGATGAAGCGCGAAAATAAATGGGACGATATAGGCGGCGATGCCCAGGCGCATGGCGGTCCAACCGGTTTGCCAGAAATTGGCTTGCGCCATCGATGCGGCGATATAAACCGGCAAACAATCGGGCGGCGTGATCAGCGAGACCATGCCGAAGTAAAATAGAAAAAGATGAGCCGCCAGCGGCGGGATGCCCAATTGCACGAGGGCCGGGCGCGGCGAGCACGGCGAGGGTGATGTAAACCACGGTGGTCGGCAACGGCAGGCCGAGGAACAGGCAACCCAAAGCCGTGATCAACAGCAGTAGAAAAACATTATTGCCGGAAAGCGTCACCAGCAGAAGTGAAATTTTGAAAGTGAATCCGGACAGATGAAGCGCGCCGATGACGACGCCGGCCAACGCAGTGATGACGGCGATGTCGAGCAAGGTTTTGCCGGTCGCTTCGAGCGCGGCATGGATCTTCGCGAAGGACGGACGGGTTTCGCGCTGCAGCGCGCCGACGACGAAGACGGCAATGACGGCCACCATGCCGGACTTTGCCGGCCTCCCAGTTGTCGATCATCAACGTGTAGACCAGAATGCCCAAGGGAATCAGAAACACCCAGCCCAAACGAATGACGGAGCGAAACTTGGGAATCTGCTCGGCGGGCAAACCCACCAAGCCGCGCTTGGCGGACTCCAAATCGATCTGCGTGAACAGGGCAAGATAATAGAGGCACGCCGGAATCGCCGCTGCCAGCGCCACCTGCCCGTAGGGGATATTGAGAAATTCCGCCATCAGGAACGCCGCCGCGCCCATCACCGGCGGCGTGATCTGGCCGCCGTTGGACGCCACCGCTTCTATCGCCGCAGCCATGTGCGCGGGAAAACCGGTGCGTTTCATCAGCGGAATGGTAATCGCGCCGTCGACCACGACATTGGCGACGGCGCTGCCGGAGACCGTGCCGAACAGGGCGGAGGAAACGACCGAAACTTTTGCCGGACCGCCGCGATAGCGGCCGGTGACGATCAAGGCAAGATCGGTGAGAAATTTGTCGCCGCCGACGGCGTACAGCGCTTGGCCGAAAAGTATGAAAGCAACAACCACGCCGGCGGCGACATCGAGGGGCAGGCCGAGCATGGCGTTGGAGTCGAGATACAGATAGCTGGCGATCCGCGCCCACGACGGTGACTTGGAATATAAGATCCCCGGCAGGAACTCGGCGAATTTAGTGTAGAGAATGACGGCCAGCGCGAGCCACGCCAGCGTGCCGCCGGCGACGCGGCGGGTGGCTTCGATAACCAGCACCAGCGCGAGGCCGCCGAAGATCCAGCGGTCCGGCGACAGTACGCCGAGACGGTAAGCGATGGTCGGATACAGAAGCGTTACGTAGAGGCCGACCGCCAAGCCGATTAAAGCGAGAAACCAATCGTACCAGGGAACGTGGTCGCCGCTTTGACTTGGCAATGCTTTCACGGCGAGAAATACCGCGCTGAGCGCCAAGGCGAGAAACAGCGCGAGATACTGCTGCTTGAAGAACGCGATTTCAAAATAGTTGTGCACTTCGAGCGCCCACAACGATCCCAACACGGTGATCGAGATCAGTAAGGCGCGCAGCAGTTTTGCGGGACCGCCGCTGAGAGTGCGAAAGCGCTCGGGAGAGGCGGCCAGTTCGTCGCTCATCTAAAAAAGATCAAAGCGTTCCAATCGTTCAATCGCTTTGCTCCGTTCCAGTCGTTCCAATCGTTTGGTCGGATAGCACCCTCGCGAACCGGTCGAACAGGAAAATGCATCACGGGTTGAGCGAGAGCAGGCGTTTTTGCGCCTCGTCCATTTTTGCCGGCCAGGCGGCGTTATCTTTGATAGTATCGGATCGCGGCGGGATGATAGGGAATCGTGACGTCGAGATCGACGGCGCGCGCCTTGGTCCATTCGGCGAAACCGGGATGGAACTGCGGCAGTTTATCGATGTTCACCCAGATGGCTTGCAACATATTGCGCACGACGGCGTCGGGCAACGCTTTGTGGCCGACGAGATAGATATCGTAGGTGTAGGCGCAGGTGTCTTCGACGATGCCGGTGGACGAACCGGCTTTGACCACCGACAGATAGTAACCCGGCACGGCCTTCTTGATCCGCGCTTCGCCTTGTTTCGAGCAGTCGAGCGGGATGTAGCGGATGCCGACGGCGGAGTCGGCTTCCTTTACTTTTGCCGAGCCGATGGCGTGGGTGGTTACGTCGGCGCGGCCTTGAATCAGCGCGTCGACGCCTTCGTTGACCGCGGGAACCGGCACGACTTTGACGTCGTTCCAGGTGAGCCCGCCGTTGGAGAGCGAGCCGAAAACGTTGTACCAGACTGCGAGCTGCGCGGGATATTCGCCGGTGACGCGTTTGCCGCGGACATCGTTAATGGTTTTGATCGGCGAATCCTTGCGCACGATCAAGCTGCTTCTTAGCGGCGAGCCGCGCATGATCAAGCGCGAGCTGGCGACATGAGGAAACGGGTTGCGGCCGCCGACCTTGAGCTTTTGCCCCTGGTAAACCATGCCCATGTCCACCGCATTGACGACGCCGAAGTCGAGCTCGCCGCTGTCGAAAAGCGGCACGAAGGTGCTGGTTCCGGCATAGGGTTGGATCTGCGTCTGCATCGGCGACGCTTCGCTGACTACTTTGCCCAAGCCGCTGGCAAGCGCGTAGAACAGCGAGCCCGGAGGATTGGAGCCGACGGTGACGGATCTGGGCAGTTGCTGTGCGCCCACTGTGGTCGCCACAAGCAGCACTGCGAAAAGAACAGAACCGGCTAGGTGGAATTTATGACGCATCGGTGATCCTCCTTGCTGCAACGAGTCTTTGAGGGATGCCGGCAAACTATTTTCCCCACAGTTCCTTGGTGGCCAGACGCGCGCCCTCGGCCATTGCTTCGAACTTCGCCCAGACGATCTGGGGATCGCCAACGCGCGGTCCGAGGCCGCAGTCCGTGCCCCCCATAACGTTTTCGCGGCCGACGATCTTGGCGTAGCGCACGAGGCGATCGGCGATCGCTTGCGGGTGCTCGACGATGTCCGTGGCATGGCCGACCACGCCCGGCACGAGAACTTTGCCGGCGGGCAACTTTACGTCCTCCCATACGCGCCACTCGTGCTCGTGGCGCGGATTGGCCGCTTCGATGGAAATCGTGTTGGCCTTCACTTTCAGAATCAGGTCGATGATGTCGCGCAGCGGGATATCGTACTTGTGCGGGCCATGATAGCTGCCCCAGCAGGTGTGAAAGCGCACCCGGTCGGGTGGAATGTCGCGTAAGCCGTGATTGAGCGCGTCGACGCGCAGCTCGGCATATTTGCGATACTCCGGCACGCTCATCTTCGACATGAACTGCCAGCCGTCCGGCAGATCGGGATCGTCGATCTGCAGCAAGAAGCCGGCATCGACGATGGCCTTGTACTCCTCGTGCATGGCGTCGGCAATGGCGACCAGATACGCCTCGTCGTTCGGGTAGTAATCGTTCTTCATCCAGTGCTCGATGGTCCCAGGCGCGATGGCGGGGAGAAAAGCCTCCTCATATTTTTGGCCTTGAAGGCCGGCTTTGAAATCTTCGAGTTCTGCTTTCAGCGATTCGTGGCCGGCGTATTTGAGCGGGGCATTGCAGAACACTCGTTTGATATTGTCGCCGCGGTGGGTCGTGCGATTGTGAAAATAGTCGCCGAACTCGACCAGATCGCGAGCATAGATGGTAGAGGCTTGGTCCTCGGGCTTGACTTCTCGTTCAATGAAGCCGCTCAAGCGCTCGCGCGCATAGCGGGAGAAGTTCGACTTGCCGACTTCGCCGTCATTGATGATGTCGATGCCGCAGGCGATTTGTTTCTTGACGACTTCGGCAACCGCGCCGCGCACGCGCTGGGCGAACGCTGGCTTGTCGACGGCCTGCCCGGCGACCTGGGCGTTGTGCATGGCTTTCAAATCCGGCGGCTGGGGCAACGCGCCGGCATGAGTGGTCAGGATTCGATCATTACTGTATTTCATCCATCCTCCGTTACCGATATTGAACTTTTGAACCTTGAAACGTTTGAACCGCTTGGTTCAATAGTTCAAAAGTTCAAGGTTCAACGTTGCTCTTCTACTTGAATGACTCCGCGACCTTCTGCGCGAAACTAAAATCGAAGACCCGCTCGGGCGGCACCGGCTCTTTCGGTTTGATGCGCTGCGCCGCGATGGCGATCATCTCGCGTTGAATTTTTCGTCCACGACTGCCGATTTGCAGATAGATTTGTACCGCGGCGTCGTAGATTCGCTCGGCAAAACGGTCACGATCCTTTCCAAGCTCGAGAAACGGTCCTTTGATGAATTCGACGGCAAACTTCCGGTCATTGCGGATCAAGCGCAAGGCGCGCTGGGTCGCGCGAATCATTTTCGTTATCAGTTCGGGCCTTTCGTTAATGGTCGCTTTTGAGGTCGTGAGCCCGCCCTGCAAGGCGCGATAAACGTCGGCGCCGGCGGCGAGTTTGTGAAATCCCTCATCGGCGGCAAGAAAGTTCTGCGGGATCTGAACCAGCGTGGCGTCGATGGTTCCGGCCTTGAGCGCAAGGTAAGTCACATTGCTCGTGCCCAGCGGCAGCAAGGTGACTTGATCGACGGGAACTTGTTGGCGATAAGAATCTGCCGCGCGAGAATTTCGGTCAGGGATCCTGGGGCGGAAATGCCAACCTTCTTGCCCCGCAGCTGTTGGACGCTCGTAATACCCGGCAGCGCAACCATGTCGAATGACGGCTTATCCGTAAGACCGAACACCACCCGCACGTCGGCGCCGTTGACCGCCGCGCTGATGCCAGTCCCGGTTGCGGTGCCGAAGTCCACGCTGCCGGCAATAACGGCTTGAACGCTCTGAATCGCGTTAGTAAAGATCAGTTCGCCTTCGAGACCTTCTTCACGAAAAAAGCCGCGGTCGCGGGCGATTATAAAGGGCATGTCCAGGATGCTGCGGGAAACATAGGCGATGCGGAGCGGGGCGAGCTTGGCCGACTTTTCCGCGGCATCGAGATTATCGCGACAGAAAATGGTTGCCGTTAGGATGACCAACCCAATCAGTGCGAAGCGGGTCTTATTCCCCATGTTTTCTACCTCGTGGATTGGTCGCGGAGAAAACAAAACGCGGAACTCAAAACTCTGGATAATCTATTATGCGTATGCGTCGTAGATTCCTTCAAACTTGGCCAATTTAAAACGCACCATGTTTCTCGCCGCAGCGCGCACGAGCTTTTTTCACGGTCCGAGTTGGCGTTGCGCGCGATGGTCTCCGCGGCCATGGCGGTGTGTTCTTGATCGACTTTGCCGTGAACGATGAAAAAAGTGCGGGCCCGGCTATCGAGCCCGTAATGCTTCTCTAACGCCGCGTTGAATTCATCCGAGTAACGGCAAACCATGGTTTCGTTGACCAGAGCGCCGGCGCGGGTCTCCGCCGGAGTGCCGAGAAACATGCCGCGAATGATCGCCGCAGTGTGGGCGACGCACTCGAAGATCATGAGCTCGTTATCAAAGGCCTCGTCGGTCAAACCCATGGCTTGGCCAAATCGCTTCATCAGCGCAGGATGGGATGACTCTTCGACGAAGAGTTCGACAAACTGATTGTAAGCGGGTGGGTTGCTGGCGTTCTTCACCATGCAGTAAGCGAGCCCTTTGTTGATCGCGTGATTGGAAAGGTAATGCTGCATGGCAAAGCCGGCGAGACGTTTTTTCGACAGCTTGCCGTCGCGGAGCTCGGTGAAATAGCGGCTGTTCATCAATTGATCGACGCCGGGCTGAATGATCTCACTCATCAGCGAATCAATAAAAATCTGATTTTCCATTTTTCTTCCTCTGGGACCAAAGAATATTGGCAGCCGAAGCCTGTCAGAGGAGCGAAATTGTGTCAAGGGGAAACCCAATCTCATGGGCCACGCAGCCGATTCCGCCGCTCATCTTAGTTGACAGTGGCGCTCGAGGCTTCCTATAGTCGCGCCAACCAACTTGGTAAGGAGCGTATCGAATGGCGGGTGCACTGGACGGTATCAAAATTCTCGACATCACCAATTATATCGCCGGGCCGTTTGCAACCATGTTGCTCGGCGACCTGGGCGCGGAAGTCTACAAGATCGAAACCCCCGGCGCCGGCGATCCGTTTCGCACCTGGGACAAGGAGCCAAAAGACTACAGCCCGAGTTTTTGCGGCATGAATCGCAACAAGAAAAGCATAACTCTCGATATGAAATCACCGGAGGGCAAGGAAGTGTTTCTGCGCCTCGCCAAGGACGCCGATGTGATCGTGGAGAATCTTCGGCCCGGCGTGGTCGATCGTTTAGGAATCGGCTACGAAGACATCAAGAAGTTCAATCCGCAGATCATCTATTGTTCGATCTCGGCCTTTGGCCAGGAAGGCCCGTATCGGCACAAACCCGGTTACGACACACTCGGTCAGTCGCTGAGCGGACTGTTGAGCATTCTTACCGATCTGGATAAGCCCGAGGGACCGGGAGCGTCGTTCTCGGATCATCTCGGGGGATTTTACGGTTGTTACGGGGTTCTCGCCGCAATCGCGGCGCGGCAGCGGACCGGCAAAGGGCAGAAGGTCGAAACATCGCTGTTGGAAGCGACGATCAGCTTCATCGGCTTCAGCATTACCCAATATCTTTTCAGCGGCGTCGTGCCGAAGAAGAGCAGTCGTCTGAAAACCGCCGGTGTCTATGCATTGGTCGCCGGGGACGGCAAGCCATTTGTGATACATCTGTCCCATCCGCCCAAATTTTGGATCGGTGTCACCGAGGTTTTCGGCCGGCCTGATCTGCAAACCGATCCGCGCACCAAGGACCGTCACGCGCGCATCAAGCATTTCGACATGATTCACGAGATACTTTCGCAAGCTGCGCAAACAGCGCCGCGCGAGCATTGGCTCAAGGCGCTGGAAGAAAAAGACGTGCCGTGCGCGCCGATCAACAATCTCGCCGAAGTTTTCGAAGACCCGCAGGTGAAGTTCCTCGACCGCTTGATGAAAGTGGAAGATCCGGAGTTCGGCACGTTTCAATTGGTCAAAAACGGCGTCAATCTGAGCGAAACGCCGGCCAGCCTCACGCTGCCGGCCGCCGAAACTCGGCGAACACAACGAAGAAACTTTACTGGCGTTGGGATATAGCCAAGCTGAAATTCAAAATCTGCAAGCGCAAAAAATCATCTAGCGTTGTCTTCGCTATCGGTAAGCGACGCGGTTTGCCATCAGTATGAATTTACTACGGTTCGTCTTGCGGCGATGCGATTTCAGTCTGGCGAGTGCCCGGTCCGCTCCGAATCGCGACCGTCGCGGAGGTATAGATGCCTAAGGCTGCGGTAAACGGCTGCGAAATATATTTCGAGGTGAACGGGCAGGGTGAGCCCGTTTTGCTCGTGCCGGCTTCGTGGTGGCCGTCGGATACGTGGAAAGTCGGCGCGGTTCCATTTCTTTCCCAGCGCTTCAAGACCATTACCGTCGATTGCCGCGGCACAGGTCGAAGCAGCAAGGCGATGACGGTTACACCGTGACCCAGTTCGCCCAAGATTGTATCGCTCTGCTCGATCATCTCGGAGTGTCGCGCTGCCACGCAGTGGGGTTTGCGCTCGGCGGCCAGATCGTTCAAGCGATGGCGATCGAGCGCCCGGACCTGGTAGCGACGGTGACGATCGCGGCTGCGGGGGCGGGAGTGAAAACACTGGACGGCGCGGCGAGGCGTTTGTCGCCCGATACGGAGCGAGAGATTCGATCCATCGGTTTTGAGCGGTACATCCGCAACTACATCGAAAATGACATCATGGCGTTTAACCCGGATTTTTACCTTGCTCACGGCGATGTCGTGGCCGCGCTTGCCGATGCGGTCTGGTCGGGGCAA
>CAWERH010000061.1:0-82512 GCA_963811315.1 uncultured delta proteobacterium
CCGGCCGCTTAGCAGCAATTGGCGCACCGGATGGGGCCGCGGGTGGCGCCGTTGCAAAACGTTTTGTAGTTCGGCGATAAGGCCTTCGGGACCGAGCAAATCAGCCATAATTCCTCCGTACAAGCTTGAGCGACGCTGTCAACTATTTCTGCGCCACAATAATAACCACGATCGATGCGCTTCGCCAAGGGGCGGGATTCATATTGTTTTTTCAAATCCGCTCAATTAGCATGGCCGTAATGGTTTCGCTTTCCCTACGCAAATTGACGAAGCGCTTTGGCGCCGTGGCCGCGGTCGACCAGGCCAATCTTGACGTCAATGCCGGTGAGTTTCTCGTCATCGTCGGCGAAAGCGGCTGCGGCAAAACCACCACGCTAAGACTCATCGCCGGACTCGAGCAACCCGACAGCGGAACAATTTTCATCAATGGCACCCCGGTCAACGACATCCCGGTGGGCCGGCGCAATGTTCAAATGATTTTTCAGAACTACGCTCTGTGGCCGCACATGCGGGTTTTCGACGCCGACCGATACTCGAACTTGACGTTGCCGCTCAAAGTCAGAAAGTGGACCAGCGAAAAAATCACCGAATATTTGCGCCCGCTCGCTTGGAAGATCGGCATCGATGAATCCCATTTCAATCGCAAGCCGACCGAGCTTTCCGGCGGGCAGCAGCAGCGCGTCGCGCTCGGCCGCGCCATGGTCACCTCGCCGCAGATCATGCTGATGGACGAGCCGCTGAGCAATATCGACCCGCCCAATCGCTTGAAAATGCGCCAAGAGATCCTGAACTTTCACAAGGAAAACCGGCTTACCACACTCTATGTCACCCACAACTTGGCAGACGGCGTCGCGCTCGCCGACCGCATTGCGGTCATGCGCGAAGGGCGATTCGAACAGGCCGACACCCCGGAGGACCTGATGCGTCATCCGGCAACGGATTACGTCGCAGATTTTTTCCGGGCCGAGCAATTCGGTTTTCGCATCAGCGCGACCTAGAGGGTTCGATGAAGCGAACCATAGCGCTGCTGCTTTTGCTCTCGGGAATATGGACCGGAAATGTTCAAGCGGCTTGCCGCGAGCTCGATGTCGCCCGCGGCGGCTGGTTGCGCCGCGCCTACGCTGCCGAGCCCGACGCCACGATCGAATTCTTCGGCCATAATTTTTTTCAAATCACGTCGGCCAAGGGCACCAAGATCATCACCGATCCGGTCGCTCCCGGGTTTTACCCGACGCCCAACGTCGCGCCGCACGCGATCACCGTGGGACGCGAACATCCCAATCACAACTACGTGGAAGTCGCCAAGAACAGTCCGGTCATCCTGCGCGGACTCGGCAATTACGGCGCCGAATGGAACAAGGTCAGCACGACAGTGCGCGACGTTCTTGTTTACAGCGTGCCGGTCTACCAGCAACAGTTCGGCAATGCGCTCAAGGGCGCCGCCTTCGTTTTCGACCTCGGCACGCTGTGCATCGCCCATCTCGGCGACTTGAGCCATAAACTCACCGAGGAACAGATCAAAGCTTTCGGTAAAGTCGACATCGCGATGATTCCCATCGGCGGCACTTTTACAATGCCGCCGGACACGGCCCGCGAAGTGTTGCAGCAGCTCAAGCCCAAGATCGCGATCCCGATGCACTACCGGGAAAGCACGTATTTACTCGACATGTTCGTCAAAGGCTACCCGAATAAATATCTCAAAACTCACGTCATGCCTTTCAGCAAGACCGCGTTGCCGCCGCCGACGCAGATCGTCGTATTCACGCCCTGGCAAATGAGGGACTATCGGTGACTCAGGAAGGCGTATTGGAGTGCTGCGGTTCGGGGAAGTCGTTCTGGTTATGCATAGTCTGTCATTCTGAGGCGCAGCCGAAGAATCTGTCTTGCCAGAGCTTTATGAAATTGAAAGATACTTCGCGGAGTTTATCCTGAGTTTTTCCGAAGGACTCAGCATGACTCCAGAATTTCTTTCTCCTGAACTTTGAGTCTTTGCGGTTAATTCTAAATTTTGAAGGCCTCTAACGTCTCGTGAGCGAACAGCTCATCTAGAATTAGCTTCTGCTTGATCAAACCTTGCTCGAGCAAGTATCCGTGCAGCGTCTCTAGATTTTGCCGGTTTGGTTCGACGCCATAGGGCCAGTAGTCGGTCGTCATCAGATCCCGCGTATCTTCGTATTCGGCCGAAGTCCACGGCAGGCTCACGCGCAGGATATTGGTATCGTAAAGATCGCGCATGCAGATTTCTTTCGCTTCGCAGAAAGCTTTGTAGAGCGTTTGTGCGACCCACGGCTCTTTTTCGTAAATCGACCGTTTGATCACAATCACGTGCATAATCGGAAACAATCCGGTCTTTTTGAAATACTCCATCTCCACCTGGCGGTAGTTCGGAAACAGCCGTTTCACCTTGGGCGAGCCCTGGAGAAAACAGGTCGGCATGCGCGGCGACATCATGGCGGCGACCTCGCCGCTTTCGATCATGGCATTGAGCGTCGTGTCCGGCCGGCTTTCCAGGCGCACGCCCGCGGGCATTTCGAAATCGACGCGATCTTTGCGGCCCGGATGCTCTTCGCCCGCTTGCACCCAGTGAATCTCCCTCGGCGCGACGCCGTATTCATGCTCGAACATGCCGCGCAGCCATACCGCCGCGGTCATCGAATATTCCGGCACGCCCATGCGTTTGCCGCGCAGATCCTGGATCGATTGAACACCGGAGTCGGTATTGACGAAAATACAGCGATGGCGAAACGTCCGCGACGGAAACACCGGGATCGCGATAAACGGCCGCCGGCCGCGCGATGCCGCGGTCAGAAACGCGCCCATCGATAATTCGGATACGTCGAACTCTTCGTACTTCATCATGCGCCAGAAGATTTCTTCCACCGGCATGACCAGATAATTAACCTCGACACCCTCCGGTTTGACGATGCCGTCTTTGATCGGCCGGGTGCGATCGTAGTCCTCGCAGGCGAGCGTGAGTTGGAGTTGGCTCATGGTTTTTTCTTCTTCGTTGGCAATTTCTGCGCGCGCGCCTTGGCGACTAATTTGACGAATTGCTGCATTTCTCTGACGAACGGCTTTTTGCCCTTCGCCAACAGAGTGCCAAGATAGGCGCTGCCCAAGCAAATCCCGGTGACGCCGATTTCGACGTACTCCGTCACGTTCTTCAGGTTGACGCCGCCCGACACCATGAAGCGAGCTTCAGGAAAAGGCCCCTGCATCTGCCGGATGAAATAAGGGCCGCCGGCGAGGTCGGCGGGAAAGATTTTTATCAAATCGGCGTGCGCCCGTTGCGCTGCGATGATCTCGGTCGCTGTCGCCGCGCCGGGAAAGCAAGCGATGTTGGCCATGTGGCAAATCGCGATCAGATTCAATTCCAGGGACGGCGACACGACGAACTCGGCGCCGGCGCCGATCGCCCGCTCCGCTTGCTGCGGCGCCAGCACCGTACCCGCGCCAACGTGAAGCTCGCGGCGCCGCGCCAGTTCTTTGATGACATCGACCGCGCCCGGCACGCTGAAGGTAATCTCGACAAATTTTACACCGCCGTCCGCGGCGGCGTGGGCCAGGGCGAGCGCTTCGTCCGCGCTTTTGGAGCGGACAACCGCGACCAGCCTGCTCGCATATAAGATCAGCAACGAGATTCGTGCGGTCCATTTTAACAGCTATTTTGTACTTTTTGTCGGCTTCCAATTGCTGTCATTTCGAGGCGTAGCCGAGAAATCTTTCCGGAAAGATCTCTCACTTCGTTCGAGATGACAGACTATCGTGACGCGATGACAGTCCAACGACAGCTTTCCCTCTAACTGAGACTCAACCCACCGTCGACCAATAAAGTTTGCCCGGTGACAAAGTCGCCGCCGGTGATCAATCCAAGAATCGCGCCGGCAATATCTTCGGGCGTGGCGATGCGCTGCAGCGGATAACCGGCCGCGGCTTTGGCGATGACTTCCTGGTACTCGGCGCCGAAGTGCTGGCTCATCCACGGCGTATCGGTGAACGCCGGCGCGACGCAATTCACTCTCACCTTCGGCGCCAGCGCCACAGCCAGCCCGCGGGTCATGTAAATCAAAGCCGCCTTCGCCGTGCCATAGGCGAGCGACGACATCGTCGAGGGCGCCAGCACGCCGGAAATCGACGAAACGTTGACGATCATGCCATGGTTGGCTTCTAATAATTTCGCCGCGGCGCGCGCGCAGCGAAACGCGCCTTTGACGTTGACATCCAGAATCTCGTCCCAGATCGCATCGGTCAACCCTTCGAGATCGGCGAGCTTCACCCAATGGGTCACGCCGGCATTGTTGACGACCACATCGAGGCGGCCGAACTTGCTCTCGATGGTTTTCATCATGGTCGCGCACTTGCGCGTCGTTTTGCACGTCGGCCTGAATTGCCAGCGCGTTGATCCCTTGACGCTCGATCTCAGCGGCGAGATCCTCGGCTTCCTTGCCGGACTTGCGATAATTGATGGCCACGCCGCTGATGCCGGCTTTCGCCAGCCCGCGCACCACCGCGCCGCCGATACCGCCCGCGCCACCGGTAACTAATGCTACTCTACCTTGAAGTTCCATGTTTCTGCTTCGCTCAGAATTCCTCAGAATCTCAAATCATTAATGCACGTCCAAGAAGATTTCTCGCTTTGTTCGAAATGACAGCCAAAAGTAGCTGACGCATCTGAACATTTGAGTTCTCGTAACTGAGAGAGATCTTCCCTTGACTGTCATTGGGTTACCGTCCGCGCTGCGAAGTTCTGTTGTTCTCATCTGATCGACGACCCATTTCTCCGGCAGCTTGACCAAATCATCAGCTTTGCCGTTATAAGTCACCATCACACCGTACTTGCTCTCGGCCTCCTCTGCTGTGACATAGCCGTCGATCACATCCCAGCGCACCTTTTCGATATCGCGTTTCAACGGATCGCCGTAACCGCCGCCGCCGGGCAAATCGACGTGGACCACATCGCCCACTTTGAGATCCATCAATGCTTTGGCGTGAAGCCGGGTGCCGTTTTCCAAGACTCACTTCACCCGTCGCGCCCGCTTGCCCGCCGAGCAGACCGGGTGCCGCATACTCGGTTCGATCGGCGATCGAGCTCACGCTCCACTTGCCCTCGCCGCGCCGGGTGAATTCGGTCAACTGCCCTAACCCGCCGCGCCAAGTTCCCGCGCCGCCGGAGTCGGGCCGGAGCTGGCGCCGCTTCAAGACCACCGGAGACAAACTCTCAATCACTTCCGCCGGCACGCCCGCCACGCCGCTCGGAAAACCGACAGCGTTCAAGCCGTCTTTGGTCGGCCGCGCGCCGGTGCCGCCGACTTGAAAAACGGTCAACGTGAACGACGGATTCTGGCCGCGCCAAACGCTCAGCCAGATCGGATCGGCGCCCGGCGCCATCAGGCGGCCCGGCATGGCGCCGGACATCGCCGCGAAAATCGCGCTGGGAATGAAATGGCCGATCACCTGGCGGCTCGCCACCGGCGCGGGATCGAGAGCGTTGAGAATGCTCCCCGGCGGCGCGCTCACGTGCACCGGCCGAAAACTGCCTTCGTTGTGCGGCACGTCCGGGCAGATCGCCGCCTTGATCGCGAAGCTCGCGTAGGCGTGGGTGTAGTTCAACACGACGTTGATACCCCGCGTGCTCTGCGGCGACGAGCCGGTGAAGTCGATGAAGATTTCATCGCCGGCGACTTTCACCGCGCAGCGTATGACGATCGGTTCTTCGAAACCGTCGCTCCAGGTCTCGTTGTGCCATTCGCCGTCGGGCAGCTTGCGGATTTCGGCGCGCACTGCGGCCTCCGAGCGGCGGATGATTTCTTCCGAAATGGCATCGATGGAATCGAGACCGAACTCATCCATCATTTCCAACAGCGCGCGCCCGCCGGCGTCGTTGCACGCGGTCTGCGCGTAGAAGTCGCCGATCACTTCGTCGGGCTGGCGCACGTTGGTGCGTACGATCTGCATGAGAATTTTGTTGGGCTCGCCGCCGTCGAAGAGTTTCATGATCGGAATGCGCAGCCCTTCTTCGAACACCTCGCGCGCTTCGGCAGAAAGAATCCGCCCGCCGATGTCGGCGCTGTGGCAAGTGTTGGCGAACAGCGCGACCATTTTGCCGTTGCGAAAGATCGGCGTGGTGATCGTGATGTCGTTGATCTGTCCGGCGGTCTGCCAGGGATCGTTGGTAATCAGCACATCGCCCGGCGCGAGTTTGTCCGGCGGAAACGCCGCGAGAAAATGCTTCATCGACGTCGCCATGGCGTTGATATGACCCGGCGTGCCGCTGAGGGATTGCGCGATCATCCGCCCTTTGGTGTCGAACATGCCGCAAGCCAGGTCCTGGCTTTCGCGCACGATGGTGCTGAAGGCAGTGCGGATCAGCGCGTCTTGCTGCTCATTGGCCACCGACAGGAAGCGATTCCAGATCACCTCCAAAGTCACCGGATCGATCGCTTTATTTTCCATCGGTCAACTCCACGATAACATTGAGTCTTTCATCCACGCGGGCGCGCCCACGCGCGCCGATGATCAAGGTGGACTCACGCTCCTCGACGATGGCCGGGCCGGCGAACTCGGCACCCGGAATCGAGCGCGTAGCGATCGTAAATCGCGGTCTCGACAAAGCCGCCCTGTTCAGGGAAATAGGCCTGACGCGAACCCTTGCGCGCATCGCTCCCCTTCTTTGCGCGATCACGAGGCAGTTTCAGATTCATTTCCGGCCGCGGCCCGCTCGCCACCACCCGCCAGTTGATTACTTCCAACGGCACGTCCGGGCCCTTGCGGCCATAGAGCGCGCGATAAATTTCTTCAAATGCCGCCGCGATCTGCGGCAAACTGCGCAGCGCTTAAGATCGCCGTCGGGCAGGCCCACCGAAACTTCGTGGCCCTGGCCGACATAGCGCATATCGGCGGTGCGCTGATAAGTCATCATGTTTGTCTGCCAGTCCCGGAGCTCTCCAAAACCTTTCGTCCCTCCGCCGCCATCTCGTCGAGCAAGCCGTTGGCAAAATTCCAATCCAGCTCATCCAAGCGGCTATATGCGCTGCGCACGAAATCGAAAGCCAGCGGCGCGGCGAGCAAACCGAACGTCGAACCGACTCCCGCGCCGAAGGGCGAGATCAGCGCCGGCAGCCGGAGGATCTCGGCGACCCGATAGCCATGCACCGGCCCGGCGCCGCCGAAGGCGTACATCGGCATGCGCCGCGGGTCCTTGCCGCGCTCGCCTAGATGGGCGCGCGCCGCGTTGGCCATGTTCTCGTTGACAATCTGATGAATCCCCCAGGCTACTTGCTCGGGCGTCATGCCCAGCTTTTCTCCCAAACGGCCGAGCGCTTTGCGCGTCCCGTCGAGATCCAACTGCATCTTGCCGCCGAGAAAATATTTCGGATCGAGATAACCGAGCACGAGATCGGCGTCAGTGACCGTCGGTTCCGTGCCGCCTTGGCGGTAGCAGACCGGTCCCGGATCGGCGCCGGAACTATCCGGCCCAACTTTCAATAAGCCGAGCGAATCCACCCGTGCGATGCTGCCGCCGCCGGCGCCGATCTCGATCATGTCGATGACCGGAATTCTGACCGGCAAGCCGCTGCCTTTGCGAAAGCGATAGACGCGATCGACTTCGAACTCGTGGGTCTTGAGCGGCTCGCCGTCGTCGATCACGCAAAGCTTCGCCGTGGTGCCGCCCATGTCGAAGGAGAGCAAATCGCGATGGCCGGAGAGCAGCCCGGCTTGCGCCGCCGCCAGCGCGCCGGCCGCCGGCCCCGATTCAAGCAAACGCACCGGAAAACGCGCCGAGGTTTCGCGCGTGGCGATACCGCCGCTGGAAAGCATGACGAAAAAGCTGCCGGCGAAGCCGATCTTGTCCAATCTGGCTTGCAGCTGCGCGAGATAATCCGACACCCGTTCTTGAACGTAGACGTTGGCCAGCGTCGTGCTGGTGCGCTGGAACTCGCGGATCTCGGCGACTACTTCCGAGCTGAGCGACACGCGAATCTCCGGTGCTACTTCGGCGATGATCTCCGCTGTGCGCTTCTCATGCGCGGGATTGCGAAAACTATTGAGATAGCAAACGCCGATGGCTTTGATGCCTTTGTCGCGCAGCTCGCCGACCAAGCGCCGGACAAATACTTCGTCCAGAGACTGAAGCACGCTGCCGTCGGCGGCCATGCGCTCCGGCACGTCGAAACGCAGGTGGCGCGGCACCAGAGGTTTGGGAAGGTCGAGATTGAGATCGTAGAGCTCGTAGCGGTGTTCGCGGCCGATCTCGACGGCGTCGCGAAAACCCGACGTCGTAAGCAGCGCCGTCGGCGCGCCCTTGCGCTCGATCAGCGCGTTGGTCACCAGCGTCGTGCCGTGGATCAGCGTGCCGCGCGCGCCGGTCTTGACGGTGCCGTTCTCCAGCGCCGGCCGCAGAGCATCCTCCACCGCCAAACTCGGATCGCCCGGAGTGGTGAGAGTTTTGCCGATGATAGCCGTGCCGTCTTCACCGACCAAAAGCATGTCGGTGAACGTGCCGCCGATATCGATGCCGACGCGGTACATACGAAGTCAGTTCAAAGGTTCAAAAGTTCAAGGTTCAAGGTTCGTCCGACCGCCATCGGACCATCCGAATCAAAACTTTGAACTTTTGAACCTTTGAACCTTGAACAAATTTGTTATTGAGCGAACAAATCCAGCAGCCGTTGGGTTTGATGCGCGGCGGCCGGACGCAGCAGCGGAATCTGCACGCCGGCATCGCGGTACTGCTGGACGCGCTTTTTCACTTCGTCCGGCGTGCCGCTGGCGGTCATGCCTTCGACATAGGAATCGGGGATCGCCTTGATCAAACCTTCCATGCCGCCTTGGGCATGAGCCTTTTCGAAAAGCGGGATATCTTCCTTGTGAATATAGGGCTCGCCGACGCGCATCTTCGGGCCGGCGATAAAGGAAATCTGCACCGGATCGAGTTTCGTCGCCACTTCCCAGCGCACTGCGTCCAGCGCCTTCTTGTGATCGTCTTCGATGGAACAGTTGATGATCTGCGCGACGAAGAATTTCGAGAAATCGCGGCCCGCTTTTTCCGCTGACTCGCGAATGATCTTCAGCGCGTTGACCGTGTATTCCGGCGAGCACACTGCGTTCAAAATCACGCCGTCGCCGATTTCGCCCGCCAGTTTCAGACCGACCGTAGCCGTGGCAGGAACATAGAAAGGAATCTTGGTGCGCACTGGCTTCCAACCGAGACCGACATTATCGAAATTGACGAATTTACCGTGGTACGAAACCTTTTCACCACTGAGCAAAAGGCGCATGGACTCGATGTACTCTTTGAGAACTTCAGACGGCGTCGCGCCCACGTCGATGGGCAGCGCGTGCACCCGCGCATGGCTCTTGGTGCAGGCGCCGGGCGCCAAGGTCAGCCGCCCATCGGTCAATTCATCGATGGTCGCCAGCGACTGCGCCATCACCACCGGCCCGCGCAAGCGGACGATCTGGGTGGTGCCCATTTGGAGCTTCTTGGTCGCCAAACCAATGGCCGTCAAACGAGCTCACCGAATCGCGCATCAGCTCGATCGTTTCGGAGAAAAATGCCATTTCGAAGCCGCGCTCCTCCGCCTGCTTCATGACGTCCGCCATTTCCCTCACATTGGTGAATTTGCCGTAACCTAATGCGTAACCGACTCGTTCCTTGCCCATTCAGAATGCTCCTCCCAAAAATTAGCTGCTTGTCTAAAGCGGCAATTATAGTCCGATTCTTACCTGAAGGCGACTGGGCAATGCTAATTGGAGTAATCGAGTGTTGGAGAACTGGAGTATTGGGTGAGGAGGCCCATCACTCCACCGCTTCAATATTCCATCACTCCAATCTTCTCATTTTACTTTCATATTCCAGCCGTAGATCCGTTCACTCGGCAGCGGTCGGTAGTCGATGTTCTTGGCCATGCCAAACAGCAGTTGGTGACGCCAGAGAAAATGCGCCGGCGCGTCTTCGGTGATGACGCTCATCGCTTGAGATAGAAGTTTCTTGCGCTTCGCCGGATCGAAAGCTTGTCGCTCGGCGGAAAGCAATTCGTCCAATTTCGGATTGGAATAGCCTATTCTTGGCGAGGCGCCGGTTTCAAAATATTGCGCTAGCGCTGCGCTCGGATCGACCACGCCACCGCGCCCCATGTAGTAGAAAGGCACTTTGCCGACCTGCACGTTGGCCCACAAGGTCGCCCACTCGGGAGTCATCAACTTGGCGCGAAACCCCGCGGCATTGAGCATGGGAATCATCGCCTCGCTGATCTGCTTGTCCAAAGTATAACGGTTCACCGGCGTTTGCAGCTCGACATCGACGCCGTTCGGGTAGCCGGCCTGCTTGAGCAGTTCCCTCGCCTTCTCCGGATTGTAAGTATACTTCGGCTTCAAATTGGGGTCGTAACCATACTGCCCTTCCCCAATCGGCCCGTCCAAACGCGATGCCTCACCGCGCAAGATCGTTTTGATGATCGTGTCCCTATCAATGGCGTACGCCACCGCCTGCCGCACCAATTTATTATCCCAAGGTTTGACCTTCGGCATCATCGCTAAGAACATGAGCTCTGCCGAATGAAACTTGACGATCTTGTGATTGGGGCTGCGCTCGACACGCTCGCGCAAATGGGGCGGCACGAACTGCGCGATCTGAATTTCGTTGTTTAATAGCGCGGTCACCCGCTGTTCCGGTTCGCGCATGAGGCGGAAGACAATTTCATCCGGCGCCTGAGGATATTGCTTCCACATCGGATGACTTTTGTCTTTGCCGATGACCAACCGCTGCCCAGGAATTAATTCCCTAAATTTGTAAGGCCCGGCACCGACCGGATGCTGCTTATCGGCGACTTCCGCGCCGTACTTGTCGTAAATCGCTTTGCTGGTCACAATGACTCGGTCGAAAAGATAATCGAGCAGCGGCGCGGTCGGCTCTTTGGTGGTGATCCTCACCGTATACTTGTCCACCACCGCTTCGCCGGCGACCGCGGAAATATTTTGGAACTGCTTGGTAAAAGGATCGCTGCGCGTGCGCTTGAGCGAATGCACCACATCCTCCGCCGTCACCGGCGAGCCGTCGTGAAAGCGGTTGTCTTTGCGGAGATGAAAAAGCCAGGTCTTGGGATCTTTCACTTCCCAGCTTTCCACCAACAACCCGACGTGCTGCCCTTTGTCGAAGTCGTAGGTGCCGAGGCAGCCCAGCACCATGCACCAGACGCTGTACATGAGCGAAACACTATCGCCGTAGGGATTGAACGTCTCCATGGTTTCGGTGACGCCGATGGAGATCCGCGTCTCGGCCGCCTTGAGCGGGGTCACGAACGGCAACGGTCCAGACAAAGACTGCAAGGCCAAGCGCAGCAACGCGAGCAGGTTTCATGGGTTTCCTCCCTGTAATAAACAAAATACGATCCTCAGTACTCCAACACTCCATCACTTCGCAGTTTTTTCCACGCGACACTCGATCACTTCCAAAGCTGTTTGTAGAACCCCTGATTGTCTAACTCTTTGACGAAGCGATCGTCATAGAAAGCTTCAGGCTTCGCGTCCTTGGCTTTCGGATTTCTTGCCGCCGCCTGATTCAAGACCTCCTGGATACCCTCGCGCGTGTTGTAGGGAATCTTATCCACGTAATCCAAGGCGTACTGGTAAACCGTATCGAGAGTTTTAGCATCCGTGACGCGCGTGTACTTCGCGATTGCGCGCAGGCTAAGCTCCTTGTCCGTAAACAGCCGGTGCACCGCTTCCGAGTAGGCCTTGAGAAATCGCCGCACCAGATCGGTATTGGCGTTAATAAAAGATCGGCGCGCCATAAAGGCATCGTGCGGAAAGTAAACACCGGCCTTACCCATATTCATTAACACTCGCGCGCCCGCCTCTTCGGCCCGAAGATTGGTCGGGCTGGAGAACGGAGCAGAGACGATGGTACTGGCTACGCAACATCGCCGCAGCGGCAAAGAGATCCCCGGTTTGTATGAGGGTCACGTCCTTTCCCGGTTCGAGCCCGTGCTTGCGCAAAACATAACGCATCGTGAAATCGGTAGAGGAGCCGAAACGGGTTACCCCGACCGTCTTGCCGCGCAAGTCATCGATCGTTTTGATCTCCGGTAGCGCCATAATGTAAAAAGCCGGAACTTTGACCATCGACCCGAACATAACGATATCCGCCCCGCCCAGGCTGGCATCGACAGCGGCGCTTCCCGCCGCGCCTGCGATAGGGAAGCTCACCCCCCAACATCGCCTGCACCATCAGCGATCCCGAAGCGATCAATATCAGATGAGAATCGATATCGTATTTTTCGAAAATCTTCCCCTCTTCCGCTACCCAGAGGCCGGCGAAAACGCCGCTCGCGCTCGAGTAGCCGTGTGCCAAGCGATCGCGCGCCATGGCTCTTTCATTGACCACTCCGAACACGACCAAAACCGCAACCAGACCAATCCATCCAAGCTTCATTCGTTTCTCCTTTCGCAATCTAACTCCACGCGCCAGCAGCATCCCGCAATCGCTCTGTCAAAACAATTATCACGCGCTGCGAATTGCTTCGCCCGCCCCAAAAGTTTGCAGGATGGCGCACGGTCATGCCACGGATATTCAAGCTAACTGACGCCTCGCTCAACATCAAATCGAAAAGCTCCTCTTCCGACAATCAAACGGATATGCTCTCCAAGAATGTTTGCACCGAAGGCCGTTCTTTCATTCGCTGCAGCCACGCTCCCATGCGCGGTAGCGAAGGATTGGGAAATATCCCCACCGCCCACTTTTCCATACGCAAGTAACGCGGGATCAGCGCTGCGTCTAAAAGAGAAAAATCGCCGGCAAGGTAAGAGTTGTCGCCGATCTCGCGCTCGAACCTCTGGAACAGATTTACAAGACTCCTCACCGCGTCTTCTATGAGCTGCAGGTCTCTTTCCTTTTCAGGTTTCCATCGAAGCTCTTCACGGAGCGCTTGATACGGCGGAGCGAAATGGTTCAAACCATAGTCGATAAGGATGCGTATTCTAGCCCGCTTGGCAAAATCACTGGGCAGCAACGGTCGATCGGGATATTTCTCTTCCAGATACTCGTTGATGATACAAGACTCGTAAATCACCGTTTGCCCATCGATGATGACCGGCACCTTGCCATATGGATTCAACCGGAGAAACTCAGGCTTCTTTTGTTCGCCCGCTTTGAGATCGACGGGAATGATCTCATACGGGATTTGTTTCTCCTCCAAAACAACTTTCACGCGGTGACAGTTGGGGGAGGTTACGGAATCGTAAAGTCGAATGGGTGTTTGTTTGTCCATTTATCCTGCGCCTCCCAGACAAAAGCGGATCAGGTTTCGAAGAGTTTGGGTATCTCTAACTGGGTTAACTGCCATCCAATTGTCGACGCCATCTCTACCGTGACGGTCGAAAAATGTCTATGTCTGAACCGAGGCGTAGCCGAATCCGACGCTTTACTTTGTTGAAGCGAAGTTGACAGATTTCTCCCGGTTGGAGAAAATAGGCTCCGGTGACCGCTATCCTCCGCATCGTTCTCATAGTCTCGGCACTTCTGATCCTCGCTAGCGCCTGGCTCTTTTATATTTCGATTCGCCCGCCGAAGATCGTTTCCTCGATCACTCCGCGCGACTTGAACATGCCTTACGAACAAGTGTCGTTCCCAACGGTGGACGGACTCACGCTGCGCGGCTGGTTCATCCCGTCAGAGAAAAAGGCGGCCAAGACCTTGATCCTGCTTCACGGCTACCCTGCGGACAAGGGAAATATCCTGCCAGCGCTGGCATTTCTACACGCGGATTTTAATCTACTCTTGTTCGACTTCCGCTACCTCGGAGAGAGCGAGGGCAGTTATTCAACGGCCGGAGCTAAAGAGGTCGAGGATCTCTTGGCGGCCATTCGATTTCTCAAAACGAGAGGAATCGAAGAAGTAGGCGTTTGGGGATTTTCCATGGGTGGCGCGGTCGGTTTGATGACGATCGACAAAGCTCCCGAGATCCGAGCGGTTGTTTCCGAATCGAGTTACGCAAGTCTCACAGAAATGGCTTTACAGCTCTTCAGAGTTCCCTTGCTCAATTATCCCATGGCCTATTTGATCGGCTTCTGGGCCAAGCTTTTTCTCGGGATCGACGTAAGAGATGTGTCACCGGCAGAAAAGATCCGCAACACCACCGTGCCCATTCTCATCACCCATTCGTCCACCGATGCCGTGGTCCCCTTTTCCCAAGCCAAGGCGCTACAGGGAGCGCTGATCAACAATCCCCGCGCTGAATTTTGGTTCAATGACGACTTTGCCCACGGCCAGATGGGTTCCGATTACCAGAGCAGGGTAAGAAACTTTTTCCAGAAAAACTTGTAGCAACGGGGAGTGTTCTGAACTTTAGGTCGTTGCCGCTTGTGAGTGAGGTCAAGCGAATTCCGATGCGATCGCGAACGTGATCACAGTTTCCGTTTTTCATCTTTGATTAATATCCGTCCGCGCTCCCCTGCCCTACAACCCACGGTAAAGTTGCATTAGGAGCACCTTATCCGCTACTCTCCGTCAGCAGATTCAAAGAAGATTCTTCGTTTCCACCGGAATGACAATTCGATCGGGATTCTCGCGACGGCTGGGTGGGATATTGACCAACTCACGGAGGCGATTTGTGATATCTGGACGGCTCGCTTCGAAAAAACAACTCCCGTCACGTTCCCTCGCTTTCGTCGTGACTTTGCTCGCGCTGAACCTGTTGCTGGTAAATTGCCCGTCGGCTCTCGCCGAAGATTTTTACAAAGACAAAACCATCCGCTTCATCGTCGGCCAGGCTGCCGGCGGCGGCTACGATTCTTATACCCGCACAGTCGCCCGACATATCGGCAAACATATTCCCGGCAACCCGACAGCCGTCGTCGAAAACATGACCGGCGCCGGCAGTTTGGTGGCGGCCAATTATCTCTTCAACAACGCCAAGCCCGACGGTTTGACCATCGCCAACTGGAACAGCGCCTTCGTCTTGAATCAGGCGCTGGGCGATAGCAATGTGAAATTCGACGCGCGCAGGTTCGGCTGGATCGGCGCGCCGAGCAAAGGCGTGCCGGTGCTGGTCATTATGGGTTTCGCCGGCGTGAAGAGTTTCGACGAGATGCTCAAATCGGGCAAAGCTTTGAAGGTCGGCGGCACCGCGCCGGGCTCGCACAGCATCGATCTGCCGCTCATGCTCAACAAGATGCTTGGGACCAAATTCAATGTCGTCTCCGGCTACCAAGGGACCGCGCAAGTGCGCCTCGCGATGCAGCGGCGCGAAGTCGACGGTGACTTCACTAACTGGGAATCGGTCGTCGCCACGCGCCGTGACATGGTGGATGCCAAAGGGGACGATCGACTGCTGCCACTGCTCATTCACGCACGGCTCAGTGATTCGGAGCTCAACAACATTCCGCTCTTCACCGAAATTCTCGGCAACGATCTCGACGTGGCGACTTACAAGGCCTACATGGCGCAGATGGAATACCAGCGTCCCCTGACCGTCGCGCCCGGCACGCCGCGGGAACGACTGGAGATTTTGCGCCGCGCTTTCAAGGCAACCCTCGCCGATCCGGAGTTCCAAACGCAAGCGAACAAATCTAAGTTGGACATTCTCTATGTTTCCGGCGAAGAAGCTGAAAAGAGAGTCGGTGAGGTCCTGTCGATTTCAGCCAAAGTTCGCGACAATCTTCAGTTTCTTTCCCAGGCAAAATAAACTTCAAGGAGAAATGCGATGGCAAAGAACGGCTACAAGGCAATGGACTCCGACATGCACGTTTTCGAACCGGCGGATCTCTGGCAGCGTTACATTGACAAGAACTATCTCGAGCGCGCGCCCAAGGGGCTCAATCGCTCCTTCCGTGACCTCGGCATTGAACTTGAAGGAAAGATCATGCCGATACCACGCCAGCCGGAAAATCCCGCGCTGGCCAAATACCGCCAGGACTTCTTCGAGGAAAAATACGGCGAAGCCGGAAAAAGAAACTTTGATGGAGTGTCGCAACTTCAGGCGATGGACAAGGAAGGGCTGGATGTGGCGGTTTTGTTTCCGACACGCGGCCTGACGGCCTTGGGCATGGACGGACTCGATCCCGACTTCGCCACCGCCATCGCGCGCGCCTACAACGACTGGCTGCACGATTTCGCCGAGACCGATCCGAGTCGCATGTATGGCGTAACTATGGTTGCGCCCCACGACATCAGCGGCTCCATCGAAGAAATCCGCCGTACGGTCAACGAATACGGCTTTCGCGGTATCTTTATCCGCCCGAATCACGTCAACAACAAAAAATGGAGCGATCCCTACTACGATCCGCTCTGGGCGGAATGCGAAAAGCTGAATTTACCGGTGGGCTTTCACGAGGCCGGCCGCGTTTATCTGCCGCAGCCGGCGTTCTTTCACATCTGCTCGACCTTTTCGATGTTCAACACCTTCGGCTTTCCCTTCGCCAACATGCTCGCCTGCGGCGACATGATTTTCGGCGGGGTCATGGAGCGTTTTCCAAAATTGAAAGTGGCATTTCTCGAAGGCAATTGTTCGTGGGCGCCCTGGCTCTTATGGCGCATGGGCGAATACGCGGAAACGACGGGCAAAGCGGAATATCCCTACCTCACGCTGACGCCGCTCGAATATTTCCAGCGCCAATGCTACGGCGCCGTCGAGTGCGATGAAATCACCGCCAAGCACATTCCCGAGTACGGCTTAGAGGACAACATGGTGTTCTCGACCGACTATCCGCACCTCGACGTCAAATATCCCCATGCCATCGATACTTTTTTGGAACTGCCTTTTTCCGATCAGACCAAGAGGAAATACCTGTGGGACAACTGCGCGCGACTGTATAACTTTGACTGAGGCGCGGACGGAAACGCGCTGCAGGTTTATGAACTACTTCGTCACAAGCTGCACCGGTTAGGATCTCGCCTGGATTCCCGATAGAAGCATTCGGGAATGACGGACTCGAGCAAACAGCAGGTAATGGGTCCACCAGGCAATTCAGTTCAACACTTCTCCACGTGCTGGATGATCTCGTGCATTTCAAAAACGTTTGGGCCGGCAAAAATTTCCGCGCGCGGGCGGCTGTTGTGAGCTTCTTTGAATTCCGCGCTGTCGGTCCAGGCGCGAAACGAAGCTTCGTCCTGCCAGTGAGTCACCACACAGTAGTAATCGCTCTTGATCGGCCGGTGAATTTCCAAGCGCACGAAGCCCGGCATGGTTTCGACAAGCCGCGCCCTGCCCTCGAAGCGTTTTTCAAATTCCTGCTCATGTCCCTTGGCCACTTGGATCCGATTCGATACGACAATCATGTTTAAACCTCACTGCTGGGTTGGCGCACAGTCCGTTTATTAAACCTCGATTTCCGCGACTACCGGCGCGTGATCCGACGGCCGCTCCTTGGCGCGCATATCACGATCTATCGTACAACTCTTGCAGACCTTTGCCAGCTCCGCGGTGAGCAGGATGTGATCGATGCGCAGCCCCAGGTTTCGTTTAAAACCGTTCATGCGATAGTCCCACCAGCTGTAAGACTTTTCCGGCTGCTCGAACAGCCGGAAGCTATCCTGCAGGCCCAATGCGACCATATCTTTAAACGCCGTCTTCTCCGGCTCGCTGAACAGCACTTTGCCGGTCCAGAACTTCGGGTCATGCACGTCACGGTCTTCCGGCGCAATGTTGTAATCGCCCAGCACGGCAAGACGCGGATAGCGGGCCATCTCTTCTTTCATACAGGCATTCAAACGCCGCAGCCAATCGAGCTTGTAAACGTATTTAACTGATTCGACGCTCTCGCCATTGGGGATATAAACGCAGACAATCCGAATACCGTTGACCACCGCGGAGATCACGCGCTTTTGCGGATCTTCGAATTCGGCGATCCCCATCGTCACATCTTGAGGCGAATGAGGCGAAAGAATCGCGACGCCGTTGTAAGTTTTTTGCCCGGAAAACACCGCCTGATATCCCGCGCCGGTAATCTCGGCGATCGGAAATTTTGCGTCCTCGAGTTTGGTCTCCTGCAAACACAGCACATCCGGCTTTTGCGCCGCGAGAAAGTCCAACACGTGCGGCAGCCGCACGTTGAGAGAATTGACATTCCAGGTCGCGAGTTTCATTGGTCTCCGATGATTTGTTTATTTCTTTATTGAGCGACTATTTTTTTCCCGCTTGAGCGAGCGCTTCCTCGACGAGGGCCAGTATCGATTTCATCGCCTGCCACTGCTCGGTATCGACATACTTGACGCCGTCGACCCGGCGGCTCTTGGGGTCCACGTCGTCCTTCGGGATGTCGATACGCAGCGAATCCGGCGAGCCCTCATCGGCCTTGCCCAGCGCCTTCTGAAAATTGAGCTGGCCGTCGCGCGACAGAAACCAGTTGATGAAAACCTTAGCCGCGTTGGCATGCGGCGCTTGGTTCACCAGGGTGAGTATTGCCTGCCCCGCGCTCAACCCCGCGCCTTCTTTCATTCGTCCAAACATATCGACGGGAAGTCCTTGGCTGTTGGCCTTTTCGACCCCTTCACACCAAATGCAGATGGGAAATTTGCCCGCCGCCAGCCAATCCAGTCCCTGGCGCCGGTCGCGGAACAGCGTGATGTCGGTCTCGCCGAATAGCTTTCGGACAAACTCCGGACCCATTTCCGGACTGTAGTAGAATAACCGGATCGCGCTGCCGCCGGTGCCCGGCAGGCGGATGTCGCGCGCGAGGATTTTTCCCTTCCATTTGGGCTTGAGAAAATCCCAAAACGACGTGAATTCCTTGGGCTGAACCAACTGTGTGTTGTAGGAAATCTGGCCGATCTGCGCCGATGCCACGTAGCGAAAGAGATACTGCTTCTCGGGATCGCTGTAGGTGTGCTTGCCGCGCCACCATTTGGATTCGTCGACGACTTCGGGAAGCAGCAGCACCGGCTTGATGGGATCCAAATACTTCGCTTGCTTGAAGTCATTGCTGCGCAGCACGCCGACCATGAACACGTCCGCCAGATATTTTCCGGCGCGCCGCTCGGCGCTAAAGCGCCGCTCAAGATCGTTTTCGACGCCGCTGACCACCGAGAGCTTGATGTCGGGAAAGGCCTTTTCGAAAGCACCGGACGCCAGCACCGGCGCATAGGTGCTGTGCACGTAAACCGTGACCTGACCTTCTTTCCTCGCCGCCTGAACGGTTCGCTCCCATTCTTGTTGCCAGCCCTCTACCGCTGCTTGAGCAGTGGAGACACGGCAAAGGCAACCGAGCAAAATTAAGAAAGGCCCAAGTGCTCGAAGCAGGCAAACCGTTTTACTCGACATAAATGACGCTCGGCACGTGATCTCGGATCTCCCCGGTCTTGACCAACCTTTCAACGACGTCGACGTGCACCCATCGATTCTGCCCGTCGTGGCTAATCCGGTTCGGTAGCTCTTCGCCGCGTTGCGACTTCTCGATCGTGTTCAGCCAAAGTTTTCGCACTTGAATCACGCCGCGGTCGGAATGGCCGAGATGCTCGCGGCTACGATCGACGATCGCTCCTTGGCTCTCCTGCGCCGCGTTATCCTGGCCGTTGATCGTCGCCATGTCGTATTGCTTGCGCGTGCCGCGCATGAGCGGCGGCGGCTTTGGCCTGGCCGGTTTTTCTTCGTTGCCCCGCTTAGCCGAACCACGCGGGAAAAACTTCAAGGTAAAAGTCCGGGTCGTGAAATCGTCGATCGGCATGCGCCAGGCGACATCGACCATCTCCGTCAATGGATCGCCGGGAAGAGACCCGCCATGGTGTACGACCATGATCGGCGGCACGTATGCGACCTCGCGGTGCCATTCGGTGTCCGGCTCGGGACCTTTGCGGCGCGCGACGTAGTACGCCATGGTCTCGGTTGCAACGACGTTGAAATCCGGCGTTTCCATCCATTCCGGCGCCGCTGGCAGACCGTGCACGGCGCGGCCGTGGAGAATCGTTGCATGCACCGGGTCGAGGGCATTTTCGAGTTGCTGCATGTAGTTGCATTCGCGCACATAGCCGGAAAACCGGCGCTCGCCATCGTCGCGCGCGAGAAAATGATAGTTCGGCAATACAGGCGGCTCACCCGATCCCATGTACGCCCAGATCATGCCGCCGAGCTCACGCACGGGATACGCCTTGAGCGAAATCTTGTCTTTAAAGTTGCTTCCTGGAGGTTCGCCGGGTTGCTCCAGACAGCGCCCGTTCACGTCGAACACCCAGCCGTGATAACAGCAGCGAATGCCGCCGGCCTCGATCCAACCATAGTCCAGCGAAGCGCCGCGGTGCGGGCAAATCGGCTCGGTCAAACCGACGCGGCCGAACTCGTCGCGAAACAGCAGCAAGTCCTCGCCGAGCCAGCGCACGAGCTTGGGCGCCGCCGAGTTGACTTCACTCGACAACCCGACCGGCAGCCAATATTTGCGCAGCGCTTCACCCGCCGCCGTGCCCGGTCCGACTTTAGTGAGCAATTCATTTTCAGCATGATCCATGTGTCACCTCACTCGGATTGCAGCCTCCGCATACCGTGTTTGAAATATTCTGTCAAAAGCGACTCATCGCCAATTTCAATCTGTGAAGTTGCGCGTCGCACGGCTTGAATCCCCAGTCCAGCCGCGAACAATCTCCCGCCTGATGAGTCGTCCTGAGCGAATGCGAAGGAACTGTTGCTCAAGCACGATTGCGCGGATTCGCTCGGAACAACAAACTCGCCACTGGAATTTCCACATTACCGGGAGACGCACGCATGTCACTTTCACGCCTTAATTACCGCTCGAGCGTCTCTTTGCCGATCAACGCCAACAGAGTCGCCGAAAGCACCAGCAGCGGCGCATAAAGCAAAAAGGGCGCGCCGGGATTGAAGGCATTCGCCATGGCGCCGCCGATCAGAGGAGCGGCGCCGCTGCCCAGTTCGGCGATGGTGCGGCGCAGGGCCTGCAAGCGAGCGCGTGCGTGCGCCGGCACGACGTCGTACGTTGAAGTGGCCAAAGAGCCCAATGATAAACCTTGCGCCAGACCGGCGATGCCGGTGAGAATCGCGAGGTGAATGAAGCTCTCCGTTGCGGGAATTAGCAGAAACACCAAAGCGGGAATGCCGGTGCTCGGCACCGTGCACCATTTCCGGCCGACGCGGTCCATGAGAAAACCGGCGGGAACGATCATGACAAAAACGATCACGCCGGAGATGGTGAAAAGCATGCCGATCTGGGTCGGCGCTAGCTGCATGTAATAGGCGGCGTAGAGCGGCAGCATGCTCTGCACGATGACGCGCTGGGATTGATTGGCCAGGGTCGCGAAGACAAGCGCGCAATAGGTAGGCCTCAGATCGGAGTGGATTTCTCTGTAGAGATTTCGAATGCCGCGCAGCCTCATGAGGATCGCCGCGAGACCCCAACCTTGGACATGCATCATTCCGCTTTACGGCGCCAGTGGCGCGGCCACATCCGGCACGGCAAAACCCATCGCTACGGAGAGCGCCGTCACCGTCGAATAACCGATAAAGGCGGCCTCGAAACCGAAGGTTTCCGTGAGCAAGCCGCCGGCGTAGGGAGAAAACGCCGCGCCGATGGTGTAAACCCCGTGTAGACCGCTGATCACCCGGCCGCGCTGGCGGCGGTGCGCCAAATCGATTCCGGCGACTTCGCGCGCCGTCGCCCAAAGACTGTCCGCCGCGCCCATGATCAATGCGAGCAGAAGAATCAGCGAAAACCACGGCGCCCAGACCACGCACAACGAAGCTGCGCCGCCCACCAACGGCCCGCCGACGAGCGCGACACGCGTCCCCATGCGATCCAACAACACTCCGGCGATCACCGTGCCGAAAAATTTGCCGATGGCGAACGCAGTAATGATCTGCGCCGCGCCGCCCGCGGACACGCCGAACTGGCGCGCCAGCACCGGGATCGTCGGAATAATCATTGCCCAGGCGCCCGACAGAAAGGTGCCGCCGTACAAAGCGCTGAGGCCGCGCACGGTAGGATTAGACCGAAAAGTGTTGAACATCGATAAAGAGGCAGACTAGTCTTTTATTTTTGCCGCGGAGAGGTATCGCGAGCTCAGGTCCTGGAGAAACTTCTCGGCCAGCGCCGGGGTCGCGTCGCGCGGCATTTTCTTCAGATCTTCGATCAAGCGCTGCAAGTTCGGCGCTTTTTCAGCCAGTCCGACGATCGTGTCGAAGTAGCGATAGTACGCCAGATCGTGGCTGAGCTTGGCTTCGAGTACGGTTGCCCGATGTTGGCCGCGAATCTGTCTTTCGAACTGTTTTTGATAGTGCGGGAAATTCGCCGAGCAACGCCAAGACTTTTTCTTTCGCCGTATCGACATCGTTCTGGGCAAAAATTTTGTCCGCCTGCGCCATCAGCGCATTGAGTTCTTGTGACATGACCCGCTCTTCGCCTAAAGACGTCACGGCATTTTGCAAATTCTTTTGCTCGTTCTTCCAGCGAAAATATTCCACGGCCGCCAGCGAACCTAAGGGCGTCACGATCCCCTCTTCGATCTCCCACGGCAGAGCAAAGTTGACGTCGCCGTGCAAATCCTCGTGCAAGGTCACTTTGACCCGGCGCACGATCGGTTCATCGGAGAAGCCCACGGTCGCCACCGAACGGGCATCGGCGAACTCGCTGCCCTGGCGATAGTAGACGCTGTAGCCGTCGACGCGGTACACCTGTTCGATTTTGATGCGCTCGTTTTCCGAGCTGTAGCCGATCGCCAAACGAATATCGACCGGTCCGCGCAGCGCTAAAGTTCCAGCGCGCTGCATCCACAACCAGAGCATCGACAGCGCCGGGCCATTGCCCGCGGTCCGGCTCAAGGCCTCGGTGGGTTCGATGCCGAGACCCTTGCCAAAAGCTTTGACGTCTTCGATTAAACCCGCGGTTTGTTGCAAGCGCGTCGCCGCCTCGGGATGGATCATCGTCGTGCAGGAAGTGACCAGAAGTGCCGCTGCGACTAGCAGCGGCGAGAAACGGCCACGCTGCATCGCCGCCCCGTCGCGTCATAGTCGACGCGCTCCTGAACTCTTTAGAAGTAAACACCAACTCACGGCGCGAACAGCGTGGAAACCGGCGCCGTGCGCGGGATCTGGCCGACTTCGAAGAGCAGCTCCATTTCAGCCTGCGCGAGCTTCTGCTCGGCGGGCGTGAAGGTAAACTCAATTCTTGGATAACGCGCCGAGGCCAATAATGCTTCCTTATCGCCGCCGTAGCGATCGATAAAGGCGTCGCCGATCTCTTCGAGATGCTCCTCGCTGTAGGCGAACGATAAGCGAAAGGCTCGCAGCAACGTTTCTTTGATGCCCGGATGCTGCAGCAGCAGATCTTCCCGCGCCGCCACCATGTGCTTGATCATCTCGTCAAAACCGTGGAGTTTCTTCCACGCCTCGCCATCCGTATAGAGACAGCGCACATCCGGCGCCAATTCGCCGCGAAAGAAAAACTGATCGAGCAACACCACCGCATCGGCCTTGCCGGTTTGAAGCACGGCCAGCAACTTTTCCTGAGGAAAGCCTTCCCAACGAAGTTTCTTATCGTCGACGCCGTAAGCGCGCCGCAGCAAATATTGATGAATCGCGTGCAGTCCTTGGTGGGTCGCAATCAGCCGGCCTTCCAGGTCCTTAGGCGTTTTGATCGGGCCATCGGCGCGGACAAACACACCGTTGCCTTTCATCGTCGACTTCCACTCAGTCGCCAAACCGACGATCGGCGCGCCTTGCAGTTTGCGCCGGAGAAAATTCGGCAGATAGAGATTCGCCGCCTGCACATCGCCGCGAATCAGCGCCTCCTCCTGCTCCTTGCTCGGCGGATCAGGCAACTCGATGACTTTCATGTTGATGCCGTCGGGCTTCACTTTACCAACGGCCAAGGCGTAGTAAGTGCGAAACATGCAGAAGCGGTTGCGATAGTGAGCGAAGGTAATATCCATAGTCCAGCGTCCGTTCAAAGTTCAATGTTCAACCGTTCAATGTCGGAAACCCGGCTCGATGACCGAGCCTTGAACCTTGAACTTTGAACCTTGAACGCGATTTTCAAGTCTTCGCCACTTCTTCCTTTTTCCGATTGCAAATATCCAGCGCCGCCATCGCATAGACTTTGGTGCAGTTCACCATGTTGGTGATTCCCACGCCGCGGCGTACGCCGGTGGGCGAATCCCATTCCTCGCCCGCCTTGGTTTCCGTCGGGTCGACCAGATGCGTGCCAAAGCCCGGACCATAGGTGATGACCGGGACGCCGTATTGAGCGACGCGCGAACCGTCGCTGGTGATGCCGTAGCGAATCGGTTTCGCATAGGGCACCGGCGCGTCGAATACCGCCCGGTGCGCCCGCTCCATCGTTTTCACCAGATGCTCGCTCTTGGAAATTTCGTAACCGGGCGTGGTCAGATAGAGATCGACGCGAATGTCGAGAATATCGCTCTCGCGCTTTTTCACTTTTTCACAGACTTGCTCGATGTCACGCTTGATCGCCAGCGGCACCGCGCCGGGCAGCATCTTGACGATGACAAAGATATCCGTCGTCGGCCGCGTGCCGGGCTTGAACGCATTGCCGCCTTCGATGGCGCCGATCTGCACCGTCGGCAGCATGAACTTGTGCGGGATTCTTGCGCTGATATTCTTTTTCCCAATCTTGGATCGCTTGGGCCACCTTGCAAGCGGCGAGCACGAACTTCGTCGCTTTGCCGTCGACGCTCACGCGCGCCCATAGCAACCCGGCGTTGCCGATTTGCAACTGCAACCCCGTCGGCTCGCCGATGATGCACATATCGGCCATCACGCCGTGGTCCATCAGATAACGCGCGCCGACGCCGGCGCCACGGTAGGTCTTGCCCTGAAATCTGCCGACCTGCGCCTTTTCGATTTCGCCGACGACGCCGGCGATGATCACGTCGCCCTTGAGCTTGGCGCCGGCTTTTTGGATCGCCGCCACAGCTTCGATATAACAAGGAAACGCCGCCTTCATGTTGACCAACCCGCGGCCATAGATGCGGTCGTCATCGACCACCGTCTCCTGCGGATTGTCAAAGTGGTCCATGTGCGCATTGAACATTAGCGTCGCGCCGCCGCCGGTGCCCTTGAGCGTGCCGACCACGTTGGGTCGGCCGTCCTCGACGTATTGATATTCCACCTGCATGCCGAGCTTCTCGAACTCGCTGCCAAGATACTTGGCGACATTTTCCTCTTCACCGGTGATACTGACGGTGTTGGCAAGATCGCACGCCAACTCGACAATCCGTTCCCGGTCCACCTGTTCCAACACTTCTTCCGCCATTAAATTCTCCTCTCCGATACTGCTAGGCTTTTGTTTGTAGAACTTTTTTCTCTAGCACAATCTCGCCAACACTGCCATGAAGATGGAGAAAAATGGCGGCAAGAGGCGGACATGACGACAGCAACTTCAGGTTCCATGCTCAACGCGCGCTAAAATCTTGCGGCTTGCCGCCGAGCTCGCGACGGATCGTTACACCGGCGAGGTTGACTTACAACGAGATTGCCCGTTGCGCAATGTTGCGCTGAAGCCGGACGGGCGGCGAATCAAGTGAAAGTCGTTATCGCCTCCGTGCTAAGCGGAGATCCACGGAAGCGTGCGAAGGAGCATCTCGTTTTCGGTGGTGGAAGCTAGACAAACGCAATGGACGCTCCTCTCGGGCATCCACCGACCCATTGGGATGATAACAAATACAACGTACCGTCAGGGAACTATATCTTGAAGAACCAACGATTACGCGGCGAGTTTACGTTTTGCGGCAGCGGGCAACAGACATTCCACTCATCCAATGATACTAGAAACCGTCAAGATTGGCGATCGGGATTTATCCACCGGCTTTAATGAGTCAGTCTTGATTTTTTTATTCGGTGGCGGGTCACCGATAGGCTTCTTAGGTTTCTTGGGCGACTTTATCGGGGGTTTCTTCGGCGGCGGTTCTTTTCTTTCCACCGGGTTAGCCGTCACGAAAACGTCTGAGATTGGATCTTGCGACCTGATCAACCGCTGTCTTACAGTCTGAACATTTGAAGATTTCCCATCTCCGTAATCTTCTCACGTAACGCCAAAAAATATTCGATTGGAAAATGTCTGGAAGGAACCTGCTATTTCTTATCCTTGCTGTTGTCAGCTGGAGCCACTTGTGCCTCAATTTTCACAGGAGCAACACCGCCCTTAGTCATTCCCAATTCTTTAGCTGCACCTTTAGAAAGATCGATATCACGCCCTTTGACGTAGGGACCCCGATCGTTGATTTTTACATCGACGGAGTCTCCAGTCTCTAGGTTGGTTACAGTTGCCTGCGTCCCCAGAGGTAGCGTTGGATGGGCCGCTGTTCGATCATTTTGGTCAAATTTTTCGCCCGTGGCAGTCTTCTTTCCGTGGAAACCCGGGCCATAAAATGACGCTTCTCCGACTTGTTCGATGATCGGTTGACCGTTCTTCCCTTTTGTGACGGTGACCTTGTCCTTCACCAAATCCTGCCGGCCTTCAGCTTTTTCGGAAAGTTCGGCCCCTCGTTTAACTTTCTCGGCGATCTTCTTAGCCTCTTGATTCGCTGCATCTCCTCGCCAAACACGCATCGGGTAAGCGCGAGTGATAGGACAAACGCTATCAGAAGTCGCATAGCAATAGTTCCGTAGTCTCTCACTGCCACATTTTACTCCGAGCTAATAGAGTCCGCTGTTCTACAACCGTCTTTTCACTTTATCCGCAGCATCTTGAGTTTTTTCGCCCCCACGCTCAATGTCTTCTCCCAATCCGTGAACCGTGTTGCAGGCAAACGAGTTGAGGATACCGGCGAGCGAAGAAGCTATGATTAGTGCCGAAAAGATTTTTCTAAGAAAATCACGATCCATAAAAATTACCCTCTCTGTTTTTGGTTAATCTTCAGCATTACAGCCTTTGCCCGTTGAAGGAGCATTTTCGGTGCCATGGAGCAAACCTCTTTCACAGGTGTCCTAACACTGAAAAACGAAAGAAAAACTTGATTTAGCTGTTCGTAGGGCGAGATTATTTCCGGTATGTGAAGGATTCGGTGAAGCGAGCAAGAAAAACGCTACTAACCTGTCAGGGTTGCGTTCAATCCTTGGGCTTTCTCATTGTGTTTGAAGGTCATCACCGTGCTGAGGCACTGAGCCGTCAAGTATCTAAAATGACTCAAATACGGTCCACGGCCTCCCAAAAATTAAAATTCAGTGAGAAGGCCAGAAGGCACCCTCACAACATCGGTTTAACCAGCCATGTCTTTCAGTCCGTTCTTCTACGCAAACGCCGATTCGACCTCGCGGACTTCCATCTTCGCGACGTTCGATCCCAGCTTGATGCCGGCGGCCGCGACCTCCGCTTGGAACGCTTTGCTCTTCGCTTCGAGGTCCGCCTTATCCTTGTAGGTCCTGACCCAAATAAACTCATTCTGTGGCCGGTTCACCCAGGTGCCGACGATCGGCACGCCGATGCGTTCGTGCACGGCCATAACTTCCTCTTTGAAGTGCTTGAGAAAATTATCCATCTCGCCCTTGTTGATCGTGTAAATACGAATCTGTGATAGCATCTTCCTTTCCCTCCAATAATTTAATTGCGCTTGCAGTCGGTTGAGCGGCGCGCATCAGAACCTACCCGAGCTAAGCATTTGGTGTCAACCGTCATCAGCGGCTTGCGACGACGACCTCATGACCGTGCTCGGCAATACGTAAACTCCTAGGGTGTCTATGCTGAGCGCACGGCCGAAGCATCTCGCATTTTCAGCCCGTTACGAAGACGAGATTCTTCGCCTTCGGCTCAGAATGACATTGAGGCACAGTCTCAATGGGAAATACTCGATCATCATGTCGAGGACACACTGCGTGATGCCCACGCTACGCGCGCCGTGACCGAGTCAAGAATCGCGCCGGGTCTGCGATGACCAAGCCGATGCGTTTCAAGTTGACGCTTCGCACCATTTTGCTTAGATTGAACGCCGGTATGGTAATCGGCTTTGACATTGACGGCGTGCTCGCCGACTTCATCACGCCGTTCTTAGCGGATGCTCGGCCAGCGCGCCGCATGCGGCGTCATTGATCCAGCCACAGTGACCGATCCGAATTTCGTGCGCCATCCATTTCTAACCAAGGAAATAATTCTGGAGTGCATGGAATTGGTTTCCTATGATCCTCAGTTTTGGCGCGCTTTGGCGCCGCTACCTTCGCCCGAGCAATGGCTTGCCTTGGACCAACTCAGCCGCAACCATACGTTGTTTTTCATCACCCACCGCTGGGTGCGCGACACCTACGACATTCACCGGGTGACTTGCGATTGGCTGAACCGCCACGGAGTCAGCGCTCCCGTGGTTCACTTCACGCAGGAAAAGAAATCGGTGCTGGTGAAAGAGCTGAGCATCGAGCTCTTCATCGATGATCGCCACGAAAACTGCGAAGACGTCGCTACGGCCACCGCCGCCGCCGTGTTCATGCCGCATCGACCTTACAATCAATCATTCCATCATCCCAAGGTGAGACGCATCCAAGAACTCAATGAGCTATTCGAATTCGTCGCCGACGCATCCCGGGAGGCTCTGACATGCCAGCCATTGCTAACAAGATAGCCATCGTCACCGGCGGTGGTGGCGGTATCGGCGGCGCGATCGTCCGTCGATTCGCGCAGGAAGGTGCCCAACTCGCCGTTGCCGACATCGACGCGGCGACCGCGAAAGTTTGTGCGGCGGAAATCGCGGCGCGCGGTACCCAGGCCATTGCGCTCACGACCGACGTCACCGACAAGAAGTCGGTGGAGGACATGGTCAGGGCAACTCTCGATCGCTGGGGTCGGATCGATATCCTGGTGAATGTCGCCGGCGGAGCTGATCGGAAACTGGTGATCGACATGACCGCGGCGGATTGGGATCACATCATCGACATGAATCTCAAATCGGTGTTTCTCTGTTCGCAGGCGGTGCTGCCGACCATGCTCAAACAAAAATACGGCAAGATCGTCAACATCTCGTCGATCTACGGTTTTACCGGCAACGCCACCCGCTCCAGCTACGCGGCCGCCAAAGCCGGCGTCGCAGTTTTCACCAAATCCCTCGCGCTGGAAGTGGCCAAGGAAGGCATCAACATCAACGCTGTCGCGCCCGGCAGGGTCGCCACCGAAAGAGTGCGCAGCCACTACAGCGACGAAGCCTGGGCCGAAGCCGTCGCGCAAATCCCCATGGCTCGCACCGGCACGCCCGAGGAAATTGCCAGCGCCGTGCTATTTCTCGCGACCGATGAAAACAAGTACGTCACCGGCCAAACTATCCACGTCAACGGCGCCTGGCTGAATTGGTGAAGAAATAGACCGTTCAAAAGTTCAAGGGTTCAAGGTTCAAAGGTTTGCTCGGAACAGTTCGAACGATTTTCAGACTTTGAACTTCTTGAACGTTTGAACCTTGAACCACCGACGAAGGAGGAAAAGAAAATGTACGGCTGGCGAGCAAAAATAGGTCACGTCGCGCCATCGCGCGGCGACACGTTGGTTTACGAGTTTTATCAGATGCTGCCCACGGGCTTCATGATCCTGAACAGCACCGGCACAATCCGCCAATTGGTCGATGCCGACTTCGTGCGCCAACTACAGCGCATCGAGGAAGCCGCGGCTGACTTGGTCGACAATAAGTGCGATTCGATCATCATCGGCGGCTCGCCACTATTTACCAAGCTCGGCCACGGCAGTGATATCGAGATGGGTAAAAAGCTCACCGCCCAGTTCGGCGTCCCGGTGGCGGCCGGCATCACTGGTGAGGTCGAAGCGCTGAAGTCGCTAAAGATCAAGAAACTCGTCGTCGCCACGCCGCATGAAGACACGCTCAACGAGCGCATGAAAGCGTTTCTTGAAGTATCTGGTTTCAAGGTATTAAAAATTCAAGGATATGGTGTGCGAAAAAATGCCGATCTCACCGATATGGACGAGCACTCGGCATACAAGATCGCCAAGCGGCTCTACGAACAGGCGCCCGAAGCCGACGGCATCTTCGTCCCCTGCCCGCGCTGGCCGACGATCACCGACGTCGATTTGCTCGAACGGGAAATCGGCAAGCCGGTGGTCACGAGTTGCCAAGCCTATATTTGGCATGCGCTGAAAATGGCGAAGGTGAAACAGGAAGTGGCCGGATACGGCCAGCTAATGGCATCGCTGGCGAATTGAACCACTTGCCGAGGACGGCAAAATCGTTAGACGCTAGCTCGATCAACTGGACCTGTAAGTCGTCATCCTGAGCGCGAGCGAAGGATCTGCCCGTCTTGCCAGTTCGGTAGTCGTGAAAACGGAGACTCGATGCTCTGCCGGTTTTGATTCAACTTTGGCAGCCTAAGCCGCCAGAAATTCAGAATCTATTTATTTTCGGTTGCCGAACACGTCCTTCAAAAGATCGGTCACCCGTGCGGCCGGGTTGGTTCGAATTTTCTTTTCCTCCTGGCCGACCACGAAGAAAATGCCGTCCGTCGCCTTTTCGGTGACGTACTGATTCACATCGAAAGCGATGTTTTTCGAGAACGGCACGTCCTTATATTTACCGATCAGATCATTGTACTGGCGATTCACGCCGACCTGGTTCATCACCTCTTCCACGCTTGGACGAAATGCGGTTTGCAAATTCTTCGAGGTTTTGCCTTTAAAATATTCGGTGGCTGCGGTGTCGTTGCCGTTGAGAATCTTGCGCGCGTCATCGAAGGTCATCGCGCCGATGGCGTCCCAAAAAATCTGTTTGGCAAATGGCACCGCCTTTTCCGCTGCGCGGTTCATGCCGACGACGAATTCGTCGATCTGCGGCCCGTAGCCGACCATGCGCAGCGGCTTTTCCATGTTTTGCAGCGTCTTCGGCATAAGAATCTTGATCGCCTTGTTCATCAAGAAACCGTCCGTCGCGCTGGTCTGCGCGACGGCGTTTTCGGTACCGACTTTCAGGGCCTCTTGCAGTCCCGAGCCGATTTTGGCGTCGTTCACCCCACCGACGCTCGGCAAATTGCCGCCCAGCCCCTTCAAAACTTTGTCGAACTGCGCCGATGCCGGCGAAATCGCCAAAAAAAGAAAAAAGATGGCGGTTGCCCATAGTTGAATCATGAGTCGCCTCCTAAGCAATACCTGAAATGTTGAGCGGGGATCGAAATCCGAAAGCGTGAGAACGTTACAATGGCTTAATCAATTACAGCAACTCTTTTGAACGCGTCGGCGGCGGCGTGCGTTCCTCACCCAGCTTGAAATCGTTCAGCGCCGCGGCGAAGGTCGCATCGAGGATCAGATCCATAATCTCTTGCTGAGCCTCACGCGGCGACAGGCGGAACGCGGTGCGCAAGGGCTGGATGGCCGCCCGCCATTTGCTCTGACTGATGTAAGCGCGCCCGAGATACAAATAGGCCTGGCCGAATTCCGGGTTTGCATGGGTGGCGTCTTCGAAATAAGGAACCGCCGCATCGAAGCGCCCCTGATTAAACAACGCCAAACCCTGCTCGAAACTATCGTAGCCTGGGTTGAAACGTCCCAGGGATGAGCAAGAAGCGAACAACAAAGTAGCGAGGGCTAAGAACGTCATGGCCAAGCTATTTTTCATAATTCTCATCCCTCATCTGGACTTTAGACGAACGAAAGCCCCGAATCTTAGCGGAGATCCGGGGCTTTTATCTGAGCTTATTTGCCCAAAGCCGATTTCAAGAGCGGCTCGAGCTCGCCGCGTTCGTGCATCTCGTGCACGATATCGCAGCCGCCGACGAACTTGCCATCGATATAAACTTGCGGAATCGTCGGCCAGTTCGAGTATCGCTTAATGCCGTCCCTGATCGCCGCATCGGAGAGCACATCTTCGCTCGCAAACGGGACGCCGTAGGACCTGAGAATTTCCACCGTGTGCGCCGAAAAGCCGCACTGGGGAAAATCCGGCGTGCCTTTCATGTAGACCATTACCTTGTTGTTTTTTACTTTCTCTTCGATCTTGCTTAAGACTTCGTCCGCCATATCGGTTCTCCTCGTTTTGCCGGCCTAGGAGCCAAGTTTTTCCCACTGCGCCGGGCTAAAGGTTTTTAATGACAACGCATGGATACGCTGATCGCCCATGGGCACCTTGAGGGCCTCATTGACCAGCCGATGTTGATCGATGAGCCCTTTGCCTTCGAAAGCCGGTGAGACCACGATCAATTGCCAATGGTCGCCGCCGCCGGTCAGGTCTTGGGTTTCCACCAACGAAATGGGCAGGGCTTGGGTTAAAGTCGCTTTGATTTCCTCGGCAGTAATCATGTAAAAATCTTACCGGTTCAGCCTGGCGCTTGCAACTACGGACAAGTCTCGACCCTAGCCGATCGGGCCCTCGAAATCAGGACGAACGATGCGCATCATGGCGCGCAAATCCGCTCTCAGTTCTTCCGGCGTCGCGCGCCCGACAAACCAGTAGCCGCAATAGAGATTATGGATCGTCAGATCCGGCAGCAATGAAAACGTATACGGCGTCGCGGTTACGCCCCTGCTTTTAGAAGTCTCGGTCATGTCGAGCAACTTGATGAGCTTGTGCTCCTGATCGCTTAGAAAGGGAAAGTTGGCGCCGAGGCCGGTTCTAAAAGCATCGTTGATCGGCGGCGTATCCACGCTTGCGACCGCGATTTTACAGTAGTTGACCGCAAGTTCTTCTTGGAGTCCAACGTAGTGGCGCAACTGCACCTGGCATTTCGCTCACCAATAGCCACGATAGAAAGACAAGATGAAAGGAAACTTGCCGACCAGTTCCGAGAGTTTCACCGGCTGGCCGTCCTGATCCGGCAACTCGAAATCGGGAAATCGCTGTCCAATACGCAAATTCATGATCGCACCTCAAATATCTGGATTCGGATTTGTTGGCTAAACATCCCGGGGGTCCTCGATTTTTCGACCTGTCATCCTGAGCCAAAGGCGAAGGATCTGGTTTGCTCTTATGGGTAGCGCTTCGCCATCTCGGCAAAGAATCCTTCCTTCTCTAGCTGCTGCAACAACGAAAGATCAACGAACTGCTCCGGTTTGGCAGTCTTCGCATTAGGGGACTTGGCCGCCACTTCGTCGAGCAGGAATTGAATGCCCTTCAGCGTCGGATACGGTCGTTTGGACACGGTTTTGACAAAAGCCTCGTAGGTCGCATCGAGGACTTCCGCATCGTTCAGGCGCAAATACTTGGCAACGACCTTTCGGGTTTCATCGCGGTTGCGGTGAATATAAAAAATCGCTTCAACATAGCCCTTGAGCGCAGCCAGGACTGTATCGCGCTGACTCTTGATGAAGGATCGCGAAGTCGCAAAGCCGTTCCCCTGCACTTCGACGCCGAGATTGACCATGTCGTAGACTTCCACCAGACCCTGCTTGCGCGCGCGCGGCAATTCGGATGCAGTGAGAATCGTTGCGTCGATCCGGCCTGCCTCCACCGCGGCCAAGCGGTCGGTAGTCGGACCGGCAACCACCAGCGCCACGTCTTTGCCGGCTTCGAGATTAAATCTTTTGAGCAGGATGAGCGAGGCATTGTGCGACGCCGAACCAAAGCCGCTGACGCCGAGCCGTTTGCCTTTGAGCTGCTCGAGCTTGCCGATGGCGGGCCGCGCAACCACCGAGTAGTTGTAAGAGTTCTCCGACGACGCGATCAGCGCGACATCATGGCCCTGAAGCCCGGCCTGCACCACCGTGCCAATATTGACGATCGGAGGATCGCCGGCCACCAACGCTTGCGTCGCCATCTGACCGCCGCGGAAAAAAATAATTTCGGCGTCGAGCCCCTGCTTGCGAAACAGGCCGGCGTCTTTAGCCACCCAAATATGGATCTGATTGTACGAGATCGCCGGATAGCCGATCTTGATCTTTTTGAGATCCTGGGCGCTCGCGAACGAGCTCACGAGTAGTCCCGATAATAACGATGAAAAGGATTTTTGCCTTGATCATGATCTCTCCGCGCAGGGATTCCTGCGCTTGCGGCGGTGCTGCTAACCGGGGCTCTAATTTATTTCGCCGGTAATCTTCGCGCGCGTCTCGGCCGGACCGACGGCGAATTTGGCTTCCAGCGCTTGGATGCGTTTTTCCAATCGCTGCACTTGCGCGTCCGAAGTCGCCAAGTGTTTCTCGACGACCTGGACCAACGCAGTGCTATTCCCGAGTTCGTAGCCGATCACCGTTGCCACGGCAACCAATGCAATTGCACCGACCATCCAATAAAAGTTTTTTGACCGACGCGAGCGTTTTACCCAAGGCATGTTGCTATTTCATGTAGCGGAAGCGGCTGCAGAGGTCAAACCTCACGCCCCATCCAATCGCGCGCGTCGAGGGATTGCCCGGTGACGGCCGTCGAGGCGTCGGAAGCCAAATAGAGAAATATCGGCGTGATTTCTTCTGGGGTCGGTAGGGTCAGCGGATCTTCTGCCGGATAGGCTTCGCCGCGCATCGCCGTACGGGTTGCCGCTGGATTGACCGAATTGACGCGCACACCGCTTTCTTTGACTTCATCGGCCAGCACTTGAGTGAAGCCTTCCAGACCCGCCTTCGAAATTGCGTAGGCGCCCCAGCGCGCTTTGCCGGTTCGTCCGACGCCCGAGGTGACGTTGATGATGGAGCCCGATCGCCGCGACGCCATCGTTGGAAGAACCGCCTGAGTGATCAGAAACGGACCGGATAGGTTGACCCGCAGGACCTCTTGCCAGGAGTCGAATGGATATTGGGCGATGGTGACGCGGGGACCGAGCAAGCTGGCGTTGTTGACCAACACATCGATCCTGCCGAATTGCGCCAGCGCGCGTGCCGACGATGCGCTTCGCGTCCACCGGGTCACCGACATCGCCGGCTGCACCGGCGATCACGCCGCCGCCGGCGCGGATATCGGCCACCGCTTCGTCGATCTTGGCGCGATCACGCGCACAGACAAAAACTTCGGCGCCTGCTACGCGCGTAAGCCGCTGCGACCGCCCGGCCGATGCCGCGGCTGCCGCCGGTAATCAACGCGACTTTGCCGCGCAATTTTTTTTCAGCGCTGCTTGCCATCGATTTTCTCGTATACCATAGTCAAACCACCCATGAAATCTTTTGCCAGTCATCAACGCTTGCTTATTTTTCTACTGCTCGCGCTCGCGCTAACCTGCGCGATCAGTCCATGGCTCGCCCTCGCCGCCGATTGGGCACAGGCGCGCTGGCCTGGCTTGATCGACGAACGGATACCGTTCCCGCGGATTTTCAATCGCGCCTTCATGATCTCGGGTTTCATCATGTTTATCGTCTGCCGCCGTTGGTTGATGGTCGACGGGCTCAAAGCTCTAGTCGCCGTCGGTTACCGTACGGCCGGACGCGGACTCTCCATCGGGTTGGCACTGTCCATCGGGTCGATGATTTTGCTCGTGGTCGTCATGTCTGCAGCCGATGTGTTCACGCCGTTTTTCCGCGTGTCCTTCGGCGACGCCGTCGGGCGCTTTTTCAGCGCACTGGCTGCCGGAGTATTCGCGGGATTTTTAGAAGAAGTGTTTTTTCGCGGCATGCTCTTCAAGGGATTGCTCGAAGAAGGCCGAGTGTTGCGTGCCTATGTCTTAGCCAATCTTATTTTATTCCGCCATCCACTTCGTCAAACCCGGCGAGGCTTATTTTCTCGACGGCATCGAACCCCTTGCCGGCGTTCAACATTTATTCATAACCTTCTCCCCATTCCTCGATCCCCTGCCGCTGCTGCCCGGTATCTTCGGTCTGTTCTTGATCGGCGTAGTGTTGAGCTTTGCGCTCTCGCGCAGCGGCAATCTCTATCTCGCCGTCGGCCTGCACGCCGGCTGGGTGTTCAGCCTAAAAATGCTTCGCGTGTTCGGCGATTTTACCCGCGACGAGCTCGGCTGGGCGTTCGGCTCCACCGATCCCAAGATCGTCAGCGGCGTTGCCACCTGGATCGGCATTCTGCTCGTCGGCGTGGCGATCTATCACCTTACCCAGCGGCGCGCCGACCTGTTAACCGGTCGGCCTCCCGCAACAGAGGCATGATTTTTTCCGCGATACGCTCGGCGATCAGGCGATAGCCGGCGCCGTTGGGATGAATCGGATCGCTCCGTAGAGATGAATCGTTGAGAATTCCCTTCATGACCTGCCCGACATAAAGCGCGCCAAACTGTCGCGCGGTTTCCTCGAAGATAGGACCGTATTCATCGGTAAAAAATCCCAGCCTCAGTCCTGCGACGACGACCATCGCTCCCGCGTCTTGGATGCGCCGAACGATCTCTGCGAGATTTTTTCGCGTCTCCTGACGCGGCACCTGGCGAAGAAAATCGTTGCCGCCCAAAAGAACAATGACTAGGCGCGGGTTCTTATTCAGCACCGACGTGGAGAGCCGCTCCAAAGCTTGCGCACTCGTATCGCCGCGCAGTCCGGCATTGATCACTGGCAGCGCTAACTGCCGCGACAACACGGTCGGATATTCCTCGCCGGACCCGGCGCCGACCCCCTCCGTAAGACTATCGCCGAAACAGATGATGCTTTCTCCAGAAGAACGAATATTGCGGATGGAATCGAAACGGTCGCCACCACAAGCGTTAAGCAGAACAAGAAACAAAAAGATGGAAAATAATCGCGACTTTTTATGCAGCGCCATACTTAAGCCCCGCTCCCGGCGGACTAAAGTTTACTCTGGGATCATGCTCACTTCGGATATCAACGGCAACTATAGCACAGCATCGAGCAGGCTATTCGTCTCGTACCACCACGCAAGCGTCGGGATGGGCGGCGGCGACGAGGGTTTGGCCGTTCAGGAAACGTTGGGCGGGAGAGGTAATCACGCGCAAGATGGCGTGGGATGAGAGCTCGATGGTGTAATCGACCGCGTCGCCGAAGTAGATGGAGCGCCGGACTACACCGGCAAAGAGATTGTAACCGCGCTCGGCCAGCGGTCGAGCCGCGGCTTCGTCATCGGCCAACTTAATGTTGTGCGGCCGCAAGCAGATGGAACCCTTACCCGACGCCGGCGCTTGACCGGGCGCCACGCGAAGCGTCAAGCCGCCGTCGAGTTGCAATCGGCCGTCCCCTTCAAAGTGCCCAGCCAAGATATTCGCCTTGCCGACAAATTCGGCGACGAAGCGCGTCACCGGCCGATCGAAGATATCCGAAGGCGTGCCGACCTGAATCATGCGGCCGTGATCGAGCACGGCGATGCGGTCGGAGGTCGCCATCGCTTCGGCCTGGTCGTGGGTCACGTAGATCGTCGTGATGCCGAATTCCTCGTGCAAGCGGCGAATCTCGAAGCGCATCTCTTCGCGCAGATTGGCGTCGAGATTGCTCAGCGGTTCGTCCATCAGGAGAATCTGCGGTTCGACGACCAGCGCGCGCGCCAAAGCGACCCGCTGCTGCTGCCCGCCGGAGAGCTCGGCCGAGTAGCGATCCTTCAGCTCCGCCAGATGGACGACGCCGAGAAGCTTGGTGACTTTGGCGTCGATGTCCTGCTTCGATAGCTTCTTGAACTTGAGTCCGTAGGCGACATTCTGCGCTACCGTCATATGCGGCCAAACCGCGTAGCTTTGAAAGATCATCGACATGTTGCGCCGCTCCGGCGGCACCAATAGCGACGCGGACGAAATCACTTTGCCGTCGACGCGAATCTCGCCGGCATCGGGTTGTAAGAAGCCCGCCAGCAAACGGAGCGTCGTGGTCTTGCCGCAACCGGACGGGCCGAGCAGCGAGACAAACTCACCGTCGCCGATCTCCAGATGAAGATCGTCCACGGCCGCCGTGTCGGTAAATTTCTTGCTGAGACCGCGTAGAGAGACGAGTGCCATGGATTATTCTCTGGTCGCCACGACGTCGCGTCCGGCAAGCCACTGCACCGCGAGGATCACCGCGAAGGAAACCACGAGCAATAGAATGCCGAGAACGGCGATCACGCCCACCTGCCCCTCTTCTTTGAGATCGAAGATGACCACCGAGACGACCTTCGACTTGGGCGCGAAGAGCAGGATCGAAGCGCTGAGTTCGCGGATCACGCCGATGAAGATGAACGACCACGCCGCGATCAGCCCCGAGCGCGCCAGCGGCGCGGTGACGTCGATCAGCGAAGTTAAGCGGTTGGCGCCGATGATCCGGCTCGCGTCCTCGAGCTCGGGGTGGATGCTCTTGAAGGTCGACTCGGCCTGAGAAAAACCGATGGGCATTTCCTTGGTTAAATAAGCCACGAACAGAATCCATATCGTGCCGTAGAGCACCAGCGGCGGCCGCGTGTAGGCGATAAACAAGCCGACAGCGAGCACGATGCCGGGAATCACCAGCGGCGCCAGGGCGAAAAAAGACAAATAGCGCGCGCCGCGGAACAGATTGCGATTGGTGATATAGGCGATCAGCGTCGCGAGCACGCGTGCCGATCGTGGCGGTGAGAATGCCCAATTTAAAAGTATTGTAGATCGCGAGCTGGGTATCGCCGTATTCGAAAAACGCGAAGGAAAGATTCTTGAGGGTAAAATTATCCCAGGTCAGCGGCACCGCCCAGGCCTGCGACAGCGCAGCCTTGAGCAGAATCCAATACGGTAAAAAGACCGAGAGTGAAAGAACCCCGAGCACGAACATGAGCACGGGGATGCGTCCCCAGCCCAGGCGGATCAGGCGCTTCTGCGCGCCCTTGCCGCCGACGGTACTGTAACCCTTGCGCCCGAGGAGTTTTTTCTGCACGGCGATGAGCGCCATGGTCGCGAGCAAGAGCGGCACCGAAAACGCCGCCGCCAGATCCAGGCGCGGCGGGTAGTGAAACAGCGCCCAGATCTGTGTCGTGATCGTGTGCAGGCCCGCGGGCAGGCCGAGGATCGCCGGCGCGCCGAAGAGCGAGAGCGATTGGAGAAAAGCCAGGATGAAGCCGCCGATCAGCGCCGGCAGCGCCAACGGCAAGGTGACGGTCCAGGCGATGCGCCATTTATTCGCTCCCAAAATCTCCGCGGCATCTTCGAGATCCGACGAGATCAGCTCGCAGACGTTGGCGATCATCGAAAAGACGTAGGGAAAGCTGTACAGCGCCATGACGAAGATCAGCCCCGACATGGTGAAAATATTGAAGAGCGCTTCTTCCGAGCCGGTGACGAAGCGATAGAATTTATTCAGCGCGCCGGCGTTGGGCCCGGCGAGCAGGGTCCAGGCAAACGCGCCCAGAGAACGGCGGCGTCACGAACGACGCCATGACCAGGGCGCGGATCGATTTTTTCCACGGCAAGTCCGTGCGCGCCACCAGCCAGGCAAGCAGCGCGCCGATCACCACCGAGATCACGCCCACCCAGGTGGAAATAATCAGCGTGTTCCAGATCGCTTTGAGGAACTGCTCGTTGGTGAAGACTTCGAGATAACTGCTGAACGTGAACCCAGTATCACCCCAGACGCTGGAGCGAAAAATTGCGCCCAACGGCAAGAGCATCAGAAAAACCAGAAGAAGCGCCGCGCCGATCCACACGGGCAAGGTCGGATCCTTGAATCGCAACGCGGACCAGCCCGCGTGGCCGACTCGATCGAGGGTCGCGTTTTGCAAGGCGGGCATGAATGTTTTCTGCGACTACGCGCCGAAAATATTCAACGAAGCGTTTCTTGATCTCGGCGTTGCGTTTTTCGAGCTCGTCGGCGTTCGGCGGGCAGAAGTTTTAAATCTTTGAGCTTAGGCTTGTCCGCTGGATAGGTAACGTCCGGATGACCGGTATAAAGGCCTTCTTTATCCGCCAACAACTGCTGCGACTCTTTGGCGAAAATAAACTCGGTGAAAAGTTTCGCCGCGTTGGGATGGGGCGCGTCTTTGGCAATCGCCACTGGCGAGACGACGAGCGGCACGCCCTCTTTGGGATAGATGATCTTGATCGGATTGCCCTGTTTTTGGGTTTTGTAATAGAAATATTCCGCGCCGTTGACGCCCACCGGCCGTTCCCCCGATGCGACGACACCGGCCGGATCAATGGCCGACTGAACGATATGCAATTTGTTTTTCGCCAGATCGCGAAAGTAGTCCCAACCGTAGAGATTCACCAGCGCCAGCACATGGGTCATGATTATGCCGCTGTAGCCCGGATGGGCGGTGACCAGCTTGCCGCTCCATCTGGGATTTAAAAGATCCTTCCAGGTTTTCGGCGCGTCCTTTTCGGGCACGATCTTGGGATTGTGAGCGATGACCGAAAGTGTCGACCGCATGCCGTAGTAAAAGCCGGCCTTGTCCTTAAAGCCGTCGGGAAAACCAGCGACTCCCTGGGGCGTGAATTTGAGCAGCATCCCTTTGCCCTTAAGAAGCTCGAAGTGGCCGGCATCGGAGGTATCAATGATATCGGCATTTTTTATTCCCGCCGCCGCTTCCTGCATAAATCTTTGCAGTACCCGCTCCGATCCCGTGCGATGGACCTCGACTTCGATTCCCGTATATTTCTGCTTGAAGGCATGGGCGATTGCCGTCGCGGACGGAAGCGCCACAGAAGTGTACCAAACCACCTATCCTTCTTTGCGCGCCGCCTGAATCAGCGCTGCATCTTGCGCCAGGACCGGTGTCAGCCAGGCCCAAAGAACCGCCAGCGTCATGAAGCAAACACTTTTCTTCATCGTGTTTCTCCTTTTCGCGCAATATCTGAACTGTGTTAGGCCGAACCGCCCGCGGAGCCACGCTTACCCGGAATCAACAGTTCAGTCAATATTTTTATCGATGGCAATTGTTCGAGCTTGTGCACCGCGCCGACAAGCGCCGTGACGTTTTCCGGCGGCAAAGCCAAACTCGCGTTGGCGCGAAATTTTTCTTCGATTTCCGCCGGCGGCAGCGGATCTTCGAAACCGCCGCGCGGATGCGGCTGATTTTCTTCAAGCACGCTCCCATCCTTGAGTTTCACCCGTACGTGCCCGGAAAAGTGACGCGGGTAGTCGATCGTCGGATCGAGTTCGTAGCGAACTTTACCCGCCAACTCGAGGACTGCCGCATCGTGAATCGCGTCGTCGGTAAACTCGTCAAGGCCGGCGCGCCCGTGCACCAACATCACCGCGATGCTGTAGGGCAAACTAAATTTTGCGCCGTAGGAGCTGATCGGTTTCTGCTTGTCGGCGAGCGGTTCCCAAAGACGAGGCACCGGCCCTTCGGCGGTCCGGCAAACGACTTCGGCGATATCTTTCGGCGCAGGCGAATATTTTTGCCTGATCTTGAATGCGCAGTCCATGTACGGGTGCGAGATCGAGCCGCAGGGATAAGACTTGAAGGTCAAGCGCGGGGTCTCCCACTCCTTGCCAAGCTCAAGCAGTTTATCGAATCGGTATTCGTTCTTGCCGCCGAAAGCAGCGAAAAATCCGTGCGTGCCTTCGAAGACTTTGGCCGGACCGCGAAAGCCTTCGCGCGCGAGCATCGTCGCGATCACACCGCCGTGGGCCGACCAACCCGGATGCATGCGCTTGGTCCAAGTGCCGTCGGCGAGATACTCGATGATTCCCGGAACTCTGGCTGCCGCACAAGCCAAAGGCATCGACCCATTGGTCCAGCGTCAAGCCATACAACCGGCCCGCCGCCGCGGCGCCGCCAAAGGTCGAGCAGATCGCCGTCGGATGAAACCCGCGGGCGTGAAATTTTCCCGGCGCCACCAAACCGACTTTGCACAATACTTCAGTCCCGGCGATGGCGGCTTCGAGCACGGCCGAGCCGCTGGCGCCGATCTCTTCGCCGACGGCGAGCGCCGTCATGCCGGCGCAGCAACCGGTGTGGACGATCGCTTCTTCCAACGTATCGTCGTAGTCGAGGCCGTGGGCCAGAGTGCCGTTGGCAATCACTGCGTTGGCGGCGGCGACGCGCCGCGTCGAACCGATCACCAGACTATGTTCCGCGCCGCCGAGCTTGAGCGCGACGTTGCTCACCATCGCGCCGAAATCCATCGTCGAAGACGCCAGCGCGATACCGAGAGTGTCGAGAAAAACCAACTTGGCCTTCTCGACCACCGCCGCCGGTACATCGGATAGTTTCAAATCGCAGTACAAAACGCCCTATGATTTGCGAGTACGGCTCCACGTGTCGCTCCTTGAATTGGTGACTTTCATTTTTCTGCGCGGTTTTGCTCTTCGCGGCACACAGCAACTTGAACAGCGGCGTTAAATTCTTAAGTCGCTCGATGCGGCCGATCAACTCGAATAAGTTCTTCGCTACTTTGCCTCGGCAACACCAGATCGGCGCAGTCGCGAAACTTGTCGGTGAGCTCGAGCCCAGCTCATCGGTTTCTCCGGATGCCCGCGCGCGACGTCGTAGCGACCTTCGATGACCTCGCCATTGATCAGCTTGATACGAATCCGCGAGCGCACCTGATCGTAGCCGAGCTTTTCAAGCTCGTCGTCGACGTAAAGGGTCACGCGCTTCATCAGGTCGACTACTTTTTTATCGCGCACCTTCCGGTCGGTAAATTGGCGCGATGCCGGCCTTGCGCTCGAGCACGGCAATGGCCATGCAGAAAGGAATGCTGAACTTTCCTTCCAACGCGGTCTTCGGCATCGGATAGATCAGCGCGTTGGGCACGTTGGAATTGGTGCCGACCTCGATGCGCGCAATATTATCGGCTGTGAGATCATGTTGGCTGAACCAGATCGAGAATCAAATCCTGCGCCGGATGAGACAGCGAGCCGGACGGATAGGGTTTGATGGAAATGCCCGGCGCTTTCATGAAATAGGGCGCGCCTAGATGGCCGACGATTTTGCTCTCATCATAACCGCCGGCCATGGCATTGAAGAAGCCCCGACGCGCTTCGAGAATATTCGGCGCCGCGGTGAAGCCGTCGCGCGCCAAGAGCGCGGCAGTGACGCCGTTCTCCGCGGCGCGGCCGGCGTGCAACGGTTTGGTCATCGTGCCGAAATTCTCGCGCAGACCGGAAGCCATGCTCGCCGCGATCCCGAACGTGCGCAGCAGCGGCTCCTCCTTGAACCGGAGGATTTTACCCACCGCCGTCGCCGCGCCCAGACCGCCCATGGTCGCGGTCGAATGAAAGCCGGATTGATAATGGCGCGGATTGATCGCGTCGGCGATGCGGCACTCGACCTCGACACCCAAAATATAAGCCAGGACAAATTCGCCGCCGGTAATTTTCTCGGTTTCGCCGATTGCCAGAACCGCCGCCAATACCGGAGTCGTCGGATGGGTGAGTAAACCGTAAACCGCCTCGCTGGAAGTCGACAACTGAGTGTCGTCGTAATCCATCGCGTGGCCGGCCACGCCGTTGGCTAAAGCGGCCAGCGGCGCGGGTGCTCGTAGAGAAGTACCGAGGATCGAAGACTCACGGCGGCCGTTGATATGGCGGATCTGCGTTTGGACGATGCGCGCACATTCGTCCGTCGAGCCGGCTAAGCGCTACGCCGAGGCCGTCGAGGATAAATCCCCGCGCCAGTTGCACAACATCGTGCGGCAGGTCGCGAGATTTTGTCGTCGTAACGAAGCGGGCAACCGCTTGCGTGAGCCCCATGCCGAGTTCCTCATCAGACCTTCGAATTGCCCTGGCAGCATTGCACCGGCTAACGCGCAAATTCAAGAGCGAACCGTGGGTCGTGCCATCGGCAAATGAACGCTGCCGTGCTGGCGTTGTCTTGACATCATCCCGCTAGCTGGGCTATCTTTTTGCCAACTGGAACCTTATCCAGAGTGGTGGAGGGATAGGCCCTTCGAAGCCACAGCAACCGGTTCCGGATACGGAACGCTGGTGCTAATTCCCCTCCCCGGACAACGGGGGGAAAGATGAGGTGAGGTCATTGGCGCCTCTTCTTATCTTTCTTAAGAAGAGGCTTTTTTTTGCCGGACGTATGAACACGCGACTCAGCACGGATCAGATCGAACGTTATAGCCGCCAGATCATGGTGCCGGATCTTGGCGGCAAGACCCAAATACGGCTGCGCCAAGCGCGCGTGCTGGTCATTGGCGCCGGTGGCCTCGGTTCTCCCGCGGCGTTTTATCTTGCCGCCGCGGGCATCGGGACTCTCGGCATCATCGATCCGGATAAAGTTGAGCTGTCCAATCTGCAACGGCAAATCTTGCACGCCACCGAAGACATCGGCCGGCACAAAGTCGAATCGGCCCAGGAGAAGCTCAATCGACTTGAATCCTGATGTGGAAATCAAGACCTATCAGACACGGTTCGACGAAGACAATGCCGCCGAGATCGCTAACGGCTATCATTTCATCGTCGACGGCAGCGATAATTTCGCGACCAAATTTTTGGTCAACGATATTGCGATTAAACTCAACATTGCCTTTTCCCACGCCGGCATTGTCCGGCTGCAAGGCCAAACGATGACCGTCATCCCGGGCAAGAGCGCGTGCTATCGATGTCTGTTTCACGCACCGCCGCCTCCCGAGGAAATCTTGAACTGTCAGCAGTCCGGCATCCTCGGCGCCGTAGCCGGCACTCTCGGCACGATTCAAGCGACCGAGGCGATCAAATATCTCGCCGGCATGGAGGAAGGTTTGATCACCGACCGCTTGCTGGTTTACGACGCGAGAGCCATGAAATTTCATGATGTCGAAGTGGCGCGAGATCCAAAATGCGCTGCCTGCGGCGCGCCTAAGCAATCGGCATTCAATTCATCGATAAACAGCTGAGATCGAGATCAAAGAAGGAACAACCATGAGCTTTGTTAAAGGATTGCAATGCCGGGAGTGCGGCCAGGAATACCCTCAGGCACCGCTGCATGTCTGCGAAAATTGCTTTGGCCCGCTGGAGATCCAATACGATTACGACGGCATCAAGAAATCGATCAGCCGCGATAAGATCGCCGCGCGCGAGCACAATCTTTGGCGTTACCGCGAGCTGCTGCCGATCGACGGCGAACCGCGGGTCGGGCTGTATTCCGGCTTCACGCCGCTGGTGCGGGCCCATCGCTTGGGCGAGGCGTTGGGCGTCAAGGAGCTTTATCTGAAGGACGACTCGGTCAATCACCCGAGCTTTTCATACAAAGACCGCGTCGTTTCGGTCGCGATTTCCAAAGCGATCGAATTCGGCTTCGATACCGTCTCCTGCGCGTCGACGGGGAACTTGGCCAATTCCGTCGCTGCCCATGCGGCAAAAGCCGGGCTCAACTGTTACGTGTTCATTCCCGACGGACTGGAACAGGGAAAGATCATCGGCTCGGCCATCTACGGACCCAAGACCGTCGCCATCAAAGGCAACTACGACGACGTCAATCGGCTGTGCAGCGAGATCGGCGATAAATACGGCTGGGCGTTCGTCAACGTCAATCTGCGTCCCTATTACTCCGAAGGCGCCAAGACCCACGGCTTCGAAATCGCCGAGCAATTCGGCTGGAAACTGCCCAAGCACATCGTCGTCGCCTCGGCCGGCGGAACGATCCTGCCGAAGCTCGCCAAGGGCTTTCACGAGCTGATCAAGGTCGGCCTCGTGGAAGACACCGGCTGCAAAATTTATTCGGCCCAGGCCGCCGGCTGCGCGCCGATCATCAACGCGCTGCACAAAGGCACGGATCTAGTCAGCCCGGTGAAGCCCAACACGATCGCCAGCTCCATCGCCATCGGCAACCCCGCGGACGGCTACTACGTCATTCAGGCAGTGCACGAATCCGGCGGCTGGGGCGAGAGCGCCACGGATGACGAGATTCTCGACGGCATCAAGCTGCTCGCTCGCACCGAAGGGATCTTCACCGAACCCGCCGGCGGCACGGAGATCGCCGTAACCAAGAAACTCATCGAGCAGGGACGAATCCCGCGTGACGAATCGATCGTCGTCAGCATCACCGGCAACGGCTACAAAACCTTAGAAGCGGTGGCGCGCAGCGTCGAAAAGCCGTTTACCATCGACGCAACGCTCGACCACTTTGACGATCTCTTTCAACAATTGAATCCGCCAATGCCGGCCTTAGCGACCGGCAGCTAGAAAGTTTAACGAGGTTTTGTCAAAATAGATGGCGTCGCTCTTTCACCTTGCAAGGCTCGGAGCGACGGATTATTGTCAACTCGCCCGACGAGGGTGAGGTTATTTGAGGAGGAAGTTTATGTCGGTTCGAGTTCGAGTCCCTACCCCGCTACGCAAGTTCACTCAGGGCGCCGATGAGGTCAACGCGCAAGGTGGCAATGTAAAAGCCCTGGTCGACGATCTTGAAAACAGTTACCCGGGCATTAAGGAACGCATTTGTGATGAGAGCGGTAATGTTCGCCGCTTCGTCAACGTCTACGTCAACGGCGACGATATCCGCTTCCTGCAAAATCTCGAGACTTCGCTGAAGGAAGGCGATAACATTTCCATCGTGCCGGCGATCGCCGGCGGCCGTGAAATCAATTCATAGCTCATGGTATTCACCTCATCTAATCTCCGTCTGGTCCCCGACCCGTCGAAGCAGTCGAAGAAAGTCGAATCGGTTCTCGACCTAATCGGCGACACTCCGCTGCTGGAAATCCAGAGGGTCTCGGAAGGCCTCCATTCCAAGGTGAAGATCTATGCAAAACTGGAAGGCTTCAATCCCGGCGGGTCCGTGAAAGACCGACCGGCGTGGCAGATGATCCAAGACGGTTTGAAAAGCGGCAAGCTTCGGCGCGGCAAGACCATTCTCGATTCGACTTCGGGAAATACCGGCATCGCCCTGGCGATGATCGGAAGTGTCTTGGGTTACCCGGTCGAGCTGGTAATCCCCGCCAACGTCAGCATTGAGCGCAAACAAATCATTCAAGCCTACGGGGCAAAAATTACCTACAGCGATCCCCTCGAAGGTTCAGACGGGGCCATTCGTCAATGCCGTAAAATTCTCGAAGAATCGCCGGACAAATTTTTCAAACCGGATCAGTATTTTAATCCGATGAATCCGCTAGCCCACTATGAAAATACCGGGCCGGAAATTTATCGGCAGACGGACGGCAAAATAACCCATTTCCTGGCCGGTATCGGCACCGGCGGCACGATCATGGGCGTCGGCCGCTATTTAAAAGAAGTCGATGCGAAGATCCAAGTCATCGCGGTGGAGCCCGACGACGCGCTGCACGGTCTCGAAGGATTGAAACATATGGCGAGCTCTATCGTGCCGGGTATCTATCACGAAGAAGAGCTCGACGGCAAAATTCCGGTTTCCACCGAAGACGCCTATTCGATGGTATATCGCCTCAGCCAGGAGGAAGGAGTTCTGGTCGGGCAATCTTCCGGAGCCGCCCTGTTTGCCGCGCTAAACCTAGCCCGCAAAATTCGTTCGGGAACGATCGTGACAATCTTTCCCGACTTCGGCGATAAATATCTGAGCACCAACTTGTGGGTCGGTTGGCGCGATCGCATGACCGTGGGAAATATAAAATTCTCGATTTAAGGTTCGATGGCTACCAAAGCAAAACCAGACCGCGTGCGCGAACGAGTCTATCTGACGTTTCCCAAAGAGTTGATCAATGAGCCGGTTTTGAGTCTGTTGTCCAAGCAGTTCGACATCGTATTCAACATACGCGGCTCGACCGTAACTTCAGAGATGGGATTGGTGGCGTTGGAAATCGATGGAAAAAACGGCGAAGTCGCCAAAGCGATTGCCTGGCTCAGAGCCAAAGGCATTGCCGTCGAACCGATTGAGAAGAACGTTATCGAGTGATTTAAGTTACTGCGCCGCGGCGGAGATTGACAACACCAGATTGCCCCCTTCATGCGGCGGGCCGCCCACGTAGAGGAAATTGCCCTTATTGGGAACCGTCACAGTAGTATCAAGGAGCGGCTTTTCCCGCTCGGTCAGTCGTACTTTCAAGGCAATGCGATTATTTTGAAACTCCTGCGGCGCGACGGTTAAAGAGCGTCCGCCGGGAATCTCAAAAACCTTGCTGCCTTGCCACGGCACCTTCTGGGTATCGTTTTTTAGCAACCGGTACGAACGATATTTCAAAACTCGGAGTTGCTTCTCCATGCTTTTAAGCTGGGGGTCGAAATCGTCGTTTTGATTGCTCACCAAGATAGTGCCGATGGTAACTTGAACAGACTGGGGATTCTTCTCCGCGGCGAATACTGTCGTCCCTGCCGCGAATGCTAGCAGACTAAAAAGTAGGACCCGATTTCGCAGATTCGTCGGCAGCAGCATCATTCTCACCTTCTTCATCTTGATACAACCAGATGACCGTTGTCTTGGTTTCATTCTCGCGCAGCAACGCCACGCTACTCCCGTGCGCGTCGATGGAATCGACCGCGGCAAAGCTATTGCGCGCAGCGCCGAATTTCCAGCCGGGCAAGTAAGCGTCGAGCGACAGGATTCCGATCAATACGATAATCACTGCGGGAATCGCCCACGTCACGCGCGGCGCAGTCAAAATATCCCGGCCCCAATCCACCAACTGTTCGATCGGGCTTCGCTTGCGGTTGATCCGGCTTTGAACTTCGCGCCAGAACGGCAAGAAATCGACGCGAACGGCCTCCGCGTCCAGGCTGGTTTTGAGTGTGCGATCAATTTTTTCTAACTGGCGGCGCGTTTCAGCGCACGCCCCACAGGTCGCGACGTGAGCTTTGCACCGCTTCGCTTTGCGATGGGCTCAACTCACCATCCAACCAACTGCCGATCGAGTCTCGTATGTTTTCGCAAGGGTTCATAAATAAGCGCTCAGCTTGTCCTGCAATTTCTTCCGCGCATAATGCAGCCGGCTCATCACGGTTCCTTCGGAGCAACCCAAAATTTCGCCGATATCTTTGTAAGAAAGTCCCTCGATCGTCCTCAACACGATGACGGCTTTGTGTTCCGGTGTCAATTCGTTAATCGCCTTCACCAGACTCTCGCGCAACTCCCTATCGTGGACGTCGGAAAAAGGATCTTTGGCAACCTCATTTTGGGCTTCCAACAGGTCATCCATGTTCTCGCGAAAATCCAGTGGATTTCGTTTCTGCCGCCGTTGCGCATCGATCGCCATGTTAACCGCGATCCGGTAGAGCCAAGTATAAAAGGACGAACCGCCTTGGAAGCTATTGATTTTGCGAAACGCGCGAAAAAAAGTTTCTTGCGCGACCTCCAATGCGTCCTCGCGATGGCGCAGCAAACCGAGAATGACCATGTAGACTTTTTGATGGTAACGGGAGACGAGTTCCTGAAACGCGCTCATCTCGCCCGCTTGGCACTGCTGTACCAACTCCGAGTCAGTCAACTCCACGATGATCCTGCCAGTTTAGACGCCACCCCATTAGAATTATTCAGGCCGGAGGCCGGCTTATTATCACAAAACCTTGAAGTTTTTGCGAATTTCATTAAAATCACACTGAATTCCTTGCCCTTTTGGCAGTCTCAAGCCTCCCCCGAAGGACGCCCTATGCTGGTTCAATGCCCAAAATGCAGGACTACTTACAAAGTATCGGACGAGGTCATAAAGGGTTCGGCGCCGGCCTTTCGCTGCTCTCGTTGTAAACACACCTTCGAACTCGAAGCCGACACGCAGCTCATTCCCGGGCAGCAGCAAGAACCTACGCAACACGCCGTTGAAACAGATCCTGAAGCGGAGTTGACCTTTGCTTTTCCGGTGCCGCCAGCGCCACTTACTCCACCCGGCCATGTAGGGGCCGAAATCAAATCGGAGAACCCGACCGCAGCGGACGACAACTTGGTAAATTCGGCGAGCCAGGAAATGGCTGTTCTCAAAGCTCGTCAAAATCAGGAAGGTCTGCCAGTTGTCGAGACCGACACGAATACACCGCCGGTCAAAGCAAAGCAGCCCAAAGGCAAAAAAGATTTTGCGATTGCCGAAGCGGTGCACACTGACGAGTCAAAAGGCCAAGAATCGGATAGTGTTAGGAACATTCTACCGATGGCCTCCTACGTGGATCAGCGTGCTTCCATCTTCCCCTACATGACCCTGTTCGGTCTTTTGGCAATCGGCTTTGGGCTCGTTGCAGTGATGAGTCAGGCGCATCCTGGTGCTTCCGCAGCGATCATCAGAAATATTCCGATCGTCGGCCCGATGCTGCTGAAAAATATTCATTTAAAAGAGGGAATACTAATCCGTTCGCTACGGTCAGGCTATCAAGGCATCCAAGGCAATCGGGAGGTTTTTGTCGTAACTGGTGTGGCGTTGAATCAAAATCCGGTGGTCATTCGCGAGGTTCAAATAACTGGAAAAGTTTTCAACGACACCGGCAGGGAGCTGGAACAACAAACGATCTGGCTGGGTAATACGATTTCACCGAAGATTATCCGCGGTATGACGACCGAAGATATTCCGCATTTGCAAAATCTCAAGCCGTTGAAAAGCTTTGAAATACCGCCCGGCGATTCGGTGCCGTTCACGATTGTGTTTTTGCGATCGGCCAAGGCGGCCAAAGATTTCACCTGTCAGGTGATTACGGCGGCAGCTGAGGTATAACTTCGCGGACCAAGCCGCTAAGGCTTGCCGGCATCCTTCTTCGGCGTAACATCGATTTCGTCGGAATCGTTCATCGCTTTGCGGAACTTCCGGACGCTTTTGCCAAGGCCCTCGCCGAGATCGGGTAAACGACGACTGAAAAGCACCAGCACGATGACTAAGATAACGAGCAACTCACCCACGCCTAAGCCAAACATGATCCCTCCCTGGCAGCGAGCCTATTCGCGCGCGCCGCCCAATTCTCTCCTTAAGCATTGCGAACAAATGAGTGACGGTTAGTATAGTTAATTGTGGGCTCCTTTAATACATCCCTGGGTCGATTTTTCGCCGCCTCGTTGGCGCTTCACGCACTGGCGTTTTTGCTACTGCACCCACAACGTCAGTTCAATGGACCACAGCAAGAAAAGATCCCCGTGTCCCTCTTGCCGTCGCCGCCAGCGCCGGAGCAGAGCCGCCCTGAAACCACAAGGATTCCCAGAGCGCCGCGCACCCGACCGACCCGAGCACCGACGATCGTCGCGAAAAAAGACTCACCGATCACCCAAGAAAAATCCGACCTTGCGCGCGGCCAATCTCGCCCAGCTACGGCCAGTCGGGAGGAATTGCCGGCGCCCAATGCACCGACACCGGCGGCGCGTGAACCCATCGAGGACAAGACCGCAGTGACAGAACGCGAACTGCCGACCCTGAAGGACCTGCTGCCGTCGGCAACCTGGTCGTCGAACTCACGCAATCCCGGTCCGGTCAGCCTGAACACCAGAGACCCGATCTACGTCAGCTACTTCAACAAGATTAAGCAATCCATCGAACTCCAATGGGAATACCCGGAAGCGGCCCTGCGCTACGGCCTGCAGGGCAGACTTGCGCTGGAATTTACCATCGCCTCGACTGGCCAAGTCGATCGCTTGAAAATCATCCGATCATCCGGCTCGCAAGTCCTCGACGACGAAGCGCTGCGCGCAATTAAAGCGGCCGCGCCGTTCCCGCCAATTCCACCCTGGATCAAAATCAATCCGTTATTGATCTCGGCGACGATGGAATACAACGATAATCGTTTAAATTACCGGTACACGCGCTGACGACAGCTCGCTTAGAAGGTCCGGAATTACAGACGTTCCCGCGTCGGGTCGGATTCCCAGCGAAGTATTGGCTTGCGCGCGGCGCGCGCTTCGTCGAGACGGCGCACCGGCGTGGAGTGAGGAGCCTTTTTGACCAACTCTGGGTCGTCTTTGGCCTCCTGCGCGATCGCCAGGAGCGCATCGATGAAACCATCCAGAGTTTCCACAGTCTCGGTTTCCGTGGGTTCGATCATCAACGCGCCGGAAACCACCAAAGGGAAATAGATGGTCGGCGGATGATAGCCATAGTCGAGCAGACGCTTGGCGATATCGAGAGTGCTGACGTCGTAACGATGTTGGATGCGATCGGTAAATATGCATTCGTGCATGCATGGCTCGTTGAAAGCGATCTGATAGTTTTTCTCCAGCCGTTTGCGAATATAGTTGGCGTTCAACAGCGCCATCCGGCTGGCCTCTTCGAGGCCGTCCCCGCCGAGCGAAAGAATGTAAGTGTAGGCACGCACCAATACGCCGAAGTTGCCCAAAAACGAGCGCACACGGCCGATCGATTTGGCGCAAGCCTCATCCAAGCGGAAGCTGCCGCCATCGTTGACGATGCGCGGCACGGGCAGGTAGTCGTGCAGGTGTTGCTTGACCGCCACCGGTCCAGCGCCCGGCCCGCCGCCGCCGTGGGGGGTTGAAAAAGTTTTGTGCAGGTTCATGTGCAGCACGTCCACGCCCATGTGTCCGGGCTTGGCTATGCCCATCAGGGCATTGAGATTGGCGCCGTCGAGATAAACCAGCCCGCCCTTGGCGTGCACGACTTCGGTGACCGCTTCTATATTGGTCTCAAATAAACCCAACGTATTGGGATTGGTGACCATCAATGCGGCGACGTCTTCATCCATCGCTTGCGCCAACGCCGCAACATCGATCACGCCGTGCTCATTGGAAGAAATTTGCACGACGTCATAACCGCAAAGCGTCGAGCTTGCCGGATTGGTGCCGTGCGCGGTATCGGGGACGATAATATTCTTGCGCGGGTTGCCTCGTTCCGTCAAACAGGCGCGAATCAGCATTAAACCAGTCAGCTCTCCTTGAGCGCCGGCGGACGGTTGGAGACTGACGTGCTCCATACCGCTGATCTCAGCGAGCATCCCTTCGAGTTCATGCAGTAACGCTAAAGCGCCCTGCAGCAACTCAACCGAAGCCATGGGATGAATTTGCGCGAAACCGGGAAAGCGCGCAACCACCTCGTTGATCTTCGGATTGTATTTCATCGTACAAGAGCCGAGGGGATAAAACTGGCTCTCGATCGAGAAGTTTCTCTGCGATAGCCGGGTAAAGTGACGCAAGACCTCCAACTCGCCCAACTCAGGAAACCCAGCGATCTCGTCGCGCCGCAGCGCCGCGGGAATCGCGCCATCGCTACGGTCCTCTGCTTGCGGCCAATCAAAAGCGCTTCGGCCCACCGAGCCGCTCTCAAACAGCAGCTTGGGCTCGGCGACTCGCGATGCTTTATTTCCCGGCGATGGTTCCGACAAGTCGGTCGATCTCCTCTCGCTCATTCATTTCGGTCACGCACATCAGAAAACAATCTTTCAACTCTGGGTAAAAAGGCTCCAGCGCAATCCCCGGAACGATTTTCGCAGCGGCGCAGCGGTCGAAGAGATGCGCTTATATCGGGGGCGCGCAATACGAATTCGTTAAAAAACGGAGCCGCAAACGGGGCGGCAAAGCCAGGTTGCTCAACTAGCCTGGCTTGCGCCGTGTGAGCGCGTGCAACATTCACCTCCGCCAATCGGCGCAAACCGGTCTTGCCCAGCAAAGACATGAAGACCGTCGCGCCCAGCGCGCAAAGCGTTTGGCTAGTGCAAATATTCGATGTCGCCTTCTCGCGCCGAATATGCTGTTCGCGCGTGGCCAATGTCAAAACAAAACCGCGCCGGCCTTCGCTATCGATAGTTTCGCCGACCAGTCTTCCCGGCAGGCTCCGCACAAACCTCTTCTGGCAAGCAAAAAAGCCGAAGGCGGGACCGCCCAGGCTCATCGGCACACCCAAACTCTGCCCTTCCCCGACCGCAATATCGGTAGCGAAATCGCCCGGCGGTTTGAGCAGCCCGAGCGAGATCGGCTCGGTGGTGACGGTGATCAGCTGCGCTCCCGCTTTCGCGCACACGGCCTTGATCGAGGCGAGGTCTTCGATCGCGCCAAAAAAGTTGGGATAACCGACCACGACGCACATCGACTCCGCGTCCAGCCGGGCGCCAAGATGTTCCAGGTCGGTGGTTCCGTTGGCATCGAAAGGAACTTCCTCCAAACGCACATCCGAGAGATTTTTAACGTAAGACGCCACCACCGCGCGGTACTGCGGATGAAGCGCCTTGGATATCAGCACCCGGCGCCGGCCCAACGGTTGAATCCGCCGCGACATCAATACGGCTTCGGCCGTTGCCGACGCGCCGTCGTACACCGCGGCATTGGAAACCTCCATGCCGGTAAGCTGGCAGATCAGGGTTTGATATTCGAACAATGCTTGCAAAGTTCCCTGGCTAACCTCCGGTTGATACGGCGTGTAGGAAGTGGAAAATTCCGAACGGGAAATCGTCGCGTCGACGGCGCTCGGGATGAAGTGGTGATAAATACCCCCGCCGAGAAACATGCTCCAATCCGTCGCCGTAGCATTTTTCGCCGCCAGCGCGCCGAGCCGCCGGCTTACCGCCAGTTCGGTCAGCCCGTCGGGCAAGTCAATCTTGGCGCGAGCGGTGAGCGATTTCGGGATATGCCGGTACAGCTCTTCGACGGCGTCGAGGCCAAGCGCGCGCAGCATCCGTTCCTTATCGGCGCTTGTGTGAGGAGTGTAGCGCATCGGTTTGAACTACTTCTCCTTCTCTTCCTCATCTTCTTCTTCCTCGTCTTCGTCCTCGTCATCGTCGTCTTCTTCGTCGTCGTCGTCTTTTTGCTGCGCGACATACTCGGCGTACTCATCGGCATCCATCAAATCCTTGAGGTCGTCCTTGTCCGTCAACTCGACGCGAATCATCCAGCCGTCTCCGTAAGGGTCGTCATTGATGGTTTCCGGGTTTTCCGGCAACACATCGTTGATTTCCAGCACCGCGCCGCTTACCGGCGCATAAACATCGGAAACCGCCTTGACTGATTCGACCGCACCAAACGGATCGTCTTTAATAATTTTCTCACCGACCTCCGGCAGCTCGACGTACACGATATCGCCGAGCTCTTCCTGAGCATACTCGGTAATGCCGATGGTCGCCGTATTACCTTCCACCAGCACCCATTCATGTTCCTTTGAGTATTTTAGCCCTTCAGGAAACTCCATCGCTAACCTCCTTGATTCGTAAATACGTTTATTCGCCGCGCCGCTAATTGCGGTAAAACGGCAGTGAAACTATTTTGGCCGGAATTTTTCGTCCGCGTATTTCGACATCGATCGCGTGATCGATATCGGCCACCTCGGTCGAAACATAGCCGAGCGCGATCGCTTTGCCGAGTGACGGCGATTTGGTGCCGCTGGTCACCCGTCCGATCAACCGGCCGTTTTCAAATAAGCCATATTCGCTGCGCGCGATTCCCGGTTGTAATAGCTCCAACCCCACCAGTCTTCGTTTCGGACCTGCTTCCTGTTGCCGCAGCAAAATATCCCGGCTAAGAAAGTCCGGTTTAGAGAATTTTGTCACCCAGTCCAGCCCGGCTTCGAGCGGCGTGGTGTTGTCGTCGAGCTCGTGCCCGTAAAGTGGATAAGCCTTTTCCAGCCGCAGCGTGTCGCGCGCGCCCAAACCGGCCGGCACGAGACCAGCCGGCGCGCCGGCGTCCAATAAGGCCGTCCACAAGCGTTCGGCGCGGTGCTGTCGCAATAAAGCTCAAATCCGTCTTCGCCCGTGTAACCCGTGCGTGCCACCAGACAGCGAATCGAGGCCACATCGGCAAATGCGAAATGAAAAGACTTTAGCGCGGTGAGATCGAGGGCCGTCAGGGGCTGCAGAATGCCCGCGGAAAGCGGGCCTTGAAGCGCCAACTGGGCATATTTGGCGCTGACATTCTCGACCTCGACAGCTCCCGCCGAATGCTGCTCCAGCCAGGAAAAATCCTTGGCGGTATTCGATGCGTTAACGCAAATAAAAAAAATATCCTCTTGCAGGCGATAAAAAATCACGTCGTCGACCACGCCGCCCTGTTCGTTGAGCAGCAAATTGTACTGCGCTTGGAACAGCTTGGCGCGCGACAGGTCGTTGGCGGTCATGCGCTGGCAAAAATCCAAAGCGCCTTTGCCGCGCACCTCGATCTCACCCATGTGACTCACATCAAAGAGCCCGGCGTGACTGCGCACGGCCAAATGTTCGGCGATCACGCCCTGATACTGCACCGGCATTTCCCAGCCGGCGAACTCGACCATTTTCGCGCCGGCGCGCCGATGCGCGTTATAGAGCGGAGTTCTTTTTGGTGTCTTGGCCCACGGTGGTGACGCGGCGAGTTTTTTAGCGTTCGCGCTGCAAGCGAATCTTTGGCGGCTTTCAGCGTATTGTAGAGCAGCATGCAAATGGTCATCGGGCCGACCCCGCCCGGGACCGGCGTGATCGCCGCGGCTCGTTCTTTGGCGGTTTCGAATTCCACATCGCCGTAAAGCTTACCGTTGGGCAACCGGTTGACGCCGACGTCGATGACGAACGCTCCCGGTTTGATCCAATCGCCGCGCACCAAGCCGGCTTTGCCGATGGCGACAACGACAATATCGGCCCGACTCACTTCCTCGCGCAGGTTCATCGTGCGCGAATGACAAATCGTCACCGTGGCATGTTTATCGAGCAGCATCAGCGCTACCGGCTTGCCGACAATATTGCTGCGGCCGACCACCACGGCGTTTTTGCCTTTGGGATCGCAACCGGCCGCATCGAGAAGTTTCATCACTCCCATCGGCGTGCACGGCTTGAACCCATCGCCGCCGAGCAACAGCATTCCCTGGCTGACCGGATGAAAACCGTCGATATCTTTGTGCGGCGAAATCGCTTCGAGAATTCGTTTGGGACGGATATGCGGCGGCAGCGGCAATTGGACCAAAATGCCGTGAACATTTTTATCTTTGTTGAGTTGTTGCACCAGCGCGAGCAATTCCCTTTCCGAAATCGTCGCCGGAAGCAGATGCTCGAAAGATTTGATGCCGACTTCTTTGCACGCCTTTTCTTTGTTGCGCACATAAATATGCGACGCCGGATCGTCTCCCACCAACACCACAGCCAGGCCCGGCGCCATGCCCCAGCGCCGCTCCAGACCCTCGACTTCTTCTTTGATTTTTTTTTGAACTTCCTTGGCGACGGCTTTGCCATCGATAATCGCGGCCATGAATGACTCCAAGCGATGAAAAATCTACAGCGCTAAATGACGCGTTTAAAAGCCGACTGAACTAATTGGATGACATGGTGAAATCCAAACGTCAACCCCTCCAGAGCGAATCTTAACGGTTCATTTTGCAGCGGTAGTTGTGCGCTGTGCAGCAGCCCGATTTGGCAGCAAGATTCCCACTTATGACGATCACTGAATAGACCGCTTGGCGGTATAAAAAATGCGCGCGGCGGAATTGAATTGGCCGACTTAAGTTGAGCTAGAGTCGCCGACGAGAGAGGAACTCCTGATGAGCAAACCGCGTACGACCGAAGAAGTAAAAAACGACATCCGCGAGCGGGTCGGCCGGCGCGCGCCGTTTCTCCACGCCGATAAAGGCGAATCGGAAGAAGCGCTCGCAAAGATGCCCAACTTCGAAGGCGAAACCTGGGCCGCGGCTTGGAATGGCCTGGGCGCGCGCTGGGAGGAGAAAGCCAACGCGTCGGAGAAAGCCGGCGACGCGCCGCAGGCGAAAGCGGCGTTTCTAAAATCCTACGGTTACTACGGCATCGCCCGCCACCCCTTTCCGAGCACGCCCGGCAAACACCACGGCTATATGAAAACCCGCGAGATGTTTCTCGCCGCCTCGAAATATTTCGACATCCCGGTCGAACGCGTAGCGATTCCATTTCAGGGACAAACCCATCGTCGGTCATCTGCGCCTGCCGAAGCAACTGCCGGCGCCAATGATCATGCACTGGGGCGGCATCGATAATTGGAAGGAGGAACGCCACTCCTTCGGCGAGACTTTCGTCAAAGAAGGCTGGGGCTGCTTCATCATCGACAGCCCGGGCACCGGCGAATGTCCCATGCTCGCCGGACCGGAAGCTCATCAAGTGCATCTCGCCGTGCTCGATTATTTGCTCACACGGCCCGAAGTCGATGCCAACAGGATCGCCGTCGTCGGCGCCAGCTTCGGCGGCCACTGGTCGACCAAGCTGGCCCATCTCGCTCCGGACAAATTGCGCGCGGCGGTCAATTGGGGCGGCGGCATTCATTATTTCTTTCAACCCGAGTGGCAGGAGCGCTCGCGCCACGCCGACTCTTATCTTTTCGATTTGATCGAAGCGCGCGCCAATCTCTTCGGCAAGAAAACTTTCGACGAGCTCTGCGCGGTCATGCCGGCGCTGTCGTTGCTGGATCAGGGCTGGCTCGACAAACCCTGCGCGCCGATGCTGATCGTCAACGGCAAAGAGGACAAGCAGGTGCCGCTGGAGGATTTTTATTTGCTGCTGGAGCATGGCAATCCGAAAACGATTCGGCTTTTTCCCGGCGGCCACATGGGCGCGATCCCGAATATCTTCAAAACCGTGGTCGACTGGCTGCACCAAAAATTGGACTGATCATATGAGCCTCTATCAACTGCAGAAACTCATCTATCACGTCAATCGCGACCCCGCGCAGCGCGAGCACTATCGCCAGGACCCGGCGGCGTTCGTCAAGAACTACGACCTGACCGACGACGAAACCAAGGCGGCCCTCGATGTCGACGTACGCGCGCTCTATGCGCTGGGCGTCCATTCGCTGTTGCTGCGGCCGTTCACTTTGCTGCACAAAGTCTCCAACGAAGATTACGCCAAAGCACTGAAAGGATTGGAGTAAGCCATGCCGATCGTATTCGCCTGCGCCGCCAGCCATGCGCCGGGAATGACCGCCTGGACCGAAGCCGCGCCTAAAGAACAAGCGGAAAAATTTCTCGGCAGCTACCGGAAACTCGGCGCGATGCTCGCCGCGGCGCAACCGGACGTCATCGTCGCGCTTCAGTGTCGAGCATTGGGCAAATTTTTTCTTGAACCAGCATGCCGACCTTCTGCATCGGCCGCGCCGAATACTACGACGGGCCGATCGAAGAATGGCTGCGCATTCCCAAAGCGCGCGTGCCCGGCGATGCCAAGCTCGGCGCGGAATTGATCGACGCCTGCCTCGACAGCGGCTTCGATCCGAGTTTTTCCGACGAACTGTTGTTCGACCACGCGACTTTTTTGCCGCTGCATTTTTTGAATCCCAACATGGCGGTGCCGGTCGTGCCGGTGATTCATCAATACACTGACGCCACCCATGCCGACAGCCAAGCGCTGCTTTGCCTTGGGCGAAATTTCTCGGCAAGGTCCTGGAGCAAAGCGAAGCGCATCGCGCTCATCGCCACCGGCGGCCTATCCCATTGGCCCGGCGAAGCCAAGCACGGCAAGATCAATATACCTTTCGATAAAAAGTTTCTCGAAACGTTAGTCAACGGCGACCGCACCAAATTGACCGAATACACCCACGAAGAGATCAACAGCGAAGCCGGCTCCGGCGGCCACGAAATCAGAACCTGGATCGCCCTCGCCGGCGCGGTGCAGAACTGGAAAGCGGAATTGCTCGCCTACGAGCCGGTCGTCCCCTGGGCGACCGGCTGCGGCTTGGTAGCATTCTCCCAATGAATGATCCGGGCGCAGCAAGCAAGCCGCGCTTCTATTTTCACGAGTCCATTTGACGATTGACCGTCCATGCTGTGCTAATGCCTATTGGTGCTTCGGAGCACTGTCATGAAATTCAGCCTGCACAGCCTTCACGGCGGCGTAAAGAATATCGACGAAATCCATAAGCGCGCCCGGCGCGCCGAAGAACTGGGCTACGACGGCATCTTTCTCGGCGAGAGCCATCTGAGTTCCATCGACTCTTTTCAGACCCTGGCGAGCTGCGCCATGATCACCAAGCGCGTGCTGCTCGGCATCGCCGTCACCAACATCGTGTTCCGCCACCCCACCGTGATCGCCGGCGCGGCGGCATCGCTGAATGAGATTTCCAAAGGCCGCGCCATCATGGGTCTGGGCACCGGCGATGGCCCGGTCTACACGCAAGGCTTGAAAGCCACTGCCGATGAAAGAATTTGAAGACGGCGTAAGGCTCATTCGCCATCTGGTGCAAGGCAATGCCGCCACCGTTTCCACCGGCAAGGTCGGCATCGGTTTTACGATCAACCAGCCGGCGCCGATCTATGTTTCCGCCGAAGGCCCCAAAGGCCTGCAGCTCGCCGGCCGCTGCGCCGACGGCGTGATCCTCGGCACCGGCTTCGATCTGCGCGTCTATGATTGGGCGAAACAGAAGATCCGCGAAGGCACGGCGCGAGCCGGGCGCGAAAGGAAAGCGACGTCGCGATCATCGCCGCCGGCATGCTCTGCGTCGACGAAGACGGCAACAAAGCCCGCAAAATCGTCCGCAACCGCATCGCCAACCGCGCCCATCACAATTTCCGCTTCACCTTCGAAACCGTACCGCCGGAAGAACTCGACGGCGTCAAGAAATTCATGGCCGGCTTCGATGTCATGAAGCCGATGGAAGACCGAGTCGATCCCGATCTAGTGAACGACTATCTGGTTCAGCGCTTTTCCATCGCCGGAAGTCCCAAAGAATGCATCGAGAGAATCGAAGAGCTAAAAGCCGCCGGCGTCGAGCATCTGATGCTCACCCCGGCGCGCAAGGTCTACCCCGAAACCGTCGAAGCGTTCGCCAAAAACGTCATCCCGCATTTAGAAATAGGCTCGGGTGGCTTAGCCTTTTCGGGTTCCCGTTACCCCGCGCTGTTCGTAAGAATAAGAAACGCCATGCTTATCCAGTGAATCCTTCGACAGCCGATTCAATTGAACCCATCTGCTGTTGATATCATTTTTTCTTCCGGTGTAACCATCTTTTACCTACGGCGAACAGCAGATGTCCATCTATAAAGTTGAAAACTTATCAACGTCAGATGGCAAAAGACGCACAAATTCGAAAAAAATTTGTCCAGTAAGCCATTCAAGAAATTCAAAGTGGCAGGTACCGGAAAGCCGGACCGGAAACGGCGCAACGCGCATTCGTGGCCGCGCGAGGCTTCGCTTTTATGACATTACTGCTCCAGCCAGGTGCGCCAGAGGCCGCCTTTGGCGTGAGAGTATTCTTGCCCCGGACCACGCTCCCAGTTTTTGACTTTGTCGCGCCAGACAAAGTTCCGGTCGTTGGCCCAGCCGATCACGTAGTAGGCCACGTCATCGACAAAATACTTTTGCGCCAGCTTGTTCCAGATCGCCAGGCGCTTGGCGCGGTTCGGCTCTTCCATGTACTGAGTTATCAACTTTTCCAACTCAGCCGTGCAAAGTTTGGAAACGTTGCCGACGCCGGCTTTGCCGCCGGTGCAGGAAATGTACTGCTCGTTGGCGACAAGGGGCTCGCCAGTGCCGCCAGCTCCATACACGGAAACGTTTAACTCACCCGCGACCGTTTTTTGAATGAGCTCCGCTCCAGCTAGGTTCTGGATCGAAAATTTGATACCCGCCTCGGCCGCTTGACGGACCACCGCCTCCGCCCAGGGGTCGTCCTGACCCTGAGTAGATCCCAGGGTGATTGGCTTGCCTGAGTAGCCGGCTTCTTTCAGCAGGCGCTTTGCCTCTGCTATATTCCGCTTCCACTTGAAACCGACAGTAGTCTCCCAGTCGGTGCCGGCCGGCGCCCAGGTCAGTACCGGAATGCCGAATCCGAACGTCGCCTCCTTCATGATCGCCTCCTTGTCCAAGGACAAGGCGATCGCTTTGCGCACCCGGGGATCCGACGTCGGCGCTAACTGGGTGTTCAACACCAACTGTTTGATGCCGGCCATGCCGATGGATTTGAATTGCATGCCCTTCAGCCCACCGCTTTTAATGCGCTGCACGAAGGTTGGACCCAAGCGCTCCGTCACGTCGATGTCCCCGGCCTGGACGGCTGCGGCTCGGGATGTGGCTTCGATGATGACCCGGAACCGGACGCCGTCCAAGTATGGGGCGCCGCCCCAGTAGTCGTCATTACGCACAACCTCATATTCCTGCCCTGGGATCCACGCTTTGAACTTGAAGGGACCGGTGCCAGGCGGCGGGCTGCCGCCAGTCATCTTTTGCTGGCCAGGCGCCAACGACTCCTTGGGTGCAATGTGCAAAGTCTGCGTGTCGGCAAGAGTCTCCGGCAGCAAGCCGCGCGGACCGGGCGCGGTGAATTTCACGGTGTAATTGTCCAACGCCACGACGTCGCGGACATTGCTCGATAACTGCCCTTGACCAGCAGCGCCGTTGGCGGGGTTCATGATGTGCTTTGCCGACCAAACAACGTCATTGGCCGTTAGCTCCTTACCATCATGGAACTTTACGCCCCGGCGAATCTTGAACGTCCATTCGCTCGAATTGGCGTTGGCCGTCCAGCTTTCCGCGAGCCACGGGTGAATGTCGCCCTTCTGGTCGTACATGACCAGCGGTTCATAGACATTGTCTTTCACGTATTGGCTTATCGAGGTGTAGGCAACGAAAGGGATGGGAGTGCCAATGTCTTTATGATGCCAAACTTGAGCGTGCCACCGACGCGAGGTTTACCGGCTGCCGGAGTCTGAGTCGCTGGGGCGGCGGCCGGCTGGGCTTCGGCAACGACAAACAACAACACCGCAGCAACCAATAACCCACGCGCGACACCTTTCCTGGTCCACTGTTTCATTGTCACCGTCTGCCTATTAGTCGATAGCCTGCGCCGCACGGTTGGCGATTCACACAGGCGCCGATGACAAGCTTAGCATTGCACTCTCGCTCAAGCTGCGGAACGCTAGCATCGCAGCTCGACGAGTGTCAAGGATTTCTCATCGGTTGCGAGTTCGTGGCTTGTCTTGCTTCGGATCTTTGTTATACGATTCGGCGGCTTCCCGCGGATGACGGCAATCATTATCTGTCGCCGCACGCGGTTTTTATCAGGAGGATATGGCGGTGCGCCTGCAATACATCGCGATGCGTTTAGTGCAATTGATTCCGATGGTCTTGGTGGTCACCATGGTGGTGTTTTTTGTCATGATGATCGTGCCGGGAGACCCGGTCATGGTGATGCTGGGCGCGGTGGACGGCGCGCAAGTTTCCCGCGAGGTCTATGACGCCATGCGCGTGCGCTTGGGATTGGACCAACCGCTCATCGTCCAATATCTCCACTGGCTGGCGAATCTGCTTCAGGGCGACCTGGGCACTTCCATTACGCACCGGACCGCCGCCTTGGAAGTCATTCTTCAGCGCCTGGTCCCAACCATGTACTTGATGATTGGCGGCCTGATCATGGCGGTCATTATCGCCGTGCCCGCGGGCGTGCTGGCAGCGATTCACAACAACACCAAATGGGACCACCTCGCCACGGCTTTTGTTGTCGCCGGTATTTCGGTACCGACCTTTTGGTTGGCTCTAGTCGCCGTGTTGATCTTCGCCGTGTACCTCGGCTGGCTGCCAGCGATTGGCTATACCCGCCCACAAGACGACTTTGTGGATTTCTTAAAGCATATCGCCTTACCGATGAGCGTCGTGGCCTTGAATATTGCCGCCACGGTCCTACGATTTCAGCGCCAGGATTTCCTTGAGCAAATGCAGCAGGATTATGTTCGCACCGCGCGGGCGAAGGGGCTGAGCGAGAGGCTGGTGCAATGGAAACATGTGCTGCGCAACTCGCTTATCACAACGTTCACCGTGGTGGGCTTGCAGATGGCCTACTTGAGCGGGCTGATCACCATTGTGGAGTCGGTTTTTAATTATCCAGGCATAGGCTATCTGCTGCTGAACTCCATCCGCACCCGAGATTTCATTGTCGTCCAGGGTGTGGTCCTGTTCATGGTTTTTCTCGTGATCGTAGTCAACCTGATCGTCGATATACTTTACACGGTGCTCGACCCACGGATCCGCTACAGTTAGCCGTGGAAAAATCGTCATGAAAGCTCAAACCGCCGACGAATCTGCAAGCTTTGAACGTCCGGCTGCGCGGTCTTCAACAGTGCTGCGCAGCGTCATCGCGTTCGTTGGCAGCGACCGACGTTTCATTGTCGGCGGCCTGCTACTCATCCTCTACATTCTCATCGCCCTGACTGGACCAAGTATCTCGCCCCATGATTTGAATGCCCCCAACCTAGACGTGCGCCTGGGGGCGCCGACGGCAACGCACTGGCTCGGAACCGACCGCATCGGCAGGGACGTCTTGACCCGCATCATCGCCGGCTCTCAGGTGAGCCTGGAGGTGGCGGCGGGGGCTGTACTGATGGCGCTGATGATTGGGGCGCCGCTCGGTGCTTTGGGTAGCTACGTGGGCGGGAAAATTGATGCGCTGGTGCAGCGAGTGATGGAGGGGATCATGGCTTTCCCGTCTCTCGTACTTGCGCTAGCACTGGTAGCGCTAGCGGGACCTAGCGTCGCTATGCTCTGGTTCGCCATTGCTTTTAGCTCCATTCCCCGCTACGCGCGCCTGGTCAGAAGCGGCGTGCTAACGCAGAAAGAGCGCGAGTATGTGCTCGCAGCGCAAGCCATGGGACAAAGCCCGCTGCGAATTTTGATCAGACAGATTCTTCCGAACATCATGGCACCCATCGCGGTACAATTGACGCTCGACCTGGCTCGGGCCATCAGTGTGGAAGCGGCCCTCAGCTACCTCGGCCTTGGACTGTCTGTGCCCTATATCAGTTGGGGCACGATGATCAGGGACGCCCAGGACTTTTTAGAAGTAGCCCCGTGGTTGGCAATTTTCCCCGGACTGGCTTTAGCAGGGTTCATCCTGGCCTTCACCTTGGTCGGCGACGCCTTGCGGGACCGCATGGATCCACGCATGCGCAGAAGCTTGAGTAGACGGATGGTCTAATCATAACGATAAATTTGGCATCAACGCTCAATTGGCAATAATTTTCGACGAGGAGGGACCATGGCCATCGAGGCAATTGATCACTGGGTACTGGTAGTCAAGGACTTGGAAGCAACCTTCGCTTTCTACCGAAAGCTCGGCCTTGAGGCGGGTTGGCAAGAGCGTCCCGGCGGTCGGGGAACACGTCCGATCATCCGCATCAGCGAGACGCAGAAGCTAAACCTTTACGTCGTTGATCGCTATGAGATCGAGAGTCCGACCTTCGCGCCTGGCTACGCAATGGGGTCGGCGGACTTCTGCCTGCGCTGGGAAGGAACCGTGCAAGAGGCACAGGACTTCCTCAAGCAGGCGGGAGTCACGGTGCTCCAAGATCCTGCCGCCCGCTCAGGCGCCCTGGGTCCAGGGACCAGTCTTTACGTGCGTGACCCCGATAACAACCTGATCGAGCTGATAACCTACGGCGACCCCAAGTACCAATAAGCTTGGACAACTAAAATTACTCGCTGGCGCTAAGCCCCGGGCTTCGCAGTCTCAGGCTGCGGGCCAACGGTGATAGGGCCTGGCTGATACAGCAGCTGCTTGATTTGCGACTTGTCCACATCGAGCTTGTAAAGCCCGATGGCGTTGTCCATCAAGATCATCTTGCGGTCATCCACCGATACCACGTCCTGGAGCGAGTGAGTCCGGCACCAGACCGACTTGGGCCAGGTGGTCGTGCCGTGGGGGTAATCGGTGGAGTACATGATCTTGTCGACACCGATCTCATCACGACTTCTGATGCCGTGGCGCTCATGCCAGAAGGTGCTCCACATGTTGGACCGGAAAGTCTCGCTGGGTTTCTTGGTGAGCGTGGTGTTTTGGGCGACCCTGCGCTCGTCAAACTCATGGTCCAACTCTTCCAACAGGTACGGCAGCCAGCCCACGCCGCTCTCGACACTGATCGTCTTGAGCTTGGGAAATTTTTCAAACACGCCCGAATAGAGGATATTGGAGACGATCTCCATGTGGCTGACAAAGGTCATGGAAACCTGCAGAGCGGTCCTCGCGCCTCCCTGCAAGGACTCCCAGGCCGGCAAGGCCGGCAAGGCGGTCGAGTGCAAGCACAGGGGCACATCCAGGTCGCAGCACGCCTGGAAGACCGGGTACCAATAGGGATCGTTGAAGTATTTCAGCCCGAGGACGTGCGGGGCACCGTGCCAGGCCAACGCTTTGTGGCCGCGCTTCACCGCGCGATGGATCTCGGCAACACATAACTCCACGTCCCACATGGGGGTCACGCACTGTGCGATGAACCTGGGTGAGTAGTCTTGCCACTCTTCTATGAGCCAGTCGTTGTATGCGCGAATACAGGCCAGACGAAACTCTTCGCTGCCCTCTTTCTGAAAATTCTGATTGGTAATCCCAATGATGTTGGGGAAGAGCACCGAAGCATCCACTTCCTCTTGGTCGAGAATTTTCAGACGCTCGGAAGCGACGTACGTGGAAGGGGGCACTTCGTCCCAGTTCCGCACCTTTGCTTTCACACCAGCGATACGGGCCAGGCCGCCAAATCCTTTCGCGTTGCCGCCCAAGGCCCAGGTCTCAGTACCGTCTGGCAGCTCCACGATATGAGGGATGTCATCACCAAACTTGGCTTTGGACATCCTGTTGGTCCAAACATCGGGCGCTTCTTGGACGTGATCATCGGCCGAGACGACGCCGTATTTCATCTTCAGGGTTGCCATAGGACCTCCATGCAGTCGAGTTGAACCCAATTAGTCAGGGATCCCCGTGTCAGCCGAAAAGGCCAGGTCGAACCCTGAGGAGACGAGATTGCATTGTCATGAGCTGTCCCACTGCGAAACCGAAATTTCCGATTTCATCTGTCCAGCCCATGCCGACAAACGAAGCCGAATTTACGCTCGCCAGTGATTTCTGTCAATTGTTACGGCTGTCGTCTTGGTGATCGCTGCCTTAAAAATAGCGGATACAGCCAAACGGTTGTCACAAACGCGGGTTGATGTCTGATTGTCTCAAGGTATGCCGGAGAGATCAGGAAAAGACGCAGGATCGAATCTCAGCTAGGAACTTCCTATGGTTCCGCCATTTACCACCAAGGTTTGCCCGGTGATAAATCCGGCCATCTTTGACGCGAGGAAGAGAGCGGCATGAGCAATATCCTCTGGCTCTCCCCTACTCCCCAGGGGATTAATATTGACTAACGTCTTGCTTGCAGAAAGTTCGACCTGGGCTGCAGAGGTGGGACTTCCAGTGTTGATGCCGCCCGGCGCGATCGCATTGATTCTGATTCCCAAAGGCCCAGTTCAAAAGCCAGCACTCGTGTCATTTGAATAATCGCCGCCTTGGACGCCGCGTAGTGGACGCCTTGCCCACGGCTGTAAAAAAGTCCGGCGTGAGACGCAATATTGATGATGCAGCCTGTTCGCTTTGCCATCATCAGACGAGCAGCCCGCTGGGAGCACATGAAGGTTCCCTTCAGATTGACCGAAAGCACGTTGTCCCATTCGGAATCGGCGATCTCCAGGAATGGCCGTCTAAACCATATGCCGGTGTTGTTGACCAAAATGTCGACGCCACCGAATTTATCTTGCACGATCGCGAACAACCGGTTTACGTCCGCGGGCGAGGCAACATCGGTTTTTACAGCCAAAACCTGTCTGCCGATATGCTGCGTCCTCTCGGCTATCTTCTGGGCGCTTTCTTCGTTGATGTCGGCAATGACGAGGTCCGCGCCGGCTCTGGCGAACGTTTCGGCAATAGCGGCGCCGATGCCTCGGCCCGCCCCGGTTACGATAGCCAGCTTACCGCTTAGATCGATGACTGCTTCTGACTTTGATTCCACGGATCTTTCCTTCGGAATCCGCACAGCTCTTCTTACTCAAGGGACGAGCTTTTACCAAATTCATTATGATTCGCCAACTCGTGTACAGTCGTTCTACGGTTTCACGAAGGCGAGAACTTCCCCGTTTCGGAATTCTCGAAACGTCGAATGGAGCAAGACAATTCTTGCTGGCGGTAAACCTTGCGAGGCTCGACTTGAATTTTGACAAAGGCGGATCCGGCGGGCCTATATATTTTTCACGCCGCGCAGCCGCTTACCGCCGCTCTCTTGCCGGCTTATCCCTCTAACACCAATAGGGTTCGGTAATTAGAGGGGCAGCGTTTCAGTCCGAGAGCTTTCAGTCTTTTTTCACCGTCGGGTCGACGGACGCTTTCAGTGCGACGCCGAGAGCCAATGGAGTCTCGCCGATAGTCAACATCGTACCCGCTTGTTCGAGATCGTAGGATGAGACTTTCTGTTTCGAAATGCCTTCTTTCGTGGCGGCGGCCAAGGCTTCGGCTGTAGGTGATTGGATCCGGTATTTGGCGGTGCTCCCGTCCTTGAGCGTCAGCGAAAGAACCAGATCCTTCCCTTCTTCCATCGCCATTGTCTGCAGCGTGGCAATTTGACTCGCGGCGACGGTCTGCTTCACGGTATAATTATACAGCCAGATAAAGGAACCGATAATCGCGACGATAAGCAACCAGGCATACTGGCCGATCCTTTTCTGTCTTGTCACAGATTGCTTTCTCTGTGCATCGAAGAAACGGCGATACGCGTCCCCTTCCGCCGCTGCTCTCTTTGCTGGATCTTGCTCTGCTGAACTTGCTGGTTGATCAAAGGAAAGTCCGATGCTGTTCCAGACCATACCCGCGATGACCAATATTAAAGGTATAAGAACTATAACTATGGGGTGCATAACGTTCTCCTTGATTATGTTTTTGATAGCCTTTGAATTTTAGAAGAGGCAAGGTCGGGCAGCGAAAATAAAGTCGCCGTGAAATCGGCGCCGAACTCCCCACCACCGCTGCTTTCGTGTAGCCGGCTTTCTGTTTTCCTTTTACGCGCCATTAAGATGAACGAAGAATCGAAGATGACCCTATATATAGGTCCGAAAGCGTTGTGGCAAGGGGAAATCCGAATTTAGAACAAGGATGAAAGCCTACTGATAAAAGCGGAAATGCGGAGGAGAGACTGAGGCGTGCCGGGAAAGAACCGTGATTGTCAGATGCGGGAGGTGGACCTGCGTAACCGAAGTCCTCATGGCGGGAGCCAAGAAATAGTCCAACCGCATCCAAAAAACAAAAACGCCGCTAACGGTTTCCTGTTAGCGGCGTTCTCAGCAATTTAATTGCAATTGAAAATTACGACGTGATCTCCCACCAGTTCTTGCTGACGTCGCTGAGCAGGAAGTGCGCGCGGCCGTTGGTCTGAAGCTCGCGCAGGTCCGTGATGCCGAGCTCTTTCCCTTTGGTCGAAAATTCTTTGTGCGCGTCCTCGACTTCTTCAGGCGAAGCGACTTTCAGGGTGAACCGATTGGCTTCCGACAGGTAATCGCGATGTGGCGTCGGCAATACGACCACGTACCACGGGCCCATGTTCGGCACGCTGATATAGGTCGAGGTGCGCCCGCCGCCGATGATCTCGAATCCAAGCACGTTAGCGAGAAACTTGTCGCTGACTTCTTTATCGTCGCAGTTGAGCGTGCCGTGGGTCATCGCCTGGGGCACGTAACCCTTGCCGGGAAATTTCTCTTCGGGTATCGGCGTCGTCCAGTGCGGCGCGGCGATCTTGCGGCCCTGTTTGATCGCCGCGGGGTTGTAGTATTCGATTTCCAGATCGTTGCCGCCCGGTTCCTTGAAATAGATCGAATAGGCAAAGTGCGCTTCGTGCGGCGGGGTGACGCTTTTTATTTTGTATTGGGCTTTGTGTTCGGAAATATATTCGTGCGCTTTGGGAATTTCCTTCGAGTTCGCCACGCGAAATCCATAATGATTGGTGTGCGGTTTGTTCTTGGAATCCGGCCCGCCTTCGTGAATCACCAGACGCCAAGCGGTATTTGGGTGCTTCACTACCGCTTCGTTTTTCCGTCCGCTCGACAACCTCCAATGCCAATAGCTCGGTGAAAATCGGCAGGGTTTCGTCCAATGAGCGGCATTCATAGTGACCTTCAGTCAGTCCAATCGGTTTCAGCATTTTTGTCTCCTGGAAGAAATCAAACTGATTTTGAATACTTATCTATATTATTAGAAAAGACCCCTGCGCTTGTCAATTGGCGGACTTGGCAACCGAAGGCATTCTTACCTCAGCGCCCGACTTGGCGCATTCCGCTTCGAAGGTTTGGCGGATGATCGGGTCTTCATCCTCGTATTCGATCTGCCAGCCGCCATAGGCCAAAGGCACATCGGACTGAATCTTGCCCGGCTGCAGTTTGAACTTTCGACTGAGAATCTTGAGCGCCAAATAGCGCGATGGCTCGGCGCCGGAGTTAAAGTGTTGGTGAAACCAACCTTCGGGCGGCACGACGATGGAGCCCGGCTTCCAGTCGACGCGGGTCATCTCTTTTCCCTCCGGCCAAAGCAACGAGTAGCCTTTGCCGGTCAGGATAAAAACATGCGCGCCCGGACCATGACGATGGGCCTTTTTGTAAATGCCCACCGGAAAGCGCGATACGTGCGAACCCATCATGCTCTCGGACATCTCGAAAAATATCGTCGCGTTGCCCTTGCCTCTTTCGGTCCAAGCGACCGGTTCGATATTGATGGCGTCGGCAACGAAATTCGTTTCCACCACGCGGTCGCTGTAAAGCCGGCCGCTGCCGGCGAAGTAGCCGTCTTCGCCTTTGAAACGATCCGTGAACGAATAGGGATTGTTGATGACGAAATCTTCGCAGTGAAACAAATTGAAGATCAGCGGCGCCGTCGTCACCGCCAACAGCCGCGCTTCTTGATCGCCCTGGCCGTTGAAATGCTGATACCAAGCGTTGAGCGGCAGAGCAAAGAGACTCCCCGCTTGCCACTCGAAACTTTGCTTGGCGCCGTTGTTCTGCCACACGGTCGTCGCGCCCCGTCCGGCGAGCACGTAAACCAGCGCTTCATAGATATGTCGCTGCGGATTGAGGCTCTTTCCCGCTGGAATGCCTATGACATAGGCATCGTCCATATAACCTGCGCCGTCGAGCATGATGCACACGCCGTTGCCGCCGATGCGATCCCACCACTTGAGCGGGGTCGTATAAAGGTCTTCGACAAAAAACCCGCGAACGACATCGATTCCCTGGGACACGATCCAACGATCGTACGGAGTGTCCATCACCTCCACTTTGCGGTCGACGTTTACGTAAGACGGACGCGTACCTTCGTCTGCCATTTACCTAGCCTCCTCTTCCGTGCTGCCAATTCTTTACCGTGAAAGCGCGCGTTTCATCAAGTGCGGCGGTGCCTTCGGTTGACAATTTCATCGTGGCTCAACATATAACTGATGAGAGAATCTCACAATAAGGAAAATCAATGGCCCAAGAAAACATGACTAGATTGGTTGCCGCGCTGAAAACCGGCGCGGGGTTGAAGGATGATTTTATCTACTACATGCCGTTTGACGACTACAAAACTCTTCCCGATCCGTATCCGCGCACTGTCGTTAGCGTCAGGGAAGTGCAAGAAAGCATTCGCCGCTATCCTAATCCGGAAAAGGCCGGCGAACTGTTTCAGTGGGATATCCACGGCCGGCTCTTCACGCCGGCAAAAATATCGATCCCGGATATGGCTGTCGTGATGATTCATGGCGGCGCTGTCAATGAATATGAATTCATTTTCACACCGGACGGGCCCGAAGAGTATCCGGATCTTACCCAAGCCGATCCCGCCCAGGCGCGCGTCGGCGTTGCGCAGCATATTGCTTCCCTGGGCATTCCTGTGCTGGCGATCTCGCTGCCCGGCCACTACAGTCGAAAAATCTGGGCGCCGATCCCCGAACGCCGACCCGAGTTTGTTATCGGTGAGATTCCCAGCGATACCGAGCTTAAGAACCGATTGGCGGTTTACACGTTCCGCATGTGCACCGAAGCGATCAAGGCCCTGGTGGAAAAGAATCTAACGGAATCGATTTTCATGTGGGGCCACTCCACCGGCGGCGAGTATTTCTATCTGATGGAACAGTACGGACTTAAAAATAAACTGATCGGCGGCTTGGGTTTCGGCACCGGCATGCCCGCCTGGGTGCGCAAAGAATGGGATCTTGCCTGCGCCGAAAAGTCGCCCGAAGAGCGCGCCGCGCCGTTTCGCAACCTTACCGATCTTGAGCCGGCGCTCGCCGAAGGGCTACGCGAAAAGCGGTTATGTTGGACCCAACCAGCCGTGGGGCACGCCGGAGCACTGGTTTGAGTTGGAAAATCATCGCCGGCCCTCAATTTAAACCTTTTCTACAAGACATCGAACACAGCGCCCACGACGTGCTGCTGCCGGAGATCAAGAAAATTTCAGGATTGCCCGACGATGAATTGTTCATTACCTACAAATCGGATTTGAATCGCCTGCGCGGCAAGAAGATGCTGCACATTGTCGGCGAGTACGACAAAGGCCATTGGATCGAAGGCGGCGAAAAAGGTTTGGAGTTTCGCCGCGAGGTTTTTGCGTTCAAGCGATTCAAACCCCACGCCGACGCGTTGCGCCTGATCGTGGTGCCGAATCTCACCCACTACGGCCACGTCGAAAGTTACAATGAGCGATTGGCAAATCTAATGGTCACGGGATTCAAAGAATATTTCTGCGACTGAATAGGACGGCGGCAAATCGTAGGGGCGACCGGCCGGTCGCCCCTACGAACCAATCCCCAATATCTAGCCGCGCCGGTTGTCTCTCCGGTCCAATCTCCGGTTGATGCGGTCACCGCGATGGTCGAGGCGGCGTTCAACTGCGATCGCCGCGCCGGTCTAAACGTGCGTCGATCCGGTTTCCTTTATTGTCTAAATGATTCTCAATGCGATTACCTTTGCGATCCAAGTCGATCGGCGAGATTTGTCTTGCCTTCGGCTCTGGCCTTTGCCGAAGCCGCATCGAGCCGATCATTGATCCGATCGCCTCTGGCATCGAGACGATCATTGATGCGCTCGCCTTTCGCATCCAAGCGATCGTTGATCCGATCGCCGCGGTTATCCAACCGCGCATCGATGCGATCGCCGAGCCTGTCGAAATATCCGTCTTCGGCAAATGCCGGCACGGTGCTGCCAATCGCTAAAACGCTAAGCCCAATCATCAGTGCTTTTTTCATTTATCGATTCTCCTTGTGGGTTGGTTGTTTCAGGCGCCTTAGAGAGTTGGACGCGGAAACCCTGCCGAGGTTTACCCGGCTTTCTAAAATTTTTGTCACAATTAGATTAGCGCAATCATTTCGCCCATCTTGATCATCGATTTCTTTGCTAGCCTGAGCCACGGGGTCGCTGAGAGTTGCTTGACAGGATTGCCGTTCTAACTTACAGATTGCTCACAAATGGGACGTAGGACGAAATCGTTCATGGCGCGCTCGATCGCCAAACATAAACCACTCGGCGCTGTGTTGGTTGCTTTGACGTATTGTTTGTCGGCGCGCGTAGCTCGGCCGAATCGCTGCGCATCGCCTATACGTCCATCGCCATGGTTTACGGACCGTTGTGGCTGACCAAAGAAGCCGGCATTTTCAAGAAATATAATATCGAGCCGGAATTCATTTACATCGCCGGCGGACCGCCGTCGCTGCAGGCGCTTATCGCCGGCGACGTGGCAATTTCATTTACCGCGGCAGGCGCCACGGTCGCAGCCAATTTGCAGGGCTCCGATGTGATGCTGTTGGGCGCGACCATCGATTCGCTGCCGTTCGAGCTTTGGTCGAATCCCAATATCAAAGAGCCGGCGCAACTCAGAGGCACGCGGCTCGGCGTCAGCCGCATCGGCGCCACGACCGATTTCGTCGCGCGTTATTTGCTCAAGAAGTGGGGATCTCCAGCCCGATAAGGACGTGGCGATCTTCCAGACCGGCTCCGGCCCGCAGGTGTTTGCCGCGCTCCGCGGCGGCTCGGTACAAAGCGGCGTGCTTTCGACCGGACCGGAAACTCTCAATGCCGAGGCGGCAGGATATACTCGCCTCGCCGACGTTGCGGCGTCCGGTCTGGTCTATCCGTTCGGTCCCTTTGCCGCGCGCCAAGCCTTTTTAAAAAGCCAACCCGAACTGGTCACCCGTTTCATGAAAGCTTACGTCGAAGGCATTCACCGGTTTAAATCCGACAAAGCGACCGCGCTCGCGGTGCTGGAGAAATACACCAAACAAAAAATCACCCCGGCAGCCGAGAAGATCTACGAAATCTACGCGACGAAATATTTCAAGCGCGCTCCGGAGGCGACATTGGCCGCGGTTCAGACGATCCTCGAAGAAATCTCCGCCAGCCGGCCGTTGCCGCCGGGCATTTCGCCGCAGCGCTTCGTCGAGTCGAAATTTATTCGCGACCTGGTCGCCAGCGGTTTCATCGAGGCGCTATACAAGAACCACTAAATTGGCTCTTTGACCGACAATGAAAGAGAGAACACAATGAAAACGATTAGCCAAGCCCATGTTGCGCACAACACCGGCTGGTCCGCCGAAATGAAGGCCGGCCAAATCATCCGCATCACCGCAACCACCACCGTCGACTTTGTTTTCTTCAAAGCCCAGAACTTGTGCGAGCGTTTCGACCAAGCGCGCACCAAGGTCTACAACATGACGATCTACGTCACCGCCGGTCATAAACTGATGGGCCGGGACAATCAGCATATGATGACGATTCTTTACGACGGCAATAAAGCGGGCACCCACGACTTGCAGAAAGGCATGTGCAGCGGCTATCGCTTTCGCCTCGCACAGCAAGAAAATCGCCTGGGCGAATACTATCCGCGCGAGATCAAGGAAATTCCCGACCATGGTTGTTACGAAAATTTATCTAAAGTATTGGCTCCGTGTCGGCATCATACCGGAAGATATTCCCAGCCCGTTTAACTTGAATCAGCACATGAAGATCGATGGCGTCACGGGAAAAATGGAACACACCCAGGTTCGCCCTCCGGAAGGCAACTATATGGATATCCGTGCGGAAATGGATTTGCTCGTCGCTCTGAGCGCGTGTCCGGACCTGGCGGTCGGCGGCAAACCGCTCGCCGTCCGGATATACGAACCGTAGAAATTCCCGTTCCCTTTGCCCTTTGATTGAAGGAGTACATTATTCCCATCGTGATTGTCGCGATGCCCTACGGCATCCTGGACGCCCAAAGATTATCCCACGCCTCGCGCCTCAGTCTGGAGCGCGCTCTCGACTGGTGGCAAAAATCGATGCAGACGACGAAGCACAAGACCTTCCTGGTCCTGGCAGGCTACGACAGCGACGGCGGGCTTGAGATCAAACTGCGCCGCGCGATCATCGACCAGAGCGACCTGGAGCCGGAGCTGCTGAATAACATCATCGAAGTCAGCGCGCGCAACGAAGTCAGTTTGGCGCAAAAGATCAGTCGCGTGCGTTCAATCCTACCCGTGGAAACCATTACGGTCTTCGTCGAATCGCGCAACGCGGTGAGCGTCAAGACCATTTTCAAGAGAAAATTCGGCAAGACGCTGCAGATCAAAAAGATCAAGGCGAACTTTGAATTCAACCACCAGTGGATCACGACCTCGACCTCGTTCGCGTGGTTCTCGCGCAACTGGGCTTTACGGATTTGGTTCGATTTGAAGAAACGGATGGGACGCGGGCTGAGGAAGAAAATTCGCTACTGGTTCAGGTCGTAGGGGCGCAAAATTTTGCGCCCCTACACGCTGACAATCTACTTCACGCGACTTTTGAAATCTTGGCATTGCTCTCCGCCGAGAAACCCTTCTCCAGCCACCAGTGGGCGATTTCACTGCCGGTGGCAAACCAGACACCCTTGTGCGATTTCATGTGGCCGATCAGATCGGCCAGAGTCTTTGGCTCTTCCCGGCCGGCTGGAAATATACGGATGGAACTGAAACGGGCAGAAGGCCGGCGCGTTGGCCGACTCTTCATAGAACTGATCGAACATCGCTTTCCAAACCACCAGAGTATCGTTGGGATTGCCCGAGTCGCGATGACCGTAGGTTCTGCCGTCACCGAAGGGTTGGCGCGGCAGCTCGACGAGTTTCTTCTTGCCGTTCTGCCAGACGAACGGCAAATCGTGGGAAAAGGAATTGCTGTTCCAGAGATAGCCTTGCTCGAGCAGCAGCTCGAGACTGTTCGGGCTTTGCGTGCAGGAGCGCCAGCCGAAGGGCCGTTTCTGCGCCCGATTGAGAATCATGTCGGTGGTGCGCTTGATGACGTCGCGTTCTTCATCTTTGCTCAGATCGCGCGCCACTTCGTGATGGTAGCCGTGACCGGCCACCTCATGGCCCGCCGCAATGATCGCCGCCACCGCTTCGGGATAACGTTCGGCGATACCGCCGCAGGTGAGAAACGTCGCCTTGACTTCTTGCGCTGCCAGGGTTCGCAGGATGCGCCAGATCCCGGTATTCGGTCCGTACTCCGCTTGGGTATATTCCTCGTGATTCATTTTTCCGTTCTTATCCGGCCGCACGTCTTCGCCGCCCTGGAAATCAAAACTCAAGAGCACGGCGATACGGGAGTCGCCGGGCCAGAAGACTTTACCGTTTGAATGAAGTTCTTGCAGCGCCATATGCTTCCTCCTGTTTTTGACTGAGTTTAATAGAACTGGTCGATTTTTGCACACCGCCAAAAACAAACCTAGACATTGATAGTCCAGCACTGATGTGCTTGCAAGCACGATTTGCGAATCGCGTTGTCAGCCCGGAGTAAAGAATGTTATAGAGAGGCCGACTCAGTGCGGAGGTACTCGATGTCCACAGTCGAAAAGTTCAACGTCGGCGGCGTCTTGCTCAATCAACCCTTTAAAATTCGCCGCCTCGGTCACTTTGGTTTCAATCTGGCGAACATGGAAGACGGCGTGCGATTCTACGTTGACCTGCTCGGTTTCCGTATTTCCGACGTCATGGATTACTCGCGGCGCGCTAAAGATCCCGCGCAAGTCGCCGGCCTCGGCGATCCCAACGGTTATTTTACCCGTTACGGCAACGATCATCATGCAATGGTGCTGTTTCCCAAACGCGTGCGCGATGCCTTGGGTCGCCAGGAGCATCCGGGCGTAACCGTGAACCAGATTACCTGGCAAGTGGGCAGCCTGAGCGAAGTCGGCAATGCCATAAAATGGTTTAACCAGCGCGGCATCAAGCAGCAGCGCTCCGGGCGCGACATGCCGGGGTCGAACTGGCACACTTATCTCTACGATCCGGACGGGCAAAGCAACGAGCTTTATTACGGCATCGAGCAAATCGGCTGGAACGGCCACAGCAAACCTAAAGCGATGTACGATCGCGGCTTCGACAAGCCGCCTGAGTTGCCGCAAGTTTCTGAGTTCGATGAAGTTCAGCAGGCGCAGGCGAAGGGCATCGACATTTTCTCCGGCTATCGTCATGTCGAGAAGCATCCGGCGGAGTACGATGTCGACGGCGTTTTACTGCCCCGTCCATTTAAAATCGTCCGCCTCGGTCCGGTCTATCTTTTCGTCGACGATCTAGAAACCACCGCGGCTTTCTATCGCGGCACGCTCGGCTTCACTTTGACCGAGGAGGTCCTGTGGCATGGCCAACGCTGCCTGTTCCTGCGTTGCAACACCGAGCATCATTCGGTGGCGCTGATTCCGCTTGCCCTGCGCGACCGTCTGGGCTTGAGCCCCCATTCCAAGTGCGCCGCTTTTGGTTTGCAGCTCGCCAATTATCGGCAGTTGCGTGACGCGGTGAAATTTTTTCGTGACAACGGTGTCAACGTTACCGAAGCAATCCCGTCCGAGCTCCATCCAGGCATCGACTACTCCGCCACGGTGCGCGATCCTGACGGGCATACGCTCCAACTCTACTACGCCATGGAACAGATCGGCTGGGACGGCAAGCCGCGGCCGAAGGAGTTGCGCGATCCACGCCTACTCAAAGACTGGCCGGAAACTCTGACGAACAATTCCGATGCTTATCTCGGCGAGCCATTTTTCGGTCCTTGGGGATGATCGAATAATGGTCGCGCAAAACGTCATTGCGAGATTGGCAGGACACTTCCTCGCCTTCAATTTCCGTTCCTCTCCCCCTCGAGAAACTGTGTCGCGATGTCATCCTGAGGCGCTAGCCGAAGGATCTCGTCTTCGCACGGTACAGAGAACACGAGATTCTTCGCTGACGCTCAGAATGACACTGGTGCGAGTTTCGCGGTTGCGGCATAGTTTCCGACGGGGGAGAGCTATAGACGAGCTGCGAGGGGGAAGGAAAAGAGGAACTGTCGTGAGTCTAATCGTACAGACTCTCACCTCCACGTTGCTCGCCATCACACTTTCAAGTGCCGTTGCCCACGCCAACCCCTACCTCCCCAAGCCCGGCGAAGCGCCGATCCACGCGCGTGTCGGCACCTGCTCGATCACCGGCGGCTTCATTCATTTTTACAGCGCCTTATTCAATGGTCTGTTCGACAAATACGGCCTCAAAGTGGAGCATGTTACTCTGCGCGGTGGCATAGTCAGTCTCGCCGCTTTATCCGCGGATGAGATCCAATTTATTTACTGCTCCGCCGATCCGATGATCCCGCGCATGGCCGCCGGAGCCGAGGCTAAGATGATCGGCTCGACCATCGTCGGTCTCCCCTGGGTGCTGGTGGGCCGCAAAGAGATCAAGCGCCCGCAGGATCTCAAAGGCAAAAGCATCGCGGTCTCTCGACCCGGCGGCCTGACCGATCAATTGGCCAAGGCGGTGATGAAGAAATTCAACTTCACTAACCAAGACTTGAAGCTCGTGCACATCGGCGGCACCGGCCAACTCGAGCCCTACAACGCCATGGTGCAGGGCCTCACCCAGGCGACGTTTCTTACCCCGCCGATGGACGTGCGCGCGCGGCGCGACGGTTTCGGGCTGATTTTTAATCTCAACGAGCTCGATGTGCCGTCGATCTACAGCTCGATGTTCACCAACTTCAAAGGACTGAAAGAGCGCCCCGTGCTGGTGCAGCGATTCGTCGCCGCGTTGGCCGAAGCGATTCATTTCGTCGAAAAGAATCCCGATCGAGGCAAAGCCGCGCTCGCGAAGATTCTCAGCATCACCGATCCAGAGGTTCTACAATCCGCCTACGATGCCTACTCCAAGTCACTGGTCAACCGGCGCCTCATCGTGCCGGCGAACGCGGTCGCGCAAGCGGTCGAGACGGCGCGCGCGGACGGCGCGCAAATCAGAAGAAAACCCGCCGAGATCATCGACAACAGTTTCGCCGAGCACTTGGACCGCAGCGGCTTTCTCAAGGAACTGTGGGGCAGCCAATTTTGAAAGTTTAATCCCTCCCGCATGTTCAATAAACGAATAACAGGAGCGTGAAGCCATGGAAGAAAAAATCTCATTTCAGTCGGACGGACTTAAAATCGCGGGTCTGATCGACACTCCTCCCGACTACAAGCCCGGCGAACGCAGACCGGCGTTCATTGTGCTGCACGGCTTCGGCGGCAACAAGGACGGGCATGGCCAAACCGTCGTTGCCAAACAATTTGCCCAATGGGGCTACGTGACCTTGCGCATCGATTTTCGCGGTTGCGGCGACAGCGAAGGCGAGCACGGCAGAATTATCTGCCTCGATCAAGTCGCCGATACCCGCAACGCGCTCACCTATCTCGCGACTCGCGCCGAAGTCGATCCGCAGAGAATCGCTCTGGTCGGCAGCAGCTTCGGCGCAGCAGTCGCCGTTTTTACCGGCGGCGCGGACAGCCGCGCGGCCGCGGTGATCTCTTGCGGCGGTTGGGGCAACGGCGAGCGCAAATTTCGCGGTCAACATCCGACCCCGGAAGGCTGGGCCAAGTTCTCCAACATGCTCGAAGAGGGCAAACGCCATCGCGAACGCACCGGTAAATCGCTCATGGTGCCGCGTTACGACATCGTGCCGATTCCGGAGAAACTGCGGAACCGCATGAGCCACGGCTCGGTCATGGAATTTCCGGCGGAGACGGCGCAGAGTATGAACGATTTTCGCGCCGATGATTTGGTCGGCAGTATCTCGCCGCGCCCGCTGTTGCTGTTGCACAGCGCCAACGATTCGGTGACGCCCACCTACGAGTCCATCGAGATGTTCAAACGCGCGCGTCAACCGGCCGAGTTGCATTTGCTCTCGGATATCGATCACTTTACCTTCAACGAAGAGAACCCGCGCCTGACCCGCATCGTTGCCGATTGGTTAGCGCGCTATTTCCCGGTAAACAAGAATTAGCTGAAAGATTCTCGTGCCGAAAATAGATCACCAAAATCTGCTGAGCTTTTGCAACCAACTCTTCGTCGCCGGCGGGCTGCCGGCTACCGATGCCGCTCTTGTGGCCGGCTTGTTGGTCCGAGGCGAGCTGCGCGGTTACGCCGGTCACGGCGTGACCCGAGTGGCGCAGTATTTAGCGTTCGTCAAAAATGGCACCTATGACTTGAGCGAAAAACCCGCGGTCGAGCGCGAAGGTAAAATCACCGCCGTGATCGACGGCAAGCACTACATCGGCCAGGTCGCGCGCCCATATGGCCATGACGCTAGCGATCGACAAAGCCAAAAAACATGGCGCCGGCATCGTTTGTCTGCGCCGCGCCGGGCATACCGGAAGACTTGCGGACTATATGGAAATGGCGGCTGAGCAGGGATTAATCGCCATGGGGGCAGTATGCGTCGGTTCGGCCACGACCACGCTATACGGCGGCAAGAGGGCGATCACCGGAACCAATCCGATGGCCTTCGGTATTCCCGCGCGGCATGGACAATCGATCATTCTCGACTTCGCGACCGCGTCGATGAGCATGGGCGAAATCCAAAAGCGCGTGGCGCGGAAAGAGCCGATTCCGGATGGCGTGCTGCTCGATGGCCAGGGCCATGCCGACCAATGATTTCAAAACTTTTCGCGGCCCGCCGCGCGGCGTGTTTCTGCCCTTCGGCGGTTACAAAGGCTCCGGCATCGCGCTGGTGACCGAGATTCTTGGCGGGATTCTTTCCGGCAATGGGCTGGGCAAACATTGGTGGGATAACGGCGGCCACGGCGTCAACGGCGTGTTTCTTCAAGCCATCGCCGTCGAGGAATTTCAAGAGCTCGAGGCTTTTTTCGACAAAGTCGATGAACTGATCGAGTTCGTCAAATCGACGCCCTGCGCGCCGGGCTTCAGCGAGATTCTTTTGCCCGGTGAATCCGGCCGGCGCAGGGAAGCCGCGCACAGCGCAGCGCCGGAGTCGATATCGACCAGAGTACCTGGAACGAGCTCACGCAACTGGCGGCGGAGCTTGGCGTGAGGGACCTACCCGCGAGTTTCTGAAGAAACCAAAATTTAGCGGTGAAAACCAAGGAGGTTTAAGATGGTCATACGAGAACTCAAGGACGGAAGCTGTTACGTCAGCCTGCAAGAAGATCATGCGGAGCTCTCCGCGCAATTTGCCGCGCGCTGGGGCAATGCGCGCTTTTCCAAGCTTCGACCTTATCAAACCATGGTCTTCGCAACGACTTATCACGACAGCGGTTATCGCGAGTGGGAAGGCAATCCGCCGATGAACGTCGAAAAGGGCCGGCCCTACGCTCATCGCGAAGACGTGCCTAACTTCGAAGCCGTGGAACTCAAGGCGTACGGGAAAAATGTCGAATGGATTAGCTCCCAGGACCTCTACGCCGGTTTGCTGGTTTCCATGCATCGCACCGGTCTGTGGCACAATCGTTATAATATTTTCACCGAGCCGGCGGGCCGGTTGCGCGAGCGCAGCACCGGCAGTACAAAACGCCAAAAAGGCAATGGAAGCCAAGCAGGAAGAAGTAAAACAGACCCTCGCGGCGAAACAGCCGGGTTTCGCCAACGAGCTCGCCTACAACTACATGGTGCTGCAGATCTTCGATTTGCTATCGCTCTATTTTTGCTGCGACGGTTACGCTGGCGATGGTCAATTTAAAGAATACGCCATTGCACCCGTCCGGGTGTCCTACGACACCGATGAGACCGTAAAGTTGACCCTTCGTCCCAACGGCGCCGGTTCCGTGATCATGGACCCGTATCCCTTCGATGCGAGCCCGGTCATCTTTTCGGCTCGTGCGCGAATCGTCGCTCCGCCCAAAGACAAATCGGAAGCAGCGTGCGTCGACGCCTATCACAAGGCGCCGCGACAGTTATTGAGCTTTGAAGTTTCGGCGTGATTCAGATTTATTCGCTGTCTAAGACCGGTGTCATCCTGAACGCGAGTGAAGGATCTGTTTTTATCCGCTGCTGGCGCTGCAAGTCGGGCGTCAAATCGTTCAAAAGCAGATCCTTCGTCGCTCATTCGCTCCTCAGGATGACAATCACACCCGAGCAGATTCTACATCGGCGAACATTGATTACCGTCGTAAATCTCGACGCGGATCGCCTGTCCTCGGCCCGATTCCGGGCAAGCGCTGGCGGCGACCAGCAAATCCATCTCGGCGCGAAAATCGACGTGTGCCTCGTCCTGGGGTCGAATCATCGTGTCGTACATGATGCCGGTATCGGCGTCGATGCGCATGCATTGAAAAATATTGAACGGGCTGGGCACGTCGTCGGGTAAAATTTTCCACGGCGCCACCGCGTTGCTGAGATTCTCCCAACAACCGTGGTCGGGAATTTCCTCGGCGTTCTTCGGATTGATATCGATTCCTTCAGCAAAAACACGGCGCGATTTTCCTTGGGCGACCATTTCGAAGCGTTTGCGGCTGCACATGCCCTTCTGAAGATCGTGCCGGCCTGCGGTGAAACTATCGTCGACGATGGTCAACATCGGGTTGTTCCGTTTCGAGTAAAGCACATCTCCGGTGCTGACGAAGATTTTCACCTGATTGGTCTTCGTCCGCGCCTGATCGAATCGTTCGGTTAAATCGTGGAGATTGAACGCCACAAAATCGACGATGCTCTTACCCGCAATCCTGAGCCGTTGGCCTTTTTGGACTTCAAACGCCGCGCCGGAATTTTTCGCCACAACCGAGCTTTTCAAGATGGCCATCTAATCGAAGTCTCCTTACCTACACACGCCTGCCAAGCATCCTGATTTTTCCATCATCCTCCGCACAGAGTCAAACCTCGCGGGTGATCGATCGTCTGAGTGGTGTCGGCGAGGCGCGGCCATGATACAATCGAACTTTCCACTGACAATCATGCAGCCGGAGACTGAGACAACGACACAAGCGCTGGTTTTCCTATTGGTCGCGAGCGCGTTTACCGTGGTCTACATCACGCAACCGGTGTTGCCGATCATTGAGCACGAGTTCGCTGTCGACGCGCGCACCGCGTCATTTTCGGTCTCGGTCGTCATCTTCGGCATCGCGCTGGCAAATCTGCCTTTCGGCATGATCGCCGACCGCTATTCGATCAAACCGATCATTCTCGTCGGCGGCGTCATCATCGC
>CAWERH010000062.1:0-30177 GCA_963811315.1 uncultured delta proteobacterium
GCGCCGTGTATCAGAGGATCGCCCGTGATATATAAATGCTCAGCATGAACAACGCTCAATTCACGGATTTGTGCGCGTGGATCGCCGAGGCTGGCCTCGCCGGCCAATCCGAAGTAGCGGCGCTCGATGGATTTTGCGAGCGTGCTTTGGAAGTTGGCCTGCCACTGGCGCGTGCGAACGTGGTCATCGATACTTTGCACCCGGTCTACGAGGGGCGGGCTTTTGTTTGGAAGCGCAAGACCGGGAACACCTCGCTGACCGAATTCGGCCGCGGTACCGTCGACATGCACCGCTGGGAGAACAGTCCCTACTATTATCTCGAACTGAGCGGCGAGCCGATGCTCCGGCGGCGTCTTACCCCGGAAAGCGAAAAAGATTTTCCGATTTTCACCGATTTGCGCGCCGACGGCATCACCGACTATCTGGCGATAACCAATCGCTTCGCCGCGGAAGGAATCGTCGGCGATATGGATTGCGTCTATTCATCCTGGGCGACGGATGCTCCGGGGGGATTTCGCGATGCCGATGTGACCGACCTCGCCCGGCTTATGCCTTTGCTCGCGCTCACCTTGAAGGCCGCCTCCCTGGCCCGCATCGCCGGCACCCTGGTCGAGACCTACCTCGGGCGCGATGCCGGACGGCGCGTGCTTGCCGGCCGCATCGCCCGCGGCGTCACCGATCAAATCGAAGCGGTCTTGTGGTTCAGCGATCTGCGCAGTTACACGCGCATCAGCGACAGCGCGGCGCCGGAAGAAATCATTCCAATGCTTAACGACTACGCTGACGCAATTATCTCCGCGATTCATGATCGTGGCGGCGACGTTCTCAAATTGATCGGCGACGGTACTCTCGCCATCTTTCCGGTGGAAGATCGCGGCGAGGCGTGCCGCACCGCGCTTGCCGCTGCCGAGGCGGCGCGGCGCACCGTCGCCGCCGTGAGCCGGCGCCGCGCGGAAGCGAATTTGCCGATGACCGACATGTACCTCGGACTGCACGTCGGCAAGGTGTTCTACGGCAATATCGGCAGCGAAGAGCGGCTCGATTTCACCGTCGTTGGTCCCGCCGTCAATGAAGTCAGCCGCATCGCTTCCATGTGCCGATCCGTCGATCAGCCGTTATTAGTTTCTTCCGCCTTCGCGAGCGCGCTCGGCGAACCGAGCCGCCGCCTGGTCTCCGTCGGCCGTTATGCCCTGCGCGGCGTCGCCCGCGCCCAGGATCTTTTCACACTCGACCCCGACGCCGCCGAAAGTTAACCGAGGACGCCGCGAGTTTTGTTTAGTTGACGACGAGCTTCACCAGGTAAGGCGTCGCGACGAACAGCAGCGCGGCGCCGACGACTATGATCGTCCACAGCCAGCGCCCGGTGCGAGAAAAATTCGGGCTTTGCCAAAGCAGTGGCAAAGCGAGCGGACCGACCAGCAGCAGCATGGTTACGACGTACGTTTTCCGATAGTAAAAATCCGCACCGCGTCCGGAAGTCTGCGCGCTTTGATAGGCATCGACAGCGGCTGACACCCACAAGAGCAAAAGCGCCAGCGCCATGGCGACACGATTAAAGCCGCCGAGCCAATAGCTGAGCAGACCCAGACTTAGACTGGAGCCAAACAGGATCAAGCCTTTTTTTATTTCCCGATTGTAGATCTGACCGAGCCCGGGAATAAGGGCCGATAGCAGCAGCGCGGCAAAGCGATTGGTTGGGGCGGACATGGCGGATCCGAATCTGCCAGCAATTCTGTTAATCCAGACAATTAAATGCAAGCAGGGCGGCGACGGGGTCAGGCAGCGGCAGCCAGCTCAATGCTTCACCGTCATCGTTCTCTCAATCCAATCCACCGTTGTATCCGCGCGTTCTCCGTGTTCCCGCCGATGATCGCGATTGACGGCACAATTGCGGCTTTGTTAGAAAGGATTAAGATTCGATGGGCAAGGAGGAGGATCGCTTATGAACGTTACGCTGGAAAAATTCGCCACAGACTGCAAACAGCTTCTGCGCGCCGACCCAAGCCCGGCCGGCCGCGAAAAAGTTCGCGCGCTCGTGGAGGACGTGCTGAAGGACAAAGAGTTCGTCGGTCAATACGTCAACGACAACACGCCGGACCGCCAGATCATTTACGAAGACCCGGAACTGGGTTTTTGCATCTGCGCGCATGTGAACCGCGACGCGCGCGAAGCCAACCCCCACGATCACGGCAGCTCCTGGGCGATCTACGGCCAGGCGTTCGGTGAGACCGAGATGAGCGACTGGGAAATTCTCGAACCGGCCGCGGAAGGCACGCCGGGTAAAGTCCGGCGCGCGCGAGTCTACGCGCTAAAACCCGGCATGGCGCACATCTACAACGAAGGCGACGTGCATTCGCCCAAGCGTGTGGCCGCCACCGGATTGCTTCGCATAGAGGGCAAAAATACTCAGAAAATGAAACGGCTGGCTTACAAGGCGGTTTGACTTGAGCCCATGAGTTAACGGGCGCGAATAAAATCGCGCTCGTTAACTCAAGTGGATTGGCGAGCATTCGGCTCGCAAACGCGAAACCCGTTCTTTCCCGCCTGAATCCAGAAGCTGTTTCGACCGCTGGACCGAGTTCAGCTCTTTGCCGCCGTAAACATCCGCGAGAAGACTTTGCGCGCATTGCCTTCGGTGATCTTTAAGCGATCTTCTTTGCTGAGCCAATCGATGGTTTCAAAAATCGGCACAAGGTCCTCGAAGTTGCGGCCGGTTTTGGGATCGATGGCGTTGACTGCGCCGAACATTTCAGTGGCAAATAGCACGTTGTCGGCGCCGACCCGCTTAATCAAAAGCTCCATCGATTCTTTGTCATAGATTGCCATGTCCCAGTAGACTCGCCGCGCTGCTTCTTCGAACGGTTCGAGCCCTTCTTTGACGTGCATGCCGCGCTGGCGATTCCACTGATACGGAATCGCGCCGCCACCGTGCGGAATAATGATTTTCAATTTCGGAAAGTCTTTGAATACGCGGGATTTGAGAATCTCCACTGCGGCGGAATTGTGATGCGCGATGTAATAGGCGTTGGTCAGATGCATCGCCGGATTGAGCGAGGCGCTGGCGTGCACCGTGCACGGCACGTCGAGCTTGACCAGCTTCTCCCACAGCGGGTACCACCAATCGCTGCCCATGGACGGCGTCAACGGCTCGCGCCCGCCGGCGACATCGGGGTTGACGTTGCAGCCGACGAATCCCAAGTCGTTGACACAGCGATCGAGCTCGTCGGCCCATTCGCTCGGCCCGACTCCGGGCGACTGCGGCAGCTGGCAGACCGGCGAAATTTTATCGGGGAATAGCTTGGCGACGCGCGCAATCAGATCGTTGCACGCTTCGGTCCAGTAACGGCTCACCAGCGGCGAACCGAAGTGATGTCCCATCGCGCCGGCCTGCGGCGAAAACAACAGCCGGTCGATACCGCCTTCTTTCATGCGATTGAGCTGGCCCGCCATCGAGCGCGCCAACTCTTCGTCGCTGATCTGCAGTTTGGCTTTCAGCGGCTTGGCAAGATTGGTGATCTGCTGTCCGCGGTAAGCCTGAAGTTGCGCCGGCGCGGTGGTGAAATGAGTATGCGCGTCAATGATCATAGATAAACCTCCTAAGAGTTCAAATCGTTCAAAAAGCCTGCCCTGAGCAGTGGTCGAAGGTTCAACCGCTACGCTCCGTTCAAAACGTTGCGGAGAACAAAATCCAAAAAGCCCTCGGGTCATTGATTGTCAGCTCCAAGTCGCTTTGCTATAGCAATCTTCAACGGAATGTTCAAAACTCTGCCCGAGCTCGATCCGATTTCAACGATTTGAACGGCTTGAACATTTTGAACGACTTGAACGATCCACAAGGAGTTTAAGATATGCCGGATATACCGCGCCTCAACGGCGTAATCAAAGCCCTGGAACAAGGACAAACCGCTTTCGTTGCGTTCACGCCCGTGGACGTAGAAAATGCCGTCGCCATGGCGAGCTCCAAGCTCGACGGCGTCGCTTTTGAGATGGAACACGCGCCGCTCGATTTTCCGGGGCTGCGCCAAGCGCTGCAGTTTATGCTCGACCGCCGCGAGATCGTCCAGCGCGGCACGCTCGCGCCCGCGGTGACGCCGATGGTGCGCGTCCCGCCCAACGGCGTCGAGATGAACAGTTGGATCGCCAAGCAGGTTCTCGATATCGGCGTGTTCGGCATTATTTTTCCCCACGTCAGCTCGGTGGAAGAAGCATGGAACGCCGTCGGCGCCTGCCGCTACCCGCGCCTGGCGACCGCGCCATTATTCGATCCGCCCGGCATCCGCGGCGACGCGCCGGCGCGCGCGGCGCGCTACTGGGGGCTGACCCAGCAAGAGTATTACAAGCGCGCCGACGTCTGGCCGTTGGCGCCGGACGGTGAAATTCTCGTCGTCATCCAATGTGAAGAAACCCGCGCCATCGACAACCTGCCGCGCATGTTGAAAGAAGTTCCCGGCATCGGCGTCGTACTGATCGGCGAAGGCGATTTGAGTCAAGAGCTCGGCCATCCGCGCGACTATGAGCATCCGGTGGTCGCCGAAGCGATCAATAACATTCTCAAGATCTGCAAAGAGCACAACGTACCCTGTGGTCACCCGCATCCCGACGCGAAAAATATCGAACGCCTGATCGCCAGCGGTTATCGTTTTTTAATGCCGTCGTCGCCGCGCTCTTTCGGCGTCCTCGATCAAGGGCGGAAACTCTCCGGTAGAAGCTAAAGGCGTATCGCGCTTTAAAGCGCTAAGTCTTCGATCCGGCGCGGTCTGCCCGCGGCCTAACCATTTGCCTGCTTAGCTCGCACCTGCGCGGACACAAAACTCCCTGCAGCGATTCCATCGCCGTTGCGTATGCCGAACTTCCGCACCGCCCTACACCGCAATTAATCGCTGGCCATACGAGTCCGCTGTTTAGTCTTTGAGCACTACCTGTCCGAGAAACAGGCATGACCTGACGCAGGAGATCAGTAGATCAGAATTTGGCACGCCTTTTCAGGTCCGCTCCGTGGCATAACTATTGCGGTTTTTTAAAACAGCGAGAAAGGCTTGGTCGAGCGCAACCGCGCTCGGTGAAAGAGTTGCCACGCATATCGGAGGAGTCATGCGTAACGTGAAAAGACTTTTGGTCCCCATCGATTTTTCTCCGGAGTCGGCAAAGGGCGCTTAACTACGCCGCATCTCTAGCGCGGCAAATCGACGCCGAGGTGGTCGCGCTGCATGTGATTGAAGACGCTCTGGAAGAAGATGGATTGCTGCCGTTTATGCTGCCGCCGGACAGCTGGCCATTCCTGGATATTCAAGCGATGACGCGCCCTTTGGATGGATTGCTGCGTGATCGCGCCCTCGACCTGTGGAACTTCATCGATCGCACCGTTCCCAACAGCGATCAAATGAAGCTCAAGCGTTTGGTGCGCCTCGGCAAGCTGGAGAAGGAAATCGTTTCTGCGGCGCGAGCGGAGAGTGTCGACTTGATTGTCCTCGAGTTGCACGATCGCTTTCTTTTTCCAAAACTGAAAACTCGAAAATTGTTAAAGCTGATCAACAAGCTGCATTACCCAGTGCTGTTGGCGCCCAGCGCCGTCGAGGAAAGCCGCAGTACGGGCCGACCGGTACTAGCCTTTCGCGGCTTCCCACGTGAGAGCTCCGGCTTAAAACAGAATGGCTTCTACTCGGAATTTTTCATCGGAGTGTAAGCCAAAATAGTTTTCGTCCTTCGAAAAATTGCGCTGGCGGCTCTAAGATGATATTCCAGCCGCATGTCCAAGTTCAGCGAATTCTGCGACGCGCATTTCAAGAAATATTTCGAGCTTCATCCCACCGACGCGATTTATTACGGCATCGACGGCTACGACCACCTGCTCAACGATTATTCCGACGAGACCTATCAAGCCGAAAAAGCTTTTGTCGAAGAGTCCCTGGCTAAACTCCGACAAGTTTCGCTGCCGATTTAAATCCCGACGACGCCATCGACTACGCTCTGCTCGAAGGTAAATTGACGATTCAAGCTTACGAGCATGCCAAGGAGGACTACCGTCTCAAGTGGCCTGATACTTATTCACCGATCGACGCGATTTATATTCTCACCGTCCGGGCAACCGGCGACCTGGCGGGCAATTTACTCAGCCGCTTGAATCGAACGCCGGCGGTGATTCGCCAGGGCATTGCCAATCTCAGCCGGCCGGACGCCAACCCGCCAAAACTGTGGACGCGAAAATGCTATCGAAGGCGCGCGAGGGCGGCGTGAGCTTTCTCGACAACCTGCCCGCTCATCCGAAAGTCCAAGCGGCGGTGCAAGATCACCACGGCGTTGCACGCGGCGATCGCAGACGGCGAAGAGTGCGCTCAAGGACTTCGCCGACGTTTCTCGAACGCGATTTACTGCCGCGCAGCCGCGGCATCTATGCCGTCGGCGAAGCGCACTTCAACCTGTTGCTGAAGAAAAAGCACTTTCTCGATCACGACGCCGCAAGCTTGCTCGCACTCGGCGAGAGTTTGTTCGTCAAAACCAAGCAAGAGCTTGAATCTATCGCGGAAGAATTGGCTGCCCGGCAAAGGCGTTGAAGGCGGCCGCTAAGACCATTCAAGAGCGCCATCCGTCGATCGACGAGATTCTGCCCGCCTATCGCAAGGCCATGGAATCGGCGCGCGATTTTGTGAAGGAGAAAAAGCTGGTCTCTTTTCCGCCTAAGGAAGAGCTCCACGTCGTCCACACGCCGGAGTTCCGCCGCCATGAGATTCCGTTCGCGGCGTATCTCTCGCCGTCGCCGAAAGATCCCAATCAGGTCGGCTATTACTACGTGACTCCGGTTACGAGCGACGATCTGCTACGCGAGCACAATTGGGTCGGTTTGGAAAATACCTCGGTCCATGAAAGCTATCCCGGTCATCATTTGCAGTTCTCTGTGGCTAATTCGATTCCGGCGGCTTCGACCCTGCCGCGCCTGATGAACGAATCTTCGGTGTTCTATGAAGGCTGGGCACTTTACTGCGAACAACTGATGCAGGAACAGGGTTTTCTCAAGAGCAAAGAACACCGCTTCGTCATGCTCAAGGACCGGCTATGGCGCGCGCTGCGAATCATTATCGACGTCAAAACCCAGACCGGCAAGATGACCTACGACGAAGCCGCCGACTTAATGGTGCGCGAGCTGCACTTTCCGCGCGAGCAAGCGTGCGGCGATTTGAATTGGTACAGCCAATCGCCGTCGGTGCCGATGGGCTACGCCCTCGGCTGGTCGATCATCAATCGCTTGCGCGACCAGGAGCAAAAACGCCTCGCTGACAAATTCAGCCTGCGCGAATTCCACGACAAACTCTTGAGCGCCGGCAGCATCTCCCTGCCGCTGGTGGAAAGAAGACATTTCAGCCATGAGGCGTGAGGCGACAGGCTTGAGTCAAGTCAGGAAGCCTCTGAGTTTCCTGCTCGTGCCTCACGCCTCGCGCCTCATGCCTAGTTGCTAAGCCGTTCAAAACGTTATGAAGACAAAAACAAAACCGCGCGGCCCGCTTATTGGGCGCTCACATGTCGATCGCCGGCGGCGTCGGCAACGCGTTGCTCGACGGCAAGAAAGTCGACTGCGATGCGATCCAGATTTTTACCAAGTCGTCGCGCCAGTGGGCGTCGAAACCATACAGCAAAGAAGAGATCGAACAGTTTGTCATCAATCGCAAGGAAACCGGCATCACCAAAGTCGTCGCGCACGATTCCTACCTGCTCAATCTCGGCTCGCCGGACACGGCGCTGCGGGTGCGCTCGGTGATGGCGTTTATCGACGAGCTGGAGCGCTGCGAGATTTTGGGCGTCACCAATTTGATCGCTCATCCCGGCGCCCATGTCGGCTGCCGGCGAAGCTGGAAGGCATCAAGACGATCGCCAAGTCGTTGGATGAAGTCCACACGGCGTGCCCTGGATACGAAGTCAAAATCACTTTGGAGATCACCGCGGGCCAGGGATCGAATCTCGGTTACCGCTTCGAGCAGATCGGCAACATCATGGACGCGACCAAAGAGAGCGACCGGTTGCGCGTCTGTTTCGACACCGAGCACGCCTTCGCCGCCGGCTATGATCTCCGCACGCCGGAAGGCTATGAGCGCACGTTCAGCGAATTCGACGAAGCGATCGGCCTCGACCGATTGGCGGCCTTTCACTTGAACGATTCAAAAAAAGAATTTCACTCCCGCGTCGACCGCCACGAGCATATCGGCAAAGGATTTATCGGCGTCGCCGCTTTTGGCCTGCTGATGAACGACAAACGCTTCTGGGGCTTGCCGATGTGTCTGGAAACACCGAAGGGACCTGATCTGAAGGAAGATCGGGAAAACCTCACGCTATTGCGCAGTCTGATAAAAGGCTGAGTCGATCCGAACAAATAGACTTTACATCCAGGTCCGTTCGGGGTGAAGATAACTTGAAGAGGACGAGGCAGCTCAAGTCGGAATCGAGATCCCCGGAAAGAAATGCTGCACGACGAGACCCGCGAGGTAACCTAGGCCGGCGGCGCTGACAGCGATGACAAAAAATTTTCCACCGGACACAAATAACGACTGGCCGGCGAGGTATCCTTTGAACACGCCGACACCGAAAAGCGTGATGCCGCCCAGGAGCGCCGAAACGTAGAGCGGCGCCACGCCGGACCAAATCATGTAAGGCACGATCGGAATGATCGCACCGACGACGAACGACAACCCCATCACCAGCGCCGCTTGCACCGGGCGGTTGATTTCCGCGCTGCCCAAGCCAAAGACCTTTTCCTGAAAGGTCCGTAGAAAAACATTGCGCTCCTGGAGCAGGATCTTGACGAACCGATAGCTCTGTTCCTTGCTCAAGCCTTCCTCGCCCAAGGCCTTGAGCAATCCTTCCGCCGCGATGTACGGCTCGCGCGCCGCAAGCTTCTCGGCGTCGCGCGATCTCTTTATCGAAAATATCTTTCTGCGCGCCGGACGAGAGATACGAGCCGGCAGCCATCGAGATCGCTCCCGAAAACATCGCGGTAAATCCGGCAACGATGACAACCAGATTATTCTCGGTCGCTCCCTGGATACCGGCGAGCAATCCCACCGTGCTGATCAATCCGTCTTGAATGCCAAAGACAAACTCGCGGATCCGCGAGCGGCTTTCGATAACCTGCTTTTTTCGTTGGATGGCGTCGAGAGACATGGAAAGTCAAAAGTCAAAAATTAAAATGTAAAATGGGAAATCAGAAGAATGGCTAGCGTCATATCCTAGATTTTCGCATTTTTACTTTTGCCTTGATTCAGTATTTCAGCCCCAAATCCCCCGTCGGGTCGCCCGGCTTCCAGTCGGACGGACAGAGACGTTCCGTGCGCAAAGCTTTCACGACCCGGAGAGTCTCTTCCACGCTGCGGCCAACGTTGACGTTACTGACGACTTGATAGGAGATAACACCGGTGGGATTGATGATAAAGGTCGCGCGCAAGCTGACGCCTTCAGTTTCGTCGAGCACGCCGTAGTCGCGGCTCAACGTCTTGCTTTCGTCGCTCAGCAATGGATATTCCAGACCGCCGAGTTCCTGAGCCCAGGAACGATGACTGTCGATGGAATCGACGCTGGCGCCGAGGATGGCCGCATTCTCGGCCGCGAAGTCCTTCGCCATCTTGCTGAAGCCGGTGACTTCGGTCGGACAAATGAATGTAAAGTCAGCAGGATAAAAAAATAACACCAGCCACTTGCCGGCGTAGGCGGCGAGAGCATAGTCCGTGACATCGCCGCGCAAAATACCTTTGATGCGAAAGTCCGGCGCTTTGTCGCCGACTCGTAATGCGCTCATGGGCTTCTCCTTTGTTACTGTAAGCGCCGCTCAGGGAATATTCTGCCAGAGTGAAAACGTGTCCTTGCCAGAGGGCGACCGGGCGGTCGGTAAACCAGCCGTCGTCGACTTCGCCGGCCTTGAGCAAGCCAAAAAAATAGAGCCGCAGCATCTGCTCGATCAATTGAGGAAACGGCAAGTCGCGCTTGGGCTGATACCAAGTGTAGATCCAGTTCATCATGCCGAACAATGCGAAGGTCGCGACCCGCAGATCGATGCCTTTGCCCCCTTCGCGCTCCTGCAACTCGCCGATCAGATCGATGATGACCTTGACGTAGCGGCGCTTCAGCACCAGGATTCTTTCGTCGAACTCACCGGTCAAGGACTCGTCCTCGTGGGCCATCACTTTCATCTCGGGCATGTTGTGCAGGAAAAAACTCAGATGATTCTCGGCAAACGCGCGAATGCGCGCGCGCACATCCTGATCGCGTCCCGACGCTTGCTCCCAGCGCTGCAGCAAGGTTAGAAAGCACCGCTCTTGAATCAGAAACAGCAATTCTTCCTTGGTGGTGAAATAATAGTACAGACCCGAGAGGCTCATTTTAGTCGCCCGCGAGATATCGCGCACGGACGTGTGATGAAAGCCCTTTTCAGCGAAAATCTTGGCTGATGTTTTGAGGATACGCTGCAGTTTTTCGTCGTAGTGACGAGTTGCCGGTTCAAGTCGACTCGACATGGATGCGTTCGATATTTGCAAATCGGTCCCACCCTGTCAAACGAGGGCGCTGCACTAAGGCAGCGCCCTCGTCCCGAGCAAAGCGAGGGACCTTATGTCACGCAGACGAGATGCGGAATCTCTCGGCTCGCGAATCCCTTTCTCGGTCTAATCAGCGCCTCCACGACCGAACAGTTTCTTGAATCCCCCCCGGGCATGGTGTATTTGTAAAAGATCAAAGTGTATGAATTTCGAAAACGTCACTGTCGAAAAAGACGGCGCTGTCGGCGTAGTCACACTCAATCGCCCGCAAGCGCTTAACGCGCTTTCTTACGGACTCGTTAAAGACCTTTCATTGGCCATGCAGGAGCTCGATCAGGACCCCGAGGTCCGCGCGATCGTCGTCACCGGTGGTGAAAAAGTTTTTGCCGCCGGCGCCGATATCAAGGAAATGGCCGACCGCGGCCCCTTCGATGAGCGCATCCAAGAACGCCTCGCCTATCGCGACAAGATCAATAAGATCACCAAGCCGGTGATTGCCGCCGTGAGCGGATTCGCGCTCGGCGGCGGCTGCGAGCTGGCGATGAGCTGCGATATTATCATCGCAGCGGAGAATGCCCGCTTCGGCCAGCCGGAAGTCAATCTCGGGATTATTCCCGGCAGCGGCGGCACGCAGCGGCTCACCCACGTGTTAGGCAAGCATCGCGCGATGGAATTGGTTTTGACCGGTGATATGCTGAGCGCAAGCGATGCTGAGCGCTTGGGCTTGGTCAATCGCGTCGTACCTGCCGGAGCTGGTTCTCGAAGAAGCCAAGAACGTTGCTAAGAAGATCGCCGCCAAGCCTGCGCTGGCCATAAAAGCTGCAAAGGAAGCGGTGCTCAAGGCGGCCAACGCGCCGCTGGATGAAGGATTGGAGTTCGAGCGAAAGTCTTTTTACCTGTTGTTCGCCTCCGAAGATCGCAGCGAAGGCATGAAAGCCTTTCTCGAAAAGCGTAAGCCTGAATTCAAAGGCAAGTAAGGAACCGGCGTGGCCTACGAGACCATTCTGTACGAAAAGCAAAGCGGCGTTGCGACGATCACACTCAATCGTCCGCAGGCGCTCAATGCGTTCGTTCCACAGATGAACAAGGAATTGCTCGAAGCCTTGAAAGAAGGCGAGCGCGACAAAGAAGTGCGCTGTTTTATGATCACCGGCGCGGGACGGGCTTTCTGCGCCGGCCAGGACTTAAAAGGCCGCACACCCGAGCAAAAAGGTTCGTTGGGCGCATCGCTGCGGGAAAAATACAATCCGATGATCCGCCAGATCCGCCAGATGGAAAAAATTGTCATCGCGGCGGTCAACGGCGTGGCCGCCGGCGCGGGTTGCAACTTCGCCCTCGCCTGTGATCTGCGCGTTGCGTCGGAAGAGGCGAAATTCATCCAATCCTTTGTCCGTGTCGGCCTGGCGCCCGACTCCGGGGGAAGTTTCATTCTGACCCGGCTCGTCGGGCTCAGCAAAGCGCTGGAACTGCTACTGCTCGGCGATACGGTCGACGCGAAAGAAGCCCAGCGCATCGGCTTGGTCGCGCGCGTTTTTCCGGCCGCGGAATTCGCGGCCGGGGCGAAAGAGATCGCCGAGCGAGTCGCCAAGGCGCCGCGCGGCATCGGCCTGATCAAGCGCGCGGTGAACCACGCCAATCTCGCGAATCTCGAAACGGATCTCGATTATGAAGCCCATTTGCAGGAAATCGCCGGACGAAGCACTGACTACGATGAAGGCGTAAAGGCGTTTCTGGAAAAGCGCACGCCGGTATTTACGGGTAAATAGGATACCCGTTTCGGGTTTCGGAGCCCCTTCCGAGTCGGAGCCCGAAACCCTAACTCGAAATGCCAAACTATGGCCAACAAAACTGAAAAGATCGCGGTCCTCGGCGCCGGCACGATGGGCGCGGGCATCGCGCAAGTAGCGGCGCAGGCCGGCTTCGACACGCTTGTCTACGATATCAAGCAGGAGTTTATCGACACCGGAATGGGCCGGATTCGCAGTTTTCTCCAAGGAAGCCGCGAGCGCGGCAAAATCAGCGCCGAACAGGAACAAGAGGTTCTCGAGCGGTTTCGCACCAGCACGAGTCTGGAAGACTGTAAAGACAGCGCCTTGGTGATCGAAGCCGCGCCCGAGAAGCTCGACTTGAAGCGCGATATTTTTAAGCAGCTCGATGCGATTTGCGCGCCGGCAACGCTCTTGGCATCGAACACGTCGTCGTTCAACGTCACCGCCATCGCCGCGAGCACGCAGCATCAAGAACGAGTTTTGGGTTTGCACTTTTTCAATCCCCCGCCATTAATGGCGCTGGTCGAAGTGATTCAGGGCGACCGCACCAGCGCGGAGACCATCGAGAAAGCCACCCAGTTGATGCGCGCCATGGGTAAAACTCCCGCGCGCGCCAAGGACACTCCCGGATTCATCGTCAATCGCATCGCCCGCCCCTTCTATAACGAAGGCTTGCGTATTCTTGGCGACGGCGATGCATCGGTCGAAACCATCGACCGGATCATGAAAGAAGCGGGCAATTTCCGCATGGGTCCCTTCGAGCTCATGGACTTGATCGGCAACGACATCAACTTCGCCGCCACCGAATCGCTGTACCGGTCGTTTTTCGAGGATCCGCGCTTTCGTCCGAGCCCGATTCAACAGCGCATGGTGACGGGGGGAAACTTGGGCCGCAAAACCGGGCGGGGTTTTTACAATTATGACAAAAAGTAGCGTCGCGGTGATCGGTAAGAATCGTCTCGCGGTGGATCTCGTCGCCTTGGCCAAAGAAAAAGGTCTGGAGACCACCCAGCTCAATGATGCCACGGCGGTCTCCACGACGACCAACTTCGTCATCGACAGTGAAAGCGGCGCCGAAGACAAAAAACGCGCGGTGCTACAGCGGCTCGACGCGTCGCTGCCACCGTCGGCGATTATCTTGACCGCCTGTTTAAGGTTCTGCGTGACGCAGATGGCATCGTGGGTCAAGAAGCCCGAGAGGATCGTCGGTTTCGCGACTTTCTATCCCTTGAAGGAACGACGCCTGATCGAATTGGCCGGCGGCTTGAGAACCTCCGAGGGCTCGATGAAACAGGCCGAAGAGTTGTTCAAAGCGCTCGGCAAAGAAACCGTGCGCGTAAAGGACGCCGCCGGCCTCACCTTTCCACGCATCGTCAGTCTGATTATCAACGAGGCGGCGCGCAGCCTCGAAGAAGGCGTCGCCACGGCGGAAGAGATCGACGTCGCCATGCGCCTGGGCGTCAATTACCCGCAGGGGCCGCTCAAGTGGGCGGACCAGATTGGTCTGGATGAGGTGCTTGCCGTGCTCGAAGGCTTACAGCGCGAGACCGGCGATGATCGTTATCGCGCGGCGCCGCTGCTGAAAAATCTCGTCATCGCCGGTTTTCTCGGTGAGACCAGCGGCAAAGGTTTTTACTCCTATCAAGAAGGTCAGGTGAAATCATGAGAGAAGCAGTCATTGTCGAAGCCCTGCGCACCCCGATGGGACGCCACAGCGGGATTTTTAAAAACGTTCGTACCGACGATCTCGCGGCTTATATCATCGCCAAAATGGTCGAAAAAACCGGCGTCAACAAAGAAGAGATCGAAGACGTGTACTTCGGCTGCACCAATCAGGCCGGCGAAGATTCGCGCAACGTGGCGCGCAACGCAGCGCTCCTCGCCGGGCTGCCGTACACGATCCCGGGCGCGACGGTGAATCGTCTGTGCGGCTCCGGTCTCGAAGCGATCAACCAAGCCGGGCGCGCCGTCGAAACCGATCATGGCGATCTATTTGTCGCCGGCGGAGTCGAAAACATGACTCGCGGGCCGTGGGTAATGGGCAAACCGGCCAACGCCTTTCAGCGCGGCGACGTGCAGATGTACGACAGCTCGCTCGGCTGGCGCTTCCCCAACCCGCGCATGGGCGAGCTTTATTCCCTGATCAATAATGGCGAGACCGCTGAGAACGTCGCGGAAAAATATCAAGTCAGCCGCAAGGACCAAGACGAATTGGCGTTTGCCAGTCACCAGAAGGCGATCAAAGCTCAACAGGACGGCCGATTGAAAGACGAAATCGTGCCCTATCAAATCGCGCAGCGCAATGGCGCGCCGTTAGTGCACGACAAAGACGAGGGACCGCGGGCGGATACTTCGTTGGAAATTCTCGCCGGACTGCGGCCGGTGTTTAAGAAAGACGGCTCGGTTACCGCGGGCAATTCTTCGCCGCTTTCGGACGGCGCCGCGGCGCTGCTGATCACCACCCCGCAAAAAGCCGAACAACTGAAACTCAAGCCGATGGCTCGCATCGTGGCGTCGGCCACCGCCGGTGTCCATCCCAACTTCATGGGCATCGGACCGATTCCCGCGAGCCAGAAAGCGCTGAAGCGCGCCGGCTTGACCATCGAGCAGATCGATCTGGTCGAGATCAACGAAGCCTTCGCGTCGCAAGTGCTCGCTTGCATTCGCGAGCTCGGCGTCGACCCGAAAAAACTCAACGTCAACGGTGGCGCCATCGCGCTCGGCCATCCGCTCGGCTGCAGCGGCGCGCGCATCATGACAACGCTGGTCCATGAAATGAACAAGCGCGGCAACCGCTACGGTCTGGCGACCATGTGCATCGGCGTCGGCCAAGGCATTGCGACGATCGTGGAAAGAATCAACTGAGCGCGTTGATTGGCAACTTTGTTCTCGGCAATCGCCCTCCGCATCGGCGCATGACGGCCGCCGGTTGCGCGCTTTATCCGTCCGGCTAGATCAGGCGCTCGCGTTCGTCTGCGACCCGCCAGGCGGTCATGAAAATCCGGCTAAAACTCCTGACGATTTTGGTGATCGCGGTCATCGCCGCGGCCGCGCTCGTCCAAACATTCAATGTGATCGCCGGCAAAAACCGCGAGATGGTCCGCCAAGAACTGCAAAAAGTGCTCGGCAGGGATTTTAATTTCACCACCTTGGAAGTCACGCTTCTCAGCCGGCCCGGCTTCTCGGTAAAAATGGTCCGCATAGCCGATGACACACGGTTCGCCGCAACGCCGATCATCCAAGCCAAGGAGCTGATCCTGGGCGTGAGCTTATGGAATCTCCTCTTGGGCCGTATCGTCATCGACACGTTAACCTTTGACGAGCCGGAGTTGCAGATTATCACCAACGAGTCCGGTCTGATGAATTTGACCGCATTGGCGGCCCGCAAAAAAGAACTACGCACGTTTCCCCGGCTTCGCAGCGCGACGTCAGAGCGCCAGGCTAGCCCGGTGAGTTTCTCGATCAATGCGTTACGCGTCAAAAATGGCCGGGTCGAATATCTCGACCGGTCGATCCCTGTGCCGGCCGAGTTACAAGTCAAAAATATCAACCTGTCGGTACAAGGACTCGACCCAACCGACGTCACGCGAATTCGCCTCGTGGGTGCGCTCACCGAAGGGCTCAATCAGGATGTAAAAATCGATGGTGAGATCGCGCCGCAAGCGGACAGGATTTGGTCTCAACGGCCGATCGATCTGGCGATTCGCTTCGATTCGTTGCACCTTCCCGTAATCGCCCGCGCGATCGCGTCGTTGCGCGACCGTTTGCCGCGCGCCTTCGAGGTCACCGGGCCGATGGCGCTTCAAGCCAAAGCTTCGGGAACCTTCGATCGGCCGCGCATCGATGACTTCACCTTGAAAATGCCGCTTTTCGGCTCGTCGGATTACAATGCGACCGCCACCGGCTCGATCGTTTTTTCCGAGAAACGTTCTTGGGCCACGGCGCAACTGCAAGGGCGATTGAAAATTACTTCGATGGAGTTTGACCGCTTGCGCAATCTGCCGTTCCTGCAGAAGCTCTTGTCGCCTGCCGTCATCGCTGAAGGACCGGTCGAATTTTTCAGCCGCTTCGAAGGAAGCTGGAACACGTTGCGCATCGGCGCGCTGCTGGTCGCCGACAAAGGTGAAGTGCGCTTCCGCGACTGGTTGCGCAAACCGGCTAACCTGCCCGCCGAAATCCGGGTGCGGGTATCGCGCCAAAAGGAAAAACTTCGCTTGCACCCATCCGAGGTGATCGTTGGCGCGAGCAAGCTGACGTTTACCGGCGATGTGGACATCGATCCCGCGCCACGGCTGCGGCTTGAGTTAACTGCGGCTCAGAGCGCGCTGACCGGCTGGAATCAACTTTTTCCCGCCGCATTTTTTTTGGCTTCGTCCGGCCGCGCGGACGGGCGCCTCGTCGTGCGACGAGGGTTGTATGCGAAGGACGACGATTGGGGTCTGCAGGGGCAACTCAAGCTCACCGATGGACAATTCAGACCGCGCTACGGCGATCGCCGAATCGACGATGTAAACGCCACGATTATTTTCACAGGAAAACAGGCGCGCTTCGATGGCGCGACATTTCGAGTCGGCGCCTCCAAGTTCGCGCTGTCCGGTATCACACCCGATTTGCTCCAACCCGCAATGGATTACCAACTGCGCTCGGATCGGGTCAATGCAGCGGATTTGCCGGCGCTGGTTGCGGGCTCCCCGTTCCAACTCCTCGATGTAAACGGCAAAGGAAGAATTCGATTCGAAGCCGGACGGGCCGTGCTCAGCAGCTCATTCGCGGCTTCCAACGGCCACTTTCAATGGCTCGATTTCCGCGACTTCCGCACCGATGTGGTCTGGTCGGCCGCCGGTTTGGCCTTCAGCAATTTATCCGCGAAGCTGTTCGACGGCACGATTCGTGCCGACGGACGTTGGACACCGCTCGATGAAAATTCGCGCAAGCTTCACGTTTCCTGGCAAGCCGACGCCATCGATGTGCGTCCTTTGGTCGGACAGTTGATGCCCTCGTTGAAAGCTCGTCTGGAAGGACGGCTCAACGGCCGCGCTCGGTTCGACGCGACGACCGATGAGCGCGACAAAAGACGCAACACGATCAACGGCGCCGGCGAAACTTCCATCGAACGCGGTGTGATCAAAGATTTCAATCTGTTCCGTCAGGTGCTGCTGCGCGGCAGCGGCGCAGCCAGTTCAACCGAAGCCTCTTCGCGCCTGCCGTCGGGCTTCGTCACATTGATCAACCAGCTTGATACGCCCTTCGATTCGATCAAAGCCAATTTCATCGTCGAGGACCGCCGAATCCGCACAGACAATTTGGTCATGACGACCGCCGACTACACTATCACCGGCGCCGGCTGGGTCGGCATGGACCGTTCGACAAAATGGGACGCCGCATTGGTCTTGTCGCCGCGGCTCGCGCAGGAGATCCAAAAGGATTATCGCGATGCTGCGCTACATGTTGGACCGTCGGAACCGGCTGTCGATCTCCTTTCGTGTGGATGGAACCGTTCCCAACATCAAGATTCGTTTGGAGAGTCGTATCCTGGCTCAGCTCTTGCGTGGCACAGCGCCCTCGCGGGACAGCGGAGCGGATGAACCCGCCGGCGAATCCACGAACAAAAGAAAAAATTGGCTGCCCGACGCGCTCGAGCGCTTTCTCAAGCGTTAAGGTGATCCATGGAATTGCAATTGACCTATTTAGAGGTGCCGCCCGAGCATATCGCGTATGTTAAATTTATTTTTGAATCCTATGAAGAGATCGGCATCATTCGCACCGTGGAACGCCATAAGGCAATCATCGTACTCTTGGCGATGCCGGATTTCGCCGATATTGCGCGCGATATTCTGCAGTCCATCAAGCAAGATGTTCCCTTGCGCGAGATCCCTCGTCCCGCGGATACGCAAGATGACTGGTTGATGGCGGAACTATCCACGGAAAGTTAAGATTGAACCCTCCTTGCTCGCCGAATCTTCCTGACCAGATCTTGTCCGGCGCGTCCATACGATCAGTGAATGGATCTGCAACTTTATGAGCCAATCCTCCGAAGCAAAATCAAGCGGCGCGCGCACGCAAGAAAAAATCCTCGAGATCTTTACCAAGAAAGCCAAGACCCGTCTCACGCCGGCCGAAATCCAGCGTCGCGGCGCCTTCGGCCGTGACGCGCTGCAATCGATCGTCGATGCGCTGCGCGACTTGTGCCGCGCCGGACGGCTCGTGCGGCTGAAAAAAAATCACTACGCGCTGCCCGACCGCCAGAACCTGGTTACCGGCAAAGTCCACGCCCACCCCGATGGCTACGGTTTTTTGCTTCCCGAAGACAAAGATGCCGAGGACGTCTATTTAAGCCGTCGCGAGATGCGCCGGGTCATGCATGGCGACAAGGTCACGGTGCGCCTCGACCGCAAACTCCGCGGCGGCACCGAAGCGCATATCGCGCAAGTCGTGGAGCGCGGCCAGAAGCGGCTGCTCGGCACCTATCGCGAAATCGACGGCAAGGCTTATCTGATCCCGATGGATCCCCGAGTTGGCGGCGCCATTCCGCTGAAACAGCGCGTAGCGCGGCCGGACCAAGGCAAAGTGGTCGCCGCGGAGATCTCCCGCTATGGCACCGCCATGTCGCCGCCCGAGGCCGTAGTCGTAAAGATCATGGGCGATCCCGACGACCCGGAGGTCCAAGCCCAGTCGATCATCTTTCGCTTCGGCTTGTCGGCGAGCTTTCCGCCCGAGGCGCATCGCGAAGCGCAGAGCTGTCCTTACGAAATCAGCGCCGCAGAGATCGCCGCGCGCGAAGATCTCCGCGACCTGCCGATCGTCACCATCGATGGTGAAAATGCCCGCGACTTCGACGATGCCGTTCATGTACGCAAAACCGCAACGGGTTACGAGCTCCTGGTGTCCATCGCCGACGTAGCCTTTTACGTCCGTCCCGATAGCGCTTTGGATCAAGAAGCCTACGCCCGCGGCACCAGCGTCTATTTTCCCGATCGCGCCATTCCTATGCTGCCCGAAGCGTTGTCCAACGGCATTTGCAGTTTGAATCCCAACGAAGATCGCCTGACCAAAACCGCCGCCATCGAGTTCACCGCCAAGGGCGAAGTCATCCGCAGCCGCTTTTTCAACTCGGTCATTCGCAGCCACGCGCGCATGACTTACACCGACGTACGCCGGATCCTGGTCGACAAAGATACCGAATGTCAGGAGCGCTATCGAAATCTGCTCGATGAATTCAAACTGATGGAAGAGCTCGCGCTGTTAATCTACGAGCAGCGGCGCCGGCGCGGCAATCTCGATTTCGATTTGCCGGAAGCCGAGATCATCCTCGACCTGCAAGGTCTGCCGGAAAACATCGTGCGCGCCGAGCGCAATGTCGCGCACCGCATCATCGAGGAATTTATGATCGCCGCCAACGAAGCGGTGGCGCGCCATCTGACCGAAAAAGATTTTCCGACGCTTTACCGCGTGCACGAGGGGCCGGATCAGCAGGCGCTGGAGGCCCTGGCGCCGTTTCTCTTGAGCCTGGGCTACCGCTTGCCGCAAAAGAAGGAAACCATTGCTCCGCTGGAGATGCAAAAATTATTGGAATCGGCGCGCGGCAAACCGGAAGAACGGGTGATCAACCGCGTGCTCTTGCGTTCGATGAAGCAGGCGATCTACCAGCCGGAGAACATCGGCCACTTCGGCCTGGCTTCGACCTGCTATACCCACTTCACGTCGCCGATACGGCGCTATCCCGATCTGATCGTGCACCGCATGTTGGATCGAGTATTGCGCGGTGAAAAGCTCAAACCCAACGAGCGCGAGGATCTGCTCCGCTACCTCCAAGAATCCGGCAAACATACTTCCGAGCGCGAGCGCCACGCGATGGACGCCGAACGAGAAATGGTCGCCCTCAAGAAAGCCCAGTTCATGATGAACAAGTTGGGCGAAGAGTTTCCCGGCTTCATCAACACGCTGGTTAGTTTCGGTTTCTTCGTGGAGCTGGACAATTTTTTTATTGAAGGTTTGGTGCGGCTCTCTTCGCTCACCGACGATGATTACGATTACTACGAGAAAGAATACGTCATCAAAGGCCGCCGCCACGGCAGAAAGTTCCGACTCGGCGACAACGTGCGGGTGAAAGCTGTGCGGATCAACGCGTTTCGCAGCGAAATCGACTTCGAACTCGTCAGCGATCCCACGCCGGCTCAGCGATCCAACCGAAGTTGACGTGCGCGTGAAATCTCGGCTATTGTCCTGCCAAAGTAAGCTGGGTTTGAATCATTTTGAATGCGCGACGACCGACATCGTCATCCCGCTTGGCGTCAATCCAAATCAGGAGGATTCTTTATGCTGATGCGATCATCAAAGCAGCAAAGCCTTTTGCTGACAGCAATATTCAGCACCCTGCTGATCACCACGCTGTGCTGGGCACAGCAAACCGAGGACAGACCGCCGGCCAAAGCGGCCTCTGATGCATCCAATCCTTTACCTAGCCAGCAGCCGCTGCCGACGACCGTTCCCGGACGGCCCGACATTCCCAATGCAGAAGTCGCCAAGCAACTTCGCAACGTCGCACCCTTGCCCTTTGGTGCGCCCGCGGACAAGCTCCCGGTCGCACAGCTTAAGGTCCCCAAAGGATTTAAAGTCGAAGCCTACGCGAGCGGGATTGCCAACGCGCGCTCACTCCGTCTCGGCGACAAGGGGACTGTGTTCGTCAGCAATCGAGTTCTCGACAAGGTTTACGCGATCGTTGACCGCAGCGGAAAACGCGAGGTAAAAGTCATCGCCTCTGGGCTGGACCGGCCCAACGGTCTGGCCTTTCATAAAGGCACGCTTTACATCGCCGAGGGCACAAAAATCTCCAAGCTCGAAAACATCGAAGATAGTCTGGAAAATCCGTCGAAGCCCGTTGTCGTCTATAGCGAATTTCTCAACCACCAGTCGCACGGTTGGAAATTCATGGCGCTCGGACCGGACAACAAGCTCTACGTCAACGTCGGATCGCCGTGCAATATCTGCGAGCCGCCCGCGACTAACGGCCAGATCCGGCGCATCAACTTGGACGGCAGCGGCGCCGAAGTGGCCGCGCGCGGCGTGCGCAACTCAGTGGGCTTCGATTGGCACCCGGTGACGAAGGAACTTTATTTTACCGACAATGGACGGGATTGGTTATCGGAAGATCTCCCCGAGGACGAACTCAACCGCGTTACCAAGATCGGCCAGCATTTCGGTTTCCCGTATTGCCACCAGGGCAACTTCACGGACCGCGAGCTGGGCTGGGGACGCTCTTGCGACGAGTTCGAAAAGCCGGTCGCTCTGCTCGGCCCGCACTCGGCCGCCCTCGGCATGCGCTTTTACACCGGGAAAATGTTTCCGAACCCATATCAGAATGCGATCTTCGTCGCGCGCCACGGCTCGTGGAACCGCACAAAAAAGATCGGCGGCGATGTCATCCTTGTCAAGTTGAACAAAGACGGAAGCGTCAGATCGCAAGAACCGTTTCTCACCGGATTTCTTCAGAACAATGAATACAGCGGCCGCCCGGTCGACGTACAGGTCATGAAGGACGGCTCGCTGCTGGTCTCGGACGACCACGCCGGCGCGGTTTATCGCGTGACTTACGGTAGCGCCAAGGTCGCCGCGCGTTGAGTTGAATCAGACACCGGGCGGATCGCCAACGCGGCTTTTTATCCAATCGAGCGCCGGTCGTCGAAGGCAAGCGCTCATTTGCGCGATAGCTGCCGCGCTCGTCTTAGGGTCGGCGTTGACCGTTGGTGCCGCCACGCTCGAAGCCAGGCTTGGCGCCTGTCTCGCCTGCCACGGCGCCAACGGCCAATCCGGGATCCCCGAGGTGCCATCCCTCGGCGGTCAACCCCTCTTTTACCTCACGGTCCAGTTACTCATGTTCCGCGACAAACTGCGCGTCTTCGAACCGATGAATCAAGCGATGCAAGGGCTCACGGATGACGATCTACGCAGCCTAGCGGCGCATCTCGCAAAGCTGCCGCCGCCTAAACCCGTTGGCGGCCCAATCGACCAAGAGCGAATGGAGCGCGCCCGCGCGCTCATCGAGCAACACCGATGTAATTTCTGCCATCAACAAAACTTTTCCGGCGAGCAGAACGTTCCCCGCCTCGCCGGCCAACGCGAGGATTATCTCGTCAAAGCCATGCGCGAATACAAGAACAACACGCGCCGCGGCTACGACGCCTCGATGGCGGATGTGCTCTATCCGATCAGCGACGAGCAGATTTCCGACCTCGCCTACTTCCTCGCGCATCTGCACTAAGCCATGAAAATCGCCGCTGACGAACAATTTGGATCGAAAGCACAGGTTGGACCGTCGGAATCTTCGCCCATACCGTCTTGAAGGTCAGATCGAGGAAACGGAGACAGATATGGTGTCAGGCTAACCGTATTGATCTTTTTGGCAACCGCCGCTTGCTCAAGCTAGTCTCCACGGTCCCGCGGATCGCCCACAATAGCAATAAGGTTTGCCTGACCCTTGTGTCCTAGCACATTCGAGCCTAACTATGCGCGCGCTCGTACGCGTCGACGATCTCGCCGGCAGTGGCAAACCAGACACACTCATGTTTTCTTATGTAGGCGATCGCCTGTTGCAGATACTTGATGCGCAACGGCTGGCCGGTAATCATGGGATGCAAAGGAATGCCCATGACGCGCGAATGTTTTCCGCTGTCGGCGTAGAGCGTGTCGAACTGATCGATCAACGATTTGTAATACTGCTCGCCGGTAAAATTTTTTCTGATAAACAGCGGCAAATCGTTAATCTCCATGCAATAGGGAATGGAGATCATCTTGCCCTTCTTAACTTTCATCGGAATAGGGCTGATCGTCGCTGTTCCAATCGCCGCAGTACGTGACGCCCTCTTCCGCCAGGATATCGAGCGTGTTGTAAGTCTGCGTCAGCCCGGTGCCGAGACCCGAGCATGAAAAAAGCATTTTTCCCCGTGACTGCATCGATCGTCTTGAGTAAATGCTGAAATGACTTCCCAAGTTCTTTTTCAGGAGAGCGAGGCCAGGAAGATACCCGCTCTCCGGAAGTGTTGGATGTACGGCCCATGAGAAATCCGAACCGCGTTTCTTCATTTGCTCCATCGCCTGGGAAACGACGATATAGCCGGACAACTGGCAGCAGGCTCTGATTCCTGGGCCATCCAAAACATCGAGCCCCGACGCCACAGAGACTCTCATCCAACTCTCGCCACGATAATTGATCACGTCCGGCACCCGGTTGGCCGCGATGGGCGGAACCACCGCGCGTCTCCGCTGACCAGCCGCTCGATGTTCGGCCGCCGAGCCAGAAACTGAGTCGTCGATTCGATGGCCATGAGACTGAGTTTCGTAACGAAATAGAGAGGATAGAGCCGAATGTGTCCTCATACCGATCGGCGCGCCGCATAGGTTTGCCGATCGTCTGCGCCAACGCGGCGATCGGCATTAAGCCCGAAGTTAACAGCCCGGCGCTAGCGGCCAGGAACAAACTCTTCTTGAGAAAATCTCTCCGGTCATTGCCATCTTGCATGTGAGCACCATCCTTTCACGGTCTATAAGTCAGCCAAACTCAATGGAGTATTACCTAGCACCGATACGGCCCATCGGGGTAGAAAAAAATGGGTTGTTGTCGACCCGGGATCAATGCGGCACCTAGATCGTTGGCGATGGCCTCTGCTGGCTGCCGGTCTTGGGCAAGCGCCGGCCGCCCCGTCATTAAATCAAAGTTTATTGGAGATGTGGGGTCTACCATCGGCATGAGTCTGGATTTTAGCTAAAGGTGCGCGCCAGCGCGGAAAGTGGCGCTGTACTTGGTAAAGCGGTGTAGCGATCGGACGCTAACTGAGGTGGTGGAATATTTTGGAATCGGCAACTATTCGACAGTGAGTTGGAGCTGTCGTGGGATAGAGACACGGATTACTAAAGAGAAGAAATTCCGAGATCGTATTGAACGGATCATGGCTAGTACTAGCTAACTCCGGATTTGACCCCTTTGGTCCCTCCTGATCGAACTGAGTCAGAGTTTCACTATCTCCCCGGCTTCCAACCGGCGGCATCCAACTCAGCATTGATCTTGCGCGCTAAGGAATAATTATAGATTCGTTCCACCGTGGGGAACTCCTTGGGCGCCAAAACCTTGAGCGCTTGCTCGAGGTATTTTTTTTGTAGTTCTACGCTGACCGTTCCGTCGGTCGTCATGATCGGCCGCACCTGATCGTAGTATTGTCCCGCGAGATCTTCTTTCAGTTTCATGTAGCGCAGTAAGATTGGAATCGTAGCGGCTTTATTTTCTCTGGCGAAGCGCAATCCTTTTAAAGTTCCACGGACGAATTTTTCGACCAGCGCAGGGTCGGATTGAAAAAGCTTATCATTCACGAGAATGCTTCCTTGCAGCTCGACAAAATCTTCCTTCAGATACGACACCAGCTCGCGAAAGCCCGCCTCTTTCACCATGAAGTTGAACGGCGGGCTGATCGTACCGGCGTCCACCGTCCCGGCTCGAAGCGCGGTCGCGACGGTCGATGGCAAGCCTAAGGCGAGGATTGTTGCGTCTCGACCGCCTTCCATGCCGTTGCGCTTGAGCGTCTCACGCAGAAGATTATCCGGGCCGCTGCCCAGGCCCGTGACGCCGATCCGTTTTCCTTTAAGCGCCTTGATGTCCTGAAACTCGGGCTTGGCGTAGAGCCAAAACATCGGACGGAAAAAGCTGCTAAAAACAAATCGCAGCGGCATTCCGCCGAGAATCGCGGTAAATCCGGCACCGCTCATGGAGGCGAAGTCCGCGTTGCCGCCGATCAGCGCCGATATCCCGAGCGTGTCCCGCATCACCACGAGATTTACGTCCAGACCTTCCTCCTGATAGTAGCCTTTCTCCTTTGCCGCGGTGAAAGCGATGACCACCATGCTGAGCGTGGGCACGGCCACGTTCACCGTTCTGGCTTCGACTTTTGCGAACAATCCCAACGACGGTTAAAAAGCTGAAGAGAATGTTTGCTTCAACTTTGCTCGCATGTCGTTTTTCTCCCATAGGGAATTTTGGATCGAGGTCTTCCTAAAAAATCCCCCTAAATCCCCCTTTGTCAAAAGGGGGACTCTGTTTGATCTGAGAGAATTCATTCCCCTCTTTGAAAAAGAGGGGCGAGGGGAGATTTTCTTCAGCTTCGTCTCACTCGATTTACCACGCATTATTAGCTGCGTCACGCAACGACGTAGGGCACCTCAAAGCCATTCTGCTTATTCCAATCCGTGGCGACAAAAGACTGCCCGGTGATTCCGCTCGACTCCTCGGACGCGAGATAAACGGCGCAAGGCCGGACAATTTCCGGGCTGAGCATGCGCACGCCGCGATTGCCGGGAATATTCCTGATCGCTTCGGTGGCAACGATCCCACCGGGGTCGAGACAATTCACTCGGATATTGTGAGCTTCGTTCTCCAACGCCAGCACCTGCGTCAATCCCTCAACCCCGAACTTCGCGGCGGAGTAAGCGCCGCGCAGAAGCTTGCCTTTCTTGCCCTGGGGCGAAGAAATATTAATAATCGCGCCGCTGCGCTGCGCTCGCATGGTCTTGAGAGCTTCCCGACTGCACAGGAAAGTACCGTTCAGATTGGTGTCGAGAATTTTGCGCCAGACATCGAGCGGCGTCTCTGCGACCTCGAGATTGACCGGTCCGCCGCGCGGCCAAGCGAAGCCGGCGTTGTTAACGAGAACATCCAGGCGGGCAAATTTCTCGAGCGTCCGGCAAAAAAGATCATCGACGTCATGTTCCGAAGTCACGTCCGCTTTGACTCCTAAAACTCGCGCCGCGGGCAATCCCAGTTTTGCGACGGCTTCGTCCGCGTCCGACTGGGTTAAATCGCAGATCGTGGCCCGGGCACCCTCTGCCGCAAAAGCCCGCACGATCTCCCAACCCAGCCCGCGCGCCGACCCCGTGACGAGAACAACTTTGTCGGAAAGTTTCATTGTCAAACCGGCTCGAATGCCATATAGACTAGCCGCATCTATAGTGCGTCGAATCGAGCGAATGCAAACTCGCATGCGCTGTCATGAACGAGACAACCCTGCCGAGAATCTCGAAACATTTCTTCGACGACTGAAAAGTTTCGGTGCTTTCATAGCGGACCGGGGGCAGCGGGTCGGTTCGCGTTCGCGGCTTAGAAAAATGCGCCGGAGAAAATCCATGAAGTGTGCCGCTACTGCTCTCTTTTGTTTGCTCTTCTATCCCGCCTCGCTGCCCGCGCAAAGCCAGAAAACTCTCCTGCTTGGCCTCGCCAGCATCAGCGGCGGCATCGAGACTCTTTACGTCACCAAAAAAATCGGCGCCTTCAAACGCAATGGGCTCGATGTCGACTTTCTATTGCTGCAGGGCGGCAGTCAAGCCCTTCAAGTGCTTCTGTCAGGGGACATCAAACTCATCAGTGGCGGCGGCGGCACGGCGGCGCAAAGGGCGCGCTTCAAGGGCGCGGGAAACTTGCTGGTCGCAACCTATACACCGACGATGCCGTACAGCCTGTATGTCAGCAGCAAGATTCAAGACGCTAAGCGTCTCAAGGGCGCGAAGATCGCCATATCGCGTTTTGGCAGCTCGTCGGATTTCGCCGCGCGCTTCATGGTCACTCGTTTGGGACTTGATCCGTCAAAGGACGTGACCATCATGCAGATCGGCAACCAGCGCGAGCGAATGAGCGCGTTGTTGAGCGGCTCGGTGGAAGGTTCGGTCGTCGATGCCCCCAATACACTGATTGCCCGGCAGCAGGGTTTTGTCGAACTCGCCGATGCCTCGAAACTAGGACTCACCTATCCGCACAATAACATCGCCACCACCGACCGCTTTATCCGTGAGGAACCGCAGACGGTCTTTGGTTTCCTGCGCGCTTTCGTCGAAGGCATCGCTTACTACCGCACCCACAAAGCAGAAAGCATCCAGATGATCAAAGAGTTTTTGCGCGTCAGCGACAACGCCATCGCCGAGGAAGCCTACGAATACTACTCGCGCATCACTCCCGCGAAACCCTATCCGACCACGGAAGGTGTGCGCGGCGTGCTCGAAGAGATCGCGCTAACCGAGCCGGCGATCAAAAACGCCAAGTTAGAACAATTCGTCGATCCGAGCTTTATTGCCAAGCTTGATCAGAGCGGTTTTATCGACGGGATTGTATAAAAAAAGCTAGTAAACCTTCGTGCTCCTCGCAGAACACGAAGGTCAGAAAGACGGCGAACCTCCCTGATCTGCGTGGTGAATGAAAGAGGACTTCCCATGGAATCGGAACTCAAAGAAATGCTCGGTTCGCTGGCGCGCACCGGCTACTGCCAATGGATGAAGAGCGAAGGCGTTCCCGTTATCGAGGGCTTCAGCATCGAGGACGTACGCGAATTGAAACTCAGTTCCTGGCCGCGCATGGGCGGCAGCGGCGCTTTTGTGCATCTCTACGGCATGGAGGGGCAAACCGGCATGTACGTCGCGGAGATTCCGCCCGGCGGCGCGCTCAATCCGGAGCGGCACCTCTACGAAGAAATGATTTGCATTCTTACCGGTCATGGCGCCACGGAAATCTGGCAGGACGGCACTCAGAAACGCTTGTTCGAATGGGGTCCGTTTAGTCTTTTTGCGCCGCCGCTGAATAGTTGGCATCGCTTGGTCAACGGCGGCCGAGAGCCGGTCCGCCTGATGGCAGTCACGACTGCGCCGATCGCGATGGATTTCTATCGCAACGCGGAATTTATTTTCAATTGCCCCTATACTTTTGCCGATCGCTTTCGCGGCGAAGATGACTATTTTGCCACCAGCCAAAATTTTTACGCCGTCGGTATGCAGTCGATCTGGGAAACCAATTTCGTTCCCGACGCCAAGGACGTCAAAATCCGAGATGATCTTTACGTTAAAGGGGCGGAAGTGGGGATGGTGCAGTTCGAATCATCGAAAAACGCTCTCATCGGCCACGTCGCGGACTGGCCCAGTGGTCTCTACCACAAGGCGCACTACCACGGCGCTGGAGCGGTGATCGTGATTTTGAAATCGGCAGGATATACGCTGCTCTGGCCGAAAGAGAGCGGCACCCAACCGTACGCGACCGGCCGCGGCGATGAGGTCGTCGAGTTGCGCTGGCGCGAGGGCAGCGTTTTGAGCCCGCCCAGCGGCTGGTTTCACCAGCACTTCAACATCGGCAAAGAGGCCGCGCGGCAACTGGCGCTTAGATTTGGCAGCAGGCTCCATCCCATCGGACTGCACCAAGCAGCTAAAAAGAAGACCGACGGGGTTTATATTTCGGTTAAAAACGGCGGCACGATGATCGAATACGAAGACGAGGACGTCGAGATTCGCCGCCGCTTCGAAGAGAATTTGAAGCGAGTGGGAACACCGATCCGCACGGAAGCATGAGTGTGGAAGCCGCAATTAGATCGGTATCTCGAGCAGACACATAAGGACGGAATGAAAAATCCGAAGCACGAAATCCTAAACTCGAAACAAAATGCAAAACCGCCGGGCAGGGGGTGTCGGAAACGATTCGATTATCACCGCGAATGTTCTGGGGGTCGAAGGAGACGAAAAACGTCATGACTGGTTTTCCAGTTAAGTTTAGTGCTTAGGATTTTCTTAGTTTGTTTCGGATTTCGATATTCGGATTTCGAATTTAGATTGGCAGAGACTCGGAGAGAAAAATGCCGCTAGCCAAACGTAAAACTATCCGCACCCACAAAAAACTCCGCTACGAAGATCTCGTTTCGACTCGCCCGGACACTCTCGCCGGCACATTCATGCGCCGGTTTTGGCATCCGATACATCGCGCCGAAGACCTGCGCGCCGGCGAGGCCAAGCCGATCGAGATCATGAGCGAGCGCTTTACGCTCTACCGAGGTGAAACGGGCACGCCGCATGTGGTCGATTTTCGTTGCCCCCACCGCGGCACGCAGCTCTCGGCCGGCTGGATCGAAGGCGACTCGATCCGCTGCATGTATCACGGCTGGCAATTCGACGGCGCCGGTCAATGCACCGATCAGCCGGCGGAAGAAAAATCGTTCGCGGCAAAAATCCGCCTAAGGAGCTACCCGACTCGGCAATATCTCGGTTTGATCTTCGCATACTTCGGCAACGATGAAGCACCGCCTTTCCCCCTCTATCCCCACATGGAAGAGGAAGGGGTGCTCGAAGTTTTGTCAACCGAGGTGTGGCCGTGCAATTTTTTCCAGCGCATCGACAACAATGGCGACACGTATCACGTGCCCTTCGTTCACCGCGGCGCGTATTCCGCTTCTAGCGCCAACAATCGCAGCGGCCTGCCGGAGATTTCCAAAGAGGAAAGCCCCTGGGGTACGACGTCCTATGCCAGTTTTGCTCAAGGCTGGCGCAACGTTTTTCACTTCTTCATGCCCAACGTTTACGCGTTTCGAAATCCGTCGCCCGAACCCGAGTGCGGCTCGGAAGACCGCATGCAATGGGACGTGCCGCTCGATGATCAGCACTCGCTGGAATTTCGCCTGCGGCGCCTGCCGCTTTGCGGTGAAGCAGCGGACAAATACCGCGCGCAACGCGATGCCGCGGCCAAGGAGCCAAAGATTTCTGTCGTGCAAATGGGCGAGGCCGTGCTGTCCGGCAAACTGAGTTTCCAAGACCTGGATAATTTCTTCAAAGACAAGATTGCGCTCGTCCATACCCAAGACTACGTCGCCCAGGTCGGACAGGGCTCGGTCGCGGAGCGCGCGCAAGAACATCTCGGCCGCTCCGATCTCGGCGTTATCTTGTTTCGTAAGATATGGGAACGAGAGCTTCGCGCTTTAGCTGAGGGACGGCCGCTTAAAAAATGGGTTCTGCCGCAAGATTCCCAAATAAAGTTCCAAGAAGAACCGGAAAAAGTTGTCCAGAACAGACGCAGCTGAGACTGAAATTAAATACGAAAGATTCTCTGAAAGATA
>CAWERH010000063.1:0-184921 GCA_963811315.1 uncultured delta proteobacterium
TTCGGCGCGACGAATGTCGGCGAAGACCGAGAAGGATCTGATCGAGCTGCTCTGGAAGCTCCATGTCGGTATCAACGATACGCCCAACGCGCCGCCGTACTTCGACGCGGGTCACAACCGGTTTTTGACAACCAATGGTGAGAGCACGGGCCCGACGGTGCCGATCGGCGATCAGTGGCTCGCATGGTTGTTGACGAAGTCGCCGCACTGGAACGACGCCTCATGCATCGGCCACGTCCAATTGCTTAAGACGATGGCCGCCACCGTCGGCATTTTCGTTCGCCGAACTTGGGTGTACCCGACCACGAAGACGTTGCCGGACAAAAGCACTCCGGCGATCGCCGATACCGACTGCTATTCCCTGGGCACGCTCGATCCGTCGAAAACGCAGAAGTGGACCTTTACCCATGACGGCAAGAGCTACGTGGCCGAGCCAAAGCTCATGGAACCGGACCTCGCGTGGGAGAACTTCGAGGCGTGCATGTTGACCTCGCAGGGTAGGTTTTTACCGGCGGCTACTCGACTTCGTCCAATCCAAAAAGTTTCACCACGGATCGCGGCTTCAAGTCGGCAAAGGAGCTGCTTCGCTGGTGGCGCAATACGCAGCGGCCAAGATTCGGAAAACGATTCATGGCTTGGGTGTTCTACGATCGTGCAACCAACGAGGCTCATTTCTGGGACGTGGACGGCAAACACTATGACCCCCCGGACTATGTCAAAATCCGCGAGACGGGTAAGGAGCTACCACCACCATGAGCGACATTTACGAGAGCGATATTTTCAAGATAACTCGCCCTGTGGCGAAGTCGCGGACGGAGTCCACCATCACCGAGGGGCTGGCGCTTCCGTCGCGCGAGCAGTGGCAGCGAAACGCCGCGCCCGCGGCGGCTGTAGCCGCTGCGGGCGCGGACACGCGGACCTGGCTCGAGCAGTTGATCCGTTCAAAATACCGCAAGGAGGCTGCGCTTAGCGGGGCCCGGTCGATCATCGACGGGCAGGACGCACTGATCGGGAGCTGGACGGTGGGCGAACGGTTGATCCAGGTGATCGTCACGCGTCTCAGGGTGCACGTGCGCACGAAATTGCCGACAGGGAAATCCAAAGCGAGCGATGCAGAGAAAATTACTGCTGCGGTGGCGCTGGGGCGTGAGCTCTTCGGGCTCGGATCGGAGAGCGCGGAGCTGGCGAAGGCGGCTCGACGGCTCGGGGACTTCGCTTACGCGGCGCCGGAGCCGAAGGATCAGAAGGGATTTCGCACGTGCTACCTGATCGTCACCGACGGTGTCAGCGTGAAGTACTCCTTCGTCAAGCTCAATGGCGATCCTGCAGAAATCAAAGGCCATCGCCCGTTCGCCCCACCGCTCCCCTGGTTCGGCGAGCGACCGCGCGTGGTGTCGTAACGTGGTTCCGAAACATCTTCGCGAGATAATACGGATGCGAGGCCCTTATGTCTAAAGCCGAAGACGGTTTGGCAATGGCGGCGCCGGCTCCGGCGACTACAAAGGGAAATCCATTATTGACGGGACTGGGCCCTACGCACGCGCCTTTCCGCGCGGTCAGGCGTCTTTGCAGAAGTTGAATAAGTTTTTTAAAAAGAGAATGGGAGAAGACTGCGAATGGACGCAAGTGAGGAAGCTTGAATGAAAACTGCGTTCGAGAAACTCGCATCCCCGTATCTCGACGGCGAAATGGAGTTGGTCGTTCCCGCCGAGGAACTGAGCACTAAGCTTGCGCATACACTCGGCGAAAGCCCCTTTGCGAGTTCCTTGGATTTGCGAGGGGCCGAGACCGGCGACCCGGCGGAAGAATTGGAAAACCAAAGCGCGCGGCCGTACGAAGCGACGAGAGCACACCCCAGGAGTTAGTCCCGGTCGAAGCGAACCTGCTCGATGAAGACGAACAGGAGCGGAGCGACGACGAGCCGTCCGAAGTTGAAACTTGGACTTCCGAATCGGACGAAACGGAGCAATCCATCGATGGCGGGGAGGCGTACGCTTTAGATGAAGCGTCCGCCTTCGACGATGAGGGCGAGCAATCGATTCCGGGCGGCGACCTCTTCGCGCCCGACGAGGAAGGCGACCGTAGCGATTTCGCGGAAGTCGCCGAGGTTGATGACGAACTGTTAACGGCGATTGACAACGATCATGAACCGCAATGGGAGTATGACACCGCCGCCGAACTCAACAGAAAACTGAAGTCTCTATCGTTGTTGCCTCACGTCGGTGTCATAAACGGTAACGATGCTCCGTTATTTCCACTCGCCATGAATCCGGGCATCTACAACGGCCCCGTGAAATACAAGGTCGCCGACCAACTCCAGAAATGCCTGAACGCGGTCATGAACAAGAAGGAGTCCGCCACATCAAAGTGGCGCTGGTAGACCTCACGAAAGGCGTTTCGCAACCGGAGTTCGCGGGGTTCTTCCACAAGCAGCAAGTGGCGGTTGCGAATATCCCTAAAATCGCCGCGATGCTCGCGGCGTTTCAGCTTCGGCGCGACCTGCGCGCTGCGCTGCAAAAGAAGGGACTGAAAACCCTCGACGAACTCTTCGACAAGGTCCGCGACGATTGGGGGGCAACCCAGTTGGACGTCAACACACCGGTCAAGCCCTTTACCAGTACCATCACCCGGCGCCGCGACCTGGTCCTCGTCAACGGCGTTGCCGTCCAGCTCGTCGATCCCAAATCCCCTAACTTGGAACGCATCTTTGGCGCTGTACCGGCAGGCGATGCCGCCGCAATTGAGTTCTCCACTACTGGCGAAGATGCGGCTCAACTCGGAAAACTCGCGGGCGAGTTCTTCGACGGCAAGCCCGACAGTCAGAAAAAAATCGACAATTTGGGCTTTCGCGAGCGGCTACGGTTGATGATGATGGAGGGTATAAAAGCGTCGAACTACGCCGCCTCCACGATCGTCGCCGACGTGGGTTACCTCTACATCGCGTCAACGTTGCTCCAGTCCGGGTTGTTCGACCCGGCTCGTGGAGGAGGTCTTTGGCTGGCCGCGAATTACGCAGGGAAAAAGTGGCCGGCTGGGGCCGCAATAGGCGGCGTGGAGAGTGCCAACCCCGCGTCGCTGGCCGCCTTTCTGACACTCCTCATGCAGGACCAGCTCGTCGACCGGGACGCCAGCACCGAGATGCGTGACTTACTGACCGAGAGCGCGATAAGCCCCACCGGCAGCAGAACCACCCGAGGGTTGAAAAAGCTCCCTGACGAGGGATCCCTCACTACGGTCCTTTCGCGCGGCGGGATTTCGGCGCCGGGAATGCACGACTGTGTCGTCGTCGAACGCCAATCGAATACGGCCGGCAAGGATGTCATCCGCTACATCGCGATCGGCCTGGGCTCTGTGAAAACCGCCGAATGGCAGTCCCTAATTGTCGAGCTCGATAAGTGCATTCTGGTGAACAACTCGCTAACTCCCGCTGGCGAAGCCGAACTGGAATTGCCGCAGGACGAATCCGGCGTGGAGCCGCAAATGGAGGAGGAGAAAGGCATCATCGGCGGGCACGACGAGAGGATGCCGGTGAAGGATACCCTGGCCGTTCCATTCCGTTGGGTCTGCAAGCTATGGATTCAGAGCAAGATCAAATTCGGCGCCGGGCATGAAGAGAAAACCGGACTCGCGCCGCTCGCCAGCGGAGTCTTAATTACGCCGCGCCATGTCCTCACCGTGGCGCACGTCCTCCGTGGTGTCAAGCAAAGGGGATCGGTCACTGAGGAACACGAAGCGTTTCACGTTGAAGTAGCGCCGGCGGCAAACCAGGGCCGCAATCCATTTGGCAGGATCGAAGCCGCTTCCTGGAAAATCGCCGCCAATTGGAAGCCCGGAACGAACTCCTCGCAATTTGATTATGCTCTGATCACGCTGAAAGAGCCCGTCGGAAATTGGACATTGAAGGAGTGGAACAACCAGCGCCTGTGCTACTGGGGAAGCACGGCCGGTGGCGCCGGCACCTCCGTTGACGCTGTGCCTTCCGCTCTCCTGAAGAAGCTCATCGGAGCCAGGGTTGCAACCGCGGGTTACCCCGGGACCGGAAATGGCGAGATGATTTGCGCCGCAGGTCTATTTTCCGCAGGCGCGACATCTGCTCATCTGACAAAAGAGGGACTGGTGGAAGACTGGGTCAAAAGGACCGCCGTCTTCTTCATCACGGCGGATGCCTCGGAGGGCCAAAGTGGCTCTCCCGTATGGATCCTGGACAACGGAAAACGATACCTAATCGGCGTCCTGGCTGCCATCGGCGACGACTACAACACCGTCGTGAATCTGCGGGACACTGTCCTCAAAGACCTCCGCAAGTGGATAAAATAGACCACGGCCGGTTAAGAGTTTCAGATGTCACGCTCGATTTACTCCAGACTTCATAGCCGAGTTGTTGAGGCTTGCGAACCACAACATGAAGCAACTTGATGAGTTCGACAATAGGTCCATCGTCGGGCGAACTCGATCGCGAAGCTTTTGTCATTGTGGAATTTCAGGTTGCCCCAATGAAGCCATGCTAACCATCAGGCGGCACTGGTCCCTTAGCACAGGGCGCGAGTCGGAGCGAGGTCTCACGTGATCCAGTTCCCGCGCACCTGCTCAGTCCCGTGCCGCTGCGCAGTGCTGAACGTCCCCAGCGGAGGAGGGATATGCGATTCCAGCGCCCGGAATGCAGCGAGAAGCTGAAGGGGATGGGTCGGGTCGCCGTGGTGGGCGGCGGCTTGGCCGGCTTGATGGCCGCCCGGCGGCTTGGCCAACATGGCGTCAAAGTAACCGTGTACGAAGCGCGCAAGGAAGTGGGCGGCCGCGTCCTGAGCAACCCGGGATTTCAGCGCTGGACGCATCACGGAGGAAGGCGCCGAGCTCATCGGCTCCTTCCACACAAGATGGCTGGAGCTTGCGCGCGGAATTTGGCTTGGCCATGATCAGCAGAATGGACCCAGAGCTCTACGAAAGAGCGGGTCTGGACGTGCAACTCACGCTGCACAAGCGGCTGTCCAGGGCCGAGTTCAAAGACCTCACAGACAGCAGATGAACGCTAGGATCCTGCTCGCCGCTCGCCCGCAAGGCTGAGGCTGAGATCAACCATCAGGCCCAGCCCTGGCTGCAGAGATGAGCTCGCAGAAGATCTACGACAATATGTCGGTCCAAGAGGCTCTTCCAAAGTTTTGCCAAATATCCGAGCGGACAAAAATCCAACAGACGAGCCGCTCTGGAAGATGCTCGAGTTCAAGCTCGTCAACGACGAAGTCGCGCCGCTGGACGAAATGAACTTCCTCGGCCTGTCTGTGCAAAGTGAGAGCCGGACAGGGCGAACGGTTCTTCCGGACCTCCCCAGCCTGCCGGATGGGTATTGGGACGAACTAGAGATTTTCCGTTGCGCCGACGGTTGCCAGACTCTCGCGACGAAGATTGCCAAAGAAATTCAGACCAAGGAGTACGGACCCGAGCCCGCCAACGTCCGGCGCCTTAACGCGGTCACGCACATCAATCTTTCCACGAAAGGAGGTGTCACGCTGGGGCTCAAGGCGACCGGCGAGCCTGACGGAAATTTTGTGGATGACAAGCCGCCCATCTTAATTTCGAGGTTCCTCAATTTGTGATCCTGGCGATCCCTCCCAGTGTGTGGCCGGCGTGAAGATCACAGCGAGACGGCAAAGACGTGGACCCCGACAAAAGAGATCGGACAGATGCAGCATGAACGACGCTGTGAAATACTTTAGCGACGTCAAGGAACGTTTCTGGATCAAGAATAAGGCGGCTCCCTATTGGCGGCTCACTGAAGATTGGCCAGGTCTGGGAGGGGACTGACAACCAGACGCGGGTCGGCAATCAGGGAATCGTACTCAGCGTCTTTGCCGGGCCAGTCTACCGCCAGGCCGACGCGCGCCCACGCGCAAGGACTTCGAGGACGAGCTGAACGCGACTCTATCCCGGGATACACTAGCAATCTGACCAAGAAGCGCCGGCTTTTCAGCGACTGGCCCAACGTGCCCTTCATCGAGACCGGTTACTGGGCACCGTACCCGGGCGAGATATTCAGAGTCGGCGAAAAGCTCACCAAGCCATACCACGACCGGCTGTTCTTTGCCGGAGAACACACTCAAATGGACTTCTTCGGCTACATGGAGGGTGCAATGCGTTCGGGTGAACGCGCGGCGGGGACACTGATGCTGCACTCGTGCGGCCTGCTTGAGAAGTCCGCACCAAATCCGAGTCGGCCCTCGCAGAAACCCGCACCCAAGTCCAGTCCCCCGCCTCCTGCCCACGTTACACCGACTCACGAAAATACCGCTTTCGAGAGGAGGTTGGAATCCGTTTGGAGAAACACTCCTCCACTGACGATCCGGCAGAAACCGAATCGCCCTTCCTCGGTCGAAATTTTTTCGCCACCGGGACCGCGGAGGAGTGGCAACCGCGTGCAGCGGCGCTGGTATCGGAGAGCCCGTTCGCCGGCGCCCTTGAGGAACAATTGGAAGAAAGTGAGAGGAACCACCGGACGAATTCGAAGGTGAGGAGGAGTTGGCGGCGGAGGAAACGCGCGAGGAACTCGAAGAAGACGAACTAACTCCCCGAGCAGATCAGGCGGAAGACGAAACCTTCGACGATGAGGACGCACCGCTCCGCGAGGATGAGGCGGTATATGAGACCCAAGACGGTTTCGCGGCGGTCGATGAATTCGCGGAAGCGGCAGATGGAAGCGTCGGCGAAATGGCGGACGAGTGGGTTGGTGCAGCGGACGGCGAGGTCGCGCCCTGGGCGGCGGGTATCGATCCCTTCCCCACCGGTTCGACGGTGGCGTTCCGCCTCAACGACGCGCGCATGATCGAGGCGTTTGAGGCGGTCACCGTCAGCAACGCTAGCCACCTCTGCGCCGCCCTGGTCGATCTCACCGGCGCTCCAGTGATGCCGCCTTATACCGGCCTGAATGATAAGGAAATGATTTACGCCGCAAGCCTGCCGAAGATTTTCACCATGTACGCCGCGTTCGCGCTGCGAGCCCGCGTGCAGGCTTTCGTCGACGCGGCCGGCGCGAACGGCGTCCCGGTGGTTCCCCGGGAATCACCGGCGAGATTGAGAAGGCCTGGAAACCGCAGCTGCGGGCGTTGTTTCCGACCCGCCCTGCGACGAGTTTCGGCAATAACCAGGACATCACGTTCCCGAAGCTGACCGAGATTTTTACATTTTCCCCCGCCGGCAAGGTCGATTTCAAGCGCGCCAATCCGCCCCTGACCGTCGCACAGATTGACGAGATCCGCGACAAGAACGCCCCCCGGGGCATGTTTCACGAGTGGATGCGCTCGATGTTGCGCTGGTCGAACGACGCCGCGACTAGCAAGTGCATCCTTGCGCTCGGCTATTTTTATCTCAATGGAGCCCTTGCTCGGGTCGGCCTTTTCGATGCTGCGACCCGTAACGGCTGTTGGATTTCCGCCGACTATAAAAGCCATGATTGGGTGAAAACGAACGCCGAGCGGCAGGCCAATGCGGGCGGGCAGCCGCTGACGCCGCGTTGGGCGACCGCCCAAGGCCGGCGACAGAGCAATATCACGGCGACTGCAGTCCAAGTTGCGCGCTTCATGACGCTCCTGGCGCAGGACAAGCTGGTCAACGCGACGGCCAGTCTTGAAATGCGCGCGCTCATGAATATCAAGGCAGGGGGCATCGGCAGCTATGCGCATTTCGGGCTGAATGCGGTCGGCCGCGCCTCCACCAGGTTCGCCGCGAAGATCGGCTTCGGCGACGACGGCTTCAGCCATGATTGCGCCATCATCGAGCGCACCGTCACCGGGAAGCATCTGCGCTATGTCGCCGTCGGCCTCGGCTCGGCGCCCAAGCGCAAGCGCACGGACCTGCGCGACCTCTTTGTCTTGCTCGACGAGACCATCGTCAAGCGGAACAGGTGAAGCTGCGCTGGGTCTAAGTCTGGCCGCACCCGTGGTGCTGAACTCCATTGGCCAGCAGATTCGTATCACGAATCGACATCTTTGGATGACACGGCCGCGTTAGCTAAGCTGGCCAGGAAGGTTAACCCTTGAGCGAACTCGAATCCCCATTTATGCAGGACGAAGTCCTGGCGCCCGAACCGCGCCGTGAGCTTGATCCCCTACTCGCGACGCTCCTCCACCAGAGTCCCTTCGCGGCAAACCGAGAGTTCTATTTCGCTCCTGGAGACAGAGCCACGCCGGGGGGCGGCGGCGCAACTCCGTTGACGGCGCCGCTAGGCAAAGCCGATTTCTGGCCGGACACAGTTTATATCGTCAAGGAAAGCGGCGACAGCTTCTTGAATTCGGCGCGCGACTTCCACAAGTTGTGGGGCTTTAGACCTGTGGATTTCGAAAGCCTCGAAGGCCTCATCGGGCTGATCGCGAAGGCGAAGATTCCGGACAAACGGATCCGTGTAATCAGCCATGCCTGGGACGGATTCAAAATCCCACTCTTCAAGGGGTCGCCCGCGGCGTTCACGATCGCGCAAAAGCAGATCGAGGCTTTGAACGCGGGCGACGGCTTGCTAATGGATGAATTGCTCGGAAAATTGGTCGACTTGGATAAGACCACCGACCAGGGCGTCGTTGTGCGGAATGCGCTGCTTGTCCATCTCGAATCGAACTCTCCGGACGCGCTCAAACCATTTGGGCTGACTTCCAAAACCAAGCCTGCCGGCGACCTGGATCTCCTTCTGCGCCGATGCGCGGATCTTATCGCGGTCGCATCGGCTCACGCGGTATTCAAGAAGGCTGTTCGCAAATCGATCGCAGGCGCCCTGGGCCGTCTGAAACGGAGCGAGGCCGAGGGGAACGCGCTTGTGGCCGCAGTGGCGTCAAGCGGGTTTACGTTTACGATGAGCCCGCCTGATCAGGATCTGGTGAACCGTATTCGTGCGGCGGTCGGCGCTCTGGATGATCGGGGGTTTCGCAAAATCCTGAAGGACGCGCGGTCGAAGCTGAAGGACAAATGGCTCGATTTTCGCGGCTGTCGGATCGGCCATCAACCGAAATATCTTGAAGCATTCGCGATACTCATGGGCACCGCCGGGTGTACGGCGCCCGACTGGTGGTCGGGTTATCCCGGCGAAGCCCCCATTGGCCATCGCCAAGTTTCCGACGCAGCTTCCTTCAAAGCCATCGTCAAGTCCTCCGCCGCTGCGGAGGCAGCGATGAATCATTGGGGTGCGCGGGAGGTCAGCGGCTGGGGCGCACTCGCCGCAGCGGCCCGGCCCGAACGCTTTTTCAACGATTTCCTGGTCGCGCAGACTGGAGTACTTCCCGTTTACGAAGTCGATTATTCTGGCTCTTCGCCGAGAGAAAAACACACGCTCTACTGGAACAGCGCCAAAGGAAAGCAGCGGTGGCTCGAGTCCATGTGGGATCCCGCGGCGAAAAAGCATGCGCAGTTGATCGCTCGCGCTTGGGGTGCCAAGACACCGCGAATGCCGACGCTGGCGCTGCATCTCAAATCCAAGAGTGGTTCGAAAGTAGATCCACAGAAAATCTACGTGGTGCCTGAGCCGGAGTTTCGCGACCACATTATCGAAGTCAAGAAGCCATAGCGCCCTTCAGTCGGTTCCTTGGTCGTTCTGCCAAGACAAGGCCCGCGCGTGAGATAGACTCCCCTGGGGTAATGGCTGCCCAGGCCGCAAGCCAATGGCCGTTTGGCTTTTGGTGACCGGTTCCTGCAAGCCAGTTGAGATAATCGGTTCATCGTGTAATCGAGTAGGTGAAAATTAATGGCAGATTACCTCCCATGGACGGTGCCTCCCTTTTGTAAAGGGAGGTTAGGAGGGATTTTTTACAGCTTGAAAGATCGCCTCCAGCACAGACTCTGTTTGTAGCAACGCTTGTCGGTCGTCGAAACGCAAGACTGTCAATCCTTGCTGCTCGAGATCCCTGGTCCGTTGGGCGTCGTATTTTGCTTGTCCGAGTTCCAAATGCTGAGCTCCGTCGAGTTCGACGACCAAGTTTACTGCCGGTGCATAAAAATCAGCGATGTGGTTGCCGATGGGTTTTTGCCTATGGAATTGCACGCCAAGAATTTGTTTTCGCCGCAAGCGGTACCCTAGGTGTAGCTCGGCGTCGGTCGGATTTGTCCGCGGGGAGCGAGCTTTGGTCTTAAGTCGGCGGTTGTAGGGTAACATCGGAAAATCCCCCCAACCCCCCTTTTCCTAAGGGGGGCAAACTCCTACGAACAGCTTTTCTTAGCAAATTTCACCCACTCGATTACGCGAAGAGCCAGATAATCTTTGTATCGAGACGCGGAAACATCTTCGGGAAGAAACCAGTGGCCAGGTAATCGGCGAATTTGGCGGGATCGTATTGGTGCGAATCCATTGTCGATGGACTTGGGTTTTTTCTCCGCATCGAGATGCTTTGAAATCGTCGAATGACTGTCGCTTGCGATCCTTCTCTCCTGTGGCTTGGAGAGGAGATACGACAGGATCACCGTGCGTAATGGCGGAGAATGCAAGTCAATCGCAGTCTATTTTCGCGATCCCTCGCTAGCTCAAGAACCCGAGATTGGCTGCGCCGAAGCGCGACAGATTCGGGAACACAGCGGGCAAGTCGGCATTTGCCATGCCAAACCAGGATGCCAGTGTCGCTCCGTATTGGTCGACGGCTGTTGTCGGTATCCAGCGACCGCGCGCGTTACCGCCCTGATCGGTGTCATCGGGACCATTGGGCGCTAAAGTTGGAAAGACCGTGCCGTTAGAACCGGGCACCCCGTAAAAGTCACCGCCGCGGACCGAATCGCCCATGACAAAGTGGTGCGCGCCCCATGCGTGGTCGCTGCCCAGGGTCCCATTCGGCACGAAGGTTCGGGAGAAATCCGAGAGAGTGAACGTTACGATCTTGGATGCTACTCCGAGGGTCACGGTGGCATCATAAAACGCCTTCATGGCGTTGCCCAATTGCGCGAGGAGATTCGCTTGCGTTCCAGTTGTCGGGTCACCGGCGGTGACTTGTCCGTTGTGCGTGTCGAAACCGCCAAGCGAGCAGAAAAAGATTTGGCGGTTCATACCAAGAGCTTCTCTGAAGCTAATCAGTTTAGCGACCTGTTCTAACTGGTTGCCGAGGCTTGTTCGGGGATTCAAGGGAAATGGTGAAACAGCTGGATCCCCGGCAGAGCGCAACGCCCGCTCAACATCCAGTGCTTCACTTGTCACTTGGCTAGCACCGCGCACGAGTGTGAGCTGCTTGGTCTGCGTCTAGGATGTCTAGCATTTCCTGATACCGAAAATCATTTTCCGCAGGATTGGAAAATCCGTCGAGACGTAAGGCTCCGTCCAGCCGGGTCGGTGCCGGCGCGATCGCCAACGGTCGTTCGACTTCACCACTGACAAAGATCGGCGTGCCGGCCACCGACGTTATCGGCGGAAAGGCGGTGGCATTGAAATTGGCAGTCTTATCCGCAATTCGCCCGCCCCACCCGCTCGCGCTCGCACCGGATGAGACGGAGGTTTGCCACTGATTTTGTTGATCCGAATGCGAGAAAAGGCTGTTGGGAACACGCGCACTACCATTGATATAGTCATCTCGGTTGGTCGGTTGCACCAGCGGGCCAACGTTGCAGATGGCCGCTATTTTCCCCTGCCCCCAGAGTTCCTGCAGGCCGGCCAGACTTGGATGAAGTCCAAATCGGCTTGCCGCACTGGGCACATCAACTTGCAACAGACTGGACTGCGGCAGGGCGAGACCGGAACTCTGGCGCACGTTGGCATAACTCGCATAATCGTCATAGGGGATAATCATGTTGCCGCTATCGTTGCCACCGAACAGAAAGATACAAACCAAAGCCTTGTAATCGGTCGACTGTGCCAATGCATTGAGTAATCCGAAACGCTCGAAGGCCAAGGTTGCCGCCCCGAAAGCGCCGAACGAGCGCAAGATAAATTCTCTACGTGTGAGCGCCATAAACGGCTCCTCTTACCGCTGCACTTGATACTGTGACGAAGTGACGATGAGATAAATGGCGGCCCGCACCCGTGACCGTCGATTGGAAACCGGAATGCTTAAAACAACGTCCTTAACCGCTGTGCGGGTCTCCTCTGATATCGATCCATGCAGCAATAGCCAGTTGAGTTCATCGATGAGGCGGTCGGGATCCGTAGCGAGGGAATCCCAGGGGGAAAGATCGATCGACGTACCCGTGGGCCGATTGGGCAGAGCGGCCGGAATGTTGGAATAGATGACCCGATTGACGAAGTTCAAGCGTCTTAACGACGAGAGTGAAGAGAATAGCGCAAACTGCGGTCCGAGCACAGTGGGTTCTCCGGGCACTCTCGCCGTCGGTGGATAGAAGTTAAACACCGACGGCGCGTTGAACAGGTCCTGGTTCATATCAGCGGACCCAATTGCCGATCCCCCAACGTTAACCGAGTCCAGCACGCCGTCGCTGGTCGCGTTAAACGCGCGCAAGATGCTGGTGATAAATTGGACTGGCTCGAGCAGTTTGCCATAGTTTGGTTCGGTAGCAGGGTCCTTAAAGTCGCCCCGCGCTTCCGGATCGAGAAGAATTGCGCGCACGACTTCCTGCAATTGAGTGGGGGAATTTTGATTGGTTGTGAAAACGCCGGCGATCCGCTCGACGTAACCAGGACTCGGATTACTGGTCACCAGATGCTGGATCAGTTGTTTGCTGATGAAAGGAGCAACGTTTGAGTGGCTGACGATGTTGACCAGCGCGGCGTTCAGGTCGTCGTCTGCGGATTGCAGACCCGGTAGCTGGAATCCATTCAGCAGAGTCTTGCTGCCGCGGTCGTGATAGTCCTCAAGACCTTGACCGTTTTTGTGAACCACCATGGGGTCACGATAATTCGGCACCGTGCCACCGGTTTCTGCGGCGCCCGCCAGTGCCGGCGCAAGAACCCATCCGGTAAATACCCGCGCAAATTCCTGGACTGTTTTCTCATCATAAGTGGCAATCGGGTTACCATTGTTGTCCAATTGCCGCGTGCCGTCCTGATTCAATAAGAAAGTCCCAAGCGCAAATAGCTGCAAAATTTCTCGCGCGTAGTTTTCGTTGGGCTGAGATTTCAGACCATTTCGACAAATATTCGCATTCGGCGGGGTAGGCGTCTGACAGCGGTTGTTGACCATATCGAGGAAACGACCCATTGCCGGGTTAAGACTCACGTCGTATAGAAGTTGGCGGTAGTTGCCGAATGCACTGCGATAGAGCAGTTGTTGATAACCTCTCATCCAGCTCGGTAGTGGAACGTCAACGGCAGAAGTAACCAAAATCTGGCTAAGAGCGAATGCGACGCGTTGGCGCAACTGGTCTTCACCCGCCAACGCATTGCTGAAAAAATGGCGCTGTAGGGGGTACAGCGTATAGTTGTCTCTTTGACAGGGCCCGGTGCAACTTGTCGGCCGGGTCTGCGGCCAAAACTCCAGATTCGGGTAATCCATCGTCGGCGCTGAGAATTGTTCATTCAAGAAAGCCTCAAATCCAATCTGCTGCACCCGGCTGATCAGTGGCGGCGTCGGTCCAAAGCTCGACTGTTGAAGAAACCGAACCGTATCAGCCAACGATGGTCCGGCTTGAACGGGGCGTGCGCCGGCGAAAATTAATACCAGAATCAGGCCGGCTAACCCGCCGGTCATGCCGAACCGCTGGCAGTACATTCTCAACATGGCGCTTCTCCTGTAAAACCGCTACGACGGAGTCCCCGTATAAAGCGGAGGCGTTTCCTATGTCAATGAGAAACTATTGGATGGTCGAAAAATGATTCTTATGTCGTACGATTTCATTTGTCGTCACAAAGATTTTCTACAGAAATTTGGCCATCGGCGGTAATTCAATCCTGGCAGAGTCGATTGCACGCGGATCGTTCGCCCTCATTGCTTCAGGAATATCACGAATCCGTTGGCGGGGATCACCAAGTCGAGACGGCCTTGGTTGGAGACGATTATAGCGCCTCCATTCCCCACGTTTTGGCCACCGAAGATCGCAGCATCGCTGTTGAAGATCTCTTTCCACCTAGCGTTGGGAATGGCCAGCAAGTCCTTGGCGACTCCATAGCCGTTGGCAAACGACGTGTTGTTGAGACTCGCGACGACAATGACTTCCTCGTCTCCGCTCCACCGCTTGAAGGCAATAACCCGATTGGCGTTCGACTGGTGCAGGATGTCGATATTGTGGCTGCGGATCGAGCGTAGCCGGCGGCTGAGGCTGATGAGATCTTGATAGAAGCGAAAGAGCGTCTTGCCGTTGCCGTTCCTCGCCCGAGAATGTCAGTGCTCTAACTCATGCCCGTCACGGATTTCTTCTTACGGTTCCCCTTTCAGCGGGCCAAATCCTTTCGGCGGTCGCCGGTGTTTCGTACCCGTTTCATACGCGGAAGTGATCTCGAACAAATTCGCTTCGTCGAAGGGGCGGCCGAGAAATTCCATGCTGACTGGAATCTGATCGGGCTTGGGGCCTTCCAAGCGGCTGCCGTTGGGTTCTTTGGCGTCAGGCACGCGGTCGTAGACTTCCCGGGTAAATCCCGCCGGCACGACGATGGCGGGGAATCCACTTACCGGACTTAAATTCACGCTCCAGCTGCCGCCGGCGCCGCGCCACAGATCCAAATCGGTTTTCAGCACGGCTTCGCCCGGTAATAGATTCGGATCGGAAAGTTGCGTGCCGGCCTTCAACATTCGCGGCTCGGTACGCGCGTCATACACTTCCGGCGTGCGGTTGGCCAACACGATGTGCGGCGGAATCGTGCTGTACGGATAAACCAACGCGTCGAGATTATTATCCGCCATCACTTTGTACAAAATGCGCTGCAGATTCTGCATGCGCAGAATGTGGCTTGAATGGGCCGGCGTGTCCAACGTTTTCGCCTTCGCGCCAAACGCATTCTGCAATACCGGCAGATCCCCCGAGAAGGTCTTGGTCGCAAACATATCTTCGACGCTGCGAAACTTGGCATCGCCGCGCTCACGTAGATAGAGGTTCATCGCATATTTGCCTTCTTCGCCGCGGCGCTGGCCGGCGATCATTCGAAGATTGACGCCGCGGGCGCCGGTGGTCAGGGTTTTCGGATCGTTCGCAATGGTCACCATGCGATCGATGGGATCGGCGCCGGCGGGGATGCCTTCTTTGAAAGTCTGCGTGAAGAAGCTCGGTTCGTAGGAAGACATGATCTCGGCGATCGCGCCGTCGAAGTTCACCGGATCGACGATGGTGGCGCCGAGACGTTTCAGGTCGGCGATCGCCTGGTTGGCGATGCGAATGCTGTCGCGATCGGCGAGGGTTGCTTCGATCATGAATTCACGCACCACGCCCAGGCGTTTGCCGGCGAGGGATTTTTTGTTGGCATAATTTCGGTACGCCACGGGCTTCTTGCCGTGCGCCAGCGCGGTGACATGATCGCGCGGATCGGCGCCGGCGATGACTTCGAGCACCGCCGCGGTATCTTGCACGGTGCGGCACATCGGTCCGCCGCGGTCGCGCGAGAATGATAAAGGAATAATTCCCGCGCGGCTCACCAGCCCTTGAGTGGCGACCATGCCGACCAGCGCATTCACAGTCGAGGGGAAGCGCACCGAGCCGGAGGTGTCGGTGCCGAGCGCGCAGATCGCTAAATTCGCCGCCACCGCCGCGCCTGAGCCGGCGCTGGAGCCGCCGGGAATGCGCTTGGTGTCGTAGGGATTGCAAGTCTGGCCGCCGAGCGCGCTGCGTGCGATGCCGGCCGGCGCATACTCATCTAAATTGGTCTTGCCCAGAAAGATCGCGCCCGCTGCGCGAAGCTTCGCGATCATGGTCGCATCCTGCGGCGGTTTGTCATTGGCATAGGCCGCGGCGGCACCCGCGGTCGTGCGCATGTCGGCGGTGTCGTAGTTATCTTTGATCGCGAACGGGATTCCGTGCAGCGGCCCGACAAATTTTCCGGTGCGCGCAAAGTAAGCGTCCTGCGCTCTGGCGACTTCCAACGCATCCGGCATTTTCGGATCGTTGTCCGCGGTATCGCTCTTCGAACGCTTGCCGCGAATATTTTGCGTCATGTAGGCGTTGAGCTGGCCGGCATTCTCAATCGGAGTCAAATCGCCGAGCATCAAGCCGGTAGCCGGATCGACTTCGCCTTTAACGCAGGTGCCGTTGTAGGCATCGATGCGCTTAAAATATAACTGCACGAGCTGGGTCGCCGTGATTTGCTTTGAGCGAATGGCGCGCTGGACGTCGGCGATGGTCGCTTCTTCGAGATGAAAGCGTCGCGACTGGGCGCCGGCATGATGCGTAAAGCTAGGCGCCCATGAGAACAGCATGAAGGCTAAACTCAGAATGGCAACGGTTCGACGATCGTTTGAGAAATTCACGGTGCAATCCTCCTGCGTTTGTCTTCACCGTACAGTAGCCGTGACCAGAATAGGTCGTCAACAGAAATTCCTGTCGCTCACAAGTTTGTTCGGCGTACGCTGGCTCGCATCGCGCGAATCGAGTTGGCAAACAAAACTATGCAGAACCGAGAAGACGTGAGGGCCCACACGTCGTAGTATCAGGAAAAGAAATCGGCAGTTGGCAATTAATTTATTGCGGCGATGAGTAAGGTTCGATAGCATCGTCGCATCAATTGTTCATTTTGCGCTATGTTCGACCTTCACGCATCGCTGGCTTTATACCGAATTTTAATCGCGCTTCATCTTCTGGGCGCCTCGGTTTGGATCGGCGGCCATCTCGTGCTGGCGACGACTATTCTCCCGCGAGCGCTGCGCCAGCGCGACCCATCCATCATCCTCGACTTCGAAAAGGGTTTTGAACGGATCGGTTTACCGTCGCTCTTGCTCCAGGTGGTCACCGGCCTTTTGCTCGCTTATCGCTGGCTGCCCGAGATCAGCGCCTGGATTAGGCTGGATTCTAACGTCTCAATCTACGTCGTCACTAAGTTAGCGCTGTTGACCGTAACCCTTGGCTTGGCACTCAACGCGAAATTTCGCGTGATTCCCAATATCGACCGGGATAACATGCACGTGCTTGCCACCCATATCGTTTTGGTCACTGTGATGGCTATCGGTTTTCTCCTCGCTGGAGTTGCTATTCGCACCGGCGGCCTTTTCTAAACTGGTCGGCCTCGGTGACACAACGGTTGAGCAAAAGAGCAGCAGCGATCCGGCATAGCGACTTCTCAAGACCCACGCGATATCGACTCATCGGTAAAGAGCAAGCGCGGCAATTCCGTGTCGGCGGCGATGCGACGCGGATTGGGAAAGCGCACGGCGCGCCAACAGAGCCAGACGAGCGGCAGGGCGCCGCCCACTATGAACACAGCGTCTCCCGGCAGGCGGGCCCATTCGAGCATGTTCACCCACGAAAGCATGAGAAAGTCGAGGCTGCGCGCATGCCAGTAGCCGGTGTCGACCGCATAATAAAGTTGCACGATACCCAGCGGGAAAAGATTGAAAAAAGCCATCCAGGTCAAGCCGATATTCAACGACCAAAACGAAATCATGGCGGCGCGATCGTTCCATTTGTCCGCTTCCGTCAAGTAACGCAGGCAAAACAACAATAGACCGGCGGCCAACATGCCGTACACGCCCATCATCGCGGTGTGGCCGTGGTTAGCCGTCAGAGCCGTGCCGATTTCATAGTAACTCACCACCGGCAGATTGATGAGAAACCCGAAGACGCCGGCGCCGAGAAAGTTCCATACGCCGACCGCGATGAGGAACCGCACGGCCCAACGGTGCATATGATAGCGCTCACGCGCCTGCCTTTCGCCGGATTTGATAAAGCTCCACGCTTCCAGGGTAAGCAGCATCAGAGGAATCACTTCCATCGCCGAGAAGGTTGCGCCGAGCGCCATGTGGGCCACCGGTGTGCCGCTGAAGTAGAGATGGTGCATCGTGCCGAGTACGCCTCCGAGTGAATAAAGAATGATGTCCAGATAGATGACGCGCAGCGCCGTCGCTTCACGGACCACGCCGAGCAAGACAAACATGTAGGCGACGATGACGGTGGTAAATAACTCCAGAAAATCTTCCACCCAAAGATGCACGACCCAAAAACGCCAAAAATCGTTGACGACGAAACCCTTGTGCGGGCTGGTGAGAAGACCGACGGCGTAGAAGGCCGGTATCGCCAGGGCCGCATAGAACAGCAGCCACGGCATGTTGCCAAAGTGTTCTTCTCGAAGTGTCCCGCGCAGTCCGCGAAAGAGGATAAAGACCCAGAGGAACAACCCGATCACGAGTAGGATTTGCCATAATCTGCCCAGATCCAAATACTCCCATCCTTGATGGCCGAGCCAAAACCAAAGATCGCCTAACCAGCCCTGCGCGCCGGCGTATTCACCGGCGAGGCTGCCAAACACGACGATAGCGACGGCGACCAGAAGCAATACTGTGAGGGGGCCCTGACCGCGCGGTTCCCTTCCGGCGATGAGCGGGACGATAAATATTCCCGTAGCCAGGTAAGACGCCGAGACCCAAAAGATCGCCAGCTGGACGTGCCAGGTACGCGCTATGTTGAATGGCAGCACACTCGAAACATCAACGCCAAAAAAGCCCGCCGGGCTCCGCCCGGTAGTGAGCGATGAGCCCGCCCGTTAGCGTCTGCAGAACGAAAAGCAAAGAGGATACGAGCAGAAACCAAACGATAGCCCTTTGAGCTGACGTCACGGCAACTTCATTGACGGGTCGAAAACGAACCGGCTTTGATTCAACGTCACCCCAGCCAAGCCAATCGTAACGTCCGAAGAAATAGAAAACTAAGCCCGTGCCGCCAAGTAGACCGATGATCGAAATGACGCTCCAGATGACGGCATCGCCGGTGATAAAGTTTCCGGCCAGCGGCTCGGGCGGCCAATTGTTCGTGTAGGAGTAGTTCTTGCCGGGCCGGTTCGCCGTCGCTGTCCAAGCAGTCCAAGCAAAAAATGCCGTCAGGCGCCGAATGTCGTCTCGATCCGCGATCCAGTTTGCTTGGGCTCCACCGCGGCTTTGCGCCGACTGGAAGAAGGATTGATAGTACGCGACCATCATTTCGTGCGCCTCGGCTCTCGGCACGCTCCAGCGCAGCGTATCTTCCGATCGGATTGTAGGTATTTTCGTGCAGCTCGGCGGCAACCCGATCGCGCGCGGAAACACCGCTCACCGGCGCGCCTTGATAACGCTTGGCGAGAAACTCCGCCGTCTTGTGAAGATACTCGGCGGTAAAATCGGGACCCAAGTAGGCGCCGTGACCGTAGATCGACCCATACTCCATCAGGCCGTTGCGTTGAAAAACGTTCATGCCGCTCATGATGTCGTCGCGGGTAAAAACCGCCTTATCACCTGCGACGACGCGCGCGGGCAACGGCGGCTGATCGCGGTAGACCAAATAAGCGAGAATTCCCAAGACCGTAAAGCCGATCAAATAGGTAATAATCGCGCCTTGAAACCACCAACTGGAGATCGGCATCATTTTTTTCGCCATTGTCGCCTCCACAAAAAACTGCTGCGGTTGAAATCTGTGTTAGCTAGACACGGAGTTGTAAGGTCGGCGAAAAACTGACACTGCATCGCGAGAAATTATTGTCTAGTATTAGACAGTTTTGGAACGAGAACGATGATTACGCGTGCAGTCCACAACGCAGATCGGGACAACATCGCCGCCGAACTGAAAATCTGCGGGCGGGATCTAAAATCTCACTCGGCGGCGACGTCATCCTGGTAAAACTGAGCCCCGCGTCCACCGAGGCTTGGTAATCACTTCTGCGGCCGTGCGCACTTCGATGCCGGCGGCTTCTTCCTGCAGACGAAATAGCGACGCGGTGCTTTGCGCGGACCATCCTCGGTTGATCGCTGCAATCATGGTTTGCTCGACCAACGCGGCGATCGGCATCGGCACGTTATGTCGGCGTCCCAATTCCGTGGCGAGGCCGACATCTTTTCTCGACAGACCAATGCCGAAACTGGCGGGCGCTTCATAATTGCCTGCGAAGACGGTTTCGGAAAGAGTTTTGAACAGCTGCTGCAATTGCACATCCAAACCCCAATGCATGCATTGCCAGAGAAGCTGAGGATCTGCTCCGGCCTTGGCACCCAGGACGATTCCTTCGCCGATCGCCAAGCCGATGCCGCGGCGCACTAAATTATGCGCCAACTTGATCACAGTGCCGGTGCCGAGGACGCCGGTATAAACCACCGTGTCGGCGAACGAATCAAGAACCGGTTTAACTTCATGAAAGGCCTCCGGCGATCCGGATGCCAACACCTGGACGCTTCGATTGGCGATGCCGTTCTTACCGACGATCAGCGGCGCGTCCATCACCCGCGCGCCGCGCGTGCCAAACTCGTTTTCAATGCGTCGAATAAGACCGGGATCGCTGCTGGACAGATCCACGTAAAGGCTGCCGTCATGAATCCCCGGTAAAAGCCCCAAGGGTCCAAGAGCGACCTGCTCGACTTCCGGCGGGCCTGGAAGAGACGTAAAAATCATTGGACAATGGCGCGCCACTTCGGCGGGAGACGCGGCGGACTGCGCGCCGTGGTTAACCAGGGATTGCACGGCTTCCGGGCGGATATCGTAAACCATCATCGGATGGCCTGCCTGACGAAGATTCACGGCGACGGTTCCGCCGATGGTGCCGAGACCGATAAAACCGATTATCTCCATGGGTCACCTCTTTGACTCTGCAAAGATTGCTGTCAGCTGGAGCGAAAGCCGGAGTTGCGCCCGATTGCGGCGCCACGGCGCTTATCCGTTGAAAATAAAAAATTTGCGCATGGCATAATTGATCATCAGCGCGGCGAATATGTTGGCGGTGAAAGCATAGCTTGTGAGCATGCCAAAACGCCGGATCAGCACTCCCATGATAAACGTGCCGATGCCAATGGCCACGCCCGAAACCAGATAGAACAGCGCGATCTCCACCATCCAATGATACCGCCCAGGAACGAACACCCAGTAAATGTTGATGAGGTACGCAACCAAATTAGAAACTACAAACGCCGTCGCATTGCTGAGCATGGAGTTGCGTGAGCGCGTCGCGTCGTCCAACTCTTCTACCCGCAGATTGAATACTTTGACAAACCAATCCTCTGATTGGAGCGCAACAAACACTTTCCACGCAACCAGGTGAAAAATCGTGATGTGGGTGGCCGTGGCGAAGCACCCGCTGATGCCATACTTGATGAATTGAACCAAATTGCCTGAGTCATTGCCGAGAAATGATGCGATCGCGTTCAAATCGATAGGTCCTGATTCATCTTGGCTCGTCTCGGTAAACGTGGGGCAGCAGGAATCTAGTTGGTTCGGGTGCACGGTTCACTATTAGTATCTTCGGCGCGTGGTGGGCGCCGCGACCCGACCGATTCATTGCGCCGATCGCCAGGCAACCGACAGTCGCTGCATCGAATCTCTTAGACCGGCCACCCGTGTTGTGAGAGATCGATGGGCGTCCCGTCCGGATCGTGGACTCGATACTCCGCTTCACGATTGGCCGGGCGTTTCTGGATATCCGTTGCCGCGCCGAGCTCCTTGCACACAGGCCTGAAGCTCCTCGATGTTTTCCACTTCAAAGCCAAAATGATACAGGCCTTCCTTGTAGTTGCCGCGTTTTTGAATGATCGCCAAATTCAAATAACCATCCGACAGATAAATCGCCGGACCGACTCCATCGATCACCTTCATTCCGAAAGCCGTCGTGTAAAACTTGACCAGCCTCTCGCGATTGTCCGTTACGATCGCTAAATGACGAATACGTGCCATGGTTCTCTAGCCTCCTTCTCGTGTGATTTGACCCATTATTTATACAACCGATCGATGAATCCTTCCGCGGCCAGGCGCTGCACCGGAGTAAAATACATATGGCGGTTGATATCGATCCCGGCTAACTTCGGCGCCACCCGATAGCTTATCTCCAAAGTATTTTTAATCGCCTTCTCCGAAGGTATCGGCACCCGGTCCAATTCTTCTTTGTACCGTTCGTAGGCATTTTGTACCATGCGCGCGTCCAGGGTTCTCATGTACTTGCGCATAGTCTCCACCGACTTGTCACGATCTTTCACCAACGTGGCAATCGCCCGAATGTAGCTGCGCAGAACGTTTTGCACGACTTGGGGGTTCTCCTCGGCAAATTTTCGCGAGGTCCAAAGCGCGTCGATGATGAGCGGAATAGGCTCGAGTTGCATGATCGTCAGGCCTCGCTCTTCCGCAACTGGCACGACGATCTGCGAAATCGGCGCGGCGTGAACCTTACCGGTGCTGAGTGCTGCCAAGCGCGACATGGTTCCGCCGACTGCGAGGTAAGTGACATCCTTGTCGGGATCGAGGCCGATGTTGCGAATGACCATGCGCGCGATCTCCCCCGCTCTCCCGCCGATTTGCGAGGTGGCAATAATTTTTCCTTTCAGCTCCTGAGGGCGGCGGACATCTTTGGCCACGGCGAAGACGTACGGTAAAACGTTCTTGGCCGAGGCCAACAAAACAATATCCGCTCCCCCTGCGATGGCGGACAGGGCGGACACCGCGTCGCCCGTCATGAATTGCGTAGAGTTGGAAAGAAGACTTTGAATCGATAAACGCCCGCCCTCCATGTAAACGAGCCTGGCATCGATGCCGTATTCCTTGAAAAGTCCTGTCTCCTTGGCGATCCACAGCGGCGAAGATTCGCCGGTTAGGCCCGGGTACGACAGATGGAGCTGTTGAGCGGAGGAAAAATCCCAAGCCAGCAGCTGTAAGCATCGCTGCCAAGCACGACGTGGACGATTTTAGATTTCACCCTCATGGGTCCTCCTGTTGGTCACAACATCGTGAGGAGTTTTCCGAATCCTCGAATCGGGCTTCGTATCTTTAACGTCTTAAACGCCATCCAGATTTCCGACGACAAGTGGCCCACAGCTGGAATACCCAAATCGGACTCGATGGCTATCGAGGATGTCCAGCGCCGGAAATTGCGGACATGGAAGATATAGGCCCTCGAGTTTGGGCGACTGTTTAACGGCTTGCTTCGCGGCGGCGTACACGTCGGCCTGTGAAACATCTCCGATGCGTGTGAAGTCGGCTCCGAGACTGATGACGGCCTCCACTTCGAACCCATGACCGTTCATGAAGGCGACGACAGCGTCGTTTAATTCAGATGGATAGGGATTCACAAGCCCGACCCGCCGCACCGAAAGCGCTCTGAGCGCTTCCATGGCGGCGACGATGCTCGTGGTTGCCGGCACATTCGTCAACGTCTCGATCTTATTTACGACCTCGCGTTCATAACCCTTGCCTTGACTCACGACCAGCGGCACACCGGAGTGAATGATGAAATCACATTTGCGCCGGCCCAACTCTATCGCGCATTCTTCGACCCGCGCCAGTCCCGTTTGATAGGCGTCGGCCTGCCAACCGTCGATCATACAGGTAACGCCGATCATGCCGACTCCGGGCGGAACGATCCGATAGAAGTCGTATCCGATCATCTCAAAAACCGACGGACAGAGATAGCCTATTCTTGCGCGCCAACCGAACATATTTTACTTCTTCCGTCTAGCGGCTCGACGCCTGGCTACTCCTGCTCCAATGCGCTTTCGGGATGCCGCTCCTGGATTTCGCTGATATATTTTTGCAGTTCCCCTTCGAGCTCGGAAGCGTCTGCTTTGAATCCCGTGTGGTGCGCTCCCAAGAGAAAATCGACCCGACCCTGGTTTTCGACTATTTCCAGAAAATAGTTGGTGCCGAATAACACCTGAACTCTTTTGTATCCGCTCTGGCGGTCCCCTTCCACGACAACCGATCTTATTTTAGCCATACCCCTGCTCCTTCCGTAACTCTCTTGGCCACTGCGTTATCAGTGACTCTCCTGCTGTAAGCAAACATTCCTATGCGCAGTTTGCGCTACAACATGCGCATCAATTTGCCATACCCCGAGATTTTCTCGCGCATCCCGATAGCTTTGAATCCGGCGTACAATTGAGAGGTAATGTTACTGACCACCGGCAAACCGAAGTCGGTTTCAATGTCCTCGATGACATCGACCACCGGAAAATTTGCGCAAGGAATAAAAACCGCTTGCGCATCCTTGGCCTCATGGATAGCGCGTTTGGCCGCGCGGTAAATATCACCGACCGAGGCGATACTTGACTCGGTGAAAGAAGTCCCGAGGCTGACCAATGAAGCGACATCGAAACCCCAATCTTTCAAATACGCTGTCATCTTGGTGTTGAGATCGGGCGGATACGGATCGACGACGGCCAATCTGCTCGCCGAAAGATCGCGAAACGCATCCATCGCTGCGACAATGCTCGTCGTGCAAGGCACGCCGGTAATTTCCTGCAACTGTGTCAATAACTTCGTTTCGAATCCTTTGCCTTGACTTAAAACCAGCGGCGCGCCGCCGTGGATAATATAATCACAAGAGCGGCGCCCAAGCTCTCGCGCGCAGGCTTCGACCTGAGTCAGCGCGCGTTTGTAGGCGTCCTCTTTCCAACCCTCGACCATGCAAGTAACGGCGATTAGTCCGACTCCTTGCGGAACGATCCGGTAGAAATCATACCCATTGAGCTCCATGACAGAGGGCGAGATGTAACCGATTCTGGCGCGGTATCCGAACATAACGTGCTCCCTTCTTGGGAGCTTTTACCGCCGTTCACGGCCGCGCACAATATGAAAAACCTGAGGCGGCACCGGGCGCTAATTTGATTTACTCGTATCTCAGCGCGTCGATAGGATCCAAGCTGGCGGCTTTTCTGGCGGGATAAAAACCGAAGAACACGCCGACGGCGCCGGAGAAGAGAAAAGCGATGACGATGATCGCCGGATCGATCAACGTCGGCCACTGCGCCCATTGCTTGATCACTTCCGAGCTGCCGACGCCGAGCAGGATACCGATCAAACCACCGGTGGCGGCCATGACCACGGCTTCGACGAGAAATTGCAACATGATGTCGCGGCTGCGCGCGCCAACGGCCATGCGAATACCGATCTCGCGCGTGCGCTCGGTGACCGACACCAGCATAATGTTCATGATGCCGATGCCGCCGACCAGCAAAGAAATCGAAGCCACGCTGCCGAGCAGCACGGCCATGACCCGAGCCGTAGTCGTTGCCGCCTCCGCAATATCGGAAAGATTGCGCACGTTAAAATCGTCCTCACGGTCCGGACCGATGCGATGGCGTTGGCGCAGCAGCAGAGTAATTTGTTCCTGGGCCTCGTCCACGCGTTCGGCGCTCACCGCCCTAACGACGATGCTTTGCACCCAGGTAATCCGCATCAGCCGCTTCTGCATGGTCGTGTACGGGATCATGATGGTGTCGTCCTGATCCGTGCCTTGTCCCGTCTGTCCTTTGGGCGCGAGCACGCCGACCACTCGGAACGGGATGTTTCTGATGCGGATGACCGCGTCGAGAGAGTCGTCGTTGCCGAATAGCTGACGCGCGACGGTTTGGCCGATCACCGCGACTTTGGCGGCGCTATCCATGTCGCCTTCGTGAAGAAAACGGCCCTCGGCGATCTGCCAGTCGCGAATTTGCTGGAACTCCGGCGCGACCCCTTGAGCCAGAGTGCCCCAATTCAAATTTCCCGAGACCACTTGATCTTGGCGCCGGAGGACCGGCGATGAAAACGCCACCGAGCGCAGCTCACGCGCTATCGCCTTGGCATCGCTATCGAGAAGCGTATTGACGTTGCCGAAGCCGGCCCTGACGCCGCCCTGCACGTTGCTGCCGGGCAATATGATCAAGACGTTGGTGCCAAGCGCGGCGATCTGCGAGCGAATGGTCGACTTGGCGCCTTCGCCGATGGCGACCATGGCGATGACCGCGCCGACGCCAATGATGATACCGAGCATCGTCAAGAAAGCGCGCAGCTTGTTTCTCGCCAGCGCGCGCAACGCAATTCTTAGTGTCATCAATCCTTGCATTTAATGCTCCACCCGACAGATTACCTGTTCGTTAGGATGGTCCCCAGTCACCAGACCGTCGCGAAACACAATCTGGCGCTTGGCGTGGGCGGCAATATCGACTTCGTGGGTGACGAGAATGATCGAGATCCCCTGACCGGCGTTGAGTTGTTGGAATAAGGCCATGATCTCGTTGCTGGTGACGGAATCGAGATTGCCCGTCGGCTCATCGGCCAAAATCAGCGGCGGACGATTGACCAGCGCACGGGCGATCGCCACACGCTGTTGCTGCCCGCCGGAGAGTTGGTTCGGCGTATGGTCGAGCCGGTTGTCGAGTCCCACCAGCGAGAGAACTTCGATCGCCCGCCGATGGCGTTCTTGACTGGCAAAACCATTGTACATCATCGGCAGCTCGACGTTCTCCAGGGCGCTGGTGCGCGACAGCAAATTAAACCCTTGAAAGACAAAACCAATCCGCTGGTTGCGAATATGCGCCCACTGGTCCGCGCTGAGCGAGCCGACTTCCTGCCCTTCCAGGAAATACTTGCCCGCGCTCGGCCGATCGAGACAGCCAAGGATATTCATAAAAGTCGACTTGCCCGAGCCCGAGGCGCCCATCACCGCGACAAATTCACCGTGAGCGATCGTCAGATTGATGCCGCGCAGCGCCGGCACTTCGACATCACCCATCCGATAAGTTTTGTGGACATCTTCGGCCCGGATCAGCTCGCTCATCGGAAGCCCGGGCGCGGCTGGGCCGGCTGGAACGGATTGATCGGTCCAGCTTGACCTTGGCCCGCGGCGCTGCTCGACATGCCGATGATAATCGGATCGTTTTCATTGAGCGTGCCCGCGACTATTTCGCTCTTCGAGCCGTCGGTAATGCCGACCTGGACTTCGAGCGGCTGTGCCTTGCCGTCTTTGAGCAGATAGATTCTTACTTGGCGAACTCGGGCCGCTGCGCCGCCTCCGGCCCCGCCACCGCCGCCGGTACGGCTGGTCCGCCGAGCGGCGACTCGCGGCGCGGTTCGGCTTTGCTCCTGGCGCAGCAACTCCTGGCTCTCGTTCTTCTCTTCCGGCGGTTTAAAGCGCAGCGCGATGTTGGGAATCGTCAGCACGTCCTCTTTCTCGCTCACGAGAAATTGCACGTTGGCGGTCATACCGGGTTTGAGTAGAAGCTCCTTGTTGTTGATCCGAACCACCGCATCGTAAGTCACCACGTTTTGAATAATCTGCGGCGCATTGCGCACCTGGTGCACCTTGCCGCGGAAACGCCGGGTCGGATGGGCATCCACGGTAAATGAAACATCCTGACGTTCCCGAATATTGCCGACGTCCGCCTCATCGACGTTGGTGTGCACTTCCATCTGGGTCAGATCATTGGCGATCGTAAACAGCGTCGGCGCCGACAGCGAGGCCGCCACCGTCTGGCCGACATCGACGCTGCGCGAGATCACGATGCCGTCGACCGGAGAGCGAATCACCGTGTAATCCAAATCGATGGAAGCTTGATTCATCGACGCTTGGGCTTGATTCACCTGCGCCTGCACGACGTTCACCTGCGAACGCGCGGCGTCGTAAGTCGTTTGCGCCGCGTCCAACTCGCTCTGAGCGACCAACTCGCGCCCTTTCAATTCCTGGGTTCTTTTCAACGTTCGCTCGGCATCTTCCAACGCAACTTTGGTTTTGGCCAGATTGGCTTGGGCCGAAAGCACATTGGCCCGGCTCTCTTCCACTTTCGCTTTGAACTTGGCTTGATCGAGCACCGCGACCACCTGCCCATGGGTCACGCGGGTGTTGAAGTCGGCGCTGAGCTTGGCAATCGTGCCGGAAACTTGGCTGCCAACGATGACCGTCGTCACTGCCTGCAAGGTGCCGGTGGAAGAAACCACTTGACGAATATTGCCTTTGCTGGCCGGCACCGTGAGAAAGGGGGGCTCCTTAGGTGTCGAGCCGAAGCGCCAATAAGCGAAGCCGGCGCCTCCAAGGAGCAACAGAGCAATGGCGGTAAAAACCAGCTTCTTCAGCTTCATGGCTCCTCGTGCAGCAGGCGAAACACTTTCACGGCGAAATCGTTGGGATCGCGTTCGGTCATGCGCCGGTAGGTAAATCCGGTGGTGATTTCGGCATTGGGCTCCTGATCTTCGATGACTTGCTCGAGCGCAATGCGAAAGCGCGACACGGGCGCGGCGCCGGTCATCTCATATTGCAATTCGCGCACGCTGCCCTTCAAATAATAGTTGACCGCTTTGTCGGCAATCATCAGCGTCACCTTGCCGGTGCGCCGGAGATTGTTCGCCGTCGAACTGGTTTTCCAGAGCGCCATATCCAGGGTCGACAAATCACGAGCGACGATCTCGTAATAGGACAACAAAGCCGGATGTGCCCAGCCGCCTTCGTCGGTGGTAAAGATCGGGATGATCTTGCCCTCATGGGACTCGATTTCCGATCCGCTGAGGCGCTGCAACAGCGCCGCGGTGAGTTGATTTCCCAAAACTTGCGACATGGTTGATTCCTTCCAACTTAAGCGACAGGCCGGCACTTTTACGCTACTGCGAGAGCACCAATTCCTGACGCTTGCCGAAGCCTTGCTCGTTGTCGATATAGAACAGCCGCTCCGGCGCGACGCGATAAAACTTCACCTTGAGAAACGCCTTGTGGTACACCCCGCTGGTCGGATCGGTAAACAGTTTGATCACCGCCGGATATTTGCGCGCATAGATCGCGATAGCCTTGGCCTTACTGGCCAGTCCGTCGACCAGGGCCACTTTCCCCTCGAGCTGAATGCCCTTGATCTTACGCCAGTCTTTATAATCTTCCTGCACAGTTACGGCGATGTTGGGGTTTGCCGCCAGATTCTGACAATGGCGCGAGTCGGGCGACGAAAAGAAATAAAGCCGCAGATCGTCGCTGGCGTAAAATACCGTTGACGCCCACGGCGCATCGCCGCTGCAGGTCGCCAGCGTCATGGTGTTATGGCTCTCAAGATAATCGGTCACTTGCTGCTTTAGTGAAAGTGGTTCGGACATGACTGCGTTTGCGCTGGAACCGGCTCGGCTTTCCGCGGCATTTTATAGATGGAAGCAGCGACACAATCAAGCGGGCCGGCGCACCACTGCGGCTTGGCGCAGTGCTGTAAGATTGCCCGCGCCGGCGCACAGCATCGCCACCTTAAGCTCATAAATGATGCCGCGGATGAATTCTTCGACCTTGTCGGCGGACGCGAGAGCCGCGGCCAACAGCGGCTGGCCAAAGGCAGCCAAGTCGGCGCCGAGCGCGATCGCTTTGGCAACATCCAAACCGCTGCGGATACCGCCCGACGCCACCAAGGGGACATCGGGCAAAGCTTTGCGCACCGCCACGAGCGCTTCTTCCGTGGGAATTCCCCAGTCGGCGAACGTCGAATCGGCTCGTTTGCCTTGTGCAGCTGCGCGTTGCGCCTCGACGGCTGACCACGACGTGCCGCCTTTGCCGGCGACATCGATCGCCGCAACGCCGGCGCCGTGTAAGCGCACCGCCGTGTCCACGGAAATGCCATTGCCGACTTCTTTCGCTACCACGGGAACTTCCAGTTGGCGGCACACTTCGGCGATCTTGGCGGTAAGGCCTTTGAAATTGCGGTTGCCCTCGGGCTGCATGGCTTCCTGCAGGACGTTGAGATGGAGAATGAGCGCGTCGGCGCCGATCATGTCGACCGCTTTGCGGCAGTGCTCGACGGTATAACCGTAATTGAGCTGCACCGCGCCGAGATTGCCGAGCAAAAAAATATCGGGGGCGACATCGCGCACCTGAAAAGACGCGGCGGCCGAAGGCTCTTCAATAGCGACGCGCTGCGAGCCGACGCCCATGGCAATGCCCAGGCGCTGCGCCGCGGTCGCGAGGTTGCGATTGACCTTGCGCGCCAGATCGAAGCCGCCGGTCATCGAGGAAATCAAAATCGGCGCGTTGAGTCGCTTGCCGAGAAATGTCGTCCTGAGATCGAGCTCGTCGATATCCAACTCCGGCAGCGCGCAATGAAGAAAATGATAACGATCGAGCCCGGTGCTCGACGGGCTGGCAACGCTCTCGGTATCGAGACAGATTTCGAGATGCTCTTTTTTGCGTTGTTGGGTTTTAGTGAGGGCTTTACTAACCCTGCGGCTTGGCATGGGCGCGGTGGATGAAAAAATTAACGCTGCTTTTTGGCGGCTTGACGCTCTTTTGCCGCCGCGATCGGCGTGGTTTTGCCGGCGTCGGGATGACGGCTCATGCCCTCGTCGTCCCAGCGGTGAAACAGCTCCACGTCGATATTGAATTGGTCGAGAATGCGGGTGACGGTCTGATTGATCACTTCATCCAACGTTTTCGGCCGGTGGTAAAAAGCCGGAACCGGCGGAAAGATCATCGCGCCCATGCGCGTGAGCGACACCATCGCTTCGAGATGGCCGAGATGCAGCGGCGTTTCACGCACGACCAGCACGAGCTTCTTCCGTTCTTTCAAAACTACGTCGGCGGCGCGCACGAGCAGTTCGCCGCCGATGGAATGAGCGATACCGCCCATGGTTTTCATCGAGCACGGCGCGATCACCATGCCTTCGGTGCGGAACGATCCGCTGGAAATACTCGCGCCGACATTATTGACGTCGTGCACCACATCGGCCATCGCTTCGACGTCCTTCACGGAATATGGGGTTTCCACTTGAATCGTCATCTTCCCCGCTTTGCTCAAGACCAGATGCGTTTCGATATCGTCGAGCTTGGCGAGAATCTCCAACATGCGCACGCCGTAAATCGCCCCGGTGGCGCCGGAGATGCCGATGATCAATCTTTTCTTTTTATTCAATTGAGAAACTCCAACGTCAGCGCATCGCCGTCGTTTACGCCGAGATGGTCTTTCAAGCGTACGGGCGCGACAATTTCGATTTTATCCTTTGGATAGTCCTTCACCTCAGGGAGCAAAATTGCTCCCGCGACGGGCTCACCGCCCGCGTTCTCGCCCCGGCGGATTTCGATGCGAAACAAGCGCGCGCTGCAATAGCCGCCGTCTGTCGGCGCCAGCGGCACGCCGGCCAATTCAGTTTGCGCGCGCTGCCACGTCGCTGCGTCGACTGCGCCCTTGGGCCGTACATTGAGCGTCGCCGGAAAGGGATTATAGCCGAGCGACTGTTTCAAACAATCTTGTACCCAATCCAACTCCATAAACGCCGACGCTTGCCCTAAATCAGAAAAAATGGTTCCGGTCATTCGGTTCAGTACCGCCATAGCGTCGCTGCTAATGCCCGGACAGCGATACTGCCTTGCCGCCGCGGCGCACTTTGATCACTTCGCCAAGAATCGACACGGCGATTTCCGCCGGAGTTTCCGTGCCGATATCGAGTCCGATCGGCGCATAAACTTTTTCGATCAATTCCTCGGAGATCTTGTCCTCGTCGCGAAATCTTTGAAAGCAGGCTTTGATGCGCCGCCGGCTACCGATCATGCCGATATACTTGGCTTGACTCGGCAGCACCACGCGCAAGCACGGCTCGTCGTAGGCGTGGCCACGGGTGATCAGCACGATATAGCAGGACGGCGTGATGGTCATTTCCTTGAGCATCTGCGCCATATCACCAACCAGAACTTCGTCTGCGTCGGGAAAGCGTTCGCGATTAGCGTAGAGCAGCCGGTCGTCGATGACGGTCACGAAGAAATCCACAACCTTGGCGAGCTTCACCAGCGGCACCGCGATATGGCCCGCGCCGACGACGATCAGCTTCGGCGGCGATGGCATGACCTCGAAGAACACTTCCAGCTTGCCGCTTGTTTCAGGAATAGCGAGCGGCACCAATTGCGATTTTTCAGCGCGCAAGCGCGTCGCGCTCTCTTCGACGATGGCCTGGATGACGCGAGCGTCGCCGATGGTTTCGCTGACGACTTTGCCGTCGCGCACGAGACACTTGGCACCGGACTCCACCTTGGCGCCGCCGTCGACTTCAACGACCGTGGCGAGCACCGCGGCTGCGCCTTGCTCACTGATCTGAACCAGCTCTTCCGAGAGCGACGTCATTTGGTGCCAGCCGCCTCAGGCTTCGAATCTTGCCACCACGGATCGATAAATACATTCATGATACCGCCGCAGACCGCCGGACTGTCCGACGAAATATCGTCGAGCAGATCGATGCGCACGGTGCGCGGTTTCCGGGTGCGAATGACTTCGATCGCTTCGCGTTTCACGTCCGCCTCGCCGCAGCCGCCGCCGATCGTGCCGAGGATCTCGCCCCAAGCCGTCACCACCATCTTGGCGCCGACTTCGCGCGGCGTCGAGCCTTTGGCCGATACGATGGTCGCCACCGCCAGGGTCTCGCCCTTGTCGAGAAACTCTTTCACTTGATGGTAAATCGACTCTTTCTTTTTGGCCTCTATATCCGCTTCGCTAACACAAGCTCCCGGTCCAGCCATGTTCGTTCCTCCGATTAAGCTCGAATTCGATATGTTTAAGCTACCATCTTTTGCAAGGTCCGTCCGAGCGAGACCAAGCTATTTACGTTATGCACCGACAAAAACATGTCCAGATACGGCAGCGCCGCTTGCATGCCTTTGCAAAGCGGCTCGTAATTTTCACTCGCCAAAAGCGGGTTGAGCCAGATGATTTTCTTGGCGCGCCGCTTGAGATCCTGCATTTCGCGCTCGAGCACGCTCACGTCGCCGCGATCCCAGCCGTCGCTGATAATCACGACGACGGTGCGATGGGTCAGCATGCTGGGCGCGAAACTGCGATTGAATGTGTGCAACGACCGGCCGATATTGGTGCCGCCGGACCAGCCGAGAATGCTGCCGGAGATTTTCTCCAACGCGTTGACGATGTCCTTGGTCCGAATCAAATGCGTAATCCGGCTGAGCGACGTGCTGAAGACGAAAGTCTCGACGCCCCACAGCTCGTTTTGCAAACCGTACATGAACTGGATCAGGAAACGGCTGTAGCAGTCCATCGAGCCGCTGACATCGCACAGTAATACAACTTTGGTTTTCTTGATGCGTTTTTTGCGGCGGACCAGATCGATGACTTCGCCGCCATATTTCATGCTTCGGCGCATGGTCCAGCGCGGATCGATGGCGGCGCCTTTACGCGCGACTTTTTTGCGCCGGCTGATCTGGGTGGCGATCTTGGTCGCGATCAAGAGAATCGCCCGCGCGATGGCGCGGCTTTCTTCGACGCTCATTTCGCTGAAGTCTTTGCGGTTCATGAGCTCTTGAGGGCTATAGGTCGGAACCGAAAACTCGTCCAAATTTTCCAGCGGCACGTTTTCCTTGGGCAAACTTTCGCTGGCGGCTTCTTCCAGCCCGCCTTCTTCGTCGCCGCCTTCTTGCGCCTGGGAATCGGTCGGCGTGCCTTGAATTTCCATGGTCTCCATCGGCATTCGCTCATAACCTTGCTCGCGCCAAAAACAGTCGAACAACATGTCGAACGCCGGGAAATCCTCTTTTTGCGAAATCAAATTAGCTCTCAAGAGGGCTCGAAAGTCGGTCTTTTCGGCGATATCGACGAGATCGATCGCCTTGGAGGAATCGATCACCTGACTCAAACTCACCTTCACGCCGAGTTGCTTGAGCGCCCGGCCGAAGGCCATCAGATTGGGCAAGGTTCCTTTGCCGCGCGCCGAGGCGACACTGGTAACCGCGGCGGCGACGCTTTCGGGAGTGATTTCCATCGACAAATCTCTAGCTGACCAACTCCGGCGAAGCTCGCAGTAATTGGTCTATATTGAGCTGCCGGCCTTCCACCTGATCGCGCAGGTGATGCAAGTCTTCGCGGTATTTGAACACGCAGCCCATGGTTTCGATCACCGTCTGATCATCGAGATTTTTCCGGTTCAGAGCAATCAGAGCCGAGGCCCAGTCCAATGTCTCGGCAACGCCGGGGCGCTTGTAAAAATTCATCTCGCGGACTTTTTGCATGAACGCGCAAATCTGCTGCGCCATCTTGTTTTCGACGGCGGGAAATTTGGTCGTGATGATTTCGTATTCCTTCTCGAAGGTTGGATACTCGATCCAGTGGTAAAGACAGCGCCGCTTGAGCGCGTCGTGGATTTCCCGCGTGCGGTTCGAGGTAAGAAACACGTACGGCCGATGCTTCGCCGCGATGGTGCCGAGCTCGGGAATGGTAATCTGAAAGTCCGACAGCACTTCGAGCAAAAACGCCTCGAACTCCATATCGGCGCGGTCGATCTCGTCGATCAGCAGCACCGGCGGATTGGCGCCGTCGGTTTGGATCGCTTCCAACAACGGCCGCTTGATCAGATACTCTTCGGTAAAGATCTCGGTCTCGAGTTTCTCTTTGTCGCCGTGCTCGACTTCCTCGAGCTTGATGCGCAGCATCTGCTTCGGATAGTTCCACTCGTACAGCGAGGTGCTGGCATCGAGCCCTTCGTAGCACTGCAAGCGGATCAATTTGGCATCGAGCACCTTCGCCAGCACCTTGGCGATTTCGGTTTTGCCGACCCCCGCCTCACCTTCCAGCAACAAGGGTTTTCCCATGGAGAGGGAAAGGTAAACCACGGTCGCCAAAGCGCGGTCGCAAACATATTTCTCGGCGAGCAAAATCTCCTGAACTTTATCGATGGTCAGATGTTGTAGATTCACAAATTTCCTCACCCGTTGAATTTTAGTCACCGGCAGGTCGTGCGGCAGCACTTCTAGGCTCTCGTGCGGATGATCATCGCCTCGATAGCCCCTCCGCCAATGGTTCGTGTCACAAACCGAGTAACAATACTCCCATTCCCCCCGTCTATCAATGTTACGTGGCTGCCGACCCGAACTGATTACGGCATCAGGCCTCACGCCTGCTCTCTACATCATAACAAAGCGGGATATGTTAAGAAAATACCCGACAGCGCCTGGGGCGAATACCTTCACAGAAACAGGCATTCGCCCCAGGAGCATCGAGATTTGGGTGGCGTCTTTAGGGCGACGATCAGGAAGGTAGGCCGTGCACTATGAAGAATTGTGCACGGCTCGCCTGTTGCCAACAGAGGGAATCAGCGGGTCGCCACGTAGGCTGTTTTAAACGACTTCGAACTGATCAAATCTCTTCTCAACGCCATCGCCGCGTTGAGATCTTTAAGTTGTCCCACTCGAACGCGATGCCAGGTTTTTGTTTCCAGCTGCGCAGTTACGACGTAGGCTTCGTATCCGCTTTTGCGCAGTTGACTGGCGAGATTCTCTGCGTCTTGCTGTACCTCCACCGAGGCCACTTGGACAGTCCACATTTTCGCTGGCACAAAGTTGGCGGCTTCTGCCGGCTTCGGTGGTTTTACTATCGGGATTTTCGGCATCTCAACGTTTTGTTTGACCACCGACAGAGCATAAGCGGGCTCGATCGGCGCCGGCGCTTGGCTCGTTTGAGCCCCCATGGGCCGAGCTTCGACCGGATCCATCGGTCGGTTAAGCTGCTGCCCCTGGTTCGCGGGAGCAGCAATCGGAAGCGGCAGCGCGACCGCGAGCTGTGCCGCCGCGCGATTTGCCGGCGCCGCGGCGTTATCCGTAAGCGGCGCTATTGAAGCGCCGCGACCGGGTGGTAGCGCTGGCGTCGGGGTAGCGTTGGGAGCTGAATCGCTGGCGGGTGGCGGCACCGGCATGGGTGGCGCTTGATCCGGTGCAGGCTTGGGTCGCATTTTTTCCTGGTCGCGCGCCATCCGTTCGAGCTCAGTACGCACCGCGCCCAGCTTCGAGATAAATTCGTCCGTCACAACAACGGACTCCGCGCGCGTCCGGACGACCCGCGGCGTAATCAACATGATCAGCTCGGTACGTTGGTTATTATCGATAGTTGTGCCAAAAAGTCGTCCAATCACCGGAATATCCATCAGGTAAGGAATTCCGTTCGCCCTCGACTGCGGCGCTCGCCGATGAGGCCGCCGATAACTAATGTGTCGCCGTCATGAACGACCGCCGTGGTTTCTGCATCCTGCGTATTAAATGAGGGAAACTGGTCCGGTCCGACACTTACTGATTCTCCCCTCGCGCTCACTTCAGCTTTGATCTGCAGGTTCACCAAGCCTTGCGCATTCACCTGCGGGATAATCGTCAGAATTCGTCCCGTATTGCGGTATTGAATACTCGTGCTTTGTGCCACGCCGCCCACGGCCTGAGAAATGGTTCCGGTTGGCACCGGCTCCTCGGTGCCCACCTGGATACGCGCCGGGCGATTGTCGGCTGCCAAGACGCTCGGCGAGGAGATCAGCTTTACCCGGGAATCGGTCGCGAGCGCGTTGACGAACGCCCGAATATCTTTACCGCCAATGATACCGCTGAGTCCGCTACCAAACTGAGACAGTCCGGCAGCGTCCACGCCGGGAAATAGGTCACCGAGAGTTCGCAGCGCGCTGCGTCGAAGGAAATTTCTGGCCAAAAATAGTCCTGGATCCCCGCGCTATTTCGTAATCGACACCGAAAGACTCCGCGTCGCTCAAGTCCACTTGCAGCACCATCGCTTCGATCAGCACCTGGCGCGGGATCGCGTCGAGATCTTTTAAAATATTTTTAACGTTCTGAAATTCTTGGGCGGTGCCGTAGATGATCAACGAATTGGTCGCCGGATCGGGAACGATCCGCAGTTGCTCCTGCGGTTGCTGCTGGGCCGGCGCAGCTCCGGTTGGGGGCTTCGGGAGCAGCGCCGGGCGCCTGGGGCGGCGTCAATTGGGGCGGAACTCCCACACCGGGCGCGGGCACTTGACCTGGTACCGGCACGGCTGCGTACGCGCTACCGGGACTCGTCCCTCTGTTGTTGACCAAACGAACCAGACGAACCAGACGACGATCCGAAACTCCGATCCAGTTGTGCTTCGGCCGGTCGCCGGATTCGTTCCGCCGCCCGCCGTCGATCGATGAATATCCTGCAGTGTCGGCGTCGAAGATTTACTGCCCGTCGACGGTTGACCCAATGCCTGGCTTAAGACGTCGGCCAATTCGACCGCTTTGCCGTTTTCCACCGGATAGATAAAAATTCGTCTTCCCGGCCCTTCGGCGACGACATCGATGCGCTCGAGCCAACGCCGGGCGTAGGTCCAGGCTGCTTCGCTGTTGCTGATCACCAAGAGTTGGTTGATTCTTGGCAATGGAATAAATTGCGCGGTGAACGTGTCGGTCTGCGGCGCCGATGACGCGAAGGACTGCATGACCTTGATCATTTCCTGGGACAGTTCCTCGGCGCTGGCCACCTTGGGCTGGTAGATTTCCATGCGCGTCCCAGCGAAAACCTGGACGTCGATCATGTCGGCGATTTCCGTGAGTCGCTGAATGTTCGATGGCAGATCCATCACGACGAGAAAATTTCCACGCGGATTTTCGACGATTTCGGCGCCGGGTTGCAGAAACGGCGTCAAGACCTTTTTCATCTCCGCCACCGAGAAAAACCGCACGGGAATGATTTGCACGGCAAAACTATCTTCTCTGCTCTGACCGACCGGCCGGGCCAAACCCTTGCCGTCTTTAATCGGCATAATGTGGTAAAGATTGCCGGTGCGCACGGCAACCGCGCCGTTCATTCTGAGTATTTGGTGAAAGATCGGCAGCAGGTCTTCCGAGCGCAGCGGTTCGGCGCTGTTGATCGTCACCGTCCCTTTCACCTCCGGATCGATGGTGTAGGTGAGCCGGAGCTGTTGCGCGATGATGTGGATAATTTCAATTAAATCGGCGCGATTGAAGTTCAAGGACACCATACCACCGGCGGCTGGCGGGGGACTCTGCAATGCTCTTCGTCCTTGGAACCCCGGTTGCGGACCTGGGGCACCGGGCTGAGCTGGCGGCGCTTGCTCGACAGGCGGAACTGCGGCAGATGGATCAGGCTGCGGTACCTGCCCGGCTTGCGGTGCTTGCGGCAAAGGAGCACCGGGAACCGCTGGGGCCGGGATCTGCCGTGGAACGACTCCAGGGCGACCGGGAACAGGGGTTGGCGGTTGACTTGGCGTAGGTTGGTTCGCGCCGGGCGCCGGTTGTGTCGCCGCGGGGTTTGGCTGCGGAATTGCCGGTCCCTGTTGCGCGGCCAGTGGATAAACAAAGCCGCCGGCTGCGACAGCGAATAGAACGACCAACACGCGTTTACCTGACATCCTTGCTATACCTCCTGCGCCCTACGATTCAGGTCTCTGATTTGGTGCTATCGGGATTCTCGTGCGCCGAGGCAGGTTGGGCACGCCTTGGGGAGGACCCACCACGCCGGGACTCCCCTGCGGGCCCGGGACATTCGCCCTTGGTTGTGCCACATCAACTTTGCGAAAATAATCCAGTAAAACTTCGACCCTCGATGTCTCTCTCGTAAAGACAACCCGCTTGTCGGCAATCTCCGAAAGGCGATATCCCTCAACGTTATCACCCAGCCGTAGACGCATCGGAGTTGCCCCTTGCGCCTGGCCCGGCGGGACCGGACCGAGATTTGGATTGCTGCCGTCCTTAACGATCGCATATTTATCATCGCCCAAGACAATCGTGCCGACCAAAACCATGTTTCGCACCCGTTGTGCTGATCGCGAATTCTCCTCGGCGTCGCGTGTCTGACCGGCGCCTCGCTCCGGGTCGAATAGATTTTTGCTGACGATCGCTTCAGTACCCATTGGCGCTCTTGTAGCCACAGGCGCGGGCGTCTTAGTGGACACCCCGGCAACATTGGTCTTCGGCGGCGTCGGCAAATCCCACGGCCCTCGGGTCCATGTATGATAGATGCCCCAACCGACCAAAGCTGTGGCGGTTATGAAAACAATCGTCAGCAGTGAAGAACGTGTAAGAATCTGCGTGTTCCTCCGGCCTTCTGGCCAATAGCGCCCTTACTTCATCCTGATGAAATCAGAGGTTAAATAAGTCCCGCCGATTATACAGACTCATTTTTGGAATTAAAACAGATATTTTCATTCTTAACCGCATACTAAACCGAAGCGCGGCCGTTGCCAATCGAGCGCCGGCAAGAGGAAATCACTCGATCCAGCCGCGGGTTTAAATGAATCCAAAGATGTATCTGAGGCTTGCGGATTTCTCAAACGGTCGAGTCAGGCCCCACCTTCACCGATGCCGCTGGTTTGACCGCCAGAGGAGCCAGTCTTCGGTAATGCCCCAACGGGAGCCCGGGCGAATCCGACAACCGTCAAACTGACTCTTAAATTTTGCGCCGGCAACTGCGGCGCGCCCTGCGGTTGGGGGAATCCGGTTGGACGGAAAAGCGAGCGCACCGTGATTTCATCGATTACCAATAACTTCGGGGACGATTCCAGCGCCTTTACCAGACTGGCGATTTGCTGGATTTGACCACCGATTTCGAGCTGAATACCGATCTTCGAAAACAAACCAGCCGGTTCAGGATTGAGCACGCGCGTGGTGATCACTTGCGCGCCTTCTCGTGCGGCTATGCTCTGCACGGTGTCCTGCAAATCGGACGCCGTCACCGATGGCGTGTCGCCGATAAGAAACTTCGGCTCTTGAGCTTTGACCTGCGCTCGCATCGCCTCCAACGCGCCGTGCAATGCATCCCTCTGACTCACATAGCGAAGGTTTTTAGCGAGCAGTAGCGGTTGGCTGTCGAGTTGATTCTTCACCCATTCCCGGCGTTCGAGAAAAGGCGACAGCACCGCATATTTCGCGACGAAAGCCAGGAGAACTAGCACGGTGGCAACCACCAGACTACGCTCGCGCTTGGACAGTCGATGCCAAAAGTTACTCATGGTTTTGCTTTGAGCTCTTTGCCGGGCTGTTTAATAAATTCCTTAGGGTTTGGTTTGCTCCGCAGCGTTCGTGCTCGGTTGAAGATTATTCTTGGGTTTTTCAATATCCGCTTTCAGAGAAAATGTTTCGCGATTATCGCGTCCGCGATTGGACGGCGCATTGAAACCGACATTTTCGTAAAGCGGCGACCGCTCCAGTAGTGGAATCAGCGCCGAAGCATTTTCAGCGCTGCCCTGCATTTCCAAAACCCCGGCGTGATAGCGCAGTGTCGAAAGATAGGCGCTGTTCGGCACGATTTTCGAGAGTTCGTCGAGAACCGCGACAATTTCACCGCGCCGCCGGTTGAGATCGTTCAGATAAGCGACTTCTTTCTGGAGCTGCTGCAACTGCGCGTCCTCGCTCCGCAAAGCGGCAACGGCCGGTTCTATTTTCTGGTTTTCCTTCTGCAGTTGGCGCAACCGCAGCTCGTCTTTGATCGGAAAACTGATTGCCCAAGCGAGCAATGCCAGCACGAACACGCCCAAGAGAATCGCGTTCACTCCTGTAATGGTCTTGTGAACACCTTGCTCCGCACCTTCGCGACGCAGCAGGTTGGTAACCAACGACGCCTCGCGCACGCCCTTCAGAGCCGCGCCAATGGCCGGCAAGAATTCGCCCTTTGCAATCGCCTTCTCACTCTTGAGTCGGGGATCGCTCAGTTTCACCAAGTCCTCAGCTTGACCGAGTTGACTCTCCCCCAAGCCGTTGAGCGCGCTCAAATCGCCGCAACGATAGACGTTAGAAGCTTGACCGAGGCACTGACGCATCAGTTCGTTGCCGGTGCCCTGTGCCCATTTGGACACAGGCAAACGGTGCGCGAAAAGCAGCTCCGGACTGTGTTTCCAAGTACCTAGGCCGTTTTGCACACCGATCATCTCCCAATTGTCGCCATGACCGGCGATCACCGCCATGCAGCCCTGACGATCGCCTTGGCTAAACGCGAGATAGTTGGCCAATGCCGTAGCCGTCGTCTCGGCACCCACCGGCTTGATACCAAAGGATTCGAGCATGGTCAGAATGCCATCTAAGTTTTTCTTCGGTATGGCAAACACGTAGACGCAAATTTTTTCGCCCTTTTTGCCGACCGGCAGGAAGTCATAATAAATATCGTCGCGCTTAAACGGCAATTGGCGTTCGATTTCGTATTCAACGACGTGCTGAAGATTGTCCTGCGCGGCGATCGGGAAAAAGATTTCTTGGATGACGACCTGGTCCGGCGGCACGCAGATATAAACCGCGTCGCGCAGTGCGTTGAAATGCGGCAGCAGTGAGACCAGGGCTTGGCGCAGGGACCGTTCACGGGCATCACTTTCGGCTTTGAGCGCAATTTCCTTCACGTCTTCCGCAACCCATCCGGTAAGCTCCGAGATGGCTTGGCGGTTGTCGCCTTGCGGCAGTTCCCGTTCCTCGGCTTCGACCATGGCGACACTGAGGAAACTCTTGCGCAACCGCACCATGATTATGCGGTCGTTCATAAAATAAAGGCCGACGCTGCGCAGAAAGTCGGCGCGGGTAACGTCTTGTAATTGGCGCAGAGAAATCATTTCGTTCTTGTATTGGGCTCTAAATCAATGGCCGATTTTATCCGATGATTCAACCTTGCGGTAGAGCCGTATCGCGATCCAACCAGCGCAGCAGTTCAAATCCTTGTGCGCCGCCGAGCCTAACCACGCCTTTAACCCGCCGCGGCTGACCGGCATCCGTCGGCCGGCCTTCCGCTTCGACCGCGACCACCGAAGGATTAGTAAAAATGAACATCTGCAAGGCGGCGTCGCCGCCGCCGCCGAGACCGAGCAGCGGCAGTAAGTCGGCGAGCGTTTTGTTCGAAAGTTTTTTGCGCTCCTCGACAAAGGCCCGGCATTTTTCCAATGGAATACCGCTAAGCGCGTGGATCACCTCGGCGCCGGCCGTACGCAGATTGACTCGATCGATGGGGCTATCAACCGTGAAAATCTCTCTTAATCCAACCTGCCGGGGCTTGTCGGCGGACTGATCGTCACGATCGGAATAGCCGTAAAACAAGTCGGGCGTCATGCCGCGAATCCAAAGCAAATCCTCGACGGTATCGAGAGCGCCGTTCTTGGCGGTATACGCAGGCGAAAGCGCGAGATAATAGTCGCTTTCCGCTCCATTGGCCCGGTGCAAATCATCGGCATCACGCCAGTCCATGATTGAATCGATCAGAACGTCGCGCGCGTTGGACTCCAGCCCGAGATTGGTCAATATGCGCCGCAGCGCCGCCTCGTCGATACGATTGATGTTGATCTTACCGCCCTCGTCGACCAGCCGGAAGCGGTAGACGCCGGCGCCAAGGGTATCTTCGCGCCAATTGCCGTCAAATAAATCCTCTTTTTGCGGGTCCGGTTGGACCCGAGCGTTGGGCGCCTGTTGATTGATAAAATCATACAAGCCCCGCTCAAACCCGGCCATCGCGATGTAATAACCCTGGGTTTCATCGCTATAGCGGTGCGCCGCACCGGCCTCTTCCCGAGCCGATGTGCTGAACTCAAAAGCCACGGCGAAGAGAAAAATAAAAATCCATAGCACCATGATCAAGGCTACGCCCCGTTGCTGCGCGAGCTTCGGCGCTAACGCGCCGGAATTGTGTTTCGGCTTCATTGCGCGAGCACCACCATCATGATCGGAAATGTCCAGCGGACTTCCTTGCCATTTTCATCACGATAGGTAAATCGCACCGCCCGCGGCAGCACGCGCCGTTCCCGGCCATCCCAGCGCTCCTCCCAGGTTTCCTCATTCGACTGCGGATCGAGGTAGGTGAGTCGGAAATCCGTCATGTTTTCCCGGAGTGTCAAGCTATGGGTCTGACCCGACGTAGCGGATTCATCGTTCAGCCGCACCGGCACGGCTTCTTCCAACCGGAGCGTCGCGCCTTTGCTACCCGCGTCTTTGGCAATCGTGATTTTGGCCATGCCTCTTCCGCCCATGCCGTGGGAATAAGCTGACACAAACGTTAGATTGTCGGTTTCGCCGGCAAAGAAAACCGTTTGATCTTGCAGGCGACTCACGATACGGATAGGCAGAGCGGACATAGCTAGCGAGCAAATCGCTCACTGAGCGGGATTTCTGGTTGCGCGCGAAACTTACCTGGGACTTCTCCACGGCACTGTGGGCGAGGGCGAAAGCGCCGTACAAGATGCCGCCCATGAGGGCAAAGATTGCCAGCGCCAAGACAACTTCGATCAAGGTAAAACCGGCGCTAGAGTTGGCGAGATCCGCTAGGCGAGTCCGGGGACCCATCAGCGCGCGAGTCGACAACGTCCGCCGCTTCATGGATTGCCCTTTTTGGTTAGCCGCAAAGTATTGAAATCCACATTGCGACGCCGGCCGCCGTCGGTTAGGGTCATTTCCAACGTGACTTCTTTGAGTTCCCAATTGCTCGATGGTTGCAACGACAATGGTGCGTTGCGCATGGATTGCACTTGCGCCTGCCAACGTACTTCGGGGCCAAGAGTGCCGTTCTCCGAACCTACCGGCAGTTTCTTGCGCGCAAGCAATTCATCCATCACCCGAGCACCCTCGGTTACCGTTTCCGTGCTTACCGAACTGCGCGCGCCGAGCCGCAGCCCGAGAGAAAAGATCTGTAGCAGTGTCACGACTCCAATGCCCAAGATCGTCAGCGCAACCAAAACCTCAAGTAAGGTGAAGCCGCGCGATCTCTTATGAATGCGCTGGCTCACGACGGATTGCCGGGCGCCACCGCGATCCTGCCAGTCAGCGCTTCGAGACGAATCGAATAGAAAATACTCTTCTCGCCATCGGCCAAGACAATCTCGCCGCCGAGACTGCTGCCGTTGGGAAAAAAATAAAACTTTTTGGTGTCACGATCGATGCTTTCGCCGCCTCGAACCGAAGCAAATCGGACTTCCCCCGGCAAATGGACGGCCTCCCGCCTTCTCCCGGCGATATAGCTGCTCTGCAGCAAATTCAGCACCAGTTGCTGTGGCACTCCCGCCGTCACCGCCTTACTTCTTAGATCGCGAGCGACCGCGGCCAAACCGAGAGCCGACTTACGTATTTCGCGGTCTTGCAGACCTCTATTGATGTTAGGCAATACGACGGCCAGGCTCACACCGATCAAAAGCACCACCAAACTCAGTTCAATGAGCGTGAAGCCGCGGCGATCACTCCCAACTGACAACGTCACGGTCGTTTCCTTCGCCGCCGGGAACACCGTCGGCGCCGTAAGAGATAATATCGTATGGCCCATGCTCGCCGGGGCTTTTATAAATATAGGGCTTGCCCCAAGGGTCGTTGGGCACTTCCTTTTTGAGATACGGTCCATCCCAACGATCAAGCCCGCCCGGTTTTTGGGTGAGCGCGTGCAGCCCCTCCTGCGATGTCGGATACCGGCTTGCGTCCAAACGGAAGGTATCCAATGCAGTGCCGAGTAGCTCGATCTGAGCCTTGGCCGCCTTCGCCGTAGCCTTTTCTCCTTGTTTGATAAACTGCGGCAGCACCAGACCCGCGAGCAGGCCGATAATAATCACGACGACGATGAGCTCGACGAGCGTGAAGCCTTCTTGTTTGCTTAAAATATTTTTAGAATGGTATGTCATTGATACTAAATATGGCCAGTAGCATGGAGACCACGACGACGCCGATAATCAAGCCCATCCCCAAAATCAATACCGGCTCCAATAATGAAGTTAATTTTTTAGTCGTGCGTTTGACTTCTTGGTCATAATAACCCGCGACCTCGGCTAGCATAATTTCCAACTTACCGGTCTCTTCACCGACGGCGATCATGTTCAGCGCCAGCAGCGGAAACAACCCGCTCTCGCTGAGCGGCCGGGCCATGCCCTTGCCCTCGCGCACGCGCACCTGCACTTGCGAGATCGCCCGCGCCAGCAAGCGATTGCCGACGACTCCTTGCACAGTTCCTAACGCATCGAGCAATGGCACACCGCCTTTCATCAGCGAGGACAGCGTGCGCGCAAAGCGGGCGGTTTCGAACTTGCGTACCAGATCGCCAAATAACCACGCGCGCAGACAGAAGCGATCCCATTCGGTCCGTCCCCCGGGTGTACGTATATAATAAATCCCGCCTGCCACAGTGGCCGCCGTCACGAGCAGAAGTATCCAACCGTACTGAGTCAACAATTCGCTGGACCCGATAACCACTTTGGTAATCCATGGGATTGATTGCGCGTTATCCTTAAAAATCGTTGCAAAGCGCGGAATGACGAAAAGAAAAAGCACGATCAAGGAAATTCCCGCGGCGCTTCCCAATATCGCCGGATAAATCAACGCCGACTTCACGTCTTCTTTGAGCGCGAGAGTGCTTTCCAAGTATTCCGTTAAGTTGCGTAGGACGCTTTCCAGGATGCCGCCGGCTTCGCCGGCGCGAATCATGTTGACATAGATCCTCGGAAACACATAGGGATGCTCGCCCATCGCAATCGCCAGCGACTTGCCTGCGCGCACGGCTTCGACCAGCGCGCGCAAAGCTTTGCTCAACTCACCTCCTTCGACCAGATTGCCGAGAATAGAAAGGCTGCGATCGAGCGGCAAACCCGCCGCAAGCAGCGTGGCGAGTTCGCGGGTGAACTGGACAAGCTGGTCCTGGCTGATTTTCTGCTTTGAGAAGAGCGCCAACGGCTGCCGTGGGGCGCCGATGGATCGCTCGCTGGGTGCAGCGATGCGCAGCGGAATGCAACCCATTTCGCGCAGGCGCATGATTACGCTACGCTCGGCGTCGGCCTCCATTACGCCGTCGATGACTTTGCCGGCCTGGTCGGCCGCGCGATACTGAAAGAACGCCATGATTTCTTAAGAGCTTGTTCAAAGGTTCAAGGTTCAAAAGTTCAATGAGGGAATCATTGCCGAGGCTTTTGCATTGAACCCTTGAACCTTTGAACTATTTTCACGCCTCTTCTCTGCTTACGCGAAGGACTTCCGCCACCGTGGTCGCCCCTTGGCGCACTTTGTCCCAGCCGTCGTCTCGCAAAAGGCGCATTCCCTGTTCCACGGCCAAATTGCGAATCGCGTTGGCATCGGCGCGCTGAACAATGATTTTGTTGATTTCCGAAGTCACTGGCAGTAACTCGTAAATGCCGACCCGGCCCAAATAGCCCGTGCCACTGCAAGAATTACAGCCAACCGCCTCCCACACCGTCGCCAAGGACTCGCCGTTCTGAATCCCCAGCGCCGGCGCGGCGCCGTTCAAACCGGCGAAAGGCACTTCTTTGCGGCAGCCCGGACAGAGCCGGCGCACCAATCTTTGCGCTAACACGCAGAGCAATGACGAAGAAAGTAAATAATCCTGCACGCCCATTTCCAGGAGCCGCGAAATCGCGCCGGCGGCGTCGTTGGTATGCAAGGTTGAAAAAACCAAGTGGCCGGTGAGCGCCGCTTGCACCGCGATCTCTGCGGTTTCGGCGTCGCGTATTTCGCCGACCATGATCACGTCAGGGTCTTGGCGTACGATCGAGCGAAGGCCACTGGCAAAGGTGAGCCCGATCTGCGGCTTGACATGAATCTGATTGACGCCGCCGAGCTGGTATTCGACCGGGTCTTCGATGGTGATGATTTTTTTTCCGGGATCGTTGATCTTCTGCAGCGCGCCGTAAAGAGTGGTCGTCTTGCCGCTGCCCGTCGGACCGGTAACCAGGATCAGGCCGTGGGACTTGAGAATCATCTCGTTGAAGCACGCCAAGAGATCGGGCGGGAAGCCCAGAGTCTCGAGTTGGGCAAAAATTTGGCCGCGCTCGAGCAGACGAATGACTACGCTTTCGCCGTACAGGGTCGGCACGGTCGAGATGCGCAGATCGATGTCTTTGCCGCCTAGGCGAGTCTTGATGCGACCGTCCTGGGGCAATCGGCGCTCGGCGATATTGAGTTGGGCGAGAATTTTGAGGCGCGAAATAACCGCCGCCTTGAGATGGCGCGGCGGCGACTCGCCTTCATGGAGAATGCCGTCGATGCGATAGCGAATCTTGAGTTGGTTTTCGAAGGGCTCGATGTGGACGTCCGAAGCCCGGCTTTCTAAAGCCCGGATCAACATCTGGTTGACCATCCGGATCACCGGAACTTCCGAGGCCATGTCGCGCAAGTGGGCGACGTCTTCTTCTTCGTCGCCGATCCCTTCGACCTGCTCGGCAAATTCTTGGCCGTTGTCCGCCACCTCGGTGCTGCCGTAAAGCGCTTCGATGCGCGCCGAAATCTCTTTTTCCTTGGCCAGCACCGGCTTAACCGGTAAGCCGATGGCCAACTCTAGGGCATGCAAACGCGAAACGTCCAGCGGGTCGGTCGTCGCCACCAGCAAATAGCGCCCGTCAATGCTCACCGGCACCATACGCGCCAGCTTGAAAAAATCGCCGGCGCCGGTCGGCAGGTCGATCGGCAACGGTGCATTCGGCATATCCCGCAGCGACATCACGGGAATGTCGAAATGCTCGTGCAATACCGGCAGCAGATCTTCTTCTGAAATAATCCCCAGTTCAACCACCAAACGCGTCAGCGGCGCCTGCTGCTCGTCGCGCAATTTGGTCACGCGTTCGAGTTCATCCTCGGTAATGAGCTCGCGCTCAACCAACAACTGGGGCAGGCTTATAGGGCTTTCCATAGCTTCGTGACCGGCGGGTTAACTATTTCTTTGCCGCCGAATCCGCTCTGCCGTAGCGGTCTTCCAAGCGCACGACATCGTCAAGCTCCGGGGTCGAAACCTCCAACACATCGCAATCCTCAACGGCGATCATGCGATGCTTCATGCCCGGCACAATGTGCAGGCTTTCGCCCGGAGCGAGCCGGAGCTGACCGCGCTCGCCGTCGCTTTCGAGATCTAAGTCAAGCGCGCCGGACAACAAACGAATCGTCTCGTCCTTTACGACGTGATATTGGTAGCTCAACGATTCGCCCTTATTGATGTGCAAAATCTTCCCGACATAACGGTCGGTGTGCGCCCAAATTATTTCGTAACCCCACGGCTTATTGACGATTTTGGCGGGTTGAATAGTGATATGCGACATTTGGTGGCTATCATACCAAATTCTCCTGGGTTGGGAAATCTTAATTTCGGCGCAACTGGCCGTCAGTGTTGGCGGTGCCGCGAGACTTGTCGGAATTGAGATAGGCCCACGCCAAAAGGGTAAACAAGAAGATGCGGGTTTCATGGTGAAAAAATGGAATATCGCCGAGTCCGGTCACGATCGCCGCGCACCAGGACGCTGCGATAGCGAAAACGATCATTCGCTCCGGACCGGTGCGGTTCAATGCGCTGTGCCAAAGCCGACGCAGCGTATCCGCCAAAAGCCAGAGAAAAATCCCCAGCCCGAGTAATCCGGTTTCGGCAAACAATTCGAGATAGACGTTGTGCGTATGCGCGACGGGATTTTGGTCGGCGCCCTCTGGCAAATTACCGCGCAGGGCCTCTTTCAATCGACCGCGGCCATAGCCAACACCGAGCACGGGATTTTCGCGGCCCACTTGAAACGCCTGCTGGACTAAATGCAGCCGGTCGCCGATCGATGGATCGACCTGGGGATTGACGATAGTTCCAACAACACGATGTTGGAGCGCGGGCACGGCGCCAACGAAAACGGCCAAGAGGGCCACCGCGCCGAAAAAATATTTCCATTTCTTGAGCGCCGCACTCAAAAACAGCATGGCAGCGCCCCATCCAAGCCACGCGCCTCTGGAATAGGTCAGCGCGAGAGCGAGCGCCTGGGCGACCACCGAAAACCACGCGACCGCTCGCCACGCAGAAGATCCGGTGGCTGCTACGATCAAAGCCAAGGGAAAACTCATGGCAAAAAGAAACCCGGCGGTGTTCGGATGATCCAACGGAAAAACAAACCGGTGCGCTAAAGCGAAGCTGAACACGTAGAAATCATAAAGCAGACCCCGAGCGACCAGAACCACCGGCAGGATTCCCATCAGCAGCGGCAGCCATTTCTGCCGGGCCGGAGGCGAAAAGATATCGAAAACCATCACGGTGTGCGCGCAGGCCAGAGCGAAGTAGCGATAGTCTCCGGCATTATGAAAATCGGGCAGCAACGAAACGGTGACAATCGCGAAGAAAGCGCCGAGCGGCGCCAAGGGTCGCAGGTTGGCGAGACTTAGCTCAGACCAGCCTCGTTGAATCAACAACAGAATCCGTAAAATGATCCAGAAAAAAAAAGTCGTGCGCGACACACTCCACGCGCTCATGCTCTGCTTGGGTGACGCGAATTCCAGACGCCCGACGCCGAGCAGCGCGATCGACACAAAAAGCGCGGCAAATACCCCCCGCTCCCACCATTTGATCAATGCGCCTAGGTTCAAGGTTGGAGCGATCCTTAGTCAATAGCGTAGAATACGCGACCCGAACGAAATGACAAAATCCTACAACGAACTGGTAGGATGATTTCGATAGCCGCGAGATAAGGTCAGAACGAGAATTTTGATATCGCGCCACAGCGACCAGTTCTCGATGTAATCCAAATCGTATTCGATCCGGGTGGCCAACGAAGTATTGCCGCGCCAGCCGTGAATCTGCGCCCAACCGGTCATGCCGGCTTTGACTTTATGCCGCAGCATGTATTTGGGAATCGACTTGCGGAACTCATCGATCAGCGGCGGCCTTTCCGGCCGCGGGCCGACCAGGCTCATTTCGCCGCGCAAGACATTGAATAACTGCGGCAACTCATCGAGATTGGTCCGTCTCAGCCAACCACCCAGCCGAGTTATGCGCGGATCGTTTTCCGCCGCCCAGACGGGCCCCGTTTCCTTTTCAGCATTGTCGACCATGGTGCGAAATTTGATCAGCTCGAATTGCCGGCGATCCAGTCCCATGCGTATCTGACGGTACAAAACTGGCCCCGGCGACCAGCACTTGATCACCACGGCGATCATCGACCATAAGCGGAAGAAAAATAATCAATGCGATCATACTCAGGGCGAGATCGACGGTTCGTTTGATCAAAGCATTCCAGCCATCCAGCGGTGACGACTGCAAACTAATCAATTGCAGTCCGTCGAACTCTTCGATATTGCCGCGCAGGGTTGCAAGTTCTGCCAGATCGGGGACAAAATGCAACGCCACCGGCTCGTCGCCGAGCCATTCCTGAATCTCGCGCAGTTGAGCGGCTTGCTCTAGGGGCAAGGCAGCGAATACCTGGTCGACCTGCCCGGAACGAACCAACTCCAATATTTCCTGTGGGTTTCGCAGGAGTCGCTTTTCGTAGGACGGCTCGGCTCGCTCATCGGGGCGCAGCAAATAAATCGCCGCGACCCGCAACCCGAGATGTCGGTAAGATCTCAATCGGTCATACAGCGCTCGCACCTGCGCCGGCATCCCGACGATTAATACATGGCGCAAGTTGTAAGCCGCGCCGGCGCAGATGGCGCAACCCTTCACGGCACGCGACATGGTTAAGATTCAATAAAAAAACACTCGCTAGCCAAAAAATCCCGACCACCATTCGCGATAGCACCAACTCGCGAAGGACAAAGATCACGGCCAGAAAGATCAGCAAAGCGAGGGCCGAAGCCTTGAGCAACTCGCCGATCTCGCGGCGGTATGTCGAGGTGCGTCGTGGGCGATAAAAATTACAGAGCTCGAACACGCTGGCCCAGACAGCTAGGACGATTACCCATGCGGTGAGGTAGTGGCGCGGCAAATAGGGTTCGAGGTCGAGAAAAAAACCCGAGTGAAATCGGATAAAATAAGCGAGCCACCAGGCCAAGCTAACGCAGCAAAGATCGCTGACGACGAGAAGCGCTTTGAACAATTCGTTATGCTGCTTCAGCATGGCTACAGATCTCCACGATGACGACGGAGACAACGTTCGATGTGATCGGCGATTTCCGACTTGAACCTCGGCCGGCCAAATTGCGCGGTGTGTTGACGAATGAAAATAGGGTCAAACCGGTCTTTGTGCTGTTCATAGGTTTTGATCGCCACGATCAAGCTATCCGCGCTTTGCTCGGTGAAGAAAATTCCGGTTGATTTCGTCGCCGGCGACGACTCGTCGAGGCCAATGACCGTTTCTAACGCGCCGCCGCGACGAAAAGCAATAACCGGGCGACCGCTAGCTTGCGCTTCCAGAGGAACTATACCGAAATCTTCTTCACCTGGAAATATTAAACTTTGGCACGAACCATACAGCTCAGCCAAGGTCTCATCGTCAACCCAACCGAGAAACTCGATGTTCGGTTGCGCGCTGCTGCTCGAGCCGGGCGCGCAGTGGGCCGTCACCGACGATTTTGAGCGGCAGATGCAATCGATTAAACGCATCAATCGGCGATGTCGATTCGTTTGTACGGAACCAAAGCGGAGACGATCAGGTAGTATGCTCTTGAGTTCCGCGCTTATGCGGAATTTATCATGATCGACCGGCGGATGGATCACGGCAGATTCGCGCCCGTAAAGTTGTGCTATTTTCACGCGCGACGTTCCGCGAGTTGGCAAGAAACCAGTCCACCCGATGGGAGGATCCGATGTCCCAGGTCTGCAGATGGCGCCGCCACAAGCGACATGCCGAATCGAGATATGAAAGAAGCATCCCGGCCAAAGTAGTCGCCATGCTTATCCCAGATGTAACGCATCGGCGCATGCACGTAGGAAAGGTGCAAAGCGCGGTGAGGAAATATTCCTTTGGCAACGCAATGACTGCTCGATAAAATAAGATCGTAATCGGCCAGATCAAAAGCCTCGATCGCCTTGGGAAACAGCCAGAGAAGATAACGATAGTAGCTTTCGATCATCGGCAAACGATTTAGCCACGAAGCATAAACCTTCATGCGTCGGATTGTCGGTGAGACTTTTTCGCCGGCGTAGATCAGGGTGTAGAGATCGGCATCGGGGTAGAGCTCGCAGAAAACTTCGAGGCACTTCTCACCACCTCTCATGCCTATAAGCCAATCATGGACCGATAGCGACTCGCATCAGCGCAATCGAGGGTTATGTTTATGGTGGCATCGGTGGTATGCATTATCTGCAAAAACAAGACTAAGTTTGCTGAGGTGAATACGAGGGCCCGAGTGAATGTATTGTCTCCACGTGTTCCTGAGGAGCGATGCTCCGCACATTGGCTTATCTGTGCACATCTCTTCGATGCCCAACCTTGAAGATCGTGAGTCCGCGTCGCCCGTCAGCAATGAGGTAAATGATTCGGTATTGCCCCTGACGCACGCGGTCCGATCGGCGTCGCCCGCGACCTTTTGATAAAAGCCACTTATTTACCAATTTGTCGCGACCCGTGCCGCGCTGTGTGTTTTTTGCCTTTTTTGGGAGCTAACTTCGTTGACGATGATGAAAGCAGATTCACTTTGCTTTTCTCGACGGCTAGGCCTTTCTTTTGTTTTCGCTTCAAGCTTTTTCGGTCTTTTTTCAAAGGCGCAGCAGGCCCGTAGTTTCTTCGGCATTGGCCGTTATGACATTCACCGAACGTGTGAGCTTGTCGCCATCCCGCTCGGGAAACCACGCCACCGTCTCTTGAACCAACGTGACTTCCAGCGTGTATTGACCCGCACGGTCCGGCGGTTGAATCGTCGCTCTGAGCTGGACCGACTCTCCGGGTTGTACGTCTTTGGGAAGCGGCGTTCTTAGGCCGTCGAAAACGACCACCGTCCCTTTACGATCGAACCAATGATAGGAAAGATTCACCGCGTTCCGTCCTTTTTCGTTCGGTTTGCTCGGCCACTTACTTTTGCTGGTGTTCTTTATGGTGATGTCTGCCGTCGCCGTCCGACCCGCCGTCATCTGCGCGGGTATATTGTTGTCGCCGAACTCAACCTTGAACTCCAAAAGACGGCGCGAGTCCGAACTGCGGCTGCAACCCAGGAAAGTTATCAACACAATAAGAAATCCGAGTTGAAGCGATAAAAAACGTTTCATTGACGGTCCGATCAAGCTGAATGAAAGAATGATTTATACCAAATCGTATAGGGCTGCGCCAACCACCATTTCAGCGGAACACGACCATAGTATTTGCGAATGATACTGATCGCCTCTCGATGCTTGAGCCTCCGCTGGCGGTTCGTCTTTGTGTGGTCGTGGTCACGACTAATCGCCAGGTACTCAGTTATGAAACAGAACGGTCCGAACATCAGAAATAACCTCCACCAGAGATCATAGTCCATCACCATATGAAGTGATTCATCCAACCCGCCAGCAGCCTCCCAGGCAGAACGGCGAATAAGCGTGGCTGGCTGACTGATAATGCACCTAAATGCCAATCGATGCACATCGAAGGGTTCGACCCAAACAGGCGTTTTCTTTCCCGTTCTCTCGGCTAGATTCCACGCGCGCCCGTAAGCTAGGGGTTGACTCGGATTGGATTCTAATGCGCTGACAAGCACATTTAGCGCACCCGGTAGCAATACATCGTCACTGTTCAACCAACACACATATGGCGCGTTACCCTTAGTGATGCACTCATTTATAGCTGCAGCTTGGCCAGAATCGGGATGACTGCGCCACCCAGCAAGCTTTGGCGCCCATTTCCGCAAAATATCCGGAGACCCGTCCCGAGATCCCCCATCCGCCACGAACACCTCTAGTGGAACGTCCTGTTGAAAAATGGACTTTAGAGTCTCTTCAAGATAGTGCCCCTGGTTATACGACGGAACGGCAACAGTAATTAACGGGAACCGATCCATCAGGGCAATTCATGCGATGACTGACAAAAATTTTTTCTTCTCATACTGAGAAAGCGCATCGCTTCCAAACTATGCAGCCAAGGCATCTGAGTTGGCTATGTATTCGGAATTGACGCCGCAGTGGAATTCATAAACTCAATTCGAATTAAGTGTGCTGTTCTTTTAGCCGAAGGATCTGCGCCGCAACCATCTTCTTAACCATCTCTTCAAAGCTTACGGTTGGTTTCCAGCCTAACAGATTGTGCGCCTTTGAAGGGTCTGCAAGCGTCTGTCCGGATTCCAACGGCCGCACCAGGCTGGGTTCGCTCACGACACTGTCGCGCCAATCCTTATCCACATAACGATATGCGGTTTCACATAAATCCTTTAGGGTGTGCAGTTGACCCGTGCCAATAACAAAATCATCCGGGCGCTCCTGCTGAAGCATCAACCACATTGCCCACACGAAGTCGCCGGCGTAGCCCCAGTCCCGCGCAATTTCAAGATTGCCCAATGCCAGTTTTTTTTGCTCGACAATAGGTCTGCCGATTTCATTGAACTCTGGAGACTCTGAAATTCCGAGCGCGGCGCAGGCAGCGCCGTAAGCCACTTTTTGAGTCAAAAAATGCAGCGGCCGACGCTCGCTTTCGTGATTGAACAAAAGCCCGCTCGCAATGTAAAGACCATAGCTCTCGCGGTAAATCTTCACCATCTGGTGAGCATACACTTTGGTCGCCGCATAGGGATTCACCGGATTGAAAGGAGTTTGCTCGTTCTGAGGCGCGATGGTTGCCTGCCCAAACATTTCAGAAGAAGAAGCGTGATACACCCGACACGCCGGACAGTTATGCCGTGCCGCTTCCAAAAGGCGTACCGCCCCGAGGCCGTTGACCAGCAACGTCTCCGGCGCTCGCGCCCAGGATTCGCTAGGCCGAGATTGAGACGCCAAGTTATACATCTCATCAGGCTTGGCATGCTGAATGGCCGACGCTATATCTACCCCCTCGGACATGTCCCCAAATAGCACCTCAATCCGCCCAGCCAAATGGCTTGCGCTATTCGGCCGATGCCAGCTTTCCCGTCGGGCCAGGCCGAAAACCCGGTATCCTTTTTCGAGCAACAATTCCGCCAGGAACGAACCGTCCTGCCCGGTGATGCCCGTGATCAACGCTCTCTTCATGGCGTCTATCGCAAAAATTGCAGCAACAAATCCTTTGCTAAGCTACCAGTTAAAGCAACCCGCTTGCCCCCAGCGTCGCTGCGCTCACTTTTTGCTTTCCTTTCTGGTCGATACCGCCGCAGCATCGCTCACGCCCAACCCTACTAATCCTGTAGTTAAACGAAGAACAGCGGCGCGGCAAATGCAAAGAGCTGACGCAGGCGAAGATTGTGATTCATCACCCCTTGCGCGCGTTTTGTGTCAGTGATTTTTGCCGGGTCCTCAATAGGTATCCTGTTCGGAAAAAACATTCGTATCCTGAAGAAGGAATGCCAATCTTCGTTTGCCAGGATCTTCCACGAACGATGAAAATTGGATACTGATTCTCTTCCCACCAGCAAGGTCGGCAAGAAAGGAAACTTTCGTGTACTGATGCGCCGCGAAATCACACTTGCATATTTCCCTGTCACCAGCGGCGACCGTCATGGTCTGGTCGATAGGAGCAACCCCTGCAAGATGCAGCACCTGACCGGGCGCTCGCGACTTAGGCGGAATAGTCAGTTCCGGCGCAAGCCAGTTATCGGGCCAGAAGCCTTTGACCGAACCGTTTCGCCGCAAAGTCGCAAACATGGAGGAACGCTTAACGAACCCCTTCGCTCTCACGCCACTTGCAGCCGCGCGCTGCGAGACTTTCTTAACAATGGCCGAAGCAACCCAAGTAAAAGGGTATCGATCGCGATGCTTCCATTTGTGGTGAAACCAAGCGAGCATCGTATAAGACACATGATGCCGCCGCAGCAGACGACTGGCTAGGGTGTCCTTTTCGTAAATCAAATGGTGCCAGTAACCTTGATAGTAGCTTAGATGCACATGGCCTGTGTGCCTGCGGCAAATCTCGAATATTTCCTGGTAAATTTTCGTTCGAGCCGACAACGTCTTGGTTTCCGGATAGAGTCGCGAACACGCCAACTTTTCGCGTAGAAATCGGATCTCGCCACCGGCCTTGGCAATGCGCAGCCAGTAATCGTAGTCCATCGCAAAGTTGAGCCGTTCGTCGAAAAGTCCCACTTTTTCCGCAATTCGGCTGCGCCAGAATGCCGCCGGCTGGCAAACCATGCAGTCTTCGAGTAGTCGGTCAAAGGAGTAATCGGCGGTCTTATAGCTTCCGATTACCTTGTCCTGCGCGTCGATATAATCCGCTTCGCCGTACACCATGTCACATTCGGGGTGTTGTTGGAGATAGTGTACAACGCGCTCGATAGCTCGAGGCGCCAAGATGTCGTCGGAGTTAAGATACGCCAGAATTTCACCGTTGGCCCGGGCCAAGCCCTTATTGATGGCGTTGGTCTGACCACCATCAGGCTCAGAGATCCAGTAAAAGCGATCTCGATAGGAGCGAAGAATCTCAATAGATTCGTCGGTCGAGCCGCCATCGATAACAACATACTGAATGTTGGGGTAACTCTGCATGAGCACACTGTCGATTGTCCGTTTGAGAAAGCGCCCTTGATTGTATGATGGCGTGACGATAGACACCAAAGGCAGTGCGGCGCCAGATGCGGTACGCGGCTCGGTCACGGCCCTCTCTCTGGCTCCCACGCGCTTGCATGCGTCAATCAAGCTTTGCGCCGACTTCTCCCACGAATAAATACCCAGCCGGGACTTGCCGCGTTTGACGAGCGCCTCCCGCAGAGCGTCGTCTTTCAGGATTCGCTCCATGAGCGCAGCCATGGCGTCAATGTCAGTGGGATCGCATGTCAGGACTGCGTCTCCGCCAACCTCGGGGAGACTCGTCGTATTGCTGCAGATTACCGGCGTTCCAGCATCGAAGGCTTCCAGCAGAGGAATTCCGAAGCCTTCGTCGAGGGAGAAAAATACCAGGGCGCGAGCACGCTCCAACAGCACTCTCAGCATCTCTGAACGCACAAATCCGAGGTGGATTACCGGCAAATCTGAAAACTCCTTTGACAACTCCGACCATCCGGCAGGATGCCCAGTCAAGACAAGCGAGATTTCGCGCCCCGTCTTTTCCCTTAGCAGTCGGAAAGCTTGAAGCAATCGCTGGTGATTCTTGTGTTTCCAAAGGTTCGCCGGAAACAGGAAATACTCTCCGTCAGGAATCAGCAGCCGTTCTGATTCGCCAAGCGCTTGGTCGCTCCTTCCAAGCCCATGCGCCGCCTGTAAAGACGGCTCCATCAGAAAGACGTCTTCGCAGCGGGTTCCAGGAAAATCCAGCAAGACCTTGCGTGAAAACTCTGAGCTCGTACCGATTGCCCCGAGCACTCCCTAGCGCCTTGGAAAAGGCGCTTCGTCGCGCGGCGAGCACTTCCGCCGCAAAGAAATCGGGAAAGGTTTCGTGCTGATTGTCGGGGATCAAGACAATCTGTTTATGCATCGGGAATTGCAGCGTGTCCTCGGTGGGATAGGACCGAAATAACACCTGCAGGTCTTCTTCCGCTGCTATGTGGTCCAGATCCAGGAAATAGCTGGCAATCGATAGACTGAAATAACGGACGTGTTCGGCATCACACGCCAGCAGGCTTCGATTAAACGGTGTGCAAAATACCAGAAATTGATGTTCTGTGTACCGATCGAACACGGCCTCGAAAACGCCCTGGACCTGTTGTGTAATTCCACCCGAAGCCCCGAGGGACAACTGCCTGAGATCAACACCAATCTTCATCGCCAGGGGAGTCTCCATGCTCGGGGCGGCTTTTTCGATATAATCGGGAACCCGTCTGATCGGGCATTATAGCGTTTTAGCAAGGCGGCAGTCTTCTGCCAAAACAATTCAATGTCACTCAAATAGCCTGCGGGAAACGAATCTCCCTGCTTCTGTACGAAGCGATGAAGGGTATCCAAGAAAATAACAAACCACGCCCGGTGTTATAGGCAACCCCGAATATTTCATAGATATCATTCGAAGTTCCTCAATGCGCGCAAAGGACCCCGAAGCTGTTTTGGTTGTTGCATATTCCCGCGTCGCCGCCAGGACGGAGGGCACAACGCGTGGCACCCCCAAGCCGGATAATCGCATCCAGAGATCGGAGTCCAGTCCGTAGTGCAACCCCGTGTCCAGATAGCCCACCTGTTCCAGGGCGCGGCGATTAATGAACGTAGAAGGCTGAAGGATGTAGTTCAATCCCATTATCAGAGCTTGCCGATCGAACGCCAGCGTGTCGGTTGGAAAAAAATTTGCAATGACTTCTCCCGTCTCATCCACCCGCAAGCCATCGCCAAAATAAAATGGCGCCGATGGATCCGCACGATATGCATCAACTACGCTGTCAAATGCTCTGGGAAGATAATAGTCGTCCGCATTCAGCCAGGCAACGATCTCCCCTGATGATCGGAGAAACCCTTTGTTGATGGCATCGCTTTGTCCGCTGTCGGATTCGCTGACCCAATAACTGATCGAGCTTTCGTATTCCCGTATCACCGATAGAGTTTCATCTGTCGATCCTCCATCGATAATCAAAAATTCAAACTTCGACCTTGTCTGCGAGAGAACAGACTCGATACATTGGCGAAGAAAGCGCCCTTGGTTGAGAGAGGGGGTTACAACCGAAATCATCGGTATATCCTTGGTCTGGTCCATTTGATCTCTCTACCAGTGGGCGTCAATACAACATGATCCCGAATGAGTTGCGCAGATAATACAGATGTTGCGGCGCATCTACAGCATTGCCTGAATCAGTATGCTCCGATGCTGCGGCAGTAAGGCGACTTCATTACGAAACAGGGCTAATCGCCACATTTCGAACCATCCATGCCGCCCTTCGAGGATCATTGTTTCCAAGAGGTGACGCAATTCCATCGGTTTCGATACTCAGTTCGGATTCAGCCGGAGGCAGGTCAATAAGCTTTTCGAAAATTCCAGGGGCGAGCCCTTGGCTTTGCAACATGACGATCTCGCTCGTCGCTTCGCGCTTAATAATGCCCACGGTTAATGTCTGATTCCCGATCGTTTCATATTCAAAGCGCAGTTTCACCTGGTTCGCATCCTTGGAAACGAATAGAGGCTGCATTTTGAAGATCACCTTGCGTTTCACCCAATGCCACCAGTTCTGCCCGTCACTTTCACGGTCGTAAGCACCGGTCACCGATGCAATCCCGTCCCGCCATCGGATAGGCATCGCTCATCGTGTTATCGTAGTTTCCGTTATTTAGAGCATACTCGAATAATTCCCAATACTCCCTGGCCATACGTTCTGTGTCCGAGAACACGTTGGCGCGTTGCTGTCCTGCTTGAATAAGACGACTTCGTAGCGTCTCATCCTCTAGCAGGGCGACCATGGCTTGCGCGATTTGGGTGGGGATGCGCGGGTCGAACAGTATGGCCGCATCGGCCGCCACTTCGGGAAGCGATGTGACGTTGCTGCACGCGACTGGAACACCGGCGGCCATGGCCTCGATGACCGGCAGGCCAAAGCCTTCATAGAGCGAGGGAAACACCATGCCGCTGCAATTGCCCATCAATGCAGCCAACTCTGCGTTGGGAAGAAACCCGGGAAAGAGGACTCGATCGCCCAGACTCATAGCGCGCGCCGCACTCATCAACCACTCTTGTCGCGCCCCCGGTGCACCGGTGCAAACGAGCTTGACATCCGCCGCCAATCCCTCTCGACACGCCATACCAAAAGCAGTGAGCAGCATTTCGTGGTTCTTGTGTTTCCAAAAATTGGCAGGGTAAATCAAGTATTGCCACCGGGTAAGGCCAAGGCGGTTCAATACGCCTTGATCGTGCTCCACTATCGGCGTGATACGGTGCGCCATGCGCAGATAGATCGTACGTATACGCGCGGGATCAAGACTACCGTGGGTAATTGCGGCATCCCGCGAGTAATCTGAAATTGCAGCAAAGGCCGCCGCCCGGCGGCAGGCTGCGATAAACATGCGTGGCGGTGAGCCACATCATCTTCTACAGCGAAGAACTCGGGATACATTTTGTATTGCAGATCGTAAATCGTGCAAACCATTGGAACCCCCGGTTCAAAATACGTGGGAGCAGTAAACGGACAGAACAGAAGATTGGCGCCCAAGTCGCGCAACAGCGACACAGAACCGCTACGCTTCAGCGCCCCCTTCAAACCGTAACCTAAGCGGCTAACCACGCTCCGCAGCTTGGCGGGCAAATGGGGTAGCACACGAGAAGCGAAGCCCCGCAAATGCGGCCGAAGAAAGTTTGAAACTAGCGGACCAATGATCATGAGGCGCCGCACATTGGGGCGATCCAATGCTGCAAGTTCCTCGTGCGACGCGGCTTGCGTGAGCAGCACGAATTGAGTCTGGGGCGCCATTTCGGCCAAGCGACGCACCAACTCGAGCGCGAAAATCTTCGCACCGCCGTTCTCTCCGCCAGGTAGAACGGGGGTGAGATCGACAACGATGGTTTTGAGCGATTTATTCATTGGTGTTTAATCGTCCTGACAACTTCACTTCCCACTTCGAGGCAACTAAGAATCTAGTCGCGAAATAGCATGTTGAATGCGCGAAAAAAGCGGCCAGGTCCGCGTCGGCGCGCTCTGTCTTCCTCCCGGTTTCCTTTAACATAGCCGTTAGCGTTTGAATCTGTTCGCCGCGCACAGTTCGATCTGACGCCAATTCTTCCCGTCTTCGCTGAAGCAAAGCCGTCCGTTTGATGTTGCCATCAGCTCCGATTCAACTTTTGCCGAAGTATTAACATGAAGCGGGATCCGGCTAACTACGAAAAACATATCATATTGAGAGAAAATTGCCGGTTCGAAACGAACATATTCCGGCAGTTGCCTCCCGGATGCGTCATCGATCAATGTCATGTTCCTGATATTAATAATCGCAGCGCCTAATGCGACAGGCAGCTCGGCACTACACCCGCAGCTGCAGTCAATTTGACCAAGGGGCAATAGTTAATCAAGACAGCAGAGCCACAACTCATTCTTTAGTATCCGCCATGATGGCTGGCTTGAGCTACAACTCTTTGATCTCCGAAAGCCGGATAGCGCGCGATAGGACGTTATCCGCCCAGAGCGACCATTCTCTAGTCACGAGATAATAAAAAATGATTCCAACGCCGGGCGCTAGAAACTTGCCCTTAACAAGTTCTGGCGACAGGCAAACACAAATAGACTAGCAGAAAGCCAAGAAAAGCTAGCGCCTTCCAATCTTCGAGGTAACCCCTTCTTACAAGCAATATTCATTGTGATGATCGATCAGACAATCGGCCCAAGATTGTATGGTTCATTATGAATTGATATCGCAGCCAACGGCCGATAGCTCAAATTTTTCTCTAACCACCCCACCGTGTCTCTTTAAAGCGCAGAACAGAGTCGCTTTTTGGAAAACCATTATCCGATGGCAATTCATAGTGTCAACTTGAACCCGACCCATGCCTAAGGAGCAGGAATGATGCGATGCCATGACTCTCCGTATGTGGCGGACCGTTTTCGAGCCCATTTAGAATCGCGGTGCACTCTCTGGGCGGAACACTGATGAGAATCGCCGATTCCTGAGTGCAACCTCGAGAGCGGTTGATTGTCCAGGATTCGGTCTGCAGAGATCTAATCCCGCTGCGGTGACTTCAGTCGCTTCACCGCATGTGACTTTGATAGCAGTCTCTGCTAAACATGTCCTCCATGAATGCCCTCTTTGGATATCGCGAATTGATCAAGAATCTTGTTATTAAAGACCTAAAGCTTAAATACCGTGACTCGGTGCTGGGTTTCTTGTGGTCGCTCGCCAACCCGTTATTGCTTATCCTCGTCTATAGCTTTGTCTTTGGTCACATCATGGTAGGTGGCCCAAAAAACTTTGCTTTTTTTCTAATGGTGGGCATTCTGCCATGGAATTTCTTTGCTCAGTCCCTAATGATGTCGACCGGTTCGATTATCGATAATGGCAACTTGATCCGAAAAGTCGCTTTGCCAATGGAGGTATTTCCCGTCGCCACAGTGCTTTTTAATCTAGCGCAGTTCGTGCTTGCGATGATGATTTTTTTCCCTATGGCCTGGCTGTTCTTTGAAGTGCCCGTGACCTGGTCATGGATCAATTTTGTGCCCGTTCTAGTGCTGCAAATTCTCTTCACGCTTGGGCTCTGCTTCGTCATCTCTACCGCGACTGTTTTCTATCACGACGTGCGACATTTCATGGAAATTTTTTTGATGCTCATGTTCTGGCTGACGCCGATTATCTATGACGTACAGTTTGCACCCGCCGTGCTCAAATCGGTTCTCTATATTAATCCTTTCTCTTATTTCATCCTGGGTTACCAGGATGCGCTTTATCGAAATACTTTCTCTGATCTTCAGATGGTGTTTGCGCTCGTCTCGCTAACCGTAGTATCTCTCGCTCTGGGCTATGCGTTGTTTGTAAAATGCAAGGCTCGATTCCCTGAAGAGGTATAGCGGTTTGCCCGGAGAAATTGTGGTCGCTAATGTGTCGAAGGCATTCACGATTCGACATAACCGAGTGAACTCGTTGAAATCGAAGTTCGTGGGTATGTTCCACAAGCGCTACAGAGAGAAAAAGGAAATCCTGTGGGCTCTAAAGAACGTCTCGCTCAACATTGCCCCCTCCCAAACGTTAGGACTAGTTGGAAGAAATGGCTCGGGCAAGAGCACATTACTGCGGGTAATCGCCGGGATTTATCAACCCACGTCTGGCAAGGTCACGTTGCCCGCGGGGGCCCGCGTCGGGTCGATGATTGAACTCGGCGTCGGCTTCAACCTCGAGCTCACCGGCCGAGAAAATATTTTCCTAAGCGCCTCAATGTACGGTCTCCGGGGAGAAGAAATAGAAGCAATCTATCCTGCTGTGGTCGAGTTCGCGGAGCTGGAGGCATTTATAGACGTGCCGATTAAGAACTATTCTTCCGGCATGCAGGCGCGGCTTGGGTTCGGTCTCGCGGTCAATTTAAATCCCGACGTGCTTCTGGTAGACGAGATCTTCGCGGTAGGCGACGAGGCCTTTAAGGATAAGTGCGAAGAGCGGATGACGCAATTCCGAACAGCTGGCAAAACCATCGTGATGGTGTCCCACGATCCAGGCATTATCGAGAACTTTTGCGATCGGGTTTGTCTGCTCGATCACGGCATGGTGCTTTTTACTGGCGATGCGGACGAGGCGCTTGAGAGATATCACGCGGTGCTTCGTCACTAAGATCGTATCAGGAGCATTTCAGCGGAGCGCGGACAGCAATCTCTTGTTTGCGTAATATATAGACGGCTGGCAACGAATCCGATGGAACATCAGGGTGCCCCTTCGGATTGCGGGCGGACGTAGAGGATATGGGCATTGACGTTATGGACATCCGCCCTGAAAAGATTGGACCAATCGAAATAGGCGGATGAGCTTAACTGAGTCACTCCGCGATCAGCAGCGTTAAACGCTGCGATATCAAGCGACGCTCAAAGCCACCCAGCCAAACGTGGAAGATCAGCGAAATGCATTGAAGAACCCGAGAGGGCCACGGGGGTCGGGATTGACGCGGTAGTCGATTTTCCTAAAGCCCAGCTCTTTGAGCCAGAGGTTGACTAGCGCTGGGTTGGGCCGCCAAAAATTTGACTGTTCTTCGCCGTGGACGCGCGGCAGATAAGCCAGCACCGGCTCTTTCACGTCTTCCATTCCTACAGCTGTTTCTACGATCAGCTGCTTCTTGCATACCGACGCCGCGTTCTGAAGCGCCTTGATCGGGTCACGCATGTGATAGAGCATGCCGCTGAAGAGAACCACATCGAACAGGCCAACGCGCTCCGGACAAATATCCATGATGTCAATGTCCATATCCTCCACCTGAGAGTGGAGGATATCACGGGCCAGTAAAAAACCCTGTTTGTTGCTCCATCCCATACCATTCCAACTGAACGAATCGGTGGCCAGCACCCGCGCCGCGCCGCGCTGCTCCGCCTCGAACGCATAGAAGCCATCCCAGGAACCCAAATCGAGGAACGATTGGTCTGTTAGTTCCGGAAAGTGCAGCAATCCGACCTGGCGGCGTAGCGCGTCCAGGCTGATCTGCCCAGGCGCGAACAGGCCGTTGCCCAGGTCAAGCGAATGGAACCATCCCGAGTTATTGGTAATCTGGTCGATGCGCTGCTGATACGTGGCAATCTCGGCCTGCGTGAGGTTAGGATAACGCCATGGCCTTCTGGTCAAAGTTGTATGTTTCAGCGTCGACTCCTGGACGAGAGCATCGCGCGAGTCCGTTTGACCCTTGCTCGGCGGGCTTACCAAACTATTGTTCTTGTCGAATAGACCCTGCAGTGTACTTGTCAACCGTCCGACAGCCGGATCATCAGGCCGCAAGCCGAGTTCAGAAAAAACATGTCCGAAATGCGCTGCGGTACGCAGCATCGGTCTCAGTCGCGCAACTTCCTTCAACAAGGGCACAAGGCGAGCGATATAAGTCTCGCCGCTAAACGCCAACTTCGCCCAGGCCGCAGCCTCGGCGCCGACCCTAAAACGCAATGATGGGTCCGCGATCAGCCGCGTTAGTTGGGTGGTCAAAGAATCTAGCTCCTGTCGCCGGTCCACTTTGAAGACGAGGTCGTCTGGGAGATCACGATAGAATCCAGCATCGGTAACTATAATGGGTCGGCCGCTGAGCATTGCTTCGACAGCCGATGCCGAACCGCCTTCAAATACTGGCCAGCGCAGGCAACAAATCACATCAGCAGCCTCAATTTGGGCTTGGAGAATTTCATTCGAGACCTCCCCGGTAATCTCCAGCTCGTTGAAGGACACCGCCTGCGCGATTGCCCTAAGCCGCGCGCGTTCCTGATCGGTTACCAGACCTACAACGTGATAGCGGCAGCAGTTTCGAAGTATATCGGAGCCGCCAATTGCGCGGATAACGAATTCCACTCGCTTGTTTTGGTTCACATGACCGAAGGTAAGAACCGAGACTTTGGAATTTTTCTTGCGTTCCGCAAGCGGTTGAAAGTCCGATAATGCGTTATAGGCGAGAGGTGTGACCACTACGGGTCCTCCGCAACAGCGCTTAAGGCGATCCTCGTAAAAGCTGGAATGCGCAACAGCGCCCTCGGCCAGTCTCCCTATCCACTCGGTCAAAGGAAAGTGTTCACTGGTGTACTCTTGCCAGCCTTCAAGACCATCATTGGCGTGAAACCTCAAGGCGGCATCATGGCCGTAGATATCGTCAAGGATGCGATCGGCAAATGCCTGCCCGCAGCTACCACACGCCAAGCATTGAAGAGATCTAGCAAGAAATAGTCGTGAAAGATCACAACGCCGGGGAACCTGAGGAGGAGTTCAATAGCACCCGCATGAAACGGATAGTTATCGCCTATGTTGTAAACCACGGCATCAAACGCACCCCAGAAATCAGGTGCATAGCAGACCTCGTCCCACCGAACTATTTGCCTGCCTGGGAGAACGTCGGAGCTGGTCAATAGTTCTTGAGTCTCGGAGCGCACGATCGTGACGTCGTGGTCGGCATGGCCTAGTCCTTCGATCAAGAGTCGGCTAAACCGCCCAATCGCCGACCGAGTGTTGTATGGCGTGACCCACGCAATCTTCACGCTAAAAGTCTCTCAATTGTCGCAGACCACGTGACGTTCATACCGGTCCAACGCGCACGGCCTTCTTTGCCCATCTCGATCGTCATGTTACGATTGTTCGCCAACCGGTCAATGGCGGCGGCGAGACTTTCCGTCTCCGGCCGTACTACCAGTCCCGTATCGCCGTCATGAATAATGTCCAAGAGCCCGCCGGAGTCACCGACCGTAAGGACAGACTTTGCCGCCGAAAATGCTTCCATGGTGACATAGCCTACGGAGTCCTCGTCGACTGGTAAATACGCGCAGGCGAGCGCCTCGTTGACGTACTTCGCGATCCGTTCGCGCGGCAGAAAGCCCAGATCGAGGCATACCCGGTTGTCTAGGTTATATCGCTGAATCGAGTCCAATAGACGAGTTGCGTCGGCTGGCGTGTCGGCCGGCCCCGCCACCACTAACTTGACGTTGCTTCGCGTGAATCTCATTGCTTCGACCAAGAGGTGTTGTCGCTTCGCGGCATTGATGCGACCACCGCAAAAAATGTAGGAGCCGTAGTCGCCGCCTACGAAAAGCTCGGGGTCGTTTAGCGGCGCCATCATGATCTCCGCATCGAAACCGTTGTAATGTAGCAGACGGTTTGCGACCACTCGTGGGGCAAGGATTTTCTCGCAGTCGGGAAAGCAGCGATTATCCGCCTCGATTACAGCCTGTCGAATTTCTCGGCCACGCTCCGTATCCGGAATGTTCGATTGCCCTACATCCCAGAGATCGTAGGCCTGGCGGTATTGGTGCAGCAGCCACAGACGTTTGCGGTTATGGGGAACCAAGTATGCGGGAAACTTGAGCCCGATCATCAGATCAATGTCATACAAGCGCATACTACGACATATGAGGATTTCCTCGATGAGCCGCTCGGCTGGCTCCCATTTGAACGGAATCCTGACAAGCTCAGCCTGGACACCTCGGGTAGCGTTTAGGCTGCGGACTAACTGATCGGCAAGGGCCTCGGCTCCTCCCTTGAGGAACGGCGCCATGTTGTTCACGACGAGAACCTTCATGTGAGGACCTTCTGGACCACATTATCCCAAGTGATACCAAGATCCAGCACCCGCTGATAGGCCGCACGGCCCATCGCTGCTGTGCGGGATCTGTCGAGGAAGAGACGGTCCATGGCATCTCCAAGGGCTTGTGGCTGGGGAGCACAGACGTAGCCGTTCACTGCGTCAATGACAAGCTCGGTAACCCCACCCGAATCTGTGGTGGTAAGAATGGCTTTCTGTGCATGGCTCCCTTCCAGCGATGGATAGCCGTAAGAGTCCTCATCAAATGGGGCATAGGCAACAGCCAGCGCAGGAGCGATGCGCTCGGCCTTCTCCTCCTCAGTAATCCAACGGTGTTCGATGATCACCCGCTCTTCCAAGCCCAAACGGTGGGTCAATTCTTTGAGGTCGCTTTGGTAATGGCCGAAACTAGAAACTCCGCACAAGCGCAACTTCACGGGTGTCTTCGTATGGCTCAAAGCCTCGATGAATAGATGCTGGCGTTTGTGATGTTCGATGCGGCTGACGCACACAATCTCGTCACCGTATCCATCGGAGCGGAAACGCTCAGGATCCTGCAGCGGCGGGTAAAGTACCTCGCTGTCAATGTCGTTAAATTGACGCAGGCGGTCAGACACTGTCCTCGAATTGGTAAAAATATGACGCGCTTCGCGCAACGTAGCGTTGTCCGCCGCGAAAACCGTATCACGGTTAGCATGGCCCGAGATGCGATGTGGCACAGGCTGATACTCGCTGTCCCAAAGGTCGTAATAAAAGCGAAAATGGTGGATAAACCAGAGGATCTTGCATGGATGCCGTAGCATATAAGACGGCGGCCGGAACGCGATCAGTCGGTCACAGGATTCGGTCAGGTCGATCAAGCGATAAGCGACCATTTGCGCAAACATGTCGCGCGGATCCTCGACAAACGGCAGATAGATACGCTCTACCTCATGACCATGTTCGAGCAGCTTGCGCTCCAGCCATTCGACGATGAATCGCCCGCCGCCATCAACGAAGGGTACGAAAGATGAAACAAGGGCAATCTTCATAACGGGTTATCGCTACTCAAGCGCTGACTCGAGTGCCCGGCAAATACGCTCCACCTCCGCCTCAGTCAAGCCACCGTGAGTCGGCAAATTCATTCCCCGCAAAGCGCAATGCGTGGCGTTCGGATAAAGTGCCGGATCCTCCCGATATGGAGGGAGCAAATGCATCGGATAGAAAACTGGCCGTGTTTCGATACCCGCTGCGTCTAGCGCCTGCATAGCGGCATCACGTTCGGCCTCGCCGCCATACCGCAGGAGTACGGTCTGCATCCAGAGCACGGGGCGTGTCCACGACTCGGCCGCCTGCGCCACCACCTTATTGGCGAGCCGCTCCAGTTTTGAACGGTACCAGTCAGCCAGCCGCGCTCTAGCATTGATAAGTTCTTCGATCTGCTCAAGTTGAGCCAGACCTAGCGCAGCAGCGATATTGGTCATACGGTAGTTGTAGCCGATCACAGAGTGCCAATAGCGGCGGCCTTGATCCAGTCCCTGTCCGCGGTAGATCCGCAGCTTCGCGGCCAGGTCAGCGTCGTTCGTTGTGACCATCCCGCCTTCGCCGGTCGTCATGATCTTGTTGCCAAAAAAACTGAATGCCGCGCAGTTGCCAAGACCACCAACGCGCCGTCCCTTGTACTCAGCTCCATGTGCCTCTGCGGCGTCTTCGAGGACAAACAGACCGTGTTCACGCGCCAGCGAAACGATCGGGTCCATGTCCGTTGGATGGCCGTAAAGATGCACCGGGATGATGCCCTTCGTATGCGCTGTGATCTTCCCAGCAATACCTGCCGGATCCATGTTGAGTGTCTCGGGGTTACAATCGACAAGCACCGGCTTGGCGCCGCAATAAGTCACGGCGTTGGCCGTGGCAATATAAGTAAGCGTCGGAACGATGACTTCGTCGCCTGGCTTGAGGCCTAACGCAACCAACGCTAGGTGCAATGCGTTCGTTCCATTGTTGACGGCCACGGCATGCTCGACGCCACAAAAGCGTGCGAAGGCGCTCTCGAATTCGGTGATGAATCTCCCAATCGACGAGATCCAAGTCGTTTCCAAACATTCAAGTACGTAGCGCTTCTCATTACCGTTTAACGTCGGCGCAGCAACTACAATTCTCGGCAAAGGAGTTTCAAGATTGTTGTCCATGGCCTACCTGTTCTGCACCGGTCGACGGCTGGAGGGGTTTGGCGGGAACTCCGACAGCGACGAGATTGGGGCCGAGATTCGATATGACAGTGGCGCCAGCGCCAATAACCGTTGACTCGCCGACGTTGATACCGGGAATGATAGTTGCCCCGGCCCCGACGAAAGCGAGCGGACCAACGCATACACCGCCTGCGAGCGTGGCCCTTGGTGCAACATGGGCCGCTTCGCCGATTTGGCAGTCGTGATCAACGGCGGCTCGTGTGTTGACGATTGCTAGGTCGCCAACCGTCGCGTCCGCATTGATCACGGCGCCAGCCATGACAGCCACTCCGCGCCCGAGACACACTGTAGGGGAGAGCGTCGCCCTAGGACTGATCGCATTGACAAGTTCGAATCCGAGCTCGATTACTCGCCCGGCCACTCTCCGACGCAGAGCATTGTCACCGAGCGCGATAAAACAATGCCGAACGCCCTGTGCATAGAGATCCGGCAAGATATTGTCACTACCAAGTATCGGCGCGCCAACCACGTTTCCTCGGTCGGGCGATTGATCCGTACAGCCGACCACCTCGTAGTGACCTTGGGCTCGAATCAGTTCTACGACGACTTTCGCGTGGCCGCCCGCACCAATCACAACTACAGGTGGAAGCCCGGCACGCTAACCGTGAGCCGCGGGCGCAGCGTCGATGTGCTGCGGACGAATGCGATGTTCACGGAAAAAACCTTTGATAAGTCAATCTGCTCTATTGGCACGCAATTACCCGATGGTTCCTCGATTACATAACCTTGGAATCCTTGGCTGCTGAAAGTGGATAGCCATTGCTCCGTTGTAACTCCGACCCGTACTAGGTGCGACGGTCCATATTCCGCTATGATGACGATATCGGGATTTTCCGTGCTCACCCGCGACATGCCATGCAGGACGTCGAGTTCGGCTCCCTCGACGTCGATCTTCACTACATCGATATGCTGCGCACGCGGCAGCACGTTGTCGAGTTGGACAACCTTGACTTCGACGGTGGTTTCGGCTTCGGGCAAGGGATAGAGCGAATTGTGGCCTGATACGGCGCCGATATAGAGAGGCATCTCCTTTTCTTTCCTGCCGGCCGCAGCACACCAGACCGTGACGCGGTCGTCCAAACCGTTAAGTCTCAGCGTGCGACACAGAAGATCATAGGTCTCTGGTGTAGGCTCGAGAAAACACGCGGCCGCCCTTGCCGATACGCCTTGCCGCCGCAAGCGTATGGAGACCGAGATGAGCGCCGACGTCAAGAAAGGTCATGCCTGGCTCAAGCACGCGCTCTAGCAGTCGGCGCAGCCCCGGCTCGAATTCGCCACTTTCGGCAAGACCCGTAAGCACCGCGTGATCGTTGCGAGAGCAATAGAGATAACCGACCACTGATCGGACCAGCACCGTGTCATCATCAAGTGGAAGGAGAACCCGGTTAGCACGGTTAGTGACGACATCGGTTTTTTCGTGTAGCGCTACAACCATTTGCTCGAGCCTGATTAACTTTTCGTCAAGCGCCCCTAGCCTCAAGCCGGGCGCTTCGACTTCGGAACGGGTCGGCAAGTTTTCAATTGTTCGAACGACGGTCTCGACTTGGGTTGCATGCTTGACGAATTCTTCTTTAGTGGAGCACGTCAATTGCTCAAGCCTGTCCAAGGCCTGATCAAGCGCCGTTAGCCGCAAGCCGATCGCTTCGACTTCGGAACGGGTCGGCAAGTTTTCAATTGTTCGAACAACGGTCTCGACTTGGGCCGTATATTTGACGAATTCTTCTTTAGCGCAGTACGTCAGATAGGCCTTAAACTCATCGAGTCGCTCAGTGACAGAGTGTTCCCGCACCGCCAGATCACTTGTCATTGCATGGAGAACCTCTCCGTGTGCGCATAGCTGCTGGTGGACATATGCAAGTCTCTCAATTATCGGACGGAAGAGGATCTCGCGTTGTCTAAACACCACACGGAGCACACGATTAATCAATGCGCGGAACGTCCACCGGACGGTGCTGCGGAAGTGGGAGAAGCCAGCGACAAATTCCACTCGATGGAGCTGGATTCCAAGCCGACGTTCATCCGCCCCGAGGCCGGCGGCTGCGGGAGAGTTTGCTTGATCGATCTTGATTGAGATCGAGATCTCACCGCTCCCTTGCGTCTGGCTTAGCGGAAGATCGAGCGCGGTTTTGCACCGAAGACCAGGCGAATAGACACGGCCGAGTTCCGTCCCTTCGCCGCACTTCACACGAATCGATTGCCCCGTGCGTGCCGTGACAAATGGTGTCAAATGAAGTCGCAGGCGTCCTCTACCAGTGTGATTCCCTATTCTTACCGCAACTGTCGCTGTGTCGCCATCGGTCCATCGGCCGTCGCGCTCCAGTCCACTGAATCCAGCCAGGCGAACCATCCGTTCAGAGTCCGGCGAGGCCAGAGAGATCGTGCTGCCGAGCATGAGGGGTATGAGGTCCCCGGCGGGTGGCCATGACAGTGTCGGCGGGGCACTCGTCTCTTCACCGATCTGCTCCCCGACTCGCTCGGCGACCGCTTCCGCCAGAAGTTCGATCCGCTGGATCATGACCCCAAGTTTGCGCGGATCGGGACCCATACCCAACTTCGAGGGTACGAAAGTCTGGCCAACCTCGATTTGGATTCGTGCTAACCCAGCCGGTCGAGTGTCTTCAAATGGAAGGTCGATCGTCTTCCAGGCAGCCGCACCGGGCGGAAAATGCGCGACCTGCTCCCCGGCGTTCCCGTAGCGAAATCGGAGTGTCTGCCCTTCTGTCTGAGTCACGAACGGCATCATATACAGCCGCAGACCGACAATACCATCCGAATGGGGTGCCAATTTCAGACTGATGCTCGCCATGGCATCGTCAGTCCACCGGCCACCCAATTCTGGCATGCTGAAGCCCGTAAGCTTTAACGTCCGTCCGGCATGGGGATCGGAAAGATATACCGTCTGCCCAACTCGGAGACCACTGGAAAAGGTCGACGTGGCACGATCGATGGAAATAACGTTGCGGATGCTGTTAAGCAAAATCTCCGAGGACATAGATGCGTTCAAATTAAGCGATTCGCGTCACCCTGATTCCGTCCCGAAGAACTGTTGGAGAACCGGTTGGATTTAGATTAAGCGAAACGACGCTGGAAAACATTGTTAGGGATGATTAAATCGCACACGCCCATCGTGCTTTAACGTAATTCTGCAAGGGATTCAAGCAAAATCGACGTCTTTTCGCCAAGCAACTAAATGCTCCATTGATATGCTGCAGCAATTGGTCATAACGTCTGAGAGAAGGCCTTGACTGGCTGGATCCCATCCCCAGTGTGTCCGGAGATAGGTACATCTACTTCGCCAATCTACTTCACTTAACGCTCCGTACAACAAAGAACTGGGCGGCAAAACTAAGCGTGATACACACACTACTTGTGCAGTCCGATGAACTTCATGTTTGTTGATCAAACCAAGTTCGGAAAATCGCCGGTGGGCTGTCAGCGGCGCCGTGCGACGACGAACATGATATCGAACAGCCCGCGTCGTCGCTCTAATCTTAAAAACGTTTCTCTACCACGACGTCACCGTCTCTTGGCTAAATGCCGCGAGCCTTTCGGGAAAGAGGAGTAAGTTATCTCCAAACACGAGTCAGCTCTAATGCTGACCTTCTAAACTGACTAGCGCCAAGAGACGTTCCGAAAAATGTTTCAGTTTTGTGCCAAATGCAGATGAGTAACCTCAGCAAGACAGGAGCACCCTAAATGAAACCGTCCGGTTTCCCCGGGCTTTTTTGTCATTGAGAATCACTTCTTGCTTTTAAGCCTTATGCCTCGCGCCTCGTCATCTGCGCGATGAGCTGGCGGTTGCATCACTGGCTCAAAAATAATTCAGCGATCCTCGCTGGGTGATACGGGTTCACTCCTTCACCTTCAAAATGGCTCAGAACTTTCATTGTTTCTCACCTGCCATTTCCTATTCACGTATCATTGCTGGTTAATGCCGCCAACGTTTTCTTCTCGAGCCAGTTGACATGCGAATCTAAGGCCAGCTTACCGTTCAGAAAGTGAGAAACCGCACTGCGATAAAAGTCTAAAACAGCCATCGGGTAGGCTAGAACTGAGATTGATACTCAACAGAATTCAGAAATCCGTCAATCACCAATGCAAGCGGCACTCCGGAATTAAGCGTCACAACCCAGCCGGAAAACCCGCTAGGCTCAGGGTCGCGCTTCAAGAGGTCGAAATATAATAGGGACACATCGACTCGATTCCGGCTCAAATTTAGGCTCTGAAACTCTAACGAGTCCAGAAAACTTAATGCCACCTGCGCGCGCGTCATCTGCCCGCTATTCAATCCCCCCACCCAGGCATTGAATCCCCCCACATCCGCCGAGCGCAGCAATACGTTCGCGTACAGCTTGTCGACAAACTGCGAGTTGGTTAAATTACTGCCGAACTTCGCCTGAAATTCACCTGATTCTAAAAAAAACTGCACGATCTGTTCTCGCGACATTCCATTCAGCAATACCGCCAACCAAGCCCGAAAGCCGGCATAGTCAGCATCTCGAGTTAGAATCCCCAGATAGGTTCGCGCAATGAATTTGCCTCCAAAATAGAATTCCTCGGAATCCATAACCGCCTCAACCAGGCTCGACTTTGCAAGGCCGCTGTTCAGCGCATTGACCCCGGCTAAAAACCCTCCAGCATCCGGTTCTCGATCCAGAAAATCTACGTACTGCTGACGAACGAAAATCGCGGTCGCGGTCGCGGAGTCACTGGACACAACGAATATCTTGCCCAATCCGAAGGAGAGGATGTACAACAAGCCGTCGGGTCCAACTTTTATGTCTGTGATACCGGCAAATCCAGTCCCTAGAATAATTTCTTGAAGTTCTCCGCTGCTATCAGCCACCCGATCCGCGAGTCCCAGACTCGTAAAGTCAAACAAATCCCGGGTCGGGTTGACTTTGAAATGATATAGGTTGCCGTTGTTGATATCTCCCGCTAAGACGTCGTTTTGATAGCCCACACCTAAAAGCGGCGATTTCATGAAGACGATCGCAGTCAACCCTACCGGGTTGAACCATGAAAATTTGGGATCGGCATAGTGCGAGCCGGGAAATTGAACCAGATCACCGGCTCCTTCCGCGTCACGGCCAACCGGGCCCATAATCCGCTCCCAGCCGCTGTTAAATCCTGGCAGGACTAGATTGATCTCATCGTACCTATCCGGACCATTTTCGGTATCCCAAAGTTCTGCCGTGAGCGGATCGAAAGCCAGGCCAAAACTATTGCGGACTCCGTATGCATAATATTTGGCAAGATTACCGCCCTGAGTGAAGAATGGATTATCACCGGGAATTGTGCCGTCATCGTTAAGCCGCAGGATTACTCCACTGTCATCCGGGGCAGGTCCGGCTGGAAAGTTCTGCAGCTGGCCGTCGCGGCTGAGATCGCCGATGACAATATAGAGCTTGCCGTCGGGCCCGAAGGTCATCGCGCCACCGTTGTGATTCGGTCCCGGTGTTACCGGCAAACTGATAATCAGCGTTGGATTGATTAATTGGTTGCCGTTCCAGGTATAACGAACGACACGGTTCTCTAGCGGCGAACCGTTCGTATCACTGGCACTACTGCTTTGCGTGTAATAAAGGTAGACAAAAGGATTTGAAGCAAAGTTGGGGTGAAGCGCGACTCCCAGAAGCCCAGTTTCCGAGCCCGAGTCTACAGAAACATCCAACGCTTCCCCTGGCTGCAATACACCATTGATGACACGCCTAACCCGTCCATCTCCCTTTTGCAGAATAAGAAGATCGCCGGATCCGATAAACGCCATGGCTGTAGGCTGGCTCAATCCACCGACAACCTCGTTTACTCGAAGCGATGGATCTGTTAGCGTTTGGGCATTTGACACAGATACTAGAACAAAACTGAGGGTCCAAAGAATTGCGAGCTGGCTCAATTTGAGGTCAGCACACCAAGTTGAGTGGAACGACAGAAATGCCATCAGATCGCAACTTTATAGGACGTCACATTCGTAAGACTAAGGCCAGAAAAAGACTGTACTACGAAACGTAAAGAACTCCAAATCCACGATTGATTAGAGTACTTAGACTAGAGATCTTATTCGAGCGGAACTAAAACAATCGCTTAGAATCGAGCGGCATATTCACTGGACATCAGAAAAGCATCAATCACTGATGTCAACGGCACTCCGGAATCAAGCGCCCCAACCCACACGGAATACCCGCCAGGGTCAGGGTCGCGACGCAGCAGATCAAAGTATAGCAGTGACACATCCATTCGGTTCTGGCTCGCACTTAGGCTTTGAAACTCCACCGAGTCCAGAAAGCTTAACGCCACCTGTGCGCGCGTTATCTGCCCACTATTCAATCCCCCCACCCAAGCATTGAATCCCCCCACATCCGCCGAACGCAGCAATACGTTCGCGTACATCCTGTCGACAAACTGCGCGTTCGTCAAAGTGCTGCCGAACTTCGTCTGAAATTCACCAGAGTCTAAAAAAAACTGCACGATCTGTTCCCGCGACATCCCGTCCAGCAATACCTCCAACCAAGCCCGAAAGCCGGCATGGTCAGCATCTCGAGTTAGAATCCCCAGATAGGCTCGCGCGATGAATTTGCCTTTAAAGTAGAACTCCCCGGAATCCATAACCGCCTCAACCAGGCTCGACCTCGGAAGCCCGTTGTTCAGCGCATTGACCCCGGCCGAAAAACCTCCAGCATCCGGTTCCCGATCCAGAAAATCCAAATACTGCTGACGAACAAAAAAACTGCTACTAGAAAGCGCCGAGCCCTGCCACCCCAAATCCACGAACGCTTCTAACGTCAACCCTACATCCTGGGTTGCGCCGGTGTAAAATGGCTCCATGAGCTCGTTCGGTGTAACGGCCGTGTCAAAATGGGAAACCGAAGAACCAAATTGCTGAGGATTCGGGGCATACATTTGCACGTGGCCGCTCGCATGAGCTCCGGCTGTCAAATTACCACTTGCCGCCAGTACATTCGGGCCGACCCAGTGAAGATTTCCGCTGTTTCGGCTCGCATTGACCCTTTCCGCATCGGTCATCTCAGGATAGCGTTTACTGTTACTATGGTTTTCCAGATTGAGCGAAAAAACGTCGTCCAAACCTATCAGTTTTGTCCCAGATGCAAGATCGACGAAGGATTGGAAACCGAGTCCATGACCAAGTTCATGTAAAACGACGCTCACGAAGTCTAAGCTGCCCGCAGGCGGAGTGCCGTCAAGTCCGTAATACCATACCAGCGGGAACACACAGGTGGTCCCTATAACGCTGTTGAAAATTGCCCGAATGTCGCTAGTCCCGGCGTCGATGTCCATAGCAGCAAGACTATTTGCTAGCGCCTGTGGATACCAGGTGTTTGGTAACGGTGCACCTGCGAAATCTCTATGAACCGTCCTAGCACCGGCTGCGCCGAGAGTTGCAGATGTCGCCGAACATGTTAACGGATCGAGATTCGCGTCGATCTTTATTTCTATGGGACTCGACAGAAGACTTGCCCAAATATTAGCAGCATATTGAAATGCAATGAGGCGCTGTGCGCCTAGTGTGCCACCGCTATTACCACCGGCAGTGGAAGCTGCATTCGCCGGATTGGGGTCGTTGAACCCTTCGTTCGCCCCATCAAGATTCACGACCGTGATAACCGTTGAATGCGCGGTTGCCGCCGTGAGCAAGTCTTGGACATGAAAACTAAGGCATATAAGCAAGCATACGAGGACGTACCGCATTTTATTCGCGCTACTTTTTGTCATCCGAATCTGTTGTCACAGGATTGTGTCCGACCTGCGGTTTACCATCCTTATCGATGGTGGCCATTAATGGAGTAACAAAGCGTTCGTCGAGATAGATCATAACTCCTCCGTTGGGAGCCGGACTTACTGTTTCGCGTAACGGCGACATCACCAGTGTATTGGTTTGCGGTTGCTGGATATAACCAGTTGACGCACCTACGGGAGGAACCATCATTTGCCCGGTCTGAGGATCGATGTGCACGATAGTGGCTTGCGTATCTCCTGACAATTCCTTTGCTTGGACGGTTTCAATTGTCAAATTTCTTATTTGTGACTCGGAATCAACCGGTCTTCCAATCCGCCCAATACAGCCACTGAGGAGAGCTGCGAATAGCGATCCCAGGACAAATCTATTCTGAATTGCTGATTGTTTCATTGAGCCTCCACGCGCTAGCATCAAACTCTTCGCTACATAATTCCTAGGCGGTTTCAATCTGCATTGAATCACATCGAGATAATAATATACCTATTTCACAAAAGAGATTTTCAATCTACGCCGTAGAAAAATGACGGCGGCCGACGCGCCATTGGCGGGGCTTGCTGTTGGCGATTGGATACTGCAAGCCTGATAAGGCTCATTGAGTGAAAATGTTTTTCGAGTCTCAAGCGATTTTCTCGCCCCTAGGTAGACGACCGAAAGACCACCGTGTATCACGAACTCGATCACAAGGACTGAGTGACTTGACTCTTGAGATATGAGCGCCAAGCGAGTGATGGTCCACTTCGATGGATCAATCGATTCTTTTGGTTCCTCAACTCGGCGCGATATTCGTGAATCATGGACTTATTCGAGCGAGATTGAAGAATCCGTCAGAATCGATTTAGATATTCACCGGACATCAGAAAAGCATCAATCACCGATACGAACGGCACTCCGAAGTTAAGCGCTCCAACCCAAGCGGAAAACCCACCAGGGTCAGGGTCGCGTTGCAAGAGGTCGAAATATAATAGGGACACATCGACTCGATTCCGGCTCAAATTTAGGCTCTGAAACTCTAACGAGTCCAGAAAACTTAATGCCACCTGCGCGCGCGTCATCTGCCCGCTATTCAATCCCCCCACCCAGGCATTGAATCCCCCCACATCCGCCGAGCGCAGCAATACGTTCGCGTACAGCTTGTCGACAAACTGCGAGTTGGTTAAATTACTGCCGAACTTCGCCTGAAATTCACCTGATTCTAAAAAAAACTGCACGATCTGTTCTCGCGACATTCCATTCAGCAATACCGCCAACCAAGCCCGAAAGCCGGCATGGTCAGCATCTCGAGTTAGAATCCCCAAATAGGTTCGCGCAATGAATTTGCCTCCAAAATAGAATTCCTCGGAATCCATAACCGCCTCAACCAGGCTCGACTTTGCAAGGCCGCTGTTCAGCGCATTGACCCCGGCCGAAAACCTCCAGCATCCGGTTCCCGATCCAGAAAATCCAAATACTGCTGACGAACAAAAAAGGTATTTATTAAGACCGGACTTAATGTGAAATTTGCCGTGACGTTCTTTTGCGAGTCCATCGTCAACGTGCAGGATTCAATGCCGCCGCAGGCGCCGGACCACCCCGCAAACACGGAGCCGGCGGCAGCGGTTGCCGTTAATGTGACATTAGAGTTCCCGGCGAGCTGAAGGACACAAGTCACGCTACAGTTAATTCCGGCCGGGGAACTGGTTACCTGGCCTGCACCCGCACCTGCCTTGACCAGACTAAGAGTCGCTTTCGTGAAAGCGCAGGCTACGCTCGTGTAGGGTGAGTCCCCGATCGGGTTGAAAGCGTTTGCACGGTAGCAAAAGTGTGCTGCTTCCGGCAAATTTGAGTCTAGATAGCTCGTCACATTAGTACCGAGCTGGGCTATTAGGGTAAATGGGCCTGCGGCGGAAGTCGCCCGCTCGACATTAAAGCCGGCTTCATCCGTTGAGTTGTCCTGCCAGGAAATGGTCAACGAGCTCACTGCATGGGCGGTCGAGGCACACAGCAATGTGAACAATAGATGAAGAAAAAAACGATTCATAAATAATCTCGCGTCTGGCCCCTCTTTCATTTCTACACCGGGTTAACTCACTCCGTTTCGAAATTATTGGCTGCTAACAACAATCTTCAGAGAACTCAAAAAGCCCTGTTTGAATCGGATAAACCGCACGAGTGTGCGAAAGAACCGACTCAATCCATTGGCCGACTTCACGCGACCTAATCTAAAGACTATATTGGAAGGGATTTCAATACCCATTGGAGGAAAGCAACGTATATGTCAAGAAATAATATGATTATTTTAGCTAAAATAGTATTAAATTAGCATGCAGTGCATTATTCCGACTTATGGTAATTTCCACTGACATCCTCTCAGTACAGAAATTTTGCCGATTAACTTGTCCTAAATTTCGGACAATAGTAAAGGAAAGGCTTTCCCCTTACGGTCAGCAGTAGCAACTGGTCAAGTGGCTCTCCAGCACGATCAAAGCGGGCTTAAGTTCGCTCAACCATTTGGCCGATGCCTGGATACCGTTTCGTCGTTCGAGACCGACAACTTTTCTGCCAATGGACGCCCTCGTCACGTCGAGCGTGCGGTGATGCTTGTCCGAAACCTCAAATTCTGGGGAAGACACTCGTAACAATTGTCGATGCTTTCGAACTAGGGGATCTGATTTGCCCGATTCAAAGCGAGTGACCGCATGAATACTCCGGCGCACTGATCGACAGATGGCAAGACCAAATCGTCGGCGATTTGCACTCAAAGTAAAGGATCGAACGACTCTCCAAAAATTCCTGTCGTTGAATCACGAGAAAAACGGTCGTTGTTCACGAAACCAGCAATTTGAATTAATCATTATTTCTATATGGAATCCTGATTTACCACTAGAAAACCGCTATCATTCATGCGACAAATTGAATAAAACTAGTCATTGGTAGCTTTGCGGCAACACGAATAAGCAACACGTTAAGCTATTTCACAATGGTCAAATTGAAGGTTTCGATTCCATGTCGACTTGGCTGACAATCATTATTCCGACCAAAGATCGAGCGGAGGCCCTCGCCGGACTGTTGGAAAGCATCCGGGGTCTCGATCAATTTGAGCAATTACAGCCGGAAATTATCGTCGCTGACAACAATTCATCGGATAAGACTCAATCGCTTATTCATGCGTGCGCGCAAGATTTTCCAAGTCAGATCCAGATTCTAAAGGTCCCTCGACCCGGCAAGTCTGCGGCGATTAACGAGGCGATCAACTTAGCTCACGGTGACTATGTAGCTTTCCTTGACGACGACGTGATTGTCGATCGCGATTGGCTGAAAACTCTCAATGCGTTCTTTCAAAAGGGAGATTATCAAGCGGGTCAAGGCAAAATCGGACTCCATTCTCCCGACGCTGACGATCCCGAGACACGACAGCTTGTGTCCCTTTATCGAACCGTCCCTCATCTCGATTATGGGCCCGACGTGGAGGAAGTTCATTCGTTGAATGGCGCGAACTGCTTCATGGCGCGCGAACTGCTCTATCGCGTGGGCGGTTTTGACGAACGGCTGGGGCCGGGAGCTTCAGGAACGTCCGAAGACGTCGATCTGGCGCGGCGGCTATCGCAGATCGGCATTCGCATGGGTTACGCGCGCGACTGCATTGTTTACCATCGTATTGACCGCCAACGTCTGTGCAAAAACTATTTCAAGCAGGTTCATCGCCGTCAGGGCCGCAGCCGTTTGCTGATGAGAGATCGCAGCCTCGTGTACATACTGGGCGATCTTTACGGCTCCTACTGGAAGTATCTTTATCATTTGCTCATCGGTAACAAACGGGGACGTTACAAAAGCTTGGGGCGAGTGTTTCACTACACCGAAATGGTCCGCGCCAAGCGCGCCGGAGTGCACAAGCAACCGAAAAAACTTTTGAAACTGAACTACCCCGTCACCAGCGGCGGGGTGGCAGATCGAACCGATTAAACAATCGCGGCAAGTTGCGGAGAATAACCCCACAGAGATTAAACCGGCGGGGTTGCCTATCTTAGTGAGCTTTTGGTAGTTCCCAATCCGAGCAGATTAAAGTCGAAGCCGACGCTGGTCTTGGACGGATTCACATTATGTGAGACGGCGACCGTCACGGTCCAACATTCACAAAACGAGAGCAATTTGGTGGTCGCGCGAAAACCAAGAAAGCGGCTGTCGCGGGCGTCGTAGGTGCTGCTGAAATTGAACAGCACATTGTCAGTGGCACGGTAAATCAAATTGGCGGAAATGTTACCGACAGTATTCTTATCGAACCCGGTGCACGGGGCAACGCGGATCGAGCGGATGCAGGACACAATTCGCCGGAGCATCCAAGTCGATATTCGCGTCGTCGGCGAGAAAACTATTCGGCCCCCGCCGCAAATAATAGTAGCTCAAGCTTATGGCATTCGGTCGGTTGAAATCGAAATCCAGCGATCGGCGTAGTATCGGTCGCGGGTCGGTCAGAGCCAAAGTCGCCCTGGCCTGACTGATGTTCCATGCGCCGGGGTTGATGCCGCCGTCAAATCCGATATCGACGTAAGGATAAGGCGTCAGTTTCAGATTGAGGTCTAGATCCGTCAAACTATCCCCGCCCTTGCGCTCTCGATCGATATCGTAACTCAGTGCCATGCGCAGGGATGCCATCTGGCGCGCGTCTCCGCTTTCGGATGAATTGAGCGATTCTACATTGGCGTCGGCGGCAGGTACGCTCAGCGGCGCGAGCGGTTTGCCCCACAGGCGGTTGGTCACCGCGAACTGCACGACATTGCGCCGGTTGACGCGGTCGACACCGTCCATGATCGGGATCTTGCTCTGATTGACGCCCGGCACAAAGAGATAGTTGAGCTCCGGTTCGAGCACGTGCTTTACTCTGCCCAATCCTAAACTTTCAAATCTGAATACCCGGCTGACCGCCGTGCCGATATTGCCGCGCAGCTCGATCAGCTCACGAGAGACATTGTGGTCCGATGACTTGACCGGCGAATAAAGATGATAAGCAGTTTCGCGGGGCGCCGCGCTGAGAGATCCAAATAGATGCGGCGCCAGCCGAAACGGCAGGACAACCTCCGGTCTAAAATCAAAACGCAGCCCATCGCCGCCTTCGCGTCTCAGATAGTTGACACTATCGGCGCGCCAACGAAACTCCAGCGGGAAACCGCTCAGAAAACGGCGGCCCCAAAAAGCCAGTTGCGGAGTCCGTTGAAGTGTCGTGCTGTCGGGTTGAATGAAGTCTTGATAAAAATTCCACTCTCCCTTGACGAAGGTATCACCCCAGTCCTTGAATACGCCAAAGCGAGATTCACCGTACCGGCTACGGCGGATGTTCGCTTCCTGGGTACCAGGCAGGTCAAACCGATCAATCAACTCGCGCGTAAATAAGTCGTCGCGATAAGCCGCAAAATCGCTGAACGTCAGCCAGTCGAACGGCGTCGTGTACCGATGCGTGCCAATGATGCTCCAACGATTTTGCGGGATGCGTTGATCGGCGATGGTGCGGTCGACAACGTCATCCTGGGCGTTTTTCCGGAACGATTCGTTAAAATAGGCACCGGTAATTCTAAAATCATCGTCTTGAGAGAACATCGTGCGAAATTCGCCGATGGCGCCGACCCGGGTGCGAGATTCGAGATTGAATGTGGCCGTGGCGTCCGTGCTCTTGGATATCGCCCAGAAAAACGGCTGCAAATAGCGGAAGCCATCCGTCGTCGAGTGGCCGAGCTTAGGGAAAAGAAACCCGGTTTGTCTCTCGGTTTGCAGCGGAAAATAGGCATAAGGCAGATAAAAAATCGGCACATCGAGGACGTAAAAATAACCGCCCTTGATGGTTCCGACGCCTTCGAGATTGAGATCCATCTGATCCGCGGAAAACTTCCACTCCGGCGCCCCGGATTCACACAGACACGTGGTAAAAAATCCATCGTCGATGTGATAGCTTTGGCCGCCGAACTTTTGCAAGCGCCGGCCCGAAATACTGAGATGTCCGGACTCCAGAAATAGGTCGGCGTTTTGCAGCTCGCCGGTTTCCTTTTCCAGATTCATTTGCATCGAGTCGGCGGATTTGACCTTCCATTCGGGATCACTGACGCTAACTTTCCCTTTGGCCTCGACATCTTGAGTTCTCTGATTCATCCGCACTTCATCGGCTTTCAGGGTCATCTCATCGCGCTTGATTTCCACGTTTCCAGTCGCTTCGATCTGGTTTCCTCCGTCGCCTGCCGACATCTTGTCGGCAGTGACATTGATCGACGCACCCGGAGTGCCCTTCACTCCGGTCGTGATTTGAGCCGCCCAGGAAGGCGAGCCAACGGTGCAAAGGAGTGCTCCAAGAAGGATGTTGGAAAGACTGATGTTGAGCTTCATGGTTTGCAATTCACGATGAAAACGGAGCAACCGAGCTCACGCGCGCAGTCTTACCGGCGACGATTTGTTTGGCCAGCGGACGAATTTCTCCGAGCAAGTAAAGAGAGCCGGCAATGACAATGATGTCGTCCGGCAGAGCTTCATCGAAGAGGGTCCGCAACGCAGTAGCGGAATCTGTAATGACACGGTACGGAATTCGATCGTGGACACTTTCCGCCAACTGTTTTGGATCAGCGCTTCGCTCCATGTCGACCCGCGTGAAAACTATTTCGTCGGCGATTTTTACCAGCGTGTTTACCATCAAGTCCCATTCTTTATCGGCCATCGCCGCAAACAAAAGCTTGACTTTGCGACCACGCGCCATATCGCCAAGCTCATCGACCAGCGCTTTTACTCCTTCGCCATTGTGGGCGCCGTCGAGAATGACAGTGGGTCGGTCGAGCATCACCTCGAATCGTCCGGGCCAATACACAGTTGCCAGCCCTTCGCGTACTGCACGCTCGCTCGTGGGGAAGTGATCAGACACCAACTCCAAAGCCGCCAAGGCAACCGCCGCATTCGCTCTCTGATGCCGTCCTCGAAGTCCGAGGGTTAAATTAAGAAAATGCTGTTTTATCCCTCTATAATCGAAAAGCTCCTCATTTTGCAAGAAAATTTCGTAATCCGTACCCAAAAAATAACTCCGTGAAGCATGTTCATCGGCGATTCTCCTGATCAGCTCAGTCACCTCCGGCAATAGCCGTCCACCCACTACCGGCACGCGGTGCTTGATGATGCCACCTTTCTCGCGGGCGATAGACAAAACGTCGGAGCCTAAATAGGCTTCGTGATCCTTCGATATCGTGGTGATCACCGAGACCAAGGGCGTTACTAAATTGGTCGCATCCAACCGTCCGCCCAATCCCACTTCAACAACCGCCAGGTCGATTTTTTCCCGTGCAAAATAGACAAACGCCATGACGGTTACGAACTCAAAAAAAGTGAGCGGCAGATCCGCAGCGGCGGTCCGCTGCTCAATCTCGTCGGCAAGCTCGACGACTTCTTCCGGAGCGATTTCTTTATCGCCCACTCGCATGCGTTCAGTGAAGGACACCAGGTGCGGCGACGTATAGAGCGCCGTGCGATACCCGGCCAACGACAAGATCCGCTGCAGCATCGCCGAAGTGGAGCCCTTGCCGTTGGTACCGGCAACATGGATTGAAGGGAATTGTCTTTCCGGATGCTCGAATAGGCCGAGGGCGCGATCCATGCGATCCAAGCGCAGATCGATCATGCCGCCGCGCAAATTGTAAATTTTTTTAAGGGTATCGGAGTAGCGATCCATACGGTTCCGGCCGATGATCTGCACCCTTTGAAAAGCCGAATCGATCCGTTTGTGAACGAGCGAATGGACTTATTTCGCCTGCGCCGCCTGCCTAATCGCCTGCTTAAGCTGCGCGACGAAAGCGCCCGCTTGTTCCGCCTTGGCCGACTTGGGTTTAGCTTTCTCGATTCTTTCCACTAGCGCGCTGCCGACGACAGCGGCATCGGCGAAGCCAGCGATCCATGCCGCTTGTTGCGGCGTCGATATCCCAAAGCCAACGCCCACTGGCAGCGCTGCGGCTTTGCGCACGCGGGCAACTTGGGCGCGCAGGCCGTCGTCGAAAGAACGGCGTGCGCCGGTCACACCCGTCACTGAAACGTAATAGATGAAGCCTTTCCCCTTTCGTGCCACCAGGCGCAAGCGGTCCGCCCCGCTAGTCGGTGACAAAAGAAATATCAGATCCAGTCCGGCGCCGTCGGTCCAGCGTTTAAGTTCATCGCTCTCTTCCGGCGGCAGGTCGACGCAAAGCACCCCGTCGGCGCCGGCCGCGGCGGCCTGGCGCACGAACCGTTCAAGACCAAAGCGAAAAAACGGATTGAAATAGCCGAATAAAATAACCGGCACATCGGATGCGCTACGGAACTCTCGGACCAAACGAAAAATCGCGGTCAACGATATTGGCTTTTTTAAGGCCCGCTCATAGGATCGCTGGATTGTCGGGCCATCGGCCGTAGGATCCGAGAAAGGAATACCGAGCTCGATACAGTCCGCGCCTTTCGCCGCGAGTGCGCGCATGATCTTGAGTGTCGTCGCAAGATCAGGGTCCCCCGCGGTGATAAAAGGAATCAGCGCAGCCTCGCCGCGCTTTTTCAGTTCAGCGAAGGTTTTTTTAATCCGGCTCATGGTTCGGGTTGACGTTCAAAAGTTCAAGTGTTCAAGGATCAAAGGCGCTTCCGGTAACTTCCCTTGAACTTTTGAACGATTGAACCTTGGAACTCTCTTTAGAGTTTCGCCCCAAGATAATCGCCCACGGTCATCATGTCCTTATCGCCTCGCCCCGAGAGATTGACGATGATCGACTGCCGTTTGCTTAACCGCGGCGCCAAGCGCCCCACGGCAGCGATCGCATGAGCGCTTTCCAAGGCCGGAATAATGCCTTCAATCTCGGCAAGCAGCTTGATCGCGGCAATCGCTTCGGCGTCGGTTGCCGCAGCAAATTGGACGCGGCCGCAATCGCGCAAATAGCTCAACTCCGGGCCGACACCGGGATAGTCCAAGCCGGCCGCCACCGAGTGGGTTTCGGTGATTTGCCCCCGCGCATCCTGCAAAACGTAGCTCTTGCTGCCGTGCAAAACTCCCACCGTGCCGCCCTGAATCGACGCCGAATGTTTGCCGCTGCGCAGACCATGCCCGGCGGCTTCGACGCCGATCATCTTGACCTTGCGGTCGCGGACAAACGGGAAAAACAGGCCCATCGAATTACTGCCGCCGCCGACGCAGGCGACGAGATAGTCCGGCAAGCGGCCTTGCTTTTTGAGGATTTGCCGGCGCGCTTCCTTGCCGATGACCGACTGAAAGTCGCGCACCATCATCGGATAAGGATGCGGCCCGGCAACCGAACCGATCAGGTAATAGGTGTTGCGTACGTTCGTCACCCAGTCGCGCAAAGCCTCGTTCATGGCATCTTTGAGCGTTTTACTACCCGACTCGACCACCCGGACCTTGGCGCCGAGCAACTTCATGCGAAAAACATTGAGCGATTGGCGACGGACATCTTCCTTGCCCATGAAGATCTCGCAGTTTAGACCAAAGCGCGCGGCCACAGTCGCGGTCGCCACGCCGTGCTGCCCCGCGCCGGTCTCGGCGATGATGCGCTGTTTGCCCATGCGCCGGGCGAGCAGGATCTGACCGATCGTGTTGTTGATCTTGTGCGCACCGGTGTGGCAGAGATCTTCGCGCTTGAGATAGATCTTTGCGCCGCCGAGCTGCTGGGTCAGCCGTTCGGCGAAATAAAGCGGCGTTTCTCGGCCGACATATTCATGCAAATAATGTTGGAACTCCCGGTGGAAAACAGCATCGCGGCGGACTTGAGCGTAAGCGCGCTCAAGCTCCGCCAGCGCCGGCATAAGAGTTTCGGCTACGTAGCGGCCGCCGTAAGGACCGAAGTGGCCCCGGCGGTCAGGCACCTTTGGCAGCAGCGATAAATTCTTTGAGTTTGCCATGATCTTTAATACCCGGATGTGCTTCCACGCCGCTGCAGACATCGACGCCGAACGGCCGCACATGACGAATCGCAGCCGCGACATTATCCACGCTGAGGCCGCCCGAAAGAATCAGTTTGGAGGCGTCGATTCCGTTAAGCCATTCCCACGGAAAAGCCGTTCCCGAGCCGCCATACCCCGCAGAGTAGGAATCCAGAAGATAAAACTCCGCCGGAAAGCTTCGTAGCTGGTCGAGCGAGGTTCTTTCTTTGAGGCGAAAAGCTTTGATCACCTTGACGGCCCAACCACGACAGTAGTCGGCTGATTCCTCGCCGTGGAATTGCACCCCGCTAAAACTCCGCTGATCGTTGCCAGCCGCTCCTCCAGACAGAATCTCGTTCACTTTCTCCTTGGACTCGTTGACGAACAGCGCGACGTTGAAGGATCCGGCAGGCAAAGCGTGGATAATCTCCTGCGCTTTTTCCGGCGCGAGGCAGCGCGGGCTCGGCGGATAAAAGTTGAAGCCCAGCATGTCCGCGCCGTCTGCCAGCGCAGCTTCGGCATCGGCCAGATTCGTGATGCCGCATACTTTAACCTTGACAGCCATATTCAATGAGTGCCGAAACCCGAGCCGAGCTTGACTCAGTCCTCGTAGCTCAGGCCTTTAAAAGTTCTGTAAGCTTGTTTCCCGGCTCCGGTGCGCGCATCAGCGACTCGCCAATCAAGAAGGCGTGGATGCCCAACTTTTCGACGCGGCGAATTTGCTCCAAGCCGTCGATGCCGCTCTCGCATACCGCCGGCATGCCCGGCGGTATGAGCGGCGCTAATTGTTCGGTGGTCGCAAGACTCACCTCAAAGGTCTTGAGGTTGCGATTATTGATTCCGACTAAATTCGCGCCGGCTTTGACGGCGGCATCCAATTCCTGCTCGTTGTGCACCTCGACCAGCGAATCCAGCGACAGCTCCGTCGCTTGCGCGCGCAATTCCCCCATCAACCCCGCATCCAACATTGCCGCGATAAACAGCACCGCGTCAGCGCCATATGCTTTGGCTTCGACAAGCTGATAGGCATCGAGCATGAAGTCTTTCCGCAGCAACGGCACATCGATGACATTTCGAATCTGTTCTAAATAATTCAAGCTGCCTTGAAAAAAATGCTCTTCGGTCAAGACTGATATGGCAGTGGCGCCGTGAGCCGCGTAATCTCGCGCGATCGCCAGCGGATCGAAATCGGCGCGAATCAATCCTTTTGATGGCGACGCTTTCTTGATCTCGGCGATAATCTTTCTCTGATTGCCGCGAAAGCACCGAGCAAACTCTCGCCGCGCTACTGAAAAGAGTGGCCGCTCGCGCAAAGCCTCAAGTGGCACTTCGCGTCGACGGCGCTCGACGACGCCGCGCACATGCTCGGCAATCTCATGGAGAATTTCGGCCATGGTAATTCAGCCGGCGTTGGTCATCTCGACCAACTGGTCAAGCTTTTGCCGAGCTCTTCCCGAATCGATGGACTCCGCCCCGAGTCGGATACCATCCTGCAGCGTCGCCGCACTGCCGCTGACATAAAGAGCCGCGCCGCTGTTGAGCAAAACCACATTCCGCGGCGAGCCCTGGTCGCCCTGGAGCACGCTCTTCACGATGACCGCGCTCTCTTCAGCATTGCCGCCGTGCAGTTCTTCCAGTCGACAGCGCGCAAATCCCATCTGTTCCGGCTCCAGGATATATTCAGTCACTTTACCATCGCGCAGTTCAGCGACCTTGGTGGGGCCGCAAAGAGAAATTTCGTCCAGCCCTTCCAAACCGTGCACGACCATGGCGCGCGCGCTGCCGAGGTTTTTCAGCACATGGGCAATCACCGCGACGAGCTCGCCGCTGTAAATCCCGATCAATTGATAGCTGGCCATTGCCGGATTGGTCAGCGGGCCCAGAAGATTGAAGATCGTGCGGATGCCGATATCGCGCCGCGGTTGTACCGCATACTTCATCGCCTCGTGAAGCAGCGGCGCAAACAGAAAGCCAATGCCGATTTTCGCGATACATTGCTCCACGCGCTCTTTTGGGGCATCGACTCTGACGCCGAGAGCACCGAGTACATCGGCGCTGCCGGATTGGCTCGACACCGAGCGGTTGCCATGTTTAGCGACCGGAACACCGGCGCCGGCGACAACGAAGGCCGATGTGGTCGAGATATTGAATGTCCCCTTCTGATCCCCACCGGTACCGCAGGTGTCCAATACGGTTTTTGAACCGACGTCGACTCGATGCGCCTTCTCGCGCATCACACGCGCCGCGCCGGTAATTTCCGCGACGGTTTCTCCCTTCATTCGCAGTGCTGTGAGAAAAGCCGCCACCTGTAACGGGGTGGCCTCGCCGGTCATGATTTGGTTCATCACCTCGATCGTCTCCGCTTCGGAGAGATCGGTGTGATTCACCATTTTATCGATCGCTTCACGGATGTTCATGGAGGCTTTGAATCACTTGCTGGCGGAAAAGGCAGTCGTAAAACTCCCGTCGCTTTTCAGGCTTTCGACGACTTTGTCCGCTTCTTCGCGCGAACTATACTTGCCGACGCTGACGCGATACCAGGGTTTTCCCCGATTCTGTAACTCTGTGATATAGGCGTTGTAGCCTTTATTTTTTAAGCGTTCAACCAGTTGTTTCGCTGCCTTATCGTCGGGAAAAGCGTTGACTTGGGCGCGCCATACTTGGACTTGATCTTTCGCATGCGCCGCCGATTCGGACTCGGCCCTTTTTTTCGCGTCCTCGGTCCGGGTAGCCTTTTCGGACTTCTTCGTTGGTGGCCGCTCGGCCGGAGATTCGGCTTTGGCTTGCAGCTTCGCATCTTTCGGTTCGGCCTTGACGACCTTTTCAGATAGCTTTTGCTCGCTCGTTTTGCCGTCGACCGTTAGCTGAGAGCCCTCGGACTTCGATAAAGAATCGTTAAAGGTAATTTCATCTTTCGGAGGCACAGTTGCAGCGCCGGCAGCGCCCTGAGTCGTTGGGTTGATCGGGATCTTAATCAGCGGCTCCTCGCGCTTAGCCGCCTTGCTTTCCTCGATGCTTTTACCGACAAATATCCCCAGGAAAAAAACAATCGCCGCAGTCAGCGTGAATGCTCCACCCAAAAGCACCAGCTGGCCGCGACTGAAGTAAAACCGGTTGTCCTTGCCTCTGCGATTTTCCGCCATCAAACGACTCCCTCTTCCCCTCACCGTAAACTGCTAAGAGTCCGTTTCCGCCCGGGCAGCCATCTTGAGCGGTGCGTCAATACCGAGAATTTCCAGCCCGCGGCGCAAGGTTCGCTGCACGTTCTCGATCAACAGTAAGCGCGCGCGGCTTAACTCACCGTCTTCCGTAATCACCCGCTGACGATTGTAATAGCGATGAAACTTCACCGGCCAGGTCCAGCAAATAAAAAACCATGCGATGAGGTTCGAGCTCGCGCACACTCTCTTCGAGGACGTCATTGAACTGAATCATTTGCCGGATCAGTTCCAGCTCTTCTGCCAACTCCAACCGCTCGATCGTAACGGCGTCGCGCGCTCCCAGAGATCATGCCGCTGTTGGCCGCCTGCTCGAAAATACTCGCGATCCGGGCGTGGGCGTACTGCACGTAGAAGACCGGATTTTCGCTCGATTGTCGCTTGGCAAGCTCCAGGTCGAAATCGAGATGGCTGTCCGACTTGCGCATGAGAAAAAAGAACCGCGCCGCGTCCCGCCCGACTTCTTCGATCACGTCTTCCAATGCGACGAATTCGCCGGTGCGCTTGCCCATGCGCACCGGCTCGCCGCCGCGGGTAAGTTGAACCATCTGCACCAGCACGACGTTAAGCGAGTTCGGATCGAAGCCCAGCCCTTGCATGGCCGCTTTCAAACGCGGCACGTAGCCGTGATGATCAGCGCCCCAGACATTGATCAGCTTGGCGAATTTCCGCTCATACTTGTTGCGATGGTAAGCGATATCGGCCGCGAAATACGTCAGCTCGCCGTCGCTTTTAATGACTGTGCGATCTTTGTCGTCGCCGAAGGCGGTCGACTTGTACCACTCGGCGCCATCCTGCGAATAGAGCAAGCCTTGTCGCCGCAGGAGATCCATTGATTCGGCGACTTCGTGCCGCTCCCGCATCGCCTTTTCGCTAAAAAACGAATCGAACTCGATGCCGAAATCTTTCAACTGCGAGCGAATCGTGTTGAGCAGCGCATCGCCGCCGAACTGGCGAAAAAAGTTCACCGCCTCGTTTTGGTCGGCATGCAAAAACTTGTCACCGTACTGCCGTTGAATCTCCGCGGCGATCTCTTTGACGTAAGCGCCGGGATAGCCACCCTCGGGCAAAGCCACTGTCTCGCCGAAAAGTTCCCGATAACGCGCGTGGATGGAAAGACCAAGATTCTCCATCTGGTTGCCGGCATCATTGACGTAGTACTCGCGCTCGACTGTGTAACCGGTTGCCTGATGCAAGCGCGCCAGCACATCGCCGATCACCGCGACCCGGCCGTGACCGACGTGCAATGGCCCTGTAGGATTGACGCTGGCGAACTCGACTTGAATTTTTTGCCCATGACCGAGGTCTACCGTGTCATGCTTTCCCGCCACCAGTGCGCGCAGCTGATCGAAGTAGAATTTAGACGAGAAGGTGAAATTCAAGAAACCCGGGCCGGCGATCTCTTTGCTCGCGAGGATACCGTCTGGGTCTTCAATGTTTTGCAGGATCGTTTCGGCAATCGCCCGCGGCGGTTTCTTTGCGCTCTTCGCCCAAAGCATCGCAACATTACTTGTCAAATCGCCGAACTCGCGCTGTTTAGGGGGCTCAAGAAACAAAGGAGGGAGCTCTGTCGAATTCAACTCTTCCCCCTTGGCCGCTTTCTCAATAGCCCGGGACAGCAGTTCTCTAAGGTGACTTCGCATCAGCTCGTTTAGTCATTCTCTGCCCCGAGTTTTCCAAAATGTCCTCGGGCCAGGGTACTAGGTCGTAATGTCGGGGAATGTCTCGCCAATAAAACAGATTCGTGAATGAAATTGTAATGAGTTTACACCAGGAAAGTCAATCGGGCACGTTTGTGTAGGTGTGTCCGCCGACAACTAATTCCCCGCATATCCGCAACTGGTAGGCACGACTGCGTGCGAGTGTAATGACAGAAACTTCGCCGCCACACCCTCAACCAAAAACAACGGGCCGGAATAGTAAAAACAAACTTCCTCTCCGCCTGAGCGGCCCTGGCATCGAAGACCAGGGGATACTCGATGAGCTCGGTGGCGAAGCAGATAGGTGAGAAATCACGAAATATGTTCGTCAGGCAATACCGCCAGCGGCTCAAACGCCGCGTTTCTGTCCGGTAATGACGTCGTAAACGTTGCAGGCGATGCCGGTCGCTTCGTAGCCATCCTGGCCAGTCGCCTGAGCGATCGAAAACATCTGATATGCCAAGGCGACGAACGGCATGGGTACTTCCATCTCGCGCGCCATGTCGAGACCGAAGCCTACGTCTTTGGGCATCCAGGATTTACGCTGCTTGTACTTGCGGCTGACGACGATTTCCATGATGCGGTCGATGGCTACCGAATCCTGCTGCGAGTTTTTCAAGATCGTGCGAAAAGTATCTTCGGAAAGACCGCCTTTCTTAAGCCAGGAGCATATCTCAGCCAAGGTCAGATGAGTCACCGCGGCAAACATCGCCATGGCGTTTTTCACCAGCTTGGCATTGCCGAGCTCGCCGACATGAAGAATTTTGTTACCCATGGCTTTGAAAACCGGTTGATGTTCATCGAAGAGCGCTTTCGACCCGGACAACCAGAGCGACAAGGTTCCGGCTGCCGCCGCTTCTTCCACGCCGCCGGCGGAACCATCGAGCACCGTCCAGCCTTTTTTTGACAGCTCCGTGTTGACGCTGACGATCGTTTTCTTGTCGATGCTGCTGAAATCGATCCACAGCTTGGCGCCCGTTGTCGCTTCGTGTAAACCACGCCCTGCCAAGCCCCACGGCACGCACCGCTTCGTTATAGGGAAGCATCGATAGCACCATCTCGCAGGATTCAGCCACCGCCTGCGGCGATTCCTTGAAGACCGCGCCTTTATCTTCGAGCGCTTTACCCTGCTCGCGGCGCAGATCGTGAAAAACCAAAGTGTATCCGGCCTTGATCAAGTTGCCCGCCATGCCGCTGCCCATACCACCGGTACCGATAAAACCTAGGGTTTTCATTTTCACCTCCCAATATCCATTGGTTCCACTAATCGACGATGCGCACTCCAGCCGGCCATAATACTAGAACGATAGTTTCGCCGAACGCTCGTGGCGTATGCACCGAATGCGCGTCTAAAAAAACGATATCGCCCTTTTCGTATTCGCCCGTTTCATCGGCAATTTTACCCTTCAACACTAAATAAAACTCGCCGCCTATATGCTCGTGCTTCAAGAATGTGTCGGCGGGCGCGCTTGCGGCAATCCGGTAAAGCACCAATTCCCGCTGGCCCGCCCGCGCCAAGCGCGACATCGCAAGTCCTTTACCGAAGTCGCGCCAAGGCAGCTGCGCCAATGCGGCTTCGTCCAGCGTGAAGCTCAAAAAATCGCTTAGTGACCGACGTAGAACGCCAGTAGTCTCTCTATCCACCGGCCTTAGATATCATGAGAAAAAGGTGAACGAAAGACGACCCAAATCGCCCAACCAAGCTTTTTCTGCGAATGAACGAGACGATAGCCGCAAATAAAAACAGCCCGCCAGGATCCAAGTCAGATCCGGCGGGCCGTTTTGTGGATTTTTTTATTCTCAGAGGGCTCTAGGCCGCCGCTTCCTGCTTCTCCGGCTGCTGCCGGCGTGTCCGGCGACGCTTTTTGCCGCCCCCGGCGGCTTCCTTCTCGCCTTCGCCGCCAACCAATTCGATCAAAGCCATCTGTGCTGCGTCACCGCGCCGGATACCCAGCTTGATGATTCTTGTGTAACCGCCAGGACGGTCCTTGAAACGCGGACCAATGGTGTCGAATAGTTTTCGCACCACCGCCTTATCTTGAACGATGCTCAGAACCTGGCGGCGGGCGTGCAGGCTTCCCTGCTTGCCCAAAGTGATCACACGATCCACCCAGCGCCGGAGCTCCTTGGCTTTTGGATCGGTAGTTTGGATCTTCTCCTCTCGCAACAGCGCCGTAATAAGGTTCCGCATCATCGCCCAGCGATGGCTGGAGTTACGACTTAGTTGTCTGCCCGATTTCAGGTGTCGCATGTCTAGACCGACTCTTTCTCGGCGGCTCGTTTGCGCGCATCAATCTCTTCCCTGGCCGGAAAGTGATCGATTTTCATGCCCAACTCAAGCCCCATCTCCTTGAGTATTTCTTTGATTTCGTTCAACGATTTGTGACCAAAATTCTTTGTTCGTAACATTTCTTGTTCGGATTTCTGCACCAGCTCGCCGATATACTTGATGTCGGCGTTTTGCAGACAGTTTTGCGAACGCACGGAAAATTCAAGCTCGTCGACGCTGCGGAATAGATTGTCATTCAGCGGAATCATCGGTCCATCGTCGTGCTTTTCCGAGCGCGGTTCCTCCTGAAAATTGACGAATATACTAACCTGGTCCTGCAGAATCTTGGCGGCGAAAGCCATGGCATCGTCCGGTTTCACGCTGCCGTCGGTATGCACCTCAAATACCACCTTGTCGTAATCGGTTCGTTGTCCAACCCGGGCGTTGGCAACATTGAAATTCACTTTTTGAATCGGTGAGAACACCGAATCGATGAAAATCGTATCGACCGGCGCGCCTTCTTCTTTGTTCCGCTCCGCCGGCACATAGCCGCGCCCGAGCTTTACCATCATTTCCATCTCTAGTTTGGCGTCGCGCGAAAGCGTCGCGATCTTGTGATCGGGATTCAAAATCTCGACGGCGGGCGGCGCAACGATGTCTTTTGCATAAATGACACCGGGGCCCTTCGCGTCGATCCGCAACGTCTGATGTTCGCTCTCATTCAGCTTGAGGCGCACTTCCTTCAAGTTCAAAATGATGTCGGCGACATCTTCGGTTATTCCTGGAACCGTGGAAAATTCATGCAAGATCCCTTTGATGCGCACGGCCACTATGGAAGCGCCCATCAGCGAAGACAACAGAATACGTCTGAGTGAATTTCCGATGGTCTGGCCAAAGCCGTGCTCGAAAGGTTCCGCGTAAAATTTGCCGTACGTCGAGGTTAGAGTTTTCTCTTCCACCTCCAATTGTTTGGGTTTGATCAAATCCGCCCAATGCTTATACATTGTCGACATAGCGTCTCCCAAGATTGGAAATCACTTCGAATACAATTCGACTATCAATTTCTCATTGATAGGCATGGTGATATCACTGCGTGAAGGCAAGAGTTTGATTCTGCCGCTGCACGCATCACGATCTACTTCAGCCCAGTCGGGCACGCCGCGCCGTTGCGACCCCTCCAGGGCTGAAAGCACGCGGGTGATTTGTCGGCTCGGCTCCTTGACCGCCACCACGTCACCCACCCGGACCGTGTAAGAGGGAATGTTGACCTTCTTGCCGTTCACGGTGATATGACCGTGTCGGACGAGAGTTCGAGCTTCGGCGCGCGATCCCGCAAAGCCCAGCCGATAAGTCACATTGTCGAGCCGGCGCTCCAGCAGAACCAGCAGAGTCTCGCCAGTAATACCTCTGCTGCGTGCCGCTTCGGCAAAGGTGCGGCGAAACTGTTTTTCCAACAAGCCGTACATTCTCTTAACCTTCTGCTTCTCGCGCAGCTGAATGCTGTATTCCGAGAATTTCGGCCTGCCTTGGCCGTGTTGCCCTGGCGGGTAGTTGCGCCGCTCGATAGCGCATTTGTCGGTATAGCAGCGCTCGCCCTTGAGAAAGAGCTTGAGGTTTTCGCGCCTGCAAAGCCGGCACACAGATCCAGTGTATCTAGCCAATCTGTTTTCCTCCTCTGGTCATCAAACCCGTCTCCTTTTCGGCGGACGGCAACCGTTGTGCGGGATTGGGGTAACGTCTTTAATCAGACTGATATTGATCCCGGCCGATTGCAGGGCCCGTAAGGCCGACTCGCGTCCGGCGCCAGGCCCACGGACAAAAATCTGTACGCTGCGCAGGCCGTGGTCCATAGCCTTTTTGGCGGCGCTGTCTGCCGCTTGCTGGGCGGCGAATGGCGTACCCTTGCGGGAACCTTTAAAACCCATCGCGCCGGCGCTGGACCACGAGATTACGTTACCCTGGTAATCGGTGATCGTCACGATGGTGTTATTAAAAGTCGAGTGGATGTGCACCACTCCTTCCGCGATATTCTTGCGGCCGCGCTTTTTGCGCGCGGCGCGATCAGCGGCTTTTTGATCGGCCTGAGCATCAGGCTTCTGTTTCTCGTCCGTGGCGTCTGCCATAACCCTATACTCCTATTTGGTCGGCGCTTGTTTCTTACCGGCGACCGTCTTGCGCGGTCCCTTACGGGTGCGCGCGTTGGTGTGTGTGCGCTGACCGCGCACTGGCAAGTTCCGACGATGGCGCAATCCCCGGTAAGAACCCATGTCGAGATGGCGCTTAATACTCGCGGTAATTTCGCGCCGCAGATCACCTTCGACTTTGATCCCCTGATCCATCATCTGGCGCAGCTTAACGACATCGTCGTCGTTCAGTTCGTCGCTCTTTAAGTCGAAAGAAATTCCCGCTTGCTCGAGCATCTTGCGCGAGGTGCTGCGTCCGATCCCGTAAACATACGTGAGCGCAACTTCCATTCGTTTGCCGCGCGGCAAATCGACCCCTGCGATACGTGCCATGTCTTTACTCCGTCTGGAACCTCAGAAGATTCCTAGTCTTGCGGGCACCCGCCCCGAACAACACTGCCTAACCTTGACGTTGTTTGTGCTTGGTATTTTCGCACAGCACACGAACAACACCCTTGCGGCGGATAACTTTACATTTGATACACATTTTCTTGACCGAAGCTCTTACTTTCACAACCGCTCCTCTAATGCTTAGCGCTCCCGGAAAATGATTCGTCCCCGTGCTAGGTCGTACGGAGAGAGTTCGATCTTTACTTTGTCGCCCGGGAGAATCTTGATGTAGTGCATGCGCATTTTGCCTGAAATATGGGCAAGTACTTTATGCCCATTCTCTAATTCGACCCGAAACATGGCGTTCGGCAATGTTTCGAGAACGGTGCCCATCACTTCGATCGCGTCTTCTTTTGGCATAATTCGCTCTGACGAACGCCTTCCTTAGAGTTGACTCAAAATATATGGGCCGTCTTTTGTGATTGCCACAGAGTGCTCAAAATGGGCAGCTAAACTACCGTCTTTAGTCACCGCCGTCCAACCATCTTCTTTGATTTCTACTTCGTAGCCGCCAACGTTCACCATTGGCTCGACCGCGAGAACCATACCTTCTTTTAGTCTTAACCCGCGATCCGGTTCTCCGTAGTTCGGTACCGGCGGCTCTTCGTGCAGTTTCTTGCCAATTCCATGGCCGACGAACGCCCGTACCACGGAATATCCCGCGCTTTCGGCGCGTCGTTGCACCACCGATCCAAAGTCACCTAGTCGTTTGCCTTCGCGCAATTGGTCAATTCCCTCGGCCAGCGACTGTTCGGTAACTTCCATCAATCGTTGAGCTTCCTCGCTGACCCGTCCGACTCCGACGGTAATTGCCGAGTCGCCGTAAAACCCCTCGTAAATAACGCCGTAATCCAAGCCGACGATATCGCCTTCGCGCAACGCCCGATTCGCCGGAATGCCATGGACGATCTCTTCATTCACCGATGCGCACAAACAACGGGGATAGATCCGGCCAGCAACGTTATATCCTTTGAACGCTGGAATCGCGTTCTTCTTCAGTGTCATCTCTTCGGCAATAGCATCCAAATCAAGCGTCGTAATCCCCGGCGCCACGCGCCGTTTTAGTTCCTGCAGAACCTCCGCCACAACCAGGTTAGCTCGTCGCATTACCTCGATCTCTCGAGGCGATTTGAGCGAAATCACGTCACTACTTCTCCGAGCGCAGCAAGCACGCGATCGCGAATTTGGTGAATTTCGCCGGTGCCATCGATTTCACTCAGCACATTCCGCTGCCGATAGTAGTCCACCAAGGGCGCGGTTTGACTATCGTACACCGTGAGGCGGTTGGTTATGATTTCCTCCCGGTCATCGTCGCGCTGGTAAAGCTCGCCGCCACAACGATCGCAAACTCCCGATTTTTCTTGCGGCGTAAACACTACATGGGAGAGAGCGCCACAATTTCGGCAAGTTCGGCGTCCGGACAAACGTTCCACAATCACGCTCTTCGGCACCTTGACCAACAAAACCCGGTTAAGGTTCAAACCCAGTTGCGTTAGGATTTCATCCAAGCCTTTCGCTTGGGGAATTGTCCTCGGAAAACCATCTAGGATAAAGCCTTTTGCACAATCCTCTTGCTTGAGCCGCTCGGCTACCAGATTAATAATGACGGTGTCCGGAACCAGTGCCCCGCTAGTCAAATAGCTTGCCGCCTCTTTGCCCAACGGTGTCTGGTCCGCGACGGCTTGACGCAATATATCGCCGGTGGAAATCTGACAGGCACCGAATTCCTCCTGCAACAGTTTTGCTTGAGTTCCTTTTCCGGCTCCCGGAGGCCCCAGCATTACGACGCGAGCAGTGCCGGCCAAAACTAACCCCTTCTTCCGCGCAGCCGTCCCCGTTTCATAAAACCTTCGTAGTTGCGGGATATCAGGTGCGTCTCCATCTGCGCCACAGTATCCAAAGCCACGCCTACCACGATCAGCAAAGCCGTGCCGCCAAAGTAGAAAGGAACATTGAACTGCCGAACTAACAGCGTCGGCAGCAGCGAAACAATACACAAATAAATCGCACCGCTTAGAGTAATCCGTGAAAGCACGCGCTCGATATATTCGGCGGTTTTTTGGCCGGGACGAATTCCCGGAATATAACCGCCAAACTTTTTCATGTTCTCGGCCACATCGGATGGGTTAAAAACGACCGCGGTGTAAAAGAACGCAAAGAAAATAATCAACAAAATATAAACCAAGTCGTGCAATACCGAACCCGGCGCCAGGGCTCCTGAAAGAGTCTGTACCAACGGATAGTTAGCGAACTGCGCTAGGGTTGCCGGGAAAATTAGAATCGACGAGGCAAAAATCGGTGGAATAACGTTCGCCGTATTGATTTTGAGGGGCAAATGTTGCGTCTGGCCTCCATACATTTTGCGGCCCACGACGCGCTTGGCGTACTGCACTGGAATTCGCCGCTGGCCGCGCTCGACGAAGATAATCGCGCCGACCACGCCTACGCTCAAAACCAGAATCACCAAAGCAACCAAAGGTCCGAGCTCGCCATTGCGCATAAACTCCAAGGTCGTGGAAACCGCCGATGGCAAGCGTGCGACGATGCCCGCGAAAATTATCAAAGAAATGCCGTTGCCGATGCCTCGCTCGGTCATTTGCTCGCCGAGCCACATGATGAACGCGGTTCCCGAGGTGAGGGTGATTACGGTCATAATGCGAAATGCTCCAGCCGGGTGTAAGCACTAAACTGTGTCCGCCTGGGCCCTTGCGTACCTTCAAGACCAACGCTGATCATGATGCCCTGGACGATCGAAAGTACGACGGTGCCATAGCGCGTATACTGAGTAATCTTGCGCCGGCCGGCCTCTCCCTCTTTCGAAAGTCTCTCCAAGTACGGGAAAACCACGGTCAACAGCTGAAGAATAATCGACGCGCTAATGTAGGGCATGATGCCGAGCGAAAAGACCGAAAAGGTCTCCAGCGCGCCGCCGGAAAAGAGATTTAGGAAACCGAATAACGTGCCCTTTTGCTGATCGAAGAATGCCGCCATAGCTTGGCGGTCGATGCCCGGAGTGGGCACGTGAACGCCAAGGCGATACACTGCGAGCATGGCAAGCGTGAAGAGCAAGCGCCGACGGAGCTCGGGAACCCGCGAGGCATTTTGAAAGCCGCTAAGCATAAATTGCGATTAGCTCCGCCTTACCACCGGCCGCTTCGATTTTTGCTTTCGCTGTCGAAGAAAAAGCGTGAGCGCTGATCGTGAGCGCCTTTGACAACGACCCTTCACCAAGAATTTTGACGCGCCGTCCTTTGCCGTTGATGAACCCATGTTCCGCCAAATTATCCGGAGTGATCTCGCTACCAGCGGCAAACGATTCCAGCTGAGCCAGATTAACGACCGATAGCTCGACGCGAAACGGGTTATGAAATCCCCGTTTCGGCAGACGGCGCTGCAGCGGCATTTGGCCACCTTCGAAGCCCGGCTTGGTGTTGCCACCAGAGCGGGCTCCCTGTCCCTTATGCCCGCGACAGGAAGTTTTGCCGTGGCCTGACCCGTCGCCGCGCCCCACCCTCTTACGTTTCTTATTGGAACCGGCCGCTGGTCTCAAATCATCGAGCTTCATAACTAACGAATCTCCGCTAAAATTTTACCGCGTCGGTCGGCGATTTCCTGTGGGGCGCGCAGATCGCGCAGCGCCTCAAAGGTCGCTTTCACCATGTTATGTGGATTATTGGAACCAAGGCATTTGGTAAGAACGTTTTGTATGCCCGAAGCCTCGACAACGGCCCGCACACCACCTCCAGCGATAACGCCGGTACCGACAGAAGCAGGCTTTAGTATGACGTAGCCGGCGCCGAATCGTCCGATAACTTCGAACGGTATCGTCCCGTCCATGACGGGCACGCGAATCAAATTTTTCTTGGCTTGCTCCAGCCCTTTTCGGATGGCCTCGGGCACCTCATTGGCCTTGCCCATGCCATAACCGACGACGGATCGGCTATCGCCGACAACCACCAGTGCGCTGAAACTAAATCGCCGACCACCCTTGACGACTTTGGCCACTCGGCTGATGTGGACGACCTTTTCTTTGAGCTCTAATCCTTGCGGATCAATTCGTTCCAAAGCGACCTCTCTTACTAAAACTCTAAGCCGCCCTCGCGGGCGCCGTCGGCCACGGCTTTGACCTGGCCATGGTAAAGAAATCCATTGCGGTCAAACACAGCCCTAGTGATGTTTTTCTCTTTACAGACCTTCGCCAGAGCAATACCGACCTGCTTCGCGGCGCTCACACCCTTATTGCTCGTAGCCGTTCCAAGCAAGTCCTTCGACAACGTTGAAACCGACGCCAGGGTAACGCCCTGATTGTCGGAGATCACCTGCGCGTATACATGTTTGTTGCTGCGAAAAACGCAAATTCTCGGACGCTCATCCGTGCCTTGAACCTTTTTGCGAACCCGCACCTTGCGGCGAAGCCTCGCGATGTTACCTCGTTTATTCGCCATCATTTATCCTCGCGCGCTATTTGCCACCAGCCGAGCCAACGGCCTTTCCAGCTTTGCGCTTGATCACTTCTTCTCGATACTTGATGCCTTTACCCTTATAGGGTTCGGGCGGTCGCAAACTACGAATCTTAGCGGCCGCTTCACCGAGGACCTGACGATCCGCGCTGGTCAGCGTAATAATAATTTGTCGCTCCACCGTAGCAGACACACCTAGCGGCAGTTGAAAAACCACGGGGTGGGAATAGCCGAGAGTCATATGGATCTCTTGGCCTTTCACTTCTGCGCGGTAGCCTACTCCATTGATATCGAGCACCCGCGTAAACCCCTGACTCACGCCCTGCACCATGTTGGCGATAAGCTTGCGCGTCAAACCGTGGAGCGCGCGAATTTTACGATCTTCCGTTTGGCGCTCCACGCTTAACACGTTGTCTTCCACTTTGACGTCGACGCCCACGGGAATCGCGGTTTGCATTTTGCCCTTCGGTCCTTCCAAATGGACCGCCCTAGCGTCGATAGCAACTTTGACACCTGATGGGATCGCAATGGGCAATTTTCCAATACGTGACAATTTATACCTCGCGTTAAACTACCAGACCGAGCAAATGAGCTCGCCGCCGACCTGGGCTTTTTGGGCGTTCCGATCGACCAGGATACCTTTGGGTGTCGACAAAACGTTAATCCCCAGGCCCTTTCGGATCGGGATTATGGCATTGGCTCCGACGTAGACACGCCGCCCGGGAGTGCTGACACGCTTAATGCCTGAAATAATCGGCCGGCTCTCACGGTCGAACTTGAGTTGAATAATCAGCTCGTCGCCCGCGCCGATCGGGGCCTTCTGCTTTTTCTGGTCTTTTAAATAGCCTTCTTCGATAAGAATCTTGACGATATTCTCTTTAAGCCGCGACCAAGGCACAGCGACCTTTTGGTGCCGCGCCCGAGAAGCGTTGCGAATGCGAGTCAACATATCCGCGATCGGATCGGTCATTCCCATAATTGTTTCTCCAGGGCTTACCAGCTGGCCTTAATCAGTCCCGGGATCAGCCCCTTGCGCGCGTTGTCGCGCAAACATAGACGACACATCCGGAAACGCCGGTAGAAAGCTCGCGACCGACCGCACAGCGGACACCGATTGTATTCTCGGACCTTAAATTTGTTCGGTCTTTCAGCTTTGATTCGCAGACACTTCTTGGCCAATGTCTCCCCCTATGGACTAACTGGCGAATGGCATGCCCATAAATTTGAGCAACGCTCTGCCTTCTTGGTCCGTCTTTGCAGTCGTCGTAATCGTAATCGTCATGCCCCGGGTTTTTTCTACTTTATCCGCTTGGATCTCGGGAAAAATCACCTGCTCCCGCAGACCTAAAGAATAATTGCCACGGCCATCGAAAGAGCGATCGGATATACCCTTGAAATCGCGCACGCGCGGCAGCGCCACGTGAATCAAGCGGTCTAAGAATTCGTACATGCGCTCGCGCCTTAACGTAACCATGCAGCCGATCGGCACCCCTTCGCGCAATTTGAAGTTCGCGATCGCCTTCTTTGCCTTGGTAATAACGGGCTTTTGCCCGACAATCGCCGTGAGCTCCGCCACCGCAGTATCGACCGCTTTGGCGTTCTGGGTCGCTTCGCCCACGCCGATATTGACGGTAATTTTCTCCACCCGCGGCACCTGCATGACGTTCTTGTAAGCGAACTCTTGCATCATGGAGGAAACTACGACTTCAGAATATTTTTGCTTTAGTCGTGCCATGCTCGTTCCACTAATCTAGCGCTTCCTTACAGCGCCGGCAGATGCGAATCTTCTTGCCGTCGCTCAGCATTTTTCGCCCCACCCGCACCGGGGCGTTGCACTTGTCGCACAGGATCATCACGTTGGAAGCGTCGATGGCCGCTTCCTTTTCGACGATGCCGCCCGGCTGCTGCGGGCCGCGTGGCTTGGTATGACGCTTGACCAAGTTTACTCTCTCAATGATGACAGAATTTTCCTCGCGGTGAACGCGCAAAACTTTGCCGGTCTTGCCGCGCTCTTTTCCGGAAATCACGATCACACTGTCGTTCCTTCGTATCTGCACGCGCAAATTCTCCTGGTACCCTGACTAAAGCACTTCCGGGGCAAGCGAAATAATCTTCATGAACTTCTTTGCCCGCAGCTCGCGCGCTACCGGACCGAAAATACGCGTGCCCACCGGCTCCTTTTGATTATCGATCAACACCGCCGAGTTGTTGTCAAAACGAATATAGGTGCCATCGGCCCGACCCACTTCCTTGGCAGTGCGCACGACGACGGCTTTCACGACGTCGCCTTTTTTTACTTTGGCGTTTGGAAGCGCTTCTTTGACCGACACAACGATGATGTCGCCGATGGAAGCATATTTACGCTTACTGCCGCCAAGAACTTTAATACATTGAACGCGCCGGGCGCCGGAATTGTCCGCCACATCCAAGTTTGTCCGCGTCTGAATCATGAACTACCTCAACCCATTAACTTTCGAAGAAAGTCTACGCGCCTGCCCGCTTGGATTCTTCCGCCACGACCTGCGCCCGCTCGAGGATTTTGCTCACACGCCAGCGTTTGTCGCGGCTGAGCGGCCTCGATTCAACGATCACCACCCGATCACCCACATGGCACTGATTGTTTTCATCGTGAGCTTTAACTTTGGTCCGACGCTTCAAATACTTTCTATAGCGTGGATGCATAACCGTGCGCTCGACGGATACTACCACGGTCTTTTGCATTCGGTCGCTAATCACCAAACCGCTGCGCTCTTTTCTCAAACCTCTCGTGCTCATGCTGAACCTTTCCCACTTTGGAGCGCTTTCTCCCGCAAAATCGTTTCCACCCGAGCTAAATCTCGCTTGGTTTCCCGGAGTTTCATCGGGTTTTCCAACCGGCTCGTGGCCCGTTTGAGTTTCAAATGACCGATCTCTTCGCGCAAAGAGACGCGTTTCCCGGCGAGGTCATCGACGCTCATATCGCGCAGGTCTTTAGCTTCCATGGCTCAATCCTCGCCGCTCTACCATAATGGTGGGGATCGACAACTTATGGGACGCCAAACGAAATGCTTCTTTGGCTAACGCTCCCTCGACGCCTTCCATCTCAAATAAAATCCGCCCCGGCTGGACCACGGCGACCCACATTTCCGGCGCTCCTTTGCCTTTTCCCATACGCGTTTCGAGGGGCTTCTTAGTCAGAGGCTTATCCGGGAAAATACGAATCCACACCTTACCGCCACGTTTCAGGTAGCGTGTGAGGGCCACACGCGCCGCTTCGATCTCGCGCGCGCTCATCCAGCCGCGGCCCAATGCCTTCAGACCGTAGTCGCCGAAAGCGAGCGTCGAACCGCGATGCGCCGTCCCTCTGCGCCGGCCTTTTTGTAGCTTTCTATATTTAACTTTTCTTGGTTCAAGCATGGTTTCTTATTTTACAAATTTAGATTCACGCACCGCGGTAATCCCGTCATCCGCCCAGCATCGCCTTCTGCTGTTCTTCCTCTTCGGTGAGAACCTCACCCCTAAAGATCCAAACCTTCACCCCAATAACTCCGTAGGTTGTCCGCGCTTCGGCAAAACCATAATTAACGTCGGCGCGCAAAGTATGCAGCGGCACTCGTCCTTCGCGATACCATTCCGTCCGCGCAATTTCGGCGCCGCCCAGTCGGCCGGCGCATTGGATTTTGACGCCCTGAGCGCCCATACGCATGGCACGAGAAACGCTCTCTTTCATAGCCCGGCGGAATGCCACCCGGCGCTCCAACTGCAATGCGACGTTCTCCGAAGAGAGTTGGGCGTCCAAATCCGGTCTGCGCACCTCGTGAATATTGATATAAGTTTCGCGATGCGTCAGCTTTGAGATTTCTTCTTTGAGTTTCTCAATTTCCGCACCCTTCTTGCCGATGACGATACCCGGCCGCGCAGTGTGAATATTGATCTTCGCCTTATTGGCCGCCCGCTCTATTTCGATCTTCGAAATACCCGCATGATAAAGCCGAGTCTTGAGGAATTTCTTAATGCGAAAATCTTCATGCAGGAATTTGGGGTAATCATGACGCGCAAACCACTTGGAATCCCACGTCTCGATGACGCCCAGACGAAAAATTTTCGGATGTACTTTTTGACCCATTCCGCGTTAACTCCTCTTTTCCGCTTCATCGAGCACGATGGTCACATGGCTGAGCCGCTTGCGCACGCGCGTGGCGCGTCCCTGCGCCCGCGAAGTAAAGCGTTTCCACATCCCACCCTCGTCTACTTTGGCTTGTTTGACGAAAAGCCGATCGACGTCGACGCTTTGAGTGTTCTCGGCGTTTGCTACGGCCGTCCGGACCGTTTTGGCGACGATCCCCGCCGAACGCTTCGGAATGAACTTCAAGATGTTCAGCGCGTCCTCAACACCCTTGCCGCGGATTTGGTCGACGACTAAGCGGACTTTCCGCGGCGAGACTCGGATAAATTTTGTGATCGCGCGTGATTCCATATTCAAGCCAAATGAATTTCCAAAATTGGAGAAGTTCCAGTCTTCCGTCTAATTTGCCGAGTTCAGGATTTCGCTCCCGGGACGGCGCGCGGGGCCGCCGCCGTTGCAGGCGGAGCGCCGGTCGTGCTCTTTGCATCCGCCTTACGATCCCCGGAATGCGCATAAAAAGTCCGCGTCGGCGAAAACTCGCCGAGCTTATGGCCGACCATACTTTCGCTGACGAACACAGGAATAAACTTCCTTCCGTTGTGCACACCCAGCGTATGGCCCACCATATCCGGAATGACGGTCGAACGGCGCGACCATGTACGGATGACTTGCTTTTGCCGTGAGTCATTCATCGCTGCAACTTTCTTTACCAGATGCTCGTCGACAAACGGCCCCTTTTTTACCGAACGCGCCATCGCTACCTACCTTTTCTCCGTTGGACAATATACTTGTCCGACGAGTGATTCTTTCGCGTTTTATAACCCTTGGTCGGTTTGCCCCAGGGGGTCATCGGATGGTTACCTTTGGACCTGCCTTCACCGCCGCCGTGCGGATGATCGACCGGGTTTTTCGCCATACCTCGGGTAGTCGGACGAAAACCCAACCAACGCACCCTGCCCGCTTTGCCCCAAGAGACGTTTTCCTGATCAGCGTTGCCGACTTGACCAACCGTTGCGCGGCACTCCGCTAACACTCGGCGCAATTCTCCAGACGGGAGCTTAAGCAATGCGTAGGAACCTTCCTTGGCCATCAGCTGCGCGCCTAAACCCGCGCTGCGCACCAACTGGCCGCCTTTCCCGATCTTCAGCTCAACGTTATGCACCACCGTACCAACCGGGATAAACTTCAGCGGCAAAGAGTTGCCAGGCTGAATGTCGATATTATCGTCGCCGGCAATCACTGAGCCCCCGACCTGAAGACGCTCGGGTGCCAAAATGTAGCGCCGCTCGCCGTCAGCATAACAGAGCAACGCGATGCGCGCCGAGCGGTTAGGATCGTATTCGATCGCTTCGACTTTCGCTGGCACATTGAATTTGTTGCGCTTAAAATCGATCAATCGATAGAGTCGTTTATGCCCGCCGCCCCGATGATCCGCGGTGATCCGACCGGTGTTGTTACGCCCACCGCTATGATGCAGCGTGTGCCGCAGACTTTTTTCCGGCCGGGCCTTGGTGACCTCGTCAAAAGTGAGGCCCGTACGAAACCGTATTCCCGCGGAGGTGGGGTGGTAAGTTTTAATCGCCATGATTGATGCTCTTAGTAATTTTATGCCCCGCCAAAAAAATCAATCTTGTCGCCTTCTTTAAGAGTCACGTAGGCTTTCTTCCAAGTCGGCCGGCGACCAATGTTCTTACCGACGCGGCGCATTTTGCCGAGGTAGCGCGCCATACGCACCTGCTCGACCTTTACCTTGAAAAGCGTTTCCACCGCGTGTTTGACTTCAATCTTATTCGCATCCGGGCGAACTTTGAAAAGAACTTGGTTGACGGTCTCAGTGAGCGCCGTGCCTTTTTCCGAAATCAACGGCGCTTGAATAATGTCTTGCGGGCCCTTCATGCGGCCAACCTTTCCTCGATCATCTTAAGCGCGACATCGGTCAAAATAAGATGCTCGTAGCGGAGCAGATCATAAACATTCAACCCCTCGACCCGAAGCACCTTGACCTTCGGTAGATTGCGTGCCGAACGCTCGATCTTCGTGTCCGGTTGAGCGATAACAATCAAGGCGCTCTCGACTTTGAGCTCCGCTAAGGCCTTGACCATAAGCTTCGTCTTAGGCTCATCGAGCTGGAATTTGTCGACGACGACAATTTTTCCATCACGAGACTTCAAGCTGAGCGCAGAGAGCAACGCTTCGCGCCGTGCGGTACGCGGCATGCGATAGGAATAGTCACGCGGTTGCGGGCCGAACGTGGTCCCGCCGCCGACGAATATCGGCGACCGGATACTACCGGCACGCGCACGCCCGGTGCCCTTCTGACGCCACGGTTTCTTACCGCCGCCTCTGACGAAACCTTTCGACTTGGTCGAGGCGCTGCCGGCGCGCCGATTGGCGAGCTGCATGACCACCGTTTGGTGCAGCAAATGCGGACGCGTCTTTGCGCCGAAAATTTCCGCGTTGAGATCCGGCTGAATAACATGGACTTCCATTTTTCAATTACCTTTTAATCGCCGGATGCAGGATCACCACACCCTGCTTCGCTCCAGGCACCGCACCGCGCACCAGCATCAAGTTCTCATCCGGCCGGATATCGATGACCTCTAGATTCTGGGTCGACACCTGCTCATTGCCCCAGTGTCCTGCCATTTTTTTACCCTTGCGGACACGGCCCGGATAAGAACGGTTGCCGATGGACCCGCCGTGGCGAAAATACTCATGCGTACCGTGGGATCCCGGAAAACCGGCGAACGACCATCGCTTGATAACACCGGTAAAACCGTGGCCTTTGGAAATACCGGAAACATCGATACGGTCACCCACCTTGAACAAATTTTCGACTTTGATCTCCTGACCCACTTCGTACTGCGAGACGTCGTCAAGGCGAAATTCTCTCAAAAACTCAAAAGCACCCTTGCCGGCCTTGGCCATGTGGCCACGCGCGGCCTTGTTCACCCGCTGCGCCTTCTTAACGCCAAACCCCACTTGCAGCGCGGTGTAGCCGTCTGAAGCCATCTCTTTTTTTTGCACGACAATACACGGCCCGGTCTGGACAACAGTGACGGGAACCACATTCCCTTCAGCGTTGTAAATCTGGGTCATGCCCAATTTTCTTCCGATAAGCCCTGTCATATAGGCGTTTCCAGGCGATTAAATACTGCTAAGTGTTTCCCTCTGCGTTATTGGAGCTTGATTTCGACGTCAACACCTGCCGCAATGTCCAGCTTGCCAAGCGCATCTATGGTCTGTTGCGTCGGTTCAAGAATGTCGAGCAAACGTTTGTGCGTCCGAATCTCGAATTGATCCCGGGACTTCTTGTCGACATGCGGCGAGCGATTCACGGTGAATCGCTCGATCCGTGTCGGCAGAGGAATCGGCCCCGCCACCCGACCGCCGGTGCGCCGCACGGTCTCGACAATCTCGCCCACCGACTGATCCAATACCCGGTGGTCATACGCTTTCAGCCGAATCCTAATCTTTTCGTTCATACATTATCATCCGACTTGCCATCGAGCTTGGCGATGATTCCTTCGGCAACCGCCGCTGGAACCGGTTCGTAGTGTGAAAATTGCATTGTATAGGTCGCTCGCCCCTGGGTCATCGAACGAACGTCAGTCGCGTAACCGAACATCTGTGCGAGCGGCACCCGCGCATCGATCGCTTGCGCGGCCGGACGCGTGTCCATTCCTAAAACTTTACCCCGCCGGGAATTGAGATCACCGATCACGTCCCCCATGAACTCCTCCGGCACCACTACCTCAACCGACATGATGGGTTCAAGCAGAACCGGACTTGCTTTGCGGGAGGCCTCCTTGAAGGCCATCGATCCAGCAATCTTGAAGGCGATCTCCGAGGAGTCGACGTCATGATAGCTGCCGTCGAAGAGCGTGGCTTTGACATCGACCACCGGATAACCCGCCAATGGGCCATTGTCCGTTGCTTCTTTGATTCCCTTCTCAACGGCGCCGATATATTCGCGAGGAATAGAACCGCCCTTGACCGCATCGACGAACTCAAACCCAGCGCCAGGTGCTTGAGGTTCTAAGCTTGATCCATACGTCGCCGTATTGTCCGCGGCCACCGGTTTGACGGATAAACCGACCTTGCTGCTCGACCGCTTTGCGAATCGTTTCCTTGTAAGCGACCTGAGGCTTGCCCACATTGGCGCCGACACTGAATTCGCGCAGCAAGCGGTCGACGATTATTTCCAAATGCAACTCGCCCATGCCGGAAATAATCGTCTGTCCGGTCTCTTCGTCCGTACGAACTTTAAAAGAAGGATCTTCCGTGGCCAGCTTTTGCAGAGATAATCCAAGTTTTTCTTGATCCGCCTTGCTCTTGGGTTCGATCGCAATCGAGATAACCGGGTCCGGAAAGTCGATGGATTCTAGAAGGATGGGATGGTCTTCGTCGCACAACGTGTCGCCCGTGGTAGCCGTCCTAAGACCGACGGCCGCCGCGATGTCGCCGGCAGAAACCTCTTTGATCTCTTCACGCTTGTTGGCGTGCATCTTGAGCAAACGACCTACACGCTCGCGTTTGAACTTGGTCGAATTGTAAACGCTGGCGCCCGAATTGATCGTACCGGAATAAACCCGAAAAAATGTCAACGTACCGACAAAAGGATCGGTCATAATCTTGAACGCAAGCGCGGCAAAGGGTGCGTCGTCGCGCGCTGGTCGCACCTCGACTTTTTCGGTTCCCGGCACGATCCCGTTAAGTGGAGGAATATCGAGAGGCGAGGGAAGGTAGTCCACCACTGCGTCCAACATCGGCTGCACGCCCTTGTTGCGAAACGCGGAGCCACAGAGGATGGGCACGATCTTGAGCGAAAGAGTTCCCTGACGAAGCGCTTTGCGCAATTCCGCTTCAGAGATCGCCTTCCCCTCGAGATACTTCTCCATGATTGCTTCGTCGCAATCGGCGGCCGTTTCGAGCAGCTTCTCGTGGTACTGCTCGGCCTGCGCCTGCATAGCCGCCGGGATCGCTTCGTCGTGAAACTTGGCGCCCAGGCTCTCGTCTTCCCAGATAGTCGCTTTCATGGTTACCAAATCGATAATGCCGACAAACTTGTCTTCGGCACCGATCGGCAGCTGAATGACCGCCGGACGAGCGCCCAAGCGTTCCTCGATCATTTTGACGACATGGAAGAAATCGGCGCCGAGACGATCCATTTTGTTGACAAACGCCAAACGGGGAACACGCGTATTTATCGGCCTGGCGCCAGACCGTTTCCGTCTGCGGCTCAACGCCACCGACCGAGCAGAATACGGCAACCGCGCCGTCGAGCACACGCAGGGAACGCTCAACTTCGATGGTGAAGTCCACGTGGCCGGGCGTATCGATAATATTCACCCGATGATCGCGCCAGAAGCAGGTCGTTGCCGCCGACGTAATCGTAATACCGCGCTCTTGCTCTTGGACCATCCAGTCCATCGTGGCAGTACCGTCGTGCACTTCACCGATCTTATAGTTGATACCGGTGTAATACAGTATGCGCTCCGTAGTGGTGGTTTTGCCGGCATCGATGTGAGCCATGATGCCGATGTTGCGCGTCTTCTCTAATGGGACTGTTCTTGCCATTGTATTATTGCGCCGGAAAAAAAGGAGGCGGTGGAACCGCCTCCTTTATCCGACAGGATTAATGAGTTTTCTTACCAACGATAGTGCGCGAAAGCCCGGTTGGCTTCCGCCATGCGATGCGTGTCTTCCTTCTTTTTTATCGCCGTACCGCGATTGTTTGCGGCATCAATGATTTCAGCCGCGAGCTTTTCCTCCATCGATTTTTCCGCCCGCTCCCGCGCCGCATCAATAATCCAGCGCATGCTGAGTGAAATGCGCCGTTGCGGGCGCACTTCTACCGGAACCTGATAGGTGGCACCGCCGACGCGCCTCGATCGGACTTCGACCGTCGGCCGGGTATTTTCGATAGCTCGCTTGAACACGCCCAGAGATTCTTCTTTAGTTTTGGCCATGACCAACTCTAATGATTTATAGAAGATCGACTCGGCGATGCTTTTCTTACCCTGGTTCATGATTGTGTTAACAAATTTGGCGACGATTTTATCGCCGTACTTCGGGTCCGGCAAAATCTCCCTTTTTCTAACTTCACCCTTTCGTGGCATAACAAATTACTTCGGTTTCTTCGCTCCGTACTTGGAACGACCTTGTCGCCTTTCTTGAACCCCAATGGAATCCAACGTTCCGCGAACGATATGATAACGCACGCCAGGTAAATCTTTTACACGGCCGCCACGAATCAACACCACCGAGTGCTCTTGTAAATTATGCCCCACCCCGGGGATATAGGAGGTGACCTCAATACCGTTGGTCAATCGAACCCTGGCTACTTTTCGCAGAGCTGAGTTCGGTTTCTTTGGTGTCGAGGTATACACTCGCGTGCACACACCGCGCTTTTGTGGGCAGCTTTGTAACGCCGGCGCAGTGTTCTTACGTCGCTGTTTCTCCCGGCTTTCGCGCACTAATTGACTGATAGTCGGCATAATTTCCGTTCGCAGTTTGATTTGGATTCAGAGGAGCATGAAACTCGTTCAATTCCCCTAAGAAAATCCCTTTACTAACAAATATTTCGCATCATGTCAAAGCTTATGCCTCGGCTGCCGCAGGAACTCCGCCATTTATCCCTTCGGGTTCATCGATTTCTATCTCGGCTTTAGAATATCTCGGTATACCCGTGCCTGCCGGTATTAGCCGTCCCATGATCACATTTTCCTTCAGACCGCAAAGCAGATCGACTTTGCCGTGGATTGCAGCGTCCGTGAGCACTTTAGTGGTTTCTTGGAACGACGCCGCCGATATGAAACTTTCAGTGGACAGCGATGCCTTGGTAATACCGAGCAGCAGAGGTTCAGCAACCGCGGGCTTTCCGCTGCCACCGATGGCACGTTGGTTTTCTTCTTCGAAACGCCATTTCTCGACTTGATCTCCGAGCAGGAACTCGGTGTCGCCAACCTCTTTAATGCGCACACGACGCAGCATCTGGCGAACAATCACTTCGATGTGTTTGTCGTTGATGCGCACTCCTTGCAGCCGGTAAATTTCCTGGACTTCATCGACTAGATACTTAGCCAGCGCTTTCTCGCCGAGAATGTTTAGAATATCGTGCGGATTGGATGAACCATCCATCAGCGCCTCGCCGGCTCTAATCCGATCACCTTCGTGAACGCTGATGTGTTTGCCTTTAGGAATCAAATATTCCCGTGGTTCGCCCACTTCCGGAGTAACGATTACCTTGCGTTTACCTTTCGTGTCCTTACCGAACGCGACAGCTCCATCAATCTCGCTGATAACGGCAAATTCCTTCGGCTTGCGGGCCTCGAACAATTCAGCGACACGCGGTAAACCACCCGTGATGTCTTTGGTTTTAGTGGTTTCACGGGGAATCTTGGCCAACACGTCGCCGGCAAAAACCGTTAGCCCGTCTTGGACGTTGATATGCGCGCCTACAGGAAGCAGATAGCGAGCTTCCGAATTTACCGCTAACCGCGCGGTTTGCCCTTCGACATCCTTAATCGAAATCCGCGGCCGCTTGTCGAGATCCTTGGAATCGGTGATAACCTTGGTCGAAAGGCCGGTACGTTCATCGACCTTCTCTTCCATGCTGACGCCTTCGACGACGTCGCCGAATTTGACCACACCACTGACTTCAGTGAGAATTGGGATTGTGTAGGGATCCCACTCGGCCAGAAGCTCACCAGCCTTGACTTTTCCACCCTCTTTTTTCTTCAGTTTCGCGCCATAAACGACCGGATATCGCTCGCGCTCGCGCTCGCGGCCCTTTTCGCCTTCGGGATAATCGACGATTGCGATTTCACCGTTGCGATTCATCACCACCAGATCTCCGTCTTTGTTAGCAACCGTGTTGACGTTGATGAATTTAATCGAACCGTCATTGCGCGATTCGAGGGTCGTCTGTTCAGCCCGCCGACTCGCCGTACCGCCGATGTGGAAGGTCCGCATCGTCAATTGGGTTCCCGGTTCACCGATCGACTGCGCGGCGATAACCCCAACCGCCTCACCCAAGTTAATCATATGACCGCGGCCGAGATCGCGTCCGTAGCACATAATACAAACGCCGCGCCGCGATGCGCAGGTTAACACAGAGCGGATTTTGATCCGCTCCAAACCGGCATCCTCGATGCGTTGAACCAACTCTTCATCGATGTCTTGGTTGGCCTTGACGATTACTTCGCCGGTGAAGGGATCCCTGATGTCCTCGAGGGCAACGCGGCCGAGAACGCGATCGCCAAGCGGTTCGATAATCTCGCCGCCTTCCATCAAGGGCGTCATCTCGATGCCATCCATCGTACCGCAGTCTTCTTCGCCGATCACCGCGTCTTGGGCAACATCGACCAGCCGGCGTGTGAGATAACCGGAATTAGCAGTCTTCAAAGCCGTGTCGGCAAGACCCTTGCGGGCGCCGTGGGTCGAGATAAAGTATTGCAACACCGTCAGACCTTCGCGAAAGTTTGCTGTAATCGGAGTTTCGATAATTTCTCCGGAAGGTTTTGCCATCAAGCCACGCATGCCGGCCAATTGGCGGATCTGCTGCGCGCTGCCGCGGGCACCGGAATCCGCCATCATAAAGATCGGATTGAAGCTCGGCACGCTGGTTTCCCGGCCCTCTTCGTCGGTAATTTTTTCGGTTCCGAGGTCGCGCAACATGTCATCGGCGATCCGATCAGTGACCTCGGCCCAAATATCCACCACCTTGTTGTAGCGTTCGCCGTCGGTAATCAGACCGTTCTTGTATTGTTCCTCGATCTCGCGCACGTCGTCGTGGGCTTGTTTGAGCAACGCCTCTTTGCTGGGCGGAATTAGCATGTCTTTGATGGAAATCGAAATGCCCGCCCGGGTTGCGTTGTGATAACCGACGTCTTTCAGACGGTCGGCGAGAATAACCGTCGCCTTGTTACCGGCCAAACGAAAACTGATATCGATCAGATTGGCCAGCTCCTTCTTTTTCATCACCCGATTCACTTCTTTGAACGGGATCATCGAAGGCACGACGTCGTAAAGCAACACGCGTCCGACAGTAGTATCGACGCGCTCGCCGCCGATCCGAACGGTGACCCGTGCCTGCAGATCGACCTCGCCTTGATCGTAAGCGATCCGTACTTCGGTCGGGCTGCTGAAAAGACTGCCACTACCTTTGGCATGCAAGCGCTCTCGAGTCATATAGTAGAGCCCAAGCACGATGTCTTGGGTCGGCACAATGATGGGCTTGCCGTTTGCCGGCGAGAGAATGTTGTTGGTCGACATCATCAGCGCGCGCGCTTCGACCTGAGCTTCGACAGACAACGGTACATGAACCGCCATCTGATCGCCGTCGAAGTCAGCGTTGTAAGCAGCGCAAACCAAGGGGTGCAACTGGATCGCTTTACCTTCGATAAGAATCGGCTCGAAGGCTTGAATACCAAGTCTGTGCAGCGTCGGCGCGCGATTCAACAATACCGGATGCTCGCGAATCACTTCATCTAGGATGTCCCAGACTTCTGGCAACTCGCGCTCGACCATCTTCTTCGCGCTCTTGATCGTCGTTACGTGGCCGCGCTCTTCAAGTTTGTTGTAAATAAACGGTTTGAATAGTTCCAAGGCCATCTTTTTCGGCAAACCGCATTGATGGAGACGCAGTTCGGGACCTACGACAATAACCGACCGACCCGAATAATCGACACGCTTGCCAAGCAGGTTTTGGCGGAAACGGCCGGTCTTGCCTTTGAGCATGTCACTCAGGGACTTCAACGGACGGCGATTCTGGCCGGTAATGGCGCGACCGCGGCGACCGTTATCGAACAACGCATCGACCGCTTCCTGAAGCATGCGTTTTTCGTTGCGGATGATCATGTCCGGCGCGCTCAGCTCCATGAGACGTTTCAACCGGTTGTTACGGTTAATCACGCGGCGGTAAAGATCGTTTAAATCGGAGGTGGCAAAACGGCCACCATCCAGTGGCACGAGCGGCCGCAGATCCGGCGGAATCACCGGAATGACTTCCATCACCATCCACTCCGGGCGATTGCCCGAAATCTTAAAGGCGTTGAGCACCTTCAAACGCTTAGCCATCTTTTTTTTGCGCACTTCCGAGTTCGCATCGCGCATTTCTTGACGTAGATCTTCGGAGAGTTTGTTGACGTCGATTGCCTTAAGCAGCTTGCGCACTGCTTCGGCGCCCATCTCGGCGATAAATTTGCCGCCAAACTCTTCCACCGTCTTGCGATAGCGGGCTTCGGTCAGCAACTCTTTGTACTGGAGCGGCGTTTCCCCGGGATCGATGACGATGTAGGACTCGAAATAAAGGACCTTTTCGATATCCTTGAGAGACATATCGAGCAAGGCACCGATGCGACTCGGCAGGCTCTTCAAAAACCAGATATGGACCACCGGCGTCGCCAGCTCGATATGACCCATGCGCTCGCGGCGTACCTTGGATTGGATGACTTCGACACCACACTTCTCGCAGACCACGCCGCGATGGCGCATGCGTTTGTATTTGCCGCAATTACACTCATAATCCTTGGTGGGACCAAAAATTTTCGCGCAAAATAAGCCGTCTCGCTCGGGCTTGAACGTCCGGTAATTGATCGTCTCAGGTTTTTTGACTTCGCCATGGGACCACGAGCGGATCTTGTCCGGTGAAGCGACGGATACTTTGATAGCGTTGAAGCTTAAAGGATTTTTGGGCTTCTCAAACAGGTTGAATAGATCTTCCATAAAGGAATTACCTCCGGTTAACGCGATGTAACTGCGTTGGGGTTACCTACTTTTTCCTCGACCAGATCGACATCCAGTCCCAGACTCTGTAGCTCCTTGACCATGACGTTGAATGATTCCGGTAGCCCGGGTTCAAGCAGATTGTCGCCTTTAACGATCGCTTCGTACATACGCGTACGTCCGACGACGTCGTCGGATTTCACGGTCAGCATTTCTTGCAGCGTATACGCCGCGCCATAGGCTTCCAGTGCCCAGACTTCCATTTCACCGAGCCGCTGACCGCCGAATTGCGCCTTGCCGCCCAAGGGTTGCTGCGTAACAAGAGAGTAAGGACCGGTCGAGCGGGCATGGATCTTGTCATCGACCAAATGGTGCAGTTTCATGATGTACATCACGCCGACGGTAACTTTACCGTCAAACGCCTCGCCGGTTCGACCATCGTAGAGCGTTACCTGTCCGGTCGCCGACATGCCGGTTTTCTTGAGCAGATTGAAAATTTCTTCTTCCGCGGCGCCGTCGAAAACCGGCGACGCCATGCGCACCCCGTCGCGATATTTTTCAGCAAGTTTTACTACTTCGGCATCTTTAACATTGTCGACCAGTTCGTTCGCCTCCTTGGTATTTAAATACTCCTTCAAACGACGCCGAACCATGTCGGAATCAGCGCGATGGCTGCGCAGCAATTCGTCGATTTGTTGCCCCAGACCGCGTGCCGCCCAGCCCAAATGCGCTTCAAGAATCTGGCCGACGTTCATTCGGGACGGGACACCGAGCGGATTGAGAACCACGTCAACCGGCGAGCCATCTTCGAGATACGGCATATCGGCTTCGGGTAAAATTCGCGAGATGACGCCTTTATTGCCATGACGGCCGGCCATTTTGTCGCCGACCTGAAGCTTACGCTTGATCGCGACAAAGACTTTAACCATCTTGATCACGCCCGGCGGCAATTCGTCGCCGCCTTTGAGTTTTTCTATCTTGTCGTCGAAGGCGCGTTTGATCAGGTTAACTTGGCCGGTGGTGCTTTCAATGATCCGGCCGAGCTCGTTTTCGACAGATTCGTTGTCGACCCGGATCTCGCTCCAATAAGACATGGGGAGCTGATCCAAATCTTCTTCGGTTACTTCCTGACCCTTGTTGAGCAGCACTTTGCGATTTTCATCTGTGATACGCCCCGCCAGGCGGCGTCCGCCAAGGAGTTTTTTCAGCCGTCGCATCGCTCCTTCCTGAAGGATCCGCACCTCGTCGTGCTGGTCTTTGCGCAGGCGTATGACCTCATCGTCCTCGATGGCCTTGCTGCGCTCGTCCTTACCCAAGCCTTTGCGCGAAAAAATCCGCACATTAATGACGGTACCTTCGACTCCGGGCGGAACCCGCAGGGAAGTATCTCTCACCTCACCGGCCTTCTCACCGAAGATTGCGCGCAACAGTTTCTCTTCCGGCGATAACTGAGTTTCGCCCTTGGGGGTAATTTTACCAACCAGAATATTGCCGGGTTTCACCTCGGCACCGATGCGGATGATGCCGCTCTCGTCAAGGTCCGTAAGCGCTTCGTCACCGACATTGGGTATATCGCGAGTGATCTCTTCGGGACCAAGTTTGGTATCACGCGAAACGCACTCGAACTCCTCGATGTGAATCGAAGTGTAGATGTCCTCCTTGACAACGCGCTCGCTGATTAAGATCGAATCTTCAAAATTGTAACCACCCCAAGGCATCAAGGCCACGACTACGTTGCGGCCCAAAGCAAGCTCGCCCATTTCAGTCGATGGGCCGTCAGCAATCACATCGCCGGGCTTGACATGATCGCCAACGTCAACGATCGGCCGTTGATTAATACAAGTATTCTGGTTCGAACGCTGGTATTTAATCAGATTATAAATATCGACGCCGGTGTCCCGAGCGCTGGACGTTTTATCCGCCTTAACTACAATCCGCGTGGAATCGACGCTCTCCACGATGCCGTCGCGCACGGCTACGACAGTGACGCCGGAATCGCGCGCCACGGTCTTTTCCATCCCCGTGCCGACTAAAGGCGCTTCGGTCCGGAGCAATGGCACCGCTTGACGTTGCATATTTGAACCCATCAGCGCCCGGTTAGCATCGTCGTTTTCCAAGAACGGAATTAAAGACGCCGCCACGCTCACCAATTGGTTTGGGGAAACGTCCATGAAGTTGACTTCTTCGGGACGCGCCATGACGAATTCGCCGCCCTTGCGCGCCGAAACCAAATCCAGGGTGAAATTGCCGCGGCCGTCGATGGGAGCATTGGCCTGGGCAATCACGTGGTCCTCTTCTTCGAGCGCCGAGAGATAACGGATGCGATCGCTCACGCGGCCGCCTTCCACTTCCCGGTATGGAGTTTCGATGAAACCAAAATCGTTGACCCGCGCATAGGTCGTCAACGACGCGATCAAACCGATGTTTGGCCCTTCTGGGGTTTCAATGGGACAGACGCGGCCGTAATGTGTCGGATGGACGTCGCGTACTTCGAAGCCGGCGCGCTCGCGCGTTAAACCGCCTGGACCCAGCGCCGATAGCCGGCGCTTATGGGTAATTTCAGACAGCGGATTCGTCTGGTCCATGAACTGCGACAGCTGACTCGAGCCGAAAAATTCCTTGAGTGCTGCCGAAACCGGCTTATAGTTGATCAGCTCCTGCGGCATCAAAGTTTCGATGTCTTGCAAACTCATTTTTTCTTTGATCGCCCGCTCCATGCGCACCAATCCGACGCGGAAATGGTTTTCGACCAACTCACCGACGGCGCGCACGCGGCGATTGCCTAAATGATCGATGTCGTCCACCGAGCCATTGCCGTTTTTGAGTTCCATCAAATAGCGCACGACTTCAAGGATATCTTCCTTGCGTAGCGTCCCCTGTTCCAGCGGCACGCTTAGTTTCAAGCGATGATTGAGCTTTAGGCGCCCGACTTTAGAGAGATCATAGCGATCGGGATTGAAAAACAGGTTGTTAAAAAAGTTAGTCGCCGATTCGACCGTCGGCGGATCGCCCGGCCGCAAACGCCGATACATTTCCAGGATCGCGTCTTGGGGGGATTTGATGCGATCTTGCAGCAGCGTGTTACGCAGGTAGGGCCCCACCATAGAATCATCAATGAACAGCACTTCGATTTGGTGAATTCCTTTCTCTCGAATAAGATCGAGCTTGTCCTGCGTGATCTCGTGATTGCACTCGACCAACACTTCTTTGGTTTGAGGATCGACGATATCGTGCGCCGCGACCCGGCCAAGAATTTCTTCTAAGGCAACCGGCACTTGTTTTATCTTCGCCGATTCCATCTGCCGCAAGACTGGCCGGGTGAACTTTTTGCCTTCTTTAACAATAATATCGTTCGACTTGGGATCGCGAACGTCCGCGCTCACCTTGCCGCCAATGAGATGATTTGGATTGAAAACCAGCGCCGGTTTTCGACCCTCGAACACGATCGTGTCGCTCTTGTAATAATAGTTGAGCAGGTCCTCACTGGTCATGCCGAGTGCGCGCAATAAAACCGTAGCGTGGAATTTGCGACGCCGGTCGATGCGCACATAAAGAATATCGCGCGGATCGAATTCAAGATCGACCCAAGAACCGCGATAAGGAATCACCCTTGCAGAATAGAGCAGCTTGCCGCTGGCGTGGGTTTTTCCTTTGTCATGCTCGAAAAACACACCAGGCGAGCGGTGCAACTGACTGACGATGACCCGCTCGGTGCCGTTCACCATGAACGTACCATTGATTGTCATCAGCGGAATTTCGCCAAAATAAACTTCCTGTTCTTTGACGTTTTTAATGCTGCGCGACCCGGTCTGTTGATCGACGTCCCACAGCACGAGCTGAACGGTTACCTTTAACGGCGCCGCATAGGTCATGCCGCGTTGATGGCATTCCTCGACGTCGTATTTGGGTTCGCCGAGGGAATAACCGACAAATTCCAAAGAAGCGGTCTCGTTAAAATCCTTGATGGGGAAAACTGACTTGAAAACCTCCTGCAGACCCATGTTTTGCCGCTCCGCTGGAGTCGCGTTCTTCTGCAGAAAAAGATCGTAAGAGTTTTTTTGGATTTCGATTAAGTAGGGGAGATCGATGATTTTTCTAATTCTCCCAAAACTCCGGCGAAATCTTAAGTTATTGGCAACCTGAAATGCCATGCTTGCTCCTCTCTCGAATCAGCGGTCAACAATCCATCATTGAAGGCTCAACGGGAAGTTCCACGACGAGAGATTACTTGACTTCGACTTTCGCGCCCTGTTCTTCTAATTTTTTCTTGATAGTTTCGGCGTCAGCCTTGCTGACGCCTTCTTTCACCGGCTTCGGCGCGCCGTCAACCAAATCTTTGGCTTCCTTCAAACCCAATCCGGTCAGCTCCCGAACGACTTTGATGACCTGAATCTTCTTCTCGCCCACTTCGGCGAGTATAACGTTGAACTCGGTTTTTTCTTCTACCGCCGCAGCCGGACCTGCCGCCGCCGCAGCCATCGCAACCGGTGCTGCCGCGCTCACGCCCAGCTCATCCTCGAGTTCCTTCACCAGAGCCGCCGCGTCCATCAACGTCATGTTCTTGATAAAATCCTTGACCTGTTCTCGTGATACGCCTTCCATTGAAATATTCCCCCTTTTATTGTTGCTATTGAATTGGCTTTACTCAGGTTTTGTTTTGCGCAGCGATTCGATCAATCGAACTACCCTCGCGCCCGGTTCCTGCATCAAGCGCACCAGTTGAGTCGCAGGGGCGTTGATCATAGCGAGCAATTTGGCTTGAAGCTCAGGCTTGCTCGGCATCTGCGACAGCACCTTGACCCCGGCGGTATCCATAAACTGACCTTCGAAAACACCGCCTTTGATTTTCAACTTGTCGTTGTCGGTGGCGAATTTAATCAGCGCCTTCGAAAGCATTACCGGATCCTCGTAGGCGAAGACCCATCCGTTCGGTCCTTCAAGCAATTTAGCTAGGTCGCCGAAGGTCGTATCTTGCAGCGCCCGGCGCACCAAAGTATTTTTTATCACTTGGTATTCGCCCGAAGCACCGCGAATATCGCGCCGTAGCCGGGTCATCTGGGCCACGCTAAGCCCACGGTATTCCGTGACGATCGCCATTTTGGCCGACTTTAACCGCTGATGTACGGCGCCGACCGTTTCCGCTTTCTCGCCGTGACTGGTACGCTCAATTTGCACTTCGGACATCATCTTCTCCCTGAACTCATACGCCGCATCATTCAAGTTACAGATCGATCGGGCTAAGCCGCCATGGCGCGCACCTGGCCTAGATCGATTTTAATTCCGGGTCCCATGGTCGTCGCGACGGTGACGCCTCTGACGTAGTTGCCCTTGGCCGAAGCCGGTTTGGCGCGTAAAATCGCGAGCAATACCGCTTTGGCATTGTCGATCAGCTGTTCAGGACCAAATGAAGCTTTGCCAACAGGTACGTGGACAATGCCCGCCTTATCGACCCGGAATTCGAGCTTACCGGCCTTAATTTCTTTAACGGCTTTGGCAATATCGACACTCACCGTGCCGGTTTTCGGATTCGGCATCAGCCCGCGCGGACCGAGAATCTTACCGATGCGACCGACAGCCGCCATCATGTCCGGGGTGGCAACGGCCTTATCAAAGTCTACCCAACCCTCGCTGATTTTTTTGATAAGCTCATCACTACCGACGAAGTCCGCGCCCGCTTCTTGCGCCTCTTTCTCTTTGTCGCCCTTCGCGAAAGCAAGGACACGCACTGCCTTGCCCATGCCGTGTGGCAATGTCACCGTGCCGCGTACGTTTTGATCGGCCTGACGTGGATCCACACCCAAACGAATCGCCATCTCCACGGTTTCATCGAATTTGGCGCGCGCCGTCTCCTTCGCCAGGCGAAGACTATCTTCCAATTGATAGCGCTGATTGCGGTCCACTTTAGTAAGCGCTGCCTTATATGACTTTCCATTAAGACTCATAACTTCCTCTGCATGAGAGTTTATATTCGCGATTTGCGCTGCTCAGGTCGGCGCGCTTACCCAACTACTTCGAGGCCCAAACTGCGAGCCGTTCCTTCGACTGATTTTTCCGCCGCGGCGAGATCCTTCGCCGTGAGATCTTTAAGCTTCAGTTCGGCAATTTGCCGGATCTGCGCCCGGGTGACTTTACCAACCACGTTCTTTCCGGGCTCCGCAGAACCTTTGTCGATGCCCACCGCCTTTTTTAGCAACACCGAAGCAGGCGGGGTCTTGGTGACAAACGTAAACGAGCGGTCGGCGTAAACAGTGATGATCACCGGCGTAATCATGCCCTGCTGCGCCTGCGTCGCGGCGTTGAATGACTTACAAAACTCCATAATGTTTACACCGCGCTGGCCTAGAGCGGGACCGACCGGGGGACTCGGAGTGGCCTGTCCGGCTGGAATTTGCAGTTTGATTTCTCCGATTACCTTCTTCGCCATTTTCTTGGATCCCTTGCTAGTTACGTTCTACTTGGACAAACTCGAGCTCGACCGGCGTCGCCCGACCAAAAATGCTGATCAAAACCCTCAGTTTTCCCTTATCCGGTTTGACTTCCTCAACAACGCCGTTGAAATCGGCAAAAGGCCCATCTACTACTTTGACATTTTCACCCACCGAAAACAGCACCCGCGGCTTGGGCTTAATCGCGCCCTCTTCCATCTGCTGAGTGATCGCCCGGACCTCTTCGTCGCTGACCGATGGCGGATTAGTGCTGCCGCCGACAAACCCGGTAACCTTGGGCGTCTCCTTAACCACATGCCAAGTGTCGTCGCTCAACTCCATCTGGACAAGAATATAACCGGGGAAGAACTTCCGGGACGAAGTCTTCTTCTTGCCCTTGACGAGCTCAACCACTTTTTCCACAGGCACGAGAATCTCGCCGAAATACTCCTGCTTGCCGAGAGACTTGATGCGCTCCTCGAGCGCCGCCTTGGCCTTCTGTTCATAACCCGAAAAGGTGTGAACGATGTACCACTGTTTCGCCATAGAGGAGCCTATCAGATCAGCCGATAACGGCCTGGATGGCTTTCGTCAACGCAAGATCGACGAGCGCCAGATACACGGAGATAAGAACTACGACAATAATGACAACCAAAGTCGCCGCATAAGTTTCCTTACGCGACGGCCAGTGGACCTTTTTCAGTTCTTGCCAGGACTCCTGAACAAACTCGGTCGCATGTTGAACGCCATCCTGAATTTTTTGAATCCACTCCCCCATGAGGTGCTCTGACGAATTACACTGGCGGGTCAGGCAGGACTCGAACCTGCAACAACCGGATTTGGAGTCCGGCGCTCTACCAATTGGAGCTACTGACCCCCTGTATCTTCGTTAGACTTTGACCTCACGATGCAGGGTATGAGCTCGGCAAGAAGCACAAAACTTCTTGAGCGATAGCTTTTCGGTGGTCGTCTTCCGATTTTTTGTCGTCGTATAATTTTTTCGCTTACATTGATCACAAGCAAAACCTACAATTTCCCGCATGGACGCATCCTCCCTTGTCCGACATCACGTTACTGGGTGATCTTCGTGACCACACCCGCACCGACAGTCCGCCCGCCTTCACGTATCGCAAACTTTAACCCTTCGTCCATGGCAACCGGCACAATCAGTTCGATTTCTACGTTGATGTTATCGCCCGGCATGACCATTTCAGTGCCTTCCGGCAGCTTGACCACTCCAGTAACGTCAGTGGTGCGGAAATAGAACTGCGGTCGGTAACCATTAAAAAACGGCGTATGACGCCCACCTTCTTCCTTGGTTAAAACATAAGCCTCGGCGTTGAATTTGGTGTGCGGCGTAATGCTTCCCGGTTTCGCTAAAACTTGTCCGCGCTCGACTTCCTCGCGTTTGGTGCCGCGCAGCAGAACGCCGACGTTATCGCCCGCTCGACCTTCGTCCAAAAGCTTGCGGAACATCTCGATGCCGGTAGCGACCGTCTTTTGGGTTGGCTTAAAGCCAACGATTTCGATTTCCTCGCCAACTTTAACAATTCCTCTTTCGACTCTGCCGGTCACCACCGTACCGCGACCGCTAATGGTGAAAACATCCTCAACCGGCATGATAAACGGCCTATCGACGTCTCTGGTGGGTTCCTTGATAAATGAGTCCACAGCTTCCATGAGCTTTAGAATGGCGCCCTCGCCCATCTCCGACGTATCACCTTCCAACGCCTTTAAGGCGCTACCAATAACGATCGGAACGTCATCACCCGGAAATTTATACTTCGAAAGCAACTCGCGGACTTCGAGCTCTACGAGGTCCAAGAGTTCCTTGTCATCGACCATATCCGCCTTATTAAGAAAAACGACAATACCAGGAACACCAACCTGACGAGCAAGCAGGATATGCTCACGAGTTTGTGGCATCGGCCCGTCAGCGGCGGAAACGACTAGAATCGCTCCGTCCATTTGCGCGGCGCCGGTGATCATGTTCTTGACATAGTCGGCGTGACCGGGGCAGTCGACATGAGCGTAATGACGTTTATCAGTCTCGTATTCGACGTGAGCGATGTTGATCGTGACACCCCTTTCCCTTTCTTCCGGGGCCTTATCGATCTGATCGTAGGCAAGAAACTGCGCTTTGCCCTGCTTTGACAACACTTTGGTGATCGCCGCAGTCAAGGTGGTTTTGCCATGGTCGACATGACCGATCGTGCCGATGTTAAGGTGGGGTTTTTTACGCTCAAACTTCTGCTTGCTCATCTCTTCCTCCTATGATTTGCAGTCAATCGTCAAATTTGAAGTTATTCATCCATCGCTAGCATTTCGACTAAGCCCAGGAGCGGGATTGAACCGCTGACCTCGTCCTTACCAAGGACGTGCTCTACCGACTGAGCTACCTGGGCATATCAGTCGACGGCGATTGGCAAACCTGATGTTTCATAGCCCCTGCGCTAGCAACAATGAATTACCGCTCGCGATTCAAAAACAAAAATGGAGCGGGAAACGGGACTCGAACCCGCGACCCCAAGCTTGGAAGGCTTGCGCTCTACCAACTGAGCTATTCCCGCAACAACAAGTGGTGGAGAGGGAAGGATTCGAACCTTCGAAGGCATCGCCGGCAGATTTACAGTCTGCTCCCTTTGACCACTCGGGTACCTCTCCTCATCTCCTGCGATCTGATAAAAAACCAGTCAGTTTCACTGAATTCGTTCGGCCCACAATGGAGCTGGCGATAGGACTTGAACCTACAACCTGCTGATTACAAATCAGCTGCTCTACCGTTGAGCTACGCCAGCATGTAAGGCAACGAGACTTTCGCGCGCCAGCGTAATTAATTCGCCTCCGAGTCGGGCGGCAAAAGACTGATTTAACAGTTATTTAGCGATTTCCAGTATGGGAACCCTTGCCCAAAAGACAAACGGCCGCAAACGGGGAGTTTCCCCTTTTGCAAACGGGTATTTAAAGCACCTTCGACTACCTATGTCAATACTAAATTTTATAGTATGTAAAGATGCCGAGCTTTGCCGTAAAAGTAATCTAATAACTTTTAGAAACTAGCTTGTCAATGCTGCGAGCCTGACGCAGTATTTCGTAAAAGAATACCGCTCCGGCAACTGCAACATTTAAAGACGCAACCTTTCCCGCCATGGGGATGGAAACCGTGAAATCGCATTCTCCCAATATCACTGGTCTGATGCCCTTGCCTTCGCTACCCAAGACGACCGCTAGCTTTGATGGATAGCTGCGATCGTAGATAGTTTCGCCGCTTTCGGCGTCGAGTCCGACGACCCAGTAGCCCGCCTCCTTGAGCGATGTAATTGCGCGTCGCAGATTTGTAACTTTTGCGATTCTCAGATGCTGCGCCGCGCCAGCGGACGCTTTGATCACCACAGGAGTTACATCGACGGAGCGGTCCTTGGGAATTATTACATCGCGAATTCCCACAGCCTCTGCCGTTCGCAGCAAGGCGCCGAAGTTTCGCGGGTCTGTCAATCCATCCAGTAACAATACCCGTTGCGCCGGCGAACCAAGAGACCCATCTGACAGAAGATCATTAAGGAGGAAATACTTAAACGGCTTTACTCGAACGACCACACCTTGATGCCTTTGGCTGCCAACAAGCTGGTCGAGAAATTTCGGAGCTACAAGCACCACCCGTAAACCAAGCCGCAGCGCTTCCGTCTTGATCGCACGTAAAACCTGGCGGTCCGCCGCATCAGAAATCAAAACCTCTAAAATATCATCCGTTGGCGCGCGAAAACTTTCGAGAACCGGATTGACTCCGAACACAATATTCTTATCCTTATTGTCATTGTCTAACATTAACCACGCTCGCTCTCACGATTTGAAAAGGATTTACAATGCAGACACTGCCAGATAAAATGCCATCGACGTGAAGCGTAAAACTCTTTTCCGATACCTCATCGCCGAAGTTCTTCCACCATTTTTCTTCGGTCTGTTGACGTTTACTCTGATCTTGCTCATCGCCCGAATCGTGAAGATGATCGAGTTAGTGGTCACGCGCGGCGTGCCATTATGGCAAATTGGCAAACTTTTCTCGCTGATTTTCCCGACTTTTTTAGAAATGACAGTGCCTATGGCATTTCTACTAGCAATTTTGCTCGGGCTTGGGCGGCTCTCAAATGATCAAGAGCTTCTGGCGATGAAAGCATCGGGGATCAGTCCGGGTCAGATTCTCTGGCCCGTCGTTTGTCTCGCTATACTTGTTTCCATGACTACTCTATTCTTGACTCTGATCGGCCGTCCGACCGCCAATCTTGCGTTAAAAAAGGAACTTTACAATATCGCCAAAACTCGCGTTGCTACCGCGCTCAAAGAGAAAGTTTTCAATGACGACTTTCCCAAAATTCTCATCTACGTAGAAGAAATCGTTCCCCCGGGGAACACCGCCCAAGGGATTTTGATCGTCGACAAGAGAGACAAGCTTCGCGAAGATATCATACTTGGCAAAGTTGGCATAATCACTACGGACGAAGAATCCAACACACTGGGTCTCCGGCTTTTCGATGGGTCCATTTACGAGCGAGAAAAGAACCGACCCGGATTTAGTCAGACCCGGTTTAATATCTATGACTTCAAATTGGATCTTGACGATCTTGTCGGTCCAATCCGGGAAAAAGAAGCCGGTCCTAAGGAAATGCCTTTGTCCGATCTGTTAAATGCCATTGAGCAAAAGGAAGATCTTCCCTCACACGCCATCGCCGAGCGTATGGAATTCCATCAGCGCATCTCCTTCGGCTTCGTGCCGCTCGTCTTCTGCATACTTGGGGGTATCTCTGACGCTCATGCCGCGCGGCGCTCGGGCAAACCGATCGTGGGGATTCATGCTGTGTATCTTTTGGCTAGTAATCTATTACACCTTGCTCTCTCTCGGCAAAGCCCTCGGCGATAAGAACTTCCTACCGCCGATTCCAGCGGTCTGGCTGCCGAACCTAGTGATCGGCGCCATTGGAATCTATTTTTTCCGAAAGGCGATGCGCGAATCTCCATTTTTTTTCCCCTTTTTGCTTGAGCGTGGGGCGGCGGCAACCCGTAGGATTTTCGCACGGCCAAAGGCCAAAACATCTCATGAAGCAGCTCTATGACAACCCGGCTAAAATCCAAGTTTCTGCCGGTAGGATGCATTCTCGACCGTTATCTGGCTGCGGGATTTTTGCGGATTTTCTTTACCAGCCTGGCAATAATTACGTTACTCTACGTGACGGTCGACTTTTTTGAGCGCGTCGGTACACTCCTTAGCACGGAAACTTCGATCTGGAGCGTTATTCGCTACTTTTTTTACAAATCTCCGTTGCTTATTTCTCGCGTCATAGGTTTTGCGACTCTCTTTTCAACCTTGTTTTGCATCGGCATGTTGGCTCGGACACAAGAGATCACGGCCATGCGTTCCAGCGGCATCAGCGTTCAACGGATCGGTCTGCCACTGCTAATCCTCGCGTTCGCCATCTGCGGAATGACGTTTATTTGGAATGAAACGTTGGTTCCGGTTTTCGCCCATAATGCTCAAACCATATATCTGACAGAAATCCGGAACAAACAACAACAAAGCCTTCTCGGGACACGAGACATCTGGATACGCGGGGATTCGAGTTTTATCAATATCGACAATTTTGATGCGCGCGCCGACGACATTGCAAAGCGTGACGGTATTCTTACTCAATCGCGATTTCAGTTTGCGCTCGCTTATAGAAGTACCCAAAGCTCATTGGACCAAGGATGGTTGGAAACTTGAACAGGCAACTGAATGGACCCGACTTGCAAACGGCAAGATGCTGAGTCAGCAAGCCACCATAACTTTGCCAATGACCGAAACACCAGCTGATTTGAAGTTGCTTGCACGCGACGCCGAGGAATTCACTTTTTTCGATTTGCAAAAACAAATCGCCGATATGAGAAGTAAAGGCATTGATACAACCGCTTTCGAGGTGGATCTTCAAACAAAGTTGGCGCTGCCGTTTATTTCGCCCCTAATGGTCCTGCTGGCGCTTCCCTTTGGTCTCAAACGTCAAATGAGCGGCAGCGTGTCGCTGAGTTTCGGCGTCGCCATGCTCATCGGATTTAGTTACTGGGTTCTAACCGCTTTCTGCATTTCACTAGGACACGGTGGTGCTGTGACGTCGTGGGTCTCGGCTTGGTCGCCGAATGGAATTTTTTTGTTGATCGCGCTCTACTTTTTTACCTCTGAAGAATAATCGACGTAACAGGCGGACCAAATCACTGCAGATATGAAGAATGCGTGCTATACCGGTTTTTAGAATCGTCACCACTGGACTGCCGCTATTTATTCTTACAATCTTCTCTGACAAGGCTTCTTTAAACGCGTTCGGCCCCGCAGTTTGAATTACCAACCTGCGGGGCCGACCAATGCCCAGAACAAACTTTGAATTTATCAATGATGAAACGTTAACGCTTGGAGTATTGCGGCCGTTTTCGCGCTTTGTGACGGCCGTACTTTTTTCGCTCGACTGCGCGAGGATCGCGAGTGACAAATCCAGCCTTCTTGAGCGGCGTGCGAAAGTCTGGATTTAGCTCCATCAAAGCCCGTGTGATACCATGACGGATGGCACCCGCCTGCCCGGAATTTCCTCCACCGTTGACGTTGACATCGATATCAAAGCCACCATTAGTTTGCGTGACTTCAAACGGTTGCATAACGATCATCCGTGCCGTTTCACGGCCAAAATATTCCTGCAAAGTGCGATCATTGATCGTAATTCTTCCCTTGCCTTGCCTTAAAAAAACCCGCGCTACTGAAGTTTTTCGCCGTCCAGTTGCGGTTATGACTTTTTCTGCCATCGGTGCTGACTCCTACGCTTCAATTGCCAGCGGTTGAGGTTTCTGGGCATCGTGTGGGTGAACGGGTCCAGGGTATATTTTAAGCTTTGTCACAAGCTTTCGGCTCAATCGGTTTTTGGGCAACATGCCTCTCACTGCGAGCTTTATCAGATCTTCGGGTTTTTCTTCGAGCATCTTCGCTGCGGTTCGCTCTCTAATGCCTCCAGGATATTCCGTGTGCCGGTAATAAATCTTTTTTTCGAGCTTAGTCCCAGTGAGCTTGATGTTGCGCGCATTGACCACAATGACAAAATCCCCGGCGTCTTGATTCGGGGTAAAACTCGGCTTGTGTTTTCCCCGCAAGACCTTGGCGATTTCCGTCGCCATGCGCCCAAGAATCTTACCTTGTGCGTCAATGACGTACCATTGTCGCTGGGCGAGCGCTTCTTCCCTATTCATTACATAGCCCCCGATTTACCTTAGAAGTCACGTCAGCTCTAAAAAAGCAGAAATGGCGGGGCCGACGAGACTCGAACTCGCGACCTCCGGCGTGACAGGCCGGCGTTCTAACCGACTGAACTACGACCCCGATATAAAAAACTAATTCTTTGGTGGGCGGTACAGGATTTGAACCTGTGACCCCCGGCTTGTAAGGCCGATGCTCTCCCGCTGAGCTAACCGCCCCAGACCTAAAACATCCCTGCCAGACTTAGTGGTGAGGATATTTCGCCTGGACTTCATCCTGGAGTTTTACGTTTGAATCCGGTAATGGCAATTAGCTGAGTGATTCTTTCAAGGTCTTCCCGGCTTTGAATTTAGCTGCGCGAGAAGGAGCGATCTCTATGGCCTCTCCGGTTTTAGGATTTCGACCGGTACGACCTTTGCGCTCAGAGACCGAGAACGTACCGAATCCCGAAATATTGACTTTGTCTCCGCTTTTCAGCGCGCCAATCACATCGTCAAGTATCCCGTTAAGAAACTCTTCAGCATTCGGCCGCGGCAGACCATGTCGCTTGGCAATCGCATCAATTAAATCTGCCTTAGTCATCGCCCTCTTATATCCTCCAACCCAGATCGGCTTACGAGCAGTGAGTTTTATAACAGTCGGAATGCCGGGTGTCAAATCATTCACCCGGCATTCCGATGAGGTAATTTGATAGATTACTGAGGCAGAATATCGGAAGTTGGAACGTCTTCAACTTTATCCGAAAACGCGGGGGGCTCATCTTTCGATTGAGATTCAACCAAATTATTTCTGAATAGGCTGTCCGGATCCTCGATCACCAGAGCTTTCTTCAATACCTGATCCATGTGCGCCACTAGTTCCAGTTCCACAGTTTTGAGAACTGTGGCCGGGATTTCTTCAATATCTTTCTCATTTTCTGCGGGGATCAAAACGGTTTTAATCCCGGCACGGTGAGCTGCCAGCACTTTTTCTTTCAGACCACCGATCGGCAAGACCGTCCCTCTCAAAGTAATTTCCCCGGTCATTGCCAAATCATTGCGTACCGGAATTTTCATTAACGCCGAAACTAGCGAAGTTGCCATGGTAATACCGGCGGATGGCCCATCCTTTGGAATCGCCCCTTCCGGGACATGAAGATGTACATCGAGTTTCTGATAAAAGTCCCTTTCCAGCCCTAGTTCGGCTGCACGAGAGCGCACATAGCTCATTGCAGCTTGTGCCGACTCTTGCATGACATCACCAAGCTTGCCGGTAGTAATCAACTGACCTTTCCCTGGCATGATCGTAACTTCAGTCTCTAACAGCTCGCCTCCGAGTTCAGTCCATGCCAAGCCAGTCGTCACACCGATCTTGACTACATTCTCAGCTTTTCCGTAACGATATTTGATTGCGCCCAAATATTTGTGAATACTTTTGGTCCCGACTTGGACATGGGAATTGCGATCTTTACGTACCACCTCGACGGCGACTTTGCGGCAGATAGAAGCAATTTCGCGCTCAAGATTACGCACTCCGGCTTCTTTCGTGTAATGGCGAATAACTCCTAGAAGCGCATTATCCGTAAACACTAAGTTCTCGGGAGTGAGACCATTCGCCGCTTTTTGTTTTTCCATGAGGTATTTTTTGGCAATACTTAACTTTTCAAGCTCGGTGTAACCCGCGATGCGGATAATCTCCATGCGGTCTTGCAGCGGACGGGGGATGCGATCCAGCGTATTTGCCGTCGTAATAAACATCACCTTTGATAAATCATAGTCCAAATCAAGGTAATGATCGTTAAAAGCGGTGTTCTGTTCAGGATCCAGGACTTCCAGCAGCGCCGATGAAGGGTCACCACGAAAATCCGTAGACATCTTATCTATCTCATCCATAAGGAAGACCGGATTACTCGAACCCGCTTTCTTCATCGATTGAATGATTTTTCCAGGAAGCGCACCAATATAGGTGCGCCGGTGGCCGCGGATTTCCGCTTCGTCACGGACCCCGCCCAAAGAAACTCGGATGAATTTTCTTCCTGTGGCACGCGCAATAGAACGACCCAACGAGGTTTTACCGACGCCCGGAGGACCCACCAAGCAAAGGATCGGGCCTTTGAGCTTGCCCACCAAGCTTTGCACCGCCAAGTATTCAAGGATACGTTCTTTAACTTTCTCCAGACCGAAGTGGTCTTCTTCTAGGACACGTTCTGCTTCGTTGATATCAAGTTTATCGTCCGTCGATTCATTCCAAGGCAGGCTGATAATCCAATCGATATAGTTGCGCACCACCGTCGCCTCAGCCGACATGGGCGACATCATCTTGAGCTTCTTGAGTTCTTTTTCGACCTTGTCTTTGGCTTCAGCAGAAAGCTTCTTTTGCTTCAGCTTTTCCTCAATCTCTTGGATTTCGTTTTTGAATTCGTCCTTTTCGCCAAGCTCTTTTTGGATCGCTCGCATCTGCTCATTGAGATAGTATTCTTTCTGCGAACGCTCCATCTGCTTTTTGACTCGTGAGCGAATCCGCCGCTCGACCTCAAGGATTTCGATCTCGGCGCGCATATGCCCGAGCACTTTTTCCAGACGCTCAGCCGTGCTAAAAGTCTCCAGTAGATTTTGGCGATCTTCTAGTTTGATCCCTAAGTGTGCGACGATGGTGTCGGCAAGCCTTCCTGGTTCGTCGATGGACGAAACCGACATCACCATTTCCGGCGGAATTTTCTTCTTGAGCTTGACGTAGTTTTCAAAAGTGGTGTGAACTTCGCGCACCAGAGCTTCGATCTCCGTGTTGCGCTCGACGACTTCTTGGGCTTCATCTACTTCAACTAAGAAAAAATCCGGGTTACTGACAAAACGCGCAACTTTTGCGCGCTTCTTCCCCTCAATCAAAACCTTCACGGTACCGTCGGGGAGCTTCAACATCTGTACAACAGATCCCAGAGTACCGATCTTATAAATATCTTCCTCTGTCGGCTCGTTCGTCTTCGCGTCTTTTTGGGAGGATAGAAAAATCGGGCTCTGCTTCTGTGTGGCCTCTTCCAGCGCTTTAATCGAGCGTTGCCGCCCGACAAACAACGGCACCACCATATGCGGGAATACGATAATATCTCTCAATGGGAGCAAAGGCACTCGCGCTGGTCCAGACATCGGTTCCTTTTCGTCTTTTTTGTCATTTCTAAACAACATAGAGACTCCTCCTAAGCGCTCTCCGCAGCCTTGGTGTAAACGACGATCGGAGGATCATGTTTTTCCACGACATCCTCGGAGATCACCACTTCCTTTATATTCGGTTGCGAGGGCATGTCGTACATGATTTCTAACATGATATTTTCCATGATCGCGCGCAATCCCCGAGCACCCGACTTCCGTTTCATGGCGTCACGGGCAATCGCTCGGAGCGCCTCTTCGGTAAACTTCAGGTGCACAGATTCCATCTCAAATAACTTCGCATACTGTTTGGTTAAGGCATTTTTGGGATCCTTTAAGATTTTGACCAGAGCCGATTCATCCAACTCATCAAGGGTTGCAATAACAGGCAATCGCCCGATGAATTCCGGTATTAAACCAAATTTGAGCAAATCCTCCGTCTGCACGTCATGCAATACATCGGTCGGACGACGTCCGTCTTTTTCTTCCAACTGACCACCGAACCCCATGCGCTTGCGCCCGGTCCGCTTGCGAATTATATCCTCCAGCCCGACAAAGGCGCCGCCGCAGATAAATAAGATGTTGGTCGTGTCCACTTGGAGAAATTCTTGCTGCGGATGCTTTCTACCGCCCTTGGGCGGCACACTCGCCATTGTACCCTCTATAATCTTCAGCAACGCCTGCTGCACGCCTTCGCCGGACACATCTCGAGTAATTGACGGATTGTCCGATTTGCGCGAGATCTTATCGATTTCATCAATATAAACGATGCCACGCTGCGCTTTTTCCACGTCATAATCCGCCGCCTGCAGGAGATTGAGAATTATATTCTCAACATCTTCACCTACATAACCGGCCTCGGTTAAGCTCGTAGCGTCAGCGATAGTGAAAGGAACTTGCAGGAAACGGGCCAAAGTCTGAGCTAACAAGGTCTTGCCGGAACCGGTCGGTCCGAGAAGCAAGATATTACTCTTTTGTAGCTCGACATCACCGGTCACCATCTGGCTGTCAATGCGCTTATAATGGTTATGGACCGCAACCGCCAGGATTTTCTTTGCACGCTCCTGACCAATCACGTATTGATCGAGAACCCTTTTTATCTCGGCGGGTTTAGGAACATTGGAAGAACTGGAAAGATTCTCGTCGTGGTCACATTCCTCGGCGATAATGTCATTGCACAGGTCGATGCATTCATCGCAGATGTAGACGGTCGGGCCGGCGATCAATTTTCGCACTTCGTCCTGGCTCTTACCACAGAATGAGCAAACGAGATTCCCCGATCCGTGTTCACCGTGCTTTGCCATACAACCCCCGGGATAAACTGACAGCTACTTCTTCAAACTACCTTCGGGCCGGGCCGCGATCACGTCGTCCACCAAGCCGTACTCTTGCGCTTGCTTGCCGGTCATAAACATATCACGATCCGTGTCTTTTTCGATCTTCTTTAAAGTCTGCCCAGTATGCCGGGTCAGTATGTTGTTCAATTCTTCCCGCATACGCAGAATTTCCCTGGCCTGGATATCGATATCCGTGGCTTGGCCCTGGAATCCGCCTAACGGTTGATGAATCATGATCCGAGAATGGGGCAGCGAAAATCGCTTGCCTTTTGAGCCAGCTGCCAGCAATACTGCGCCCATGCTTGCCGCCTGCCCAACGCAAACGGTTGAGATCTGCGGCCGGATATACTGCATGGTATCGTAGATAGCTAAGCCCGCAGTGACTCCTCCACCTGGGCTGTTGATGTAGAAAAAGATATCGCGCTCTGGATCTTCCGATTCGAGAAAGAGTAATTGAGCGGTAATTAGGTTGGCGACTTCGTCTGTTACAACGGTTCCCAAAAACACAATGCGGTCTTTTAATAACCGTGAGTATATATCATAAGCCCGTTCGCCACGTCCGGTTTGCTCGACGACAATGGGGATGAAGTTCATGTATTGGTAAACCCCTTGACCACCGAAGACATTCTAGCGTTTTTCACCCTCTTCATCAACCTTAGAAGCTGGCGCATCGATCTCTTTAATCTTTGCGCTTTCAAACAAATAACTCACAGTTCGATCAAACATCAATTGCGCGCTCAAATCATCGCGCGCATCGGGCCGCGAATAATAATCACGCACGCTTTTCGCGCGCTCGCCAGCGGCGCGAGCGATGTTGTCGATCCGTTCTTGAATATCCTTGTCAGTAATTTCGATTTTTTCCAGCTGGGCAATGCGCTCGACCAAAAGCGTCGCCTGCACCTGGCGCGCAGCGCGTGCTTCGAGTGTTTTCCGCGCTTCTTCCGTCGGCGGCGCCGACTCGACCTCTGCGCCGGACTGCCCAGCCATTTGGCTTTGGTAGCGTTCCATTAGATAACGGGTCTGCCGTTCCACCATCGACTGCGGAGTCGTAAACGTGTGCGCCTCGATCAAACGACTCAAAAGCTGTTCTTTAAGCTGTTCGTCTTGATAATGCTGGAGTTCGCTCTCGAGGCGCTTGCGGATAGCCGCCCGCAGGTCGTCGAGCGAGCCATGCTCGCCATGATCCTTAGCGAATTCGTCGTCGAGCTGAGGCAACACCTTTTGCTTGATTTCGCGCACGACAAGCGAAAAATCGACGGTCTTCCCAGCAATTTCTTTGTTCGGATAGCTTTCCGGATAGTCGACTTGAACGATCCGTTGATCGCCGATCTTCGCCCCATCAACCGCGCTTTCGAATTGCGGCAGAGCGCTCCCCGCGCCGACCTCAAGCGTATAGTTCTCACCCTTGCCGCCGGAAAAAGGCTTTCCGCCAAAGGTGCCGTCGAAGTCAAGCGTCACAAAGTCGCCTTTTTGTACGACCTCTCGATCCTTCACCAGCTCAAGACTTGCGTGACTTTCCTGCAACCGATGCAAAGCCTCATCGACCTGCGCTTCGCTAACCGCGATCTTTACCTTTTCGACTTCGATGCCAAGATAATCCTTGATTTCGATTTGCGGTTTGACTTCAAACACAGCAGAGAAGGAAAACGCGTCGCCTTCACGCAGGTCCTGACTTTCTACCTCGGGTCTCGATACGATTTGTAAGCCGCGGTCTTTGATGACTTCCCCCAAGGTTTCTTCCACCAGGTGCGAACGCACTTCGCTGACAACGTCATCGCCGTAGATTCCTTGCAAAACATTGCGGGGAATTTTCCCCGCGCGAAAACCTTTAACGCGAACCCGTTGACCGAGGTTTTTATAAGCGCGGGAGAATTCACCGGCAACAGTTTCTGCCGGCAGTTCGACGCGAACTTTTCGCTGCACGGGGCCCAACTCATCGATGTCAATTTTCATTACGACTTCACGCTAGGCACTGCGCATCGTGGCATCGGCGATAAATCTACCGAGAGCCAGACCTCACGGTTGAGAGCGCGACGACCTAACTAATAACCTTTCTTTAGGCATTCATGATGCCAAATTTAGCGGTACCTTATGTTGGTGCGAGAGGGGGGATTCGAACCCCCATGGTTACCCGCTAGATCCTAAGTCTAGTGCGTCTGCCAGTTCCGCCACTCTCGCGCAACTGCAAACAATTTTAAGCGCGCGAATCTTCAAAGTTTCCGATTGAAAATGCAGAGTAGGAAACAGCTGGTAGTAAGTCAAGCGCGTCCGATGGGCTGGTTCTAAGGTGATCGAGATCAGTTTAAAGATTCAGATTGTTTGCAAATCGCGCGAACGATCTTAACCCGAGCGGTTAGATATTCTCGCGCGCGGCGGCGCAGTCAGCGCAAGGACACAGCGACCTTATATAATCGAAAGTGTAGATACCCGTGTTGTGCCCGTCTTGCCAGCGCAGCTCAATAGCGTAATTACCGACCGCGCGAATCTCTTGCAGTTTGGCATCGGGCACCTCGATGAAACGTCGCTGCGGACCGTGACCCTGACAGAGCGCACAGGGACAATAGCCACGTAAATAGTGTTCTGGGTATTCGCCCACGTGGCCGTCATCCCAAGTAATGCGCACGATAGCGGGCGCGCGGGCGTGATTAATCTCAGTCGGGTAAACGGACGGCATTTTCAGTTAAAGCTCCACGAGCCCGTCTCCGATGGCGGTCATGAAGCCGATCTTGGTTCGATTCAACAGGTAGGTGCGCGGCCCGATGTCTTTCCGATCCACCATCAATCCTTCGGTCACCGGAAAGAACAGAGTCTTTTCGAGAAACAGATCGTGCAAAGCACTGCCGGGAAACAAGTGGATGTTGCCCTGAATCAAATATGGCCCAACGCTGACCAGCGCTTTGCTGGTTTCCTTGTGAACGTAGAAATTCTCCATTCCAGCGCGCCGCATTTCTTCCTGCGGACTCAGATCGGCGATCAGATACACTTCTTGCATGTAGATTACATACTCGTCGGAAGCGATATTGACCGGCTTGCGGTCGAAGCTCTCTAGAGTCGCGTCTTTGAGAGAGAAGATCTCCTCGCCTTTGCGTAGAATGAGATAGTTACTCAAACGATCCTGGTTGGTCACGAGGATGCCCCGCACTACCGCCGCTTGCAGATAAACCTCCAAGGGCATGCTATAAGTGAGGTTTGTCTCCCCGGCCATAGAATTCTTCTAGTTACTTTACCAGCTCGCCATTGCGGAATCTTTTAAACTCCAAAGACGATTATCGCACTCCTCCATTGGGTTAACAATATCAATCCTGCTCCCATGATCCGGACCTAGGATGAGACCGTTGAGTCGGCCATGTCACCCCGACGCTTCGGGCCCGGCCGTACAGTCGCGCGATCAATGCGACACCTCATCTTTCGTTTCACTTCGGGTCGAACTTGTAGGCTAGCGATCCGGCACGACGGGATGCATCGACAGACGAACGCGGTCGTCAGCGAACACCCATCGCGATAACCAAGCGCTTTGTTGCTCCGCCTTTTGCTGACCGAGCGCGCTCCAAAAAACCGGCCAATCTATTTCTGCGATCTTCATATCGGCTGTCGTTTGGTCAATTACCGCGAGCTCATTTCGAGCAAATTACCCTCGTGGCGATTGCCCTTGCGGAGATAACGTAGACGCTTCTGAAACCAAGTACCGGTCGGCCATTGCCAATTTTGCGCCGGCAGCCCGTCCCCCAGGTAAACTCCGTCATTCACCCGACTCTGCCGAAAAATATTCTGCCATGCATTCATGACCACTCCTCCCTTTCGTAATAGGCACTCTCATGAAACTACCCGGCCATGCGTTGCGATTCACCGGCATGAACAACGCCGAGATTCGGTTTCCATTGCAACAACCCGCGGCGTATATAGGCAGCGTTCAAGCCCAACGCGTCGCAGACATGTTCAAAAGAAAACACCCAATCGCCGTCCGCTGAGACAATCCATTCCCTGACCTCATCGAAGAACCGCTTTTTCTTGCCGGTGCGCGAAATATAGTTGTCTTGATAACAATTAATCGCATCTTCCAAGATCGCCAGCATGAGCCTTTTCTCCGGTTCCAAGTAACTGTTGCGCCGGAAGGTGTCAAAATACTGCTTCGACAAGAGCGTGTCCGTCTGAAAAATCGACGCGACTTTATCGTCGTTTACGAATGCCGTCTCGTTGCCCATCGTTGCATCCTGGTCTAGTTTCGCCATGTTCCGTCCTCCCTACTGCGCCTCAGCGCTTACGTGCATATCCATCAACCTTTCAATTGCTTCTCGTTTCGACACCCCAATCATCCGTTCTTTTTCTTCGCCGTCTTGGAACAAGATCAACGTCGGAATCGCCATCACCCGATACCGCTCCGCAAGGGCGGGACTATCGTCGACATTGAGCTTCGCGACTCGTGCCGTGCCCGCGTATTGCTCGGCGAGCCCTTCGATGATTGGCGCAAGAGCGCGGCATGGGCCACACCACTGCGCCCAAAAATCGACGAGAACCGGCTGCTTAGAATCCAACACTGCCTTGGCAAAGTTTCCTTCGTTTACTTCTTCGATAAAGCTGTTCATGATTTTCCCTCCCGTATGATTGCCTCGACGATCGAGGCGGTCATGCACCCGGTGCCCTCAATCACTATTCCTTGGCGGTGCATCTCGGTTAAAAGGCGTCTGCCTGCCTCGTCGATAAACGTCACCGCCTTTAGATTGACTCCGAGCCGGCGATCACCGGCAAAGTTTTTCCAACAGGTAGTTAATTCTTCTACCCAGGGTCCGGCGAGCCGGCCTTCGAGTTCGAATGAAGTTTGTCTCTCATCGCCTTGGATTGTGATCTTCAACATAAGCGCGACAAAACCCTTATATCGGCTCACCCTCCAAAACCGACACGAGAACGCCTTCCAGCTCCTCGCCACCCTCGACCAAGGCGCGATCGACCACGGTTCTCTGGATACCAAATCGGTCGAACCAAACGATCGCGACCAGTTCAGCGCTGGTGTCGTACAACTCCAGATAGTCGGCCGGTCTCGACGTCCCCGGATCGTCGTAGATTACGACCGTGCCAACCGTCTGACCGCGAGCGACGAGCGGCGAGTTAGAGACTAGGTTCAAAGCCGGCTGTTGGGCCTTAATCGTCAGCGCGGAAACCGCCTGTTCGACGGTAACCTCGGCGCTCTGCGCATTCCCCGCCGCGATGCAGCCGAGAAAGATCAAACCAACAAGTGCTTTCAGTGTGGTCCCACTCATCAAGTTATTTTTAGTCTTGTAAAACACCGACCCATCCTCCAGCGCAGCATCAGTTCCATGTGACATGCCGATGCAGCACGAGTTCTTCACCATTTTCATCAGTTTCAATGAGCGGATCACACCAGCAGACCTGTGACTCCAAATGATTGAGCCCGACGGGCATTTCCACCGGCACTACCTTCGAATAAAACCTGCTGCGATCTGTTTCCATGATCCCCGGCCTCCTTATTGTGCATGTGCTCAATTGCGGCGAGCTTCGTCTATCGCGTCGCGCACACGCGCTGACGGAGCGCCTTGATACGGCGGACCGACCACTCGACAGCCGTCGCGGCCAGCGCCAATTCGACACTCTGGGTCATTAGGCGCGCCGCCAGACCTGTGCCGCCCAATACCCATAGCGTGCTCAACAAACTTTCAAGTTTCATCACTTCACCCGCCTTTCGTATGAGACACTGAATGGCAAGGTGCATGCCAGCACCAAGGTATCTAGGAAAAGACCGAATACATGATTTAAGTCAGAGACTTGCGAACCGGTTTGAAGCATCGCTGGGCAACCCGCGACGAAATTTACGTGACGACCTATCGGCACGAGCCGAAATGATGGCTTGGCGTGAAAAATTCCATTGACCGGATTTTAGCGGCAGGTTTCGCCTGGACGATCGGGAAGGCCGGGTCCGCGCCACCACGAGAGGGGTGGAAAGAGGCTTTACTTTGACGAAATTGGTTTCCGACTCCCGGTTCGGGAATGGCTCAACGGTTCATTAGCAGCCAGGAACCAGCGGCGCATGCACAGGAGTGCCGACACCGATTCTAATCACCACTGCCGAAAGATCACACAAACGTCGGTGTTGTCGTGTACGGCGAATTCCCGCGCGCCCCAGGGCTTTTTTTCGATTTTTTTTGAGTTCGGATGAAGCATCGCCGGTCGCCGCGAGGAAATCTCGTCATACAGATCATCAATCCTGTCGGTCTCGATCGTGATCTCCGGACGGTCCCTCGCGGCAAATTCAGCGTCTTCAACCAAATAAGCCTTGGCTCCGTCCCGTTCGATTACCGCGAGCTTTTCATCCTGATAGAGCACCGTGAAACCGAGGCAAGCCACGAAAAGATCGAGCCCGTCGGCCATGCGGCTGTAAAAGATTTTTGGAATTAGTCGCGTCATCATTTGATCGTCTCCTCGTGCAATCGGCAACTGACACACATGGTGAATTTTTACCGGTGTAATCCCTACTCACTTCAATCGCAAAATGACGTCCGGGTCATGCACTGTCGCTGTGACAATCTTCCAGCCGTTATCGATCTTGCGGAACGTGTAGGTCTCGCCCACCCGCTCGAGTTGGCTGCCGTCCTTTTTGTAACGCGCGCGGCTGACGCTCACCAACACGATATTTTCGCTCAGAGGAATCGCTTCGACGTCGGTCAATTCGCTCCGCGCATAACCGCGTGCTTTGAGCCCTTCCATCATTCTGTCGAGCAGAGACTCGACTTCAGTGGCATTGGACATCACGGCCACACCCTGGGGCGCAATGAACATGCAAGGGAGGTGAAGATAAGGAAGCAACGGCTGACGCTCGCAGCGTCTGAAATGCCTGAACGTATTCATTGAACACTCGCAATACAGTATCCTTGTCTCGTGCCATACAAATATCCCCTCGCAGTCGTCACTCTTCCTTAAAATAGGTTGCAAGTCTCATGGCGGCCAGCTCGCATTCTGCAGCACCACTCGATAGCCGTCCGGATCCTCGAACGTTTTGCCGCGTTGATCCCAATAAGGGTTGAATGACCTGATCGGTTTAGAGCCGTGGTCCTCCAGTCGCTTCACGGCACGCTGCCAAACCTCTCGATCAGGCAGATAGAACACCAAAAGATTTTCTTGTGTCGGAGCTTTGCCCGAGGAATGACCTGTCTTATGGGTGAACTCCAGGTGATACGCCGCGTCCTTGTGTCCCAACATGACACCGTCAAATCCGTCATGGTCGGTGAATTGGTAAAGCTCTTCAAAGCCGAGGCCGTCCTTGTAGAATTTAACGACTTCGGCAAGCTTGTCCGTGGGGCGTGCGATTCTAAGATGAGCGTTGGTCAAGTTCATAACTATTTCCTTCGCGGTGTTCCGTCATTCCCAGCGTCATGCTAACGGCGGAGTCAGCGGCTATTGCCGCGGACTGCAGCGTGAGCATGCGCTGCCAAAGCAACATCCTCGATGCAGAGAATTCATTTCCATTGTTCCTGCGGCAGGACGAGATATTGCGCCAAACCCTGCCCAAACGACCAATCTGCGCGCGTATTCTCAGTCAATACGATCGTGACATCTTCCGGCCGCATCGCCGCTTCTGCTGCGAGAAGCTCGGCGGCACGGGCATAAAACGCCTGTTTCTGCGCCGTCGATCGCCCGGAACTCAGAAAGACTTGTGCGATCACGATTCCCGTCGGTGCGCTCGACACCGAGATAACCCGAATTGTAAATGAGGCGCCCTGGCGAATGTTCGTCAATCACCTGAAATTGATCACGCTCCGGCACGTCGAGACAATCCATCAGGGCGCGCTGGATCGCGTTGCCGATAGCGGCGACCTGCGAAGCCGACCGTCCTTCAATCAGATCGATGCGTACAAGAGGCATGCGATCCCACTCCTATCGAGATCAATAGCCGGGCAACCGCTACGGTTCTGCCACCGCGCAGCGTCGACAAGCATTGCGACATTTGCCTATGAGCGCGACGCGCGGCTGGTACGAGCCCGGCTTCGGAACGAAAACTGATGGCAATGCGATTCCAAGCATTGATGGTCACAACCGCCAGCGTGAGATCGACGAGTTCCTGTTCGCTGAACTGCCGGCGCGTCTGTTCGTATAGCTCGTCCGAGACGTGGTGCTCGGCGATCAACGTCAATTCTTCGGTCCATGCCAGCGCCGCGCGCTCGCGTTCGCTGTAATAAGGCGCTTCGCGCCACGCGGCCAGGCCATAGAGACGCTGCTCGGTCTCGCCGGCGGCGCGCGCGTCTTTCCAATGCATATCGATGCAATAGGCGCAGCCGTTGATCTGCGACGCGCGCACATTGATCAATTCGACGCAGCGGCTTTTCAAAGTTACTTTCGGCTAAATATTTTTCCAGTCCGTACATCGCGCGGAGCGCGCCGGACCCAACTTTGGTGTAATCGATTCTCGCGGCCATTTTAATTTCTCCTTTCGATCGCGTGTTCGCGGCCAGTTTCACGCACGGTAGATGATTTCATCGTTTGGGCTCGGCTGAAGCCAGCGCTCGACAAGACGGTTGGCTGAGCCGTCGCGTGTACCAACGGTCAGCACGAGAACTGGCATCTACGTGCAATAGCGTCGGCATTGTTGAAGTCCCCTATTTTGGTTGTCGTAAAGCGAAAAAGGCAATCAGGATGCCAGGCGGCACAAATGGTTACGTGGCGAGCCAAACTGTTTCAACTCCCTGAAAGTCAAGATTTCTTAAAGCCAGGCGTGAACCCTTGCGCGCCGAAATTTGCCGAGTTATCGACAGATGACTAAATTTGGGCGCCGATTTCATAGCGGAAGCTGTGAAGCTTCAGAAGGCCATCATTCACCGTGCGCTCGTCACTGGCAGGACTTCTTTGATCAACACCTGATCGAACTTTCCCGGCTCTTCGAACGGCGGATTGTGCGCTGACTGCTCAAACCAAATGAGTTTTCTTATAAGGCGCCTGGATGCTATCAAAATAGCTTTTGGCTAGAATCGAACGGAACGTGCCAATCGTAGCGCCCGAGCAGAAAAAAATCGGCACGGCAAAAGATCGATATTGCGCTGTCAAGTTTCAAGCGCGAATTCTCGCTCTCAAGATGGTTCAGAGAAAACCGATTGCCCTGGCCGAATTTAACCAAATCGATCAAGTTGGCCTCGTCCGTACATAACGCCGCCCAAATGAGTTTGCCCGTGGAAAGATCGCCGTGAAACATCCCGCCAAATCGTTCTACCCATCGGCCCAGGGCGAAACGATCGTCCACCGATCGTGGCGAAGGACAGATTTGCTTGCAACTCACGCAACGCATTGTCATCGGCGCGCTCATGAGCTTGCAATGTGGCGAATTCACAAGAAAGGCGGGCGCCTTCTTGGTTGTTCGAAATCTGCGCCACGCCGACGTAGGCGCTGACTTTTCCCGGGTGACGAAACGAATAAATCGTGCCCAGCGCCGTGCCCCAGGAGTGGCCGAGCAATACCACTTTGTCTTTGTGAAAACGCCGCTTGACCAGTTCGACGACTTCATCGAGGTCACGCAAGAACTGCTCGATCGTCATCGATTCGGGCGCCAGGTCGGAATGATAAGAACGGCCGGTGCCGCGCTGTTCCCAGTAGACGACTAAAAAATATTTCTCCAGCTCGGCGTTGTAATGGCGAAACAGCGCGGATTCGCTCGCGCCCGGGACCACCGTGCAGGAGAATCAAGGCGGGCTTGCGTCGGTCTTCGCCGCGAAACCAAATGCTTTGGGAAACCCCGCCGATGTTGACATTCTCCATCGTCGCAATGCTTTCTGGTTTGACATTGCCGAAAGCATCTCTGAATTGCGCTGTATGGACGCATCCAGCGATGAAGAAAACTAGAGAGATCGCTAGAACTTGCCGCGCAGCGCAACAAAAACATCACAAGATCGAGTTTCGAATTTGTCTTACCGCAAAGTCAACTCAATTCCGAATGCGCATGGGAGTTTCTCCAGTGTTGGACATGCTATAAACCGAGCGCTTCCTTGTGCTTGGCATCGAGCGCATTTGCATTGAACCAATGGGGATAAAGCACTGGCGGCTGGGTGATTTCATCGAGCGCCGCAAGGTCGCTTGTACCCAGCTTGATCTCGGTAGCGCGTAGATTATCTTCCAACTGACTGAGCTTGCTCGCGCCGAGAATGATGCTACCGACGACGGGTTTGGCAAGCAGCCACGCCAGAGCGATTTGCGCCACGCTGGCGTTGTGTTCGTTGGCGATCGCGCGAATTTTCTCGACAATTTGAAAGCCGCGCTCTTTGTCGAACGGAAAAAAATCGAATCCTGAGAGGCGATGGTCGCTCTGGCCAAGATTTTCGCGCGTGTATTTGCCGCTAAGGAAGCCACCGGCGAGCGGACTCCAAACGTTCAGACTGAGACCCGCGGCCCGCATAAACGGCATCACTTCATGCTCCACATCCCGGCCGAGCAATGAATAATACATTTGCCCACTGGTAAATTCCGCCCAACCCCGTTCTTTTTGCATTTGCAGCGCCGTCGCGGCGCGCCACGCCGACCAGTTCGAGTAGCCGACGTAGCGAACCTTGCCCGCTCGGACCAGATCGTTTAAAGCTTCCAAGGTTTCGTCGAGGGGCGTGTACGGATCTTCCTTGTGCAGGATGTAAAGATCGAGATAGTCCGTGTTGAGGCGGTTTAGACTCGCTTCACACGATGCCAAAATATGCCCCCGCGATAGCCCAGCCCGTGTGATCGCTTCGCCGGCCCTGAAACCGACTTTGGTCGCAATCACCACGTCTTGCCGATGTTTGCCCAAGAGCTCGCCGAGCATGACTTCCGATTGGCCCGCCGCGTAGAGGTCGGCGGTGTCAAAGAAATTGATTCCCGCGTCGATCGCCTTGACGATCATGGATCTCGCATTCTCCCGATTGACTTTGTAGATCGCCGGTTGCGATGGATCGCTGCCGAACGTCATGGCGCCGAAAGCCAAGCGGGAAACGATCAAACCGCTATTGCCGAGCCGAGTGTATTGCATCGAAACACCTCCTTGATCGAGAATAGACTAGTTTTATCACTGCCAGCCGCCGCCCAGCGTTTTGTAAACTGCGACGAAAGCCGTCGCCGTATCGGTTTCGCTCTGCGCCAGCTGATCCTGCGCTTGCAACATCCTCGGTTCGGCGTCGAGCACGGTCAAAAAATCCGCAACGCCGTACGTCAACCCTTTGGCTCCGTTAGTTTAGTATTCACGCCAATGAATCGGCCGCGAGGATGATCTCGATAAAATTGCTCGCCGCAATACCGCGCAACTTGAAGCGCAAATCAACAACAAGAAAAGAACAATGACGGCGCTCCCATCGTGTCTGCCGGCCATTTCAATTCCGGCCAATCAGGCTAGCTGCCAGCTCTCGCCATTGAGGCAGCGGCAGCGCCCGCGGTTCGGTCGTCAGCACTTGGATGCAAACATGATCTGCCCCTGCCGACTGATGAGCGCGAATCCGATCGACGATAGCGCGCATGTCGCCCCAGGCGACGATGGCGTCGACCAGCCGATCGCTCCCGCCGTTCTTGACATCCTCTTCGGTGAAACCCTGGGAGCGCAAGCTAGCCAAATAGTTGGCCATGGTGAGATACCAAGCCATGTAGGTTCTTGCGATCTCCCTCGCTTTGAGCGAATCGGTTTCAAGCACGACCGCCTGCTCAACCGCCAGGATTCGATCCGCGCCTAAAATTTCACGAGCGCGCGCCGTGTGCTCGGGCGGTACAAAGTAGGGATGCGCGCCGTCGGCGCGCTCGGCGGCAAGCTGGAGCATTTTGGGTCCCAGCGCCGCCAGAACTCGGAGCGGCTTGGATGCCGGAGGAACCGCATCGAAGGGCGCCGCATCCATGGCATCCAGATAAGCGCGCATAGTCGCAACCGGCTTTTCGTACCGGCGACCTCGAAACTGTTCAACGAGCGGAGCGTGGCTTACGCCGAGGCCAAGGACAAAACGATCGGGATACGCTTCCGCCAGCGTATTCTGTGCGGCAGCCATCGCCATCGGACCACGAGCGTAAATGTTGGCGATGCCTGTCGCGATGGCGATATGCTTTGTACCCGCCAGGAGTATTGCGGCATTAGTCAACGCTTCGCGTCCCGCGGCTTCAGGCAGCCAGATTGCACCGAAGCCGAGCTGCTCAAGCTCTGCAGCAGCTTCTTGCGCCTTGGCAGCAGGCTGATGATCCAGCTGCGCCGTCCATATGCCGATGGGTCCGAGTTTTCTCGGCGCTGACACTTTCATATTTTTCCTACCGTGCGCGTCAATTTCACGATTGTTCGAGTCTTGTCATGTGCGCTCGCGTGGATATTTCGGCAGTTGATCATCTAAAACAATCCACGACAGTCGGCTCTCCATCCATGTATGATCCTCGGGCATCAGTGTTTCCGGTTCGTCCATGCTGCCGAGAGTGACGTCGATGGAGCCGGGCATATCGACGCGCTGATAAGTCAGAGCCGTGCCACATTTGCCGCAAAAAGTACGAGTGACTTTGGGGGATGACTCATAGGCCGCCGGTTCACTCTTAGTAAATGTGATCTTATCCGTATCGAAACCGGCCCACGTGACAAACGGCGCGCCACTCGCCCGGCGGCAGGTTTTGCAATGGCAATGGGTGATGCCATAGGCCGGTCCATACGCGCGATAGCGAACTGCGCCACAAAGGCATCCACCTTCAATAATTTGCATGGTGATCTCCTGCTTTGTGCTCAATGGCGCCGGATCGCTAATCTTTCCAGCCCGCCCATGCTAACTTATGTGAGGTTGCGGGTTTTTCCTGATAAACAGTAACACCAGCAGCAACCCGCCGCCGAATCAATGATAGGACAAATTCGATCGAACATCGCTTACGGCAAAGCCGCGAGTTTCCGCGCTTCGAGACGAAAGCCGGGATCCCACCCCAATTCGCGCCGCGCTTTTGCGATCGAGACAAAGCCGGTGTCCTCGGCGATATTGTAAACGCCTGGTTCGGCACGCTGGATGGAGAGCAGCGCGGCTTGCGCCGCGGCATCGACGTGCAACGGCGCCGACCCGCTCGGTGTATCGTTGCCGGTTCCTGGGCCGTACAATTGACCGTAGCGCAGTACGATGCCTTCAAGAGGCTGTGCATTGGTCGTTAACCGTTCGAGCGTCGCCACGCCTCGAACGGTAATTCCACGCGTTCCCTCGGCTTCGAGATCGAGGGCATCATTTTCCGCATAAGGTTGCGGTCCGGGCGCGTAAGCCCAGGCGATACTTTGCGCGATAATTCGGCGCGCGCCTCCTGCGAGAGCCGCAGCGACCAGATTCCTGGTTCCTTCGCTGCGAATGCGCGCGTTGCGTACTCTGGCTTCATCCATCAGTTTTGGATCGAGGCCGAGCGCCAGATCCGTAAGCTGGTGCATGATGATGTCCGGCTGCACTGTCGCCATCACTAGAGACAACGCCGGTCCGTCGAAGACATCGATAATGACGGGTTTTACGCCCGCACTCTCAAGTTCGGCGGCTTTCGCCGCTGATCGGGTCGTCCCGAAAACTTCGTAGTCGGCATCGACCAGCAACGGCCCGAGCCGTCTGCCGATAGCGCCGGCCGCGCCGGCGAGAAAAACTTTGCCTTTCATAACCGTCGCTCCTTGCGTCCGGCGATCCGGAAGCAAAATCGCCGGATTTTGACCATCTGGTGGCTCGATCCATAGATCGTCCGCACCAATCCGCCTTGCGCGCGCAGCGCGGCTCCATGGGTCGCGGCAGAAAGCGGGCTGGCCACGCCGGCGAAAGAAAAATTAGAGATTGACCAGCGTCATCATCTCTTGCGTATAGCGGGACCCGCTGGCGACGCCGTGGGGCGCCACCTCGTCGATGCGCTTTAGCTCTTTCGCGCTAAGCTGTATCTCTGCGGCCGCGGCGTTCTGCTCCAGATAGCTGCGCCGCTTGGTTCCAGGAATCGGAATGATGTCATCGCCCTGCGCCAGCACCCAAGCGAGCGCCAGTTGAGAAGCGCTGCAGCCTTTTTCATGCGCGAGCGACTGGACCTGCCTGACCAATTCTAAATTGCGGCGAAAATTCTCGCCCTGGAATCGCGGATTAGTGCGGCGCCAATCATCCGCCGGCAAATCTTCCTCCCGCTTGATCTCTCCGGTAAGAAAACCGCGTCCCAACGGACTATAGGCGATGAATGCGACGCCCAGCTCGCGCACGGTCGATAAGATTTCATCCTCCGGCTCACGGCTCCAAAGCGAATATTCCGTTTGCAAGGCGGCGATCGGATGAACCCGGTAAGCGCGCCGAATAGTTTCGGGAGACGCTTCGGATAAACCCAAGTAACGAACTTTACCGGCGCGGACCAAATCGGCCATCGCGCCGACAGTTTCTTCGATCGGCACTTGCGGGTCGACCCGGTGCTGATAGTAAAGATCGATGGTATCGACGCCGAGTCTCTGCAAGCTTGCGTCGCACGCCGCGCGCACATAGTCCGGCCGTCCGTTAACGCCGCGGCTAAGTAGATCTCCGGTCTGCACCAGACCAAACTTGGTGGCGAGGACAAACTTATCGCGTTTGCCCGCGATCGCCCGGCCGACCAGGTCTTCGTTTACACCCGCGGCATAGATGTCCGCGGTATCTAGAAAGTTGATGCCGAGCTCGAGAGCGCGGTGAATCGTCGCAATAGATTCCGCGTCGTTACCGTGCCCGTACGCGAAGGACATGCCCATGCAGCCAAGCCCGATCGCCGAAACCAGGGGTCCATTCTTGCCTAAACGTCTTTGCTTCATTTTGTGTTCTCCTTTTTCCAACAAAACTGACGGACGCAAAATCCCACGTCGTTGTTACCGTTGCTGCGCGACGCGGACGATCAGCTTACCGAAATTGTGTCCTTGTAAGAGTCCGATGAAGGCTTCGGGCGCATGCTCCAAGCCGTCGACGATATCTTCACGGTATTTGACCCGCCCATCGCGCTGCCATGCGGAAACATCGCGCAAAAAATCGCCGAAGCGCGCGTGGTGGTCGATGATGATGAACCCGCGCACCGTAAGGCGCTTGGTCAGAACAGCTCGGAAGTCCGCGCTCGGAGCCGGTGTCGGATCGTTGTAGTGCGCCACCAGACCGCAGACGACCACGCGCGCAAAATCGTTGAGCAGCGGCCAAATCGCCTGCAGGACGGCGCCGCCGACGTTTTCGAAATCGATGTCGACTCCGTTCGGACAAGCGCGCGCGAGCGCCGCGGCGAAATCCGCCGCGCGATAATCGATACCGGCATCGAAGCCGAGTTCCTCAACGACGTAGCGGCACTTGATCGCGCCGCCGGCAATACCGACGACCCGGCAGCCTTTGATCTTGGCGATTTGGCCAACCAGCGAACCGACCGCCCCGGCAGCGGACGAGACGACCACGGTTTCGCCGGGCTTCGGCTGGCCGATATCAAGCAAGTCCGACGTATGCGGTGTGGCCCGGCATACCGAGCACTCCGAGCGCCGTCGAAACCGGGGCCAACGCCGGACTCAGCTTACGGAGTGTTTTAGCCGGAATGGCCGCATAATCTTGCCAGTTGCCGAAACCGACGACGATATCGCCGGCAGCAAAGCCCGGGTCGCGTGAAACGACAACCTCGCCCACCGTTTGGCCGACCATCACCCCGCCGATCGGCACCGGCGCGGAGTACGATTTGGTTTCGTTCATCCGCCCGCGCATGTAGGGATCGAGTGAGAGAAAGAGCGTCCGGGTCAATACTTCGCCTTCACCTGGCTCCGGAATCGGAGTTTCGACGATCTCGAAGTTGGCTTGAGTGGGCGCGCCACGGGGCCGCGAGGCTAATCTGATTTGCCGATTCAAATTTGCCATGCCGCTTTCCTCCGTCGGTCAAAGTTTGCGAAAGTATGACGCTAGTACAAATCACGGCGCACCGCTCACACTACCCCGCCGCCCGCTTGCACGTTCTGTCCCGTGACCCAACGTGCGGCATCGCTCGCGAGAAATAGGGCGACATCGGCAACATCGTCGGAGGCACCGACGCGATTGAAGGGCGATAAACTCGCGCCGTAAGCGCGGTACTCGTCGGGCAGCATATCCGTATCGGTGAATCCCGGCGAGAGGATATTCACCGCGATATTCCGCGGACCGAGCTCCCGCGACAGCGTGCGGGCAAACTGCTCGACTGCGCCTTTGCTGCCGAGATAAAGCGACATGTTGGCAAAATACATTTTCGTCCCGCCGGTCGAAACCACGACAATGCGACCGCCGTCGCGCACCCGGCGTCCGGCCTCCTGCAGGATGAAAAAGACCCCTCTGGTATTGATGTCGAAAATGTAATCGTAATCTGCCTCGGTGTTTTCGATCAGCGGCTTGACAATATGGACGCCTGCGTTGGCGATGACGATGTCGAGACCGCCCAGCGCTTTCTCGGCGTCGCGAAACAATCGCTGCACCTCTGCGGCTTTCGAAACATCGGCCTGAATCGCGACGGCCCGGCCACCCTTGGCTGAGATCGCTCGGACGACCTCATGCGCCAGTTGTTCGTTGCGCGCATAGTTGATGACGACGGCCGCTCCCGCGGCGGCCAATTTCTCGCCGATCGCTTTACCGATACCGCGCGATCCGCCGGTTACCAATGCCGTTTTTCCTTCGAGCGCTTGTGACATGAACCCTCCCCTTCGGATTTTTTTGAGCTGTTGTAAGAGACCCATCGAGTGGTTTTGGGCACAACAAGATAACAATGCATATGCCACGCGTCCCACGTGCCCAGGGAATTGCTAAACACGTTGACGCAAAAGCGTTTGCACGAGTCTTCGCCCCGACGAATTGGATGACCATGAAGTTCCCGTGCCGAGCTGTCGTCACGCGCCGAAATAGTGGCTGCCGCCGATCCGATCGCGCTGTTTCATCAAGCAGTCAAATTCGGAGTCTGGGCGTCCTCCGAAAGATGACGCTGAAGATTCGCGGTGAAAACGATCTTTGGCACGGCGCATTCGATTAGTTGGGAGGATTATAGATTCGGCAGCGCTCGCTTGTGCGCTTGGCGCGCCGTTTCAATGCGCCGAACTTTCTGAGGATTCTCGATCTCCTGAATTTTCTTGGTCAGCAGCTCCTGTTCCGACTTCATCGTGGTCAATTCAAGCGCCTTGCGGAAATGGTTCATCGCCGCCTCGCGATGATCCAGGTCCGCCTCGAACTCGCCCAGCACCGCGTAGAGCAGATAATAACCATTCAGCTGCTGGCGGTCGTGGATGGCTTCCACCGCTTCGATGCCTGCTCTTGCTCCGAGAACGTTGGCGACCGCGACGGCGCGATTCAAAGCGATGACCGGCGACTCGTCCATTTCAATCAATCGGTCGTACAGCGACAGGATGCGCTGCCAGTCCGTGGACTCGTACTCCTGCGCCGCGCAGTGGCAGGCCGCGATGGCGGCTTGCAGATGATACTCGCTGATTTCATTGCCGGCAGTGGACTGCATGAGGTGATACAAGCCGCGCGCGATCATCGCCTGGTCCCACTGCGAGCGGTTCTGTTCTTCGAGCCGAAGAATATTACCGTCACGGTCCAGGCGCGCCGCCAAGCGCGAGCCGTTTAACAACATCAGCGCGACCAGCGCGTGCGCACGCGGTTGATTACCGGCAGGATGCTCGGCCAGCAACGCGGTCAGACGAATCGCTTCATGGCAAAGTTCCTCTCGAATCAAGTGTTCGCCGCCCGAAGCTTTGTAACCTTCGTTGAAAAGCAGATAGAGCGATTGCAGCACGCCGTCGAGCCGTCGGGTCAACTCCTCGCCAACCGGAATTTCGAACGCGATGCCTGCCTCGCGGATTCTTTGTTTGGCCCGCGTCAAGCGCTTGGCGATCGCCGCTTCCGAGCAAAGAAACGCCCGGGCAATTTCCGCGGGATTGAAGCCGCACAGCGTCTTGAGCGCGAGCGCGACCTGCATTTCCTGCGGAATCAGCGGATGACAACAGGTGAACATCATGCGCAAACGATCATCCGTGATGGCGTTTTCCCCAGGCCCGGAATCGACGGCATCGGAATCGGCCGAGATCTGCTCCATCAAATGCGCGATTTGATTTTCTTTGTTGCGAAAGACTTTGTCGCGCCGGATCAGATCGAGCGCCAGATTCTTTGCCACCTGAGTGATCCACGCCGAAGGATTTTTCGGGATGCCGTAATACGGCCAGGTCTGCAAAGCCCTGACCAACGTCTCCTGCACTACGTCTTCGGCGCGGTTGAGATGTTCGATGCCGAAGATCCGCGTCAGCGTCGAAATCATCTTTCCCGACTCGTGGCGAAAAAAATGTTCCACCACCTGGGTTACGTCGCCAGGCGGTGGTGTTGAGTCGGCGGGTATGCGAATTTGCCATGCGGCTGGTATTCGATTGCGCGTGGGATACTATTAAGCGCTCGCCTGCGCGGGCGATGACACGGCGCTCTTTTCCAATGGGCTCAGCGCCAACGGGCATTCCGGCGCAACCGGTCTCACTTCCACCGACGCGCCGTAGTTCAAACCGGGAAAATCCTTGGCGATCTCCGTAGCCTCTTCAAGACTGCCGACCTCGAGCAAGAAGAAGCCGCCGATCGCTTCTTTGGATTCGGCAAACGGGCCGTCGGCAACGGAACGGCCTTTCTTCTGCGAAACGACTTTGCCCTCTGGAAATAGTGGTTTCCCCGCTTTGGCCTTGCCCTGTGCGGTCAAACGATCGAGCCAGGCGTACATTTGTTTCACAACTTCCTGAATCTCTTCCGGGGACAATCCCTTGTGCCAATCCGTGCCACGGAACAATAAAATGTACTCTGACTTTGCCGTTGTGCTCATAAACAATCTCCTTTTCAAGCTAGTGGTTTTTTGTTGGGCTATAACCATACGACGAACGAGAATGCTATCCCAGGACACCTCTGACAAGTTTTTTTGGTTTTCTGCCGGACTGTCTTAAATTACCGGGCAAAATTAACGAAAGAAAATGCTCAACTGAAATCAAGCCTTCGTTAAGCAACAGCAATCGGTTTGGACTTCGCGCTATCATTAGCAAAGCGGCTCGATGGACAGCGATGAAACCCTAACGCCTCAATCATTTGCCAAACTTCATCGCCTTCGGCCGGGCCAGGAGACGATCCACATAAGCCTCGAGCTTTGGCCGGTCCGGCGGGGCGCCCCATATTCGCTTCCAGATAAACATGGAGCCGATCATGATGTCAGCGGCGGTGAACCAGTCGCCAAACAGATACGGCCCATCGCCCAGCTCGCCTTCGATCACGTCCTTGGTGGTCTCGAAATCGGTCCAACCCCGTTGGGCCAAGGTTTCAACTTTAAGCAGAAAGTCGCCCATGGCCGGTTCGAGTTGCGACGTCGAATAGACCATCAGCGACAAATAGCGCCCCCGTTCCGGCGCGCCGATTTTTGGCGCCAGGTTCGCTTCAGGAAATTTGTCGGCGAGATAGAGGCAGATCGCCGCGCCCTCGAAGACTTTCGTGTCGCCATCCACCAGCGCCGGCAGCTTGCCCGCCGGGTTGATCTTCAGAAACTCCGGCGACTTGTGCTCGCGCTTGGTAAAATCGATGGGGACGGTTTCGTACGCGACACTGCATTCGTCCAGCATCCACTTGGCGATCACCGCGCGGCTTTGCGGATTGAAATAAAGTTTCATCAGGTCACCTCAATTGGAAATAAAAATTCGTCCCACTTTGGTAAGTCTGTGAAGGAATCGAGCCGAAATCAACCCATTGGCGCAAACTTAATCTGTAGAGGGATTCCATACCGGGCGTCTCGTGGTGATCACCTTCGGCATGTTCCTCCGTTAGCGTCCTGCCTGGGAAATTCGCAACATAATTCGATCGTCATTCCGGGCGAGCTGGCGATAGCTAGCGCGACCCGGAATCCAGCAATTTCAAAGACATCGGGATACCGGTTTCCGTCGGTATGACGGCTAGGCGAAATCAACTTATTCGTCGTACATCTGAGTCAGTACACCGGGACGACCATTAACTAATCCGTGAATTTTGGTATTCTTAGAATCCGCGAGGCCATCATCATCCGTAGGCCGCAAATCGAAGGAGATCGCATATGTGGAGGCACCCCATTCTTAATTTGTGTTTTGTCATTGTCGTGATCACCGTCCTTAACCTCCGGCATTCGGTTATCGTTTTCGGACCGACGGCGCATGGCTGGACTGAAACAGATAGAGATGCAGCGCAGGGATACGCTTACATGTCGGACGGCGAGCTGCCGTTGGGCCGGCGCTCCTCGGCAAGCCTCGGCCACACGGCGTCATTTCTCCAGGACACTTGGCGCCGCGGCATGGTTATCAAAGAATGGTTGATGGAGTACAACACGGCCCAATGGGAAATCTTTAGCTCATCGAGCCCCGCCGAGACCGATCTTCTCGAAGCCCGATTTCATGTGGCCAACGCTGAGGTGTTCACGGAAGCGATGAGCGAGAATGACCGCGCGGTCAAGGAACTCATCCGCGCCGAGACCTCGCTCCAGGCGGTGCAAACTCTGGTTAAGCCGAACTTGGCACCCCAATTGACCACCATCAGGGATGAGATCACCGCTGCAGAAAGCCTTGAACGAACCAAGGCAACCTTCACTAGGGCGCCGTTCGAAACCATCAAGACCGATTTGGATCATTTGATTGAGCGCGTGCGCGTGTCGAAAACCTGAGCGCGCATCGTCTCGATATCTCGCGAGGGACGAACCTCTCAGGATGTCATGCTGAGCCACGCGAAGCATCTCACGTAATCCGTCACTTTCAAGAGCCTTCGGTATTGCCTCGGGATGACATTGCGACACATTCGCGTAGCCGGTGGAGCGGTTTTAGGTCATTCCGACGGAACCGCCTGATCGCGCCGGGCCGGCGGTTCGAAATACGCTTAATCTCCTGCTAAAGTTATCTCAATGCCCGGCCACCGTGCCTAATCTCAGCTCAAATCGTTAATAAATTGAGAGATCGCTCGCTGATAAACAGGAATTTATTCTCTACTGGAAACACCCATCGTGATTAAGATCAACCAACTTTCCAAGTCGTATTTCGCCCGTGAGCTTTTCACCGACGTCACTTTTCAGATGAATGCCGGCGAGCGTTTGGGTCTCGTCGGCCGCAACGGCCACGGCAAATCCACCCTCTTCAAGCTCATTTTGGGAGAAGAAGATCTCGACTCCGGACAAATCACTATCCCGCGCAACTATCGCATCGGCCATCTCGAGCAGCATTTGCACTTTACCCAGCCGACGATTTTGGCGGAAGCGGCGTTAGGATTGCCGGAAGAAGAATCCCATTCCATTTATAAGGCTGAAGCAATCCTATTCGGATTGGGATTCTCCCATGCCGATCTTGAAAAGGCGCCGCGCGAGTTTTCCGGCGGTTTTCAAATTCGTATCAACCTGGCGAAACTTCTGCTGTCCGAGCCCAATCTGCTTTTGCTCGACGAACCGACCAATTATCTCGACATCACCTCGGTGCGTTGGATCGCCAGATTTCTGACTAATTTCAACGGCGAGCTGATTTTGATTTCTCATGACCGTGATTTCATGGACAGTGTCACGACGCACACGGCGGTGATCCATCGCCAGAAAATTCGCAAATTCGAGGGCGGCACCGCCAAGGCGTATGCGCAAATCATCCTCGAAGACGAGATCCACGAAAAAACCCGCGCCAACGAAGACCGCAAACGGGCCCATGCCGAGGCTTTTATCAATCGGTTTAGAGCCCAGGCTTCAAAAGCCAAAATGGTCCAGTCGCGCATCAAGATGCTCGAAAAGCTTCCCAAACTCGACGAGCTAGCCGAAATTGAATCCTTGGATTTTGAATTCAGATACGCCGCCTTTGCCGCCAAAACGTTGCTCGAGGCGCGCAATGTTTCGTTTGGCTACACGCCGGACAATGTTTTGTTTCGCCACATTAACCTGACCATCAACGCACGGGACCGATTCGGCGTGATCGGCAACAACGGCAAAGGCAAATCGACTTTGCTAAATGTGCTGTCCGGCGGACTGAAACCGGTGACGGGCGAGCTCAAGACTCATCCCGACATGAAACTGGGATACTTCGGCCAAACCAACATTCAACGGCTCGATCCCAAGTTGACCATCGAACAAGAAATCGAGCACACCAATCCGGCGCTGACCCGCACCCAGGTTCGAAATATTTGCGGCACGATGATGTTCGGCGGCGATTTGGCGTTAAAGAAAGTCTCGGTGCTGTCGGGCGGCGAAAAAAGCCGAACCCTCTTGGGCAAGATTCTCGCTCATCCGTCAAATCTGCTCTTGCTGGACGAGCCCAACAACCATCTCGACATGGAATCCATCGACGCCTTGATCGAGAGCCTGCAAGACTTTCCCGGCGCCGTGATGATGGTCACCCACAACGAGCACATTCTTCGCGCTCTGGCGACCAAGCTGGTCGTGTTTCACCGCGGCAAAGCGGAGGTTTTCAATTCGGGCTACGACGAGTTCTTGGAAAAGATCGGCTGGGAGGAAGAAGCCGACGGCAACGGCGCACGGAAGAAGCCCACGTCGCGAAACGATTACAACGAAAAGAAAGAGCGCGGGAAAGCCGAACGCCGGGAAAAGGCCAGAATCGAAAAGCTCGAAGCCCAGATCCTAAAAAATGAAACGGCGCTAAAGAAATACCATGAGCAACTCGAAATCGAAGCGAATCGTAACAATCTCGCGCAAATCAATGAGCTGTCCCGGAAAATCGGTCAGGTCAAGCGAGAAATTGAGGATTTGTACGGGCAGTATGCGGAATAGAAACTTGGCTATCGGCTCACCGCGGGCCGGTAACCCAAACGAATAAACCACTCAGTTCTCGCTCAAAAGGCATACCAGTACAAATGATGCTTTCTAGCATAGAGTCGAGCAAAACTTGACTATTTATAGAGGCCGTCAATGAAGCCGCTGCGGTCTAGCTCGGATAGCAGCCGAGTGTCGACGAATTGCTCCGGCTTGGCGGTCTGGGCCTTCGGATCGCTCTCAGCGATCTGATCGAGCACGCGCTGAATTCCTTCGAGCGAAGGATAGGGTTTGCGCTGGACAACGTCCTGAATGAAGATGTTGTAGGTTTCCTCCAAGCTGGCGCGGTCCTTGTTCAAATCCAGTTTCATGTAGCGGGCGGTGATACGCATGCTCTCTTCTTTGTGGGTTTTTCCGTACTGTATTCCCGCGACGTAGGCGCGCATGAAGCGCGCCGCGAGGTCAGGTTTTTCCCGCAAGAAGGCGCCGCTGGCGGCGATGGCCGAGCCCGCGTACTCGAATTTCTCCTTAATCATATCCAGCATCGAGTAAAACCCCTGCTCCCTCGCGACGCGGGTAATCGGCGGAGCGAAGATCGCCGCTTGCACGACGCCGGCCTTGAGCGCGGCCAGGCGCGCCGTCTGACCGCCGCCGAGCTGCAAAAGCGTCACATCGGAGAGCGGCACGTTCAACCGCTTGAGAGCCAATCTCACACCAAAATCCGATAACGATCCAAAACGAGCGATCGCGATCTTGCTCCCTTTGAGCTGATCCGGGCGGGTGATCTTCGGATCCGACACCAAAACATAGGTCAAGCTGTTGATCATTCCGGCGATGATCTTGATGTCGGAGCCGCGCAGGCTGCTCGATATCGCCGCGGTCGATCCCAGTAAGCCCAGCTGAATCTCGCCCGACAGCATCGCCTGCACCGCGATGGTGCCGCTGTCCAAATAAATGATCTCGGGATCGAGACCATATTTCTGAAACATGCCGGATTCTTTTACGATATAGAAGGCCGACTGCTCGCCTGTGATTGCCGAATAGAAGATGCGAATTTTCTCGGCAGCGAAGCTGTCAGGTGAGGCGAAGGAGCAAACCAGCATGGCAATTACCAAGAGCCGGCGCGCCCTATTAATAATTAGATGGTTGATCATGCGCTGCTCGAATATACCGTCATCGATACCCAATTATACCGGGCTTGCAAAAAAGTCACAGGTAAGCTTGACACGAATCAGGCTTCGATATAGGCCACGTTTTGGCGGGAAGAGGGAGAGCGTTTAGATTCGTCGCACATCGCGTTGAACGGTTAGCTCCACAGATGATCAAAACAGCGAAAGGAGTTCGATATGAAAGAACGAGTGCTTTTGCTTACGTTGATTTTCTGTTTTTCAATTGTTCTTCCGGGCATTGCGCCTGAAGCCGCAGCGCAGGCCGACCCATTCTACAAAGGAAAGACCATTCGCATCATGGTGGGCTCGACAGCCGGCGGATTTTACGACCGGTGGGGCCGTCTATTCGGAAAGTACATGGGCAAGTATATACCCGGCCAGCCCGAGTTTGTCGTGCAAAATATGACCGGTGCCGGCTCCGTGATCGCCACCAACCATGTATACAACGTGGCGAAACCGGACGGTCTCACCCTGGTGATGCCGCTCAACGGCGTCTACATCGACCAATTTGTCGGGCGTAAAGAAGTCCAGTTCGACATGCGCAAGTTCCGCTTCATCGGTACGCCGGTAACTGAAGCCATCGTCTTCTACATGCGCGCCGACGCTCCCTACAAATCCATCGCGGATATAATCAAAGCAAAAGAGCCGCCGAAGTGCGGCGGCAGCGGGACTGCAAGCAGCGATTTTATCCTGTCCAAAGTGTTGGAGGAGACAGTGGGGGCGAAGTTCAGCACGGTGTTGGGCTATGCCGGCGGCACCGAGATCGATCTGGCGGTGGAAAAAAACGAAGTGGTTTGCCGCGCGCACAGCATGTCCGCCCACTTCGGCCGCGAACCCTTCGATACGTGGCACAAGAGGGGTTTCGACCGGCATCTCGTTTACACGTCCGCCAAAAAGGATCCGCGTGTCACCGACGCGCCGACGCTTAACGAACTCTTCGATCAATACAAGGTGCCGGAAAGCAGCCGCCGCCTTGCGCAGGTGCTTTTGGCCGCCGGGGATTTTGGCCGGCCGATGATGGTGACGCCGGGCACCCCTCCTGATCGAGTGAAGATGCTGAGAGACGCCTTTGTCAAAACCTTGAGCGATCCCGAGGCGCTTGACGAAGCAAAAAAAGCCCGGATGGATGTGGACCCGGCGACAGGTGAAGAGCTGGAAAAGTTGGTGAACGAAATTTTTTCCTCCCCGCCGGAAGTCGTCGAGCGTGTGAAAAAAATTCTCGCCAACTGAGTGTTACGGGTCATCAGAGTTGGATAGGGGCGTTTACCACTGCTCCCTCGGGCACGCGTCCACGGGCATTCATTTGACTCACGTGCGCAGAAAGAGCGCGAAGAAAGGGATCAAGTCCGCTTTTAGCTCTTAAACAGCGTCGGTGTTGAGTGTTGTGTTTTGAGATTTCGGATTTCCGGCGGTTTCACCACTTGGTCAACGTCAGAGCGCGGTCCTGTTGTTTCAGTTTGGACAAATTAACCTAAAAAGATCAGTTGACGCTTAATAAATCGGGATTCAGCTCGCCTCGATACACTCGTTGGATTACGTCCAATCGTTTCTCATCTTGCATGGTCAGGGTTGTCATCCTTCCACCCTGACATAATCACGTTGCCGTTAACCCCTGACAGATTCACGTTGCTACAATATAACGATTTCAAGGCGAGCGTGGGAACATTGACAGGGTCATGCATGAGTTATGACTTATTTGTCGATCAACTTTTCATGCTCCTTTTTTATTGAAGAATTAAAGGAGACAGGATCATGGTTTTCCAATCCTGGCATGCTCTGCTGTCAGCAACTCGACTACACTCGAATCAACTCTTGTCACGCCGGCTACAGAACCTCTGAGCTGTGAGCTAGTGTCCTGGCTCAGAAATTTGCAACATAATTCACTCGTCATTCCGGGCAAGCTGGCGATAGCTAGCGCGACCCGGAATCCAGGAATTTCAAAGCATCTGGATACGTCAGGGTGGTGGAAACCGCTGACTTGTCTGGGAAGCCTTGGCTCGGAATCTCTTCGGTCAGTTTCTCAGCCGACACGACTTTCTTCTTTATTAGATGCGGCGCACCGATGACCGTCGCGAACGGCACGTCTGCTGAACGTCGCATTTTTTTCAGCCGATGTTGCTCGAAATATCGTTTGCGTGCGGGCTATGCGACAACGGTGATTGACGTCCACGCGAACGACGGGATAAACAGCAGGAATCTGGGAATGTCGGACTTTCGCTTTGCTTGAGCTGCCTAGTACGGCTGGCCAGGTGATGGTCATTTCCCGCTCGGTCGGTAAACTATGCGCGGAAAATCTTCTTCTCTTGCCGCGCGCGTCGTTTTTGCGAGAAAATCTATGGCCATAAATAAAACACTCCACGAAAAGATTGCTGGGTCGGGGCAATTCCTCAAGGAAGATATCTGGCGCCTGCGCGCCGACAAGTTAAAACCGGGGCAATCTTTTTGGATTACCCCGTTGCGCATCGTGGTTTTGGCGATTCGCAAATTTCAGGAGGATCGCTGCGAGCTGCGCGCGTCGGCTATGACGTTTTACTCTTTGCTGTCGCTGGTGCCCGTGGTCGCCCTGGCGTTCGGCATTGCCAAAGGATTCGGCTTGGAGAAAATGCTCGAGACACAACTCCTGGAAAAGCTGCAGGACCAGCCCGAAGTCGCCGCGCGAATTCTCGGCTTTGCTCGCGCTCTCCTGGAAAACACCAAAGGCGGTGCCATCGCCGGCGTCGGCGTCGGGGTGTTGTTCTGGACGGTGGTAAAAGTCCTGGGCAACATCGAAAGCTCTTTCAATGATATTTGGGGCGTAAAAAAGGCCAGACCTCTTGGCCGCAAGCTTGCCGATTATTTGTCCGTAATGATGATCAGCCCGGTGCTGCTGATCACTGCGAGCAGCATGACGGTGTTGCTGACGACCCAAATTGCCTCGATGATCGAAAGGCTCTCGTTCCTGGGACCTGCGGCGGGGCCCATCATCTTTGTCGTGCGCCTTTCCCCGTACGCCGTAATCTGGATCTTGTTCACCTTCATGTACGTCTTCATGCCCAACACCAAGGTGCAGCTGAAATCTGGGCTGTGGGGCGGCATCGTTGCCGGAACGATCTACCAGATCACGCAGTTTGCCTACATAAAATTTCAGATCGGCGTATCCAGCTACGGCGCGATTTACGGCAGCTTCGCGGCGCTGCCGCTCTTCCTGGCATGGCTGCAACTCAGTTGGCTGATCGTGCTCTTCGGCGCGGAAATTTCTTTTGCGAGGCAGAACGCCGCCGCTTTCGAATTTGCCGGAGATTGTGCGAAATTGAGTCATTCATTCAGACGGTTGGTGGCGCTGATAGTCACCCACCATTGCGTTCAGGCGTTTCGGCGCGGGCAAAGACCTCCCACCGACGAGGAAATCGCCCGGGACCTGGAGATTCCCATCCACTTGGTTCGCGCCGTTCTTTTTGAGCTGACCGAAGCGCAGATTCTCTCGGCGGTTTGCGCCGACGAAAGCTCAGCCGCCGCGTATCTGCCGGCGCGCGCCCCTCGACGATCTCACCGTGGCGAAAATCGTCGGAAATTTGGACCGCCACGGGATCGATACTCTGCCGATTCGCCGTCGAAGGAGCTCGACAGGCTGCGCGACGTTCTAAAAAGCTTCGAGGAAATGAACGAGAAATCCCCGGCAAATCTAAAACCCCAGGAGCTGTGAAGCCCTGCAGATGCAATGTTGTTCAGTTCATGCCTCGATGGATAAACAAAATCTTTATCGATCGCTCCGTGCTCGCATCATTACTCCACCCGTGCGGTAACCGTCAGACCGTAAGCCAGCACGGCGATAATGCCGATGTGGTAGACGATATCCGGCACTGTGCGGGGACCGACGCCAACCACGATCGTGAAAATCCCAACCAGAGTCAAAAACAGCGCAAAAGTCTGGGCCACCAAGCGGATTCTTCGGGTTGACCGCGGAAAGCTCCATGTCGATCCCAACGCGATCAAGAGGACGAGCGCAATACAGGCGCCGGTGGAAGCGTTGGTACTGCCCGAGATGTATTGCAGATGGTTGTAAGTCCATTCACAACGGCAGCGACCCGAGAATAACCGCAATCCAATCCGCCGCACTCCGCCATGGCGAAAGAAGCCAGCCGCTCCGACTCACAGTAGCGGCTGGGATGGAGATAGGGGAGCACCTCTTCGGACAACGCGGGATGGTCGGTCTCCGGGATCTGTGGAGGGTCAGCGACCGACGGATTCAAACTCACTTTTTCCTGACAGCGAAGCGTCAACTCACAGGGCATGGTCTCCAGGCGGAACACGCGATTGTCCTCGGCGCCGAGATAGCAACGTTGTCCCGGTGTATCACCGAAACCGGGGAAGCAACTCCTTGCCGATCAGTCCCAGGCTCTCTTCGAAGCGGTCGTATTGAAGGCGCAAATCGAATACCAAGTGTTCGACGCCTCGCGCGCGAAATTTTTCGATCTCCGCGGCGCAGTCGTCTGGATTTCCGACGATCAACAGGCCTTCCAGGTCCTCGATCGTTTGAAATTTTCCCGAAGGCGGCTTTATCCAGTGGCTGCTTCCCTCTGAGCTCTCCGCAAGAGCCTCCACATTGATACTCGCGAGAGCTTTCTTTCGGTCCTTATCGATGCGTGTGATTGGGATATTGCCCAAAGTAATTTTTCTATCGGTCAGTTGCCGCAGATACTTTACCCTGTCATCGAAAGTCGCCATGGGAACACGACCGGGAATCCAGCCGTCGCAGTACTCCGCGGCCCGTCTTATCGCGGCACGCGTGCTGCCGCCGCAAAAGATCGGAATCGGTTCGACGGGTTTGGGCTCGATGGTCACGTTTTCAAATGAAAATATCTTACCCTTGTAAGACGCGTTATTCTCTTTCCATATAAGCCGCGCGATCTCGACGGTCTCGCGCAGGATTTCTACCCGATCCTCGATCCGCAAGCCGACGGTCGCAAGTTCCGCCGGATTGAAACCCAATCCCATTCCGGCGATCACCCGGCCGCCCGCGATATAAGAAAGACTTGCGAGATCTTGGCTGACTTTGAGCGGCCAACGGACGGGGACAAGCACGGCGATGCCCAAAATGATTTTTTTTGTCACCGCCGCAACCGCCGAAAGCGTGACAATGGGTTCGACGAATTTGAGGCCCGACTTTTCCATGCCGTGCGGATGCCAAATCAAATGATCTCTCACCCATACGGAATGAAATCCCAGCTCCTCGCACATTCTGGAGCCGTCGATGATCCGGGATGGTGAAGCTTCTTTGCCAAAGTGAGGCAACAAAACACCAAACTGCATTTTCGCCATTGCTTTTGAATGATCCCTTTGCCTTACGGGAAATCGAATCCTCTAAACCCCGTGCGAAGAAAGATTCTCCCTTCGGTTGAAATGACAGAAATCTTCCGGAACAACCTTTTTATTTTGCATTCACTTAGGTTTGCGGCTTGTTCTCTGAGTCGTCAACAATGTGAAAATCCTCGCCCGCGGGAGCGTAAATCTCGAGGACTCGCGCGACCTTGTCACCGCAGTTGCCGGCTTGGTGCCGCACTCCTGGTGGAATAAAGGCAACTTCTCCGGGACCCAGACGAAACTTTTTCCCTTCGACGATAGCCTCGACAGTCCCCTCCAGGACGACGTAAATATTCTCGGCTTTAGCATGGTAGTGCGTCGGACCCGGCCCGGAATCGACGTTAATCAGATTGATGTGCACATCAACATTCTTTGCGCCGTCGGCTTCATCCACCAGACGAAGCGCTTTACCGCGATCCCATCGCATAACTCGTACTGGCGCGTCTTCTATGCGCATAACCTTTACTGGCATAAGTTCACCTCCAATTTTCTCTTTGAACAAAGCGAGAAGTAGTTGAAAGCAAGATTACTGTCAACTTAAGTGCTCTCTTGGTTCAAATGAAACCACCCGCTAGTTTCCTGCGAGCCTCGAAACCCTTCGTTTTAATTTTTATCACCCGAACATCTTTAATGAGGGTGTCCGCAAGAGTTCGCCTATATTCCGCCAAAAGCATGGGGGAATGACGCAAAAAGAAAGCTGCGGAAGAAAAAGTAACAACGCCAGGAGCAGCGGCTGTCACTTCCTCGCACGGCATGATAGGAGCATTGCGAGACCTATCTCCATGACAGCGACACTCAAACTGATTCAGTTTCGCGCCGCTTACAACCTGCCCATCCATGCCGGAATCGAGACGGGGATTTTTGCCCGGCACGGGCTCGCTCTCGAAACAGCTTACACACCCGGCTCCTTATACATCAGCCAAGCTCTTAAGGAAGGCCGATATGATATCGGCCATACCGGCGCGGATGACATCATCGCTGCCGTTGAAAATGATGACGCCTCAGATCTCTTTATCTTTATGGGTCTGCATAGCGGGCTTTTCACTCTGGTAGGCGCTCCGGGTTGCGCATCCATCGACTCGCTCTCCGGCAGATCTATCGGCGTTGATGCCAAGACCAGCGGCTTCGCGCTCGTGCTGGAAAGATTGCTCCACGCCAAAGGTTTTACTAGCGTCGATTACCAGCTTATCGAAGTCGGCGGATGGGAAAGCCGCTACCGCGCATTAATGGAAGGAAAAATCACCGCGACTCTCTTGACCGAACCTTTTGTTAGAAATGCTCTGGGGGCGGGCTATCATCTTCTTGCTAAAGATTTCGAGATGATCCCGTCTTACCAAGGCACGTGCGGCGCGGCGAGTCGGCGTTGGGCGGAGCAGCATCCGGACCATCTGGTCCGATACATTCGCGCCTATGTGGAAGCAACTGAGTGGTGTTTCGATACGCGGAATCGGAAATCTTGCCTCGACATTCTTGCTCGACACAACAAAGTCGACGGTATCGCCGCCGAATATACTTTGGACGCCTTAATCCATCCGAAGCACGGTCTTTACGCAAATGCCGCCATCAACATGTCCGGAGTCACTGCCGCTCTTGAGTTACGAGCCGAGCTCGGCCATTTGGCGCGTCCTGTTCCCACCGTGGAGAAATACGTCGAACTCTCCTACTACCGCGAAGCTTTGTCAGCCGGCCAATAGCTATTCTTGAAGAAACACCTTCGAAGGCTCACCTATCGGTCCTTCAGCGATCAACCGCCCGTTCGTAGGAAACGCCGGCATCCGGCGCGGCATCGAAAACTCTCTCATCATCGAAAAGCGAGTTAAGGAACGATCGGCACCGGATGATTAGCGGGCTGTCGGGCATGAGTAATTGACTTATTCGATAGCCAGCGGTCAGCCTGTTCTCTATGGCCTGCCGAGAAGAACCCGTTCCTGTGTTTCAAGTTCAAGACCATTCATTGTTGCGCCATCTTCTTGACGATCTCGCGCGTTGGTCCGGTTGCGGCGCGGAACACGGCGGCATTGACTCGCTCCGCTTCTTCGCCGACGAAGGTTAAGGGCTGGAATTGCAGCATGCGCTCCGCCTCGGCTTTGAACTCCGGGTCAGCGAAAGTGTCGCCGGCCGCTTTTCTGATCACTTGCAGCAACTCGTTGGGCGTTTTCGGCGGCACCGTGATGAAGCGCAGCATGGTGCGCGAGCCGCCGGAGATTTTGTAGGCGTCCGCCAAAGGTCCGGAAGGATCGCTGCCCTTCACTTTCCGAAAAAACTCAGGGAAAGACGGGAGGTCGGATCTGGAATCGCGCACCGTGCCTCCCTCGGGTCCGAGCAAGCCTTCCTGATAAAGCGGCACCACCGTGCCTTCGCGGACCATCAACGTGCCGCCGGTGTTGTATCCGGTCAAACTTTCCGAAGTGACGTTGATTTCGCCGCGCTGTACGGCGACGCGAAGCTCGGCAACGCCTGCATAACCTGTGACATAGCGATAAGGAACGCCCATGAGGTCGAACGCGAGACGAAGCGCCAGGTCTTTATTGTTCTCGCGGGTGAAACCGCCGACGATGATCGGCTTGGCGGGCTTCAATAAGTCCGCCGGGCTTTTTACCTCGGTATCGGTGCGGATATATACAATGGAGGTCTCGGCGGCTCCGGCGATGATCGGCATTTTGTTCAGATCATAGCGCACGCCGGCGCCGCCGAGGATCTGCGGTAAGTACATGCCTGAGAAAACGCCGATCGTCAGCCCATCGGGTTTAGCGATTTCGTAGACGTAGTTGGCGCCGATGATGCCGCCGGCACCGGCCATGTTTTGGACCACGACTGCCGGGTTGCCGGCAACATGCTTGGGAAAATAGCGAGCGATGAGCCTGCCGAATACATCGGTGGGGCCGCCTGCCGAGAAGTTTACGAGAAAGCGAACGGTCTTGCCCTTATAGTAAGGTTCCTGAGCGTAGGTGATTGAAAAACTGGCTTGAAGCAGAAAGACGAGGCCAAACTCACAAGGGAAAATCGCTTGTTCATAGCCTTGCTCCTGTTTCGCACGCAGGAAAGTGAGCCTCGGACCGGCGGATACTATCGCTCACGGTGTTACGGCGTCAATAACGATTTCAAGGCGAGCGTGTTTGAAGTTCGCAGATTCAGATTAAGACCTCGGGCTCACCCCTGAACAAATGTCATGATGCAAATAGCTGACATTCGTGGCTCCAAGAAAACCTGTCGCGAGGCACTGCGGACTGAGAAATATCCGGAGCAAGTGCGGCAAGAGTGCCGCACACGCGAAGCAAATCTGATACTCCAGTGTGGTCGAACCGCTACATCATTTTCTTCTGCTCATCCAATAGTACGGTTTTCGTCGGGCAGGTCTTGTGGCATTCCCCTTGCTTTGAAAAGATATGGCCATGTAGAAATCTTTTGAGTTCCGCACGATAATTGCAGTCGCGATTTTCGAAGATCACGCAATGCGGTAGAAGTAGCAATTCTACCTAGCCTTTTTGCTATTATGTATTGATGATCGGTTAGTTTCAGGAAAGGTCGGGAAGAAAATCCCATGAGGAGAAAAATTTTTGGCGTTGCGCTTTGCGCTCTATTGTTGGCTAGCGTGCCGCTCAAGCACAGCAGCCGAAGAAGGTCCCGCGCGTCGGATATCTTGCGGCCGTTTCGGCTGTCCGCTGACGCGCCTCGTCTAGAGGCGTTTCGCCAAGGGCTGCGTGACCTCGGCTACATCGAGGGGCAGAATATTTTCATCGACTACCGGCATGAGGGCCGTAACTTCGAGCGGCTTCCCGACCTTGCCGCCGAGTTGATCGGCCTGAAAATTGACGTACTCGTCGCGGTCACGACGAATGCTGCTCTCGCTGCCAAGAAAACTACCAAGACGATTCCCATCGTGTTCATGGGCGTGACGGATCCGATTACCGCGGGGCTGGTCGAGACTCTGGCGCGACCTGGCGGAAATAGCACCGGCATCACCAACATGGCGGCGACTTTGACCGGCAAACGACTGGAGCTGCTGAAGGAAACCATTCCCAAGGTCCGCCGCGTTGCCGTGCTATGGGATCCGCAGGCTCCGGGCTCGACACCGCAATGGAACGAAAGCCAACTGCCGGCGCGGGAACTGGGCCTGCAACTTTATTCGATGCAGGTGAGCAGCGTCTGACAAATACGAGGCGGCGTTCAAAGAAGCAATCAACGCGCGCAATGCCGCTGTCTGGGTTACGCTGAACCCTTTGGCCAATTCGAACCAAAAATTGATCGCGGAGCTGGCCATCAGCCATCGATTGCCATCGATATGCGCGCGCGGGGATTACGCGGAAAATGGTTGCTTAATGTCCTACGGACCCGGTTACACTACCGAGGGTAAAGACGGCGCTCGTTACGTCGACAAGATCTTGAAGGGCGCCAAGCCCGCCGACATTCCTGTGGAGCAGCCGATGAAATTTGAGTTGCTAATTAATTTGAAGACCGCCAAGCAAATCGGCGTCACAGTTCCGCAGTCGGTGCTTTTCCGGGCGGACAAGGTGATGAAGTAATAACGTTATCAGAAAAATGGCTTCGCGAGTTAGGAACTGGGAATCGGCACAGATCTGGGATGAATGAACAACACGGCAGCAAGCTGCTGGGTATCAAAACCCGGCATGCCGGTGATAGAGGCGGGGAAATGCGTAGGGGCGCACCTGTGTGTGCGCTCTCGTCGGACTGGCGGACACGCAGGTCCGGCCCTGAAAATGTCCGTCCATGTTTGTTTACCGGGGATTGAGTTCCGTCCCACCTGGATTCCGCTTAAAGCTTGCGGGAATGACGGGCCTTGGATGATCGATCGTCTTAACGTCTTTCGCCTCGAGCACCTGGCGAATTTTGATCTCAGTCTCCTCACATGCGGATTGGGCAGCTAGGATGACCAATTCCTAATTTGCCTCAGGTTTTCATTTGAGCTTTTGCGTAGCGGTAAAATTAGCGTGCAACGTCCTGTAAGGATCTGACGATCGTCCTGGTTTTTTCCTTCGAGATCGCAGGCGACCCAAGAAGCATTCGGGCTAGCGGATTTTTCTACTACCTTGCCGGAGTAATGGATCATATCCCCCTCAAAGGTAGGATGCAGATGACGGAGAGTGAGTTTCCGTAGCTGTCCCAGCGGTCCGATCCAATCGGTCAGCATACGGATTAAGAGCGCTTGCCGGTAGGCTCCGCTAGCTATGAAAGTTTTTAACCCGCTGTGCTCGCGGACATAGTCCCGGTCGTAATGCAGTCGCGCAGTGTTCTCCTGGAAGCCAGCCCAGCGAACGGTGCTGATAATTGTCAGCGGTCCGAATTGTCGAGTCGGCAGAGGCTCTCCGGTGGTGATGCCGTCAAAGCAAAGTTGTTCCGACTCAGGGATCGCCATCAGAGCGCTCCAATCTCAAGCAAGGCTTGCTGCTCGGCCTCGCTATAACCCAGTTCGGAAAGGATTTCTTGGTTATGCTGACCAAGCGTCGGCGCCAGATGGACAGGCTTTTCCAGAATGGTGGCAATGGCGCCGCGCGGGAAACATGATGCGACCGAATAGGGGGTGATCTATTTCAGCGAGGAATCCGCGCGCGAGAAGTTGAGGATCATCGACCAGGTCTAAAACTGTCGACACAGGGGATGCCGGTATATGACGTCTCTGTGCTTCGGCGACGAGATCCATTTTCGGAAAACGCTGAGACCAGGTCTCCAGGCGATCGAGGATAAAATCCCTCTTTTCGTACGTTCGGCCTCGTTGACCAAGGCTGAATCCGCCATGAGGACTGGATCCTGTACCCACTCCATAAAATGGGTCCATCCTTCGGGTGTATGCGGGATGCTAAACATCGAATATCCGTCGGAGCAGGGAAAGCCGCCGGAGACGGCAGTCACTGCGCCTCTGTAGCCGCGTCGCTCCGTGCGTTGACCCGTGCTCGTATAGCTCACCATCGCTTGCTCAACAGCGATTCAAGACAGTCTTTCGCCGATACGTTGACGACTTGGCCTTCGCCGGTTTGCGCCAAAACGAAAAGGCCGCGGACGTGGCCACGGCCGCATAGAGTCCGATAGCTGCATAGATCACGTGACCACCCAACAGCGTGGGACGCCTATCTGGATGACCGGTGATTGAGAGCAGGCCGGACCGTGCAAAGGCGCAAAGCTCGGGTTCACCATCGAACACTTGCGTGAGCACCAGCCGCGGATTTGCCTCTAATAATTCCTTCTCTTCAAACGGTAACGGAACACTCCCTATCAAAACATCCGATCTGGCGACGAGATCATAAACACCTGGCGCCCAGATGAAGATTTCAAGTCCAGGGTAAGGCTTCTTTTCCCGGCGTTCAAAAACTGGTGATAGGCGCCGTGTTCTAAATCAATCTGGTCTCCAAGGAATGGGCCCAAACGTCGAAGATCGTCTCCCTGCGGCGGCTCTACGCGCACCACGTCATGGCCGGACTCGGCTAGAAGCCGCGTTGCATAAACCGCCGAATGGCCGGCGAGGTCAATCACGCGAGACATTATATCCCTCCGACGCGATCGCGGATCGCGACCGTCGTCGTCGGTAGATGGACCGTCGTCTGGCGCCGGAGCAAGACAATTTCTCTAGCTGAGTCTAGTATCTGCTCCTCGCGTGTCACATAAATGCCGAGCCCTGCCTTTCCCTGACGTACGACGATGTCCACGATATGCGACCGCGCCGAAAGCGCCTCGCCCAATTCAACCGGCCTCAACCATTCGATTTCGGTGCCGGCGTTGCGCATATCCGTGTAGTTCTCCGGGAGGGGAAGCTGTTTTATAAGATCGTCACCCTGATAGTCCGTACTGTTGGCGCCGGTCCAACGACTGAAAGGCTCCCATGCTACCAACGTGGGGGGAACGAGCCGTCCGCGGTATCCTTTTGACTTGGCGAACTCGTCATCGAGCCAAAGTGGGTTTGCGTCCTCGGTTGCGTCGACGTAGCGCCGAATATCCGACGCGGATACCAACTCCAAAGGACGTACAGGGGTTTCCCGGCCGATCCACTCGCGCAGTGTATCCGTGATAATTTCGCCGCCGCTCATGACTGCTTCCTTCCCGCTTTTGTCGAGGAGTCTCTCTATTTGATTTGCCGGTTCCCAGCGAAGTAATTCCTGATCTTACGCACGACCACAGAGGATGAAAAAATACAGAGGTTTCCCGCCCGTTTTCTCCCGCGACTCGTCATTCCCGCGAAAGCGGAATCCAGCTTTGTTTTCTGCCCCAATTAGCTGGATACCGCTTTCGCGGTATGACGGAACACGGCCGTTAATGCGAATTGGGTTCTTCATTCTTAGACCATAACGCACACACTTCGCGGGTAATACCAGTATTCCTTGTTTCTCCAATTCTGCGAACTCGCCGTCGGCGATACCGAGCCAATCGCGCAGAACTTCCCGTGTATGTTCGCCCAAAGTCGGCGCGGGCGTTAACGCTGAGAGGAGACTTCGGCTGAACCCAAAAGGAACCGCAGTAGCCATGGTGGGGCCTCGTTTGGGGTCTTCCATCGGATGAAAAACCTGCCCGCTGTCCGGCGAGTCGACAATATCCTTAATGCGGCGCATGCGTTCTGCGGCTATCCCCGCGGATTGCAGACGACTTTCCACCTCGATGTTCTCGAGTCGGCCGGTCCACGCCTCGATTTGAGCATCGATCTCGTCGTGCGCTCTGAATCGTCCCAGCACTGTCTTAAACCGTGAGTCAGTCGCCCAGACGGGATTGCCCAAGACGCCGACCAAAGCACGCCATTGTTCGTCATTCTGAACGCTGATGGCGCACCACTCGTCGGCACCGGCGCAGCGATAGACCCTTGAGGCGCAACCCGCGTGGAACGGCTGCCCAGGCGTTGGGGTAAGGTTCGGTTGACCGCGCTATGGACCATCAAGGCGCCCAGGGTTGCAACACTACTTTCGCATTGGCTTAAGTCCAGGTTTGCGCCCACTCCCGTTTTGTTGCGTTCAGCGAGTATCTGCAATATTCCGAAACAGGCATGGAATCCCCCCATGTAGTCATTCCAGGAATTCGAGATGGCAACCGGCGGATCGTTCTCCGCGCCGGTCGTCATCATCAAACCGGTGTATGCCTGAAGGTTCATGTTCATGCTAGTCCAATCGCGACGCGGCCCATTGTGACCGTATCCGGACATGCTCACGTAAATGAGGCGCGGATTGAGCGACCGCAGCCGTTCGTAATCGAGTTGCAGTCGCGCCATGACACCCGCGCTGAAATTTTCCACGATGACATCTGCCACCGTCGCCAAGCGAGTAACCAACTTTCTACCGGCTTCTGTCTTGAGGTTGATTGTGATGGATTGTTTGCTTCTGTTGATGTTGAGATAGGAGGGTGGCCGGTCGGGAAGTCCTTTAGAGTCCGGCCCGGCCTTCCGTTCGCCGAGGTGATCCGGTCTGATGATCGTTTCGACTCTTGCGACATCCGCCCCCAAGTCCGCCAACAAACGAGTGCAAAAGGGCCCGGCTAAGATATGGCTAAAGTCGAGCACTCGAATTCCAGCCAGCGGCGCAGCCTGCTTGTTTTCTCCGAGAGAAGTATCCTGAGGTTCCAATTCGACCTGCTTACTCATAAAACCAACTCATCACTAATTGTGATGTCCTTTTGATGCCGTCGACCCGTTCATGATTTTCCATTCACGGTCATTGTCAAAATCCAACTCGAACATTTTATGGGCCGCCGTGTCGAAGCCCTAGGTCGAGCGAGTTTCGCATTCGTTTCAACCACATGCTTCGAACCACGAAGGTTATCGATAAAGGCCGTCGATGAATCCCGATTTATCCAGCTCTTCAAGCAAGCTAGCATCGAGGAAATCTTTGGCATTCGCCGTTCTCGCGGCAGGAACCCGCTCGCTGGCATCTTTGAGTATCGCGTTAAAGCCTTCCAGTGAAGGATACGGCTTGGGTTTTACGATCTCGCGCAGGGTTTGGTACGATTCTTCCAGCCGGTTCGCGTCTCTCGTCTTTTGATACTTGGTGAAGGCTCTCTTGGACACTTCCGGATTGGTCTTCAATAGGTAGACCGCTTCCACGTAAGACTTCACAAAGCGAAGGCCGAGATCTCGTCTTTTCACCAGCAGGCGCTGAGTCGTTACCAATCCCGTCCCTTGATAAGAAATATTCAGTTCTTTTAGATTGAGCAGAAGCTTCATGCCTGCGCGCACTGCTTGAAGGTGGTCCGGAGGCGTGATCAGGGTAGCGTCAATGGCGCCGCTAACCAACGCGACTACGCGTTCGGGGGTATCGCCCATCTGGAGCAACGTGACGTCACGCTCATTTAAACCATAGCGCGGCAGTATCGTGAGCAAGCGCACATGCGAAGCCGCGCCAAACCGGTTGACGCCGATGCGCTTCCCTTTGAGATCCTCCACGGCTTTGATGTTGGGACGGGCGACGAGTTGATCGTCCAGTATGTTTTGCGAGCCGGCAATCATCACAGGGTCGGCCCCTTGGAGTCTGGCGTAGGACATGTAGGACCCCGTCATTTGTCCGAAGTCCATTTCTCCCGCGACCAGCGCTTGATTCGCCGCCGGCATGTAAATGATTTCCGCGCTGATCCCGTTTTTAGTAAGAAGCCCGCCAACGTCCGCGACCCATAGCACGCCGTGAGTCGTCGAAAGCGCCGAAAAGCCTACTCGCACCTTGTCCGCCCCCCACCCGGGTTTATATAGGATACACAGCAGCAAGAAACCGGTTCCCAAAAAGCGCAGCGATCCCAGAGTGCAAAACAACCGGCGATAGGACATAGAGGCTCTCCAGCAAGATCTTTCAGTAATTTTGGGATTTCTAAAATTGCAGATAGGTAGCGTCAGGCGACAAATACGATAACAGCTATTACGTGTCAAGCAATTGAATTGGGCAGGGAGGTCAATAACGTTTAACGCCGATTGCTAGCTGCATTGCGCCAAGAGACTGGGTGGGTGCTCGCACTGAGCAGCCTATTGCAATGGTTCAACTTTCTCCCAAAAATGAGGGGCGGGACAGTCGCGCCGTCCGGCCCTTCTTCCTCTCGCTGTACGGGATATTGCATGCTCGGTAATTTAGGTTGGTGATCGGTCTGGCTGTTCATGATGCCCAAGTCGAAATGAGCTGATCGATAAACCCGATCTGACCCTTAAGGATCTTCTCCCGGGCTTGCGGAATCGTGAACCAAGCCGCTCGATCGACCTCCGGAAACTCGCGCGTCTGTCCGGACTTTGGCGGCCATTCCAGGGAAAATAAATTACTGCGCAACTCCGACGGATCGCAGTCGGCTTCGATCGCCCAGGCGTGAACGCTCTTGCCGCCGGATTGCTTCAGCAGTTCGAGCGGCCGAAACTCGCCGCCGATCGGAAAACCGGTTTCTTCCAAGAATTCACGCTGCGCGGCTTGCAATGGCTCTTCGCCTTCGCCGATCTCGCCCTTGGGAATCGACCAGGCGCCGGCATCTTTCTTTGCCCAAAAAGGTCCGCCGGGATGAACCAGAAAAACTTCCAGCTCGCCGCGGCGGCGATACAACAAAAGGCCCGCGCTAATTTTTTTTGCCACGGTTCAACGCTTCAGCCGATAGCCGGTCTTGAAGATCCACGCGACCACCGCCATACAGATCACGAAAAATCCCAGCGTCATCACCAGGCTCACTGCCACGCTCACGTCGGAGGACTCGTAAAAGCTCCAGCGAAAGCCGCTGATGAGGTAGACCACCGGGTTGAACAAGGCGACGGTGCGCCACATCGGCGGCAGCATATCGATCGAGTAGAAGGCGCCGCCGAGAAAAGTCAGCGGCGTGATGATCAGCATCGGAATGAATTGCAGCTGCTCGAAGTTCTTCGCCCAAATGCCGATGATAAAACCAAACAGACTGAACGTCACCGCCGTGAGCACCAGGAAGGCAATCATCCACAGGGGGTGCACGATGGTGATCGGTACGAACAGCGCCGCGGTGCCGAGAATGATCAGGCCCAGGGCGATGGATTTGGTCGCCGCCGCGCCGACGTAGGCGAGAATGATCTCCAGGTAAGACACCGGCGCGGACAAGAGCTCGTAGATCGTGCCGATGAACTTCGGGAAATGGATGCCGAACGAGGCATTGAGGATGCTCTGGGTAAACAACGACAGCATGATCAGCCCCGGCACGATGAAGGCACCGTAGGCCACGCCGTCCACTTCGGTCATGCGCGAGCCGATCGCCGCGCCGAAGACGATAAAATAAAGCGAGGTGGTGATCACCGGCGTCACCACGCTCTGCCAGATCGTGCGCAGGGCGCGCGCCATTTCGAACCGGTAGATCGCCCAGACGCCGTGCCGGTTGAAGGCCAAACTGCTCATGGTTGATCTCCGGTACGCTCGCTCACCAGGCTGACGAAAATGTCTTCGAGCGAGCTCTGATGCGTGTTGAGGTCCTTGAAGCCGATGCCCAGATCGCTCAAGCGCTTGAGCAGCGTCGGAATGCCGGTGCGCTCTTCGTGGCCATCGAAAGTGTATTCCAGCTCGCATCCCCCGGCATTGAGCGCCAAACGCCAGTCGCTCAGCTCCAACGGGATTGAAGCCAGCGGCTCGAGCAAATTGAGCGTCAGTTGTTTTTTACCGAGCTTCTTCATCAGCTTGGTCTTCTCCTCGACGAGGATCAACTCGCCCTTATGGATCACGCCGACGCGATCGGCCATCTCCTCGGCCTCGTCGATGTAATGCGTGGTCAAGATAATCGTCACGCCGGTTTCGCGCAGCCGCCGCACCAGCGCCCACATGTCGCGGCGCAACTCCACGTCGACGCCCGCCGTCGGTTCGTCGAGAAACAAAATCTGCGGTTCATGCGACAGCGCTTTGGCGATCAACACGCGCCGCTTCATGCCGCCCGAGAGGGTCATGATCTTGTCGTTGCGCTTGTCCCACAAAGAAAGATCGCGCAGCACTTGCTCGATGTAGGCCGGACTCGGCGCGCGCCCGAATAAGCCGCGGCTAAAGCTCACCGTCGCCCACACCGACTCGAAGGCATCGGTCGTCAGCTCTTGCGGCACCAGGCCGATCTTGGCGCGCGCCGCGCGATAGTCGCGCACAATGTCGTGGCCATCGGCCAGGACCACGCCCGCGGTCGGTGTGACAATGCCGCAAACAATGCTGATCAAGGTCGTTTTGCCGGCGCCGTTGGGCCCCAACAGCGCAAAGATTTCACCTTTGCGAATTTCCAGGTTGATCCGCTTCAGCGCCTGCTGATCGGACCCGTAGGTCTTGGTCAAGTTCGAGATCGAGATAATCGATGCCATAGGTTTAATCTTAACTTAGTCGGATGATGCTTGAATCTTCCGCGGCAATTTGCTCTCTCTTGTACGGCCACCATCGCACGCGCTGCTCGCGTCCGTGGTATTCGCTGCCATCCGTTGCCGTCAAACTGCGCACGTTAAGGAGTGTCTCTGAGGATTTAACTTCGAATCGTTGGCGCGCGAAAGCGCCACGTCAGATCGGACGCATGATGCCGAGCTTGCGCATGCGCGACTGCAGCGTCGTCCGTTTCATGCCCAGCCGGGAGGCTGCGCCGGTGGGGCCGCCGATCACCCATTTGGTCTCGCCGAGCGTGCGGACAATGTGCTCGCGTTCGGCGTGCTCCAAGGTTTCGAAGCCATTGGTAGCTGCCAGTTGCGGCGTGCCGATGCCGTTTCGTGGTTTCAGCTCCGCGATGGGGATTTGCAGCTCGGAGCCGCGCGAAAGAATCACCGCGCGCTCGATAAAATTCTCCATCTCGCGGACATTGCCGGGCCAGTGATACTCGGACAGCGCCGTCATCGCCTTGACCGGAATCGTTTCGATCGGTCGCTTCATCCGCCGCGCATACTTTTGCGCGAAGTAGCGCACCAGCAGCGGAATGTCCTCGCGCCGCTCGCGCAGCGGCGGTATCGTCAGGGGAAAAACATTGAGGCGATAGTAAAGATCGGCGCGAAATTGATTGTCCGCCACTTTTTGCGTGAGGTCCGCATTGGTGGCGGCCACGAGACGGACGTCAACGCGGGTCGTGCGCGTGCTGCCGAGGCGCTCGAACTCCTGCTCCTGCAGAACTCGCAGGAGTTTGGGTTGTAGCTCCAGAGGAATATCGCCGACTTCGTCGAGGAACAAAGTGCCGCGGTGGGCCAACTCGAAGCGGCCGACGCGCTGCGCGATGGCGCCGGTGAAAGCGCCCTTTTCGTGGCCGAACAGCTCGCTTTCCAACAGGCCCGTCGGGATCGCGGCGCAGTTGACCTTCACCAAAGTACGTTCGCGCCGCCCGCTCAGATGATGAATGGCGCGCGCGATCAGCTCTTTGCCCGTGCCGGTTTCGCCGCGGATGAGGATCGTCGAGTCGGTGGGCGCCACAGTCTCCAGCTGCTGGAGAATATGCTTCAGCGCCGGACTTTCGCCGATGATCTCTTCGAAGTTGTACTCGGTGCGAATCTCGTCTTGTAGATAGAGCTTCTCTTCTCTTAGCTTGTTGGCGCGCTCGACGACCTGGCGAAACGCCAGCGAGTTCTCCACGGCGATGGCGATCTGATTGGCGACCGGGCGCAGCAGCGCCGCATCCTTTTCCGGGAATCGATCTTCCTTTTAAACTGGCAACCACGATCGTGCCCAAAGGCCGGCCGTGGGAAATCAGCGGCAGGCAAACCGCCGATTTGCAGCCCCTCCGCGAGAATGCGCTGGGCGATGTCCGAACCGAACTGTTCGATTTCGCTGCGACCGATGAAAACCGCCTGGCGGGTTTGAATCGCGCGGCCGGTCGGCGAGCCTTCGACGGGAATGGTCAGACCTTCTTGGATCAGTCCCTTGCTCACGGGAAAGTCGAGCGCATGGATTTGCAGAGTTTGAGACTCCGCATCGTAGAGCGAGAGGCTCGCATATTCGTGCGGCATCAAACGGTGCAACGAATCCGACACCGCTTTGAGCAGCTCGTGCAAATCGAGCACGGAGACCACCGTGTTATTCACTTCGAGCAAGAGCCCCAAACGATCGCGCTCTTCTTTGAGCTGCTCCTGAACGGATTGGGCTTCGGCAAAATTATGCGCGTTGTCCACCGCCACCGCGACTTGGCGCGCCACCTGTTGCAGGAATACGACGTCGGCTTCGGCGTACACCCCTTCATGGCGGCTGCCGAACGCGAGCGCGCCGATTTTTCGCAAAGCCGTGGTCACCGGGACGACGCACAGCGACTGCACCCCACGGTCGCTCAGCCAGCTCGACAGTTCGGGAAATTTTGTGTCCTCAGCCAAGCGCGAAACCACCCAAGGCTTCTGCGTCTGCCAAACCCAGCCGCCGGGGGATTCCATCGGACAGTCGCCGGCCGGGCAAGTGTAAGCCGGGTCGGGGGTTTCCAACACGTGAGACTTTACCGCTTTGCGGTCGGCATCGTAGAGAATCAGATTGGCAAACTCGAACTGCACGACGCGATGCAAGCGCGGCGCAAGCTCGGCGTAAAGCTTGTCCAACTCGCGCTGCGACGCAATCGCTTCGGAGATCTCCAGAAGCGCCTGATATTGGCTGTGCAAAGAATCCATCGGCTCGCACTTTGTAGAGTTATAATCGCGAATGCCAAGAGTATACTTCGATCAAAACGCGGTTCAAGACGGCCAGCGGCTTAGTTCAAACTCGCCAAAACCGGTTTAGTGCGAAAATATCTGATTTTTCAAAGCGCTAAAAAACTTATGCCGCGCTCGCGGTTCATCAAAAATTAACGCGCTTAACAAAGCTGAAACAAACTTCCCCGTAAAATTCTTTGTCCGGATTACGCGCACGGTTTCGAGCAGGCGTGTAGGGGCGACCCTATGTGGTCGCCCATCTGGGGAAGGGCAGACACACAGGTCTGCCCTACACGACGCAACGTGGCAATCAAACTGAACCACTACCGGGAATCGAAGCTGTTAACGCGAAAGGAGAGCAGATGGAGAAAACAAAAACCGCTCCGCATCGCTAAATTGCCGGCTGCTGCGCTGCCTTGGCCTTCAACAAAGTTCCAACCAGCTGCAAGATGTCCTGGGCGCCCGCCGGTTTCACCAAGATCCCGTCGAAGCCGGCTTCCTCCGCTCGTTGTTGCACTTCGTGTTGGGCCCATCCGGTTACGGCGATCAGCGCGATATTTTTCCCCGAAGCCAGCGCGCGAATCTGTGCGCAGGTATCGAAGCCGTTGAGTCCCGGCATGCCGACGTCGAGGAGCACCGCGTCCGGGTGAAAGCTCTGGACCATTTCAATGCCGCTCCGGCCATCCGCCGCAGTCTCGACCTCGTGGCCCCGTTTGCGCAGCAGCAGGGAATACATTTCGCGGGTGCGCGGACCGTCGTCGATGATCAATAAGCGCCACTGAGCGCCGGCGACTTCACGGCCGCTTTCCGAGGGTTGCGCCGTTGGCGAATTCTCCGATCGCGAAAGTGTGGACAGCGACACCGTAAATTCGCTGCCCATGCCGAGTCCCGCGCTGCGCGCCTCAACTTTGCCGCCGTGAAGCTCGACGAGCTTGCGCGACAAAGTCAGACCGAGCCCAAGTCCTGAATCGGAACGTTCGAGCGAGCGGTCGATCTGATAAAATTTGTCGAACACGTGCGGCAGTTGATCGGCGGAAATGCCGATGCCGTTGTCCTTGACGGAAATGATCGCGGCGCCGTTCTCGACCCGCGCGCTCAGCCAAATGTTTTTCCCCTTGGGCGTGTATTTGGCAGCGTTATTGAGGAGATTCACCAAGACTTGCGTCAACCGCACCGAGTCGCCGTCGATCTCCACCGACTCCGGCGGCAAGTTTACGAACGGCTGGTGGCCGTGCAGTTCCATAAAATTGCGACTCGCCTCGACGGCACTCTTGATCACCTCCACCAAACGCAATTTTTCTTTTCTTAGCACCAAAGTATCGTGAGTGATCCGCGCCACGTCGAGCAAGTCATCGATCAGGCGGGCTAAATGGGTCACCTGCTGATCGATGATGTCGCGGCTGAGTTGGATCTCGGGGTCGAGCTGATCATTGAGACGCATGATTTCCACCGCGCCGCGGATCGGATGGAGCGGATTGCGCAGTTCGTGCGCGAGGGTTGCCAAGAACTCGTCTTTCTGGCGGTCCGCATCGCGCAATTGTTTCAGCAACTGGCGATTTTCCGCTTCGCGGCTGTAAAGGCGCAGCAAGGCTTTCACGGTTGCCTGCAACTCTTCGGCTTCCAGCGGCTCCGTCAGATATCCGTCCGCGCCGCCTTCCAAACCTTGCACCCGATCCGCCTCCGTGACGTGGGTCGCCGATACTTGCAGGATCATGATGTGCGCCGTCTCCGGATCGCTTTTCAAGAGACGGCAAACTTCCAGTCCGTTGATGTCTGGTAGCATTACGTCGAGTAAAATCAGCTGCGGCTTCTCCCGCCGCGCGATTTTGAACGTGTCCATGCCGGTGCCCGCGTCGACGACCCGGTAGCCGGCGCGCTGCAGAATCCGGGTTTTGGCATAGCGTCCGGCTTCGTCGTCGTCAATATTGAGAATCGTGAAATCCTGTGGGTTCATAAACACTCCGCGTTTAATAGCAAACCAACCTCCGGTAAGTTGCTACTGTCCGATAACTTGCTGCCATAAATCCTCGATCCGTTCGCGCGACAGCTCAGTCTTATTAATAATCGCACAAGTCTGCGCTTCGAGCAGGCGGCGGTGCGCCTCGGTCAGCGTCGCCGAAGTCACCACCGCCACCGGGATCGATTGGGTCGACGCATCGGTCTTGAGCGAGTTCAATACTTCGAACCCGGAAATGTCCGGCATAGCGAGGTCGAGAAAGATCAGCTGCGGCGAGCTCGCCTTGATCATGCGCAGACCTTCCAGTCCGTTTTCCGCTTCCTGCACGCGGCAGGACTTGCCCCAAAGCAGCTTCGACAATATATATCGGGCCGCCGGCTCATCGTCGATAATCACCACCTGCGTCTTTGCAGAATCGTCGGGCTGGTCTTGCTCGGCATTGAGTGCCGCGCCGGTTAAGCGCTGCAACTGATCCAACAGCTCGGCTCGTTCCAAGGGTTTGACACAATAGGCGTCGGCGCCGAGCGCGAACCCTTTGCCGCGATCTTCGACGGCGGAAGCAATCATGATCGGAATATCGCGCGTCGCCTCGTCGGCCTTGAGCTCGGCAAGCCAGTTCCAGGCGTTCTCGCCGCGCAAGGCGATATCCAAAATAATCGCCCGGGGTTGATATTGCCGCAGGGCATCGCGTCCCTGGCGCAGACTGCTCACCGCGAGGGCTTGAAACGGCGATTCGGCCAAATATTTTTCATAGATCAGGCGAGTTTCCGCTTCGTCCTCCACGATCAAGACCAGCATCCGGGATTCGTCGAGTTGCCAACTCGGCGCGGCGCGGCGCGGCGGCGCTCGCTTCGCGCGCATCGCCGTAGTTAAGCGGAATCGTCAGGCTGAAAGTCGAGCCGACGCCCACTTCACTGATCAAATCGATTTGCCCGCCGAGCAGGCCGGCCAATTTGCGGCACAAGGGCAATCCCAGCCCGGTGCCTTTTACTTTGCGCTGGATCGGGCTTTCGACCTGGGTAAATTCCTCGAAGATTTTCGCCTGGTCTTCGAGAGCGATGCCGATACCGGTATCCGCCACCGCGAATGTTAATCGTCTGAGCCGTTTGGTTCAGCTGGGCCGTAACCCGGATCTCGCCGCGCTCGGTAAATTTCAAAGCGTTGGAAATGAAGTTGCGCAGGATTTGCGATACTTTGTTCTCGTCGCCGTACAAAGGCGGAATTTCTTTGCGCGTCTTCGAAAACCAAACTGACCGTCTGCCCGACCAACAAGGGGCGCAGCATGCCGCGCACTGCGCTGAACAAACCCGGCACCGCAAACTCGATCGGGCGCACTTCGATCTTGCCCGCTTCGATCTTAGCAAGATCAAGCAAGTCATTGACCAATTCCAGGAGTCCTTCGGCCGACTTGCGGATAAAGCCGACCTGTTTTTCTTGCTCTCCGGTCAAATCTCCATCGGCGTGCTCAAGCAATAAACCGGATAAGGCGAGAATCGAGCTGAGCGGCGTGCGAAATTCGTGGCTCATCTCCGAAAGAAATCGAGTTTTGATTTCATCGGCGCGGCGCAGATGACTGGCCCGTTCATCCAACTCGGCGTAGAGCGCCACGACTCCGCGATTGGTGTCTTCCAGCTCTTGATTGACCCGGGCCAATTCTTCCTGGCGTTCGCGCGCGTCGGAGAGCGCCTGCAGCAGTTCCTGATTCTGCCGTTTGACCTCGTCAAAGGCGCTTTCCGGGTGCTCCGCCGCGAGCAAGCCGGCGATCTCGTTGAGCCGAGCCGTGCTCACCAGAGGCGCGCGCCGCGAAAGCATCTTTTTAAGCACGATGGTGGTGCCGTCTTTGGGCCCGGTTTGAATATCGCACTGATCGACTAGACGGCGTGCGCCGACGATACCCAGACCCATACCGGTTGAGGAGCGGTAGCGGCCGTCAAGAATGGTTTTGAGATGGGGAATCCCCGGACCCTTGTCGCTGATGCGAATGATGAACACCTGCGGCGCGGTTTGGCCTTCGATCTGAAACTCGATCCTGCCACCTTTGGCGTAGCCGTAGGCGTTGCGCGCGAGCTCGGAAACCGCGGTCGCCAGCCGCGTTTGATCTTGCGCATCGAAACCCAACGCCATGGCGATCTGGCGGGTCCGTTGGCGCGCCAACACGACATCGGGCTCGCGCTGAACCAAAACCGAGCTTATTGCGTAAGCCATGGCATATTTCTCCCGGCGACGCTGTTTGCGGCTTTGGCAACCAACACCGTGACATCGTCGCGGTTGCGGTTGAAGTCCCGATAGAGCACTGCGGCGATAAGACTCGGGTGGCGCTGAGCCAAGGCGGGATAAAGCTGCAGGTCCCAGCGCGTCATCAAGCCGTCGGAATGCATGATCAACGTCGACTCGCTGCTCCACGGATAACTGAACTCGGTGATCTTGCGCACCTCGAGGCCCGCGGTGCCGTTAAGCGAGACCATTTGGCGGGCGCGCCCGTCAGCGACTATCACTCCGGCGATATTGCCGACGCCGCAGAATCGCACGGTTTCTTGGGGATGATCGATTTGCGCCACGGCGAGAGCCGCGCCGCGGGTGCTGCGCAACGCATCGTGCGCGCGTTCGACGATTTCGGCGGGTGTTTTGCCTCGATATTCTGTCAAGACGTCAATCGCCTCGCGCGCGGCCACCGCCGCATTGGAACCGTGTCCTAAACCGTCGGCAACGAAACACAAACTTTTGTCGGCAAGCAATTCACATTGCCACCCGTCGCCGCAAACTTCTTCACCCGGCTTCGGTAGACTGACAATGCCCAACTCAATGCCGTGGCTGTTTTCCATGGTATGGCATCGGGGCCAGACTCGAGCGAGCACCGCGGTGCCTTTGCCCGGCATGGAATAAATGTCAAAGTCACCGGCCAGCCGCGCGATGGCGCCCAAGCCGTTGCCGGAGCTGCCGGCGCTCGAATAGCCGTCGCGAAAACATTGGGTGAGATTCGCGATCCCCGGCCCCCGGTCGAGCGCGATCAATTCGACGCCGAGCGCCGCTCCGTGAGCAATCGGCCGCAGCAGAATCTCGCCTCCGGTGGCGTGCTTGAGTAAATTGGTTGCGAGCTCGGTTACGATGATCGAAACGTTGCCGGTTTCGGTTTCGTCGAAACCGGCTTCGCTGACCAGCCGGGTCGCGGTCCGCCTCGCCTCGCCGGAGTGGCTCGGGTCACGAACGGGTAAGGATTGCTGCGAATAATCTAATATCAACTTGGCCGCCATCGAACGATGGTTACCCGGGTTCCCTGCCCCGGTTTTGAATCGATCGCGAAATCATTGACCAGCCGCCTGGCCCCGCCCAGTCCCAATCCCATGCCGCTGCCGGTGGTGAAGCCGTCTTTAAGCGCTTGCTCGACATCGGCTATGCCCGCGCCCTGATCGGAAAAAGTCAACCGGAGACCGCGGCGGCTGGCGTTATTGAGCGATTCAAGACGAACCGTGCCGCCGCCGCCATGCTCATACGCATTGCGCGCCAGCTCGCTCGCGGCGGTGACTATTTTGGTCTGATCGACGAGACTGAACCCCATTGCCACCGCCCACTCGCGGACCATCTGCCGAACCCTGACGACATCCGACGACGACTGAATCGACGCGCTGCCGTCCTTAATTACTTCCACTGAAACGTCCTTTTTCTTTTTGCGCGATCTGCAACATCGCCATGCCTTTATCGACGTTCAATGCCGTGCGCACACCCGCCAGAGTCATGCCCAATTCGACCAAAGTAATCGCCACCGCCGGCCGCATGCCGACCAGCACCGTTTCGGCATCGAGCATGCGCGCCATGCCGGCAATATTGCCGATCATCCGGCCGATAAACGAATCGACGATTTCCAATGAAGAAATATCGATCAGCACTCCCTGGGCGCGATCCTTGACGATCCGGCTGGTCAAATCCTCCTGCAGGTCATCGCTAGTTCGTCGTGCATGTCGACTTGAATCGTCACCAGCAGGAACCGGCCCATCTTGAGAATTGGAATTCTTTCCATGGCGCCGTGTCCTTAACCTTTGACCGTAGCCCGGGTAACGACCGACCCGGTGCGTTGCATTGCAACGGCCAGGGCATCCGCCAACGTCGCCTTGGTGATCACTTGAGATAGATCGATGCCGAGATGGATGATGGTCTGGGCGATCTGCGGCCGAATGCCGCTGATGATGCAGTCGGCGCCCATCAGGCGCGCGGCGGCAACCGTTTTCAGAAGATGTTGAGCGACCAAGGTATCCACCGTCGGCACACCGGTGATATCGATGATCGCGATCATCGCCTCGGTCTCGACGATTTTTTCGAGCAGGTTTTCCATGACCACTTGAGTGCGCGCGCTGTCCAATGTGCCAATCAGCGGCAACGCCAAAATGTTATCCCAAAGCTGGACCACCGGCGTGGAGAGCTCCAGCAGCTCGGCCTGCTGGCGCACGATCACCGATTCGCGGCTTTTTTGATACACCTCGGTCGTAAACAACCCGAGCTTGTCCAGCGACAGGCTGACCGTCGATTGCCAATCGACCAGATCTTGCGGCTGCGTGGATTCGCCCTTCAGCACGGTGAACAGCGGCTCCTTCAGCGAGAACACGAACATCGCCGTTTCCGACGGGCTGAACCCCTGCACCGCGCGGCTGCGCGATACGCCGCTCAACATCTCCTTCACCGGTTTCCAAGCCGGCGCTTCGATGTCGCGTGACTCCGTCTGCATGGCGTCAATAAACAGTTTGAGAAATTCCCGCGACTGCTCGCGCATCTCGTTTTCCTTCATCAGATCGGCACGCCGGGTGGTCGCCGACAGTTGTTGCGCGATCCACTGATCGAGGATCTTTTGCTCGTTCTTCCGTGCCAGTTGAGCTAGGGTTTGTGCCTGTGCCATCTTGTCTCCTTACTCTAACATTATAAAATCCACCAATTCAGATAGATCTAGACTTCGTAAAAAATAAAGTGTCTTTCCACTCCAATTTGGGTCGATAACCGTCCAAGGGTTCGTTCGTTCAATCACGTCAACCTATTAGAATTGCGCAATCCTGCACGGCGTAGCTGCAAACGAATTCACCGGGACGGTGAAAGATTTACCGTTCTGGACGGCCCAGGTCAACTCGGCGATGGCTAAAGTCTATTTGCTGGGTAATTCCAGGCCATCGCCTGCGATTGGCGGGAAATCACTGGCCAAATCAGTAATCAAAATCCGAATTCATGCGCAGATGCGTGTTTGAGGAAAAATGGTAGGCCGACTCCCGCCCGACTCATTAAGAGTTCTCGAGGTCATCCATGAAACCGTAAGATCCCAACATTCCTCTATTTAAGCGTGTCTTTAATTTCATAGGAGAGAACAAAGTTGTGGGAAGGACGAAGCAGAGCTGTAGGTTGTATGTCCTCCATCACTTACCTCAATCTCCAATACAACAACCAATCGCCAACATTTCTTGACCCTGCAGTTTTCTTGTTGCATGAAAAATCCTCCCCTGTCGTATGTAAAACCTGTCTATTATTGGCGACACAATTCCCCGCTCGTATCTTCCAAAAGTAAAATGTTGCTTGGCGCTACCTGACAGAAAATTGTTCCGATAGGTTTAGATGTGCGCTGATACGTTGACGCTTGTTGGCACTCCGATTGCGCAAAGCGCGATAGACCAAAACCTCTCAACCCGACTCCCTTCGAACGCAAACGCGAGGCTGGGGACGCAAGGCTACCTAGGCGTTTTGGCTCGAATCCAATCGAAAGCTGCTTTTCGCAAGATCGCAAGGGCTTGCCCGGGCTGTACTAAGTCCAATTTCCGCCCGCGGATCGTCCAGCTTGCGCGCAGGGGAGATTTGCATGGGTAGAGTCGTGCTGAAAGTTTTTGTTTCATTATTTTATTTTTTCACGTTCTTGTTCGTTATTGATACGACCAGGTAAATGCCGCGAGCCTCGAACTAACGTGGATTGATAATTCCGAGGACGAAGATGGTTTTCGCATCGAACGTAAGCTCCAGTCCAACGGCACATATGCAGTGATCGCCACCGTAGGTCCGAATGTGACGTCTTATAGGGATAGCAGCCTGGCAAACAGCACAGCCTATTGTTATCGCGTAAACGCCTTTAACAGCGCCGGCAACTCTGCCTACACAAACGAAGCTTGCGGGACGCCTTCCGCTACTGCGCCGCCACCTGGAGCTCCGGGGTCCGGCAACACAGTCACTACCAATATTGCCAACGGCGCGGTATCAAGCGGCTCTTCCGTCCTATGGACGGCAATTCCTTCCGGTTCTCCGGTTCGCGTTGAGTTCTTTATCGATGGCGCTCTTTCATGGACCGAAAGTGGCGCACCTTATCAGTTCAACTCAAACCCGTCGGGAACTTTGAATACCACTAATCTTTCGAACGGCTCTCATCAATTGGAGTCCGCGCCACTTACTC